>CP070653.1:0-5756 GCA_020354665.1 Burkholderiales bacterium
CGTCATCATCGTGCCCGGTTACGGCATGGCGGTGGCGCAGGCGCAGCACACGGTGTACGAGATCACCAAGTTCCTGCGCGAGAAGGGCGTCAACGTGCGCTTCGGCATCCACCCGGTGGCCGGCCGCATGCCCGGCCACATGAACGTGCTGCTCGCCGAGGCCAAGGTGCCCTATGACATCGTGCTCGAGATGGACGAGCTCAACGAGGACTTCCCCGACACCGACGTCTCGATGGTGATCGGTGCCAACGACATCGTGAACCCGGCCGCGCAAGACGACCCGACGAGCCCAATCGCCGGCATGCCGGTGCTGGAGGTGTGGAAGGCCAAGACCTCGATCGTGATGAAGCGCAGCATGGCCTCGGGCTACGCGGGCGTCGACAACCCGCTGTTCTACAAGGACAACAACCGCATGCTGTTCGGCGACGCCAAGAAGATGCTCGACGAGGTGCTGGCCGCACTGAAGGCCTGATCGGAGGGTCCAGCGCGGCGAGACGCCGTTCGACGCGGCGATGCTGTGCCAGCGCTGCGGCCCTTCGGGTCGTTGATCTCCCTGAGCGACAAGGACCTCGCCGCGGTTGAGCGCGAAGAGCGCCGTCACGGAGGCGACGGCATCCCGCTCTGGTGGCGCCGGTCGTTCGGCTCATGCTGCGCTCGCTATCGAATCCCCCGATGTAGCCGCCGTAAGCAAACCGTCAGAATCGACGCCGCAGCGAGAAGGGGCGTCGATGGACAAGATCTGGTTGAGGCAGTACCCGACCGGAGTGCCGGCCGAGATCGACGTCGAACAATACGGCTCGCTCGTCGCCCTGCTCGAAGAGAGCTTCCGCAAGTACGCCGGCCGGACGGCGTACTGGTTCATGGGAAAGTCGATCTCGTTCACCGACGTCGACGCGGCGTCGCAGGCACTGGCGGCGTACCTGCAATCGCTTGGCCTGGCCAAGGGCGACCGCGTCGCGATCATGATGCCCAACATTCCACAGTACCCCGTCGCGGTGGCGGGCGTGCTGCGCGCCGGGCTCGTGGTGGTCAACGTCAATCCGCTCTACACGCCGCGCGAGCTCGAGCATCAGCTCAAGGATTCGGGCGCGCGCGCGATCGTGATGATCGAGAACTTCGCCCACGTCCTCGAACAGGTGCGCAACACCGTGCCGACACGGACGGTGATCCTGACCGCGCTCGGCGACATGCTGGGTTTCCCCAAGCGCCTGATCGTCAACTACGTCGTCCGGCGGGTGAAGAAGATGGTGCCGGCCTACGACCTGCCCGGCGCCGTACGCTTCAGCGAGGCGCTGAAGGGAGGCCGCGCCAAGGTGTTCACCGCCCCGACGGTCGGTCCCGACGACATCGCAGTGCTGCAGTACACCGGCGGCACGACCGGCGTCGCCAAGGGTGCGGTGCTGCTGCATCGCAACCTGGTGGCCAACGTGTTGCAGTGCGAGGCGTGGTACCAGCCGGCGCTGAAGAAGATCCCGGCGGGCGAGCAGATCGTCACCGTCTGTGCGCTACCGCTGTATCACATCTTCGGCTTCACGGCGAACATGATGCTGGGCATGCGCATGGGGGGCAGCAACGTGCTGATCCCCAACCCGCGCGACCTGCCGGCGGTGCTCGACACGCTGTCGAAGGTCAGTTTCCACAGCCTCCCGGCGGTCAACACGCTGTTCAATGCGCTGGCCAACCACCCCGATTTCGGCAAGGTGGACTGGAGCCACCTCGAGCTGAGCGTCGGTGGCGGCATGGCGGTGCAACGCGCCACTGCCAAGCTCTGGCTCGACAAAACCGGCTGTCCGATTTGCGAGGGTTACGGGCTGTCGGAGACGAGTCCTTCGGCGACCTGCAACCCCGTCGACGCGACCGCCTACAGCGGCACGATCGGCCTGCCGCTACCAAACACCGACATCAAGCTGCTCGACGACGCCGGCAGCGAGGTGCCGCCGGGATCGCCGGGCGAGATCGCGATCAAGGGCCCGCAGGTGATGGCCGGATACTGGCAGCGACCCGACGAGACGGCCAAGGTCATGACCGCCGACGGCTACTTCCGCACCGGCGACATCGGCACGGTGGACGAGCGCGGTTATTTCAGGATCGTCGATCGCAAGAAGGACATGATCCTGGTGTCGGGCTTCAACGTCTATCCCAACGAGGTCGAGGACGTCATTACGCAGATGCCGGGGGTGCTCGAATGCGCGGCGGTAGGCATTCCCGACGCGAAGGCCGGCGAGGCGGTGAAGGTGTTCGTGGTGAAGAAGGACCCGGTGCTCACCGCGGACGACGTCAAGGCTTACTGCGAGCAGCACCTGACGGGCTACAAGCGGCCGAAGGTGGTGCAGTTCCGCGACGAGCTACCCAAGTCGCCGGTGGGCAAGGTCCTGCGCCGCGAGTTGCGCGACGAGGCCTAGCGAGGGCGGTCCCGATCGCCGACGAGAGGGTCGCGCGCCGCGCGATGTGGCGCGGCAGGCTGCTGAGCGTTGCGCAGCAGGCCCTGCGATCGGCAGCGAAGCCCGGCCGGGCTCCGATCAGCCGCCGGACGCGTCGTCACCTTGGCTCTGGGTATCCAGCGCACGCCGCCGCTGTTGCAGCAGCCGCTCGCGCTCCTCAGCTGCCGGCAGGCTCGTGGCTTCGGTCAACAACGTCAGGCCGGCGTCGGCATGGCGCAGTGCCTGGGCCGGTTCGCCAAGCACGAGCGCGCTGGCCGAACGCAGGCAGCTGGCACTGGCTTGGTCGAGCGCGCTGCCGCTGCGGCGGCTGAAGCGCGCGCACAGCGCCGCGCAGCGCGCGAGTGCCGTGCGCAGGATCGGGTGCTCGAGCTCCGCATGCGACCGCTCCAGCAGCGCCCAGCCGATCTGCTGCAGGATCGCAGCGATCGTGTTGTCCAGCGGGCCGGCATCGCGCCAAATCACCGCTTCGAACGGTGCGAGCGCCGAGAGCAGCTCGGTCGCTGCGTCGCAGGCGCCGAGCAGGTGCAGGCGGTGCCCGACAGCTGCCAGCGCAATTGCATCCTGCGCTGCGTCCAGCGGCAGCGCGGTCGATTCGGACAGCCGGCGCGCCGCCGAAATGGCATCGGCGCGTACGCTCGCGTTCTTGGCCGCTGCGCCGACTTCGCACAGCAGGCCGGGCGTTGACACCGCCTGCGCTTCGAGCACGCCGTGCAGTTGCCCCTGCGCCTCCGACCAGCGGCCCAGGCGCTCGCCGACCACGCGGTTCAGCAGGCAGGCCCAGCGGGTGCGCTGCTGTGCATCGAGTGCGCCGGGGTCCAGTGAACGCAGCACCTCGGCGGCCTTGTCTGGATCCGCGGCGGCGCAGGCAGCCACCTCGTCGAGCACGCCGTCGGGGCTGCCGCGCCCCAGCGCAGGGTCAGCGAGTGGAGACATCGGCGGCGCATTCGGTGGCCCGCGGCAGGGGCGACATAACGTGATCTTGCCGGCTGGCGCCAACCCCGCGATTAGGGGTTGTCCGTGGTCGAGCACTGCCCGAGGTGCTCAGGCAAACTGCATCCCGGGCCGCCCGCGCGAGGGCCCCGTTCCCGCGATGACGCACCGCCTTTACATCGACCTTCCGCTGCAGGAAGGGCACCTGATCGATCTCCCCGAGGACGCGGTCCGCCATGTACAGGTGCTGCGCCTGCAGCCCGGCTCGCCGGTCGTGGTATTCAACGGCCGCGGCGGCGAGTGGCAGTCGAGCATCGGGCACATCGGGCGCAACGACGCGCAGGTCCGTGTCGGCGTGTATCACCCGCGCAATTGCGAGGTCGCCTGGCGCGTCACGCTTGCCGTGGGCATGCCGGCCAACGACCGTATGGACGGACTGGTCGAGAAAGCGACCGAGCTTGGCGTCGATGCGGTGCAGCCATTGGTCACCGAGCGATCGGTGCTGCGTCTGGCCGGCGAGCGTGCGGTGCGCAAGCGCGAGCACTGGCAGTCGATCGCTGCTGCCGCCGCCCAGCAATGCGGCCGCACGCGTCTGCCGCGTGTCGAACCGGTGCGCCCGCTGGGCGAGTGGCTTGCTCGGTTGCCCCACGGCGTGCTGGACTCGCGGTGGCTGCTCAGCCTGCGCGGCGCGAAGGCGGTGGTCGATCTTGCCGCCCAGGGCGGCCCGGCCACGCTGATCGCGCTAAGCGGTCCCGAGGGCGGCTTAACTGCAGCCGAGGAAGTGGCTGCGCTCAACCACGGGTTCATCGCTGCCGGCCTGGGTCCGCGCGTGCTGCGCGCCGACACCGCCCCCATTGCGCTGCTGGCGCACTTGAGCTTGCTTGGCGACGCGATCGGTAGGGCGTAGGTTGCGGCCTGGGCGTCGATAGAGGCGGCGACCGCTCGCGCCACCGGCGACCCATGGTTTTGCAATGAACCGCCACCTGCTGCTGCTGGCGTTGTGCCAGGGCTTTTTCCTGATCAACAACGTCACTTTCATCGCCGTCAACGGGCTGGCCGGGCTGGCACTCGCGCCCATGGCGTGGATGGCAACGCTGCCGGTGACCGGCTATGTCGCAGGCGGCGCACTGGCCGCGCCGCTGGTTGCGCGTCACCAGCGCGCATGGGGCCGACAGCGCACCTTCCAGCTCGGCATCGTGGTGGCCATTGCCTCGACAGCGCTGTGCGCGTATGCGACGTCGAGCCGGAATTTCTGGCTGCTCGTGGCGGCCACCGTCATCGCGGGGTACTACAACGCCAACGCCGGGCTGTATCGGTTTGCCGCAACCGAGCTCGTCAACGTCTCATACAAGGAGCGCGCGATCTCATGGGTGCTCGCCGGCGGCATTCTGGGCGCGGTGATCGGCCCCAACCTGGCCTTGGCGACTCGCGATGCGCTGCCGGAGCCATTCGCTGGCGCGTACCTCGCACTGGTCGGCGTGGCGCTGCTCGCGCTTGCGGTGATCTCGTTGATTCCTTTCCCACCGCTGCCGCTGCCAACGGTGAGCGAGCCCGGCCGGCCGCTGCACGAGCTCGCGCGTCAGCCGGTGTTCATCGTCGCGGTGGCCGGCTGTGCGCTGGGCTACGGCGTGATGAACCTACTGATGGCAGCCACACCGATCGCGATGTCGCAATGCGCGCTCCCGTTCTCCGCTGCAGCGCTGGTGCTCGAATGGCACGTGCTTGCGATGTTCGTGCCCAGCTTCTTCACCGGCAACCTGATCCGCCGCCTCGGTGCCGTGCCCGTGATGTGGGCGGGGGTTGCGCTCAATCTCGCGTGCATCGCGGTGGCGCTGAGCGGGACCGACCTGACGCAATTCCTTGTTGCGCTGATGGCACTCGGGCTCGGCTGGAACTTCCTGTACGTCGGTGGAACCGCGCTGTTCACCGGGGCCTATCGGCCGCATGAGAAGACCACCGCCCAGGCGGCGATGGACACCACCGTGTTCGCGACGATGACGGTCACTTCATTTGCCTCCGGCGCGCTCGTGACCACCGGCGGTTGGACGTTCATGAATATCGCCTCGCTGCTGCCGGTGCTCATGCTGGCGCTCGCACTGCTCTGGATCGGGCACGTGCGCCGGCGCGCGGCAGCGGTCTCAGCCGCCTGAGGCCGCCGTGCTCCGATCAGCGACGGTCGCACCGGGCGCACCGCGCGGCGAGCCAGCCACCAGATCGAAGCGGAACAGCCGGCACTCGATCGGGCCATTCCACAGCGGCACGCGTCGCGAGGCCTTCAGCCGCATCGTGCCCGGCAACCGGGGATTCGGGCTCAGCACCCACGCCGTCCAGCCAGCCGGGTGCTGCGTGAACGCGCGTTTCCATTGCGCCGCGAGCCGTACGAAG
>CP070653.1:5856-9966 GCA_020354665.1 Burkholderiales bacterium
ACCGTGACGATCTGGAGCTTCCACATCCAGTACGGCCAACCGGCGGCGTTCTACCTCAAGGCACCGACGTTCACCTATTTCTTCATCTTCATCGCACTGCGCGCGCTGTCGTTTTCGCCCGGCTATGTCGTGCTCGCCGGCACGGCCGCCGCGGTCGGCTGGGTGATCCTGCTCGCCTACGCGATGTTCGAGCCGGGCGGCATGGCGCTGCTCACCCGCGACTACATCACCTACATGACCGCGGCCAGGATCCTGATCGGCGGCGAAGTCGACAAGATCATCTCGATCCTGATGGTGACCGGCCTGCTCGCGCTCGCCGCGGCGCGCGCGCGGCAGCTGCTCGAGCGCGGGGTGGCCGAGCAGGCGGCGGCGATGCAACTCGCGCGCTTCTTCTCGCCCGACGTGGCCGAGACGCTGATGCGCGCCGACGAGCTGCTGCAGCCGGGTCAAGGCGAGGGCCGACATGCCGCGGTGATGTTCATCGACCTGCGTGGCTTCACCAAGCTCGCGGCGACGCTCGAGCCCCAGGCCTTGATCGCGCTGCTCGGCGAATATCAGCGCGTCGCGGTGCCGATCATCCAGCGCCATCGCGGCTCGATCACGACCTATCTCGGCGACGGCATCATGGTCACCTTCGGCGCGATCGGGCACAGCGCCACCTATGCCGCCGACGCGCTGCGCTGCGCCGAAGCGTTGCTCGACGCGCTGGGCCGCTGGGGCGAGGCGCACCGCGGCGAAATGGGCCCCGGCCCCGGCGTGGGCATCGGCGTCGAGGTCGGACAGGTCACCTGCGGCGCCATTGGCGAGGAAGGGCGCCTGGAGTACGCGGTGATCGGCGATACGGTCAACCGCGCCGCGAAGCTCCAGAACCACACCAAGGCCGAAGGCGTGCGCGCGCTCACCACGCTCGCCGCGCGCGAGACGGCGGTGGCGCAGGGCTATTCGTCGCAGCGCGCGCGGCAGGTGCGCTCAGGCCGGCCGGTGGAGGGCGTCGCGGCGCCGGTGGACGTGGTGGTCATTGAGTAAGGGTCACGCGGCTATCGCGCCGACGTCGTGGCGCTGCTGAAGTAGGCCAACGGCAAGCAGTGACGTGCCAGCGATGAACCTGCGCGGGCGGCGCTACGACGCAGCGGGGCCGCGCAAGCGAAACGCGGGGATCGGCCGCCCGAAGCCCTTCAGCGTCAGCTGTCCGGCCTCCTCGAGCTGGAACGCGTCGTCGAGCTCGCCGCGCACACGCTGCGAGACTAGGATCTCGTCGCCTTCGGCCTCGCCACACAGCCGGGCCGCCAGGTTGGTGACGGTGCCAATCGCGCCGTAGTCGATGCGACCCTCGAAGCCGATGCCGCCGATGGTCGCGTAGCCCTGCGCGATGCCCACGCCCATCGCCAGCTGGTAGCCGCGCTTGGCCCAGCCCGCGGCCAGCGCGGCGACTTCGCGCTGCATCGCCAGCGCCATGCGCGCGGCGCGTGCGGCGGGATCGGGCACCGGCGCCGGATCGTTGAAGAACACCATGATGCCGTCGCCGGTGAAACGCTCGAGCGTGCCTTCATGCTCCAGGATCAGCCGCCCCATCGCCGCGTGGTATTCGCGCAGCACGCCCATCACCTCCTCGGGCTCGGCCGTCTCGGTGAACGCGGTGAATCCGCGCAGGTCCAGGAACACGACCGTGATCTCGCGCCGATGCGTCTTCAGCGGATCGTCGGCGCCGCCGGACGTGATCGCCTCGGCGAGGGCCGGCGAAAAGAAGCGCTTCAGGCGCCCCACCCGTTCGAGCTGCTGCACGCCGTCGGCCACGCGCTTTTCGAGGCCGCGGTTCCATTGCTCGAGCTCGGCCTTCTGGCGCTGCACCTCGTCATACAGCATCTTCACGCGCAGCAGCGATTTCACGCGCGCCAAGAGTTCGGCCTGGTTGACCGGCTTGGTCAGGAAGTCGTCGGCGCCCGCCTCGAGCCCACGCGCGCGCTCCTGCGTCGGGTCGAGCGCCGTCACGAGCACGACGGGCAGCATCGCGTGCGCCGGATCGGCGCGGATCGCCTGGCAGACCTCGTAGCCGCTCATGCCGGGCATCATCACGTCGAGCAACACCAGGTCGGGTTTCTCGGCGGCAAGCTGCGCCAGCGCCTCCGGCCCCGAGGCGGCGGTCGCGACCGCGTATCCCTTGGCCGACAACAGGTCGGCGAGCAGCTTGACGTTCTTGGGTCCGTCGTCGACGACCTGGACCTTCGCGGTCATGGTGTGCTTCTGCCCTGCTTCAGGAAGCGGTCGACCGTCTCGACGAAAGGCTTGAGCGCAATTGGCTTCGTGACGAAGGCATCGAACCCCGAGCGCACGATCTTCTGCTGCTCGTCGGGCATCACCGATGCCGAGACTGCCACCACCGGAACGTTGTCGAGCGAGGCCTCGGCGCGGATCTGGCGCAGCGCCTCGATGCCGTCGATGTCGGGCAACTGGATGTCCATCAGCACCAGGTCGGGGTGCTTCTCCCGGGCCAGACGCACGCCATCGGTGCCGGTCACAGCCTCGATCGTCTGGTACCCGCGGTGCTGCAGGATGTCGCGCACCAGCTTCATGTTCTTCTCGTTGTCTTCGACGATCAGGATCGTGCTCATTGCAATGCATCCAGACTGCGATGGGGAAGAATAAACGCAAACGTCGACCCCTTGCCGACTTCGCTGTCGACGTGCATCGCGCCGCCGTGCAGCTCGACAAAGCGCTTGGCCAGCGACAGACCGAGCCCGGTGCCCTCGGACTTGCGCAGATAGTCGCCGCTGGCCTGGCGAAACTCCTCGAACACGAGCCCCTGCTCTTCCGGCGCGATGCCCACGCCGGTGTCGACCACCGCGACCTCGACGGCCTCCGCGCCGTCGCCCTCGCCGACGTGCCGCGCGCGCAGCGTCACGCTGCCGCCGGGGGGCGTGAACTTCACCGCGTTCGACAGCAGGTTGATGACGACCTGCTTGACCTTGCGTTGATCGGCCACCCATTCGTCGACGCCGTCGCCGACGTCGAGCTTCAGCGTCAGCCCGTGCCGCGTTGCGCGCTCGCGCACCAGCGTCAGCGTGTTCTCGAGCAGCAGCCCCAGGTCGAAGCAGCTCAGCTCGAGCTCCATGCGCCCGGCCTCGATCTTCGACAGGTCGAGGATGTCGTTGATCAGCGTCAGCAGGTGGTGGCCCGACGAGTGGATGTCCTTCAGGTACTCGAGCTGCTTTTCGTTGACCTCGCCGAACATCTGCTCGGACAGCACCTCGGAGAAGCCGATGATCGCGTTGAGCGGCGTGCGCAGCTCGTGGCTCATGTTGGCGAGGAATTCCGACTTGTGGCGGTTCGCGTTCTCGAGCTCGCGGCTCTTGTCCTGGATCTCGTTGAACAGCCCGACCTTCTCGATGCCGATCGCCGCCTGGTCGGCAAACGTCTTCAGCAGGCCGACCTGGTGATCGGGCGTCGCGCCGGGGTCGGGCCATGCGACGACGATCGCGCCGAGCACGCGCCCCTCGCGCAGCATCGGCACACCGAGCAGGCGGCGCCAGCGGCCGGCTTCCGCAAAGCTGCGGTCGTAGTTCATGTCCGCAAGCGCGTCATCGACGCGCACGATCGACTTCGACAGGATCACCCGCCCGCTGGCCATGCCCTCGTGCGGCGGTATCGGGAATCGATCCTTCAACGCCTGCGACTCGGCCGGCCAGCCGTGGCTCGCGGCCAGGTGCACCAGCGTGCCGTCGTAATGGAACACCGCCGCGAGCCTCGCCTGGCACAGGTCGACCGCACTGCGCAGGATCGTGACGAACACGGGCTGCACGTCGGACTGCGAGCGTGCCATCACGCTCAGGATCTCCGCCGTCGCGGTCTGCCGCTCGAGCGCTTCCTTGGTCTCGTTGAACAGCCGCACGTTCTCGATCGCAATCACGGCCTGATCAGCGAACGTCCGCAAGAGCGCAATCTGGCGCTCGTCAAAGGGCTTGACCACCAAGCGCCGCAGGAGGATCACGCCGAGCGCCTCACTCTCCCGCATCAGCGGAACCGCGAGTGCCGTGTGAACTCCAAACTGGACGGCGATGCGATGGCCCGTAGGGAACTCCGCCTCGGCCTGCGCGGACTGCAGGTCAGCGACGT
>CP070653.1:10066-32896 GCA_020354665.1 Burkholderiales bacterium
CGTCGGCAAGACCGAGGTTACCCGCCAGCTCGCTCTTGTGCTGGGCATCGAGTTGCAGCGTTTCGACATGTCGGAATATATGGAGCGCCACAGCATCAGCCGCCTGATCGGCGCGCCCCCGGGCTATGTCGGCTACGAGGAAGGCGGCGTCCTGACCGAGGCGGTGCGGCGGCGGCCCTACCAGGTGATCCTGTTCGACGAGATCGAGAAGGCGCACTCGGACGTCTTCAACGTGCTGCTGCAGGTGCTCGACGATGGTCGGCTCACCGACGGGCAGGGGCGCACCGTGGACTTCAAGAACTGCGTAATCGTGATGACCAGCAACCTCGGTTCGCACCTGATCATGCAGATGGCTGGGCAGGACACCGAGTTGATCCGCGAGGCCGTGTGGACCGAGGTCAAGCAGCACTTCCGCCCCGAGTTCCTCAACCGCATCGATGAGGCGGTCGTGTTCCACGCCCTCGATCGCAAGCAGATCGAGAGCATCGCCAGGATCCAGCTGCGTGCACTCGAGCAGCGACTGGCGAAGATGGAGATGCGGCTCGAGGTATCTACCGCAGCGCTAACGGAACTCGCGAAGGTCGGATTCGACCCGGTGTTCGGCGCGCGACCGCTGAAGCGCGCAATCCAGCATCGAATCGAGAATCCGCTTGCAAAGCTGATCCTTGAAGGCCGGTTTGGTCCGAAGGACATCATCCCCGTCGACGTTCGGCAAGGGGAATTCACCTTCGACCGCGTCGTGCACTGAAAACGGGTCGCGGGACCGCCGGCGTGCGGCGGAAGCGCGCGTCGGGGACGAATCGGCAGCGGGGTGAGCGCGAGCCCCGCGCTCTTAGAGCGCGGCCGCCTCGAACAGCGAGTCCAGGCGCTGGATCTGCAGGCGCGCAGTAGTGAGGTTGACACGCGTCTTGTCGATGACGGCGTGCAACACCAACCCCGCCGGCCGTGGCAGCGGATGAAGAATCAGGTGATGGGCCGTGAGCGTCATGCTGGCTGCGGGGAGGCTGGCAGCCAGGCCGAGTTTGCCCGCGGCATCGCTGATTGCCGCGAGCATCGTCGCGCCTTGAATGGCCAGCATCGCCGGGCCGGGTCGTGCGCCACCATGCGCGACCGAGCGTTGGCTGGCGCTGTCGAACACACAGACGCTGATCACTCCGGCCAATTTCAGGACCTGCTCGACATAGCGATCGATTTCGCCATCTACGGCCGCCGCCGGTGTCGGGCGGTGTTTCGCCGACGGGATGTCCGGCATCGGGCGCATCGGCAGGGGCGCCGCCTGTGCCCGCCGAGCCTCGGCACCAGCAATGCCCGCAACGGTGGAGCTTGGCTCGGGCCGGGCGGTCGGCGCAGTCAACGTCTTTGGCGAAGCCGCCGGCGCCGACAGGGACGCCACTGAGTGCGGCACGAACTCGGGCAGGTTCAGCGCCGTCCCGGCCGCACTCTCGCGCAACCGGCTCCAGCTGCTGCTGATGTACGACCAAGCGTCGCTCGGCCGCATCACCTGCGGAGTCGAACGCACCTCAAGACCGCGGTGTCGGCTCAGCTTGGCGGCCGCACCCGGGATCGCCGCGGCCGATGCAAGGGGTAGCACCAGCATGTGCGTGTTGATCCACGGACCGGCGGTGATCGCGTCGGTCAGCGGATTGAGGGCGCCATCGAGTGCATGCGCAGGCAGCTCGCCAATCATCAGCACGCTCAGGCTTGCATAAGCGAGCAACAGATGCGCTAGCGCATGGCGGACTTGCGTATCGGCCTCGATGTGGGTCGAGTAGACGCGCACCCACTGGCCTTGCTGCGTCGGCACTTCGGCAAATTCGATCGTGGCCAGTGCGATCCCGGTGCCCTGGCGCCGGATCACCAGGCGCTGCACACCGTGACCGCCGGCCGCACCGAGTCCCGAGATCATGCGGCGCGACGATGCGGTACCGACGTCGTGGATCGCGATGAAGTTTGGTCGCCGGTGTTCGAGCTGTTGCTGCACCGCATCGGGGGGCTCGCAGGCGACAAACAGTTCGACCGTACGACTGTCGACGCGACGCCCCACGTCGATTTGCCCTTCCTCCAGCTCCGCATCGCGATCGTCCATCATGCGCGTGGGCAGTACGGTCTGCGTACGCGTGGCCTGCCACGCCGCCGGCGGCTGCGAAATTGCAGTGTCGGCGGTCGCATCCCACGACGCCATTTCGTGAAGCGGCTTTCCCATGCAGCTGCTGATTCGCGGTTCTTAGGGCTTTGGGGGGCTGCGCGCAAGCAGGGTGCGCATCCCTTTTCGCCAAGCAGTTTAGTGAGCGGGTGCGGCAGCACGGGTGTACGAATGCACGACGGTGACGTTCGTAGAATGTGACGTTGTTACCAGTTGGAACGCCGGTATGCCCTCCACCCCCGATGCGTTGCCCGTGGTCATCATCGGCGCCGGTCTGGCCGGGCTGACCGTGGCGCTGCACGCGGCCGAGCAACGGCCGGTTGTCGTGCTTGCCAAACGTCATCTCGATGAGGGCGCCACCGCGTGGGCGCAGGGCGGCATCGTCGGGGTGCTCGGTAGCGACGACAGCATCGACAGCCATGTACGCGATACGCAGCAGGCGGGGGCTGGCCTGGTCGATGAAGGTGCGGCGAGGTTCATTGCGGAGCGCAGCGCCGGTGCGATCGAGTGGCTGGTCAAGCAAGGCGTGGCGTTTTCGCCCGATCCGAGCGGTCCGTTGGGATTGCATCTGACGCGAGAGGGCGGTCACACCGTGCGCCGGATCGCGCACGCGGCCGACGCCACCGGCCGGGCCATTCTCGAAGCGCTGCTCGATGCGGCCAAGCGCCATCCGAACATTCGCCTGCACGAGCAGTGGATGGCGGTCGACGTCATCACATCGCGGCACCTGCATCGTGAGGAATTGCCGCGCTGCTATGGCGTCTACGCGCTCGATATCGGCGCACAGCGTGTCGAGACACTGCCAGCCTCGGCGGTCGTGCTCGCTACCGGCGGAGTCGGCAAGGTGTACCGCTACACGAGCAACCCGGATACGGCCACCGGGGACGGCATCGCGATGGCCTGGCGCGCCGGTTGTCGCGTGGCCAACATGGAGTTCATCCAGTTTCATCCGACCTGCCTTTACCACCCCGAAGAGCGCAGCTTCCTGATCACGGAGGCACTGCGCGGCGAAGGCGCACAGCTTCGCCTGCCCGACGGCACCCGCTTCATGGCTGCGCACGACGAGCGCCTGGAGCTGGCGCCGCGCGACATCGTCGCCAGGGCGATCGACTTCGAGATGAAGAAGCACGGCCTCGACCACGTCTGGCTCGATGCCACCCATCTGGGCGAATCGTTTTTGAAGGAGCACTTTCCGACCATTCACGCGCGCTGCCTGGCACTCGGCATCGACATCACGCGCCAGCCGATCCCGGTCGTGCCGGCGGCGCACTACACTTGTGGCGGCGTCGTGACCGACCTGAGGGGGCGAACCGATCTGCCGGGCCTGTACGCAGTTGGCGAGACCACCTACACCGGCCTGCACGGGGCGAACCGACTGGCCAGCAACTCACTGCTGGAGTGTGTGGTCCTCGGCCGCACGTGTGCCGCTCAGCTGCTGGCACAAGGTCCGGCAGCGCTGGCCGTGCTCCCGGCCTGGGACGAGAGCCAGGTCGAGAATGCCGACGAGCAGGTGGTGATCTCCCACAACTGGGACGAGGTGCGCCTCTTGATGTGGAACTACGTCGGCATCGTGCGTACGACGAAGCGGCTCGAACGTGCGCTGGCGCGCATCAAACTGCTCAGGAGCGAGATCGACGAGTATTACGCCGCATTCCGAGTCAGCCGTGACCTCCTTGAGTTGCGCAACCTCGTCGAGTGCGCTGAACTGATCGTGCGGTCCGCGCTGCTGCGGCACGAAAGCCGCGGCCTGCACTTCAGCCGTGACTTCCCCGAAGCGCTGCCGGTGAGCTTTCCCAGCGTGCTGGTGCGTGCCGCGCGGGGTCGCAAACTCAAGCCGCTGGGTTTGAGTGGCTGAACGCCGTTGCAGCCAGGAGGTCGCGATCGTCCGGCGGGGTGAGCCACGTCATGGTTGGGCGCAAGCGCCTGCCAGCGCGGCTGGCAAGCGCCGACCAACGCGCCGCCTGCCGCCATCGCATGGTGGCCGTTCAGCGGCGTGCGTAAGGTGGGGCGCCCGGTCAGATGCGGTCGAGCACGCGCAGCGAGAAGTCGACCGCACAGACGTCCTTGGTCAGTGTGCCCACTGACATGCGGTCAACCCCGGTGGCCGCGATCTCACGCAGCCGTTCCTGCGTAACGCCGCCGGAAGCCTCGAGCAGCGCCCGCCCGCGTGTCAGTGCCACCGCTTCGTGCATCCGCGGCAGGTCGAAGTTGTCGAGCAGAACGTTGGTTGCGCCGGCGTCCAGCGCCTCGCGCAATTGCGCAAGGGTTTCGACCTCGACCTGGATGTCCACGCCGGCATGGAGGGCGCGCGCCGCCTCCAGCGCTGCCGCCACGCCACCGGCGGACGCAATGTGGTTCTCCTTGATCAGGATGCCGTCCCACAGCGCCATGCGCTGGTTGGCGCCGCCGCCGACGCGAACCGCGTACTTCTGAGCCTGCCGCAGGCCTGGGATCGTCTTGCGCGTATCGAGCACCGCGCACCCCGCCGGATTGGGCGAGGCGCCCGCCACTGCACGCACGTAGGCGCGGGTGACGGTCGCGGTCCCCGAGAGCAACTGCAGGAAGTTGAGCCCGGGGCGTTCGGCGGAGAGCAGCGCGCGAGCATCGGCCTCGATTTCGCACACCACGCTGTCGCGCGTCATATCGTCGCCGTCCCGATAGCTCCACGCGACCCGTGCCGCGGTGTCGAGCGCCTGCACGCAGCCATCGAACCAGTTGCGGCCGGCGAGCACGGCCTCTTCGCGCACAACGATCCGCGCATGCACGCGGCGGCTCGCGGGACCGAGCATCGCCGTCCAGTCGCCGCAGCCGATGTCTTCCATCAGCGCGTCGCGAACATTGCGTGCGCGCGCCTCTTCGAGGCCTTCGTTGTGGTCGAACACGCCTTCCTCAGGCGGCGCCCAGGTGCCGCACGAAACCGCGCTGCGGCTGGGCAATCGCGTCGGGGTGCCTCGCGACGAACTCGAGCATGCGCTCGATGCAACCGGCCGCCTTCGCGCGAACCGGCTCGGGCACGACGACCTCGCCGCGCCCGGTCTCGAGGCAGTCGATGACACCCTGCAGCACGTTCATGGCCATCCAAGGGCAATGCGCGCAGCTCTTGCAGGTGGCGCTTCTTCCAGCCGTGGGCGCCTCGATCAGCTTCTTGTTGGGCGCGAGCTGATGCATTCGATGGAACATGCCGTTGTCGGTGGCGATGATGAATTCGGGAGCGTCGTTCTCGACCACGGCCCGGAGCAACTGCGACGTCGAACCGACGATGTCGGCTTGTGCAACCACGCTCTGCGGCGATTCGGGATGCACGAGCACGAGCGCATCAGGGTGTTGCTTGCGCAGCAGTTCGAGCTCCACCCCCTTGAACTCCTCGTGCACGATGCACGCACCGTTCCACATCAGCATGTCGGCACCGCTTTGTTGCTGCACGTAGTGGCCCAAGTGCTTGTCGGGAGCCCAGAGAATCTTCTCTCCCTGCTGGTGCAGGTGACGCACGATCGCCAGCGCGCACGAGCTCGTCACCATCCAGTCCGCGCGCGCCTTGACGGCCGCGCTGGTGTTCGCATAAACAACCACCTTGCGGTCGGGGTGGGTGTCGCAGAAGCGTGTGAAGTCCTCCGGCGGGCAACCCAGGTCGAGCGAGCAGGTGGCCTCGAGGTCGGGCATCAGCACGCGCTTGTGCGGGCTCAGGATCCGCGACGTCTCGCCCATGAAGCGCACCCCCGCCACCACCAACGTGGTAGCCGAGTGATCCCGGCCGAAGCGCGCCATCTCGAGCGAATCGGCGACGCAGCCTCCGGTCTCCAAAGCCAGGTCCTGCAAATCGCCGTCGACGTAGTAGTGCGCCACCAGCACGGCGTCATGGCGGCGCAGCAGTTCGGCGGCGCGAACCTTGAGCGCATCGCGTTGCGCCGGCGTCAGCGGCTCGGGCACACGGGCCCAGGCGTGCTGGGTCGACGTCACCCCGCTCGCGTCCTGCTTCGTGTAGTCGAAAAGTACCTGGCTCATCTTGTTGCCGTCCGGCGGCGCGCGCCCTGGTGCACGTCAACGTAGATGGTAGCCTGCCGGATGGCCGTTGGCCGGCGCGGCACGCTCCGGCCTCGGCGACGGCCGGGGTCTTCGCGACGCGCGTGATCAGGCCAGCATGTTCGCCGCGTCGGCGACCCGCAGGCGCGCGAGCGCCGGGTTGACGCGGCGGGTGTCGAAGAGCGCCATCAGCACATAACCTGGCCGCTGCGGTACCGCGCGCACGATCTGCAGGCGGCTTCCGGTCCGCACCGCGAGCTCGTCGAGCCGATCGGCCAGGCCCATGCTTCGGTTGGCGACCCGATGGGCTCGCAGCACCGGCCCGCACGCGGCGGCAGCCGCGTCGAGGTCGATCTCGGCGCCCGCGGGCTGCTCGCGTACGACGACTGCATTGGTCGCAAGCTCAAGCAGCACACATCCGAGAATTCCGTCGCTCAGCAGCAAACCGGCCAACGCCTCTCTTGCCGCGTGCTTGTCGATCGTAGTCGCCGCCAGCGACGGCGGCGCTGATGCTGCTGCATCAAGCGCCGATACCTCCGGTTGGTCCGCGCCGGAAAGTCCGGCGGCCCGATTCGCCGCTGCGTCAACCAGCCGATCTGCAGCCGACCCACGCCGATCCGCGTCGGTATCCCGGTTTGGGGGGAGGGGCGAACCCTTTACGTCATTCCAGACACCGAGCAGCGCATTCCAGACCGCAGACGCACTGTTCATCGGATCGCTGAGCACCTTCACGCACAGCGGCTCGGGCCAACGGATTCCCGACACCTTGTTGGCGAGCCAGATCGCGCCGGGTGGCAGCAGGAACAGCAGCGTCCGGCATCGCCACGTCGGATGACCAGCAGCCTCCCGCAACGAGTCGAGCGTGGCGTCGATGACCGATGGCGGCATCGATCCCATGATCACGGCGGCGAATTCACTGCGCTCCATCAGCGCGAACGGGATCTCATGCTGTCCCTGCGCTGCCGGCCCCAGATCGGCGCGGTAGATTTTCAGCGTCTCGTCAAATCGGCGGATGGCCGTCCGTTCGATCGTCCCGAGCGTGCGCAGACCGACGTGGTCGCGAAGATGGAGCCGCTCGATCGACTGACCGCTTGCGTCGGACAACATCTTGATCACGCTGCGTGCCCAGATCTGCGACGGATCGAACAACGTGATCTCGTGCGTCGACGCGTCTGCCGCCGCCGTGGCGGCGAAGTGATCACGCATCGCCTGCGCGGGCGACCCCACGACGAACAAGTCGCGTACATGCCGATCGACGATTCGGCCGCTTGCGCCGAGTTCTGCCGAAGAGCTCTCCACCAGGGCCCTGGCTTCGAAGCCGCGATCCGTCGGGACCGCATGCGCCGGCCGGGCCACCCTGTCCGATTCGTCCGTGCGAGCGAGGCCAAGCTCTCCGAAGAGCGAGGTCAGCATCGTTGTCTCCTGCTCCCTGGGAGCCGCCGCGCGATGGCGTCGTCGTTCATTTGTCAGAGGCACTCTACGTGCCGAGCGGCGCCCCACCCATCCCCCAGTCGAACGGTTTGCCGCCACCCTGGGCGACCGGCTTCACGCTCAGTGCCGCCGTCGTGATGATTGTCGGCGGCTCTCTGCCGGCGCCTGGGGCGGCTGGGACTCATGGTCGGCGTTGCGCCGGCCCGCGTCATCGCCGCACCGCCGGCATGGCCGTTAGGGGCTCAGGTTGCCGCGGGGTCGCGGCCCGGGGTCTGAACAGGCGACCCCCTGCGGGCATTTCCACAGCCCGTTAGCCGATACAGTTGAGCCATGAGCAATTTGCCGACACCCGCCACGCCGCGACTGGCAGGTCACCTGCTCGTTGAGGCCCTGGTGGCGCAGGGCGTCGACACGGTCTTCGGCGTGCCGGGCGAAAGCTATCTGGCAGCGCTCGACGGCTTCCACGAGCACCGCGAACGGGTGCGCTTCGTGGCGTGCCGCCAGGAAGGCGGCGCGGCGTTCATGGCCGACGCGCAGGGCCGGTTGAGTGGGCGGCCCGGGGTGTGCTTCGTGACCCGCGGCCCCGGCGCGAGCAACGCGAGCATCGGCGTGCACAACGCGTTCCAGGACTCGACGCCGATGGTGTTGTTCGTCGGTCAGGTTGCACGCGGCCAGCGTGATCGCGAAGCGTTCCAGGAATTGGATTACCGCCAGTTCTTCGGACCGGGCACGCTCGGCATGGCGAAGTGGGCGGCCGAGATCGACGATCCCGACCGCCTGCCCGAGTACGTCTCGCGTGCGTTCCACGTCGCGATGCAGGGCCGTCCGGGACCGGTCGTGCTCGCGCTGCCCGAGGACATGCTGACCACGAAGACGAGCGCTCGGGTCCTGCCGCGCGTCGAACCGGTGCACGCATGGCCCGAACCCGAGGCGCTGCGTGAGCTGCGCGCCTTGCTGATCGGCGCTCGCCGACCGTTCGTGATCGTGGGGGGTGGGGGGTGGACCGCGGACTGCGTCGCGGCGATGCAGCGCTTTGCCGAGAGCTGGCAACTGCCGGTCGGCTGCGGCTTTCGGTTTCAGGATTTGTTTGACAACCGCCATCCGCTGTATGCCGGCGACGTCGGCATCGGCATCAATCCCAGGCTCGCCGCGCGCCTGCGCGCGGCAGATCTCGTGCTTGCGGTCGGCGCGCGCCTGGGTGAGGCGACGACGGGCGGCTATGCGTTGCTCGAGGCGCCGCGGCCGCAGCAAACCCTCGTCCACGTGCATGCCTCGGCGGACGAGCTCGGTCGCGTCTACGCAGCCGACCTGATGTTGCAGTCGTCGATGGCGTGCGCCGCCAAGGCGCTCGAAACGCTGGCGCCGCCAGCGACGCTGCCCTGGGCCGGCTGGAGCGCAGAGGCGCACGCCGACTACGAGGCGAATCTGGTGGCACCACCGGTCGGGCCACTGGACATGGCCGAAGTCGTCAAGGCGGTCTCGCGGCTCGCACCCGATGCCGTCTACACCAACGGCGCGGGCAATTTCGCCGGCTGGCTGCATCGCTACCATCGCTATCCTGGCCTGCAGCACCACGGCCGCACCCAGCTTGCCCCGACCTCGGGCTCGATGGGCTACGGCCTGCCGGCAGCGGTGGCCGCCAGCCTGCTGCAACCCGAACGCACGGTGATCAGCTTCACCGGCGACGGCGACTTCCTGATGACCGGGCAGGAGCTCGCGACTGCCACCGGCTACCGCGCCGGACGGGCTGCGGGGAAGCTGATCTCGATCGTGATCGACAACGGCACGTACGGAACGATCCGGATGCACCAGGAGCGCGAGTACCCCGACCGGGTCAGTGGGAGCGATCTGTTCAATCCCGATTTCGCGGCGCTGGCCCGCGCCTACCGATGGAATGCGGGCTTCGCGGACCGCACCGAGCAGTTCGAACCGCTGCTGCGCGAGGCCCTCGCTGCCGATCGACCGACGCTGCTGCACCTGCGGCTCGATGCGGACGTCATCACGAGTCGCACGACGTTGAGCGCGATTCGCGATGCAGCGCGGACGCGCGGCGGGCCGCCTCGTTGAAGCCGGCTGTGGCGCGGGATGC
Organism: Burkholderiales bacterium; assembly: GCA_020354665.1. Lineage (GTDB taxonomy): Bacteria > Pseudomonadota > Gammaproteobacteria > Burkholderiales > Burkholderiaceae_C. The sequence goes on from CP070653.1 coordinate 19,750, forward strand.
GCCGAGATGGCGGGCCGGGCCGCGGGGATGCCTATGATCACGCCCTTGATCGCCGCGCCGTCTTCGCTGCCAACGACGCAGGGCGCGCGATCCTTTTCGATCAGGCTCGACGTGGCCCCGGCCCAGCATGGACAGCGACGACTTTTCAACTTCCGATCTCTGCGACGCCCACAGGAACGACGGCGACGGCGCGTTTCGCGTATTGCCGCCGGTGCTGCGCGACTTCGGTGCGCTGCGCAGGTTCTCCGGACCGGTTGCAACCGTCAGGTGCTTCGAGGACAACTCGCTCGTCAAGGCAGCCGTCGAATCGCCGGGCAACGGTCGCGTGCTCGTGGTCGGTGGCGGTGGCTCGTTGCGGCGCGCGCTGCTTGGCGGCAACCTTGGCGCGGCAGCGGCGCGCAACGGCTGGTCGGGCGTTGTCATCGACGGCTGCGTACGTGACACGGCGGAACTTGCGCGGTGCGCGATCGGGATTCGCGCGCTCGCCGCGATCCCGTTGCCCACCGAAAAGCGCGGCGAGGGCCAGCGCGATGTGCCGGTGCAGGTGCAGGGGATCTGGGTGCGGCCGGGCGACCTGCTGTATGCCGATGAAGACGGGATCGTGGTAGTGCACGGGTTGCACTGAACCACGCCCCACGCCGGACCGTGGGGCAGCATGCGACCGATGATCAGGCGGGCACCGAGGGCAGCCCGGCCAGCGCCATCGCGAGCTCCTCCTCGTCATAGGACTGGTCGCTCAGGTTGCCGGCCATGTAGTTTGTGTACGCAGACATGTCGAAGTGCCCGTGGCCGCACAGGTTGAAGAGGATGACCTCGGAACGACCCTCGCGCTTGCAGCGCAGCGCCTCGTCGATCGCCCCCTTCACGGCATGGTTGGCCTCGGGGGCAGGGACGATTCCTTCGTTACGCGCGAACAGCACGCCAGCTTCGAAGCACTGCGTCTGCTGATAGGCACGCGCCTCGATGAGGCCCAGCTCGCTGAGGTGCGAAACCATCGGCGCCATGCCGTGGTAGCGCAACCCGCCAGCGTGGAAGCCCGGCGGCGTGAACGTGCTGCCCAGCGTATGCATCTTCGCCAGTGGCGTGAGGTGTGCGGTGTCGCCGAAATCGTAGGCGTATTTGCCCCGCGTCAGCGACGGACACGCCGCCGGCTCGATCGCGACGATGCGGCGCTTGCGGCCGCCACGCAGCTGCTGGCCAATGAACGGGAAGCTCATGCCGGCGAAGTTGCTGCCGCCGCCGGTGCAGCCGACGATCACGTCCGGGTCGTCACCCGCCATCTCCAGCTGCAGCATGGCCTCCTGCCCGACGATCGTCTGATGCAGCAGCACGTGGTTGAGCACCGAACCGAGGGAGTACTTGGTGTCGTCGTGCGTTGCCGCCACTTCGACCGCCTCGCTGATCGCAATGCCGAGCGAGCCCGGATGCCGCGGGTCCTTCGCGAGCACCGCACGGCCCGAATTGGTTTCGTTCGACGGCGACGCGATGCAACGCGCACCGTAGGTTTCCATCAGCGCGCGGCGGTAGGGCTTCTGGTCGTACGACACGCGCACCTGGAACACCGTCACCTCGATGCCGAACAGTGCACCGCCAAATGCGAGCGCCGACCCCCACTGGCCAGCGCCGGTTTCGGTCGCCAGCTTGCGGATGCCGGCCTGCGCGTTGTACCAGGCCTGCGGCACTGCCGTGTTCGGCTTGTGCGATCCGGCCGGCGAGACGCCTTCGTACTTGTAGTAGATCCGTGCCGGCGTACCGAGCGCCTTCTCGAGCCGGTGTGCCCGCACCAGCGGCGACGGCCGCCACAGGCGAAACACCTCCCGTACCGGCTCGGGGATCGGCACCTCTCGTTCGGTGCTGACCTCCTGCAGAATCAGCTCGATCGGGAACAGCGGCGCGAGGTCGTCCGGCCCCACCGGCTTCATCGTCGCCGGATGCAGCACCGGGGGCGGCGCGACGGGCAGGTCCGCAGCGATGTTGTACCAGTGCGTTGGCATCCTGCTCTCGTCGAGCATGAACTTGGTCTGCGCGGACATCTCTACCTCCTATGACATGGGAACCGCAGCCCGCCATCGTAGACACGGTGGCGGCGGTCCGACCTCGCGGTTTGCCCTAGCCGCCCTGTTGCCCGAAGCTTGGGCGCCGCGGAGTGCCTTGTACTGTGCGCGCCGATCGAGTCCTACGGTAGGCCGATGTCGGCCCGCATCGCACGCGATGAGCCGCGGCTTTCGTGCACTGAGGCCGTCCGACGGGCTGCGCGGTCGACCTGGCAGGCCGGCATGCGGCGATGTGCTGTCAGTTGCATCGCTACGAAACGCGGGCCGCACCGGGTGCGCCGAGCGACCGCAGCACGTCGCGCACGAAATGGGCGCGTTCGCGCGGTTCGGGCAGCGCCTTGTCGATGCGCAGCTTGTCGTTGCCCGCGAGCCTGATGTGCCGGTTCCGCTGCACCAGCTGGATGATCTGTGAGGCATCCACCGGGGGATTCGGACGGAACGCGATCTGGATGAGGGTGGGCGTCGCGTCGATCTTGGCCACGCCGTAGGGCCGCGCCTGCACGCGCAGCCGGTGCACGTCGAACAGCGTCTGCGCCTGTGGCGGCAGCTTGCCGAAGCGGTCGACCAGCTCCTCGAGCATCGCGTCGATGCGGTCGAGCCGCTCGGCACTGGCCAGCCGCTTGTACAGCGACAACCGGACGTGAATGTCGCCGCAATAGCTGTCGGGCAACAGGGCGGGGGCGTGCAGGTTGACCTCTGTCGCACCGCCGAAGATCGCGCTGCCCGGCCCCAGCAGATCGGGCTCCCTGCCGGATTTGAGCGCGCGCACCGCTGCAGCCAGCATCTCGTTGTAAAGCTGGAAGCCGACCTCGATCATGTTGCCGCTCTGACTTTCGCCGAGCACCTCGCCCGCGCCGCGAATCTCGAGGTCGTGCATCGCGAGGTAGAAGCCACTGCCCAGCTCCTCCATCTGCTGGATCGCCTCGAGCCGCTGCGCTGCGGCTTTCGAGAGTTCTTCCTTGTCCGGCACCAGCAGGTACGCATAGGCCTGGTGATGGCTGCGGCCCACGCGGCCGCGCAGCTGATGCAGCTGCGCGAGGCCGAACTTGTCGGCGCGGCTGATCACGATCGTGTTCGCGGTGGGCACATCGATGCCGGTCTCGATGATCGTCGAGCACAGCAGCAGGTTGTGGCGCTGCGCGACGAAGTCGCGCATCACCCGCTCCAGCTCGCGTTCGGGCATCTGGCCGTGGGCGATGGCGATGCGCGCCTCGGGCACCAGCTCGGCGAGCTTGGTCGCCCGCTGCCTGATCGTCTCGACCTCGTTGTGCACGAAGTACACCTGCCCGCCACGCTTGAGTTCGCGCAGCACCGCCTCGCGGATCGTGCCGCCCGATTCGTTGCGCAAGAAGGTCTTGATCGCCAGCCGGCGCTGCGGCGCCGTCGCGATCACGCTCAGGTCGCGCAGCCCCTCGAGCGCCATGCCCAGCGTGCGCGGGATCGGCGTGGCGGTCAGCGTCAGCACGTCGACCGACGCGCGCAGCGCCTTGATCGCCTCCTTGTGGCGCACGCCGAAGCGGTGTTCCTCGTCGATCACGAGGAGTCCGAGCCGCGCGAACTTCACGTTCCTCGACAGCAGCTTGTGCGTGCCGATGACGATGTCGATCGTCGCGTCGGCGATGCCCGCCAGCACCGCGCCCACTTCCTTGGCCGTACGAAACCGCGACAACTCGGCGACCTTCACCGGCCACTTGCCGAAACGGTCCGAAAACGTCTGGTAGTGCTGTTCGGCGAGCAGCGTCGTCGGCGCCAGCACCGCGACCTGCATGCCGGCGTGGACGGCGATGAATGCCGCGCGCAGCGCAACCTCGGTCTTGCCGAAGCCGACGTCGCCGCAAACGAGGCGGTCCATCGGCTTCGGCGAGATCATGTCCTGCACCACCGCATGGATCGCCGCGTTCTGGTCCGGTGTCTCCTCGAAGCCGAAACTGGCGGCGAAAGCTTCATAGTCGTGCGGCGAGAAGCGGAACGCATGACCGTCGCGCGCGGCGCGGCGCGCATACAGGTCGAGCAACTCGGCGGCGCTGTCGCGAACCTGCTCGGCGGCCTTGCGCTTGGCTTTGTCCCACTGGCCCGAACCCAGCTTGTGCAGTGGCGCTTCCTCGGCGCCGACACCGGTGTAGCGGCCGATCAGGTGGAGCTGCGACACCGGGACGTACAACGTGGCCCGGTCGGCGTACTCCAGGTGCAGAAATTCGGTCGGTCCGTCGCCCAGGTCGTGGTGCACCAGTCCGCGGTAGCGGCCGATACCGTGTTCGATGTGCACCACCGGGTCGCCGACAGCGAGCTCCGAGAGATCCTTGATCAGCGCGTCGACGTCGCTCGCCTGCTCCTGCCGGCGCCGGCGCCGCGTCGTCGGCGCCGCGGCGAACAGCTCGGTCTCGGTAACGAAGTCGATCGCCTGCTCGATCGAGGCGAAGCCGGCGGCCAGCGGCGCCACTGCGATGCCCAATCGCTCGCCGCTGGCCTCGAACTCGGCGAGACTGGGAAACGCGACGGGATGGATCCGGTTGTCGCGCAGAAGCTCGAGCAGGCTCTCGCGCCGGCCTTCGCTCTCGGCCAGCAGCAGTACGCGATTCGTCGTCGTACCGACATGGGCCTGCAGCGCGTGCAGCGGCTCGGGTGCGCCGCGGTCCGCAGCAAGATCGGGCAGCGGGCGCGCCCAGTCTGCTTCTCCCGCGCCGCGCAGCGCCAGCTGCGGGTGCCGGTTGCAGCGCTCGAAGAACTTCTCGCGCTCCAGAAATAGCGCCTCGGGCGGCAGGATCGGGCGTTCGGGGTCGTGCTGCAAGAAGCGATGCCTCTCGCGCGTGTCCGCCCAGAAGCGCTTGATTGCCTCGTCGACCTCGCCGTGCAGCACCAGCGCCGCGATGTCGGCACGCCCGGCGCCGTCCGGTCCCAAATAGTCGAAGATCGTCGCCGTCTCGTCGAAAAACAGCGGCAGGTAGTACTCGATGCCGGCCGTCGCGATACCCGCGCCGACGTCCTTGTAGATGCGCACCTTCGACGGGTCGCCCTCCATCCGCTCGCGCCAGCGGGCGCGGAAGGCCTGCCGCGCCGCCTCATCCATCGGAAACTCGCGCCCGGGAAGCAGGCGCACCTCGGGCACCGGATACAGGCTGCGCTGCGTGTCGGGGTCGAAGGTGCGGATCGAGTCGACTTCGTCGTCGAAAAGGTCGACGCGGTAGGGCACCGGGGAACCCATCGGAAACAGATCGATCAGCCCACCGCGTACCGCGTATTCGCCGGGCGAAACCACCTGGCTCACGTACGAGTAACCCGCCAGCACCAGCTGTGCCTTCAGCGCTGCCTCGTCGAGCTTTTGCTTTTGCCTGAAATTGAAGGTGTAAGCCGCCAGGAACGACGGCGGCGCGAGTCGCGCCAATGCGGTGGTCGCCGGCAGCAGCACCGCATCGACGTCGCGCCGCTGCTGGATTCGCCAGAGCGTGGCCAGCCGTTCCGAGATCAGGTCCTGATGCGGCGAAAACGTGTCCCACGGCAGCGTTTCCCAGTCGGGGAACACCGCGACCCGCAATTCCGGCGCAAAGAAGGAAAGCTCGTCTTCGAGCCGCTGCGCGTCGGCCGGCTCCGCCGTGAAGACGACGGTGAGCTCACCAGCGGCGGCGCGGGCCTGCGCCAGCCGAGCAACCGGCAGCGCGTCAGCCGAGCCGGCCGGGCGCGCCAGCGTGAAACGCCTGCCGGGCGAGAGGGTGGGCAGCTGCATGCGAGGATTCGAAGCCACAAATACGCACCGCCCCGCAGCGATGGCCGTGGGGCGGAATACCAAATTCTAGAATCGGCACCGATGGCCAACACCGACCTCAGCGGCAACCGGTCCGGCCCTGCGCGCTGTTATGCGCTGGTGCCGTGCGCCGGCGTCGGTGCGCGCGCCGGCTCGGCGGGTCCGAAGCAGTATGCGCCGATTGCTGGGCGGGCGATGGTCGCCCATACGCTGGCGGCACTGGCGCGCGTCGAGCGCATTGCCGCGACGCTCGTCGTGCTTGCACCCGACGACGCGCAGTTCGAACGCCACGTCCCCGGCTTTGGTGCGTGCGACCGGGGTTGGGCGGTGCGCTGCGGTGGCGCCTCGCGCGCGGAGTCGGTGGCCAACGGCTTGGCCGAGCTCGTCGCCCGGGGTGCACGTCCCGAGGAGTGGGCGCTGGTGCACGACGCAGCGCGCTGCCTGATTCGCCCCGAGTGGGTCGACCGCCTGATCGACGCCTGCATCGACGATCCCGTCGGCGGCCTGCTCGCGCTGCCGGTGGCCGACACGCTCAAGCAGGAGCTCGACGGGCGTGTCGCCGGCACGGTCGACCGGGCGGCCAAGTGGGCTGCGCAGACGCCGCAGATGTTTCGCATCGGCATGCTGCGCGAGGCGCTCGCGCGCGTCGGTGCAGTGGCGACCGACGAATCGAGCGCGCTCGAGGCGCTTGGGCACGCACCTAAACTGGTGAAGGGCGAACTCGCAAACTTCAAACTGACGTGGCCGGAGGACTTCGCCGTCGCGGCGCGACTGCTTCAGGCGGCGTAGGCGGCAATCAGAAGGGCGCGCGGTTAAGCTCTTGACTTGCGAAGCAACGACACGCACCGGGCGGCATTTAGCGATGAGACCGATCGCCGTCTTCACCACCGTCGGCAGCCAGGACGATGCGAGAGCCATGGCGCGCGCGCTGGTCGAACGTGAACTCGCGGCGTGCGCGCAGATCTGCGCGATCGAGAGCTTCTACGTCTGGGACGGCACGTTGCAGCACGATCCGGAGTGGCGCATCCTGTTCAAGACGACCGACGAGCGGTACGCCGAGGTGGAGGCGGCGATTCGCGAGCTCCACGGCTACGAGCTGCCGGCGATCCACGCGGTCGCGTTCGAGCACGTTTTTACGCCGTACGGTGAGTGGGTTGCCGCCCATTCGACCGGGTCGCGGAAGCCGTGATGCGTGCTCCGTCTTCGCGGCGTAGCCGCCCACGCAAGACGAGCCCGGGATGAGTACTCAGCTGCGCATCGGTGAAGGCTGGGACATCCACGCGCTGGTCGCCGGTCGGCCGCTCGTGCTCGGCGGCGTGACGATCGCGCACACGCACGGCTTGCTCGGGCACTCCGATGCCGACGCACTGCTGCACGCGATCACCGACGCACTGTTCGGCGCGGCCGGGCTCGGCGACATCGGGCGCCACTTCCCCGACACCGACGCGGCGTTCAAGGATGCCGATTCGCATGCCTTGCTCAGCGAGGCCGCGCGGCGGGTGCGCGATGCGGGGTGGCAGATCATCAATGTCGATTCGACGGTCGTGGCGCAGGCGCCCAGACTTGCGCCGCACATTCCGGCGATGTGTGGGCGCATCGCGCAGGCGCTCGGCATCACGGCCGACCGCGTCAACGTCAAGGCAAAGACCGCCGAGAAGATGGGGCCGGTCGGCGAAGGACGCGCGATCGAGGCGCGTGCGGTGTGCCTGATCGCCAGAGCTTAGGCGGATCGACCGCGATCCCAGACCGGTGAGCGGGGCTACAGCGACAGCACGTCGATTGTCGGCGGGACGCCCAGCCGGATCGGCCAGTCGGAAAGACCGATTCCAGACGTGACGAACAGTCGGGCGTTCGGGTGCTCGTAGAGCCCCCTCGCGTACTGGCCTTTGGTCCGACCCGCCAGGATGTGTTGCGAAATCCAGGGCAGGCTGACCTGCCCGCCCAACGTATGGCCGGCCAGGACATGCACCGCCCAGTTCGGTGGCAACAGCTCCACCGCGTCGGGATGATGCACCAGCACGACGCGACGCTCCGCGGTCACCCCGGTGTGCCGGCCCCGCAGCAGGCGCAGATCCTTGTTCGCCGAGCCGGTCAGCAGGTCACCCAGACCCACCAGTTCGCAGCGCCCGAGCGCGACACGCTTGCCGTCGACCCATTCGACGCCGGCATTGCGCAGCGTCTCACGCAGCGGGTCCTTGAGCCGGGCACCGTCCTTGCGCTCCTCCTGGTTGCCGAGCACGGCGAACGTCGGGTGACGCAGCTTGGTCCATGGCGCAAAGGCTGACTTCAGGTCGAACGGCGGCATCTGGACCCAGTCGCCGGCGACGAGCACTGCGTCCACTTTCAGATCGTTGAGCCGTTGAACCAGGCGTTCGAGCTGCCACGTCCGGGTGTAAACGCCCAGATGAATGTCGGAGACGAGTGCGACGCGCACGCCGCAGCTGCTCGACACCTCGGTCTCGACGGTGCGAATACGATTGGGCTCGATCGCGTGGCCCCAGATCAGCACGCCGGCCACCAGCACGCCCAGGCTGCTCACCAGCGCTGCGAGCAGGTTGCCAGCTCGCGCGCGCAGGAACACCCTTGCCAGGAACATCAGCGCGATCGGCCAGGCGAGCCACAGTGCCCAGTAGACCGTCAGATAAAGCGGCGTCGCGAAGAACTCGTCGGGCCCGCTCCACAGCGTGCCGGCTTCGTACAGGCCGTAGAGACCGGCAACCGGCAATCCGGCCAGGAGCACCGTCAGGGCGGGGTTGCGAACGAAGAACGAGCGCTCGCGCACCGGGCCACGATGGCGCTCGAAACTCCAGCCTTCGCGATCGGAAGCTCTCATGGCGCCTTCTTCAAGCGGATGCGCGCGACCAACCCGCCATCGGGCGCGTTGACGATCTCGAACTGTCCGCCCATGCGCTGGACGGTCTTCTCGACGATCGCCAGGCCAAGACCCGCACCGGTCGCGGCGGTGCGAGCCGCGTCACCGCGGAAGAATGGCGTCGTGAGTTGGTGGAGCTTCTCGGGTGCGACGCCCGGACCATGGTCACGCACGCTGACGATCACCCACGGACCTGCACGTGCGTAAGCGATGACCACATTCGCGATGCCGGTGTCCTCCGATCGCCCATAGCGCCGGGCGTTCTCGAACAGGTTGCCGAACACCCGCCCGAGCTCGACCTCGTCGGCCATCACCTTGGCATCGATGGCCACCTGCGAGCTGATGGTGATCTGCGCAGGATCGCGGAAGGCCTGCATCTCGCGGTCGATGAGGCTGGACAGATGGACGGGCACCAGCCGCATATCGCCGGGCCGCGCATAGTCCATGAACTTGTCGATGATCGCATCGAGCTGGTCGATGTCCTGCGCCATGGACTTGCGCGCGTCCTCGTCAGCGACGCTCATCTCGGCCTCGAGACGCAGCCGCGCCAGCGGGGTGCGCAGGTCGTGACTGATGCCCGCGAGCATGACTGCCCGATCCTCCTCGACCTTGGCGAGCTCGCGGGCCATGCGGTTGAACCCCATGTTGACCACGCGGATCTCGGAGGTCATCGTGTTTTCGTCGAGCTGGCTCTCGAACTCGCCTTCGCGGATGCGGCTGGCGGCGAAGGACAGGTCGCGAAGCGGCCGGTTGATCGCGCGCGCGATCAGCACCGACCCGATGATCGTGGCGAACAGCGAGATCGTCACCCACGCCATCCAGGTGGAACTGCGCACCTCGGTGCCAATGCGGCTCAAGTCCGCCTGCAGCCAATAGGCATCTCGGTCGATCGAGAAACCCACCCACAGGCCCGGCACGCCGTTGACGGCGCGGCCGACCAGCGTGTCGCTGCCCAGCCGCGAACGCAGCTCCTCGCCGATGCGACGGGTGAAGCGGTTTTCTTCGAACGGGTCCCAGCGGTCGCCCGGCTCACGCGGCAGGATGCGCACCGCTTCCTGGTCGCTCATCGTCTTGACGACGGTGACCCGGTTGATGCCGTCGGCATAGCGCAGCGCGGCGCGCGACAGGTTGACCAGGCTCGCCACCTGCTGTGCGGCCTGCACGGCACGGGGTTCGAACTCGAGTGCGCGGAATGTCTGCACCCAAGCGAAGACGCCGCCGAACAGCAGGATCGCAAGCAGGAAAAAGGTGCGCCAGAACAGCGTGAAGGCGAGCGCCGAGCGCACTGCATCGACGCCGCGCCTGAACAGCGAACCGCGCCGCGCACGTCGGCGCGGCGCGGAACTCGGCGTGCTCTGATCGGAAGCCGTGATCACGAGACTGCTCATGGGTCAGCGGGCAGCGGGCCCGCCGCCGGGCACGGCGTTGACCGCGGCTCGGCGGCAAGCCGGAGGAGACTCAGCTCGCTCCGTCCGGCACGAAGACGTAGCCCACACCCCAGACCGTCTGAATGTAGCGCGGCTGAGACGGGTCGGGCTCGATCATCTTGCGCAGGCGCGAGATCTGGACATCCAGGCTGCGGTCGAACGGCTCGAACTCGCGGCCGCGGGCAAGCTGCGCCAGCTTGTCGCGAGACAGCGGCTGGCGCGGGTGGCGAACCAGCGCCTTGAGCATCGAGAACTCGCCGGTTGTCAGCGCGATCTGCTCGCCGTCCTTGGTCAACCGCCGCAACGCCAGGTCGAACTCGAACGGCCCGAAGGCCACCGACATCGCCTCCTTTGACGGTGCGCCGGGGGCCTCCATCGCGGGGCGACGCCGCAGCACAGCATTGATTCGCGCCAGCAGTTCGCGCGGGTTAAACGGCTTGGGCAGGTAATCGTCGGCACCGACCTCCAGGCCGACGATGCGGTCGACATCCTCGACCTTGGCTGTCAGCATGATGATCGGCGTCGTGTCGTTGGCGGCCCGCAGCCGCCGGCAGATCGACAGGCCGTCCTCCCCAGGCAGCATCAGATCGAGCACGATCAGGTCGACCGTCTCGCGGGTCAGCACGCGGTTGAGCGCCTTGGCGTCCTCGGCGAGCAGGACCTCGAACCCTTCCTGCGCCAGATAGCGCCGCAGCAGGTCGCGGATTCGTGCGTCGTCATCGACGACGCAGATCTTGTTCTGGCGGGTCGCGGCGTTTCCAGTCATGGGGCCTCCCAATTTGTAACAGAGGCATTGTGTAACAGGAACAGGGGCCAAATCCGCGACTTGACGATCTGTTACAACGGTTGACGGCGACCCTGTGCAGGAATCCGCGCTGTCCGCTCGGGCAGACCGCCTGCCGTCCATTCCGGAGGATCTCGATGACCGACACGAACGAGGTGAGGCGGCTGCTGCGGGTGGTCGCGCTGGCGCTCTGTGCGGCGGCGATGGACCTGGCCCTGGCCGCGCAGCCGGTCGCCCCGGAAGGCCAGCTACAGATCAGCGCGAGTGCGAGCCAGGAGGTGGCGCAGGACGTCATCAGCGTCGTCATGAGCACCTCGCGCGAGGGTGAGGACGCGCAGGCGGTTCAGGCGGGACTCAAGCAGGCGCTCGATGCGGCACTCGCCGAGGCGCGGGGCAGCGCCCGCGCGGGGCAGGTCGACGTGCGCACCGGAAACTTTGCGCTCTACCCGCGCCGCAGCAAGGGAACGATCACGGGCTGGCAGGGCAGCGCGGAGCTGGTTGTCGAGGGGAGGGACATCGCGGCGATCGCGCAACTGACGGGTCGCATCGGTACGCTGACCGTCGCGCGGGTGAGCTACTCGCTGTCGCGCGAGCAACGCGAACAGGTCGAGGCGGAAGTCGCCGCGCGGGCGATCGCGCGGTACCGCGCCCGCGCGGCCGATTACGCCAGACAGTTCGGCTACGGCAGCTACGTGATCCGCGACGTGCAGGTCTCGTCGGGCGAAGAGTCGCCCCCCGTCCCGATCCTGCGTGCGCGCACGATGGCCGTGGAAGCGGCCGAGGCGCCGCTACCCGTCGAAGCCGGCAAGGCCACCGTCACCGTGAACGTCAGCGGCACCGTGCAGATGGTCAAGTGACTGCTACTGTGCCGTCCAGCCGCCATCGACCGCCCAGGCGACGCCGCGCACGTTGTCGGCGGCCGGCGAGCACAGGAATACCGCGAGATCGCCGACTTGCTCGGTTGTCGTGAACCGCAGCGACGGCTGCTTGTCGGCCAGCAGGCGGCGCTTCGCTTCGGCGTCGTCGATGCCATCCTTCGCCGCGAGCGCGTCGGCCTGCTTCTGCACCAGCGGCGTCAGCACCCAGCCCGGGCAGATCGCGTTGGCGGTGACACCGGTGGTGGCGCACTCGAGCGCAACCACCTTGGTCAGCCCGACGATGCCGTGTTTGGCGGCGACGTAGGCCGCCTTCTGCGCTGATGCGACCAAGCCGTGCGTCGACGCGATATTGATCACGCGCCCCCAGTCGCGCTGCTTCATGCGGGGCAGCGCAAGACGGGTGGTGTGGAACGCCGCGCTCAGATTGATCGCGATGATGGCGTCCCAGCGCTCGACCGGAAAGTCCTCGACGCTGGCGACGTGCTGGATGCCGGCGTTGTTGACGAGCACGTCGACGCCGCCGAACTCGTTCGCGGCATAGGCCATCAGCGACTCGATCTCGCCGGGCCGGCTCATGTCGGCGCCGTGATAGCCGACCTCGACGCCGAGCGCGTGGACCCGCGCCCGGGCGGAGTCAACGTCGCCGAAGCCGTTGAGCACGATGCGCGCGCCTTGCGCGGCCAGGCGCAGCGCCACGCCGAGCCCGATGCCGCTGGTCGAGCCAGTGACCAGCGCCGTCTTTCCGTCCAGCATCGCACGACCTCCGATCGATTGATACGATCGATTATCGAAGAAGCAAAGTACCTGTCCGGCGCACCCAATGACCGATCCCCGACTCCACCATGTCCAGTGTCTCGACGCCCGCGGCCTGCACCGCATGGCGTACTGGGAGCACGGCGACCCCCGCAACCCACGCGTGCTGATATGCGTGCACGGTTTGTCGCGCCAGGGCCGCGACTTCGACGTGCTGGCTGCGGCGCTCGCCGGCGACTACCGGATCGTCTGTCCCGACGTGGTCGGCCGTGGACACTCCGACTGGCTGGCCGTCCCGATGGCCTACGCCGTGCCGACCTACGTCGCCGACATGGTGACGCTGCTGGCGCGCCTGGACGCCAGGGAACTGCACTTCCTCGGCACGTCGATGGGCGGCCTGATCGGCATCGGCCTGGCGTCGCTGGCGAATTCGCCGGTCCAGCGGCTGGTCCTCAACGACGTCGGACCGATGATCGAGCCACCCGCCTCGGCGCGCATTGCCGAGTACGTCGGCCGCAACATGCAGTTCCCGGACGCGCAGGCTGCCGCGGTCTACCTGCGCGACGTATCAGCCGGCCCTGGTCCGATGTCCGACGCGCAGTGGATGGCGTTGACGCGTCCGATGCTGCGTCCCGACCCC
>CP070653.1:32996-36599 GCA_020354665.1 Burkholderiales bacterium
GATACGGCGCAGGCTCGCCTCGACGTCGGCGCGCAGCGCATCGAGGTCGGTCGTCGCTGCACGCACGTTGCCGGCAATCGCGCGCGCCTCGTCGAGCACGGCGTCGACCTTGCGCAGGCTCTCGCGCGAGCTCTGCAATAAATCGCGCGACGTCTGCAGCACCTCGCGCAGCTGCACCACGCCGGCCTGCGCGTCGCGCATGATGCCCTCGGGCCCGAACACCTGCGCGTCGGCCCGGGCGACGAGGCCGTCGACGCGGGCGAGCAATGCATGGGCTCGCTCGAGCGTCGCGACCAGCTGCTGCGCGTCCTTGTCGTTGCCGAAGGCCAGGCCGAGTGCGCCGTGCGGTCCGTTGAGCCTGTCGGTGGCGGTCTTCACGTTCGCCAGGCTTTGTGCCAGCGCAGAATCCGCCCGCGTCAGCGCGGTCAGGTTGGCCACCAGCTCGCGCGCCGCCGCGACGAGCTTGGGTATCTCTGCGGTGGCGTCGCCCCGCAGCACGTTGCGCACGGCGTTCGGCGGCAGCGGCGGATCGGTCATCACACCGCTGTAGGCGCGCAGCCGCGTGTCGCCGACCAGCCCGCGCACGAGCACGAACACGCTCGTCTCGCGCAGCCAGTGGGCTTCATCGATGGGTACGTCGACCACGATGCGCACGCTGCCGTTCTCGGCCAGTTCGACGCGCCGCACGCGCCCGATCGGAAAGCCCGAAAACGTCATGTCCATGCCCACCACGACGCCCTCGGCGTCGTCGGTGACCAGCGTCAGCTGCTGGGTGCGCTCGAAGGTGCCGCGCGCGTAGAGCAGGTAGACCGCTGAAGCGATCACGAGCAGCAGCATTGCGAGCAACAACAGGCCCGCCTTCAGCTCCAGATGGGCCACCGGCGGCGGCGCCTGCGGTACGGGCCGCGGCGTTGAGTCGGACATCGACGGTGCCCCAGCTCAGTAATAGTTGCCCATCAACGAAACGGCTTCGATCACCAGCAGCAGCGCGAACATGCGGACGAGAGCGCGCAGCTCGGCAGCCACCGCACTCCCCGCGCCGGGTGCGTCGTAAAGCGCGGAGGCGGCCGGGATCAGCGCCACGGTGACGCTGAAGAACAGCGTCTTCAGCGAAAAGATCAGCACCACCGCCGGGTTGAAGATGTGGCCGACGGTGCGCGTATAGCCACCAAATCCCCACGGCGAGAGGCCGTAGACCATCAGGTAGGCGATCACCAGTGCGACCAGGCAGCTCACCGCGGCCAGCATCAGCACCGCAAACATGCCAGCCAGCACCTGCGGCAGCAATTCGTCGCGCATCAGATCGATGGCCATCGCCGGCTTGTCCTGAGGCGCCTCGCGCAGCCGACGCTGCGCGAGCACGGTGCCCTGCGGCAACGTGTAGCGCAGCGCGACAAACAGCGCCGCGGCAAGCGGGATCAGCTCGAGCACCAGCACGCGCACGACCATCTCGAGGGCGTACTGCGTCAGGCCGTAGCTCTCCGCGGTCACGACGACGATGCGGATCAGCACGACGCCAGCCAGCGCCGAGGCGAACGTGAACCACAGCACCGTCGGCGCCGTCCCCTGCCACAGCTGGTGCGCCAGCTTCGCGCGCATCGGCCCGCGGTACGACGAAGGCGACAGCGCGATCACGAGCAGCACGGCGCCAAGGTGCACGATGCGCCACCAGCCGGTCAGCCAGCGCAGAGTGGCGAGCCGCCACGAGCGGCCGACTTCGCCAGGCATTGCGATGCGGACCATGGTCCGCATGATAGGCGCGTGCGCGCTGTGCGCCGGCCGACCACGGCGTCGCCCGATACACTTGCCCGCCTTCGTTTCGCCCCCACTTTCGCGCGATGGCCGAACCGCTTTCCGAACGCCTGTTGCTGCTGGGCCAGCAGCTGTTGCCCAAGCGGGCATTGACTCGCTGGCTCGGGCACCTCGCGTCGCTCGAGGCCGGCGCGCTGACCCACGCGGTGATTCGCTGGTTCATACGCCGCTACGACGTCGAGATGGCCGAAGCGCACGAGCCCGACGTGGCGCGTTACCCCACGTTCAACGAGTTCTTCACGCGCGCCCTCAAGCCCGGCGCGCGGCCGCTGGCAGCCGACGGATTGCTGTGCCCGGTCGACGGTTCGATCAGCCAGTTCGGCGCGATCGCCGGCAACCGCATCGTGCAGGCCAAGGGCCACGATTACACGACGACGGCGCTGCTCGGCGGTGACGCCGCACTGGCGGCGAGCTTCGACGGCGGCTGGTTCGCGACGCTGTACCTGAGCCCCCGCGACTACCACCGCATCCACATGCCTTGCGCCGGGCGGCTTGCGCGAATGATCCACGTGCCGGGAGCGCTGTTTTCGGTCAATCCGGCAACGGTGCGCGGCGTGCCGGGGCTGTTCGCGCGCAACGAACGCGTCGTCTGCCTGTTCGACGGTGCGGCTGACGTCACCGGGCCGTTCGTGATCGTGCTGGTCGGGGCCACGATCGTCGGCAGCATCGCCACGGCATGGCACGGCGTGGTCAATCCACCGCGGCCGGGTGTGCCGCGCGAATGGCGCTACGACGATCAACCGGTGGTGCTCGACCGCGGCGCCGAGATGGGCCGTTTCCTGCTCGGCTCGACGGTCGTCCTGCTGTTTCCGAAAGGACCGCTCAGCTTCAATCCGGCGTGGGCCCCCGGCGGGACGATCCGCGTCGGGGCAGCGATGGCGACGCTCGGATGACCGTGCGGCCCGCGCCGGGCGGCCGGGCGATCAGGCCGCGCATATCGCATGCGCGTTGCCTTCAGCGCAGCGCCTGTGCCTCGCGCGCCAGCCGCGTGATGCGCCCCCAGTCGCCCACGTCGATCGCGTCGGCGGGCGTCAACCACGAGCCGCCGCACACCTTGACGTTGGGCAACGCCAGGAACTCGCGCGCCGTCTTGGCCGTGATGCCCCCGGTCGGGCAGAAGGCAACGTCCGGGAAAGGGCCGGCGAGCGCCTTGAGCATCGGGACGCCACCCGCGGCAGTCGCCGGAAAGAACTTGACGAACGAAAAACCGTCCGCTTGGGTGGCCATCAGCTCGCTGGCGGTAGCGACGCCGGGCAGCAGCGGCAGGCCGACTGCGCGTGCAGCACGGCCGACATCGGTGGTGTAGCCGGGGCTGACGCCGAACACGCAACCCGCGTTCATCGCCTGGCGCACATCGGCGGCGCTGCGAAGCGTTCCTGCGCCGACGATCGCCTGCGGGACGGCGCGCGCGATCGCTTCGATCGCCGCCAGCGCGACGGGGGTGCGCAGCGTCACCTCGAGCACCCGCACACCGCCCGCGACCAGCGCACTGGCCAGCGGCACTGCGTCGACCAGACGCTCGATCACGATGACCGGAATGACCGGGCCGTGCTGTGCGAGTTCGAGGATGTCATCCATGGCCTGACGACGGATCAGATCCCGGTCATAGCGCCTGGTTCGGCACCGCCGACATTGCGGCCCAAGCCGGTGAAGAGCTCCCTGCGCAATCCGTGCGCATGGCCGTCGGCTTGCGGGTCGGCCCGCTGCGCTCGCAGAGGCGCGCAGTGACGGCAGGGATCACTGGCTTCATCGGCGGCCTGCTTGTAACTCTGCATCGGATCATTCTGTAAC
>CP070653.1:36699-39412 GCA_020354665.1 Burkholderiales bacterium
CCGCTGATCGCCGAGCTGGAGCTCGCATGACCCCATCCCCGCATGATCGGCAAGCGACCCCATCGCCTTCGGGCAAGCCGGGCGCGGGGGCGGGCCGCAGTGACGGCGTGAAGGAAGCGCAGGGCCGTGCGCCAGCATCGAGGCGCAACGCCCTGACCGAGTGGCTGGATCCGCGCCGCGGCGAAGTCCTGTTGGGTGGCAACGAGGTCGAACTGCTGCGCGGAGGAGACGCACTGTTCCCCGCGATGCACGCCGCAATATCGCGTGCCCGGCACGAAATCTGGATCGCGACCTACATCTTCCATGACGACCCGACCGCGCTCGCGCTCGTCGACGCCTTGATCTCGGCCGCGCGCCGGCACGTCCGCGTGCGGGTGGTGATCGACGGCTTCGGTAGCAAGGCGACGCTGCCCCGCTTGCGCGCGCGGTTCGCCGACAGCGGTGTCGCGCTGGCCGTGTTCCGGCCGATCGACAGTTGGTGGAGCTGGCTGCAGCCAGGCCAGTTGCGCCGGCTGCACCAGAAGCTGTGCGTGGTCGACGCGGAGGTCTGCTTTGTCGGCGGCATCAACATCATCGACGACCGACTCGACCTCAACCATGGCTGGAGCGAGACACCGCGGCTCGATTACGCCGTGCTATTGCGCGGGCCGCTGGTCGACTCGATCGAGCAGACGGCGCGCGCGATGTGGCTTCGGGCGTGGTTCGGCCACGACTTCCGCGAGGAAGTGATGGCGATCGCGCGCAGCGCCGAGCCGCTGGCCCGAGCGCGCCGACTGCTGTATCGGCTCCGCAGCCAGCCCGATGCGGCTGCCGTGGAGGCCGCCGCGCGCGACCTGGAACCCGTGCGCGCGGCGTTCGTCGTGCGCGACAACCTGCGCCAGCGCCGCACGATCGAGCGGTCTTACATCGACGCGATACGCGCCGCACGCCATCGCGTCGACCTCGTTTCGCCCTACTTCTATCCAGGCCGCATGTTTCGACGCGCGTTGCGGCAGGCGGCGCGGCGTGGCGTGCGCGTTCGATTGCTGCTGCAGGGCAAGGTCGACTACCGAATGGCCGCGCTGGCCGCGCAGGTGCTTTACGATGAATTGCTGCGCTACCGCGTTCGCATCTTCGAGTACATGCCCGCCTTTCTGCATGCCAAGGTGGCGATCGTGGATGACGACTGGGCGACGGTCGGCAGCTCCAACATCGATCCGCTGTCGCTGCTGCTCAACCTGGAGGCCAACGTGATCGTTCGCGATCCCGACTTCGCGCAGGCGCTCGCCCGCGAATTCGACGCCGCGGTGGCAGAGTCGCGCGAGGTCGAATCCGCGCACCTTTACGCGCATGGTTTCTGGGCGACGCTGCGTCGCGGCTTCGTCGCCTGGGCGGCGCATTGGTACCTTCGCATCGCCGGCATCACCGGCCGCTATTGACGCGCTATTGAAATTCCTGATCGGGGTCGGTCAACAGCGTGCCGATGGTTCCTGGTCCGGCGCGCTGGCTGACCGTGGCCGAAGCGCTTCAGATGCGCCCCGTCAGGTCGTCGCCGAAACGGTTGGGGCCGGGCGTGCCGCGCAGGAAGCCGTTCTCGACGAGCGTCCACAGCGCGCCGACGACGGGGATCAAGTTGATCAACACCCACCATCCCGACTTGTTGCGGTCGTGCCAACGCTTGACCGAGACGGCCACCGCCGGCCAGACGACGAGCAGCTGGACCAGCATCTCAGTGGTGGTTTCGCCGACGCCGGCAATGCGCAGCAGCATCGAGATGCCGGCTGCGGCACCCAGCAGAGCGAACACGCCCCACAACCAGTAGGTCTTGCGCGGAATGCGGCCGTTGAAGCTGAACAGGATCTGCGCCGGCGACATCGGCTCGGCGTAGGGGTTGTCAGTGAAAGCTTGCGTCGTCATGGCCGCGCAGCATACCGCCCAACGCGTTCGCCGTCGTTGCATACTGCGAGCTGCGCCGCTGGCCGATCCGGGCGGGGCGGCGCCCGCGCTACACCCATGCACGCTCGCGATCCCGATCCCGCACCGGCCGCCACTGCGGACCTGACGGCCCCCGGCGTGCCGCTGGAACGACTGGCCGGCCGCTGGGAGCCTGGCGTGTGGGTCGGTGCGGCGCGGCGCGTGTTCGGGCCGGTCTCCGAGGTCGTCGGCGACAGCCGTGGCAGTGTGATCGTCGAAAACCACCCGCCGCACCATCTCATCGCGTTGTGGCGGCCGAAACGCGACTATGAGCCGTTCCTGCGCCGCTGGCCCTCGATCGTCAACCTCGTCGGCACCGACGAGAAGTCGCTGCTTGGCGAGATGTTCAAGCTGATTCCCAGCGGTGCCCGGCTCTGGATGTCGCGCGGCGACATTGATTGGGCCCTGATGGCCGAGATCGTGATGGTCAGCGAGCGCGGCCTGGCGCCCTACCAGACCCGCGAACTCGAGGGTTTCGTGCGCGTCGATCGCGCGCGCACGCTCGCGGCGATCGCCCGTGGCTACACCGGCGACGAAAACCGATACCGCAGCTTCGTCGATACCGTGGGCGAAGACCCAGACGAACGACCCGATCCGCAGGACCGGTAGGCAAGCTTGCCTGGGCCTCCTCTGATGCCGGGATAGGTTCTACAGCGCCAGCTCGATCTCGCGCGTGCCGGCGTCCGGCCGGCGCGGCAGGAAGGTGAAGCCCAGTGACTTGGCGAGTTCGAGCATGCGCTGGTTCTCGACCAGCACGGTC
>CP070653.1:39512-44412 GCA_020354665.1 Burkholderiales bacterium
CGGTGCGGAAGGCTATCGGGCCCAGTTGCTCGGCAGGGACGAGATCGAGCGCCTGATGCCAGGGGTGGGCCCGAGTGTGGCCGGCGGTTCCTGGAGCGAGGACGACGGCGAAGTCAGTCCGCTTGCCCTGCTGCGCGCATTGCACGGTGCTTTGCCAACCGTGGGTGCCGTTCGTCGCACCGGGTGCACGGTCAGCGCTATACAGCCCGTTCCCGGCGGCCCGGGATTCGAGGTCACCGTCAACGGCGAACGGCTGGGATGCGAGCTGCTCGTGATTGCGGCCGGACTGGGGAGCAGGCGTCTCGGGGCGATGCTGGGCATGGACGTGCCGGTCAGCCCGGATCGTGGTCAGATTCTGGTCACCGAGCGCATCGCGCCGCGCTTTTCGGTCACCTCCAATCTGGTTCGACAGACACCGGAAGGCTCCATCCTGATCGGCGCCACCAGCGAGCAAGTGGGTGAGGACGACCGCGTCGATCGCGCCGGGCTTCGCAACGTGGCCCGTCTCGGCACGACCGCATTCCCCTTCCTGGGCCGGTTGCGCGTCGTGCGCAGCTGGGGGGCGCTGCGCGTTCTCACACCGGACGGTTACCCCATCTACGAAGAAGTGCCTGGCCATGCCGGCGCGTTCGTCGTGACCGCGCACAGTGGCATCACGCTGGCGGCAGCGCATGCGCGTCGGCTCGCCGCGGCCATCGCCTCCGGGCGGCTGTCTGGTGACCTCGCCGCTTTCACCTCGGCGCGCTTCCAGTCCCCTCATGCTGCGCGACTGCACTGAGCCTGAATCTGCCGCCGTCACGGTCATGGTCGAGGGCCGGCCGGTCGCCGCCAGATCGGACGAAACGGTTGCCGCCGTGCTGATGCGATTGTTCGGCGCCAATTACCGCACGACCAGCGTGGGTGGCGTCACGCGTGCGCCCTATTGCTTGATGGGCGTGTGCTTCGAGTGTCTGGCCGAAGTCGACGGCGTACCGAATCGCCAAGCTTGCCTCATCACGGTCAGTGAGGGCATGGCCATCGTGCGCCAAGCCGGTCCTGTCACGGTGGACTGATGGAGTCGACGGACCTGCTCGTCGTTGGGGCCGGGCCGGCCGGGATGTCGGCGGCCGTCGCGGCACGACGCTGCGGCATGCGCGTGCTGGTCATCGACGAGAACAGCGAGCCGGGCGGCCAGATTTACCGAAGCGTGCTCAGCAACGCGCCGCGGACACAACGCAATCGCATGCTGGGAGCGGACTACCTCGCCGGGCAAGCGCTGGCGCGGTCCTTTCTCGACAGTGGGGCTGATTGGCGCCCGCGGTCCACAGTGTTCGAGGTGGCCGACGACGGCAGTGCGAGCATCGTCACCCCGGGCCTGGGTGCATACGCCGTTCGCGCGGAGGCCGTGCTGATTGCCACCGGCGCCTACGAACGGCCCTTTCCAGTGACAGGATGGACGCTGCCCGGCGTCATGACGGCCGGAGCCGCTCAGACGCTGCTGAAGGCCAGCGGACAAGTGCCAGACGGGCGCATCGTGCTGGCCGGCGGCGGACCGCTGCTGTGGTACGCCGCGTCGCAGCTGCGCGCCGCGGGCGCAGACGTCGCAGCGATTCTCAGCTTCACACCGCTATCGGGTTACGCGCGACAGCTACCGGCCTTGCTTGCCGCATGGCGATTCGCCGGCGACTTGCTCAGCGGCGCGAAGTGGATGGCAGGGCTCCAGCTGGGCGCCACGCGGGTGGTCCATGGTGCGCGCGTGACACGCATCGAGGGCGATGCACCGGGGCTGCAGGTGCATTACGAGGTCGCTGGGCGCCGCGGGGTGGAACAGGCAGCCACTGTGCTGGTGCACGCCGGCGTGTGTCCGAACGTCCAGGTCAGCAAGTCGCTGCGTCTGGCGCACGATTGGGATGAAGCGCAGCAATGCTGGCGACCGCGCCTGGACGCCTGGGGCGCCAGCAGCAGCAACTCCATCATGATCGCGGGCGACGGCGCCGGGATTTCCGGCGCGAAGGACGCGGTGCGCGGTGGTGCGCTGGCGGCGCTCGCGGTGGCCGCGCGTCTTGGCCTGATCAGTGCAGAACGACGTGATGCCGAGGCCGCCCCGTTGCTTGCTGCGCGTCAGCGCGAACGCAGACTGAGGGCGTTCCTCGACGCCTTGTACGCACCTCCCGACTGGCTCCGAGTGCCCGAAGACGACGCGACGGTGGTGTGCCGTTGCGAGGAAATCACGGCCGCGCAGGTTCGCACGGCCGTGCGACGGGGCGCCGCCGGCCCCAATCAGGTCAAGGACTACGTGCGCGCAGGCATGGGCGCGTGCCAAGGTCGCATGTGCGCGCAAACCGTCGCCGCAATCGTTGCGGGGGAACGCGGCTTGTCGGCCCAAGACGTGCCGACACAGCACGTGCGCCCGCCGCTGAAGCCCATGCACCTGGCGGACCTTGCGGCGATGGACATCGGTGTCAGCGCGAGTGAAGGACGATCCCTTACGGAGTCGCTGCTGCATGCGCCCGTCCACGACACGAGCGCACAAGACGCCACGAAGCTGCACTGAGCCGTTGGTCAACGCATGACGTAGCGGTCGAGAGACGACAACGCCGCGCATCAGCACGTGCAAGAGCCGTTCGTCTGGATCAAGCTGCGTAACGTTGCACGGCGACCTCGTTCCAGGCCACGCCGGAGCCGATCGAGTCGTCGACGACGGCCAGTCCGCTTTCGATCTGCAACGGCTCGGCAAGGATCGGGTTCCACCAGTCGGAGTACTCCAGCCAGTGCGCCGTCGGCGTGCAGCAGAGCAGCCGCGCGCTGATCTCCGGCCAGAGGTGATTCGACACGCGAATGCCTCTCGAGCCAGCGAGCGCTGCCGCTCTCAGCCAACCGCTCACGCCACCGATCTTCATCACGTCGGGCATCACGTAGTCGGATGCTGCAGCGTCCAGCGCATGCTGCATGTCGAGCATTCCCCACCAGTTCTCCCCGCACTGGATCGGCGTCTGCGCCGCGCGGGCAACCATCGCGTGGCCGGCGAAGTCGTGCGCCAGTGTCGGCTCCTCGACCCAGCCGAGGCTCTCGCCGTCGAGAACGCGCAACCGCTCGACGGCTTCTACCGGCGTCAGGCACTGGTTGTAGTCGACCATGATCGTCATCTCGTCGCCGGCCGCCTTGCGCATCGCGCGCACGACCGCGAGGTCTTCCTGCACGCTCGGGTAGCCGATCTTGGCCTTGATCCCCTGGAACCCGCGCTGCGCCCAGGCTTCCGCCGCTCGCGCGCATCCCTCGACCCCGTCGTAGCCGATCGCCCCGTAGGGACGGACCGCCTTCGCGCTGCCGCCGAGCAACTGCACCAGCGACATCTCGTGAACCCGCGCGAGCGCGTCCCACAGCGCCATGTCGATCGCCGCCAAAGCCATGCCGACGAGGCCCTGCGTGCCGAGCAGGCGAAAGCGCTTCGCCAGCTTCTGCTCGACGTCCAGTGGCGCAAGCGCTTCGTCCTTGACGAGCGGCTCGAGGTTGCGGATCAGCTCGGCGGTCGGCTTCAGTGCCGCCGGCGTGTAGGAGAAGACGATGCTGTGGCCAACGGCACCGGTGCTCGTGACGACGTCGGTCAGCACGAGTGGCGATTCGGTGATGACACCGCTCGCCGTTCGATGCGGCTCCGCCATCGGCACGCGCACCGCGCGCACCTTCAGTGCCTGGACGGATACGGATGGCTTGGACGACATGCTGTTCTCCTGATTCGAGCGCGGCGGGCTGGCTGACCGGCGGTGCGGTCAGACATTCCATATCCCTGTGTATGGCGCATCGGGACGACTCTCCCAGCTCGCGCCATCGAACCGCACGCGCTCCAGGCGGTCCAGATCCACGCCTTCGAGGCAACGCGCGTTGATCATGTAATTCGCAGGGTTGGCGCGCGGCCGGTAGAACGACGCGACGCCACACACCTTGCAGAACTGATGCTGCGCGCGTCCCGTGCCGAACTGGTAGGTCGTCAGCGCATCCTCGCCCTGGAGAAGGCGGAATCGATCGGGCGGCACCATGTGGTGAAGATAGCCTTTGCGGCGGCAGATCGAGCAATTGCATTCGCTGACCCGGGTGAGCTTCGTGCGAACCTCGAACTGAACGCGGCCGCAGTGGCACGAACCGCGATAGGTACTCATTGCGTCGGCGGTGGTCATGGTCCTCCTCTTTCTGTCTGACGAGCCAACGGGACTTACCGCCCCAGAACGAGCCACGATCGCGCCGGCGGCAACGAGGGGCGCGACGGGCGGGCGCATGCTGCCGACCCGTGTGCAAGGGAAACCGCACGGCCATTCTCCATGCAGGCATCGATCGGGCCAACGGCTTGCTTGCCGTCCATCGCCGCCACCGAACACGGCCCGACACCGTGAGCACGCGAGTAGACTGGTTGGCGTCTTGCGGACAGCAACGAATGTGGGGAAGCTATGAGCACAGCCAACGACTACGGCACCCACTATTGGTGTGTCACGGGCGGGCCTGAACCCGTCTTCATCTATGCGGACCGCGTGGAGGTCACGGCTTGCGGCGCGCTCGTCGCGTGGGGTGGCTACCGAAAGGAGGGCGGCCATCCGGAGCACCAGCAGCAGCTTTGGGCCGCGGCGCCGGGCCAGTGGAAGACCTTCTTCGCGGCGAGTCTGATCGACGGCAGGCCCGTCGCGCTGGAGCCCAAGCGCTGACGAGGCCGCGCAGTCGGCTGCGTCGGATTGGCGCAGCGACGCTTTGGGCGAGCGCGTTTGCCCAGCGCAAGCTGGGGACAGAGTGCCGCTTGACGTGCGCAGTTCGGCGCGCTCGACCTCACGCTCCTGTAATGAACGGTGTTCCCCGAGCTTGACCACGTCCGCGTTCGAGGGCTCCCCATCACGTGACATTCGCACGGGACCGCGCGCAACAACCCGCAGCACAA
>CP070653.1:44512-51433 GCA_020354665.1 Burkholderiales bacterium
CGGCGCGCGGGGCGCGCGCCCGCATCGAGGTCGACCGCACAGTCGAGCACGACGGCGCGTGGCGCAACGTCATGCAATGGAGCTACCGGCGCCCGGGTAGATCGAAGGAGCTGCGCCTCGGCGCGGCGACGACGATCGGTGCCGCGCCGGCGGCGCAGGCGTTGCAACTGGCGCCGCTGCCCGAGGCGCCGGCCTACCAGCCCGACGGCCAGCCGACGCGCTGACTGCCTGTCGCCGCCCACGTGCTGCGCGCGCTGCTACAGTCGGCCGCCATGGACGAACCCCAAACCGAACGCCAGGACCTTGCCGGGCGCCACCTCGTGGTTGGGCTCACCGGCGGCATCGCCTGCTACAAGGTCGCGGAGCTGGTGCGCCTGCTCACCAAGGCCGGTGCATCGGTGCAGGTGGTGATGACCGCAGCCGCCGAGCATTTCATCACCGCGGTGACGATGCAGGCGCTGTCGGGACGGCCGGTGCTCGACAGCCAGTGGGATTCGCGCGACCCGAACAACATGCCGCACATCAACCTGTCGCGCGCGGCCGATGCGATCGTCGTCGCGCCGACCAGTGCCGACTTCATCGCCAAGCTCGCGCACGGCCAAGCCGACGAGTTGCTCTCGCTGACTTGCCTCGCGCGGCCGTCGGAGCATTGCGCGCTGCTGCTCGCGCCGGCGATGAACCGCGAGATGTGGGCGCACCCGGCCACGCGTCGCAATGTCGATCGCGTCATCGCCGACGGCGCGGTGCTGCTCGGGCCGACCGCCGGTGACCAGGCGTGCGGCGAGATCGGCGACGG
The DNA here is from genome assembly GCA_020354665.1 of Burkholderiales bacterium. Lineage (GTDB taxonomy): Bacteria > Pseudomonadota > Gammaproteobacteria > Burkholderiales > Burkholderiaceae_C. The sequence goes on from CP070653.1 coordinate 45,309, forward strand.
CCGCATGCTCGAGCCCGCCGAACTGCTCGAGGAAGTCGTCGCTTTCTTCCAGCCGAAGGCGCTGCTCGGCAGGCGCGTGCTCGTCACCGCCGGGCCGACCTACGAGCCGATCGACCCGGTGCGTGGCCTGACCAATCTGTCCAGCGGCAAGATGGGCTTTGCCGTCGCGCGCGCGGCGCGCGAAGCGGGCGCCGAAGTGACGCTGGTCGCCGGCCCGGTGCACCTGCCCACGCCGCGTGGCGTCAAGCGCATCGACGTGCGTACCGCGCAGCAGATGTTCGACGCGGTGATGCCGGCCGCATCCAGGCACGACGTGTTCGTCGCCACGGCCGCCGTCGCCGACTGGCGGCCGGCGACGCCGGCGTCCGAGAAGATCAAGAAGGAGGATGGCGGCAAGCAGGCGCCGAAATTCGACCTGACGGAAAACCCCGACATCCTCGCCAGCGTCGCTCGGCTGCCGAAGGCGCCGTTTTGCGTCGGTTTCGCGGCCGAGAGCCACGACCTCGCGCGCCACGCGCGCAACAAGCTCAAGAGCAAGGGTGTCCCGCTCGTCGTCGGAAACCTCGGGCCGGACACTTTCGGGCGCGACGACAACGCGCTGTTGCTCGTCGACGCGAAGGGCGAGCGCGAGCTGCCGCGCGCCGACAAGCTCACGCTCGCGCGCCAGCTCGTGCGCGAGATCGCGGCGTGCCTGGGCGGCAAGGGCGCATGACGACGATCGACGTCAAGGTGCTCGACGCACGCATGGCCGGGCAGCAGCCGGCCTACGCGACGCCGGGCAGCGCCGGTCTCGACCTGCGCGCGTGCATCGACAAGCCGATCGTGCTCGAGCCGGGACAGGCGGAGCTGATCCCCACGGGGCTTGCGATCCACATCGGCGACCCGGCGCTCGCCGCGATGGTCCTGCCGCGCTCGGGGCTGGGCCACAAGCACGGCATCGTGCTCGGCAACCTGGTGGGACTGATCGACAGCGACTACCAGGGGCCGCTGATGGTGAGCTGCTGGAACCGCGGCGCGGGTGCGTTCACCGTGCAACCGATGGAGCGCATCGCGCAGCTCGTGATCGTGCCGGTGGTGCAGGCAGAGTTTCGGCAGGTCGATTCGTTCGACGCGTCGGCGCGCGGCGAGGGCGGCTTCGGGTCGACGGGGAAGCACTAGCTGTTGTCGACGTCGGGCGCAAGAATCTTGCCAGGGGCTGTCAGGCACCGTGAGCCGTGCGTGTGGCACGCGCAGTCGGGTCTGCTTGCGTCGCGGGCATGCTGATGAAGCGAGACAACCAGCGCCGAGCAGTCAACCTTGGAAATCTCTGATTCGCAAACTCCGGATTGGCGCTTCCGAACGGCGGCCGGTCATGGGGTGTCCCCGCGCACAAGATGCTGCGCAGGGGCATCGGCAAGATCTGGGACCGGCCGCTGCGCAACGGCCCGGCTTCCAGGGCAGCGGGTCGAGCAGAGGGCGCTGCGCTCAGCTGGCGTACATGACGTTGATGCGCGCCACGTACTTGGGCACCGCACCACTCACGCGCCGGCCCTCGTGTGGCACGGAATTCGGGCCGAAGCCATGGCGGAAGAACAGCGCCGAGCCTTTGCGCGGTGCAATGTCCACGAAGCCGCCGTCGCGCCGCAACAGGCGCGTGCTGCCCCCCTGCACGCCGTCGTCGGTCCCGTTGAGGTAAAGCAGCATCGTCAGGCGCGAACGCAGGCCAGGCCACTCCACCATCTCGCGCCGGTCGGCACTCAGGCCGTAGCCGGGCCAGTCGCCGTCGAGGTGGCGGTTGAACACGTCCTCGGCGTCGTAGCGGTACATGTTGAAGCGGCGGCTGAACGCCGGATGCAGCGGCGCGCCGTCGACCTCGGCCGGCAGAAGGTGCGCGATGCGCGCGAACAGCGGCTCGGTGAGCGATTCGTCGGCCACCCAGTGCACCGACTTGTTCATGCGCATGCCCGGTGGCGTGGCGATGCCCGGTGCCTCGTCACGGTAGCCGAAGCGCTCGCTCGCGGCAATGATGGCGTCGGCCTCGGCCGCGCTCGCCACGTCGTCGATCACGAAGGCGATCGGGCCACCGAGGTCGATGTCGCGCCGCGTTGGCACGGCCGCGTGCGGGCCCAGGTGCAGCGCCTGCGGCGGCTGCTCGAAGGCGTGGACGGGGGTCATCGGCACGATCCCGCCCATTGGCAGCGAGCCCGGCAGGTAGGCCACCACCCGCGCAGTGGGCCAAGCGGCCGCGACGGGAGGTGAGCGGGTCGCGGCGCTCACCACGTCCCCGCGTTCGGCATTGAGCGCCACGGCTCGGCCGGCGGCAGCGGACCGCCACGCTGCAGCAGCTCGATCGAGATCTGATCGGGCGAGCGAACGAACGCCATGTAGCCGTCGCGCGGCGGGCGCAGTATCGGCACGCCGTGCGCCTGCAGGCGCGCACACGTCGCGTAGATGTCGTCCACCGCATACGCGAGGTGGCCAAAGTTGCGACCGCCGGTGTAGACCTCGGGGTCCCAGTTGTAGGTGAGCTCGATCTGGGCCGCGTGGTCGCCGGGGGCGGCGAGGAAGGCCAGCGTGTAGCGGCCGTGCGTTACCTCGCGCACGCTCAACACCTCGAGCCCGAGGGCGTCGCGGTAGAAGCGCAGCGAGGCGTCGAGGTCCGTCACGCGGACCATCGTGTGGAGGTATCTCATGGCGGGTGGCGGCTGACGCGCCGTGATGCATCAGCAGACATCATCGCGGCAGCGCGATGTCCGTGCCGGTGTCGGGTCTTGCGGCAGCGGCCAGACGCGGCGGACCCTGCCGACCTGCCAAGCGTTTGATCGTCCCAGCCCGAGGTGAGTAGCGCCCAGTCTCGGAAGACGTGACGAGCCCGAAGCAGCGCGGAGTCATCGGCGCGCTCACTGACGGGATCGCGCGGCTGTCCGCACGCTCTGGCCACGCCCCTCAAGGCCTCTGCGGCGCTGTCGCCGCGCGAACGATCTGCTCGATCACCTGCATCTGCGGCGCCGCCTTGGTCAGGTAGCGGTTGTTCTGCATGAACCCGTCGAGGTAGCCCCACCAGTCCCAGCAGCCGTTGGGATTGGGCTCGACGAGGGCGTAGTCGGCCAAGAAGGGCACCCGGATCGTGCAGCTCTCGAAGCTGAGGTTGTTGCCCGGCGCGATCGCCGGGTAGACGATGATCACGCGGTAGTGCTCGGCCCAGTTGTTGTAGCCCGCGTGCAGCGCGAACGTCCGCGCGTCCTGCTTGCAGCCGTGCAGCGCGACATGCACGCGGCACGCCGCGCCGGCGCCGCGGCACGACGGGGGGACGTAGATGTAGCCGGTCGCCGCCAGGTCGAAGTTCTTGCGCCGCGCGCTGCTGTACGGCACGAAGAACATGGACCACGCGTCCCACGCCACGCTGCTGCCGCTCGCCTTGACCTGATCGATCAGCTTCTGCTGGTCGAACTTCCAGACTTCGGTTGCCGGAATGTCGTCTTGCCGCTGGCTTGCGTCGAATGCGACGTCGGGGTAGAGCGCGCGGAACAGGTCCCGCACGTTGTCTTCATTGCCGCAGCGGTGGATGTAGGTGCGCTCGCCACCGGCCTGGCAGGCATCGGTGCCACCGGGTGCGACCATGCCGTGGCCGGCCTCATCGCTGCCGTCGCGTGCGTTGCCCGTATCGACCGCGGGTGGCTGCCCGATGAAGGCGGCAAGGAACTCGCTGTTCGCCCGGCCCGACGACGGCGCCACGGTCGCATCGCCGGCGCTGTGGAACACGAATGCGCGGCGCAGCGCTTGCGCCTTGCCAGAGGCCAGCGGGTCGATTGCTCCGCTGGCTGCCAGCTCGCGCGCGGCGTCGATGCGCGGCTGCGCCGCCGGCGATCCGCACAGGCAGCTGTTGATCGCGCGTGACAGCTTGCCGTCGGCGCAGGCCCAGGGCGGCCCGGCTATCGCGCCGACACCGACGATCGACTGCGAATGGGCAATGGCATATTGGACCGCCATCGCGGCACCCGACGAGACGCCCGAGATCGCGACATCGCTGGCGTTGCCGCCGCGCTTGAGCCCGCGCCCGTCGTCGGCGCTGGTGAGCGCAGCGGCTGGCGCGAGCGCGGCGAAGCAGACCAGCGCCCGCAGCCGGCTATGGAGCGCTCGCCGCACGAGAGGCATCATCGAGTGGCTTCAAGCTGTGCGTGACGCTATTGAAGCATCATTCGACCTGACTGCGGGCGCCCGCTTGGCTTCGGTCATGCCGGCGGCGCTTGATACCCGGGAGCGCAGATGACGGTGGGCAGGGAACTCGACGCGTACCTCGAGCGCATTGGATACACGAAGCCGGTGCGCCCGGATCTCGAGACGCTGCGCGGCATGCACCGCGCGCATTACTTCAATGTGCCGTTCGAGAACCTCGACATCCGGCGCCGGGTGCCGATCGTGCTCGACCGCGCCGCCAACTACGAGAAGATCGTCGGCCGTCGGCGCGGCGGGTGGTGCCTGGAGTTGACGGGACTGTTCGGCTGGGCGCTCGCGGAGATCGGCTTCCGGGTCGATATGTTGGGCGGTCGGGTGATGTCGCCGGAGGGGAAGCTCGGGCCGCCGAGCACGCATCTGGTCGCGCTCGTTCAACTCGACGAGCGCTGGATCGCGGACGTCGGCTTCGGCGGTCGCAACATCGAGCCGCTGCGGCTGGACGAGCGCGAGCCGCAGGTGTTCGACGACCGCAGCTACGTGGTCGCCAACGATGCCGACCATTACTTCGTCACGGGGCAGGATCCGTGGTTGTCGCCGCAGGCGCCGAAGACTTACCTGTTCACGCTCGAACCACGGGAACGCCACGAATTTGCCCCGTCGTGCCAGTGGCTGCAGACCTCGCCGCAGTCGACCTTCACGCGCGGCGACGTCGCGACGCTGGCGCTGCCACGGGGTCGCGTCACCTTGACCGCCGGCCGCCTGTTGCTTGCCGAAGGCGACACCATGCAGACCGTCGAGGTGAGCGAAGGCGAGCGCTCTCGCGTGCTCGCCGAGCGGTTCGGCATCGTGCTCTGATTTGCTCTCACCTGCCGGTCTGCCCGAGCGGGATCGACCAGCGCAGCGAGACGAGCGGTCGCGTCTCGCCGCCGCGCAGCGCGCCGGCAGCACCGATCCCCACCTGCAACGCACCGTGGCTGCCGGCGGGCGCAAACCCTGCGTACAGCAGCGCCTGGCCGACAGCACCGCGCACGCCCTCCACGCCGCCCCCTCCGGCTGCGCCAGCCAGCGCTTCGGCCCCCCATTGCCAGCCGGGGGAGTCGGATGCGGTTGCGAAGCCGACACCGACCAGCCCCATTCCGTAAGCGCCTGCGCCGCCGCCGTACGCACTGTGCCCCTGGGCGCCGAGGTAGACATGCTGCGAGATCGACCACTGCAGACCCAGACCGATCGTCTGCAGCGAACGGCGGCTGCCATCGTGCCGCGCCACGCCATCGAGCGATTGCAGTGTCGGCAACCAGGCGGTACGCACGACGGTGCCACGGCGGCCGGGATGGCCGGGCGGCTCGGCAGGTTCGAGCTCAGCCCCCAGCCACAGTTCGGCCCGCGATCCGCTCAAGCCACCCTGGCCTTGCACCCATCCGACGCTGGTGCCGATCTGCCAGCCTGGCCACGGGCTGAGCGTCAAGGTACCGTCGAGGCGGCCCAACAGACCGCCACCGGTCGGCACGGCGCCGCCGCCGCCCCCGCCAATCGCGACGCGTGCTCCGGCGCGCAACGGCTCGCCGAGCCGCCACTCGCGGCCGGCCACGAGCAGCACCTCCATGTACCCGGCCGACGTACGCTGCGCCGCGGCCGTGGATTCCAGTCCCCAATAGCTGACGCGGTCGGGGAACCGCTGAGTGACCCGGACCCCGACGAGGTCGAGGTCATGTCGCTCGCCCTCGCTGCGCAGTCGGCTGCGCGCACCAACCAACGCGATCGTATCGAGCCCCAATCCGCTGCGGACCGGCGCGGGCACGGTCTGGCCGACCCGTGCCGGCGCGTCGTAGACAAACGCATCGCGCCACTCGAGCAGCAACCCGAACTGTCGACTGTCGATTGTCGTGCCCGGGAAACGCAACGACGACCACGACAGCCCCGCGCGCAGCGGGCCGGTGCCGTAGACCAGCGTGAGTGCGGGGCGCAGGAAC
>CP070653.1:51533-55346 GCA_020354665.1 Burkholderiales bacterium
ATGGTGCGCATCGTGGCCAGCGCCGCGCCCGCAGGCGCGGCATCGGCCGCAACCCCGGCGCAGCTTGCCGCGCCGGCACCAGCTCCGCGTGACCAGACATTGCACCTGCGAAGTCCAATGAACGATATCGACGAAGCCACGCCCGGGCGGAGAGCCTGCGAGGACAACGGCCCGGCGGCGCCGGCGGCCGCGCCGCGCCGGCGGTTCATCACCGCGCTATCGATGGTCGGCAGTGCGCTCGGCGCGGTGCTGCTGCCGGGACGCATGGCTGCAGCCGCGGCGCAGCCGGGCACAAAGACCGCCGCCGCCGAGCGCATGCCGGGGGATCCGCCACAACACCACATCGTCTACCAGCTCAACCACGCGGAGCCGGAATACATCGAGCACATCCTGAACTCGGTCGGCGCGATGATCACCAAGTACGAGGACAACGTCGCGATCGCGGTGGTGGCGTTCGGCCCCGGCATTCATCTGCTCGCCACGCGCCCGGGCCGCCCGGTCCCGGAGGCGCTGCGCGAGCGGGCGCAGAGCCAGGCGCGCAACTACAAGGTGCGGTTTATCGCCTGCGGCAACACGATGAAATCACTCGGCTGGTCGAGGGCCGACATCCGCGACTTCGCGGCGATCGAGGAAGTCGGCGCCGCCGCGCTGATGGAGCTGCAGGAGCAGGGCTGGGCCTACGTCGCCTGGTAGAGGGGCGCCTCGCGTGCCGGCCGGGCGCGATACTGCGGGCATTCCCAGCCAGTCCGTAGATGGCCATGTCGAACGAACCCGGTTCCGCGGGCGCCGCAGCGACGTCGCACGCAGTGTTGCCAGCCGACGATGCGCAGCGCGCCGAACTGCACAACGAGGTGCATGCCCGACCGACGGCGCGCATCCGCGTGCCGGCGCTGGTCGTCCACGTGGCCGTGCGCAATGGCGACGTGTCACGCGAGCAGGAGCTCGCGCACTTGCGCAAGTTGCCCGTCGACGGCGAGCTCCGATTCGACGACGGGGCGGACAACTTCCTGCGGCTGCGGCTGCCCGGCTGCACGCTCAAGTGGGAGCGGCATACCGAGTTCACGCGTTACATGCTGGTGCAATCGCTACCGCCCGCTGCGATCGAAGGCGTCGCGGAGCCCGAGCTGCTCGCCTCGCTGTCGATCGATCCCGCCTGGCTGCGCGCGATTCCCGGCCGCACGATCGTCGCCATCAAGGTCATCATCATCACCGGGCCAGTCGACGACCCCGCGCAGGTGATGCGGCATGCCCGGCAGTGGTTCGGCGGGCGCACTGTCGTCGCGTCGTTGATGGGGCAGGGCCACAGTTGCGCGGTGACCGACTTTCACCTGCGCGACAGCGGATTCGAGCGGATGCTGGTGATCGCACCGCCCGGCACCAGCGAGACGCGCGCCGGTCGCATCACCGCGCGCCTGCTCGAACTCGAAACCTACCGCTTGATGGCGTTGCTGGGCCTGCCGGTGGCCAAGTCGCTGCAAGCCATGCTCGGCGAGGCCGAACGCGAGCTCGCCGACATCACCGCGGCGATGGAACAGGAAGGCCGGTCGGAACAGGAACTGCTCGACACACTGGCCGGGCTGGCCGCGCGCATCGAGCGCGCCACCGCGCAGCATGGCTACCGATTCTCAGCGACCGCCGCATACCATGCGCTGGTGCGCGCACGCATCGCCGAACTGCGCGAGAAGGCGATTCCGGGCACGCAGACGATCGGCGAGTTCATGCAGCGGCGCCTCTCGCCCGCGATGGCGACCGTTGAATCGACGGCGGGGCGGCTGGCGTCGCTGTCGCAGCGCATCGAGCGCGCCGGTGCGCTGCTGCGCACACGCGTCGACATCGCGCGCGAAGTGCAGAACCATCAGCTGCTCGCCAAGCTGACACGCGGGCAGGAGCTGCAGTTGCGGTTGCAGACGACGGTCGAAGGGTTGTCGATCGCCGCAATCTCCTACTACGTGGTGAGCCTGCTGCTCTACGCGGCCAAGGCGCTCAAGGAGGCCGGCGTGCCCCTGCATCCGGAGATCACCGCAGGCGCATTGATACCGCTCGTGCTGTGGGGAACCTGGCGCCTGACGAGGCGCATCCATCGGCGCTTGCACCTCACCGAATGAACCGCGTTCGCGCGGTACCTTTGAGGTACCTGATTCCCAGCGAGTACGCCATCGTCAGGGGCCTCGCCGGCCTGATGTTGGCCGCCCTGCGCGGCCTGCGCGACGGCAGCCTCCTCGCGCCCGAGCCGGTGGCAGCGATCCAGCCGGCTGCGGCGTCTGCGAGCTGACGTCGTCGGCATGACGCATTGGATGCGTGCGACCCGCACGGCCCGCCTGGCTGGCTTTCGGTTGCCATTGGACACGCCTGCGTCGACGCGGCTTGCCTAGAGTGCGCGACACCATGTGTCGCGCATCAATCGCCCGCCAGACCGTCGTCGCGTTGTTCGCCGCACTCGTCGCGGCCTGCGGCGGCGGGAGCAGTGCACCGGATGCTGCGGCGACAGCGGGCGCCAGCACCGCGCAGACCACGATCGCCGGCGGCAGCTCGGGCAGCTCGGCGCCACAGGCCGTCGCGACCTGCGATCTGCCAGGGTTCGCTGCCGACGCGCTCACGCGCGTCAACGACTATCGCGCGCGTGGCGCCGACTGCGGCGCGCGCGGCGTGCTCGGACCTGCCGGTGTGCTGGCCTGGAGCACGCAACTCGAACAAGCCGCGGTTGCGCATTCGACCGACATGGCGACCAATGACTTCTTCGACCACACCGGCTCGGGCGGTTCGACGATGGTCTCGCGAGTCAACGCCACCGGCTACGGCTGGACCCTGCTGGCCGAAAACATCGCGGCCGGGCAGTCCACGGTCGCCGACGTCGTGGCCGCGTGGATGGACAGCCCCGACCACTGCGAAAACATCATGAACCCGAACCTGCGCGAGATCGCGCTGGCGTGCGTGCGCAACGACGCGGCGACCTACCACCGGTACTGGACGATGGACCTGGGCGCGCCGCGCTGACCAGCCGATGCCGCACCGGCCGGACGGGGCCGTGGATTTGCGCGGCCGCTGCCCTCACGCCGCGCGTCGCCACCAGCGCGACGAGCGCACCGGTTCGCCGCCCGGCTGCCGGTGGCGCCGCATGAACAGCAGATAGAGCAACGGCACGACGAACAGGGTGAGCACGGTCGAGAAAGCCAGCCCCCAGACGATGCTGGCGGCCACCGGCGCCCACAGCAGGCTCTTGCCGCCGATCCCGAAAGCCAGCGAGAACAGCCCGCCGATCGTGGTGGTCGAGGTGATCAGGATCGGCACGACGCGGCGGCGCGCCGCCCAGACGATCGCGTGCTCGACGCTCATGCCGGCGCGCATCCGCTCGTTGGCTGCGTCGATCAGCACGATCGCCGAATTGACCGCGATGCCGGTCAGCGCGATCACGCCGTAGAGCGTGTAAAGCGAGAGCGGAATGCGCGTCAGCGCGAGCCCGAAGCTCACGCCGGCAAATGCCAGCGGCACGGTGACCAGGATCATCAGCGGCTGCCAGTAGCTGCGGAACTGCGCGGCGAGAATCAGATAGATCAAGCCCACGCCGAGCAGAAACAGCGTCTGCATCGCCTCGAGGCTTTCCTCGATGTCCTCGAGTTCGCCGGAGAAGTCAAGGTCCACCCCCGGGTACTTCGTGAGCACCCGGCTCCAAGCCTGCCGAATGCGCTCGTTGGCCTCGCGCGGATCGAACTTCTGCTTGTCGAGGTTGTCCTCGACGCTGATCGTGCCGAGCAGGGTGTAGTGCCGGATCAAACCCAGGCCGCCCGATGCTTCCACGTGCACCAGCGCGCCGCG
>CP070653.1:55446-59778 GCA_020354665.1 Burkholderiales bacterium
CGTCGTGTGCCCCGGCTACACGAAGGTGTTGCTGGATGCGGGCTACCCGCGTGAAGCGCTGCGCGCGGGGATCGAGCGCGGCAGCGTGACGCTGAAGCTCAAGATCTCGGCGAAGGGCGAGGTGACCGACGTCGAGGTCGTCAAGTCGACGCACCGCACGTTCAACCGCGGCGCGGTGCAGGCGGCGCGCGAGATCACCTGCCAGGGCCAGGGTCGCGAGATCGAGGTCTTGCTGCCGCTCGTGTACACCATGCAATGACCCCGTGCGCCGGTATCGGATCGGTCTTGCGAGAATGCCGGGTGCGGCTGGATTGGGGCGTGGACCGGCGCTTCCATGACCAAGATGAAAAGAGGACGATCATGACTTTCCACGGACTGCGAAACATCGCAGCCTTGCTCGTAGTGGCCGGCGCGCTCGCGCTCACAGGCACACCGGAACGGGCGGCCGCGCAGGCCGCGCCGGCAGCCTCGGCCGCGAGCCCAGTCGAAGCAACGGCCCCAGCGGCGGTTCCCGTCGCGCCGCCGGCGGTTACTGCCCCGGTCCCGCTGGGCCGCGAGGAGCTCGAGAACCCCTATGGTCTCAAGGCGATGTGGGAGCACGGCGACTGGGTCTCCAAGGGTGTGCTGCTGATCCTGCTGATCATGTCGGCCGGAACCTGGTACATCTTCTTCAACAAGCTGTGGGAGCAGCGCAAGCTGCTGAAGGACGCCACCGCATCGACCAAGACATTCTGGAATGCACCGTCGGTGCAGCAGGGTATCGACGGACTGGACCGCAACGGCGCGTTCCATTACATCGCGTCGGAGGCGGCGCAGGCGACCAGCCGACACAGTGGCCTGCTCGAGCACGTCGACCTCAACTCGTGGATCTCGATGTCGATTCAGCGGGCAATCGAGAACGTGCAGAGCCGCCTGCAGGACGGCCTGGCCTTTCTGGCGACGGTCGGGTCGACGGCGCCTTTCATCGGCCTGTTCGGTACCGTTTGGGGCATCCTCAACGCGCTCACCGCGATCGGCGTCGCGGGCCAGGCGTCGATCGACAAGGTCGCCGGGCCGGTCGGCGAGGCCCTGATCATGACCGCGATGGGTCTCGCGGTGGCGGTGCCGGCGGTGCTCGCCTACAACCTGCTGGTCCGCCGCAACAAGACCGCGATCGAAGAAGTACGCGGGTTCGGCGCCGACCTGCACATGGTGCTGCTGTCGGGCGGCACGGCCAAGCGCAGCTGAGGAGATACCGGCGATGGTGATGAGCGTCGGGCCGCCCAACGGCGCCTCGGAGGAGAACTTCGCTTCCGAGATCAACACCACGCCGCTCGTCGACGTGATGCTGGTGCTGCTGATCATCTTCCTGATCACGATCCCGGTGGTGATCACGTCGATCCCGGTCGAGCTGCCAAAGGAGGTCAACCAGCCGCGGCAGACGAAGCCCGAGAACATCACGCTGTCGGTCAACCGCGACGGCGACATCTACTGGAACGATCTGCTGGTCCCCGGCATGGAGGCGCTGGTCGAGCGACTCAAGAAGGTTTCAGTGCTCGATCCGCAGCCCGAGGTCCACGTGCGCGGCGACGCCGCGGCGCGCTACGAGTCGGTCGGCAAGATCGTTTTCGCCTGCCAGCGCGCGGGCATCGTGAGGATTTCGTTCGTCACGGAACCGCCGGCGCGGGGCGGTCAATGACGACCGGACAGGGAGCATGGCGATGGCGATGAATGTCGGTGTTGGCGACGGGTCGGGGGATCCCGAACCGTTCATGGACATCAACACGACGCCGCTGATCGACGTGATGCTGGTGCTGCTGGTGATGCTGATCATCACGATCCCGATCCAGCTGCACTCGGTGGACCTCAACCTGCCCGCCGGCAAGCCGCCACCCGCGCAGCGCGAGCCCGAGATCGTTCGCATCGACATCGACTTCGACGGCACGGTGCTGTGGAACGGCGAGGTCGTCGAAACGCGTCAGCTGCTCGAGTCGCGGATGATCGAGGCCGCCCGCCAGCCCGAGCAGCCCGAGATCCATATCCGGCCGAACCGGCTGGTGACCTACGACCGCGTAGCCGCGGTGCTCGCCTCCGCACAGCGCCTGGGGTTGAAGAAGATCTGCATCATCGGCAACGAGCAGTTTCTCTAGCGAACTCACGATGAAGCGCCTGACGCTCGCCGCAGCGGTGTTTGTCTTTGCCCTCGCGGCGACGGCACAGGAGGCGGTGCGCCCGGAGGTCGGCAAGCCGCTGCAGGCGGCGGCCGATCTGATCAAGGCCAAGCGCTACCGCGAAGCGCTCGCGAAGGTCGACCAGGCCGACGCGGTGCCCGGCAAGACGGCCGCCGAAGACGCCCTGGTCGAGCGCATGCGGCTGTCGGCGGCGCTTGCGGCCGGCGACAACGACCGCGCCGCGAAGGCCTTCGAAGCGCTAGCGGCCGCCGGCCGCATCCCGCAAGCCGAGCAGCTTCGCATCATGGAATCACTGGCCGGCGGCTACTGGCGTGCCAACGACAAGGCCAAGGCCGTGCAGTGGGCGCAGCGCCACCTGCGCGAAGGCGGCACCAGCGCCAGCATGCGCCAGCTGCTCGCCGCCGCGCAGGCCGAGTCGGGCGACTATGGCGCGATCGCGCGGCAGCTCCAGGCCGAGGTCGCCGAAGCCGAAAAGGCGGGCCGCGTGCCGCCGGAAGACCGCCTGAAGAGCCTGGCCTACGCGCAGCAGCAGATCAACGACACCGCCGGCTACGTCGCGACGATCGAGAAGCTCGCCGTCCATTACCCGAACAAGGACTACTGGGCCGACTTGATCACGCGGCTGCAGCGCACGCCGAACTTCTCGTCGCGCTATCAGCTCGACATCTATCGCCTCAAGCTCGCCACCGGCAATCTCACGCAGGCCAACGATTACTTGGAGATGGCGCAGCTCGCGGTGCAGGCGCGCCTCTCGCCCGAGGCGATGAAAGTCGTGCAGGCGGGCTACGCGGCGCGCGTGCTCGGCACCGGACCCGAGGCGGCGCGTCACCAGCGCCTGAAGGCGCTCGTCGAAGCCGAGCTCGCGCGCGACAAGGAGTCGTTGCCATCGGATCTCGACGACGCGCAGGCGGCTCGCGGCGGCGACGCGCTCGTCGCGGTGGGCTTCCGGTACGTCATGGCCGGCGATGCGGCCAAGGGGACCACCCTGATCGAGCAGGGCATCGCGAAAGGCCAGCTCAAGCGCCCCGACGAAGCACAGTTGCGGCTCGGCATCGCGCAGCTTCGCGCCGGCAACAAGGCCAAGGGCACGAAGACGCTGCGCGCGATCAAGGGCGGTGGCGACGGCGCGGGCGAGCTCGCGCACCTGTATGCGCTGCAGGGCGCGAAGGGCTAATCCCCCATCACGACGCCTTCGCGCCGCGGGTCGGCGCCGCCGAACCAGCCGGTCGCGGTGCGCTCGATCGCCTGCAGGCCGCTGGTCATCGGCAGCTCGCGCACCTCGTGACCGCGCGCCCTGAGCGCCTCGACGGTCGCGGGCTGAAAGCGCCCGGCCTCGAGCAGCGTCGGGCCGTTGGTCGAGCCGAAGTTGGGCAGCGCAACCGCCTGCTGCGCATCGAGCCGCCACGCCAGTGTGCCCAGCAGCGACTTGGCGGTGTAGTGGATGATCAGTGCGCCGCCGGGCGAGCCCAGGCTCATCAGTAACTGGCCGCTGGCCCGGTCGAACACCAGCGTCGGACTCATGCTCGAGCGCGGTCGCTTGCCGGGCGCCACGCGGTTGGCGATCGGCCGGCCTTGCGCATCGCTCGCCGCGAACGAGAAATCGGTCAGCTCGTTGTTGAGCAGGAAACCGCGCACCATCTGCCGCGCGCCGAATTGACCCTCGATCGTCGTCGTCATTGCCACCGCGCGACCGTCGGCGTCGACGATCGAGATGTGCGAGGTGCCCGACTCGGGCTGGTCGGCCTGCGCGGCGAGCGAAACCGCAGCCCCGCGTGGGGTGCCGGGCTTGGCGACCTTCATCGATTGCGCGCCGATCAGCGCGGCGCGCTCCTTCAGGTAGGCCGGGTCGAGCAGGCTCGCCCACGACCCGGCCGGTGGCGCGACGAAATCGGGATCCGCGACGTACAGGGCGCGATCGGCGAACGCGAGTCGCGCCGCCTCGGTGTAGGCGTGCAGGAAGTCCACGCCGGGACTTCCGCCTTCGAGCGGCTGCGCGACCGCGGGGGCCTGCTCCAGGATGCCGAGGATCTGTGCAATTGCGATGTGTCCGGACGACGGCGGCGGAAAGCCGCACAGCCGATAGCGCTTCCAGTCGGAGCACAAGGCCGGCCGTTGCTTCGCGCGGTAGCCGGCGAGATCCGCCTCGCTGAGCGTGCCGGGA
>CP070653.1:59878-66439 GCA_020354665.1 Burkholderiales bacterium
CCCGATCGCTGCTCGAAGGCGGCGGCGAGGTCGGCGAGGACCTGACGCGTCGCCATGGACGAAATGCCGGTGATCTTCGATGCCATCTGAGCCCGCCGCGCGACCTGGTTCACCTCACCCGACGTCGCGCCTATCAGGCGATTGTCGGCACCGCGACCCTGAACGCATAGGCATGGCCGAAGATAGCAGTTATCTCAGCCAGGTATACGCGAACCGAGTACGCGCTGGCCCGTCCGGACGGCCGACGCTGCGACAGCCAACCGGTTGGCTCGTCGGTCGGTGGCGACGCGCTTATCGCTGCAGCCACTGCAGCAGCGCTTTCGCGACCGCCGCGGGCTGTTCCATCGTGCACATGTGGCCGGCGTTCTCGATCACCCGCAAGGTCGCCGCCCCGCCGATCCGCGCCGCGATCTCCTCGTGCTGGCGCACCGGCGCCCAGCCGTCCTGCCGGCCGCACAGCACGAGCGTGGGCACGCGGATGCGCGCCAGCAGCTCCGTCGCGTCAGGCCGTTCGAGCAGCGCGCGGATCTGCGCGGCAAACGTCTGCACGGTCTTGCGTTCGAACATCGAGACGATCGCCGCGATCAGCGCTGCGTCGTGCAAGCGGTCAGGGTCGACCATCCCTTGCGCCCAGCGTTGCGCCATCGCGCGCACGCCCTGCTGCTCGGCGATCGCGAACAGTTCGTGACGCTTGCGCGTCTCCTCCTCGCCGGCCTCACCGGCCGGCAGCGCGCGATAGCCGGTGTCGAGCAGTGCAAGTCGCACGACGCGCTCGGGCGCAGCGCGCACCACTTCGAGCGCGACGCGCCCGCCCATCGAATGACCCGCCAGCGCGAACCGCTGCGGCGCAGCGTCGAGCAGCCGGCGCGCCATCTGCTCGAGGTCGTTTGCATCGCCGTACTCGGCGACCTGGCATGTCGCGAGGCGCGCCAGCTGCGGCAGCAGCGGCTCCCACACCGTGCGATCGCACATCAGGCCGGGCGCGAGCACGAGCGGCGTCGGCGCTTGCGCGCCCGCCCCAGCCTCGCCGCGACCCGCGGCTGATCTGAGCGGCATCGGCGATCCTCGTCGTCGCCGCGGCCCGACGGCAGGGCTACTTCGCCTTGCCCGGATCCTTCACGTCGCGCAGCGTCTCGAACTCGCGATTCCAGAGCTGCCCGTCCTTCGCCTCGACGCGCCGGATGTAGATGTTGTGCACGACGTCGCGCGTCTGCGCATCGATGTACATCGGTCCGCGCGGGCTCTCGAAGATCTGTCCCTTCATCGCGCCCAGCAGCGTCTCGCCGCTGCCGCCGCGCGTCGCCTTGGCGGCCTCGTAGATCACGCGCATGCCGTCGTAGCCGCCCACGCCCATGAAGTTCGGGCGCATGCCGTTGTTGGCCTTGCCGATCGCCTCGACGAATTTCCGGTTCAGCGCCGAGTCGTGGGCTGCGGAGTAGTGGTGCGCGGTGACGATGCCGACAGCGACGTCGCCCATGCCGTTGAGGATGTCGTCGTCGGTCACGCTGCCTTCGGCGATCATGCGGATGCCGGCCTTGTCGAGACCCCGCTCGGCAAACTGTTTCATCAATGCCGAGCCCTGGCCCGAGGGCACGAACGCGAACAAGGCGTCGGGGCTGGCGTCGCGCACCTTCTGCAGGAACGGCGCGAAGTCGGGGCTGCGCAGCGGCACGCGCAGCTTGTCGACCACCTGCCCGCCGTTGGTGACGAAGCGCTCGCTGAAGTATTTCTCCGAGTCGACGCCGGGCGCATAGTCGGTGACCAGGCTCACGACCTTCTTGATGTTGTTCTTGCTTGCCCAGTCGGCCAATGCGGTGACGACCTGCGGCACCGTGAAGCTGCTGCGCACGATCCAGGGTGACGCCTCGGTGATGCTCGACGTCGCGGCGGCCATCACGACCATCGGCGTCTTGCCCTGCGTCGCGATCGGAGCCGTCGCGAAGGCCAACGGCGTCAATCCGAACCCGGCCAGCACGTTGACCTTGGCGTCGACGATGAGCTCCTGCGCGATCCGCTTGGTCACGTCGGGCGTGCCGGTGTCGTCGCGCACGATCAGCTCGACTTTCTTGCCGCCGACCGTGTCGCCGTTCTGCGCCATGTAAAGGCGCGCCCCCGCCTCGACCTGCTTGCCGGTCGACGCAAACGGGCCGGTGAGCGGCAGGATCAAGCCGATCTTGAACGTGTTGCCCTGGGCGAACGTTGCAGGCGCTGCCGCACAAAGCAGGGCCGCTGCGATGACTGCGACGAAATTCCGCTTGAACATGTGATGTCTCCTGTGTGGGTCGCGCGCGCCAGCGGCACGCGCCGGCTCGGGGTCGACGCAACGGCCGCGATCGCGCGCGAGTCTATTCGAACTTTCGGCAGGCCGTCACGGCCCAGGGCCGCCGAACCGGCGCTTCTAGCCGCGCTGCGCCGGCGCACGGGTCGCGGCAACCGTCGGGATCGTGATCTCGCGCAACAGCGCCATCACCTTCAGCCCCAGCGGCGTCGGTCGCTTGTGCGCCGAGATCGCCATGCACAGCACGCTCACGACCGTGGGTTCGCCGATCGGCCGCACACGCAACTCGGCGCCACGCGGCGAGGCCGCCACCGCACTGGCCGTCAACACCGCGCAGCCGTGCCCCGCACAGACGAGATCGATGATGGTCGGCACGCTCGAGACCTCCCAGGCGACGTCGAGCTTGACGCCGGTATGCGCCGCCTGCGTCTCGATCAGTCGTCGAAAGGTGTGCGCACGTTCGGGCAGCACGAGGGGATAGTCGGCCAGATCGCGCAGTGGCACCGGCCCGCGCCCCGCCCGCCGCGCCGCGGCCTGCACGAGCATCAGCGGCTCCTCGAGCAGCGGCGTCGTCTCGAGTGCAGGCTGCGGCTCCGGGTTGTAGAGCAGGCCGACGTCGACGCGCCCGGTGGCCGTCCACTCCGCGATGTGGGCCGACAGCCCCTCGACGACGGCCAGCCGCGCGCGCGGCAGCTGGCTGCGAAAGGCATCGATCAGCGGCAGCGTCACCTGGCGCGCGATGCTCGGCGGCAGGCCGACGACGATCCGCCCGGTCGGCGCGTCGCGGCTCGCGCCGATGTCCTCGCGCGCATGCGCGACGAGCTGAAGGATGCCCACGCTGTGCTCGAACAGCCGCTTGCCGCCTTCGGTCAGGCTGACGCCGCGTCCGTTGCGCAGCAGCAGCGTCTCGCGCAGGTCGGTTTCGAGCAGCCGCACCTGCCGGCTCAGCGCCGGCTGCGCGATGCCGAGCACGCGCGCGGCCTTGCTGAAGCTGCCGAGCTCGGCGACGCGTACGAAGTACTCGAGCTGCTTGAGGTTCATCGCAACGGCGAATGGCCGAAGCCGCCGGGACGCGGCGGCACGCTGCGGACATCTTAAGGTGGCGTCAGCGGTGTCTTGCGTGCCGGGGCATGGCTTCGACGCGACGGCGCCGACGCCGTCGCGATATCCTGCTCGGCCTGATGTCCGACGATTCGCGCGATCGCGCCCGCTCGCCCCGCTCGCTGTCCGGGCTGCTGCCCTTCCTGCGGCCGTACCGGGGCCGCATTGCACTGGCACTGACTTTTCTGGTGCTGGCGGCGGCGACGACGCTGGTGTTCCCGGTCGCCCTGAAGTCGCTGATCGACCAGGGGGTCGTGTCGGCCGACCCCGGCGCCCGCGTGATGGCGTTGCGCGAGCACTTCTTCGCGCTGTTCGGCGTCGGCGTCGCGCTCGGCGTCTTTTCCGCAGCACGGTTTTACGTCGTCTCGTGGCTCGGCGAGCGCGTGACCGCGGACCTGCGCAACGCGGTCTACGAGCACGTCGTGCAGCAGAGCCCCGAGTTCTTCGAGGCCGCGCAGACCGGCGAAGTGCTCAGCCGCCTGACCACCGACACCACGCTGGTGCAGACCGTGGTCGGATCGAGCCTGAGCCTGGGCCTGCGCAACGCGGTGATGGGAACCGGCGCGCTGGCGATGCTCGTCATCACCAACCCCTACGTGATGACGCAGGTGCTCGGCATCCTCGTGCTGGTCGTCCTGCCGTCGCTGTACTTCGGCCGGCGCGTGCGCAAGCTCTCACGCGCGAGCCAGGACCGCATCGCCGATTCGAGCGCGATCGCCGCCGAGGTGCTCAACGCGATCCCGGTCGTGCAGAGCCATGTGCAGGAGCAGCGCGAGGCGCGGCGCTTCGACGAATCGACCGAGCGCGCGTTCGCCACCGCGGTACGCCGCTCGAAGATGCGCGCGCTGCTCGTGGCCTTCATCATCAGCGCGACATTCGGCGCACTGCTGTGGGGCCTCTACCAGGGCACCCAGGCGGTGATGCGCGGCAGCATCACCGCGGGCCACCTCGGGCAGACGGTGGTCTACGTGATCATCCTGGTGGGCAGCGTGGCCGCGCTGTCCGAGGTCTACGGCGAGCTGCTGCGCGCCGCCGGTGCGACCGAACGGCTGATGGAGCTGCTCAGCCTGCGCTCGCCGATCGCCTCGCCGGCACAACCGCTGCCGCTGCCGCCCGCCACGGGGGGCTCGACACTGCGCCTCGAGCACGTGAGCTTCCGCTACCCGTCTCGGCCGCAACACGCGGCGCTGCAGGACGTGACGCTCGAGGTGCGGCGCGGCGAGACACTGGCGCTCGTCGGCCCGAGCGGTGCCGGCAAGAGCACGGTGTTCCAGCTGCTGCTGCGCTTCTACGATGCGCAGCACGGCACGATCGCGCTCGACGGCGTGCCCATCACGCGCATCGCGCTGGCCGAGCTGCGCAGCCGCATCGGCGTCGTGCCGCAGGAGAGCACGATCTTTTCGGCCGATGCGCTCGACAACATCCGCTACGGCCGCCCCGAGGCCAGCGAAGCCGAGGTGGTCGCGGCGGCAAGAGCCGCGCACGCGCACGAGTTCATCAGCGCGCTGCCGCAGGGCTACCGCAGCTTCCTCGGCGAGCGCGGCGTTCGGCTCTCGGGCGGGCAGCGCCAGCGCATCGCGATCGCGCGGGCGATGCTGAAGAACCCGCCGCTGCTGCTGCTCGACGAGGCGACCAGCGCGCTCGATGCCGAGAGCGAGCGCATGGTGCAGGCTGCGCTCGAGGCCGCAATGAAGGACCGCACGACGATCGTCATCGCACACCGGCTCGCGACGGTGCAGCGCGCCGACCGCATCGTCGTGATGGAGGAGGGTCGGCTCGTCGAGCAGGGCACGCACGAGGAGCTGCTCGCGCGCAGCGGACTCTATGCGCGGCTGGCCGCGCTGCAGTTCGGACGAGAAGACGCCGTGCAGGCCGCGTGAAGCGGCGCCTCAGTCGCGCGGGCCGTGCGGGGCGGCGGCTTTCGCCGGATCGCGGCGCGCCCGCTTCGGCAGGCTTGGCGCGGGCCGGCGCTCGCTGATGAGATGGCGCACGGCGAGCACGGGGTGTCGCAGCAGCATGCGCGGACCCGACCAGCGCATCACTTCGCGCACGCGCTCGCGCATGTCCGCCCGGTAGCAGTGAACCACGCAGTTCGAGCACGCGGGCTTGGCGTCGCCGAATACACAGCGTTCGAGGCGTCGCATCGCGTATTCGCGCAGCGCGCCGCAATCGGCGCAGGTCGGCGCGCCGTCCGGCCGCTCGTGGCCGTGACCGCGACAGTACATGCGCACCATCGCATCGATCGTCTTGCGCTCGTGCCGGCGCCGCACGAAGCGCGGGTCGGTGATGAATTCGACGACGTCCTTGGCCACGACGCGCCGCCTATTCGACCTCGCGGCTCAGCCTGTCGGCCAGCGCCCGGTATCTCGCATGCACGGCCGGGCCGATCTCCTCGCGCTCGATCCTTTCGAACCCGGCGTCGAGATCGGGATGCTCGGTAGGCGGAATCGCAATCTCCGCCATGCGAAAGAGGATGTGGCCCTCCTTCATGATGTGCTCGCGCAGCAGCCGCACGTACGCCAGCGCGCTGTCGACGACCCCGTCAGCCGCGCTCGCGTCGCCCGCGCGCAGGCGCTCGGCCGCTTCGCTCAGGTCCTGGGTGTACTCGCGTGCCTGCTCGTGCTCGGCGAGCATCACCGCGACCGGACCGCCGTCGCGCGAAAAGCCGTGCTGCAGCAGCGCCTCGAACAGCACGCCCTCTTCCTTGCGGTGATGCGCGCCGTCGGCGAAGCCGCGGATGAAGTCTGCCGCGTCGAGAAAGAACGCGGCGGAAATCTTCTCTCCCGCCCTGAGCCTGGCTGCGCCGCGCTCGAGCGCGTCGAGCACGCGCTGGATCAGCTGATGTTCGTCGTTGAGGATGTCGGTTGCCTTCATGTTGAGTCCCTTTCTTCGTCTCGGTGCCGCACCGCTGTCACACGCGCTCCGCGCGGACGTCGCTGCGAGCGAGCAGACGCTGCAGGCGCGGCGTGGTGACGAGCAGGTCGGCGAGCGTGTGGCGCTCGAGCGCCTCGTAGAAGGATTCGAGCGCGCTGGCGAGCACCCCTTGCAACACGCAGGCCGGCGCGATGCGGCACGCGGAGGTCTTGCGGTCGAAGCATTCGACGAGCTTCTGGTCGCTTTCCGTCCCGCGCACGACCTTGCCGACGTTGATGCGCCGGGGCTCGCGGGCCAGCCGGATGCCG
>CP070653.1:66539-81201 GCA_020354665.1 Burkholderiales bacterium
GGTGATCTGCAGATTGCCGGCATTGGCGACGATACGGCGGATGTCGCGCGCCGAAACGGGATTGGCAATCAGGCCGATCGTCGGGCCGTCTGGCAGGCCGGCATTCCTCATGCAAGCCTTTGCACAACGAGCGCTCGCCCCAAGGGCCGAGTCACTTTCCGCGCCAGACGACCCACGCCGTTCAGAACCGTCGGTGCGCGGCCGTCCTTGCGTTGCAATGGCTGCATGCCTGTCTCCTGTGGCATTGGGCGTTTCGGCGCGCTGCGGCACGGCTCCTCGGCGCCCGAAGAGCGCTTCAGTTGCAGGCGCTGGCACCTCTTTGCGATTGGCAATTACTGTACACGCCATCGGCAATGCAGCCAACACCGTGCGCTGCACACCCGAACGCAAAAGGCCGCCGGCCGGCGACGCGACGGGCGCTTCCGGGGTTGTCGATGACGCGCAGCGGCCGGAAGAGCCGCTGGCCCGTGGCAGCGCGATACCGCCCCTGGATTCTCGAAGTTTTCGCAGGTGGGCAAGTTGCCAAGTGGTCAAATACGGACTACCGCCCCGCTGCCGCTGGTCGAATCTTCAACCGACGGAGGACCACGATGAATGAAACAACTTCTCGCTCCCCGACGCCGCGCACGGTCGACGTCCAGCGCGCGATCGGCTGGTGGACCGATGCGTGGCAGCTGTTCATGAAGCAGCCGGCGGCCTGGATCGGGATGGGTGTGCTGTTGCTGGTGATCCTGCTCGTGCTGTCGTTCATCCCGGTGCTGGGCTCGATCGCAAGCTTGCTGGTGCTGCCGGTGTTCATGGGCAGCTGGGCGCTTGCGTCGCGCAAGGCGGCGACGGAGGAACGCATCGAGATCGCTGATCTTTTCAGTTGCTTTCGCACTCACCTCGCGCCGCTGCTCGTCGTCGGCGCCGTGATGCTGGCCGGCGGATTCGTGATCGGGCTGGTGGCCGGCGCCCTTGGCCTCGGCGCGATGATGGGCGGCATTGGCATGCATAGCGGCGGTGCCGGCGCGATGACGGTAGCGGCCGGGAGCATTTTCGCCCTGATGGTCGCGCTCGTCCTCAGCGCGGTGCTTGCCATCGCGATCTGGTTCGCGCCGGCGCTCATCGTGCTGGACAACGTGGCGCCGGTCGACGCCATGAAGTCGAGCTTTGCGGCCTGCCTGAGGAACACCGTGACGTTCGTCGTCTATGGCGTGCTCTACATGGTCGCGGCGTTCGTCGCGTCGCTGCCGCTGATGTTGGGCTGGATTCTGCTCGGCCCGATCGTGATGCTGACCATCTACGTCTCGTACCGCGACATCTTCGGCCCCGCGGCCGATTCGGTCGTGACGATCTAGGGTCCGCCGTCCGGCGCACCGCTGCGCGCCGATGACCGACGGCGGCGCTGGATCAGAAGGCGCCGCATCAAACGCGCTCGATCGCCAGGGCGATGCCCTGCCCCACGCCGATACACATCGTCGCGACGGCGCGCCTGCCGCCTGTACGTTCCAGCTGGCGAAGCGCGGTGAGCGCGAGCCGTGCACCGGAAGCGCCCAGCGGATGACCGATCGCGATCGCACCGCCGTTGGGATTGACGCGCCCGTCATCGTCGGCCAGGCCGAGCTGGCGCGTGACCGCGAGACCTTGTGCCGCGAACGCCTCGTTGAGCTCGATCGTGTCGAGCTCGCCGAGCGACCAGCCGATGCGCTGCAGCAACTTGGTCGTCGCCGGCGCCGGACCGATGCCCATGATGCGGGGCGGCACGCCGGCCACCGCGCTACCGACGACGCGCCCACGCGGCTTCAGGCCGTGGTGCTCGAGCGCCGCGTCGGAGGCCAGCAACAGCGCGCAGCTGCCGTCGTTGACACCTGATGCGTTGCCCGCCGTGACCGTGCCATCGAGCCGCACGACGCCCTTGAGCCTGGCGAGTGCTTCGAGCGAGGTCGCGCGCGGATGCTCATCGACGCTGAACACCACCGGCTCGCCCTTCTTCTGTGGAATCTCCACCGGCACGGTTTCGCCCTCGAAGAACCCCGCCGCATGCGCCGCCTGCCAACGCTGCTGCGAGCGCAGCGCAAAGGCGTCCTGGTCGGCACGCGAAACGTTGAACTCGGCAGCCACGTTTTCGGCCGTCTCGGGCATCGAATCGATGCCGTAGCGCTCCTTCATCAGCTTGTTGACGAAGCGCCAGCCGATCGTCGTGTCCTCGATCTTCGCCGTGCGCGAGAACGCACTATCGGCCTTGGCGAGCACGAACGGCGCGCGTGTCATGCTCTCGACGCCGCCGGCAATGACGAGATCGGCTTCGCCTGCGGCGATCGCGTGCGCGGCCAGCCCAACCGCGTTGAGCCCGGATCCACACAGCCGATTGATCGTGGCACCCGGCACCTCCACCGGCAGGCCAGCAAGCAGCGCGGCCATCCGCGCGACATTGCGGTTGTCCTCGCCGGCCTGGTTCGCGCACCCGTAGATCACGTCGTCGATCTTCGATGGGTCCAGGGCCGGGTTGCGCGCCACCAGCGTGCGCAGCGGTATCGCAGCCAAGTCGTCGGTGCGCACCCCCGCGAGCGCGCCGCCATAGCGGCCGAATGGCGTACGGATGCCGTCCACGATCCATGCGTTGGCTTTCAGGCTCATCGTCGGTCTCCGGCAGGTAGCGCAAAGCGTATCAGCGCGCGGCGCACAAGATCAGCCGCGCATCGCCGGAACAGCCGGCTTGCCACGCATCGTATGCGAACACCAGCAGAACACGGCGCCCCGCTGGCCTTGCTCGTTGACGACCGACACATCGCAGACGCCGCTGCGGCCGGTGCTCGCGACCTCGGTGGCCGTGGCGGTGAGTTCGTCACCCTGACGTTCCGGCGCGAGCAGCTCGACCGAGAACCCCGCGGTGTGCCCTGCCACTTCAGCGGTACCGCCGGGCCGCCGCACCGAGCTTGCTCCTCACGAGCCGCGCGAGCCCCTCAGGCGCGCGGACGATGACCTGGTCGCCATGGCGCAGCACGTCCATCATGAGTTCGGTCTCATTGACGTACGGTACCTGCAGCTCATAGCTCCCGTCGGCGAGCCACCGGCCCCGCTGCTGCGGATGCCATTGCTCGCGACTCACCCACTGCGCGGCCTGCGGCTCGAAAACGAGCGTCGCCCATTGCGGCTGACTGCCCGCGTAGATGCCGTATCCGGCGTCCATCTCTGCCTGCACCTGCTTCATCGGCACGTCGCGCGCACGCGCGTCCTGCAGGCTCGCGTCCTCGATCGCGTCGAGCGCGAAGCGGCGCAGACCCTCGACGCGGTGGCACCACGCGTCGAGATACCATGTACCGTGATGGTGCACGAGACGCTGCGGTGAGACGGTGCGGTTGCTGATTTCGCCGCGCCCGCGCGTGAGGTAGCGCATCTGCAGCCGGCGGCGCTTCGTCAGCGCCTCGCCGACCAGCTCGAAGTAGCGACCGGGCACCGGGCGCCGCGCCGCACCGATGATCTTGACGCGCTTCATCAGCGCGTGCGCATCGGACTCGCTCGTGCCCAGCAGCTCATGGATGCGCTCGAGCAGCGGATGCAGGTGGTGGCTGAGCACCCCCTCGCTGTCGAGTTCGCTGAGCAGCTGGTGCGCCATCAGCAGGCTGTAGAGCTCGCGCTCGCTGAACCACAACCCGGGCAGTTCGTGGCGATCGCCGCGTGACTGGGCGCCGAAGCGGTAGCCGTTGGCGTAGCGGTCATACTCGATCGGTGCACCAAGCCGGTCCTTCAGGTAGGCGAGGTCGCGCTTGAGCGTGGCGGGCGAAACCTCGAGCTCGTCGAGCATCGCGCGAAAGCTCACGCACCCGCGGTTACGGATCAGCCTCTCGATCTTGTAGACGCGCGCGGTCTGGGTCATGGGCGGACAGTGGCGGGCGCGAGCGCCCGCGCGCTCAGTATGCCCCGCCACTGGCTCAATGGGTGAGCCACCCCATGCATTCACCGGGCAGATGGCACCAGCGCCACTGGCTCACGCATTGAGCTACCCGGGGCACAGACTGGCTGCGGCGGCGGGGCCGTCCCGCCGCGTAACCGGAGATCCTGCGATGCCTGCCCAAGCGATTCTTGCCTTCGACCAATACCCCGCCGACCCCTCGGTCGGTTTCGAGCTGGGATGGGACCACGCGCACTACAACGTTGTGCCACCGCCCGCGCATTTGACCGCCGCCGACCCACTGCGGCATGGCTGGCTGGCGGGTCGCGCTGCCTTCGGCGCGCGCACGCTGCGATCGAGCCGACAGGTCCGAAAGTGGCTGCAGCTGCGGCTCAACGCGTGGCGCCGCGGGCGGGCGTTCGACAGCGTCGGCGTCACGCCGCGACTGCTCGCGCAGATCGAGGTTGCTGCCTGCCCGATCACCGGCGAGGCTCTGACGCACGCGACGGGCGCGCCAACCGACGCCTCGGTCGATCGTGTCAACAACGACGCCGGCTACGCGCTAGGCAACCTTGCCGTGATGAGCGTGCGCGCCAATCAGGCCAAGGCCGGTTACGCATGGGACGACGCATTGGCCTTCGTCAGCCAGATCGAGAACGGCGGCCTCGATGCGATCGACGGCCTCAGCGCGCGCGAATGGGCGCGGCTCGGCGTGCTGATGTCATTCTGTACGCCGCTCAAGCACGAGGAGGCGGCCTGCCTGCCGCTGCTGGTGGTGCCGCCGGCGCGGCTGCGGGTGCTCAACGCGGTGCAGGCGCTGCAGGTGCTGCTCACGCTGCAGTTCACACGTCCCGGGCATGCGAGGCGAGTCGCCGAGCTGGCCGCGCTGGTACCCGCCGGCGAAGTGCGCCACGCCTTCCTGGTGTTCATGCACACGCTGCTCGCGCGGCGCATCGCCGCTGGTCGGCTCGGTGATTCACCCGCGATGCGGCGCGCGATGGAAGATGCGTGGAGCGACGACCTGGTCAACCGCCGCTGGCAACGGCTGTCGCTGCGCCTCACCGAGGCGGATTGCGAACGACTCGTTCGGCTGGCCGACAAGCGCGGCCTGGCCGGGCCCTCAGCACGCCGGCTCGAACGCAGTCTGGCGACCGACGGTTGGGCTCTCGAGACCGCAGGCTATGCGATCTCCGCCGCGCCCCTGCGCACGGCGCCGCTGCATCGCGGTGGGTCAACGGCAGCGCCCGGTCGCGCCGGAGCAGCGCCGGCTCGCGAGACGCTGTCGTCACCGTGCTAGTGACGCTTGCGCCTGCGTTTGTCGCCGTGATGCCCGTCTCGATCATGGTAGCGGTCCTCAACCCACCGCTCCTGGACGAAGTACACCGGCTGGCCGCACGCAGCGTATCGCGCGCAGTGCTTGGCCCAGTTCTTCTGGTGCCCGGGCGGCACGTAGAGATACACGGGCCGCTGGTAGACCGCGACCGGGGTCGGCGCGATCACCACCGGCTGCGCATAGACCACCGGCGGCGGCGGGTAGTTGCCGATGTCAACGCGGCCGTACAGGCCGGGCTGGCGAATGTCGACCGAAACGCCGACGTTGACTTCGGCATGGGCCATCGCGGCGGCGATCAGACCGCCGGCGGCGAGGAGATAGGGGGCAAATTTGTTCATGATGCCGGGAGGATCAAGTATGTCTTCAGGTTCGCCGCCGCGCCGCTCTCGCTGTCGCCTGATCCCGCGAGACGGCGTGTCGCTTGTGACACCAGTGGGGCGAAATGACGAACGGCTCGATTGTCCCGCCTTGCCCGCGTTCATCCCGTTGCAGTTGTTTGGAGTTGTGAGGCGCGACGCGCAGCGCCCCGTGTCGATCACGCCTGCCAAACCCCATATCCGGCCTCGCGCAGACCGATCGCCAGTTCGACCTCCATCTCGCGCGCGGCCTCGTAAGGCATCGGGTTGTAGACCTCGTACAGCGCGGGCAGCAGGCGCAATCCGTACTCGCGCACGAAGCGATTCGCTCTGATGCCGGCCTTGTGCCGGTCGAGGCGCAGATCCGGATCGAGCCCGGTCATGCCGACGTAGACCAGAGGCTTACCGAGCCGGTAATCGGGGTTGGCGCGGCGAAAGCTTGCCTCGTTCCAGACGCGGACCGAGAGCTCCACGACGTAGACGTGGTGGTGATGCCGATGCACCCTTCGCGCTGCCATGCCGCGCGGCAGCCTATCGAGCGCGCCATCGTCCGTCGCAGGCGACGAGGCTCCGGCGGCCGGCGTTACCTGCGAGGCCCTCGGCATGGGTGAGGACAGTCGCTCCGAGCTGCGGCTCGTGCGGGGCGCGGGGCCGCAGTCGCATGGCCTAGGCGCGACCCAGCCGGGTCGTCCAAAAAACTTAGAAACAGGTTACGTTTTCGTGCGTAACCATTTGATTTTATTGGTCGGGGTGGCGGGATTCGAACTCGCGACCCCTTGCACCCCATGCAAGTGCGCTACCAGGCTGCGCTACACCCCGACGGAGGTCGCGATTATACGGTCGGCCCCTTCGGTGCCGCCGGATCCGGCTGCCCTTCAATCGCCGAGCGTCGCTCGAATCGCGAGCAGCTCACGACGCATCTGCTCAACCGTGATCTCGCGCGATGCAGCAGGCGTTCGGTCGGCGACCGGGTCGTGTGGCGCCGGTGCAGCGACGTCTGCGGGCTCTGCTGACAGCTCCACCGTTGTGCGGGCGCTACTGCGACGTGCTGCAGCTGCCGCTTCGGCTAGACGGTTGCGCGCCCCGCTGATCGTGAACCCCTGTTCGTAGAGAAGCTCGCGGATGCGCCGAATCAACAGCACCTCATGGTGCTGGTAGTAACGCCGGTTGCCCCGGCGCTTCATCGGCTTGAGCTGGCTGAACTCCTGCTCCCAATAGCGCAGCACGTACGGCTTGACACCGCACAGTTCGCTCACCTCGCCGATCGTGAAGTAGCGTTTTGCAGGAATTGGAGGCAGCGCTTTTTCCATTGAAATCAATGGACTTGGACACGCACCCTAAGACTCTACTCGAACTCCTGCGGCGCTGGGATGTCGCCTTGCACGAGACCCTTCAATTTGTGGCTCGCGTGAAATGTGACCACGCTCCGGGCATCGATCGGAATGATTTCCCCGGTCCGGGGGTTGCGTCCTGGACGCGGCGCCTTGCGGCGGATGTTGAAGTTGCCGAATCCCGACAGCTTGACCTCGGCACCGTCGGCGAGCTCGGCGTGTATCAGGTCGAAGAAGGCCTCGACCATGTCCTTGGACTCCCGCTTGTTCAGACCCAGGCGCTCGAACAGCAGCTCGGCCAGTTCGGCCTTGGTCAGCGTTGGCGTCTCAAGGGTTGGAACCGTGGGGCGCCCTCGCGCAGGAGCGTCGCCTGCTGCGGTGCTCATGGTGTGCTCCTCCGGTGTCGTCGTCTGCCGCCGCCCGACCGCGCCTACCCGCGCAGCCGTGCGCCGAACCGATTTTGCAGCGCCGAGACGATGCCCGCCACCGCCGCGTCGATGCGCTCGTCGGTCAGCGTCGTCTCGGGATCCAGCAGCTCGATGCGCACCGCCATGCTCTGCTCGTTGGCGCCGATACCGGCGACGGCCTGCTCTGGCTTGTAGAGATCGAACAGCTGCGCCGATCGCACGAGCCCACTGGCATCGCCACGCACGGCGCCGACCAGCTCATCGTGGGTGATCGAGTCGGAGACGACCACGGCGATGTCGCGCCAGGCCGACTGCTGACGCGGGATCGCCTGCGCGACAGGCACGATGCGCTGCGCGAGTGCCGACGCATCGATCTCGAACAGCACCGGCGCACGCGGCAACTCGTAGCCCTGACGCCAGCGGGGGTGCAACTCGCCGACGACGCCGACGGCGCGCCCATCGACCTCTATCGTCGCGCAGCGCCCCGGATGCAGCGCCGGATGCGTCGCCGCACCGAAACGCACGGTGCGCGGCGCAAGCAGGGCCTCGACATCGCCTTTCGCGTCGAAGAAGTCGACGGCGCGGTCGCGCACGGCCCACTGCGGCTCGCTGGCACTGCCGTAGGCGAGGCCAGCGACGCGAACCGGCTGGTCCACTCCCGCGACGGTGGCGTCGCCGTCAGTCACCGAGGGGTCGCGCCTGAACACCCGGCCGACCTCGAACACGCGCACGCGATCGGCCTTGTGGGCCAGGTTGTAGCGCAGCACCTGCACCAGGCTGCCGATCAGGCTCGAGCGCATCACCGCCAACGGCGCAGCGATCGGATTGAGCAGCCGGATCGGCTCGGGATTGCCGGCGAGCTCGCGCTCCCAGCGTTCCTCGACGAAGCTGAAGTTGATCGTCTCCTGGTAACCGAGTGCAGCCACCCTATGGCGCAGCTCGTTGAGGCTGCGGCGCGACTCGGCGCGCGCGTGCGCGACCACTGGCGCGAGCGGCGGCGTGTCCGGGAGCTTGTCGAAACCGACGACGCGTGCGACTTCCTCGATCAGGTCTTCTTCGATCGCAAGGTCGAAGCGCCAGCTCGGCGGCATCACGGTCAGCACGCCGGGCGTTTCGGTGAAAGGCAGCGCCAGCCGGCGGAACACCGCGGCGCAATCGTCGCGCGTGATGGGCATGCCGATGACCTTGGCCGCCCGCGCGACGCGCAGCGCGACCGGCTTGTGTTTCGGCAGGTTGACGACGTGGTCGTCGATCGGGCCACATGCGCTGCCGGGCGTGCCGCAGATGTCGAGGATCAGCCGCGTGATGCGCTCGATGTGCGCGACCGTCAGCGCCGGATCGACGCCGCGCTCGAAGCGATGTCCGGCATCGGTGCTGAAGTTGAACCGGCGCGATCGCCCGGCGATCGCCGGCGGCCACCAGAACGCCGCCTCGACGTAGACGTTCCTGGTGTCGTCGGACACCGCGGTGGCCTGCCCGCCCATGATGCCGGCCAGCGACTCGACCGACTGCGCATCGGCGATCACGCCGACTTCGCCGTCGACTTCGACGGTATCGCCGTTGAGCAGCTCGAGCCGCTCGCCCTGGCGTCCCCAGCGCACGACCAGTTTCTCGTGGATCTTGTCGAGGTCGAAGATGTGCGACGGCCGGCCGAATTCGAACATCACGTAGTTCGAGATGTCGACCAGTGCGCTCACCGATCGCTGCCCACAGCGTGCCAGGCGGTCGACCATCCACGCAGGCGTCCTGGCCGCGGGATCGACGCCGCGAAGGACACGGCCAGAGAAGCGGCCGCACAGGTCAGGCGCCTCGATCACCACCGGCAGCCTGGCATCGATGCCTGGCTTCACCGGCTCGATGACCGGCTCGCGCAGCGGCGCGCCGGTCAGCGCCGACACCTCACGCGCGATGCCGTAGACGCTCAGGCAATGCGCGAGATTGGGCGTGAGCTTGAGCGTGAACAGCGTGTCATCGAGTTTCAACACGCTACGCAAGTCGGCACCGATCGGCGCATCGGCAGGCAATTCAAGCAGGCCGCCGTGGTCGTCGGAGAGCTTCAGCTCGCGCGCCGAGCACAACATTCCGGCACTTTCGATGCCGCGCAGCTTGCTCGCCTTGATTACGAACGGCTGCCCATCGTCACCCGCTGGCAGTTGCGCGCCAACCATCGCCAACGGCACGCGCAGCCCGGCGCGTGCATTGGGTGCGCCGCAGACGATCTGCAGCGGGCCTTGCTCCGAACGTCCCCCGGCGTTGACCTTGCATACGCGCAGCCGATCGGCATTCGGGTGTGGCGCGCATTCGGCGATCTCGGCGACGACCACACCCGAGAACGGCGGGGCCATCGGGCGCAGCTCTTCGACCTCCATGCCGGCCATCGTCAGCAGGTCGGCGAGCTGGCGGCTATCGATCGGCGGGTCGCAGAACTCGCGCAGCCACGACTCGGGGAATTGCATCGTTCGCTTTCCGTCTGGGCAGCGGTTACTGGAACTGGCGCAGGAAGCGCAGGTCCCCGTCGAAGAACAGGCGCAGGTCGTTGACACCGTAGCGCAGCATCGTCAGCCGATCCGGACCCATGCCGAACGCGAATCCGATATAGCGCTCCGGGTCGAGCCCGAAGTTGCGCACCACGTTCGGGTGCACCTGGCCGGAACCCGCGATCTCCAGCCATTGGCCCTTCAACGGCCCACTGGCGAAGGCAACGTCGATCTCGGCCGATGGCTCGGTGAATGGGAAGAACGATGGCCGAAAGCGCAGCTGCAGCGCATCGCTTTCGAAGAAGCGTCGGCAGAAGTCGGTGAACACCGCCTTGAGGTCCTTGAAGCTGACGTTCTCGCCGATCCACAGTCCCTCGCACTGATGGAACATCGGCGAGTGCGTCGCGTCGCTGTCGACGCGGTAGGTGCGGCCCGGGGCGATCACGCGGATCTCGGGCATGTGCGCGAGCCCCTCGTACTTCCGGGCGTGCGCGCGCGCGTAGCGCACCTGCATCGGGCTCGAGTGGGTACGCAGCAGGTGCCCACCCTCGACGTAGAACGTGTCGTGCATCGAGCGCGCCGGGTGGTCGGGTGGTGTATTCAGCGCGGTGAAGTTGAACCAGTCGGTTTCGATCTCCGGCCCGTCCGCGACGTCGAAGCCCATCGACGCGAAGATCGCCTCGATGCGCTCCATCGTGCGCGACACCGGATGCAAGCCGCCGCTGCCGCGCCGCCGCCCGGGCAGCGTGACATCGAGCGCCTGTGCCTTCAGCTGTCGCTCAAGCTCGGCGTCTGCGAGCTCCTGGCGGCGTTCATTGAGGGCCGCCTCGATGGCCTGCTTGGCCGCGTTGATCTGTGCGCCGCGTGTCTTCTTCTCGTCGGCACCGAGTGTGGCGAGGCCCTTGAGCAGATCGGTGAGGCGCCCCGCCTTGCCAAGGTAGCGCGCCTTCGCGTTCTCCAGTTCGGCGGGCGTGGCTGCGGCAGCGAAATCAGCTTGCGCTGTGCGCACCAGGTCGTCGGTGTCGTTGCGGGTCATCGGCAAACGAGGTCCACGGGCTCGTCGCAAAGAAGGAAGGCCGTCGCAGCAGTGACGGCCTCGATGGGTGATGCTGCGCCGGCAGGCGCCGGCGCACGGCGGTCAACCCAGCTGGGCCTTCACCTTGGCCACGATGCTGCCAAACGCGGCCGGGTCGTTGACGGCCAGGTCGGCAAGCACCTTGCGATCGATGTCGATCTGCGCCTTCTTGAGGCCGGCCATGAACTTGCTGTATGTGATGCCAAGCTCGCGGCTGGCCGCATTGATGCGCGCGATCCAGAGCTGGCGGAAGACGCGCTTGCGCGTGCGGCGGTCACGGTAGGCATACTGCCCGGCCTTCATCACCGCCTGCTTGGCGATGCGAAAGACGTTCTTGCGGCGGCCGCGGAAGCCTTTGGCCAGGGCGAGGATCTTCTTGTGGCGGGCGTGCGCGGTGACGCCACGTTTGACGCGAGGCATGCGTATTCTCCTTGTCGATCAAAGCGTGGGCTTCACAGCCCGGCAAACGGCATCATCTGCGCCATCTGCGCGAGATTGCTGTCGTGCACGTTGACCGCACCACGCAGGTGCCGCTTGTTCTTCGTCGTCTTCTTCGTCAGGATGTGGCGCTTGTACGCCTGACCGCGCTTGACGGTGCCTCCCGGACGGACGCGGAATCGCTTGGCCGCGCTCTTCTTGGTCTTCATCTTGGGCATCACTGCTCCTTCTCTCGTTGCACCCTTGCAGGCGATGCCGGGGCGCCCGGCATGCTTGGTGGCCTGCAACGGCTTGTTGTCGAGCCCTGCGGCTATCCCCGCGGACCCGAAATTCGAATGACCCGCCTTACTTCCTCTTGGGCGCCAGCACCATCACCATCTGGCGGCCTTCGAGCTTGGGCATGTGCTCGACCACGGCCACGTCGGACAGTTCGTCGCGAATCCGCTCGAGCAGACGCATGCCGATTTCCTGGTGCGTGATCTCGCGGCCCCGGAACCGCAGCGTCACCTTGCCCTTGGAGCCGTCCTCGGCAATGAAGCGGCGCAGGTTGCGCATCTTGACGTTGTAGTCGCCCTCGTCGGTGCCGGGTCGGAACTTCACCTCCTTGACCTCGATGATCTTCTGCTTCGACTTCGCCTCTGCCGCCTTCTTCTGCTCCTGGTACTTGAACTTGCCGTAGTCCATCAGCCGGCACACCGGCGGATCGGCGGTAGCCGCGATCTCGACCAGGTCCACATCCTGCTCGCCCGCCAGCCGCAACGCCTCCTGCAGGCTCACGATGCCCAAGGGCTCGTTGTTCGGTCCGTTGAGCCGGACCTCGGGTGCCATGATCTCCCGGTTCAACCGGTGCTTGCGGACGTCGTTCGGAGTGCGACGGTCGAAAAATGTAGCGATGGTTCAGACCTCTCAGAGGGCCGCAAGGCAACACACGACCCGAACAAATGACAAAGCGCGCGCCATCGGCAGTCAGGCCTTCCGGGCGATGTCCTCGCTAATCCTGCGGGAGAAGTCTTCGAGGGGCATCGCACCGAGATCCAGATTGCCTCGGGCGCGCACCGCAACGGCCCCGCTTGCCTTCTCCTTGTCGCCGACGACCAGGATGTACGGGACCTTCTGCAATGAATGCTCACGGATTTTATACGTGATCTTCTCGTTGCGCAAATCGGCCTCGACTCTAACTCCTTGTTTTCTCAGCGTTTTCGCTACCTCGCGGGCATAGTCGGCCTGCTGATCGGTGATCGAGGTCACCACCACCTGCACCGGCGCCAGCCACGCCGGCAGCGCGCCCGCGTGCTGTTCGATCAGGATGCCGATGAAGCGCTCGAGGCTGCCGACAATCGCGCGGTGGAGCATCACCGGGTGGTGGCGTGACCCGTCCTCGGCGACGTACTGGGCGTCCAGGCGCTGCGCCATCGAGAAATCGACCTGCATCGTTCCGCACTGCCAGTGGCGGCCGATCGCATCCCGGAGCGTGTATTCGATCTTCGGGCCATAGAAGGCGCCCTCGCCGGGTGAGACGATGAACTCGCAGCCCGAGTGCCGCAGCGATTCCATCAGCGCGCGCTCGGCCTTGTCCCAGACCTCGTCGGAGCCGATGCGGGCATCGGGCCGGGTCGCGACCTTGTAGAGGATGTCGGTGAAGCCGAAGTCCTTGTAGACCCTCTGCAGCAGTTCGGTGTAGGCGACGCACTCGCCCTGGATCATGTCCTCGGTGCAGAAGATGTGGCCGTCGTCCTGCGTGAAGCCGCGCACCCGCATGATGCCGTGCAGACCGCCGGTGGGCTCGTTGCGGTGGCACTGCCCGAACTCGCCGTAGCGCAGCGGCAGGTCGCGGTAGCTCTTGATGCCCTGCTTGAAGATCAGGATGTGGCCAGGACAGTTCATCGGCTTGAGCGCGTAGTCGCGCTTCTCCGACTCGGTGGTGAACATGTTCTCGCGGTACTTGTCCCAGTGGCCGGTCTTCTCCCACAGCGATTGGTCGAGGATCTGCGGCCCCTTGACCTCTTGGTAGCCGTTGTCGCGATAGACCGCGCGCATGTACTGCTCGACCTGCTGCCAGATCGTCCAGCCCTTCGGATGCCAGAAGACAAGCCCCGGCGCGTGCTCGTCGAGGTGGAACAGGTCGAGCTCGCGACCGAGGCGTCGATGGTCGCGTTTCTCGGCCTCCGCGAGCATGTGCAGGTACTGCTGGAGTTCGTCCTTGGTCGCCCACGCGGTACCGTAGATGCGCTGGAGCATCTCGTTGCGGTGGTCGCCGCGCCAGTACGCACCGGCCACCTTCATCAGCTTGAAGTGCTTGAGCTTGCCGGTGGAAGGCACGTGGGGGCCGCGGCACAGGTCCTCGAAGGCGCCCTCGCGGTACAGCGACACCTCCTCGCCGGCCGGGATGCTGGAGACGATCTCGGCCTTGTAGTGCTCACCGATGCCCTTGAAGTACGCCACGGCCTCGTCGCGCGGCAGGACACGCCGCTCGACCTTTTCGTCCTTGCGTGCGAGTTCGGCCATCCGCTGCTCGATCGCGGTCAGATCTTCCGGTGTGAAAGGCCGCTTGTACGAGAAGTCGTAATAGAAGCCGTTCTCGATCACCGGGCCGATCGTCACCTGCGCATCGGGAAACAACTCCTTGACAGCGTACGCGAGCAGGTGCGCCGTCGAGTGGCGGATGAGCTCGAGGCCATCCGGATCCTTGTCGGTAACGATCGCCAACTGCGTGTCGGCCTCGAGGCGGTGCGCCAGGTCGACCAGACGCGCCGCCGGCCCGTGTCCGACGCGGCCCGCAAGGGCAGCCTTGGCCAGCCCGGCGCCGATCGAAGCCGCGACCTCCGCAACGGTGACCGGCTGCGCGAACTCGCGCTTGGAACCGTCCGGCAGCTGGATCGAGATCATGGACAACTCCGTGCAAACGAAAAAGCGCGGTGGGTGACCGCGCTCTTCATGTGGACGAGATCGACGAATCGATGGTCGAGACCGCGCGGCCGCTCAAAGCCCGGCGTTCCCGCCGGGACCGAAGCCCTGAGTTCGCGGTGTCATCGCCAGCGTTCCTTTCCCGCTTCTGCAGCATTGAATTTCCAGCGAATTGTAAGGGGCGCGGATGGTCTGACCGGCAGCGCCTCGATCGTTCGGCCGGACCCGCGAGCCGGTCGCAGGACTTGTCGAACCGGCGGCCGTTCTGGTGTCGAACCGGCGTCGAGCGACCACGCCCCACACGCACCAGCGCGGACGCCGCCGCGCCGACGCTACGGCCGACGCGGACATGTCGCTCAATAGGCGCGAGCGATCACCGCGCAGGCCAGACGTGCCCCTGCGTTGCCGGTGGGCTGCGTCTTGAAGTCGTCGGGCTGCGCGTGCACGATCAATCCCCGGCCGACGAC
>CP070653.1:81301-115108 GCA_020354665.1 Burkholderiales bacterium
TCGTTCCCCGAGCCGAAAGACCGGCGCATGCTGGCCACCTGGCTGAGCTTCGATGATCTCGAGCGCCTGGTCGTCGCGGCGCTGACTGCGCCGGTCGTCGGCCACACCGTCGTCTATGGCATGAGCGACAACGCCGTCACCTGGTGGGACAACACCCCGGCACGCCACGTCGGCTACCGCCCCCAGGACAGTTCTGATAGGTTCCGCCCAGCGATCGAGACGCGCCAGCCCGGGCTCGACCGGAACGATCCAGCCGTCGTCCACCAGGGCGGCGGCTTCGTCAAGCAGGGGCCGTTCGATTGACGCCTGGCGCTTTCCTGCCCCCCCCTTTCACCACCGTGATTCATAAGGAGATGAAGATGACCACCCGCCGAACCCTGATCGCCGCGGCCACCGTGCTGGCCGCCTCGGCCGCCTTCCTGCCAGCGCCGGCCGCCGCGCAAATGGTGATGAAGGCTGCCGACGTGCACCCGCCGGGCTACCCGACGGTGGTCGCCGTCGAGAACATGGGCAAGAAGCTCGACGCTGCGACCAACGGCAAGATCAAGTTCCAGATGTTCCCCGGCAGCGTGCTCGGCGGCGAGAAGGAGATGATCGAGCAGACGCAGGTCGGTGCGATCCAGATCCTGCGTACGTCGCTGGGACCCGTCGGCCCGGTCGTGCCCGAGGTCAACGTCTTCAACATGCCGTTCGTGTTCCGCAACATCGCACACATGCGTGCGGTCATCGACGGGCCGATTGGTCAGGAACTGCTCGACAAGATCAGTGCATCGCCAGCCAAACTGGTCGGCATCGCCTGGATGGATGGCGGCTCGCGCAGCCTCTACACGAAGACCCCGGTGCGCAAGCCGGAGGACCTGAAGGGCCAGAAGATCCGCATGATGGGCAACCCGCTGTTCGTCGACACGATGAACGCGATGGGCGGCAACGGCATCAGCATGGGCTACGGCGAGGTCTTCACGGCGTTGCAGACCGGCGTGATCGACGGCGCGGAGAACAACCCGCCGAGCCTGTACACCGCGAACCACTTCAAGGCCGGTGCGAAGTACTACACCCAGACCAACCACCTGATCATTCCGGAGATCCTGGTGATGTCCAAGGTCACCTGGGACAAGCTTTCGCCGGCCGATCAGGCGCTGGTCAAGAAGTTCGCCCGCGAGGCGCAGATGGAGCAGCGCCAGCTGTGGGACAAGGCGGTGGCCGACTACTCCGTGAAGCTCAAGGCCGAGGGCGTCGAGTTCATCGAGATCGACAACAAGCCGTTCTATGACGCGACGGCGCCGGTGCGCGCGAAGTATGGTGCGCAGTTCACCGACCTGATGAAGCGCATCGCCGACGTCAAGTAAGGCCGCCTTCTTGCCGACGCGACCTCCGTTGCGGGGGTCGCGCTCGCGCACACCGCCGCCACGTCCCCATGGACCCGCTCTACGTCCGCCTGATGGATCGCCTCTACGTCGCGAGCATCTGGGTTGCCGGCACGGCGATCTTCTTCATGTCGCTGATCATCCCGTGGGGCGTGTTCACGCGCTACGTGCTCGGCACCGGCTCGCAGTGGCCCGAGCCGATCGCGATCCTGCTGATGATGTCGTTCACCTTCATTGGCGCGGCAGCGGCGTACCGCGCGGGTGCGCACATCGCGGTGACGATGTTCACCGAGCGGCTTCCTGCTTCGCTGCAGCATGCCGGCGACGTGCTGGTGCACGCGCTGATGGTCGTCATCTGCCTGTTCGTCGTTTTCTACGGCACACGCTTGTGCATCGAGACGATGGGCCAGTCGATCGCCGAACTGCCGTGGCTGCCGGTGGGCGTGACCTACGCCGCCATACCGATCGGCAGCGCCATCACGCTGCTGTTCGTGATCGAGCACCTGGTGTTCGGCTCGCAGGCGGGCCGGCCGCTCGTGCGCCACGAAGCGCCGGCCGGTGAGCCGGCGGTCGACGGAGCGCGCTGATGGATACCTTCGTGCTCCTTGGCAGCTTCGTGCTGCTGATGGTGGTCGGCGTGCCGATCGCCTACGCGCTTGGCCTGTCGGCCCTGGTCGGCGCGCTGTGGATCGACCTCCCGCTGGACGCCGTGATGATCCAACTCGCCGCCGGGGTCAACAAGTTCTCGCTGCTGGCGATCCCGTTCTTCGTGCTCGCCGGCGCCATCATGGCCGAAGGCGGCATGGCGCGCCGGCTGGTCGCATTCGCCGGCGTCGTCGTGGGCTTCGTTCGCGGCGGGCTTTCGCTCGTCAACATCGTGGCCAGCACGTTCTTCGGCGCGATCTCGGGCTCGTCGGTGGCCGACACCGCGTCGATCGGCTCGGTGCTGATCCCAGAAATGGAGCGGAAGGGCTATCCGCGCAAGTTCGCCACCGCGGTGACCTGCAGCGGGTCGGTGCAGGCGATCCTGATTCCGCCGAGCCACAACGCAGTGATCTACTCGCTGGCAGCCGGCGGCACGGTCAGCATCGCCGCGCTGTTCGTCGCGGGCGTGCTGCCGGGCCTGCTGATGGGCCTGACGCTGGCCGGGTTGTGCCTGCTGATCGCCAGGCGGGAGAACTACCCCAGGGGCGAGGTGATCCCGCTGAAGCAGGCGCTGAAGATCGCGATCGACGCGCTATGGGGGCTGATGACGATGGTGATCATCCTTGGCGGGATCTTGTCGGGGGTGTTCACTGCCAACGAGAGCGCCTCGATTGCAGTCGTGTGGGCCTTCTGCGTGACGATGTTCGTCTACCGCGACTACAAATGGAGCGATCTGCCCAGGCTGGTGCACCGCACCGTCAAGACGGTGACGATCGTGATGATCCTGATCGGCTTCGCCGCGGCGTTCGGCTATCTGATGACGCTGATGCAGATCCCGCTGAAGGTCACCGCGTTCTTCACCGGCCTGTCGGACAACAGGTACGTGATCCTGCTGCTGATCAACGTCATGCTGCTGCTGCTCGGCACGCTGATGGACATGGCCCCGCTGATCCTGATCCTCACGCCGATCCTGCTGCCGGTGGTCACGTCGATCGGCATCGACCCGGTGCACTTCGGCATGATCATGATGGTCAATCTGGGCATGGGTCTGATCACGCCGCCGGTGGGCTCCGTGCTGTTCGTCGGCAGCGCGGTCGCCGGTCTGAAGATCGGCGTGGTCGCGCGTGCGATGAAGCCGTTCTTCGTTGCGCTGTTCATCGTGCTGATGATGGTCACCTACGTGCCGTGGCTGTCGCTGTGGCTGCCGCGCGTGCTGGGGCTGTGACGATGACCGCCTGGCACCCTCCCACCGCGTCGCCCGGCACGCCGTTCGTCGCGAGCTCGCGCTATCCCGATCCGGCGATCGAGGTGCTGCACGAGAAGTTTCTCGCGCTGCGGCTGTTCTCCGCCGGCGTCGAGCAGCTCTACACGGGCTGCCGCTGGAGCGAAGGGCCGGTGTGGTTCGGCGACGGGCGCTTCCTGCTGTGGTCGGACATTCCGAACAACCGCATCCTGCGCTGGGACGACTGCTCGGGTGCCGTCAGTGTGTTCCGCGCGCCGTCGAACAACAGCAACGGCCTGGCGCGCGACCGCCAGGGGCGACTGCTCGCGTGCGAGCATCTGACGCGGCGCGTGACGCGCACCGAATACGACGGTTCGATCACCGTGCTCGCTGACTGCTGGCAGGGCAAGCGCCTGAATTCGCCGAACGACATCGTCTGCGCCGGCGACGGCGCGGTGTGGTTCACCGACCCGCTGTTCGGGATCGCCGGCCACTGGGAGGGCGAGCCTGCGCCGAGCGAAACGCCGTGGGCCGTGTACCGTGTCGACCCGCAGAACGGTGCGGTCGAGCGCAAGATCGACGATCTGGCTGCGCCGAATGGCCTCGCGTTCTCGCCCGACGAGCGCGTGCTCTACGTGGTCGAGAGCCGCGCGACGCCGCACCGCCGGATCTGGCAGTACGACGTCGGCGCGCGCGGCGCGCTGTCGAACAAGCGGCTGTTCGTCGACGCCCAGGGTCCAGGCGCTTACGACGGCATTGCGGTCGACGTGCAGGGCAACGTGTGGTGCGGCTTCGGCAGCAGCGGCGCGCCGGGCGTGGACCCCGAGGGCCTCGACGGCGTGCGCGTCTACGACGCGGCAGGCACGCCGATCGGCCACATCCACCTGCCGGAGCGCTGCGCGAACGTGTGCTTCGGCGGCGCCAAGCGCAACCGCCTGTTCATGGCGGCGAGCCACTCGCTCTACGCCCTCTACGTGAACGTGCAGGGCGCGGCCTGAGCCGCGCCGCGCCGGGCGTGAAGCCGATCCTGATCCGCATGCGCGACGGCGACAACGTCGCGATCGTCGGCAACGACGGCGGCCTGCCCGCCGGCACCGAGCTGCCGGGTGGCGTCAGGCTGCTCGAGAAGGTGCCGCAGGCGCACAAGGTTTCGCTCGTCGACCTGCCCGCAGGCGCGGCCGTCGTGCGCTACGGCGTGACGATCGGCCGCACGCTCGAACCGCTCGCCGCGGGCCGCTGGGTGCATGAGCGACTGATCGAAATGCCGGCCGCACGCGAGCTGCAGGGCCTGCCGATGGCCACGCATCGTCCGCCCGCCGCGGCGCCACTCGAAGGCTTCACGTTCGAGGGCTACCGCAACGCTGACGGGTCGGTCGGCACGCGCAATATCCTGGCGATCACGACGACGGTGCAGTGCGTGGCCGGCGTGCTCGACGTCGCGCTGCGCCGCATCCGCGACGAGCTGCTGCCGCGCTATCCGAACGTCGACGACGTGGTCGGCCTCGAGCACACGTACGGCTGCGGCGTTGCGATCGACGCCCCCGACGCGGTGATCCCGATCCGCACGCTGCGCAACATCAGCCTGAATCCGAACTTCGGCGGCGAGGTGATGGTCGTGAGCCTCGGCTGCGAAAAGCTGCAACCCGACCGGCTGCTGCCGCCCGGGTCGATCGCGATCGGCAGCGCGTCTGCAGACACCACAGCGACTGCGCTCGATGTCGTCTGCCTGCAGGATCCGGCGCACGTCGGCTTCGCCTCGATGATCGAGTCCATCGTGCGGCGCGCCGAGCTCCACCTTGCGCGACTCAACCATCGCCAGCGCGAAACCGTACCAGCCAGCGAACTGGTCGTTGGGGTGCAGTGCGGCGGCAGCGACGCGTTCTCCGGCGCGACCGCCAATCCGGCGGTCGGCTTCTGCACCGACCTGCTGGTGCGCGCCGGCGCGACGGTGATGTTCAGCGAGGTCACCGAGGTGCGCGACGCGATCGATGAGCTGACCGCGCGCGCGGCCACGCCTGAACTGGCGCAGGCGATGGTCGAGCAGATGGCGTGGTACGACGCGTATCTGGCACGCGGCCGCGTCGACCGCAGCGCGAACACGACGCCGGGCAACAAGGCGGGCGGCCTGTCGAACATCGTCGAGAAGGCGATGGGCTCGATCGTCAAGAGCGGCAGCGTGCCGATCAGCGGCGTGCTCGCGCCGGGCGAACGGCTCGCGCCCGGCCAGCGCGGTCTGATCTATGCGGCCACGCCCGCGAGCGACTTCATCTGCGGCACGCTGCAGCTGGCCGCCGGGATGAACCTGCACGTCTTCACCACCGGCCGCGGAACCCCGTACGGACTGGCCGCTTGCCCGGTCGTCAAGGTCGCGACGCGCAGCGACCTCGCGCGTCGCTGGCACGACCTGATGGACCTCAATGGCGGGCGCATTGCCGACGGTGACGCGACGATCGAGGAGCTCGGGTGGGAGCTGTTCCATCTGCTGCTCGAGGTCGCCAGCGGCCGCAGGACCTGGGCCGAGCAACACCGCCTGCACAACGCGCTCGTGCTGTTCAACCCGGCGCCAGTGACCTGATCCAGCCCGATCGCAGCGGCGCGCCGCCGGCAGCGCGATAGGCTGCGTGAGAAAATTTGGCATTGAGACGAACCCGCCGTAGTTCAATGGATAGAACGGGCGCCTCCTAAGCGCCAGATGCAGGTTCGATTCCTGCCGGGGGGACCACAGCGTACAAGGCGCCGCCGATTTGCCCCCCGGCGAAGCCGGGCCTGGGAGGTCACGCGCGGATCGTCCCAGCGCGTCTAACGTCCCCGCACCGCGCGCGACAGCAAGAGCACCGGCAGCAACCCCACCGCGACGATCGCCAGCGACGGCAGCGCGGCCTCGGCCAGTCGCTCGTCGCGCGCAAGCTGGTACGCAACCACCGCCAGCGTGTCGCTGTTGAAAGGTCGCAGCACCAGCGTGGCGGGCAGCTCCTTCATGACATCGACGAACACGAGCAGCGCTGCGGCAAGCGCCGAGCGTTTCAGCAGCGGCAGATGCAGCTCCCTGAAGATCCGCCGCGAACTGCCACCGAGCGTGCGCGCCGTTTCGTCGACGCTCGGCGAGATGCGCGCGTAGCCCGCCTCGACCGACTGCACCGCCACCGCCGAAAAGCGAACGAGGTACGCATAGAGCAGTCCGGCGGCCGTGCCCGTCACCAGCGCGGAGAGGCTGGACTGCGGCCATGCCGCCTGCACCCATCCGACGGGCAGCAGGATGCCCACCGCGATCACCGCTCCCGGCACCGCGTAGCCCAGCGAGACCACGCGCGCACCGGCGCGCAGCAGCGCGTTGCCGGACCAATCACGGCTGCCGCGCGAACGACCAGCCGCGTCGCGCTGCATGAACGCCAACGCGAGCGCGAGCGCCACGGCCGCCAGCGCGGCCAATCCGGCGAGCCGAAAGCTGGTCCACGCCCATTGCGCAAACCGCGCGAGCGGTAGCCCGAAGTCGGCGTAGCGCGCCTCCTGCCACACCAACTCCAGCAGCACCGCCACCGGCACGACGAAGCCGAGCAGCACCGGCAACGCGCACACCGTCCACGCGAGCCACCGTGCGGCGCCTTCGAGGGCAAGCGGGCGCGCCTCGCTGGCGTGCGCTGCACCGGTGCGCGAACTGGCGAAGCGCAGCCGCTGCTGGGCACGGCGCTCGACCCACAGAAGAACTGCGACGACGGCGAGCAACAGCGACGCGAGCTGCGCGGCGGCGATGCGATCGTCCATCACCAGCCAGGCCTTGTAGATCCCGGTGGTGAAGGTCGCGAGCCCGAAGTAGGAGCCGACCCCGTAGTCGGCAAGCGTTTCCATCACCGCGAGCGCCACGCCGGCGGCGACGGCCGGGCGTGCCAGCGGCAACGCCACCTCGCGAACGCGGCGGCCCACGCCGGCGCCAAGCAGGCGTGCCGCTTCCATCAGCGGCACGCCGCGCTCCGCCAGTGCCGCGCGCGCGAGCAGGTAGACGTACGGATACAGGCACAGCACGAAAAGCACCACGGCGCCGGACGTGCTGCGCACGTCGGGCCACAGCGCGCGCTGCGTGCCGACCAGACTGCGCAATGCCGACTGCAGCGGGCCGCTGTACTGCAAGAAGTCGGTGTAGGCGTAAGCCAGCACATAGGCAGGCATCGACAGCGGCAGCAGCAACGCCCATTCGAACCAGCGACGCCCCGGAAAATCGAACAGGGCTACCGCGGCGGCGGTGGTGCTGCCCAGCAGCGCGACCCCGACCGCCACCGGCACGACGA
This sequence comes from Burkholderiales bacterium, assembly GCA_020354665.1. GTDB lineage: Bacteria > Pseudomonadota > Gammaproteobacteria > Burkholderiales > Burkholderiaceae_C. The sequence continues at coordinate 88,816 of CP070653.1, forward strand.
GCAGCAATGACCCCTGCACGTACTGCGGCAGCACGGTCTGCCACTGATGCGCCAGTGTCTGCATTGCCTGAGCGTCGAGCATCAACCACGATCCCAGCACTCCCAGCACTGGCGCCGCGAGCATCAGGCAAACGAGCGTGACCAACGGTCGCATGGTGGTGATGGAGCGGCGGTGCTGTCGGACGGGAAGCGGAGTTGCAAGAGGGCGCAAATGCGAACAATGCGCATTCGCCTCGAGCGGATTATGATGGCCAGATGTTCCTCGGCGTCGAACACGTAACGGTGCGCTATCCCGGCTCGGCCGCGCCGTCGCCGGCCGTGCAAGACGTCTCGCTGGGATTGTCGACCGGTCAGATCGGCGTGCTGATCGGCCCGTCGGGGTGCGGCAAGACGACGCTGCTGCGAGCGGTGGCCGGCCTCGAGCGGCTCGACGTCGGCCGCATCGAGGTCGCACGCGAGACGCTGTCAGACGCGACCCACGGGGTGCACCTCGCGCCGGAGGGTCGCCGGATCGGCATGGTGTTCCAGGACTACGCGCTATTCCCGCACCTGTCGGTCGCCGACAACGTGGCCTTCGGCATCCGTCACCAGTCGCGCCATGAGCGCGCGCATCGGGTGCGCGAGGTGCTCGCCCTGGTCGGGCTGGATCACGCCGCACAACGCGCGCCGCACCAGCTCTCCGGCGGGCAGCAGCAGCGCATCGCGTTGGCACGGGCGCTGGCGCCCGCCCCGCGGCTGCTGCTGCTCGACGAGCCGTTCTCGAGCCTCGACGTCGACCTGCGCGAACGCCTTGCGCAGGACCTGCGCGGCATCCTGAAGCAGGCCGGCACGACGGCGCTGTTTGTCACCCACGACCAGCTCGAGGCGTTTGCGGTCGGCGACATGATCGGCGTGATGAACCGCGGCCGGCTCGAGCAGTGGGATGACGCCTACACGCTCTACCACCGTCCGGCGAGCCGCTTCGTTGCCGACTTCATCGGTCATGGTGTGTTCACCCCGGCGCGCATCATCGAGTGCGAGCACGGCCACTGCGTGATGACGCCGCTGGGCGAGCTGCACGACGTGGCCGAGTGCCCGCTGCCGGACGCCTACCCCGGTGGCGAGTGCGAGATCCTGCTGCGCGCCGACGACATCGTTCACGACGACGACGCCCCAGTGAAAGCGCGCATCGAACGCAAATCGTTTCGCGGATCGGAGTTCCTCTACACGCTGCGACTGCCGAGTGGCGAACGGGTGCTGGCGCACGTGCCCAGCCATCACGACCACCAGGTCGGCGAGTGGATCGGCATCCGCGCCGCGGTCGACCATGTGGTGACGTTCGCGCGCGTCTCGGCCGACGCGGTCGACCCGACCGCGGGGCCGCACCGATAGCCTGCAGGGGCGAGCAGCCCCCCCACCCGGGGACCGAGCAATACCCGGCATCCCGCTGCAACTTCCGGGCCTGCCGCCAATCGAAAACGGGAGGTCGCCCTATACTCGCGCGCAGTTCTCGGATTTGCCAAGGAGCGCTCCCAAATGGGTGTAAAGCTGAAGATTGCCGGCTGGATCACGGTGGGCGTGCTGACCGGCGCACTGGCGACGATGCAGTTGCAGGCCGTGGCGCGCGGTTCGGTCGCGCCGTTGCCGCTCGAGGAGCTGCAGCAGCTCGCCGCGGTGTTCGGCATCGTCAAGAGCGACTACGTCGAGCCGGTCGACGAAAAGAAGCTGATCACCGATGCCATCAGCGGCATGGTGGCGGGCCTGGACCCGCACAGCCAGTACTTCGACAAGAAGAGCTTCAAGGAATTCCGTGAAGGCACGACCGGCAAGTTCGTCGGCGTGGGCATCGAGATCAGCATGGAGGACGGCCTGGTGAAGGTCGTCTCGCCGATCGAGGGTTCACCGGCCTATCGCGCCGGCATGAAAGCCGGCGACTTGATCACCAAGATCGACGACACCGCAGTCAAGGGCCTGACCATGGACCAGGCCGTCAAGCGCATGCGCGGCGAACCCAACACCAAGGTCGTGCTGACGGTGTTCCGCAAGGCCGAGAGCCGTTCGTTTCCGGTGACGATCGTGCGCGAGGAGATCCGCGTCCAGAGCGTGCGCGCGAAGATGGTCGAGCCCGGCTACGCGTGGGTGCGCCTCAGCCAGTTCCAGGACCGCACGGTCGATGACTTCGTGCGCAGGGTTGACGAGCTCTACAAGAAGGACCCCAACCTGAAGGGCCTGGTGCTCGACCTGCGCAACGATCCGGGCGGGTTACTCGAGGCCTCGGTGGCGATCTCGGCCGCATTCCTGCCCGCCGACGCGGTCGTCGTCTCCACGAACGGACAGCTGCCCGAGTCCAAAGCGACGTTCAAGGCGTCGCCCGAGTCCTACCTGCGCCGGGGCGGCAGCGATCCGCTCAAGCGCCTGCCCGCGGCGTTGAAGACGGTGCCGATGGTGGTGCTGGTCAACGAAGGCTCGGCGTCGGCCAGCGAGATCGTGGCCGGTGCGCTGCAGGACCACAAACGCGCGACGATCATGGGCGCGCAGACCTTCGGCAAGGGCTCCGTGCAGACCGTGCGCCAGCTGTCCCCCGAAACGGCGCTGAAGATCACCACGGCGCGCTACTACACGCCCGGCGGCCGCAGCATCCAGGCCAAGGGCATCGTCCCTGACGTGTGGCTCGACGAGACCGCCGAAGGCAACGTGTTCGCGTCGCTGCGCATCCGCGAAGCGGACCTCGACAAGCACATCACGAACAACCAGACAGCCGAGCAGAAGGACGAGGCACGCCAGAAGGCCCGCGAGGAGGCGCGCAAGAGGCTCGAAGAGGAGAGCCAGCACGCGACACCCCCCAAACCGCTGCCCGAGTTCGGAAGCGAGGGCGATTTCCAGCTCGCGCAGGCGATCAACCGGCTGCAGGGCAAGCCGGTGCTCGTCAGCAAGACGATGACCGAGCGCAAGGCCGAAGCGGCGACGCAGTGACCGGCCGCCCGCACATCCGCAGGCAGTGAAGGGGCCCGCCGCAAGGCGGGCCCCTTTTTTCCCGCCGGCACGCCATGAACGACGACCAGCTGCTGCGCTACTCGCGCCACATCCTGCTCGACGACATCGGTATCGAGGGCCAGCAGCGACTGCTCGACGCGCATGCGCTGGTCATCGGCGCGGGCGGACTCGGCTCGCCGGTCGCGCTGTACCTGGGCAGCGCTGGCGTCGGCCGCATCACGATCGTCGACCACGACACGATCGATCTGACCAACTTGCAGCGCCAGATCGCCCACACCCTGGAGCGCGTCGGGCAGCCCAAGGCAGAGTCGGCCGCGCGAGCGATCGCCGCGATCAATCGGGATGTGAAGGTCGAAGCACGCGTCGTGCGTGCCGACGAAGCCTTGCTCGATCAGCTCGTGCCCGAGGCCGACGTGGTCGTCGACTGCACCGACAACTTCAAGACGCGTCAGCGCGTCAATGCGGCCTGCGTGTGCCACGCCAAGCCGCTCGTGTCGGGTGCGGCGATCGGATTTGACGGGCAGGTATCGTTGTATGACACGCGACGCGACGACGCGCCCTGCTATGCCTGCGTCTTTCCGCCCGAATCGACGTTCGAGGAGGCAGCCTGCGCGACGATGGGTGTGTTCGCTCCCCTGGTCGGGATCATCGGCGCCGTGCAAGCCGCTGAGGCCCTGAAGCTGCTCGCCGGGGTCGGCTCCTCGCTCGCCGGCCGGCTGCAGATGCTCGATGGGCGCACGATGCAGTGGCAAGAAATCCGCATGGCGCGCGAGCCGCAGTGTCCGGTGTGCGCCGGGCCCCGCACGCGGCGTTAAGCTGCCCCACTCGACATCCGGTTACCCGCCTTCGAACCGCGTACCCATGGACAAGCGCACCGAGCTGACCGCACGCAACTTCCCGACGGCCGAGCAGGACGCCGTCACGCAGAAGCCGGTCTCGCGCTACGAGGGGCCGGAAAGCGCGTACCGCCTGGCCTTCACCGACACGGCGTTCCTGCTGCGCGAAGACCTGCGCCCGGTGCGCATGCAGCTCGAACTGCTCAAGCCCGAGCTGATCCAGCAGGAGCAAGGCATCCGGTCGACGATCGTCGTGTTCGGCAGCTCGCGCATCGTCTCGCCCGAAGAAGCGTCACGCCAGCTCGCGCGCGCGAGCCAGGCCGGCGACGCGGCGCTGATCCGCCGCGCCCAGACGCAGCTCGCGATGTCGCACTTCTACGACGAGGCGCGGCGCTTCGCCGCGATCGTGACCGAACGCTCGCGCGAGCACGATACCCCGATCTACGTCGTCACTGGCGGCGGCCCCGGCATCATGGAGGCCGGCAACCTCGGCGCGCACGAGGTCGGCGGCAAGAGCATCGGTCTGAACATCGTGCTGCCGCACGAGCAGATGCCGAATCCCTACATCACGCCGGAGCTGTGCTTCCAGTTCCACTACTTCGGCCTGCGCAAGATGCACTTCGTGATGCGCAGCATCGCGCTGGTGTGCTTCCCGGGCGGCTTCGGTACGCTCGACGAACTGTTCGAAGTGCTGACGCTGGTGCAGACCGGCAAGAGCCGCAAGCGGCCGATTCTGCTGTTCGGTCGCGAGTTCTGGGAACGACTGATCAACTTCGACGTGCTGGTCGAAACCGGGATGATCGGCGCCGAAGACATCGGCCTGTTCCGCTTCGTCGAAGGTGCCGAGGAAGCGTGGAGCATCCTCGAGGCCGAGTACGGCTTCGATCTGCCCGACACGCAGACCGGCGACTTCGCGATCGACATCTGAGCCGCATCCGAACATGACGCGGCTGGCGAGCCTGATCGGGGCCCCCACGGACATCGGTGCGGGCACGCGCGGCGCGAGCATGGGCCCCGAGGCGCTGCGGGTCGCGGGACTGAAGGCTGCGCTCGAAGCGCATGGTCTCGAAGTGGCCGACCGCGGCAACCTCACCGGCCCGACCAACCCGTGGCTGCCGCCGGTGGACGGCTACCGGCACTTGCCCGAGGTCGCGGCGTGGAGCCAGGCCGTGCACGCAGCGGTGCACGCCGAGCTGCAGCAAGGCCGCCTGCCGATCGTGCTCGGCGGCGACCACAGCCTGGCGATCGGCAGCATCAGCGCGGTCGCGCGGCACTGCCGCGAGCAGCGCCGCAAGCTGCGCGTGCTCTGGCTCGACGCGCACGCCGACTTCAACACCCACGTGCTGACACCTTCGGGCAACGTCCACGGCATGCCGGTGGCGGTGCTGTGCGGCAAGGGCCCGCCGGAGCTCACCGGCGTGGGCGGTACAACGCCGGCGCTGTCAGCCAAGGCGATCCGCCAGATCGGCATCCGCAGCGTCGACCCGGGCGAGAAGCGGCTGGTGCACGAGCAGGGGCTTGAGGTGTTCGACATGCGCTACATCGACGAGATGGGCATGCGCCAGGCGATGGAGCTGGCGCTGGCCACGCTCGATGCGAACACGCACCTGCACGTCAGCTTCGACGTCGACTTCCTCGACCCGGAAATTGCGCCGGGCGTGGCCACCACCGTGCCCGGTGGACCGACCTACCGCGAGGCGCAGCTGTGCATGGAGATGATCGCCGACACCGGCCGACTCGCCAGCCTGGACGTGATGGAGCTCAATCCCGCGCTGGACGTGCGCAACCGCACCGCGGTGCTGGCGGTCGACCTGATCGAGAGCCTGTTCGGCAAGAGCACGCTGATGCGAGAGGCGGGCGGCAGCTGATGCCGGCGCGCGCACGCCACGGGCTTTGCGGCCGGGGACTCGGCAGGCGGGACCGCAATGCACCCGGGTGAGCCGAGATGAGTGATCCAGCGTTCGACATCGTCATCGTCGGCGCTGGCATCGCCGGCGCGTCGCTGGCCTTTGCGCTCGCGCCGCACGCACGCGTGCTGCTGCTCGAGCGCGAGTCACAGCCGGGCATGCACAGCACCGGCCGCAGCGCCGCGATGTTCATGGAAAGCTACGGCACGTCCCAGGTGCGGGCGCTCACCCGGGCGAGCCGCGCGTTCTACACGCAGCCGCCCGACGGTTTTTGTGAGTCACCCCTGCTGCTGCCACGTGGCGCGCTTTACGTCGCGTGGAATGCCCAGAAGCTCGCGCTCGACGAGCTCCACCGCACGCTGCAAGACACGGGTGTCGCTGTCCAACGGCTCGGCGCCACCGACACGCGGGCACGCGTGCCGGTGCTGCGCGGGCGAGGGCTGCTCGGCGGCGTGGCCGAGCCCGATGCGATGGACATCGACGTGCACGCGCTGCATCACGGCTTCCTGCGCGGCGCGAGGCGGCTGGGCGGCGAGCTCTGGTGCGACGCGGCGCTCGAGCGCGCCGATCACGACGGCAACGCGTGGACGCTGATGCTCGCCGATCGGCGCGGGGTGCGTGCCCGCGCCGTGGCCAATGCAGCAGGCGCGTGGGCCGACGACGTTGCCATGCGCTGCGGTGCGCGACCGCTGGGCCTGCAACCGAAGCGCCGCAGCGCGTTCACGTTCGCGCCGCCGCCGGGCGTCGACGTGCGCGGCTGGCCGGCGGTCGTCGACGTCGGCGAGAGCTGGTACTTCAAGCCCGATGCCGGCCAGCTGCTCGGCTCGCCGGCCAATGCCGACCCGGTCGCAGCCCATGATGTCGTCGCCGAAGAGATCGACGTCGCCACCGGCATCGCACGGATCGAAGCGGCAACGACGCTCACGATTCGCCGCCCGGCCCGGACCTGGGCCGGACTGCGAACCTTCGCGCCCGACGGCGACCTGGTGATCGGCTGGGACGCGGCACGCACCGGGTTCTTCTGGCTCGCGGGCCAGGGCGGCTACGGCATCCAGAGCGCAGCAGGCGCTGCGCAGCTCGCCGCGTCAGTGTGGCTCGGCGCGCCGCTGCCCGACCCGCTACGCGCGCAGGGCGTGCACGCCGAGGCGATGAGCCCGCTTCGTCTGCGAGCGGCGACGTGATGCCGGTCGTTCAGGCAGGCACCTTCGATAGGATCGCCTTCATCTCGTCGCGGCTGAACGCGCGCAGCGTCTGCGTGCGAATGTTGCCCTGCATGCCGACGGCCAGCCCGAATGCGGTGACCGCGGCGTCGTCGGGCGCCTCGAGCTGCACGATCATGTCGTAGCTGCCCAGTGTCCACATGACGCTCTTCATGGTGACGCCGACCTTGCGTGCTGCAGCCTCAGCGGCTTCGGCGCGCTGGGCCGAGTCCTTGACACTGCGGATGCCCTGGTCGGTCCAGTTGCACAGGGCGATATAAGTGGCCATCAATTTCTCCTTGGTGTAGCAACGACGAGGCCTCGGGTTGCCCTCGCACCGACGCAGGCCCCGACAGCATCGGCAGGCGCAATTCAGCGCGACGTGCAGCCATACCGACTGCACCGCGCACTCCCAGCTTAGGCGGTGGTGGCGGCGGTTTCCAGTCTTTCGGGTTCAAGCCCTCACCGCCGGCATGGGCCGTGCCGCTCGCGAAATTCGCGCGGCGGCAGCGCAGCCGGGTCGCCGAACACACCGCGTCGCGCAGTCCGCGCCTCGTTCTCGGCTGCGACGTAGGGCCCCGGCACGCCGCGGAACCGGTAGTTCCACGCCTGGCCGTCGCGCACCAGTTGTTCGCCGACGTCGCGACCTTCCCGGCGCAGCGTCGCCACGCGCCGGCCGTAGTCGTCGCGCACGCGCACCTCGAGCGTCACCGGCTGGCGCAGCACGAGCTTCTCGAGCGCCTGGCGCGCTTCGCGCCCGCCGGGCTGGCAGATCTCCGGCGCGTCGACACCGTCCAGGCGGATCTTGATCGGCCGCCCGCCTTCCGCGGGTCGCACCCAGAGCGTGTCGCCATCACTGACCCGGGTGACCATCCCCTCGACAATCGCTGCCGCTGCGTGGCTCGCAGTCCCTACCGTCAACAGCGCGGCAAGCGCCAGCCGAAGTGCAGCGCGTACGGGTTTCATGCGGCCGCTCGGCGACGCGGCCGTGACGCCGGCGTTTCGGCGAGCGCCGCCTGCGCGTCGCGCAGGATCCGATCCAGTCGATCGTTGAGCTTCTCGGTGGTGAGCTGCTCGCGGAACCGCTCGACCATCAGCGGCAGCGAGAACGGGCTGGGCACGCGCAGGTCGACGATGTCGAGCGCAAGCCTTCGCATGCGCGCGAGCGCCTCGGCCAGGCGCTTGAGCTCGAGCTCGCGCGAGAGAACCTCGGTGTCGGCTTGCGTGAGCAGCAGGTTGCCGGCGTCGTACTTCCTGAACACCTCGTAAAACAGGCTGCTCGATGCCTGCAGCTGGCGTGCGCTGCGCCGTTCGCCGGGGTAGCCGGTAAACACGAGGCCGGCCACGCGGGCAATCTCGCGAAAGCGTTGCTGTGCGAGCGCGCTCGAGTTGAGGCTCGCCAGCACGTCGGCGAGCAGCGCCTCGGTCGAGAATGCTGCGCCGTCCACCAGCGCATTGACGTCCAGCGGCAACGCGGCCAACAGCTCGAAGCCGTAGTCATTGACGCTGATCGAGAACGTGTTCGGCTGCGCGCGCGCCAGCCGCCACGCGAGCAGGCTCGCCACTCCGAGGTGCACGTTGCGCCCCGCGAAGGGATAGACGAACAGGTGGTGGCCTTCTCCCGATGTGTAGCGTTCGACGAGCAGCGTACGTGGCGTCGGCAGCCGCGACAGGCGGGCCTGCGTGCGCAGCATCGACTGCGCGGCGAGCATCTCGGGTTCGAGCCAATCCTGCTGATCGGCACGCGCGATCAGGTCGAGCGTCGCGTCAGCCAGCTCTGTGGACAGCGGCATCTTGCTGCCCGCCCACGCCGGCACGAGGCCGTGCGGCCGTGCCGCCTTGCGCACGAAGGCGGTCATCTCGCGCGTACGCAGGTACTCGAGCACGCGACCGCCGAATACGAAGCAGTCACCGGGCTTGAGCCGCGCGATGAATCCTTCCTCGATGCTGCCGAGCGTGCCGCCCGAGATCCACTTCACGAGCATCGAAGACTCGCCGACGATGGTCCCGACCTGCATCCGATGGCGCCGCGCGATGCCGCGATCGGGCACGCGGTACACGCCGTCGACTTGCGCGACGCGGTGGTATTGCGGATACGCATGCAGGCTCGCGCCACCCTGCTCGACGAAGTCGAGCGCCCACTGAAACTGCGCGCGGGTGAGCTTGCGGAACGACCAGGCGTCGCGCACCTCGCGCCACAGCGCGTCCGCAGTGAAGCCGCCGCCGAGTGCGACCGTCACGAGGTGCTGGACCAGGACGTCGAAAGGCCGGTCGGGCGCACCGCGCGACTCGATGCGGCCCGCCGCCGCCGCGTGGCGCGCCGCGGCCGCCTCGACGAGCTCGAGGTTGTGCGTCGGCACGAGCGTGATGCGGCTCGGCCGGCCCGGCGCGTGACCGCTGCGTCCGGCACGCTGCAGCAGCCGCGCGATTCCCTTGGCAGAGCCGATCTGCAGCACGCGCTCGACGGGCAGGAAGTCCACGCCGAGGTCGAGGCTCGACGTCGCAACAACCGCCTTCAACCGGCCCTGCTTGAGGCCGAGCTCGACCCACTCGCGCACGCTCTTGTCCAGTGATCCGTGGTGCAACGCGACCAGTCCGGCCCACGCGGGGCGCTCGCGCAGGATCATCTGGTACCAGATCTCGGCCTGCGACCGGACGTTGGTGAACACCAGCGTGGTCGTTGAGGCTTCGATCTCGCGAATGACCGGATCGAGCATCTGCGCGCCGAGATGGCCGGCCCACGAGAAGCGCGCGGGCTCGCGCGGAACCAGCGTGTCGACCACGAGCGACTTGTCGATACGTCCTCGAACCAGCATGCCACCCTCCTGCCCGAGTAGCGTGGCCATCGCCTCTTCGACGTTACCGAGCGTTGCCGACAGGCCCCAAATGGCGAGGCGGGGGTTCCAACGCTTCAGGCGCGCCAGCGCGAGCTGCACCTGCACGCCGCGCTTGTTGCCGATCAGCTCGTGCCACTCGTCGACAACGACGGTGTGCACAGCCTGCAGCTCATGCTGCGCGCGCTCGCGCGTGAGCATCAGGCAGAGCGACTCGGGCGTGGTCACCAGGGCCTGCGGCCAGCGGCGCTCCTGTCGGGCGCGCTCGCTCGCGGGGGTATCGCCGGTGCGCGACCCGACCGACCAGGTCGGCGCCAGGTCGGCCAGCGGCTCCAGCAGCGCGCGCGTGGTGTCGGCAGCGAGCGCGCGCATCGGGGTGAGCCATAGGACTTGCAGTCCTTTGGCTACCCCGCTGGGGTGGTCCGTCGCCCCCTCACCCCGGCCCGCCCCCTCCGAGCGGGGGCGGGCTGCAGCTCGATCGATGAGGGCGGCACGTTCGAGCGCGCCGAACCACACCGCGTAGGTCTTGCCGCTGCCGGTGCTCGCGTGCAGCAGACCGCTGCGCCCGCGCGCGATGGCGTCCCAGACTTCGCGCTGGAAATCGAACACGCGCCAGCCGCGTTCGGCAAACCAGCGTTCGGCGGCGACGCGGGGAACGGACATCGGGCGTTGATATTCCCACAGTCGTGAAACTTCCAGTCCGCTGAACGAGGACTTGACCGCCCTCAATCCGGTGCGACCCCTGCGTCGCAGAATGAAGCGAGCGGGCCGCCGCGCGGCCTGTGATGCGATGAGCAACGCGACCCCCATCTTCACCGCCCGTGGCCTGACCAAGACCTACCACACCGGCGAAGTCGACGTGCAGGCGCTGCGCAGCGTGGACCTCGACATTCACCGTGGCGAGTTCATCGTTCTGCTGGGCCCCTCGGGCAGTGGTAAGTCCACCCTGCTCAACATCCTGGGCGGGCTGGACGTGCCGACCAGTGGCGAGGTGCGCTTCGGTGACCACCGCTTGACCGGCGCGAGCGAGGACGAGCTGACCGAGTACCGGCGCGAGCACGTGGGCTTCGTGTTCCAGTTCTACAACCTGATCCCGAGTCTCACAGTGCGCGAGAACGTCGCACTCGTCACCGACATCGTGCGCGACCCCATGTCGATCGACGAGGCGATCGACCGCGTCGGCCTGACGCCGCGGCGCGACCACTTCCCGGCGCAGTTGTCGGGCGGCGAGCAGCAGCGCGTGGCGATCGCGCGAGCGATCGTCAAGAAGCCCGAGGTGCTGCTGTGCGACGAACCCACCGGCGCGCTCGACTACACCACGGGCAAGCTGGTGCTCGAGGTCATCGAGCGCATCAACCGCGACCTCGGCACCACCGCGGTGGTAATCACCCACAACGCGGCGATCGCCGGCATGGCCGATCGCGTGATCCATCTCGGCGACGGGCGCATCGTCAGCATCGAGACGAACGAGCACAAGATCTCGCCGGCGGAGCTGTCATGGTAACGATGACGCCCGCTGCCCCTCCCTCGCGCCGTGCTCGCGCGACAGCGAGCGCGCGGCCGGCATGCCTGCGCAGCGCTGCTTGCAGGTTCCCGCGATGAAGGCACTGGACCGCAAGCTGCTGCGCGACCTGCGCCTGATGTGGAGCCAGGCACTGACGATCGCGCTGGTGGTCGCGAGCGGCGTCGGCGGCTTCATCACGACGCTGTCGGCCGTCGACTCGCTCGCTCTGGCGCGCGACCGTTTCTACGTCGAAGGCCGCTTCGCCGACGTGTTCGCGAGCGTCAAGCGCGCACCGGAGTCGCTCGTCGACGTGCTGCGCGAGATCCCTGGCGTGGCCGACGTGCAGACGACGATCGAGGCGGTGGTACGGATCGAGCTCGCGCACACGACCGATCCGGTCCTCGGCCAGTTGATCGGCGTGGACCGGCGGCACCCGCCCCGGCTGAATCGTGTGACGACACGCACCGGCGCCGGTCTCGCTGACGCCGCGTTCGCCGCTCCGCGCACCGACGGTGCGATCCCGGCGCTGGTATCCGAGGCCTTCGCGCAGGCGCACGGTCTGCAGCGCGGGGCGCGGCTGTCGGCACTGATCAACGGCAAGAAGCGCACGCTGGTCGTCGCGGGCCACGCGCTGTCGCCCGAGTACATCTTTGCCGCGCTCTTCGGCATGCCCGACCAACGCGGCTTCGGCGTGTTCTGGGTCGATCAGGAGACGCTCGCCGCCGCATACGACATGGAGGGCGCGTTCAACCGTGTTGCCGTCAGGCTCGCGCCGGGTGCGGAGGCGGCGCCGGTGATGGACGCACTGACTCGGCGACTGACACGCTACGGCGGCCGGGAGGCGATCGCACGCGAAGACCAGACGTCGCACGCGATGCTCGAAAACGAGATCAAGGAGCAGCACGTGATGGGCACGGTGCTACCGTCGATCTTCCTCGGCGTGGCGGCCTTCCTGCTCAATGTCGTGGTGTCGCGCCTGGTGGCCACCCAGCGCGAGCAGATCGCCGCGCTGAAGGCGCTCGGCTACCCGAACCGGTCGATCGCACTGCATTACCTCAAGCTGGTGCTGGCGATCGTCGCCCTGGGCGCTGTGCTTGGCGTCTGGCTGGGCGACCGGCTGGGCACGATGCTCACGGGGCTGTATGCGGAGTTCTTCCGGTTCCCAACCTTCGAGCACCGCATCGCACCGTGGCTGCTGCTGGTGAGCGTCTCGCTCGCGGTCGTGACTGCGGTCCTCGGCACGGTCAACGCGATCATCGCCACCGTGCGTCTCGCGCCCGCCGAGGCGATGCGCCCGCCCGCCCCCGGCCGCTACCGACGTACCGTGCTCGAGCGCCTGGGTGTACGCGGCCTGGCGCCGGCCGTGCGGATGATCCTGCGCAACATGGAACGGCGGCCGGTGCGAACCTCGCTGTCGATCGCCGGCGTCGCAGCGGCGGTGGCAATCGTCGTGATGGGCAACTTCTTCCGCGACGCGATCGAGTTCATCATCGACACGCAGTTCAACCTCGGCATGCGCAGCGACGTCGCGGTGTGGACCACCGAGGCCGTGCCGCACAGCGCACGCCACGAGCTCGAGCACATTCCCGGCGTGACGATCGTCGAGTCGACACGCTTCGTGCCGGTCACGCTGAGCAACGGACACCGGCGTGAGCGCAGCCAGATCCGCGGCTATGCAGCGCAGCCCGAGCTATGGCGCATCATCGACGTCGACAACCGCGAGACCCGTCCCGAAGACGACGGCCTGGTGCTCACCGACCGGCTGGCCGACAAGCTCGGCGTGCGCGTTGGCGACCATGTGCGCGTCGAGGTGCTCGAGGGCAAGACACGCACGCTCGAGCTGCCGGTGGACGCGACGGTGCGCGAGATGATGGGACTGAACGCGTACATGAACCGTGAGGCGCTCAATCGCGCACTCGGCGAAGGCGATCTGGCCACTGGCTTCGTCATCGCGGTCGAGCGCGGCAGCGAGGCCGAGTTGCTCGAAGCGACACGGCAGATGCCGCGCGTGGCGGGCGCTTTCAGCAAATCGACGATGCTACGCAACATGGAGGAGATCAGCGCGCGCAACATCCGCATCATGAGCACGGTGCTGACGATGTTTGCTGCGGTGATCGCGGTCGGCGTGGTCTACAACAACGCGCGCATCGCGCTCGCCGAACGCACGTGGGAGCTGGCCAGTCTGCGCGTGCTGGGTTTCACGCGCGCCGAGGTGTCGGCGCTGTTGCTGGGCGAGATGGCGATCGGCATCGCGATCGCGCTGCCGCTGGGCATGCTGCTCGGCGACGCGCTGGTGCACACGATGGTGGGCCTGCTGAAGTCCGACCAGTTCTTCTTCCCGGTGGTGATCCGCGCGCGCACCTATGCCTGGGCGGCGATCTGCGTGCTGGCAGCAGGCATTGCGAGCGCGCTGGTCGTGCGCCGGCGCATCGATCGGCTCGACATGATCGCGGCATTGAAGACGCGGGAGTGAGCGCGGCGACCACGGACACGAAGACGACGCATGAAAAAGAAGACTTGGATCTACGCAGGCGCCACGGCCGTCGCGCTGGCCGCGGCATTGATCTGGTCGTTTGCCCCGCGTCCGATCGAGGTCGAGGTCGCGACCGCGACCGAAGGCACGTTCGAGACGACGATCGACGAGGATGGCAAGACGCGCCTGCGCGAGCGCTATACGGTGTCTGCGCCGCTGGCCGGCCGGCTGACACGTATCACGCTACACGCCGGCGATGCGGTGCAGGCTGGCGCCGTGGTGGCTTGGCTGCAGCCCGCTTACGCACCGATGCTCGACGACCGCACACGGCGCGAGCAGCAGGCTCGCGTAGACACCGCGCAGGAGCGCGTCAAGCTGGCCGGCGCGCGCATCGAGCGGGCGCGCGTCGCGCTGCAGCAGGCGCAGAACGACCTGCGGCGCAACGAGCAGCTGGCCGCGCAGGGATTCGTCTCCGATACGCAGCTCGACAACAGCCGGCTCGCCACGGAGGCTGCACAACGCGAACTCGACTCGGCGCGGCAAGACCAGCGGGTATCCGAAGCCTCGCTCGTCGAGGCGCGAGCGGCGTTGCTTGCGGTGCGCAGCCCGACCGTGCCGGGTGCGACGCCGCGTGACTTCGCGGTGCGCTCGCCGGTGGCGGGCCGGGTGCTTCGCGTGATGCAGGAAAGCGAGGGCATGGTCGCGATCGGCGCGCCGTTGCTCGAGGTTGGCGACACTGCGCAACTCGAGATCGTCGCCGAACTGTTGACCATCGATGCGTTGCAACTCAAGCCGGGCACGCCGGTGCGCATCGAGCGCTGGGGCGGTGCCGGGACGTTGCAGGGACGGGTGCGACTGGTCGAACCGGGGGCATTCACCAAGGTCTCCGCACTGGGTGTCGAGGAACAACGCGTCAACGTGCTGGTCGACATCACCAGCGACCCGCAGCAGTGGCGCGCGCTGGGTGACGGCTATCGCGTCAGCCTGCAGTTCGTGACACTTGCGCTCGACCAGGCGCTGCGCGTTCCGGTGAGCGCGGTGTTCCCGCAGCCCCAGGCCGCCGGCATGGCGGTGTTCGTCGTCCACGAAGGCCGGGCGCGCCTGACGCCGGTGGACGTCGGCGGGCGCAACGGCAGCACGGCGTGGATCAGGAGCGGCCTCGAGAGCGGAACGACCGTGATCGTCTATCCGCCGTCGACGGTCAGCAACGGCGCGCGAGTCAAGCCCCGCAAGGACTGACGGGAACGGGGTCTTGGTGTCTGCGGCGCGTACCACGGCGCCGCTATGCTGCCGGCCATGTCGAAGATGGAGGTTCGCGTGCGATCGAAGCTCTTGACGCTGGCCGTCGCGGCCACGCTGCTCAGCGCCTGCGCGACAACCACGGTCACGAACCCGGTGACCGGGCGCGCCGAGCGCACGGTGATGGATATCCCGACCGAGATCGCCGAGGGTCGCAAGGCGCACCAGCAGGTGCTGGCCGAATACGGCGTGGTCGACGATGCGCGGCTGCAGGCCTATGTCAATGACCTCGGGCAGAAGCTCGCCGGCCACTCGCACCGCAGCGAGCTCAACTGGACCTTCACCGTGCTCGACAGCCCCGAGATCAACGCCTTCGCGCTGCCCGGCGGCTTCGTCTACGTGACGCGCGGCATCATGGCCTACATGGACAGCGAGGCCGATCTGGCCGGCGTGATCGGCCACGAAATCGGTCACGTCACCGCGCGCCACGGTGCGCAGCGCGCGACCCGCCAGCAGGCGGCCGGGCTGGGAGTGCTCGCGGCCACGGTGCTCGGCGTGCTGGTCGAGGCCGCCGGTGTCGGTGGTGCGACCGACCTGGCGAGCCAGGTCTCGCAGGTCGCGGCGGCGGGCTACATCGCCTCATACAGCCGTGACCAGGAATCGGAAGCCGACCGCCTCGGTGCCGAGTACCTGGCGCGCAGCCACTACGACCCGAGCAACATGGTCGACGTGATCGGCGTGCTCAAAGACCAGGAGCGGTTTGCCGCCGACGTCGCGCGCGCCGAAGGCCGGAGCGCGTCGTCGGGTGCCAACTGGCTGTCTTCGCATCCGAGCAACGACCAGCGCCTGCGCGATATCCGCCGCACCGCCGCCGGCTACAAGGGCGATTACAGCGACGACGGGCCCGCGCGCTACCAGCAAGCGATCAATGGCATGACTTTCGGCGAGAGCCGTGAGCAGGGCGTGACGCGGGGCCGCAACTTCTACCACGAGCCGCTGGGCATCGCGCTGACCGCACCGGACGGCTGGCAGATCGGCAACTCGCAGGAGGCGATCACGGTGGTCAACGAAGCACGCGACGCCGGGCTGGTGATCAAGCTGGTGCCGCCGCAGGTGGGCGCCACGCACGACGAGATCTTGCGCAATGTGTTCAAGCCGACCGGTGGTCGCGTCGAGCGCAGCACGATCAACGGGCTGGCAGCGACCCGCTTCGAGGGCACGGTACGCAACCCGCAGGGGCAGTCGCGATCGGTGGTGGCCACCGTCGTCAGCGGCCCGGCCAGCCGCAACTACCTGATGCTCTACGCCGCGCGTGACGCGGCAGCGCTGCGGCGATCGGCTGCGGCGATGAACGAAGCCGAGCACTCGTTTCGGCCGCTCAGTGCAGCGGACCGTGCCGCTGCACGTCCCTGGGCCGTGCGTGTCGTGCCCTATCCGCGCGGCGGCTTCGCCGAGCTCGCGCGGCGCTCACCGCTGCCCGATCGCGCCGAGGCGCAGCTGCGCGTGCTCAATGGCGTCTACTTGGATGGCCGGGAGCCCCGTTTGGGCGAACCGGTCAAGATGATCGAGTAGGCGCCTCCACGTCTTCGACCAGGGCGGGCCGTCCGCCGCTGTCAGCCGCGCCCCACGGCGCACTGACGATCCAGCCTTCGAGCGGGTCGACAATCGGCGGCAGGCCGTAGTTGGGTTGCGTGCTCGCCCACGCGGCCTGCACCAGGCACAGCACGGCGTCGAGCCGGTCGCCGGAGGCGTCGGCGACGAGCGCCTCGCGCTGCGCTTGGACGAGTGAGAGCCGCAGGCCGAGCCGGCTGCGTCCCGCCTCGAGCGCATCGAGCAGATCGGTGCGCGCACTCCGGCGCTCGGCGGTTTGCTTGCGACGCTCGTCACTCTTGTACGAGCGGCGGCCGATCAGCTCGCGCGCGAGCAGGCCGGGGTAGGCTTCCAGCGCGACGCGCTGCCGATCGCCCTCGTGCAGCGCAGGCAGTTGCACGCCCGCGTCGATCAGCCGCGGCGCGCCGGCGTGCAGCATCCACGCCACCGGCGGGTTGACCCACTTCATCGACGGCGAGGAGCCGGCCGGGCCGTCGCAGACGCGATGCGCGAACTTGCGCCCGGCCGGCCGTGCCGCGCAGAACGCCGTAAAGGCGGCGCGGATCTCGTCGCGCGACAGTGCTGCGTAGTGCGCGATCAGCGCGGCCCAGCACTGCGGCCAACCGAGCTCGACCACCAGCTCGCGCGGCAGGCCGAACGGGAAATCCAGCGCCGCGAGCCAGCGGCCCGGTTCGCGCAGCACGCGATCGAACGCCGCGAGGTCGGTCAGCGCATCGAGCGCGTCGAGCCGCACCTGCGAGCCGTCGAGCCGGCCGCGCGCCACCGTGATCGGCTTGGCGCGTCGGGGTGCACTCGTGAAGTCCACGCCGAGCAGCGACCCTTCGTTCATGGCTCGAATTTTGACCTCGCCTCGCCGATGATGTCGCTACGATCGACGCATGTCGCGCCGTTGGCGTCGCTGGCTCTGGATCGTTTTGGCCGTCGTGCTCGGCGTGCTGCTCACGCTGGCGGTGGGCGTTCGCCTGGGAGCCCGGCAGCTGCAGCCGCAGACGGCGGTCGCACCCGGCCCCGGTCTGACGGTTGGCGCGGTCGAGATCGGTTCGATCGGCGCCAAGCCCTGAGGGCGTGCTGAAGGCTGTGCTGACGTGTCGCGCGAGTTGCCGGTGCCGCAGCGCACGGTCGCGGCGGCGACGCGGGCACGGTCACCGCCGTCGCGCGCGCGCCTGGATCAGTGCATCAAGCCCCGTGTAGATCGCCCGCTCGAGCGCGAACTTGCGCGCGTGGCGTCCCCACGGTGTACCCGCCGCAAGCGCACGCTTGAAACCTTCCGCGTCCTCGATCCACGCGCCGCCCATCAGCGTGACGCCACGCGCGAACAGCGGGTCGGGCAGGCAGCTCGCGCCCGGACCGATCATCGCGAAGGCCCGCGCGTTGCGGCAGTGCGCGAGCACGGCATCGAGTGTGTCGTTGAGCAGTACCGTGCTCGTCGACAGCACCTTGTCGCACGCCTCGAGCGCCGCCGGATCGAGGGTGATGTGAAAATCGTCGCGCGCGCCGGCGAGTTCGCTCTTGAGCTCGAGCACGGTCAACCGCGCACCGCGCGCGGTCACCTGCTTCACCAGCGGCGGGAAGAAGCCGACCATGCCGATGTGCTCGCCCGGCTGCGGGTCGAGTCCGCCGATCGAGTCGACGGCGTCCGGCGGCGCGTAGCCAACGCGGTCGAACACATGGCGCGTCAGCGCGTTGACCGCGGCGAACCCGACGGTTCGACGCACGCCGTCCCCGGCTGCCCACCAGTGGGCCACTTCGAGCGCATCGGCGCCGAGCAAGCGCTCGCCGTGCGCTCCGGCCACCAGCGCGTCGAGCGCGCCGTCGAGGAGCACGTAGCTCAGTCCAAGCGAGCCGTCGTCGAGCTCGAGCGCGCCGAACTCGCCATCCTTGGTGCCGTCCCATGGGGTGGGCGGCAGGTGCAGCGCGCGCACCTTCGGCGCGCCGTGTCCGGCGAGCGCGCGCTCGAGCAGCGCAATCACGTCCGCAGCGACTGGCCGCGCGCCCACCGTCTCAGGCGATCGCCGTATCGGCGTCGACCCAGGCGTAGCCCAGCGCATGGGCCACCTCGGCATTGGTGACCTGCCGCGGCAGACGTTCAGCCCATCCTTCAGGTGCGGGTCGGCACGCAGCGCGGCCTGCCAGCCCAGGTCGGCGACCTTGAGCACGAACGGCAGCGTGACGTTGTTCAGCGCGTAGGCCGAGGTGCGCGGCACCGCGCCCGGCATGTTGGCCACGCCGTAGTGCACCACGCCATCGACCAGGTAGGTCGGCTCGGCATGGGTCGTCACCCGCGACGTTTCGACGCAGCCACCCTGGTCGATCGACACGTCGACGATCACCGCGCCCTGCTTCATCCGTGAAACGACGTCGCGAGTCACCAGCCGCGGCGCGGCCGCGCCGGCGACGAGCACTGCACCGATCACCAGGTCGGCCTGCAGCACCTGGTGCTCGATCGCCGCCTGCTGCGCGTGCACCGTCACCACGCGCGCACCGAATTGCTGTTCAAGGCGCCGCAGCGCGTCGACGTTGCGGTCGAGGACGACCACGTGCGCACCGCTGCCCACTGCCATGCGCGCCGCATTGGCGCCGACGACGCCGGCGCCGAGGATCACCACCCGCGCCGGCGGTACGCCGGGCACGCCACCGAGCAGGATGCCCATGCCGCCCTGTGCACGCAGCAGGCAGTGCTCGCCCACCTGGATCGACAGGCGGCCGGCGACTTCGGACATCGGCGCGAGCAGCGGCAGGCCGCCGCCGGGTTGCGTCACCGTCTCGTAGGCGATGCACACCGCGCCGCTGCGCACCAGGTCCGCGCACTGCGCGGGGTCGGGCGCGAGGTGCAGGTAGGTGAACAGGATCTGCTCGGGCCGCAGCATCGCGCGCTCGGGCGCCTGTGGTTCCTTGACCTTGACGATCAGCTGCGCGCGATCGAACACCTCGGCCCCCTCGCCGGCAATCACGGCGCCCGCGGCCTGGTAGAGCGCGTCCGTCGCGCCGATGCCGGCGCCGGCGCCGGTCTCGACGAGCACCTCGTGTCCGTGCATGACCAGCTCACGCACCGACGACGGTGTGAGACCGACGCGGTATTCGTGCACCTTGATCTCTTTGGGGACGCCAATCAACATCGCACGCTCCTCCTGGGCAACATGACTCCCCGCGGTCAGGCCTGCTGCTCGTCGGCTCCGGCCGCCTCGAGTCGCGAATCGCGGATCCGCGTCGGCGTGAGCGCGCCCGCTTCCTCGAGGATCGGGTAGGCGATCGAGCAGATGTGCGAATTGATCCGCCTCAGATCGCTGATCAAGTCCAGATGCAGGCTGCTCGTCTCGATGCTCTGCGGCGTGTTGTCCCGCAGGCGCGCGATGTGGCTGGCGGCGTAGCCGCGCTCCAGATCGCGGAAGCGCGCCTTTTCCTCAAGCAGCTTGCGCGCATCGCGCACGTGACCATCGAGGAAGACGCTCATGCCAAGTCGCAGGTTGGCGAGCAGCCGCTCGTGCAGGTGTGTGATCTCGGCCAGCCCGGCTTCGGAGAAGCTCAAGTTCTTCCTGATCTTCTTGTCCTCGATGTCCTGCAGCACGCGCTCGATGATGTCGCCGATCTGCTCCAGGTTGATCGTGAACGACAGGATGTCGGCCCAACGCCGGCTCTCGCGCTCGGACAGCGCGTCGCGCGAGACCTGCGTGAGGTACAGCTTGATGTCGGTGTAGAGCCGGTCGACGTGGTCGTCGAGCTCGCGCAGCTGCTTGGCAAGCTCCAGATCGTTGCCGCGTATGACCGGCAGCATGCCACGCAGCATCGTCTCGACAACGTCGGCCTGGTGCAGCGCCTCGCGCGCCGCGCAGCTGATGGCCAGCGATGGCGTTGCCAGCGCCATCGGATCGAGGTGGCGCGGCCGCAGCGCGTCCGGTGGCCGCGCCACCGAGCGCAACCCTCTCTCGAGCAGCCGCGCCGTCGGCCCGACCGTGCCGATGAACAGCAGCGCCAGCGCGAGGTTGAACAGCAGATGGAACGCCACCACTTGCTGCTGCACCTCCGGCAGATGTGCCTGCAGCACAGCCAACAGCTGCGCCAGCCACGGGATCGCGAGCGCGGCGCCCACCGCCTTGAACAGCAGATTGCCCACCGGCAGCCGCCGCGTTTCGACCGATGCATTGGCTGTCGTGAGGACAGCGAGCAATCCACTGCCGATGTTCGCGCCGAGCACGAGCCCGAGCGCGACCGAAACCGGCACGATCCCCGAGCCGGCCAGCGTGGCCGTCAGCAGCACGATCGCCAGACTCGAGTACGACAACACGGCCAGCACCGCACCGACCGTCAGGTCGAGCAACACGTCGCTGGGCAGGTCCGCGAGCAACGCACGCACCGTCGGTGACTCGGTCAACGGCCGCGTGGCCTGCACGATGAGTTCCAGCGCCAGAATGATCAGCCCCAGACCGAGCAGGACCCGGCCGGTGCGGCCGACCGCGGTCTTCTCGCGCGCAACGAACATCACGACGCCAGCAAAGATCAGCAGTGGTGACAGCCATGACAGATCGAACGAAAGCACCACCACCATCAGTGCGGTGCCGACGTCTGCACCGAGCATGACCGCCAGGCCAGCCGCCGTCGCAACAAGTCCCTTGGCAACGAACGAAGCGACGATCAGGCAGGTGGCGGTACTCGACTGCACGAGACTCGCCACCACGGTGCCCGCGACCAGCGCCTTCGCACGATGGTCCATGCTCGCCTGCAGCAGGCTGCGCAGGCGCTCGCCGAGCAGGCGCAGGATGCCGGTGCGCACGAACTGCGTGCCCCAGACCAGCAAAGCGATCGCGGCCAGTAGGTTGAGGAGATGGAGCATGGTGGGGCTCGTGCCATTTGTAACATGCGGGCCCCTTCCGGGGCATTGTCGGGCAGTCGTTACCGAACGTGTCGGCTGTCATCGACTTCACGGGCGGCGCCGTTTTGTCACGGTGAGGCCGGCCATCAGCCGGCGCCACACCGGCGATCGATCCGATTCACGTGCACCGTCCGACCATGCCCAAGACCGAGCCCGCCAAATCCTGGCCCGTCAGGGGCTTTCCTCAGCGCGCCGAACCGCCGGCCGACAAGGGACGCAAGTTCGAGCCCTTCCATATCGCCGCGATCGGCCATGGCGCCTCCAGGCTGGCGCGCGAGTTGCGAATGGACCGCAAGCGCTGAGTCGGCCAGGCGCGGGTTGCGGCGCGCTGGCGCGAAGGCGCGGCTGCCCGAGGCGCAAGCCCGCCGCGCCTGAGATCTGGCCGTTAGCAGCGAGCCCACGGTGGCGGGGGCGCGCCACGCCATGCCAAGCGCGGTGCTCAGGAATGCGAGCGCTTCGGCCGCTCTGGCTCGCGCGCCGGCACAGCAGCCGGCTTGTCGGCCGGTGCGGCAACGACGCGCGGCGCCTTGCCAGTGCGCCCGCGCGCCGGGAGCACGCCGGCTTCGGCGAACACGCGCACGTCCATCACCCCCTGCTGCTGCGCAAATCCGCGCAGCGCCGTGCAGGCCCGCTGCACTGCGGCAGCGGCCGTTGCGCCGTGTGTGCCGACGCGCAGCACGAGCGTCGTCGGATCGCGCTGACAAAGCTGGAAGTCGTAGAGCCCCGCCTGCTCCTCGAGTACCGTGGTCAGCGCGAGTGGCAGCAGCGTGATCTGACGGCCCGCCGCACCCCGCATCTGCAGCACGGCGTCACGGCGACCGTGCACCTCGATCGCCGGCAGCGCCGATCCGCAACCGCAGGGCTGATCGGTGAAACGCACCTGATCGCCCACGTCATAGCGGATCAGCGGCTGCACGAAATTGGCGAGGTTGGTCAGCAGCGTCGTGCTGCCGAGCTCGCCGGGGGGCACCGGGCGCATCTGCGCATCGACCGGCTCGAGGATCACCCAATCGGCGTTCAGGTGCAGCAGCCCTTCGTCGCACTCCCACGCAATCGGCAGGAACTCCGACGTGCCGTAGCTGTTGCGCACGCTGCAGGCCAACCCCGACTCGATCAGGTGGCGCATCGCCGGTGTGAGCGTCTCGCCTCCGGTCCAGACCTCGTCGGGATTGATGCGCAGCCGGCCGTGCTGCGCCTCGTCGGCGAGCAGGGCCGCGGCGGTCGGGTAGGTGGCGAGCACGCTCGGCGCCCACTCCTCGAGCTGCGCGGTCAGCGCCGACAGCGGCTGCAGGATCGAGAAGGTGCGCATCGACTGCGCGACCCACGGGTTGAGCCGGCGCAGCCGCTCGACGGTCACCGCAGTGGCGAAGTGCCCGCCCGTGGCGCCGACGAAGGCCATGCGCTCGCCGATGAACAACGGGTCGAGCCAGCGCTGCAGTGGCCGTGGCGTGCTGCGACGTAGCGATTCGATCGCGTCGTAGACCGCCATCGCACGGGCGTCCTGCACGAAGACGCCAGGCTCGCCACTGCTGCCCGAGCTCTCCCAGACGACGAACGATCCGGCATACGCATCGCCGATGCGCTGTGGATCGCGCAGGAAGGTGAGCAGGTCGGACAGATGGACGCGCGGGTCGGTGACCCAGTCGTCGAATGACTCCATCAGCTCGGTCTTCTGCACCGGCGGCAGGGCCTGCAGCGGCGCGTCGGCCAGCCCGTGATGGCAGCGCCGGTAGAACGGCGACCGCCGCAACGCAGACTCACGCAAGCGCGCGAGCCGCGTCGACTGCCGCGCAGCGATCGCAGCCGCGCCGCCGCGCGATGCAGCCATCACGTCAAGCGCCGTGCTCGCCGTCAGGACCGCGTCAAAGACGGTCATGCCTGGCTCGGCTGGCCGGCCGGCGACCCAGTGCCTGCGCCGCGGCCCGCCTCAAGGCGCCCCTTCATCTTCGCGTGGCCCTTCATGCACGATCGTCACGGGAATCTTCGCGTGGTGCAGCACCGAGTGCGACACCGAGCCCAGCAGCGCCCCCCGCACGTGACCGAGCCCCCTCGCGCCCATGATGATCGCATCGCAGCCTTCGCGCTCGGCAATGTCGAGCAACACGTTGCGCGCGTCACCCGAGTCGATCTCGCTGTCGAACGAGACGCCCGCCGCCTTCAGCAACGCCTGCGCACCTTCCAGGGCATGCTCGCCGGCGCCCTCGGCGACCTGCTCCAGCACGTCGGCATCGCGCGTGAGCATCAGCTCGTAGAGCGTTGCCGGCTCCTGCACGTTGGCGAGCACGAAGTCCGCCTGCAGGCCCTGCTCGACCAGCGACAGTGCATGGCGCACCGCATCCAGCGATGTCTCGGAGCCGTCGACGGGCAGCAGGATCTTCATGACAGCGTCTCTTGGAAAGGCATCGTGTCGTGTGTCTTGTCGGGACCGAGGTGGACACGCTGGCCCAGCATCTCGGGAACGACCAGGGTCACGCCGCCCTCGGTGACGTGGAACAGCTCGCGGTCACGCGTCGGGTCGAGGCCGGCGCGAAAGCCGTCGGGCAGGACGCAGCGCTTGTCAATGATCGCGCGCCTGAGGTAGACATCACGGCCCACCTGGGCGCCGGGCAGCAGCAGCGAATCCTCGACCAGACTGTGCTCTCCGACGCGCGCCTTCGTGAACAGGATCGAACGGCGCACGACCGCGCCGCTGACGATGCATCCGCTGCTGACCAGCGACTCGACGGCAAAACCACGGCGCCCTTCCTCGTCGAGGACGAACTTGGCCGGCGGCAGGTGACGCTGGCGGCTGCGGATCGGCCACGCATCGTCGTACAGGTCGAGGGCTGGCACGATGCGCACCAGGTCCATGTTGGCGTCCCAGTACGCGTCGATCGTGCCAACGTCGCGCCAATAGGGCACGGCGGCGTCCGCCGGCACACAGCTACGGGCGAAATGATGCGCGATCACGTTGCAGCGGTTCAGCATCGAGGGGATCAGGTCGCTGCCGAAGTCGTGGGTCGAATGGGGGTCGTTCGCATCGCGCTCGAGTTCGTGACAGAGGAACGGGGTGTTGAACACGTAGATGCCCATGCTGCCAAGCACCGTGCCCGACCGTGCCTCGCCCGCCTGCAGCGCCTTCGGCTTCTCGATGAACTGCCTGACCCGCATCTCTTCGTCGACCACCATCACGCCGAATCGCGTCGCCTCTTCGGCCGGCACCTCGATGCACGCCACGGTGACATCGGCGTGGCTGGCAACATGGTCGGCGAGCAGCCGCTCGTAATCCATTTTGTAGATGTGGTCACCCGCCAGGACCAGCACGAAGTCCGACCGGCTCTCACTGATGATGTCGATGTTCTGGTACACGGCGTTGGCGGTACCCGAGTACCAGCCCTCGTCGACGCGCTGCTGCGCAGGCACCACGTCGACGTACTCGCCCAGGCCGGCATCGAGAAATCCCCAACCGCGTTCGATGTGGCGAATCAGGCTCTGCGCTTTGTACTGCGTGAGTACGCCGATGCGCCGCACGCCGGAGTTCACACAGTTGCTGAGCGGAAAGTCGACGATCGTGAGCGACCCGCCAAATGGCACCGCTGGTTTCGAACGCCACTCGGTGAGTTGATGCAGCCGCGTGCCGCGCCCCCCGGCCAGCACGAGCGCGTAGGTGCGCTGCGACAAAGGGCCGTGGCCATTCGAACGCTTCTCCGGCCTCGAGGGGCTCGCCAGTGACGGGGAATCCAAGGCCATGTCCATCTCCTGGGCGGCTTCGGTCGATTGCCGTCTCGCGACGCAGCGCCCAACCCCTGCGCGCGTAGGTGACGATACTGCGCCCACCTTGCATTCCTGACAAGGCGCTCGCCCGGCTGAGGCTTGAGCCGGGTCAAGCCCGCTCTGGGAGTTCGTGGCAGGGTGGTAGATGATCATCTGACAGCCACGGCCCATGAGTATCCGCAACCTCGACTCGCTGTTCGACCCGACCCGGGTGGCTGTGTTCGGCGCATCGCGGCGGCCGGCCAGCGTCGGGGCGACGGTGTGGCGCAACCTGTCCGCTGGCAACTTCGAGCGGCCGGTTTATCCGGTCAACCCGAAGCACGCCGAACTCGACGGACACAAGGCCTACGCACGCGCTGCCGATTTGCCCGAAGTGCCCGAGCTCGCGGTGATCTGCACCCCGCCGGCGACCGTGCCGGGGCTGATCGCCGAGCTCGGCACGCTGGGTACACGCGCGGCGGTGGTGCTCAGCGCCGGGCTCGACACCGCGGGCAAGCAGGCGATGCTTGACGCCGCCAAGCCTCACTGTCTGCGTATCCTGGGGCCGAATTGCCTCGGCTTGCTGGTACCGCACCTCGGGCTCAACGCCAGTTTCTCGCACGCCGACGCGCTGCCGGGAGACATCGCACTCGTGTCGCAGTCCGGCGCGCTCGTCACCGCGATCCTCGACTGGGCGCGCGGCCAGGGAATCGGGTTCTCCCGGCTCGTCTCGCTCGGTGAGCACGCCGATGTCGACTTCGGCGACATGCTCGACTGGCTGGCGAGCGACGCCAAGACGCGGTCGATCCTGCTCTACATCGAATCGATCGAATCGCCGCGGAAGTTCATGTCGGCGGCACGTGCTGCGGCGCGCAACAAGCCGGTGATCGTCGTCAAGGCCGGCCGTTCACCGCAGGGCCAGCGCGCCGCCGCGTCGCATACGGGAGCGCTGGCGGGCTCGGACATCGTTTTCGAGGCAGCGATTGCCCGCGCTGGCATGCTGCGCGTGGACACGCTGCAGGAACTGTTCCTCGCCGCGGAGACGCTGGCACGGTTCCAGGCCAATCAAGCCGAGCAGCTCGTGATCCTGACCAACGGCGGCGGCGCCGGCGTGATGG
>CP070653.1:115208-118876 GCA_020354665.1 Burkholderiales bacterium
GAACTGCTCGCACGACAGCGCGTCGTGATCCTCGACGGCGGGCTCGCCAGCGAGCTCGAGCGCCGCGGTGCCGACCTGCACGACCCGCTGTGGTCCGCCAAGGTGCTGCTCGATGCGCCCGAACTGATCCGTCAGGTGCATCTGGACTACTACCTCGCCGGTGCCGACGTTGCGACCACCGCGACCTATCAGGCGAGCTTCGCAGGCTTTGCGCGCCGCGGGCTGGATGCAGTGGCGGCCGCCGCGCTGATGCGCCGCGCGGTCGAACTGGCGTGCGAAGCGCGCGAGATGTTCTGGGCCCGGCCGCAGGCCCGCGCGGGTCGGTGCTTTCCGCTCGTCGCCGCGTCGGTCGGTCCTTACGGCGCGACGTTGCACGACGGTTCCGAATATCGCGGCCACTACGGCCTTGGTATCGATGAACTGGTCGCGTTCCATCGCCCGCGCCTGGCGGTGCTTGCCACGGCGGGCGCCGACCTGCTCGCCTGCGAGACGCTGCCGTGCCGCGATGAGGCGGTCGCGCTGGCGCGTCTGCTGCCGGAGTTTCCGCAGATGCAGGCGTGGATCAGCTTCTCGTGCCGCGATGGCGAGCACGTCAGCCAGGGCGAGCCGCTGGCCGACTGCATCGACGCGGTCGAAGGCTGCGCGCAGGTCGCCGCGGTCGGCGTCAACTGCACCGCGCCGCAGTTCGTCGCATCGCTGATCGAGGTCGCCGCGTCGCGCACCGCGAAGCCGATCGTCGTCTACCCGAACTCGGGCGAACGCTACGACGCTGCGGCGATGTGCTGGAACGGCAGCGCCGACACCACGATGCTCGCGGACCATGCGAGCGAGTGGTACCGCCTCGGCGCGCGGTTGATCGGCGGCTGCTGCCGCACCACCCCGGGCGACATTCGCGCGCTGCGCGCCTGGGTGGAGCAGCGCAACGCCGCTTAGCGCGCGTCATGGCGGATCGCGCGATCGGCACGCGAATGGCCCAGCGGTCGGGCCCGATCGGTCACTCGATCAGATGGTCGGCACGCAACCTGAGCGATGGCGGGATCGTCAGTCCGAGCGCCGTGGCGGTTTTCGCGTTGATCGCCAACTCGAACTTGAGCGGCTGACCCACGGGCAGATCGGCCGGCTTTGCGCCCTTGATGATCCTGTCGGCGTACTCGGCGGCACGGCGCCAGTTGTCGACGAAGCTCGGGCCGTAGCTCATCAGGCCGCCTGCCTGCGGGAACTCCGGAAAGACCGAAATCGTGGGCAGCTGGTGCCTGGCGGCGAGACTTGCGATGCGTGGCAGATTCGCGCCAAAGGCCGGATCGGGAAGGATGATCACGCCACCGATCTTGTCGGCGACCATCGCGGTGAACGCCTTGTCGATGGCATCGCGCCCTCGCACGTCGATGGGAACGCTGCTGACGCCCAACTCGCGGCTGGCCTGAAGGATTTCTCGCTGCATGCCTGCGTGCGCGGCGTTGTGCTGGTCCCAGAGAACGCCCACGCGCGTGATACCGGGTGCCGCCTCCGTGAGCAGCTGGACCCACTTCGCGCTGATGTCCTCCCCCTGGTTGGTGAAGCCGGTGATGTTGCCTCCGGGTCTCGCGAGACTCGCGACGAAACCAGCGCCCACCGGATCGCCGACCATCGCCATCACGATCGGAATGGTCTGCGTCGCCTGCTTGAGCGCGGCGATCGCTGCGTTGCCCTGCACGACGATGACGTCGACGTTGAGCCGAACCAGTTCGGCTGCGAAGGCCGGGTAATGCGCGGCGCGCCCCTCGGCGCTTCGAACCTCGAGGATGAGGTTCCGGCCTTCCTCGTAGCCGAGCTCCTGCAGCCGCTGTCGGAACGGCTCGAAACCGATCTTCAAGCCCGAGCCGCCACCGGCGAGCACACCGATCCGAACCGTCTTCGACGCCGGTTGCGACTGGGCGGCGAGTCGGCTCGCAAGCAGCGCGCTGCCAGAAAAGAGGAACTGCCTACGTCCGATCAGACCCATGCTCCCCTTCCTTGGCCGTCAGTCGTGCCCCGACTCTACGCTCTAAGCCGGCATTTGCAGGACAGCTACTCGATCACCCCATCGGCGCGCAGAAGGAGCGTCTGCGGGATCGTGAGGCCAAGCGCTTTCGCGGTCTTCAGATTGACGACCAACTCGAGTTTCGCGGCCTGTTCAATCGGAAGATCGCCGGGACTTGCGCCTTTGAGGATCTTGTCGACGTAAGCGGCGGCGCGCCGGAACTGGTCATCAAGGCTCACCCCATACGACATGAGGCCTCCGACCTCCACGATCTCCCTCGCGTGGAAGATCGAAGGCAACCGATGCTTCGTCGCGAGTTCGACGACCTGTTGTCGGGCGGTGAAGAAGATCGGATCGGGTGGCACCATCACCGCATGAGCGCCTGCTGGCGTGCGCCGGCAGAGAGCAGCGCGCAGCTACGCCGGCCTGACCACCGACTTGGGCGTGCGGCCCTTGGCGAAATCGGCGATGCAGGTGAGCCCCTCACGGGCGATCGCGTCGAAGCACTCGTCGGTCCAGCACAGCGCATGGGGCGTGACCAACACGGTGTCCATTGTCAGCAGCGGGTTGTCCGGCGCCACCGGCTCCTGCTCGAACACGTCGATCCCGGCGCCGGCGATGGTGCCGCTTCGCAGCGCGGCGATCAGCGCCGCCTCATCAGCGATCGGCCCGCGCGAGAGGTTGATGAAATAGGCGCTGCGTTTCATCTGCGCAAAGCGCTCCGCGCTCATCAGGTGGTGCGTTTCGTTGTTCAGCAGCACCGTGGCGACGACAAAGTCCGAGGCGCGCAGCAGCTGATCGAGCGGCACTCGTTCGGCGCCTAGCGCGGCGATGGTGGTCGCATCGACGTACGGATCGGCTGCCAACATCTTCCAGCCGAACGGCCGCGCCAGTGTGAGCAGCTCGCGGCCAATGCCGCCGGCGCCGATCACCCCGAGCGTTCGTGTCGTGAGACCCAGCCCCATGTGGTTGGTGCGTTCATGCCAGCGGCCGCTGCGGGTGAGCTTGTCCTTGATGACCAGTCGCCCGGCAAGCGCGAAGATGAAGGTGAGTGCCGCCACCGCCACCGGGCGGCGCACGGCCACCGGCGTGTTGGTGGTGATCACGCCCTTCGCGGCAAGCGCGGCGACGTCCACCGAGTCGTAGCCGACACCGTGGCGTGCGACGATGCGCACGCGCCGGTCGCTGCGCGCGACCGAGGACGCGGCGATCCGGGGCGTATTCACGTACAGGCCGTCGTAGCGGGCCATGATGTCGGGCGTGATCTCGCTCACCAATTCGGGCAGAAACTCCCACTGGATGTGCTTCTCGTTGTTCAGGATCGCGAGCGGCCCTTCGCCGAACGACGGCTTGCCCTCGCTGGTGAGGATGTCGCGCGTCAGCGCGACCTTGAACGGCTGCCCCGCGTTCATCGCCCGCCTCCTTCGATCTGGCCGACCATGCCCTTGAAGGCCTGTTCGAGTACGCCGGTGTCGGTGCCGCCGGCGATCATCGTGTAGCCCATCTCGCGCACGCGCGTGATCCACGCCGCATCGGTGGCCATGAACCCGGCCGCCTTGCCGTGCTTGCGGGCCACGTCGGCGACTTTGCGCATCGCCGCGTCGAATCGCGCGTCGTTGAATTGCGCGGGAATCCCCATGAAATTCGACAGGTCGAAGTGCCCGACCCA
>CP070653.1:118976-125178 GCA_020354665.1 Burkholderiales bacterium
GCAGTGAATGGCGCGCCGTGCGCCGCTGCCTCCGGAGCGACGAGCGGGTTCATTCGAGAAGCCGTTGCATGTCTTGCATGACTTGGCGCGTGCGCAGCTGCGACGAGCCGAGATGATAGTGAAGCACGCCGCGCAGCACGCCGCGCAGCAGCGCGAGATGGTCGGCGCAGGCCTCGCGCACCGCCGCAAGGCCGTTTCCCTGCCCGAGTGCAGCGTGCAGCGCCAGCCAGGCGGTGCCCGTCAGCGCGGCACTCGAGCCGCCGGCAGCGACCAGCCCGCCCTCGGGCGACAGCGTGTAGCGGCGCGCCGGATCGAGCGCCTGCTGCGTGACCGTCTCGGTCGCCAGTTCAGGCAGCAACCCGGTCTCGCGCAGCAGCATCAACTCGAACGCGCGCAGCGCGGCCTGTACCGAGGCGTCGTCGCCAATCCCGAGCGCTTCCACCGATTCGGCGTAGGCGTCGAACAGCAACGGATGGGGGTCGTAGCGGGCGAGCAGCTTCAGCAGCAGTTCGTTCAGGTACAGGCCGGCGAAGATGGCTGCACCGCCTGGCATGGGCGCCCCGCCACCGTAATCGGCAGCGCGGAGGTTGTGGATTTCGCCGGCCGACTCGTCGCTCGACGGATGGCGGCCGAGCGAGACTGTGACACGCTGCAGTGGCAGCAGGACACTGCGCAACTGTGAGTAGGGACGCTTGGCGCCCTTGGCGACGGCGACCACCCGGCCCTGTTCACGCGTGAACAACTCGAGGATCAAGCTGGTCTCGCTCCAGGCGTAGCGATGCAGCACAAAGGCAGCCAGCTGCGTGCCGCCAGCACGCCGGCCGGTCATGCCGCAGTGTGCGCGCGCGGCGCCATCATTCGTAGCCGTATGACCGCAGGCGGGCCTCGTCCTCGGCCCATCCGGAGCGTACCTTGACCCAGAGCTCGAGGAACACCTTGGCCTCCAGCAGCGATTCAAGATCACGCCGAGCCTCGCTGCCGATGCGCTTGAGCCGCTCGCCACCGGCGCCGATGACGATGGCCTTGTGGGCATCACGCTCGACGACGATGGTGGCGGTGATGCGCCGTAGGCCCCCTTCCTCGTGGAAGCGATCGATGACGACCGTTGACACATAGGGCAGTTCGTCGCCGGTGAGCCGGAAAAGCTTCTCGCGGATGATCTCGCTGGCCAGAAAGCGCTCGCTGCGATCGGTCAGAGCCTCCGCCTCGAACAGCCAATCCTGCTCAGGAAGGTAGGGCTCGATGATCGCCAGCAGTCGCTGCACGTCGGCGGGCCGTCTGGCCGACATCGGCACGAACTCGGTGAAGTTGCGCCGCTCCTGCATGTTCTTCAGCCAGGGCGCGAGCTCGCTGCGGCGCATCACGGCGTCGAGCTTGTTGGCGATCAGCAGCACCGGCTTGTGCTCTGGCAGCAGCGCCAAGACCTTGGCGTCGTCGAGACCAAAACGGCCCGCCTCCACGACGAACAACACCACGTCGACGTCAGCGAGCGACGCGAGCACGGTCCGGTTGAGCGTGCGGTTCATCGCGCCCCGCCCGCGTCCTCCGTCGCGCGCCTGGAATCCCGGCGTGTCGGCGAAGATGAACTGTGTGGTGCCGGTCGTGCGGATGCCAGTGATCCGGTGGCGTGTGGTCTGGGGCTTGCGTGAGGTGATGCTGACCTTCTGGCCGACCAGCGCATTGAGCAGCGTGCTCTTGCCGACGTTCGGCCGCCCCACGATGGCCACGAGACCACAGCGCCGGGCCGGCTCGTCAGCGTTCATCGATTGCTTCCCGGCACGCATCGACCGCGCGCACCCCCGAGACCCGTCCCACCGATCCACTCGGCCGACATGCGGGTCGGACGAGGCGCGGTCATCCGTTCAGGATCGCAGCGGGCTGCCCGGACGGTCACTGGCCTTGAGCGAGTCGAGCATGCGACGCGCCGCTTCCTGCTCCGCCGAGCGCCGTGACCGCCCTTCGCCCGTCTCGGTCAGACCCAGCGCCGGCACCGCGCACGCCACTTCGAAGATCTGGGCGTGTGCCTGCCCGCGTGTAGCCACGATCCGGTAGTCCGGCACCGGCAGCTTGCGGGCCTGCAGCCACTCCTGCAGCTCGGTCTTTGCGTCTTTCGACCAGCGGTCGATCTCCGTGGTCGCGATCACGTCACCGAACAGGCGCTGCACCAGTGTGTGTGCTGGCCCGAAACCGCCGTCGACGAAGGCGGCACCGATCACGGCCTCGAGCGCGTCGGCCAGGATCGAAGGCCGCTGCGCCCCGCCACCGCGAGCCTCCCCCTCCGACAGCCGGATCACTGCAGGCAGGCCGACCGAAAGCGCCGCACGATGCAACGTCTCCTCACGCACCAGATGGGCACGCACGCGCGTCAGGTCGCCCTCGTCCGAACCCGCGAAGCGCTCGTAGAGCAGCGCCGAAATGGCCGTCGAGAGCACCGCATCGCCGAGAAACTCGAGCCGCTCGTTGTGGTCGGCACCGAAGCTGCGGTGGGTCAGCGCCCGCACGAGCAGCGCCTCGTCCAAGAAATGGTAGCCAAGACGCTGCTGCAGCGACGCCAGGGCGGCATCCGCGGGAGGTGTCATCGGTCCGCTCGGTCGGTGTCAGCGCGCCTCGCGTGCTTCGCCGCGGTACTTGATGAGCAGGAACACGGGTTCGACGAGCTCGATCTCCTTGTCGTAGGCAACACGGATCACGAGCCGGTCGTTCTCCTTCGTGACTTCCAGATCGTCCCCGCCGATCGAACTGATCGAGTACTCGATCTCCTTCTGCTTCTCGAAAGCCTTGCGCACTTCAGCCACCGTCGGCGGGTTGTCCGCCACGATCTTGTTGATGGCCCGCAAGACCGTCCAGTACTCGTTGACGGTGGGAAAGACGCGCGTGGCCACCAGCGCAAGAAAGGCGATGACGATCGCCCACAGCAGCAGCCCAATGAGCGTGATGCCGCGTTGCCGCGGGAGTGCCGGATGCGTGAAGGCCATGCGTTGTGCTCCCAAACAGAACGGGGGGTGAAACGTGGATGCCTACTCAAACGAGCCGATGCGGCCAAGATTACCCAAATTCATCCACACGAAGAAGGCCTTGCCGACGATGTTCTCGTCCGGCACAAAACCCCAGAACCGCGAATCCTGCGAATTGTCACGGTTGTCGCCCATCGTGAAGTAGTGTCCGGGCGGGACGCTGCACACGACGCCCTCGGCGCTGTAGCGGCAGCGGTCGCGGAAGGCGCTGAAATCGGCCATCGGGCGCACGAATGCCGGGCGGTTGGGGTCGACGAGGATCCGGTGTTCCACGCTGCCGAGCTTCTCGGTGAACTGCGGCGCATAGCGATTGATCTCGTCGTCGAAATATTCGTCGCGCGGCTCGACCGGCACCGGTTGGCCGTTGATCACCAGGCGCTGGCTGAGCCACGCCACCTCGTCGCCCGGTACGCCGACGACTCGCTTGATGTAGTCGATGCCCGGATTGAGCGGATAGCGAAACACCACCACGTCACCACGCCGCGGCTCGTGATTGGCCACGACCTTCTTGTTGATCACCGGCAGCCGGATGCCGTAGTGGTACTTGTTGACGAGGATGAGGTCGCCGATCTGGAGCGTCGGGATCATCGACCCCGAAGGGATCTTGAACGGCTCGACGAGGAACGATCGCAGCAGGAACACGGTCAGGATGACCGGGAACAGACCGGCCGTCCAGTCGAGCCACCAGGGCTGTGCGAGCGCCTCGCGCTTGGCGGCAGCCACGTCGCCATCGACCTGGTCGATCCCCCTGCGCCCCAGCTCCGCGCGACGCGCCTGCGCCTGCGATTCAAGCCGGCTCGCCGCCGCCTCGCGTGCGGGCTTGAAGTGCAGGCGTTCGGCCAGCCAGTAGGCGAAGCTCACCAGCGTCAAGACGAACAGCAGCAGCGAGAAGTTGCCGCCCCACTTGTCGAGGAACCAGCCCCCGAGGTAGACGATCAGCGCGCCGTAGAGTAGTCCGGTCAGGGAACCCATCGATTGGTTATTCATCGACTTGCAGGATGGCCAGGAACGCTTCCTGCGGCACCTCCACGGTGCCGATCTGCTTCATGCGCTTCTTGCCGGCTTTTTGTTTTTCGAGCAGTTTGCGCTTGCGCGTGATGTCACCCCCGTAGCATTTTGCCAGCACGTTCTTGCGCAGCGCCTTGATGTTCTCGCGCGCAATGATGTTGGAGCCAATGGCCGCCTGGATCGCGACGTCGTACATCTGTCGCGGGATCTGCTCGCGCAACTTCGCCGCGACGGCCCGCCCACGATACTGCGCCTGGCCGCGGTGGACGATGATCGACAGGGCATCGACCCGGTCGCCGTTGATCAGCAGGTCGACCTTGACGACGTCAGCAGCGCGGTACTCCTTGAACTCGTAGTCCATCGAGGCATAGCCCCGGGATACGCTCTTGAGGCGGTCGAAGAAGTCGAGCACGATCTCGGCCAGCGGCAGTTCGTAAGTCAGGTGGACCTGCCGGCCATGGTAGGCCATGTTCATCTGCACGCCGCGCTTCTGGTTGGCCAGCGTCATCACCGGGCCGACGCAATCCTGCGGCATGTACAACTGCACGGTGACGATCGGCTCGCGGATCTCCCGGACGCTGCCCGGGTCGGGCATCCGGGCAGGGTTTTCGACCTCGAGCACGGTGCCGTCGTTGAGCTCGACCTCGTAGACCACGCTCGGTGCGGTCGTGATCAGGTCCTGGTCGAATTGGCGCTCGAGTCGCTCCTGGACGATCTCCATGTGCAGCAACCCGAGGAAACCGCAGCGAAAGCCGAAGCCCAGTGCCTGACTTACTTCCGGCTCGAATCTCAGTGAGGCGTCGTTGAGCTGCAATTTCTCCAGCGCGTCACGAAGCGAGTCGTACTCGCTGGCCTCGGTCGGATACAGGCCGGCAAACACCTGTGGCTTGATCTCCTTGAACCCGGGTAGCGGTTCGGTGGCGGGGCCCGCGTTATTGGGCAGCTTCTTCTCCAGGGTCAGCGTGTCACCGACCTTGGCCGCGTGCAGGTCCTTGACGCCGGCGATGACGAACCCCACCTCGCCGGCCTTCAACTCGTCGCGGGGCACGGACTTGGGCGTGAAGACGCCCAGCTGCTCGATGCCGTGGGCCGAATCGGTGGCCATCAGCCGGATGCGCTCGCCACGGCGCAGCCTGCCATCGACCACCCGCACGAGCATCACCACGCCGACGTAGTTGTCAAACCAGCTGTCGATGATCATTGCCCGCGGCGGCCCGTCGGGGTCGCCACGCGGCGCCGGCATACGGTGGATCACCGCCTCCAGGACGTCCTCCAGCCCCATGCCGGTCTTCGCCGAACAGGGAATCGCCTGGCTCGCGTCGATGCCGATCACGTCCTCGATCTCCTGCTTGGCACGCTCGGGGTCGGCCTGCGGCAGATCCATCTTGTTGAGTACCGGCACCACCTCGACACCGAGGTCGAGCGCCGTGTAGCAGTTGGCGACCGTCTGCGCCTCGACTCCCTGGCTGGCATCGACCACGAGGAGCGCGCCCTCGCACGCCGACAGCGACCGGCTCACCTCGTAGCTGAAATCGACGTGGCCAGGGGTGTCGATGAGGTTGAGCTGGTAAATCCCGCCGTCACGGGCGGTGTAGCTCAACGCCGCTGTCTGCGCCTTGATCGTGATCCCGCGTTCGCGCTCGATGTCCATCGAGTCGAGCACCTGGGCGTCCATCTCCCTGTCCGAAAGGCCGCCGCACCGCTGGATGATGCGGTCAGCCAACGTGCTCTTGCCGTGGTCGATGTGGGCGATGATGGAAAAGTTGCGGATGTGATCCATGCAGTCAGATCAAGGGCGCTTTGCTGCACGCCGCGACGCGCGGGCCGATGTCGAGTCGGTGCAAATCGCGGCACAACGCCATGTGCCGCGCAACGGCCCAGCAAGCAAAAAAAAGGCGCGTCCAAGAGGAAACGCGCCGTCCAACAAAACGTATGGCAACTGCTTGTTGGGCCTTCATTGTAGCCAAAAGCATTCCGCGGAAAGCCGCGCCAATGCTTGATTTCGCGTCGTTGTGGAGCACCAACAAGGAAACTTATAAACAGATTATCAACAAAAGCCTGTGCGTTCGCTGGGGACAGTTACACGCCTGACGATTCATCGTTGCCACGACTTCAAATCCTGGTTTGCGCGGGCAAATTCTAGCCAGCCGCCCAACGAATCTTCCGCGACCGTCACAGGC
>CP070653.1:125278-130274 GCA_020354665.1 Burkholderiales bacterium
AACGCCGCGCACGTGGTTCGCCATTTCCCGCGTTCGGTGCTGATCGTTCGCGACTGACGGCAGGTGCGGTCGCCGCCGCGGCTTGTCGCTACAGAGGGACCGGCGCTGGTCCAACGCGCCGCGTGGGCTTGCGCCGCGTTGCGCACGCGCGATATGGTGCGGGCACCTCAATAAGTGCTCTCAGTACGGTGACACCGCGCGCGAAGTCGCGGAGCCCTGTACTGCAGCGGCAGGCCTCATCGTCGATCGCGAAAGGACCGCTATGAAAGACAGAGTCATCCATGGCGCGATGCCGAGCGTCGCGGCACTCATGGTCACGCTATGGCCTCCGACCGGTGCGGTCGCGTCGCAACCCGTGGAGCCTGGATTATGGGAAACGAAAGTCACGATCGAACTGATCGACAGCGAGGCCGCCAGGCGCAGCTACGCGGCGATGCGCAAGCGGCTGGACAGCCTCCCGCCGGATCAGCGAGAGGAGGCAGAGGCGGCGATCCCCAAGCCCGGCGTGCCCATCATCGATTCGACGCGCGTGTGCCTGACGCCAAAGCAGGCCAGCGAGGGCCTGGTGTTCTCCGGGGTCGAAGAAGACGAGGACTGTCGCACCCTGTACGGCGAGCGCAAAGGTAACCGCATCGCGGTAACGCTCAAGTGCGAGGAACCGCCGACCAGCGGCGTCGGCGAGGTCGTCATCGCCGGCCCGAAGGCCTGGTCGACGAGCATGCGGACAACCACGCGCTTACCCGGCGAGCAGCCGAGCGAGAGACTGACGCGCACCGAGTCCCGCTGGCTGGCCAGCGACTGCGGATCGGTGAAGCCCGACGAAGAATGACTCGCACCTCAGAACAACCCGACGACCCTTCCGTTGTCGTCAATGTCGATGCGTTTGGCGGCGGGTTCACGCGGCAGGCCGGGCATCGTCATGATGTCGCCGCAGATCAGGATCACGAACTCGGCGCCGGCGGCCAGACGCACCTCGCGGATGTTCAGCACGTGATTTGACGGCGCGCCGCGCAGCAGCGGGTCGGTCGAAAACGAATACGGGGTCTTGGCCACGCACACCGGCAGGCTGCCGTAGCCGTCGTCGGCCAGCTTGCGCAGCGCCGCGCGCACCTTGGTGTCGGCGGTCACTTCGGAGGCGCCGTAGAGCTTGGTCGCCACCGCGGTCACCTTGTTCCACAGCGTTTCACCGTCTTCGTACACGAACCGGCAGTCGGCTGCGCCGCTGTCGGCCAGCTGCACGACCTCGCGCGCCAGGTCCTCGGCGCCGGCGCCGCCGTCGGCCCAGTGGCGCGTGACGATCACTGCCGCGCCGTGGTGCGCCATCTTCCTGCGCAGCAACTCGAGTTCCGCTTCCGAGTCGTGCGTGAAATGGTTGATCGCGATCACGCACGGCAGGCCATAGTGGTTGCGCACGTTGTTGACGTGCCGCTCGAGGTTGACGATGCCCTTTTCCAGCGCCGCCAGGTTCTCGCGCTGCACGTCCTTGACATCGACGCCGCCCTGGTACTTCAGCGCACGGATCGTCGCCACGACCACCGCCGCATCCGGCCGCAGGCCCGACATGCGGCACTTGATGTCGATGAACTTCTCGGCGCCGAGATCGGCGCCGAAGCCGGCCTCGGTGACGACGTAGTCGGCCAGCTTCAGCGCGGCGCGGGTCGCGATCACCGAATTGCAGCCGTGCGCGATGTTGCCGAACGGCCCGCCGTGGATGATCGCCGGGTTGTTTTCCAGCGTCTGCACGAGGTTCGGGTGAATCGCGTCCTTCAGCAGCACGGTCATCGCGCCGTGCGTCTGCAGTTCGCGGGCGCGGATCGGGGCGAGATCGCGCCGGTAGCCGACGACGATGCGCCCGAGCCGGTCTTTCAGGTCCGCCAGCGATGAGGCCAGACAGAAGATCGCCATCACTTCGGAGGCAACCACGATGTCGAAGCCGTCCTCGCGCGGAAAGCCGTTGGCCGGGCCGCCCAAACCGATCGTCAACTGGCGCAGCGCGCGATCGTTCATGTCGACCACGCGGCGCCAGGTCACCCGGCGGAAGTCGAAGCGCAGCTCGTTCTGGTGGTGGATGTGGTTGTCGATCATCGCCGCCAGCAGGTTGTTGGCCAGCGCGATCGCAGCGAAATCGCCGGTGAGGTGCAGGTTGATGTCCTCCATCGGCACGACCTGCGCGTAGCCCCCGCCGGCCGCGCCGCCTTTCATGCCGAACACCGGGCCCAGCGACGGCTGGCGCAGCGCGACGATCGCGCGCTTGCCGATGCGGCACAGCGCGTCGGTCAGCCCCACCGAGGTCGTCGTCTTGCCCTCACCGGCCGGCGTCGGGCTCATCGCGGTGACGAGGATCAGCTTGCCGTCGGGCCGATCGTTCAGCCCAGCCAGATAGTCCAGCGAGATCTTGGCCTTGTAGCGGCCGTAGGGTTCGAGCGCCGGCTCGGGGATGCCGAGCCGCTCCTGCGCCAGGCGCAGGATCGGCTGCAGCGTTGCTTGCTGGGCAATTTCGATGTCGGATTTCATCGTCGTTCTCGGTGCTTCGCCGGCCGACCGGGCCGGCATCACGGCAGCAGCAGCCCGCGGTGCCTGGCAATCGCCTCGTC
This sequence comes from Burkholderiales bacterium, assembly GCA_020354665.1. Lineage (GTDB taxonomy): Bacteria > Pseudomonadota > Gammaproteobacteria > Burkholderiales > Burkholderiaceae_C. The sequence goes on from CP070653.1 coordinate 127,873, forward strand.
GGCATCGGCCATCGCCTCGAAAAGAAAGGCGCCGATGCAGTCGGCCATGGTGACCACGTTGCCGAGGTCCAAGCGCTACTCGCCGCTGCTTTGCGGACGACTGTAGACGCAGGACGCCTCGCCGCGGGCGTATCCGATCAAGGTCTGGCCACATTCCTGCGTTGCCGGGCCGACGCCGGAGCCGCTCATATCTGCACCGAGCCTGCGCGCCCGGACTACGCCGACGGCACCCTCCGCGTGAATGACCCGCGACCAGGATCAATGCCGCCCCCGCGGCCTGCAAGGGCCGCACCCTGCTCCGGGACGCGGGCAAACGACTTGCGCAGCTGCTGACCAGGTTCGCCGCGCTGCCGCCGGATGGCTTGCGGACGCGCTGATCGAGCGCGACTGGTCGCGTCCGTTGGGGAGCGTTTGTTCAGCGCTGCCAGCTGCGTTCCTGCGCGCCCGGGTCGACGTGCGGAATGCCCGCCCGATCGATGCGTGCGGTGTGCGTGCGCAATGCGGTCACGCCGGAGCGGGTCAGTGTGAGCTCCAGCACCCAGCCGAGGCGCTGCTCGTCATCGGCTGTTTCCTTCATCACGAAATTGCCCACGCTGTAAACGGCGGGTTTGCCGTCGATGATCTCGATCTCCTGCCGCACATGCGGGTGTCCGCCGAGCACGGCGTCGGCCCCCGCTGCGAGCAGGGTGCGCGCGAGCTGGCGCTGCCGGGCATCGGCGGTCAGCTCGCTCTCCCAGCCCCAGTGCATGAACGCGATGACCAGGTCGGCGCGGTAGAGCTCGCGGGCGCGGCGGATGTCGGCCACGACGCGCGCGTCCTCGCTCCACGCCACGCCGGGCGCGTTCCAGTCGGCCTCGAAACGGCGCGGCAGGAACTCGTTGTAGCTCAGCAGCGCGATGCGCAGGCCCTTGCGTTCGACGACGAGCGGTGTGTGGGCTTCGCGCAGGTTGTATCCGCCACCCACGTAAGCCAGGCCGGCGCTGCGGAGCAGACCGAGCATTTCGGCAAAGGCCTCGCGCCCATAGTCGCCCGAGTGATTGTTGGCCAGCGTCACCACGTCGAGGTGACGCTTGAGCACCGGCAGCACGCGCGGGTGCGCGCGGAAGGTAAAGGGCTTGTCCGCCGCGTCGCCCGTGGTGGCCACCACGCATTCCAGATTGGCCACGCGCAGGTCCGCGCCGGCAAAGATCGGGGCGAATTCGGCCAGCGGGTCACCGCCGCGCGCGATCAGCGCGCCCGCATCGTCGTCGAGCACGATGTCGCCCGCGAACAGCAGGGTGACGGCATCCTCGCGCCGCGCGGGGTCGTGCGCAGTCGGCGATGCAGCCTGCGCCCAGGCGACGATCGAAAGCTGCGCAAAGCTGAAGGCCAGCAAGCCCGCTCGCAGGATGGAGAGGGCACACGCCAACAGCTTCATGGCGGTACCTCCTGCAGCGTGCAGCGGTAGATCAGCTCGCGCTCCGACGGTCCGGCGTAGGGGTGCTGCTCGCCGGTGAACTCCCACGGCGTCACGCTGCGCGGAAAGGGAGGACGGTAGGTGGCCTGCGCAATGGGAACGGGCTGGCGGGGCGTGCCGAGGTAGGCGTAGAGCGTGATGTGCTCGATGCGCTCGCTTGTCCCCACCATGACCGGCTTGAACCAGAAGCGCCCGCCGATGTCGGCGCTTTGCACGCTGTAGGGGTCGGCCGTGAGGCGCGCTTCGACGATCTGCGAGACCCCTGCGTAGGTGACTTCGCAGCGGACCAGCGGAGCGGCGAGCGCCACATGCACCGACAGCGCAGCGCCGACGACACATGCAGCTCGTGCGGCGATGGGCAGACGCCCGCTAAGGAAGCGTCGCAGGGGGATGTGCGGGTACGGCACCACAGCGCGGATTGTGCGCGGCGGTCCGCCGCGTACGTTGTCCGCTGCGACCAAGCCGGCGCAATCTCACTGCGCCCAGCCCGCGCCGCACATCAAGGCTTGAACGCGCCCGCCGGCAGCGCCGGGTCTTGTCGACAACTGGGACGCGTCGCCCCGCAGTCACTGCGTCGATTCCAGTTCCGCGAGCCAACCCAGGCCGGTCGCTTGTGCGAGAGCATAGATTCTTGTTGCGCCGTTCACCGTGCCTTCGCCATCCCGGTCGGCCTGAGGCGCCCTTTCAATCGCCTGGCCGGCTCGCTCACCGATGGCAGGCGTCGCCGCGAGGCCAGCACGAGCTCGATGTCCGTGGCTGCACCGTCGATCAGCCGCTGGCTGGCGCGCTCGGCCTCGGCGGGGTCACGCGCGATCACCGCGTCGAGCACCGCGCGGTGCAGCGGCAGCGACTGCGCCGGACTGTCAGGCCGGGCGGTGCTGATCTCGAAGCTGGTGCGCAGCAGCGCACCGATCGCCTTGCTCATCTGCACCAGCATGCGGTTGTG
>CP070653.1:130374-133276 GCA_020354665.1 Burkholderiales bacterium
CCAAAGCCGTCGGTCGGGATTCTCCAAAGCCGCACGACGCTGGGACTGACATATCGCGAACTTCGCATCCGCGAAGCAGTCGTTCGTGACCACCTGGAGCCGGCCAGTAGCGGTCGACGGTCACCGACACCTTTCTGGCGATCTGATGAGGGCAGCCCGCTAGGCGCTCACGGAACACCTAGCGACGCAGGTCCGCGGACATGCGAGTCGCCGCGTCGCTGAACATGGATTGCATCGCCGCCCGGAGCGCGCGGCCCCCGTCGGCCTGCCAGCCTTCCAGCGTCTCGGCCTGGACCGACTTGGCAGCGTAATTGCGCGGCGCCGGAGAGGCGGCCGACGCGGGCGCCTTCAGGGTCAAGGTACTGCCCAGCACAAGGCTGAACGGCTTGTCGAGCGCCCCGGTGTCAGCGGTCAGGTACACCACGTCGACTTGCGCCCGCCAGGACGCGGCCTCGTCCATCGAGCCCGGATCGGCACCCAGTGTGGTGCGCAGTTCCGCCGCCAGCGTGGCCGAGGGTTGAACTGCGTCGAGATGCTCGCCGAGGAGCTTTCGCTTGGCCTGCAGTGTCTCTTCATCATCCGCCATTACGGCGCCAGCGACGCTTCCACCAACAGCGCCGACCGCCATCGCTGCCGGCACTGCGGCCAGACAAGGTACGGCAAAAGGCCCGAGGAGAAGACACGGAGTGGCGCTGAGGACCCCGACGTATAGACCCCCAGCCACCGCGCCGACAGCAGCGCTTGTTCCCTTGCCAGCCGCGCCTTTCTCCAAACCGGGCTCTGGACCCGCCACTACGCGTATCTGGCCAAGCGGCACCTCGGTCGGTCGCAAAGCGGGGGTCCCGCACGCCGACAGGCCCGCCGCGATCGCGAGGAAGCGCGTGAAACGCCATGCCCCCCAAGCGGGGTGCGGGGGGCGACCATGGTGCATGTTTTGTTCGCCACCCATCGTGCCTGCCTCCTTCGACCAATCAGAATACCTGATGGTGCCTTTCCAAAACCTCGTACAAAGGCGCAATCCAATCGACTGCCGGCGGAAGGTATGACATCTTCCCGCGAGCCTCGATTCCGAGAACCGGACGTGCGCAGTCGCACTCTAGGTGCACCAGCGGGCGACTCGCGCCCTTCCCGCAAGCGGGAAGGGTGGGGGATGCGCTCGACGTTTGGTGCGTCCGTTGCGCTTGCCCGACTACTTCGCCGCCACCGGCTCTGCGCCAAGAGTCGGCTGACCTTCCTTCTCGGCACTACGATCAAAGACAAGCGTCTTCCCGTACACGAGCTGAACCCAAGTTGGGTACGTGTAGGCGGTGCCCTTGTTGTGGTCAATGATTGCGCCGATGCCGCCGCCGAGAATGATGTTGCCGAACATCCCGGCGTTTGCGCGGGAGATGGCACGCGCAGTTGCATCCGGGTTCTCCGGGTGCTTGCAAAGGATGTCCATGTCTTTGCTTGACCGATGCACTTGAGCGGTATCGCCGGACTTCAATGAGACGCTGCCGTAGTCGTTCGTGAGTTTGCACTCGGCTCCGGCGACAACTTGTCCTGCCTCGGTCTTGGTTTCCACCTTCATCGGGTGGGTTGAGTCGTTGACTATTGATGCGCAGCCCGTGAATGCAAGGCAGGCTGAGGGGATAGCGATACGCGTAATCATTGAACTCTCTCCCTCCTCGGTTGTGGCACGTTCAGTAACCGGTGCTCGCTACCAGCTTTGCGTTGTGGTTGCCTCAGCGGCCTAACTTTGATTTAGGGGGGCAGCGTTGCACCGAGTTCGTTGCGCGCCATGGTGGGCACCTCCTGTTGGCGCTGGGCATGTTGCCGACGCCGGCCCGCATTGACAATCACCACAAGGTGGGCACACCAAAGGGGGATTGCCGACCCGGTTGGGCCTGACCAGCCCATTCGACAATGAGCTCATGGCACTGTTTGCCACGACGCTTCTATGCCTCGTCATCGGCATCGCAGACGGCGACACGCTCATGGCGCGCTCGGCTTGCCAATGTGCCCGCGGCGGCGCAGAGTACGGGAGCTAGGGAGCAATTCTGGCGCCCGATATCAACGTTGGACAGCCCCCCGATGTCGCAACCGGATCGGGGTAACCCCATACATCGGAGACTGTTATGAGCGCTGCTGAGTCGTTTTGTCGGTCAGGTTTCGCTCGATTCGTGAATAGTCCAGCCGGTCGTATCGCGCGGCTGGTGGTTGGGGTTGGCCTCATCGGCTGGGGGTACACACAACTCACCACTGGAACCGGGCTCGCGCTCATTGTTGTCGGCCTCGTGCCGCTTGTGGCCGGAGCGTTCGACCTGTGCCTGATTAGCGCACTGTTGGGTGGTCCGATTAGCGGCGCACGCATTCGCGGACCGAAGCCGTAGCTCTCACGTCTCGGCAGAGTTTCAATCGCTGATGCAAGCAGTTCGCGCGCTCTCGCAACCGCAAACCTGAGGGCATCCTCGCTGCGCACACACCGCCTGCCTGCGCCCTAGCCCACGCGCTCATGGCGCACACGGATTGCCAAGGTGATCGGGGTGGAGCAGAGAGTGCGGAGTTGGAGCGCAAACCTGTCGCCCGATATCAACGTTAGGCGGCAGCAACAGAACGGAGACCATATGAAGCGTGTCATCAAGACAGCAAGTGCGGCCGCCATGTACAACCCCGTCTCGCAGGCCACAGTTGCGGCCAACGGCATGCTGTACACGGCGGGCATGATTGGGCGATCGCCAGAAACCGGTGAGATGCTTCAGTCCTTTGACGAGCAGGCGCACCAAGCATTTCGAAACCTGGGCGCGTTGCTTCGGGAAGCCGGGGGCGACTACCGCGATGTCATGTTCTTGCAGCTCTACTTGCTCGACATGGCAAGGATCGAGCGGTTCAATGAGATCTTCAAGACCTACTTTCCAGCCGA
>CP070653.1:133376-144987 GCA_020354665.1 Burkholderiales bacterium
AGCTGATCGGCTCGTTTCACGATTTCAACGCGACACCCGCTGCGGCGCAGATCCTGGCCAAGCTCGAGGCCATGCAGGCAGCCGGCGCCGACGTTGCCAAGGTGGCAGTAATGCCACGCGAGCTGAAGGACGTGCTGACGCTGCTCGAGGCGACACTCGAGGCACGGCAGCGACTGACGGTGCCGCTCATCACGATGGCGATGGGGCCGTTCGGTTCGCTCAGCCGTATGTTCGGCTGGGTGTTCGGCTCGACCGTCAGCTTCGCGGTCGGGCAGAAGGCCTCGGCGCCTGGACAGGTGCCGATCGAGGATCTGCGCATCGTCCTGGACGTGCTGCACCGCGCCCTCGCGCCTCAACAGTAGCTCCGCTCACCAGGCTCTCGCGCGCCAGCCCTGCCGGCCGCGCCGCAGCGCCCGCGCGATAGCGGCTTCGGTCTCCGCGTAGCCTTGCATAGAATTTGAACCGAGCTCTGTTGAGGGAGGATGGTGCCTATCGAGGCCCCATCCCCTGCAACGCAACGCCGGGACGCAAAGTGGCGAAAGCACTCGAAGGAATTCGTGTTCTGGACATCACCAACGTGCTGGCGGGCCCCTTCTGCGCCTACCAGCTTGCGCTGCTCGGCGCCGAGGTGATCAAGGTCGAAGTACCCGACGGCGGCGACCTCGCACGCCAGCTCGGCGCCGACCCCGAGCTCAACGCGCGCCACATGGGCGCCTCGTTCCTGGCGCAGAGCGGCGGCAAGAAGTCGTTGACGCTGAACCTGAAGAGCGCAGCGGGTCGCGAGGTGCTGTTCCGACTGGTTCAGTCGGCCGACGTGCTGGTCGAGAACTTCCGCCCCGGCGTGATGGACCGGCTCGGTGCGGGTTACCGCACGCTCAGCGAGATCAACCCGCGACTGGTCTATTGCGCGATCTCGGGCTTCGGCCAAGAGGGGCCGATGAGGGATGCGCCCGCCTACGACCAGATCGTGCAGGGCCTGTCGGGTGTGATGAGCATCACAGGCAGCGAGGAGTCCGCGCCGCTGCGCGTGGGCTATCCCGTAGCCGACACGATTGGCGGCATGACCGCCGCGTTCGCGATCGCCGCCGCGCCTGGGCGAGCATACCGAGGCGATCCTGGCCGATCTCGGCTACACCGCGGCCGAGATTGCCGCACTACGCGAAAAGCAGGCGATCTGACGATGGGCCACGTGTCCGACGAACGAATCGAAGCCGCCAGCCAGTGGTGGACCACCGAGATCGTCGACATCCATCCTGGCGAAATCGGCGTGCGCGGCTATCCGATCCAGGGCTTGATCGGCAAGCTGCGCTTCTCCCGGATGATCGGGCTCATGCTGCGCGGCGATCTGCCAGCGACAGAGCAGGCGAGCCTGCTCGAGGCGCGCAGGGGCAAGTGCATTCCGATGAACATCACGGCATCACCGCAGTGATCGACGCCAGGCTCGGGTTCGCGCCCGAACTCGGGCGCGGGCTGTTCATCCTGTCGCGCTCGGTGGGCATCCTCGCCCCTGCATGGGAACCGTTCCGGCAGGGCGGCCGCATCGAGGGCCCGATGCCGCCGAGCATTCCGTACGCCGACAGCGGCCCTGCACAGCGCAGCCTGCCATCCTGAGCACGACAGCCCGGCGGGGTCCCGTCACACGACCGATCTCGCACGAGCTCGTCCGCAGGCTGGCAAGCCGGCGCGTCGAATACGAATTCGGTCTGTGCGCCCGCGCCAACATTGCCGTGCTGGCCTCGACCGGAAGCCGCGAGCCGCGCTTCATCAACACGCGCCACGAGCAGGGCGCCGCCCATGGCGCAGACAGCTGCGCGCGCGCAGTCGTCGCGCATTCGGGTCGATGCGAGCTTGCGGTCAGCCTCGTCCGACCCTACGGTTCACACCGTGAGGTAAGCCCGTGTCGGGGCCCATCATCCGAAGCGGCGGCGGCGTCTCTGTACGGTGTGTGCGGGGGCGCCGCGTCGCACTGCCGATCCGTTTGCCGGGGAGACATGCCATGCGCTTCGCGCGCCGCGCGGGTAGGATCGCCGACGCCTCGTCCTTCCCCGCCCGCTCCACGCCGCAACAGCGATGACGACCTTCCTGCAGCTGCTGATCTCCGGCATGGCCACCGGCGCCATCTACGCGCTGGCCGCGCTCGGTTTCACGTTGCTGTGGCAGGCGAGCGGAACGATCAACTTCGCGCAGGGCGAGTTCGTGATGCTGCCCGCGTTCGTGATGATCGCGTTCGGCACACTCGGAGCTCCGCTGCCGCTCGCCTTTGTGTTCACCTGCGTCGTGGCGGTCGCCGTCCTCGGATGGGCCTTCAAACGTGGCATCGCCGACCCGTTGCTCAAGTACGGCCTGATGCCCGTGGTGGTGGCCACCATCGGCCTCGCGATCGCCGCGCGCAACGGCGTGCGTGCCGGCTACAGCGCCGAGGCGCATCCATTCCCGTCGCTGTTTGCCGCCGAAATCTACAACGTGGGCGGAGTCGCGGTGTCGTTGGCGGACATCGGCACGCTGGCGATCGCACTCGTCCTCGTGCTGGGCGTACAGGCGTTCCTCGCCAAGACGGTGACGGGGCGCGCGATGCAGGCGGTGGCGCAAAACACCGAGAGCGCGACGGTGCTGGGCATCAATGTCCCGCGCATGATTTTCTACACCTTCGCAATCAACGCCGTGCTGGCATGCGCCGCTGCACTGCTGGTCACGCCCGCCTACCTCGCGAAGTTCGACATGGGCGAATCGCTCGGGACCAAGGCGTTCTTTGCCGCGATCATCGGCGGCTTCAACAACTCGCGCGGTGCGCTGCTCGGCGGCGTGATCGTCGGCGTGGCCGAGAACCTGGCTGCCGCGTACATCTCGCCGGCCTACAAGGACGCCGTCGCGCTGGTGCTGTTCATGGTCGTGATCCTGTTCAAGCCGCAGGGGCTGCTGGGCAGGAAGGTCGAGCGCAAGGTGTGATGGCGACGGGCCCGCTAACGCACCTGTCGGCAGCACGCCGGGTGCGCCCCCGCGATGGCGGATCCACGGCGACCGGTGGGCTGCCTCTGTTCCTGTGTCGTGGCTTAAGCAAACTGAGGGGGAGCCGCTGAGATGAGCAGGACGCACCTCGTCGGCAGCCTTGTCATCCTTGCGCTGTTGCTGGCCATTCCGCCGCTGCTGAAGAACTACGGTATCTACCTGTTCACGTACTGGCTGGTGTTCGTGATCGCGACGATGGGGTTGAACCTGACGGTCGGCTACGCGGGGCAGAAGTCGCTCGGCCACGCGGCCTTCTTCGGCCTGGGCGCCTACACCGTCGCGATTCTGCTGAAGGCCGGCATCAGTTTTTGGATCGGGTTGCCGCTGGCGATGATCGGTTGCTTCGTGGTCGGGCTCGGTGTCGGCTTTCCGGCGCTGCGGGTACAGACGATCTACCTCGCCTTCGCGACGTTGGGCTTCAACACCGCGGTGTGGCTGGTGATGCGCAACGAGGAGTGGCTCACCGGCGGGACGTTCGGCATCAACAACATTCCGCGCCCGGAGTTCCTCGGCTTGAGCCTGGAGAAAAACCTCACGTACTACTACTTCGTCCTGACCGTGACGCTCTTGATGGGCGCCGTGCTGTGGAAGCTGCTCCAATCGCCGTGGGGCAAGGCGTTCACCGCGCTGCGCGACAACCCGATTCGCGCCGAGAGCCTGGGCGTCAACATCCAGGCCTACACGCTGTTGTCGTTTGCGGTCGGCGCGGTCTATGCCGGCGTGGCCGGCGCGCTGTTCGCGCCGTTGGTCGAGTTCATCGAGCCCGGGCCGTTCGCCGTGAGCACCTCGATCATGATGTACCTGATGGTGGTTGTCGGCGGTGCAGGCTACTTCTTCGGTCCGCTGCTCGGCGCGGCGGTCGGCGTCCTGCTGCCGGAGTGGCTGCGCTTTGCACAGGCCTGGTACCTGTTCGTCTTTGGCGTCGCGGTGGTGGTGTTGATGCTTTGGCTGCCCGACGGGCTGCTATCGGTCCCCGAGCGGCTGCGCGCACGCCGCCTGGCCAGGCAGGCCTCAGCGGCCCGCGCGGCCGCTGCAAGGTCCATTGAGGGGCAGCCATGACGGGACCGGTACTCAAGGTCACCGGGCTGAAAAAGGCCTACGGCGCGATCCAGGCCGTTGACGGGGTGAGCTTCGAGGTGATGCCCGGCGAGATCTTCGGCGTGATCGGGCCCAACGGCTCGGGCAAGACGACGATGTTCAACAGCGTGCTGGGACAGATCGAGCCCGATGCCGGGCGAGTCGAGCTCAATGGTCAGGACATCACCGGGCTGTCGCCGATGGAACTCAATCAGCGTGGCGTCGGCCGCACCTTCCAGACGCTACAGGTGTTCGGCAAGATGACCGTGCGCGACAACCTGCTCGTCGCCGCGCAGGAACACCGCGGCAACCTGGCGAGCCGCATCTTCGCGCCCGGCGACTCCGGCCTTGGCGCCAAGGCCGACGCGCTGATCGACCAGTTCCGCATCAGCCACGTCGCGCAGATGAAGGCCGGCCAACTGAGCTACGGACAGCAAAAGCTGGTCGACATCGCGATGGCCTTCATGAGCGATCCCGACCTGGTGTTGCTCGACGAGCCGTGCGCGGGTGTCAACCCCAGCCTCGTGGATGGCATCAGTAAGCTGCTGAGGGAGCTCAACGCGATACGCAAGGGATCGTTCGTCATCATCGAGCACAACATGGACTTCGTGATGGACCTGTGCCACCGCATCCTCGTGATGGTCGAGGGCCGGGTGATGGCGGTTGGCACGCCAGCGGAGATCCGCGGCAACAAGGACGTGCTCGACGCGTACCTGGGGAACTGACGTGACCCACCGCTACGGCATCCCGGACGACATCGGAAACCGAGATGACTGACGCCATCGCCATCGAATTCGACGACGTGGTCGCCGGCTACGGTGATCTGATGATCCTCAACAACCTGAGCCTGCAGGCCCGGCACGGCAGGATCACGCTGCTGATCGGTCCGAACGGCGCGGGCAAGAGCACGGTGCTGAAGACGCTGTTCGGGCTGCTCAAGGTGCGCCACGGACGCGTCCGCCTCGAAGGCCGCGACATCACCGGCTCGACGCCCAAGCAGCTGCTGCTCGACCACGGCGTGGCATTCGTGCCGCAGGGCCGCAACCTGTTCGGCCAGCTCACGGTGTGGGAGAACCTCGAGCTCGGCGGCATCACGCTGGGCATGAAGACCACGCGCGAGCGCATCCCCGAAGTGCTCGAGCGGTTCCCTCGCGTCAAGGAGCGCCTGCACAACGCCGCCTCGACGCTTTCCGGCGGGGAACAGAAGCAGCTCGAGGTGGGTCGTGCGCTGCTGCTGCGACCCAAGGTGCTGCTGATCGACGAGCCGTCGATCGGTCTGTCGCCACTGCTCGTGCAAGACGTGTTCCGGCTGCTGCGCCATCTCGTCGATCAGGGCACGACGATCCTGATGGTCGAGCAGAACGTCAAGAGCGCGCTGAAGGCGGCCGACGAGGCGATCGCGCTCGAATCGGGCCGCCAGGTACTGCACAAGCCGGCCGACGAGCTGCTCGCCGACCCGCACATCGAGCGGCTGTTCCTCGGCGGAGCGCATGCGCCGTCCGCCCCCACCACCACCTGAGACCGGGATGGACTTTGCCCTGAACGACGAGCAGCGCATGCTGCTCGACACCGTGCGCCGCTTCATCGACGACGAGCTTCGCCCCCTGGAGGACCAGGTCGAGGAAACCGGCATCCTTGCGCGCGAAACGGCGCTCGCGCTGCACGAGAAGGCCAAGTCGCTTGGCCTGTATGCATTGAACATGCCCGTCGAACTCGGCGGCGGCGGGCTGAGCGCGGTCGACCGCATCCTCTGCGAGGAGCAGTTCGGCCACACGACCGACATCCTGATCCGCCGCGCCTTCGGCAACGTTTACGAGCCGCTGCTCGAGTGCCGCGGCGAGCAGGTCGAGCGCTGGCTGATGCCGACCGTCCACGGTCGGCGCACTTGCTCGATCGCGATCACCGAGCCGGGTGCCGGCTCCGACGCCCAGGGCATCAAGACGCACGCGCGCAAGACCGACCGGGGCTGGGTGCTCAACGGCGCCAAGCACTTCATCAGCGACGGTGAGTGGAGCGATTTCTTCCTCGTCTCGGCGAAGACGGGCGAGCAGCAGATCTCGATGTTCATGGTCGACAAGGGCTTGCCCGGCTTTGGCGTCGGCAAGGACCAGAAGATGATGGGGCTGCGCGGCACGTCGCACGTCGAGCTGTTCTTTGACGACGTGCCGCTGGAGCCCGCCGCGCTGCTCGGCGCCGAGGGCCAGGGTTTCAGGCTCGCGATGGGTGCCCTCAACGTCGTGCGCCTGGCGCAGGTCGGCGCACGTGCGGTGGGCAAGTCAAGCCACGTGCTCGCCCTGATGACCGACTATGCGAACCAGCGCCGGCAGTTCGGGCAGAAAATCGGCGCTTTCCAGATGATTCAGCAGATGCTCGCCGACAGCGTCATCGAGATCAACGCCGCCCGGCTGATGGTGCTGCGCGCCGCCTGGATGCTCGATGCCGGGCTCGACGCTCGCGACTGGATCTCGATGGTCAAGGTGCACGCCGCCGAGACCCTGGGCCGCGTGGTTGACCGAGGCGTGCAGTTGTTTGGCGGGATGGGCTTTTGCAAGGAGCTGCCGATCGAGCGCTACTACCGCGACGCCCGGATCTACCGTATCTTTGACGGTACCTCCGAAATCCACCGCTCCGTGATCGCCAGGAGCGTGATGAAAAAGGGCGCCGCCCTGCACGATCTGCACCGCTGACCTGACGGGAGCACTGCACATGATTCCCACCGCCGACCGTGAATCGATCACCGATGTCGCCAATCCCCTTGGCCTGGACGGCATCGAGTTCATCGAGTACTCGACCAGCAAGCCGCAGGCGCTCGGCCAGGTGCTCGAGATGATGGGCTTTCGCCCGATCGCACGCCATCGCTCGCGCGAGGTGATGCTGTACCGGCAGGGCGAGATGAACGTGATCGTCAACGCGCACCACAGCGGGTCGCCGCGCACCGTGCAGCCGGGCGAGACACCGGTCATCGCGGCAATCTGCCTGCGCGTCCGCGATGCCGCCTCGGCCTACCGCCACGTGCTCGAGCGCGGTGCGTGGGCGGTGCCGACCCACGTCGAAGTGATGGAACTCAACATCCCTGCAATCCACGGCGTCGGCGCAAGCCGCATCTATTTCGTCGACCGCTACAAGGACTTCTCGATCTATGACGTCGACTTCACGCTGATTCCCACCGTCGACCCCCGCCCGCCGGCGCTCGCCGGCATGCATTGGTTCGGCATCGTCCAGTACATCGGCAACGAGCGCACCGAGGATTGGACCGAGTTCTACGGCGAGCTGGTCGGTTTCCAGCCGCTACCCGACGAGCAGCGCTTCGGCATCCTCCCCAAGGGCCGCATCCTGCGCAGCCCGTGCGGACTCTTCTACCTGCAGCTGATCGAGCCGGAACCGACCGTCCTCGACATCGAGGGCGACGAATCGCTGCAGCGCGTTGGCATCGGTGCGCCCGACGTGCTCGCGGCGGTCGCTGCGCTGCGCGCCCGTGGCGTCGGATTCGTCGAGTCCAGCGGCGTGCATTCCGAAACCCGCGGCGCGCTGACCGAGACCTACCTCGGCGGCGTGATGTTCGAGTTGGTCCACAACGAGCGCAGTTGAACCGGAGCCATGGCCATGAGCACGCCGCTGGGCAACATCCGCGACTTCGGCATGGACACGATCTCGCTGGCGGGAACCCTGCCCGTCAAGCTGCAGGCGGTGCGCGAGGCTGGCTTCTCGCAGGTCATGCTGTCCGCGCGCGACATCGTCGGCCACGCCGCGGGCATCGACGACGCGCTGCGCGTGTTGCGCGAAAGCGGCCTGCGCGCCACCGGCTTCCAGGTGCTGCGCGACTTCGAGGGCTTGTCGGGCCACCTGCACGACTACAAGGTCGACGTCGCCAAGTCGATGCTCGAGATGACCGCCGCCGTCGGTGCGAAGGTGATGCTCGTGTGCTCGTCGACCTCGACGCACGCCACCGGAGACATCGATGCGATCGCACGCGACCTGCGCAAGCTCGCGATGCTCGCGGTCCCGCTGGGGATCAGGGTCGCCTACCAGGGACTCTCCTGGGGACGCACGATCAACGATTTCGCCAAGGCCTGGGAAGCAGTGGTCCGCGCCGACGCGCCGAACCTGGGCATCGGCATCGGCTCGTTCCACCTCCTGGCGAACAAGACGCCGATCGAGGACCTCGACATCCTCGACGCCGACAAGATCTTTCTCGTGCAGCTCGCCGACTTCACCTGGCACGAAGTCCGTTCGACCGACGAGCGCATCGCGACAGCCGAGCACTTCGGCGTGTTCCCCGGCGAAGGGGTGCACAGCGAGCAGCTCACCGAGATGGTCGTGTTGCTGGACCGCATCGGCTACCGCGGCGACTACAGCTTCGAGGTCTTCAACGACGATTACCAGCAGATGCCGCCCGCGCTTGTCGCACAGCGCGCATACCGGTCAGCCGTCTGGCTCGGCGAGGACGTCCTGCACCGCTCGGTGCCGCTGCCCGGGCGAATGCGGCTGAAGCGCTGACGCGGGTCCGGACCCGCTGGGCTGGCCACAACCGTTCAGCGTCAGCGAAATGACCCGGAGCCGCAACGACCCGAAGCTCTCGTCCAGCGTGGCAATCGAGCTCACTCACTCGAGGGTCTAAGCGCTCCCCGGAGGCGCTGGCGAACGATCCAAGGAAACTGCAATGCCGCACGAATGCCGTGGCGACGACGCTTTGCTCGGCAACGCGCAAGGAGCCCCGACATGAGCCAAGCGCTGCCCCTCGAAGGCATCCGCGTCGTCGACTACACCCACTTCCTGGCGGGCCCGTACTTGAGCCGCTGTCTGGCTGCGCTCGGTGCCGAGGTGATCAAGGTCGAGCGCCCGAGGGATGGCGACGCCGGCCGGCACCACCGCTACGTCATCAAAGGTCAGAGCGGCTACTTCCTGCAGCAGAACATGGGCAAGAAGGGCCTGTGCATCAACATCAAGGATGCGCGCGGCCTGGAGCTGATGCACCGGCTCACCGACAGCGCCGACGTGTTCGTCGAGAACTACCGCCCCGGCGCGCTGGCCAAGCTCGGCATCGGCTACGACGAGCTGTCGCGGCGCAATCCGAAGCTCATCTACTGCTCGGTCTCGGCGTACGGGCACACGGGCCCGGATTCGCACCGAGCCGGCTTCGGCCTGATCGCCGAAGCCAAGAGCGGCATCATGGCGATGATCGGCGAGCCAGGACAGGCGCCACCGCTGCTGCGCATCGCGCTCGGTGACATGTACACCGGCATCCACGGCGTGGCGGCGATCAACGCGGCGCTGCTGGGACGCATGCGCAGCGGACGCGGTCAGCACATCGACCTGGCGCTCTACGACTGCCTGGTGTCGATGCACGAGTACGCGGTGCAGTGCTACACGCTGTCCGCAGGCGCCGAGATCCCCATGCAAACCGGGCACGACTTGCCGGACAGCACGCTCTATGGCGTATTCACCGCCCGGGACGGTCATCTGGTGATCGCTGCGCAAGTGGACGAGGCGTGGAGGCGCTTCGCCCGCCTGGTCGGGCCGGCGACGTTCGCCGACGACACGCGATTTGACAGCGCGGCCGGGCGCAACGCACATCGGCTGGAAATCCTGCCGGTCGTTCGCGCCTGGGTTGGGCAGCGCACGGTCGCGCAGTGCCTGGCCGAACTCGATGCAATCGACGTGCCGTGCGCCAAGGTGCAGAACATTGCCGAGGTGCTGGCCGATCCGCAGATCAAGGCACGGGGCATGGTCGTCGAGCAGGAACACCCCGTGCTCGGCAAGGTGCGGCTGCCCAACCTGCCGTTCCGCTTCTCGGACTGCGACACGACGCAGAAGGCGCCCGCCCCGCTGATGGGACAGCACAATCGCGAGATCGCTACGAGCCTGGGCTATTCGCCGGCACAGATCGACGCGATGGTGAGCGACGGCGTGCTGTACGCCGAGACCGCCGTGACATGAGGACACCATGACCGACCATTACGCCGTCATCGGCAACCCCATCGCGCAAAGCAAATCACCTGAGATCCACACGATGTTCGCCCGCGCCACCGGCCAGGACATCGTCTACACCAAGCTCGAGGCGCCGCTCGACGGTTTCAGCGATGCCGTGCTGCGATTTCGCGCCGCCGGCGGCCGCGGGATGAACGTGACGGCCCCGTTCAAGCTGCAGGCGCTGGCGATGGCCACCCGGACGCGACCGGCCGCCTGGGCCGCCGGCGCCGCCAACACGCTGCGCTTCGACGGCGAGCAGATCGAGGCCGACAACTTCGATGGCCTGGGGCTGGTGCGCGACCTCGTGCACAACCACAGCATGCCGATCGCCGGCCGGCGCGTGCTGCTGCTGGGCGCCGGCGGCGCGGTCCGCGGGGCGCTGCATCCACTGCTCGAGGAAGGGCCAGCGCGTGTGCTCGTCGTCAACCGCACCGTCGAGAAGGCACGCAAGGTGGTCGAGGAACTGGGCCACGAGCCGCGCGTGGCTTGGTGCGGCTACCCCGACGTCGGGGACGAGTGCTTCGACATCGTCATCGACGGCACGTCGGCCAGCCTGCGCGGCGAACTGCCGCCGATCCGCGCCAGCGTCTTCGGGCCCGATGCGATGGCCTACGAGATGGTGTACGGCAAAGGCCTGACGCCTTTCCTGAAGCTCGCCAAGACGGCCGGCATCACGCGGCTGGCCGATGGCGTCGGAATGTTGATCGAGCAGGCGGCCGAGGCATTCAATTGGTGGCGCGGCGTGCGGCCCGATACCCGCGCGGTCATCGACAAGCTGACAGTCGCCCTGGTCTGAGGCGGCCAAGCGAGCCCATCTCAATGGCAAAATGTCCGTACCCTGCTACCCGGGGTTGACCCGCATGCTCATCTTCGCCGGCTGCCGCCGGGCGAGGTGTGCCTGCATATCCACGAGGCGTATGCCCAGAGCAAGGATGCGGTGCTGATCAACGCTGGGGCGTGGACCCACTTCGGCGACGGCATCGGCGATGCGCTTGCGATCCTGACGTGCTCGATCGTGGAGCTGCACATGTCCAACATCCACACGCGCGAGACGTTCCGTCGCAAGTCGGTGTTCTCCGAGGTCGTGTTGGGACCGATCGCCGGTTTCGGCGTCGACAGCTGTCTGCTCGCTTCGCGCGCAACCGTGTCGGCCGTGCAGCAGCGTTCCAGGTAAGCCGCCCTCCCCACGATCATGATCACCGGACATACCAAGCTGCTTGCCCACATCGGCTACCCGACGCACTCGTTCAAGGCGCCGATGATCTACAACCCCTACTTCGAACGCGAGGGCATCGACGTGGTGGTGATGCCGATGGGGTGCCGCTCGGAGGACTACCCCGTGTTTCTGCGGGCGGTGTTCAAGCTGGCGAACATCTGCGGGGCGCTGATCACGATGCCGCACAAGGTCACGACGGTCGGGCTGCTCGAAGAGGCCTCCCCGGCGGTGCAGATTGCGGGCGCGTGCAATGCGGTGCGCCGCGACGCCGGCGGTCGGCTCGTCGGCGACATGTTCGACGGCGAAGGCTTCGTGCGCGGCGTCCGGCGCAAGGGCGTACGC
>CP070653.1:145087-150089 GCA_020354665.1 Burkholderiales bacterium
ATCGCCGTTGCGACGATGCCGCTGTTACGAGCCAAGGAGCTGGTCGACGTCGCCACGAAGGCGCAGGTCTCGCACGCGCTGTGCGACGCGCGCCTTGGCGACGAGCTGCGTGCCGCGCTGCCGGCGTGCTCGACGCTCAAGCAGGTGCGCTACTTCAACGACAGCTCGGCGCAGGGCGTGGAAGCGCTGGCGGCGGCCAGGTCCAGCGCTTTCGCCGACGTGTCCACCGCGGCCGACGACACCTGCCTCATCGCGTTCACCTCCGGCACGACCGGCAAGCCGAAGGGAACGATGCATTTCCACCGCGACGTGGTCGCGATCTGCGAATGCTGGCCGCGCCACACGCTGCGCGCGACGGCCGACGACGTCTTCATCGGCTCGCCGCCGCTCGCTTTCACGTTCGGGCTCGGCGGCCTGCTGCTGTTCCCGCTCTCGGTCGGCGCGAGCACCGCGCTGATCGAGAAGGCATCGCCCGACCTGCTGCTGCCGGCGATCGCCGAGTACCGTGCGTCGGTCTGCTTCACCGCGCCGACGTCGTACCGCGCGATGGCAACGCACGCCGGCGAGCACGACCTGACGTCCCTGCGCAAGTGCGTATCGGCGGGCGAGGCACTGCCCGCCGCGACCCGCGCGCTGTGGAAGGCACACACCGGCATCGAGATCATCGACGGCATCGGCACGACCGAGATGTTGCACATCTTCATCTCCGCCGACGAGCAGCACGCCCGTGGCGGCGTGACCGGCCGTCCGGTTCCAGGTTACGTCGCGTGCGTGCTCGACGACGCGGGGCGCGAAGTTGCGCCGGGCACGGTCGGCCGGCTGGCGGTCAAGGGGCCCACCGGCTGCCGCTATCTCGCCGACGAGCGGCAGAAGAACTACGTCGTCGACGGCTGGAACGTCACCGGCGATGCGTACAAGGTCGACGAGCACGGCGACTTCGTCTTTCAGGCGCGCACCGACGACATGATCGTTTCGGCCGGCTACAACATCGCCGGGCCGGAGGTCGAAGGCGCGCTGCTCGCCCACCCGGCTGTCGCCGAATGCGCGGTGGTCGGCCTGCCCGACGAGGCGCGCGGCCAGGTCGTCGCCGCGTTCGTCGTGCTCAAGGACCCGGCCGCCGCAAGCGAGGCGCTCGCCCACGAGTTGCAGGATTTCGTCAAGCAGCAGATCGCGCCGTACAAGTATCCGCGCCGTGTCGAATTCCGTGACTCGCTGCCGCGCACCGAAACCGGCAAGCTGCAGCGCTTCAAGCTGCGTCAGCCATCCTGATCGCACGGGCGCCGTCGCCGTTGGCCACAAGGTCGCTGATCGGCTGCGCCCAGCGCATGGCCGGCCGGATGCGCGCCGTCGGCGACAATGTTTGACGAGCGCGGTTTGACCGGTGCAACCCGATCGTCTATAAGCCAAGCGTTCGTACCCTCGCCGCACGGCGCGCAGCCGCAGGGCATCAATTTCATTAGGAGGAGCTGAGATGTCTTTCGATCAAGGGATCAATCGTCGTCGCTTCAACGCTGCAGCGGCGGGGCTGGGCACCGCGGCCACGCTGGCGCCGTTTGGCATCGTGCGCGCCCAGCCGGCCAAGCTGCGCGTCGGGATGCTGCTGCCGCGTTCGGGCGTGCAGGGCTTCATCGGGCAGTCGTGCCAGAAGGGCGCGGATCTCGCGCCCGCAGTGTTGAAGGAGATGCTCGGCGTCGATGTCGAGCTGATGAACGCCGACACCGAGACCAACGTCGACACCGCGCGCACGCGCGCTGAGCGACTGATCCAGGAAGGCGCCCACGTGCTGATCGGGCCGTTCGACTCGGGCGCGGCGGCAGCGATCGCGCAGGTGGCCGAGCAGCGCGGCGTGCCGTTCGTGATCAACATCGCCGCCGCGCCGCAGATCACCGAGCAGGGCTACAAGTTCGTGTTCCGCAACTTCCCGACCGCACCCGAACTGGTGCGCAACGGACTCGCGCTGATCGGCGACCTGTTCCAGGCCACCAACACCGTGCCGCGCAACGCGGTCTTCATGCACGTCAACGACACCTTCGGCCAGGCGATGGCCAAGGGCATCGACGCGTTCATGTCGCGGCTCACGCAATTGCCGTTCAAGATCGTCGACACCGTGGCCTACGATCCCGCGGCGCGCGATCTGACCGTCGAGGTGTCGAAGGCCAAGGCGGCGCAGGCCGACTTCCTGCTGCTGGTGTGCCGGCTGAACGACTCGATCATCCTGCGCCGCGAGATGGTCAAACAGCGCTGGAATCCGATGGGCATCGTCAGCCCGGGATCGCCCGGCATGTACGAGGAGCAGTACTACCGCACGCTGGGCAAGCTGTCCGAGTACAGCCTCTCCAACGTGCCCTGGTACAACCCCAAGGCGCCGCTGACGCACACCGTGGAACAAGCGTTCAACAAACAGAACCCGAAAGACAAGCTGATGTTCCACGCGCTCAACGTCGGCTACACGTTCGAGGCGATGCTGATCGCCGCGGACGCCTACAAGCGCGCGCGCAGCACCGATCCCAAGACGCTCGCCGATGCGATCCGGCAGACCAGCATCACCAATCGCATGATGCTGGGCGGTGCGATCAAGTTCAACGCGAAGGGTCAGGTCGAAGGGCTGCAGTCGGCGTGCATTCAGAACCTGAACCTGCGGCCGACGGTCGTGCTGCCGGCCAACGCGGCGGAGGCCAAGCCGATCTTCCCGGTTCCGGGCTACAAGGGCTGAGCGCCGCTGTTATCGCGCGGGTCGGGGCTCTCGCCCTGGCCCTGCCCCGCCGCATGCCCCTCGATCTCGTCGCCAACGTCGCCATCGCCGGCGTGCTCACCGGGCTGGTTTACGGCCTGATGGCGCTCGGCCTGTCGGTGATCTTCGGCGTCGTGCGGGTGGTCAATTTCGCGCACGGCGAAATGATGACGATCGCGATGTACGCGGCGGTGCTGTTGTTCGCCCACTTCAACCTCGACCCGTTCGTCGCCGTCATTCCGGTGGCGGCCGCGTTCTTCGGCTTGGGTTATGCGCTGCAGGCCGGCCTGATCAATCCATTCGTCACCCGGCCCGAGCATTCGCAGTTCATGCTGCTGGTCGCCGTCGCGATGATCATGGTCAATGCGCTGCTGATCGTGTTCGGTCCTGATGCACGCAGCGTCCAGGTCGACTATCAGCTCGAATCGTGGGCGCTCGGATCGATCCTGGTCGACAAGGCGCGGGCCTATGCGGGGACGATCGCGGTCATCGCCGCGGCGCTGCTGTTCGCTTTCTTCCGCTTCACGCTGACTGGCAAGGCGATTCGCGCCTGTGCGGACAACTATCTGGGAGCCAAGGTGGTTGGCTTGAACGTCAATCGCTATTACGCGCTGACCTTCGGGCTCGGTGCGGCGTGCGTCGCGGTGGCGGGCTGCATGATGATCCTGCTGGTCGACGTCACGCCGGTGCTGGGGCCGGCCTACACGCTGCTCGCATTCGTGATCGTCATCGTCGGCGGCCTCGGTTCGATGGCCGGTGCGCTCGCCGGCGGCGTGCTGATCGGCGTCTCGGAGGCGCTCGCCGGGCTGTTCGTCGAGCCGTCGGCGAAGAGCATGTTCAGCTTTGCGCTGCTGATCGTCGTGCTGCTGCTGCGTCCGCAGGGCCTGCTCGGGAAGCGGCAATGAAACACGGCCGAAGGGCGCTGATCGGTCTGGCCCTGCTGCTCGCGTTGCTGACGGCCTTTCCGCTGTTCGCGAGCCCCTATCTGCTCTCGATCGCGACACTGATCCTGTTCTTCGCCTACACCGGCCAGGCGTGGAACGTGATGATGGGATTCACCGGTCAGTTGTCGCTCGGCCATGCGCTCTACGTCGGCCTGGGCGCCTACGTGTCGGCTGGCATGTTCTTCCATTACGGCATCGGGCCGTGGGCGAGCGTCTGGCTGGCGATCCTCGTCTGTGTGGCGGCCGGCGCGGTGATCGGTTTCCTCGCGTTCCGCTTCGGCATCTCCGGCGTGTACTTCGCGCTGCTGACGATCGCGTTTGCCGAGTTCACCCGCATCGGCTTCGACCACATCCGCTGGCTCGGCGGACCGGGCGGGCTGTTCATCCCGGTGTCGCAGCGCGAGAGCTGGGATCTGGCCAATCTGCGCGGCCCGCCCGAGATGTTCTATTACCTGATCCTCGCGCTCGCCGCCGGGGCGTTCCTCGCCTGCAGCTGGCTGCTGCGCTCGCGCGCCGGCTACTACTGGCAGGCGATCCGCGAGAACGAGCAGGCCGCGCGCGCTTTGGGCATCGACGTTTTTCGCTGGAAGATGCTCGCGGTGGTGGTCAGCTCGGCGATGACGGCACTGTCGGGGGTGTTCTTCGCCTTCTATTACAACAACCTCTTTCCCGAGCAGACGTTTCACATCAGCCGCTCGATCGAGATCATTCTCGGCCCGGTGATCGGGGGCGTCGGCACGTTGTTCGGGCCCGTGCTCGGCGCAGCGGTGCTGACGGTACTCGCCGATGGCATCACCGAGGCACTCGGGGCGCTCGGCTGGGAGTTCCCCGGCGTCAAGCAGGTCTTCTACGGCTTCGTGCTGCTCGCCGTCGTGATGTTCCTGCCGCACGGCATCTGGCCCGCGATCGCGCGGCGGCTGCGTCTCTAGACGAGGTGGGGATGACACGCTGCGCCGCCGTCGCCGTCCTGCCGTTGCACGCATGAGCGCGCCGGGCCGCTCCCAAGCGCTCATCCCGGAGCGCGCAGCGCGGAGGGTCGTCCAGTGACCGCGCCGGGCCGCTCCCAAGCGCTCATCCCGGAGCGCGCAGCGCGGAGGGTCGTCCAGTGACCGCGCTGCTGCAGGTCCGCGCGATCAGCAAGTCGTTCCGCGGGCTGCGCGCGGTCTCGGACGCCTCGTTCGACGTCGCCGACGGCTCGATCGTCGGCCTGATCGGTCCGAACGGTGCGGGCAAGACGACGATCTTCAACATGATCGCGGGCGAGTTCGGGCCCGATCAGGGCGAGATCGAATTCGGTGGCCAGCGCATCGACAGGCTTCGGCCGGAC
>CP070653.1:150189-154909 GCA_020354665.1 Burkholderiales bacterium
GATCAGCGTGCTCTTCATGGCAAGTTTCATGTTCCCGCTGTTCATGCCGCCGGGCACCTCGATCGACGTACTGCTGCGCGTGCTCGTCGGGATCACGTTGTTCGCGGCCGCGTACATGGCGGAGATCGTGCGCGGGGGCCTACAGGCGATCCCGAAGGGCCAGCAGGAGGCCGCGGACACGCTGGGGCTGAGCTACTGGCAAACGCAGCGCAAGATCATCCTGCCGCAGGCGCTCGCGATGGTGGTGCCGGGGATCATGAACAACTTCATTTCGATCTTCAAGGACACCTCGCTGGTGACGATCGTCAGCCTTTACGAGCTGACCGGCGCGATGGGCCTGGCGCTGAACTCCGACGCCGACTGGCGACCGTTCAAGATCGAGGCCTACCTGTTCATCGCCGCGATCTACTTCGTGTTCTGCTTCTCGATGAGCCGCTACAGCCTGTGGATCGAGAAGCGCCTGTCGGTCAGCAAGACCCGGTGACACCAAATGACTGAACCGATCATCACCTTCGAGAAGGTCAACAAGTGGTACGGCGACAACTTCCACGTGTTGCGTGACATCGACCTGTCGGTGGCCCGCGGCGAGCGCATCGTGATCTGCGGGCCGTCGGGCTCGGGCAAGTCGACGCTGATCCGCTGCATCAACCGGCTCGAGGAACACCAGCAGGGCACGCTGCGCGTCGACGGGATCGAACTGACCGACGACATCAAGGCGATCGAGCGCGTACGCAAGGAAGTCGGCATGGTGTTCCAGCAGTTCAACCTGTTCCCCCACTTGACGGTGATCGAGAACCTGACGCTTGCGCCGATGTGGGTCAGCAAGATGCCGAAGAAGGATGCCGAGGAGCGCGCGATGCAGCAGCTCACGCGCGTGAAGATCGCCGAGCAGGCGCAGAAGTACCCGCTGCAACTCTCCGGCGGCCAGCAGCAGCGGGTGGCGATCGCGCGCGCGCTGTGCCTGACGCCCAAGATCATGCTGTTCGACGAGCCCACCTCGGCGCTCGATCCCGAGATGATCAAGGAAGTGCTCGACGTGATAACCGAGCTCGCCGACCAGGGCATGACGATGCTGTGCGTGACGCACGAGATGGGCTTCGCGAAGGCCGTGGCCGACCGCGTGATCTTCATGGACCAGGGCCAGATCGTCGAGGAGAACACCCCGCACGAGTTCTTCGAACACCCGAAGAGCGACCGCACCAAGGACTTCCTCTCGAAGATCCTCGGCCATTGAGTACCGCGCCGGGATGATCGAGATCCGGCAGGTCAGCAAGTGGTACGGCAGCTTCCAGGTGCTGGCCGACTGCACGACGAGCATCCGCAAGGGTGAAGTCGTCGTCGTCTGCGGCCCGTCCGGCTCGGGCAAGAGCACGCTGATCAAGACCGTCAACGCGCTCGAGCCGTTCCAGCAGGGCGACATCGTCGTCGACGGCGTCAGCATCAGCGACCCCAAGACCGACCTGCCCAAGCTGCGCTCGCGCGTGGGCATGGTGTTCCAGCATTTCGAGCTCTTCCCGCACCTGTCGGTGACCGAGAACCTGACGCTCGCCCAAGTCAAGGTGCTTGGCCGCAGCAAGGACGAGGCGGCGCAGCGCGGCGTGAAGATGCTCGAGCGCGTCGGCCTGACGGAGCACAAGGACAAGTTTCCGGCCCAGCTGTCGGGCGGTCAGCAGCAGCGCGTGGCGATCGCGCGCGCATTGTCGATGGACCCGATCGTGATGCTGTTCGACGAGCCTACGTCGGCGCTCGACCCCGTGATGGTCGGCGAAGTGCTCGACGTGATGGTGCAGCTGGCGCACGAGGGCATGACGATGATGGTCGTCACGCACGAGATGGGCTTCGCCAGAAGGGTGAGCCACCGCGTCATCTTCATGGACCAGGGCCGCATCGTCGAGGACTGCTCGAAGGACGACTTCTTCGGCGACCCCTCGGCGCGCGCCCCGCGGGCGAGGGAATTCCTCTCGAAGATCCTCGAGCACTGACGGCTCGGCGCGCCGGCGCAGCGCACTGCTTTCCGGCGCGCAGGTGGCCATTGGCGTGGGTGCGAGAATCGCCGCCATGGCGCCTCAGCTGACGTTCACGCGCCCCGACGACTGGCACCTGCACCTGCGCGACGGTGCGGCGATGCGCGACGTGCTGCCGCACACCGCGCGGCAGTTCGCGCGTGCCATCGTGATGCCCAACCTGCGCCCGCCGGTGACGACCACCGCGAAGGCGCTCGCCTACCGCGACCGCATCGTCGCGGCGCGGCCGGAGGCGGGTGAGCCCGGCAGCGACTTCGTGCCGCTGATGACGCTGTACCTGACCGACACGCTGCCGCCCGACGAGATCCGCCGCGCGAAGGAGGCGGGCATCGTCGCGGTCAAGCTCTATCCGGCCGGCGCGACGACGCACAGCGACGCCGGCGTGACCGACATCCGCAAGACCCACGCGACGCTCGAGGCGATGCAGCGCGAGGGCCTGCTGCTGCTCGTGCACGGTGAGGTGACCGACCCGGCGGTCGACATCTTCGACCGCGAGGCAGTGTTCATCGAGCGCGTGCTCGCGCCGCTGCGGCGAAACTTTCCGGCGCTGAAAATCGTGTTCGAGCACGTCACGACGAAGGAGGCGGTGCAGTACGTCGGCGACGCAGGGCCGAACACGGCCGCGACGATCACCGCGCACCACCTGCTCTACAACCGCAACGCGCTATTCCTCGGTGGCCTGCGGCCGCATTACTACTGCCTGCCGGTGCTCAAGCGCGAGACGCATCGCCAGGCGCTGTTGGCGGCAGCCACGTCCGGCAACGCCAGGTTCTTCCTCGGCACCGACAGCGCGCCGCACCCGGCGCCACTGAAGGAGCACGCCGCCGGCTGCGCCGGCTGCTACACCGCGCTGAGTGCGCTCGAGCTGTACGCCGAGGCTTTCGAGCAGGCGGGCGCGCTCGACAAGCTCGAGGGCTTTGCCAGCTTTCACGGCGCCGACTTCTACGGCTTGCCGCGCAACACCGGCACCGTGACGCTGCGCCGGCAAGGCTGGACGCTGCCCGAGACGGTTGCCTTCGGCGACGCTCTGCTCAAACCGCTGCGCGGCGGCGAGACGCTGGCGTGGCGGCTCGAGACATAGGACCGACATGGAACGAAAACCCCGCGTTGCACTGCTGATCGACGCCGAGAACTCGCCGGCCAGGAAGATCGACCTGATCCTCAACGAGCTGTCGACGTTCGGCGAGACGAGCATCCGCCGCGCCTACGGCAACTGGAAGAAGGCCGAGCTGAAAGGCTGGGAAGAGGTGCTGCACGAGCACGCGATCCGCCCGATCCAGCAGTACGACTACAGCAAGGGCAAGAACGCGAGCGACATGGCGCTCGTGATCGACGCGATGGCGATGCTCTACACCGACAGCCCCGACGCGTTCGGCATCGTCTCGTCGGACGCCGATTTCACGCCGTTGGTGATGCACCTGCGCGAGCGGGGCGCGGCGGTCTACGGCTTCGGCGCGCAGAAGACGCCCGAGCCGTTCGTCAACGCGTGCTCGCGGTTCCTGTTCCTCGACAAGCTCGCCGAAGGCGGCGCGGACGAAGCCGCCGAAGCGGCCTCGCCCGCCGCGACGGCGCGGCTGCGTGCGCCGACGGCGCAGCTCAAGCGCGACGCGCGTCTGGTCACGCTGCTGCGCAACGCGGTGGCAGCCGCGGCCGACGAGAATGGCTGGGCGCGCGTCGGTGCGGTCGGCCAGCAGATCGCCAACCAGGCGTCGTTCGACCCGCGCAACTACGGCTACGCGACGCTGACCAAGCTGCTCGCCGCGACGCAGCTCTTCGAGATGGCCAACGAGGGCACCAGCCAGGTCGCGGTGCGCGACAAGCGCGCGGCCAAGAGCGCAGCGCGCGAGGGATGAGCGCAGCGGCGCGGCTGGCCGCGATCGACTGGCAGCGGCCGTGGCTCGCGCCGTACCGTGAACGCGGGCAGGCCGTGGCGGGGTCGGTCATGGAGGGCGCCAGCGTGGCGCAGGCGCTCGACGAGGCACTCGACGCCGGCGGCGGCACTCGGCTCGATGCCGGCGCGCTGCGCTTCGTGCCGCAAAGCGAACTGCCGTGCGGCGTGGCCTACGAGTCGTTCGTGCACCGCTTCGCGCAGGTCCCCACTCGTGACAACCTGCACGACTTCTTTGGCGGCATCGTCTGGCTGCACCACCCGGCGCTCAAGCGTGAGATCAACCAAAAGCACGCACGCGAGATCGAGCGGCGCGGCGATCGCGCGCGCCGCGGCGAAGTGCGCGATGCGCTGACGCTGTTCGACGAGAACGGTGCGCTCATTGAGGCGCCCGACGATCTGCTGGAGTTGCTGCGCGCGCGCCGCTGGCACGAGCTGTTCGTGCATCAGCGCAGGCGCTGGGTGTCGCAGGTGCGCGTGACGCTCGTCGGCCATGCGATCCTCGAGAAGCTCGTTTCGCCTTTCAAGGCGATCACGGCCCATGCCGTCGCGGTCCCACCCCCTCGCATCCCCATGGACCTCTCGAAGGCAGCTCTGATGCCGCTGCCGGTGCTCGGCATCCCGGGCTGGTGGGCGGACAACGAAGCGCCGGCGTTCTATGACGATACGGGCGTGTTTCGTCCCCAGCGAGAAAACCAGGCCAGCGGGATAATTGCGGTGTGAAGCGGGCCAGACCGTCGCTGGGGCGAGCGCTGAAAGGCGGCCCTGGAGGAAGGTCCGGACTGCACAGGGCAGCGTAGCGGGTAAC
>CP070653.1:155009-168056 GCA_020354665.1 Burkholderiales bacterium
AGATCTTCGGCGGCGAGAACACGATGTCGCTCTCGCGGATGCCGAGCACGCGCTCGCCGTACGCCGCCTGCGTGTACGGCGCATCGTGATGCAGGTGCACCACGCCCTTGGGCCGGCCGGTGCTGCCCGAGCTGTACATCCAGAACGCCATCTCGTCGGGGTGTGTCGCCGCTTCGTCGAGCTCGGCCGACGCGGCGGCAAGCCAGTCGCCCCAGCGCAGCACCTGCACGAGATCGAGCGCCGGTGCGCGCCCTTCGCCGACGATCACGAGCTGCCGCAGCCGGCTCGCGCGCACGTCGGGATGCGCGAGCAGCGGCGCGAGCGCACCGTGCACGATCGCCGCCTCGGCGCCGCTGTCGGTGAGGTAGTACGCCACCAGCTCGGCAGGCGACAGCGTGTTGACGAGCACCGGCACGAAGCCCGCGCGCAGCGCGCCGAAGATCGCCGCCACGTATTCCGGCGTATCGAGCATCAGCAGCAACACGCGGCTGCCGCGCGCCAGCCCGGCGGCGGCGAGCGCATTGCCCACACGGTTGGCGAGCGCGGCGAGCTCGGCGTAGCTCGCGCGACGCTCTTCGCAGATCACCGCCGTCTTGCCGCCGCGGCCCGCGTCGAGGTTGTCATAGAGCAACCGGCAGGCGTTGTAGTGCTCGGGCACGCTCCAGCCGATCTCGCGCGCCGCGGGCACGTTCGCGCCGCACGGGTCACGCTGGCGCTCGGGGTGGGCCGCGCGCGCGTCGGCGGCGCGCTCGCGGTCCACCCGCGCCATGAAGCGCGGTGCCGTTGCGCGCAACCGCTCGTCTCCCATGCGGCCGCTGCGCGTCATGTAGTCGTAGGCGAGCTGCCACGGCGCGAGCTGCATCTTGTCGGCCAGGCGCTCGTACCAGTAGCTGCTGGCGTTGGCGGCGCGCACGATCTTCTCGGCGATCGGTTGGCGCTCCTGCTCGAAGGCCGCCAGCCCCGCGGCGACGTCACCGTCGTGCGCGGCGAGCGCGGCAGCCAGCGCAATCGCATCCTCCATCGCCAGACGCGTGCCCGACCCGATCGAGAAGTGGCCGGTGCGCACGGCGTCGCCGATCAACGCGACGCGGCCGTCCAGTGTCCACTGCGGCGTCCACAGCAACGGGAAGTTGCGCCACAGCGAGCGGTTGGAAACCAGCGCGTGCCCGCCGAGGTCGGGCGCGAACAGATGCTCGCAGTAGGCGCGGCTCTCGTCGTCGCTCATGCGCTCGAAGCCGGCGCGGTGCCAGGTGGCCGCGTCGCACTCGACGAGGAACGTGCTCATGGCGGGCGCGTAGCGGTAGTGGTGCGCGACGAAGTGGCCGTGCTCGTTCTCGCGGAACGTGAGCGTGAGGCAATCGAACGCCTTCGACGTGCCGTACCACGCGAACTTGTTCGTCAGGTGGTGCAGGCGCGGCTGTAGCCGCTCGGCCAGCGCCCGGCGCACCATCGAATTGACGCCATCGGCCCCGACGACGAGGTCGTAGTCGTTGATCTCGCCGAGCGAGGCCACGCTGCGCTCGTGCGCCAGCTCCACGCCGGCGGCCTCGCACATGCGCTGCAGCGCACCCAGCAGCGCGAGGCGGCCGACCGCCGAGAAGCCGTTGCCGTCGATGACGATCGCCTCGTCGCGATGCACGATCTTCTGGTCGGGCCAGCGTTCCATGCCGGCCTCGAGCGCGGCGAACACCTGCGGCGCGCCGGCACGCAGAAAGTCCAGCGCACCCGCCGAGAACACGACGCCGAAGCCGAACGTCGCATCGCGGGCGTTCTGCTCGATGACGCGCACATCGTCGCGCGGCCGGCGCTGCTTGAGCAGCAGGCCGAGCAACAGGCCGGCCGGCCCGCCACCGATGATCGCCGCACGCATCCGATACCCTCTGCGATGACGCGTTTCGAAGATTGGGGTCATCGTAACGCGGAGCGTCGGCGGCTCGCACGCCGCAGGCGGTCGCCGCCGCGGGCGCGCGACAATCACGTCAATCCGCGCCACCGACCATGAGCAGCCCGACCGCACACCTCCTCGAAGCGATTGCCTTTGCCGCCGCCAAGCACCGCGACCAGCGGCGCAAAGATCCCGAAGCCTCGCCCTACATCAACCACCCGATCACGCTGGCGCACCTGCTGGCCACCACCGGCGGCGTCGATGACGTGGTCGTGCTGCAGGCAGCGATCCTGCACGACACGATCGAAGACACGCAGACCGTCTACGCCGAGCTGCTCGACCGCTTCGGCAAGGAGGTGGCCGACGTGGTCGCCGAAGTCACCGACGACAAGTCGCTGCCGAAGGAACAGCGCAAGGAGCTGCAGGTCACGCACGCGCCACACGCGTCGCGGCAGGCGGCGCTGGTGAAACTGGCCGACAAGATCTGCAACCTGCGCGACATCGCCGCGTCGCCGCCGCGCGGCTGGCCATTGGAGCGCCAGCGCGACTACTTCGACTGGGCCAAGCGCGTGGTCGACCGCCTGCCGCCCGTCAGCGAGCCGCTGAGCGCGGCGTTCGAAGCGGCCTACGCGGCCAGGCCGTAGGTCGCCGGGCGTCGGGCCGTCACGTGGGTTGGGCTTCGGCGACGCTGCCACCATGAACGAAGCACTGCTCGAGCACGCATCCGGAATCCGGCTCGGGTTCTTCCTGGGCATCTTTGCGCTGATGGCGCTATGGGAAGTCGCTGCGCCGCGGCGGCCGCAAGCGATCGGCCGCTGGACGCGCTGGCCCGCGAACCTGGGCATCGTCGTGCTCAACACGGTGTTGCTGCGCGTGCTGCTGCCGGCCGGCGCGGTCGGACTGGCACTGTTCGGCGAGGCGCGCGGCTGGGGGCTGCTCAACAACGTCGCGCTGCCGCGCTGGGCGGTGATCGTCGCGTCGGTCGTGGTCCTCGATCTGGCGATCTACCTGCAGCACGTGATGTTCCACGCGGTGCCCCTGTTCTGGCGCCTGCACCGCATGCATCACGCCGATCTCGAGTTCGACGTGACCACCGGCGCGCGCTTTCATCCGATCGAGATCCTGCTCTCGATGGGCATCAAGCTCGCCGCGATCGCGGCGCTCGGCGCGAGCGCGGTGGGCGTGCTGATCTTCGAGATCGTTCTCAACGGCACGTCGATGTTCAACCATGGCAACGTGCGCATCGCCGCGCCGCTCGACCGCGTGCTGCGGTGGTTCGTCGTCACCCCCGACATGCACCGCGTGCACCACTCGATCGACCCCGCGGAAACCAACAGCAACTTCGGCTTCAACCTGCCGTGGTGGGACCGCCTGTTCGGCACCTACCGCGCACAGCCCGCCGCGGGCCACCAGGCGATGACGATCGGCATCGAGCAGTTTCGCGAGCCACGCGAGCTTCGGCTCGACCGCATGTTGGTCCAGCCTTTGCGCGCAGAAGCGGGGACGTATCCGCTGGGCCGCCGGCCGCCGGGCGCAAGGTGATCAATGCGAAGACCCTGCTGCCCCGCGTCGTCCTCTTCGTCGTCCTCGCGGGCGCGATCGTCTGGGCATGGCGCCATCGATCGCCATTCGACTCCGCAAGGCTGCAGCAGTAACTGCCGAGCCTCAGGGCCTGGGCGCCGCTGACCGCGGCCAGGCCCTAAGCCGCCGGGCGAGGACGGTCGGGTTCAGCCGGACCCGTCTGCGCTTCCCTCACGGTCCAGTGCAGCCCCGGGTTCGACCGATTGGGCGTCATGGCCTCGTTGCCATGCTGCTCGCCGCTTCGACCACTGCTCGGCAGACTCGCCCGTCGCGGGCGGCTTGTTTTGCGACTCATGCAGTGGATTTGCATCCGAGGACTCGCCTCGCGCCGCTGCCTTGGCACCTTGGCGCTGAAGCTCACCGCGTTCCGCAGGAGACAGCACGCCGGTCCGACGCGCCTCGTCAGAGGCATTCGCGCTGTGCATCGGCGATCCGACCTCTGGCTGCTCGGCGCGCAGGTCCTTCGCCTTCTCGTCGGTCATGGATGTACCTCTGCGTCGCACGGCGTGTGTTCCATATGCCGTCGTGTCCGGCCTCAGGGCTCTTGCCCCGCCGTGCGTGATCCGAGCGTTTAGCGGGCGGCCGGGTTCGAGGCGTCCCCTCAAATCGGCCGGATGCGAGATGCCTGCGGGCCCTTCTGGCCCTGCGTCACCTCGAACTCCACGCGCTGGTTCTCGGTCAGGGCCTTGAAGCCCGTGCCCTGGATTTCCTTGAAGTGGGCAAACAGGTCCTTGCCGCCGTTGTCGGGGACGATGAAGCCGAAGCCCTTGCCTTCGTCAAACCACTTCACGGTGCCGGTTTTGGTATCCATATCGTCATTCCTTGATTGATGAGTTGAAGAGATGCCCCAGCTGTCGCCGGTGCAGATAAGCAGCCTCCTGGCGTGAAGGCCAAGTGCCTGAGTTGCGTTCGCGTCGCGGGTGATCATCAGCGCGACTTTCGGGCGGCGGGCGCCGGACCGCGCCCTTCGAGATGGCGGAACGTGATGCGGCCCTTCGTGAGGTCGTAGGGCGACAGTTCCAACGAGACGTTGTCGCCAACCAGAATCCGGATGTGGTGCTTGCGCATCTTGCCGCCGGTATAGGCGATGAGTTCGTGCCCGTTGTCCAGCGTCACGCGGTAGCGCGCGTCCGGCAGGATCTCGTTCACGAGGCCGTTCATCTCGATCAGTTCTTCCTTGGCCATGCGGGTTGCTCCAGGATCACAGTGAAGAAGTCGCCGCAGGCGCAGGCGTGCCGAGCCAGGCCAGCGCTTGCCCGACAGCGAAGCGCGCCGCCTCTTCGTGCGACTCGAACACGGGCACGAAACGCATCACGCGGTCGTGCGTCATGCTTCCGCGACCGCTGCGGATCGAGACTGACGCTTCGTAATGCCTACCGCTGACGCGGCGGATCAGGGGAGAGACGAGGTACTTCCCGACCTGTAGGGGGGTATGAATTGGATGTCCTTCGCTGACCGGTCCTCGATGGCGAGGCAGCCGGTCTGACTGTGAAAGGCGCGCTAGGCGCGCTCGCGGCGGATGAACTCTGTCCGGCGGCTGGCTCGCAGGGTCACTCGCTGTGCGCCAGGGGCAACCAGAACAAGGGGACCGCGACAGCGATCAGAAGGTCTGGCGAAGGAGGGAGATCAACTCGGGATCTCGGCGAAGCAGCCTTGTCGCAAGACTGCGAATCTGCTTTCGCCAAGGCTGCAGTGTACCACCCTTCGTGTTGCCGTCATCGAAGTGCGAACGACTGCTGTCTCGCGCAGCGAGCCTCGGCGTCGGGTCGGCTACGTGTCTCTACGGTCCGCTGTGTGAAACCCTGGTGTCGCGCCTTGTGGATCGATTCGCTTTGGCATCCGCGGCATCGGTTCGATCTACGACATGCCTGGCCAGCACTGCGGCTTTTCACCTACTGGAGGTCTTGCGGCGCGCCGGTCAGGGTCAGCAGCATGTCGGCATACCAGGCGCAGTTCAGTCCCAGCGATTCATCGAGTCGCAGATCGCGGTCGCCCATGTCCATGCCGGCCGAGTGGACGCCGAGCAGCTTCCACGGCAGGTGGCCGGCGCCGTTGGAACTGCGCGTCACGACCGGCGCGCCGCTGGTTCCCCGGTGGGTGCGCGCGTCGGTCAGGAAGTAGCCATGGCCCTGGAACCGCAGTCCGAACGACGAGGCGATGATTGCCTGGCGAACCACCGGCAGGTGGTGAAGCGTGTCATGGAATCCGAGCGGGAAGCCCACGATCAGCACCGAAGTGCCGACTTCGATCTCTTCCAGCCGCCCTTGCAGGTGGGCCGCCGTGAAGCACTCGAGCACGACCGTGTCGGGCATCACTGAACGATCGAGTTCGATCACCGCCATGTCGATCTCACCGCCCGCATCGCTGCCTTGACGCCAAACGGCCTTGCCGGCCCGGTAGAGCAGCAGCGACAGACGTGTCGAGCGGGTGAGGTTCTGCGCGTCGACGTGCAGTTCAATCTCGATGCGATCCGGGAAGTGACCGCTCGGCGCGTCGATCAGCACATGCCGGCTCGTGACCAGGAACAGCCGTCCGTCGCGCTCGAAGAAGAAGCCGCTGGCGGCGGTGAGCGGACCGTGCTGAGCGAAGGTCAGCACCCGCGTGGTGGTCAGCAGCAGCGGCTCGATCATGGCAGGACTCCCGCGGTCAATGCGTCCTCGCACGACAGCCGCGGTGTCCTGGAGGCCATCCGGATCCGGGTCGTCGGGATGGGCATGGCTCGAGGCGAATGACGGGCTGCCCCGACAGTCCCCCGTGATTGTGCTCGAACCACCTCCGATGCGAGGCCGCACCCTTATCCCCCCGCGTCAACGGCGACATTTCGGGCGGGAGTTCGAATGCGACGGATCAGTATGACCCCAGGCAGACCGAAGGGGTTGAGCTATCTCATGTCGGCGAGGGCGGACGGGCGCAGCGAGCGGGGTCACGGTGACTGAACGAAATCCACCGGCCCTTCGAAGCAGACCCTCGCGAACAACGGTTGATCGACCCCGCGCAAACCAACAGCAACTTCGGCTTCAACCCGCCGTGGTGGGACCGCCTGTTCGGCACCTACCGCGCGCAGCCCGCCGCGGGCCGCCAGGCGATGACGATCCCTCGACCGACTCGCTTTGCAAGATCCAGCAGGAGCGGCGATCGTTCTTGGGCATCATACCGGCACGCGTGGCAGCGTGCCGGAGGATCACGGCGCGACCGTCAGCTTGATGAACATGCCGTCCTTGTCGTGCGCCGGCTCGTTGCAGCGCAAGACGTAGCCGCCGGCCTTGAGATCGAGCGTGAGCGTGCCCTCCTTGACGGGCTTGAGGTCGGAGATCTCGCCCAAGCGGCGCAGCTTGCTCTCGGTGACCCGGCCCTGCCTGGCGTCAAACCGCAGCGGCTTGTTGCCACCGGTGCGTGTGTCGTGGCTTCAGTGTGCGCCGTCTCGATTCAGGCCCGGTTACGCGGGTGCCGCAACGCGCGATCCGGCCCGGCGCACGCGTCGCGGCTTGCGCGCTAAACCCGCGAATCCTTGTCGGCAGCGGGATTCAGCACGAACGCGCCCGGCGCCGTCTCGTGATACGTCGTCCCGAATCCGGCGAGGATCTCCTTGGACTTGGCGTTCGGGTTGCCCCAGCATTGGCACGTGATCTTGTCGCACGCACCGATCAGCGTGGCCAGCGGGCCCTTGCCCTTTTCGTTGGCCAGGTGCGCCGCGAACGACTCGTCGGTCGCATAGATCTCGGTCCACTGGCTGACACGCTGCGACGGATAGTCGGCGTGGTAACAGATGACTCCAGGATGCTCGAGCATCACCTTGCACAGCGCGACCTGATTGGTTCGGAAATCGGCCTCGCGTCCCGCCTTGATATCCCACTGCAACTTCAGCATGAATGGCATGAGCCTCTCCTCGCCACTTGCGTGGCTTGTCACACGGTCTTCCACCGGCTTCTGGCCAGGAGCAACCCCCTTCCGGCCAGAGCCACCACATCGCCGCTGTCATGGTCCTCGCCTGGGCAGCTCGCGAACAGCGTCATGCCGATAGCGCGCGCCGGGCAATTGCGTCGGTTCACGCGTACCGACGCAAGCGCTGCGAGAACTCCGCCAGCGGCCCGATGCCGCTCGCATCCGCGCGCTGGCACCAGTCCTGCAACTGCCTGACGAGCTGCTCGCGCGTGGCGGTAGAGCGTCCCCAGACCGCGGCGAGGTCCCGGCGCATGCCCACCATCGTCATCAGCACGCGCGACTTCGGCAGCACTTCATCGAGCTTGCGCCGCTCGGACTCGGGGATCATCTTCTCGTCCTGGTTGAGCCAGCGCTTGAGGCCGCGCAGCACGCGTGCATCGCCCGGCGCCACCTCGCGCAGCTTGTCGATCTCGACCGCGTAGGCGCGCTTGATCGACTTGGCGTATCGCGCCAGCACGTCGTAGCGGCAGGCAATGACCGCCTGCAGCGTCTGCGGATCGATGAGCGCCTTGGGCTCGGCAAAGCTCGGCACCGGCGCGACGTGCTTGACCCTGGCGAGGCCCAGCACTTCGAGGATGCGGATGTAGAGCCAGCCGATATCGAACTCGTACCACTTGTTCGACAGCTTGGCCGAAGTCGGATAGGCGTGGTGGTTGTTGTGCAGTTCCTCGCCGCCGATCAGGATGCCCCACGGCACGATGTTGCGGCTCGCGTCTGCGGTGGCCCAGTGTCGATAGCCCCAGTAATGGCCGATGCCGTTGATCACGCCGGCTGCCCAGAACGGAATCCACACGATCTGCGTCACCAGCACCAGCGCGCCGGGCACGATGCCGAACAGGACGACATCGATGACCCCCATCAGCGTCAAGCCGAGGACCTGATGCCGCGAGTAAAGATGGCGCTCGAGCCAATCGTCGGGCGTGCCGTGGCCGTAGCGCTCGAGGGTCTCGGGCTTGAGCGCCTCCTTGACGTAGAGGAAGACGCCGCCCCACAGCACCCGGTTGATGCCGAGCACCTGCGGGCTGTGCGGATCTTCGGGCGTATCGCACTTGGCGTGGTGCTTGCGATGCACCGCGGCCCACTCGCGCGTGACCATTCCGGTGGTGAACCACACCCAGAAGCGGAAGAAGTGGCTGACCGCCGGATGCAGGTCCAGCGCATGGTGCGCCTCGTGGCGATGCAGGAACACCGTGACCGAAACGATCGTCACGTGCGTCAAGCCCAGTGCAACCGCCGCGACCTGCCACCCCGAGAGGTCAAGAACACCGGAGAAGATGAGCCAGTCCATATCTGCCCTCCGACATCCGTGCGCGTCGGTTCAGGCTACTCCAAACGCCGCCGATCGCAGTTGATTTGGTGCAACGTCGCGGCGCGGCACCCGCCGCACGCCGGAGGGAACCGACGAGATCGTCGTGCGCGTGGTCTGCCCGGTCTGCGGGCAGCTCGGTCCGGCGATTCCGCTGGCGGGCAAGAACGAAGCTGCTGCGATCGCCGAAGCGGTCGCGGCATGGGACGACATGATCGCCCGCCTGCGCCCGCTCGAAGCCTGAAGCCGCCAGGCCGGCTCGTGCGGCGAACGTCGCCGCCCTGCCCCACCCCGCTATCGCAGCGGGCGCTCCAGGTTCTCGAGCGCGGGCAGCGGCGCCGCGCGCGCTGACGCCGCGCGCAAGTCGACGTCGAGCGCCGACGCGCGCCGCGGCCAACGGCCGGCGGCCACGTTGACCGCTTCGGTACCGGCGAACGCTGCATACGACTGACTGCCGTAGTGCGGCAGCTTGCGCGCAAGCGCGGCGGCGGCCTGCGGTGGATCGACGACGATCCACGCTGCCGGTGCGCCCGCGTCGCCGGGAAGGCGCCCCGCCACCGCGATCGCGTGATCGGCGACCGGCACGCGTTTGCGACCCAGCGTGAGCGCGTCGCTCGCCACCGCGGCCACTTCCGCGGGGAACGCCTCGCGCGCCCACGCATTGCCTCGCCCGAACAGCCAGACGGCGCGGTCGTTCGGCAGGCGCGCGATGTCGCGATCGGTCACCACGTCGATCTGCTGATTGCCGCCCGACCACGCCTGCGCGAGGCTGCGGTAGGCGGCGCGCGCATTGTCATCGTCCTGTGCGGGAACGACCGCGAGTGCGCGCGGCGCGCCGAATACGCGCCCGAGCGTCGGCGGGCTCTCGCCGCGCACCACATGCCTGAACACGTCCGCGAACGGATCGCAGCGCAGCGCGAGCGGCTCGGCCGCGACGTCGAACTGAAAGCGCGCCGTGCGCGCGTTGAGCACGACGTCCCTGCGCACCTCGCCGTCGGCGGTCTGCAGCACCAGCGGCACGAGGAGCGGAAACGGCGCCTCGCGCTGCACCTGCGCGAGCTCACCCGAGACGCGCCAGCCACCGGCCACGGGCCGTGCACCCGCGCTCACGCGCAGCGCCGGTGCGCCGGTGCGTCGGGTCCACGCGTCGAAGAAGTGGCGCAGGTCTGCATCCGATTGCGCTTGCGCGGCACGGCGCAGGTCATCGAAGCTCGCGCGGCGGCCGCGCTGTTCGCGATAGAAGCGCTCGAGCGTGCGTTCGAATCGTTCGTCGCCGAGTCGGCGGCGCAGCATGTGGAAGAACATCGCCGACTTGCCATAGCCCACCGCCTGCGTCGCGCCACTGTGGCGCGAGCCGAAGGCCGACAGCGGCAGGTCGCGCTCGGCGTCGACGAACGCGTCGAATTTCTCCAGCGCCTCGAGCCGGTACTGCGCGCCGGTGCCGCGCCGCTGCGCGATCAGGTGATCGGCGAGGTACGCCGTGAGCCCCTCGCTCCAGTTGCCGCTGCGCTCGTCGACGAACACCGAGTTGCCCCACCAGTTGTGCAGGATCTCGTGCGGATACGACGTGTCGACGATGAACGGCAGCCGGATCACCTTCGACCCGAGCAGCGTGAACGACGGCATGCCCGCGCCGGTCTCCCAGAAGTTTTCGACCAGCGCGAACTTCGCGTACGGATAGGCGCCGATCAGGCCGTCGTAGAGGCTCACGTAGCGGGCCGTCGCCGACAGGTAGCGCTCGGCGAGCGCCGCGTCGGGCGCACGCAGGTAGACGAGCGCTTCGACGGGTCCGCTCGCGTCGCGGTAGCGCTGCAACGGCCCACCGACGAGGTGGATCTCCTCGAGCGGCGCGTCGCTCGTCCAGTGCGCGTTGCCCGCATCGTCGCGCGACGTGCCCTCGCCTTCGCTGACGAGGTGCCAGCCTTCGGGCGCGCGCGCCGTGAGCGAGAAGCGCACGAAATCGGTCGACAGCTCCGGGTACCATGCCGTCGCGCCCGAAAGGTAGACGCCCTCGGGTGAGACGATTCCGCTGGTGCTGCGAAAGCCCTTCGCGAATTCGTCGCTCTCGGCCGACAGCGCATCGTCGATGCGACCCTCGTACTCGAGGACGATCACACCGCCGCGCGCGGGCTCAACGATGTAACGCCGGGTCTCGCCCGGGCGCGCAGCGCCGCCGCCCCCGGGACGCCTGCTGGGCGAGGCGATCTCGCGCACCGCGGGCTCGGCGCGCACGATCTTCAAGTTCGCGTTCAGGCGGAACTCCACCGCACCGTCGCGCTCAGCGTGCAGCGTGTCGACGACGCGCAGCGTGCGGGCGGCGGGATCGATCGCCACGGTGAGCTCGTGACGCGGTATGCCGGCGGCGCCGACGGGTGCAACCCACGCCAAGCAAACAAGCGCGACGACCAGCGCAAAACAACGAAGGCACGCGATGCGCGAACTCAGCACCTCGCCGCAGTGGCTGATGCCCGGCTCTCGTGCAAGCGATCGCTTCGCCTGGCGCGCGTTCATCTGCCAAGACTAACTCGACCGATCACGCCTGTCGGTCGCAGCCAACAAGCAGGAGCAGCGTGTTGCTTTGCTTGATCTGTATCAGTCCCGACTGATTTATTGGGAGCATTATACGCCCATGGGTATATGGAGTTCGATTCGCCAGCGAATCTGGCGCCACCCGGAGCCGCGACTCCACACACATTGAAGATCGCGCCGCAGCGACGGCGGAAGGTGCGCGCAGTGCCCCTCATCCATCGCGTCGGGAAGTTCGAGACAGAGCAGTAGGGAGCATCCGAATGAGCAAGAAGCGATTTCCACGCTGGATCTTCGGGCTGCTCGCAATCGGACTCCTGATCCTGGTTCCCTTCCTTTACCTGCAGCCGAAGCCAACGCAGATTCAGACGCGCGAGGCGGCTGCGCAGCTTCCCGTCAAGGGAACGCACGTCGACCATCGCGACATCGTCAAGGGCGATTTCAAGACCGGGCCGGACGTCACGCGCGCCTGCCTCGCGTGCCACAAGGACGCCGCAGGGCAGCTGATGAAGACGACGCACTGGACCTGGGAGTCCAAGGCGTTCCAGGTGCCGTGGCGCGAAGGCACCGTCACGATCGGCAAGATCAACCAGATCAACAACTTCTGCATCGGTGCGCAGGGCAACGAAAACAAGTGCATGAGCTGCCATGCCGGCTACGGCTGGGAAGCCGGCAAAGCGGCGCAGCAGGTCAATCCCGAGAACGTCGACTGCCTCGCCTGCCACGCCGATCCCGCGACCTACGGCAAGGGCCTGTTCGGCAACCCGTCAGACAAGGTCGACCTGCTCGCAGCCGCGAGAAGCGTGCGCGCGACCACCCGCGAGAACTGCGGCAAGTGCCACTTCGACGGCGGTGGCGGCAATGGCGTCAAGCACGGCGATCTCGACGAGAGCCTGTACTTCCCGGGCCGCGCGCTGGACGTGCACATGGGCGGCAAGCACAACATGCAGTGCAGTGACTGCCACGTCACCCGCAAGCACCAGATCCTCGGCCGCATGCTCGCCGACAACTACACGATCGATCCTGCCGAACAGGTGTCGTGCGAGCAGTGCCACAAGGCAACGATCCACGCGGATCAGCGCATCGGCACGCACCTGAAGTCGGTGGCGTGCCAGACCTGCCACATTCCGGCGATCGCGCGCGAAGAGCCGACCAAGGTGACCTGGGACTGGTCGCAGGCCGGGCAGAAGGGGCGCGAGGAAGATCACTACGCGTATCTGAAGATCAAGGGCGAGTTCACCTACGAGTCGAACTTCGCGCCGACCTACCGCTGGTTCAACGGCAACAACGAATACCGCTACCTGCTCGGCGATCCGATCAACCGCGACGGCGCGACCTACATCAACAAGCCGGCCGGTGACATCAAGGATCCGAAGGCGCGGATCTTCCCGTTCAAGGTGCACGTGGCCAAGCAGCCTTTCGACAAGGTCAACGGCTACCTGCTGCAACCGGTGACCTCGGGCAAGAACGGCTACTGGACCAATTTCGACTGGAACCAGGCCTTCGAACTGGCCGTGCCGATCACCGGCCTGGCCTACAGCGGCCAATACGGCTTCACCGAAACGCGCATGTACTGGGCCAGCACGCACATGGTGCAGGGCGCCGACGCGGCCCTGCAGTGCGAAGCCTGCCATTCCGCCACCGGCCAGCCGGGCCGACTGGACTGGACGGCCTTGGGCTATCCCGGGGATCCGATCAAGTGGGGCGTGAGGAAGTTGCCATGAACGCCAGGTTACGCACGCTCGCAATCGGCGTGTTGGCGAGTGCGGCTGCGCTGGCCGGCGTCAATGCGGTAGCTGCCGTCGCC
>CP070653.1:168156-173588 GCA_020354665.1 Burkholderiales bacterium
CGGCAAGTCGACCTTCGAGATGCAGGAGCTCTGCCAGGTGGGAACGCATCTTCACGCCATGGTGGGGCCCATGGGTATCCCGAGTCACATCGGAGACTGCAAGAAGGTCGTATGCGTGGGAGGCGGTCTCGGTGTGGCCCCGGTCTTCCCCCAGCTACGCGCCTTCAAGGAGAGCGGCACGCATACCATCGGCATCATCGGTTTCCGCAATCGTTCGCTCATCTTCTGGGAGGACAAATTCCGCGCCTGCTGCGACGAGCTGATCGTCTGCACCGACGACGGGTCAGCCGGCATCAAGGGCCTGGTCACCGAGGGCATCAAGCGCGCGATCGCGAAACACAGCGATATCGACGAGGTGGTGGCGATCGGGCCGCCGATCATGATGAAGGGCTGCGCCGAGGTGACGCGGCCGCACGGCATCAAGACGATGGTCAGCCTGAACCCGGTGATGGTCGACGGCACCGGGATGTGCGGCGGCTGCCGCGTCAAGATTGGCGAACAGGTCAAATTCGCGTGCGTCGACGGGCCCGACTTCGACGGCCACCTCGTCGACTTCAACGACCTGATGGCGCGGCTCGGGCGCTACCGTCCCGCCGAGACTGAGGCGATGCAGCGTTTCGACGAAAGTTGCCGCATGCGCGCGGCCGCCGAGCGTCTGGCGCTCGAGCAGGAGCCGGAGTCGGCGGCGGCCGAGCCGGAGCCCGAACCGGAACCGCTGGTCGACCGGCCGTCCACCGACGCCTGACCCGAACAAAGAGAGGCCCAACGATGGCCACGAAGAAGAAGACCATCCGCACGATCCCGCAGCAGCGCACGGCGATGCCCGAGCTGACGCCGGAGGTGCGGGTCAAGAATTTCAACGAGGTGGCCTGCGGCTACCGTGTCGAGGACGCGCTGGTCGAGGCTTCGCGCTGCCTGGACTGCGCCGACGAGCCCTGTGTGCGCGGCTGCCCGGTGGGCATCGACATTCCCGGTTTCATCAAGAAGATCGAGTCCAAGAACTTCCACGGCGCCTACGACGTCATTACCGACACCAATCTGCTGCCGTCGGTGTGCGGCCGCGTGTGTCCGCAGGAGACCCAGTGCGAGGGCGTCTGCACGGTCGGCGATACGCTCGAGCCGGTGGCGATCGGGCGGCTCGAGCGCTTCGTCGGCGACATGGCGATCGCCGAGGACTGGTCGAACGTGCCGTACATCGAGCGCAACCGGTTTCGGGTCGGCATCGTCGGCTCGGGTCCGGCGGGAATGGCGTGCGCGGCCGACATGGCCAAGGCCGGCTGCGAGGTCGTCGTCTACGAAGCGTTCCACGAGCCCGGTGGCGTGCTCAAGTACGGGATCCCCGACTTCCGGCTGCCCAACAGCGTCGTCGACGTCGAGATCGACAAGCTCAGGCAGCTCGGCATCCGGTTCGAGTGCAACACGCTGGTGGGGCGGCTGTTCACGATCGAACAGATGCTGCTCGAGCTCGGCTTCGACGCTGTCTTCATCGGTACCGGCGCGGGCTATCCGAGCTTCATGGGCATTCCGGGCGAGTCG
Source organism: Burkholderiales bacterium (assembly GCA_020354665.1). Taxonomy (GTDB): domain Bacteria; phylum Pseudomonadota; class Gammaproteobacteria; order Burkholderiales; family Burkholderiaceae_C. Next base: position 169,693 of record CP070653.1, read on the forward strand.
CTCGGCGGCGTGCTGTCGGCCAACGAGCTGCTGACGCGATGCAACCTGATGCACGCGCGCGAGTTCCCGAAGTACGACACGCCGCTGCAGCCAGGCAAGGGCGTCGCCGTGATCGGGGCGGGCAACACCGCGATGGACGCGCTGCGTGTCTCGCTGCGGCTGGGCGCCGAGAAGGTGTACTGCGTCTACCGGCGCACCGTGGCCGAGGCGCCGGCGCGCGCCGAGGAACTGCACCACGCGCAGGAGGAGGGCGTCGAGTTCCACTGGCTGACGAGCCCGACCGAGCTGCTCGGCGACGGCGAGAACCGCGTGCGCGCGATGCGATGCGAGCGCATGGAGCTCGGCGAGCCCGATGCCTCGGGCCGACGTCGCCCCGTGCCGGTGCCGGGCAGCGCGTTCGACATCGAAGCCGACATGGTGGTGTTCGCGATCGGCACCAACGCCAACCCGATTCTCGGCCAGACGTCGGCACTCGCGCTCAACAAACGCGGCTACATCGCCGCCGACGAAAGCCTGGCCACCTCGATTCCAGGCGTGTATGCCGGCGGCGACATCGTCACCGGCGCGGCGACCGTGATCGAGGCGATGGGCGCCGGCCGTCGCGCGGCGCGCTCGATGAAGGCCTACCTCGGCTTGCGCGATACCGACACCGTCTATGACACCGAAGCGGCCGATGCGGCGGGCCGGTTGTTCGGCATCGATCGCCGCGAACACGGCTTTGCCCGCCTGCGCCTGCCGTAGGGCCTGCGTAGTGTGAACAGGATCTCTAGAGACACGACATGAGTGACACCACTGTCCTTCGACCGGCGCCGGCGGCGCGCAGCACGCGCGCCGTCGCGGTGCTCGATGAACACATCGTCGAGGTGATCAGCGACTCGGGCGAGGGTGCGCAGCGCTGCGGCCAATCACTGGCCGCGATTGCCGCGCGCATGGGCAACGGCATCTGGACCACCGAGATCATCCCGGCGGAGATCCAGCCGCCGGCGCGCAGCGTGGCCGGCGCGAGCGGCATCCGCATCCGCATCGGCTCGCAGCGCGTGACCAACGGCGGCGACCAGACCGACCTCGCGGTCGCCTTCAACGAACAGGTGCTGCTCGGGCGCGTGCAGGCCGGCGAGCTCAAGCCCGGCGCGACGATCCTGCTCGAGAGCATGTGGCGCGACCATCGTGACCCGACCGTCGCCGCCTCGTACATCAAGGCCGTCGTCGCGCTGCGCAAGGACGGCTTCAAGGTCCACGAGATCCCGCTCGAGGCGCGCTGCAAGGAGCTGGTCAGGGATCCGCGCCGGGGCAAGAACATGTTCGTGCTCGGCATCCTGTGCAACATGTACGGGCTCGACGCCAGGCTCGGGCACGAGCAGATCGCGCGCATCTTCGGCAAGAAGGACGAGGCGGTGATCCGCAGCAACATCGCGCTGTTCGACGCCGGCGCGGCCTGGGGCGAAGAAAACCTGCCGCTGAAGTACAGCATCCCGGCCACGCGCTCGAAGGAAGCACAGATCGTCGTCAACGGCAATACCGCGATCGCGCTGGGCATCATCGCTGCGGGCATGGACATCTGCGCGATGTACCCGATCACGCCGGCCACCTCGGCGTCGCATTACCTCAGCGAGTGCTTCGAGAAGGTTGGCGGGCTGGTGCACCAGGCCGAGGACGAAATTGCCGCGTGCGCATTCGCTGTCGGCGCGTCGTACGCCGGCAAATGCGCGGTGACGATCACGTCGGGCCCGGGCTACTCGCTCAAGCAGGAGGCGATCGGGCTGGCGGTGATGGCCGAGATCCCGCTGGTCGTGGTCAACGTGCAGCGCGGCGGCCCGAGCACCGGTCAGCCGACCAAGGTCGAGCAGGGCGACCTGTACGCGGCCGTGTTCGGCAGCCACGGCGATGCGCCCAAGGTGGTGATCGCACCGTGCAGCATCGAGGACTGCTTCTACTCGATGATCACGGCGCGCAAGATCGCCGAGACCTTCGGCATGGTCGTCGTCGTGCTGTCCGATGCGAGCCTGGCGACCGCGCAGCAGCCGTTCCCGCGCCCGGTTTTCAGCGACGACTGGCTGGCTCCGCCGGTCGACCAGACACCGGTGCCGCCCGGCGGCAAGCCCTACGACTGGGATCCGGTTACCGGCCTGTCGCGGCGCTTCCAGCCCGGCCAGCCGGGCGGCATGCACACGCTGACCGGCCTGGCGCACGACAGCTCGAGCCGGGTCGCCTACGACCCGTCGACCAACGAGGAAGGCCTGCGCATGCGCAGCCTGAAGCTCGCCGCCCTGCAGAAGACGTTGAAGACGCCGCCGGTGTTCGGCGGCGAGGAAGGCGACATGCTGCTCGTCGGCTGGGGCAGCACGATGGGCGTGATCGAGGAGGCGGTGACGAGGCTGCGTGCGCAGGGGCACAAGGTGTCGTCGCTGCACCTGCGCTTCATCCAGCCGATGCCCTCGGGCATCCGCGAGATTCTCAAGCGCTTCACGCACGTGATGACGATCGAGGGCACCTGGTCGGACCGCCCCGACGACGAACTGATCGACGACGACAACCGCCGCTATTCGCCGCTGGCGATGATGCTGCGCTCGCGTTTCCTCGTCGACATCGACTGCTGGAGCGAGGCGCGCGGCCAGCCGATCAAGCCGGGCGCCGTGGTCCGGGTCGTGCGCGAAGCGCTGCAACGAAAGGGTCTTGCATCATGAGACGTTCCCTCAGCCAATGCGTGATCAAGCTCCACGAGGAGCACCACGCGCTCGAGGATTACCAGGGCGGCGTGCCACGTTGGTGCAGCGGCTGCGGCGACAACGCGATCCTCACGGCGATGCAGCGCCTGTGCAGCGAGGAGGATCTGGCGCCGGAGAACACCGTGTTCGTCTCGGGCATCGGCTGCTCGAGCCGGCTGCCTCACTACATGAAGACGTACGGCTTCCACGGCATCCACGGTCGCGCGTTCCCGGTCGCCGAGGGCGTCAAGATGGCACGGCCCGACCTGCACGTGTTCGTCAGCACGGGCGACGGCGACTGCTGCAGCATCGGCGCGGGACACTGGATCCACGCGATCCGCTACAACATGAACATCACTGTCGTGCTGCACGACAACCAGGTCTACGGCCTGACCAAGAAGCAGGCCTCTCCGACCTCCCCGCGCAACCTCAAGACCAATACCACGCCGTACGGCGCGACGCTCGAGGCGATGAACCCGCTGACCGTTACGCTCGGCGTGCAGGGCGCGTCGTTCGTTGCGCAGTGCGTCGACTGGGTGCCCGAGGTGCTGTACGACATCGTGCATGCCGCGTTCAAGCATCGCGGCTTCTCGTTCATACGCATCCTGCAACGCTGCCCCGAGTTCATGCCCAAGGCGTTCGATCCCTGGCTGCACGACCCGCAGCGTACGCAGCTGTTGACACACCCCAACGGCGGCCTGCAGCTGACCCCGAGCGTGTCGAGCACGTACCGCAACCAGCGCGTGCACGATCCGCTGGACATCGACCGGGCGCGCGAGATCGCGTCGCAGCACGAGCCGATTCCGGTGGGCATCCTCTATCGCAACCCCGACATGCCCTGCTACGAGGATCTGCGCCACGCCGGGGGCATGCGTTCGCCCGAGGCGATCCGCGTCGGACTGAACCGCGAGTTCGACAAGTACACGGTATGGCCCGAGGAGGACGACGCGCTGCGCGCCGCTTGACCCGGCGCGCCCCCGTCCCCGAAAACGAGAACCCGCAATGGACATGTCCGCCCGCCCCCGGGAACGATTCCTGGATCAGCGTTACTTCCACCTCACCGGCAAGCTCGACCAGACCGCGGGCAATGGCTGGCTGAATTCGATCGACGGCCTCGATCTGCGGTCCGCGGTGCTGGCCCCTTATCGCGACCTTGCCGCGCTACGACACGACTTCCCGGTGGTGCTGGTC
>CP070653.1:173688-176789 GCA_020354665.1 Burkholderiales bacterium
CGGAACCAACAACGCGTTTCCCGAGATGCGCGAACCGACGATCACCGGGCTGGCTGTCGGCCTGTATGCCACGGGTCGCATCACCGCCGCCGAGGCGCTCGCGCCGAACAAGCTCGTCGAGGTGCGGATCGCGACCGGCCGCCATGGCCGCGTGCAGCGCGACATTGCGATCGTCGACGCCGTCGTCACGCACGACCGCAGCGTCGGCGCGCGGGCGCTGTGGAAACCCGAATCGCTCTACAGCGCCTACCTCGCGTTCGCGGACCCGCAGTCGATCGGACTGTCGGCGATTGGCGGCCTGTTGCAGCCCGTGGGTCGACGCGACGGCGGGGGGCTGGCGGTGCAGATGGCGCACGATGACCGCCACGCGCTGCTATCCCTTCACGCGCCGATCGCGCCGGGCATGGTGCGGCCGGTGCCGATCGCGAGTTGGCAACGGCTGGTCGCCGACGAGCCGGTCGACGTGACGCTCGAAGCCGGTACGGTCGCGCTGGACGGCGAGCGCGAGCTCGCGTTCGAGCACGGCCAGCGCGTGCAGATGGTGCTGCGCGAGAACGCTTTCTTCACCGTGGACGTCACCCGCTGCATGGCCGTCGCGGCCCGCGACGGGCTGCTGCGGTCCACGCCCGTTGTCCACCCCCGCTGACGAAGGAGACACGCCATGGCAGGCAACCCGTTCCCACAATCGAAAGAGCAGCTACTCCAGGCTTACCGCACGATGCGCACGATCCGCGAATTCGAGGAGCGGCTGCACATCGACTTCGGCCGCGGCGACATCCCCGGCTTCGTCCACCTGTACGCCGGCGAGGAGGCCGCGGGCACCGGGATCATGATGCACCTGGGCGACGGCGACCGCATCGCCAGCACGCACCGCGGCCACGGCCACTGCATCGCCAAAGGTGTCGACGTCGTCTCGATGATGAAGGAGATCTACGGCAAGAAGGGCGGCGCCTGCGAAGGCAAGGGCGGCTCGATGCACATCGCCGACCTCGACAAGGGCATGATGGGAGCCAACGGCATCCTCGGTGCCGGGGCTCCGCTCGTGTGCGGCGCGGCGCTGGCCGCAAAGTTCCGCGGCAAGGGCGAGGTCGCGATCAGCTTCGTCGGCGACGGCGCAAGCAACCAGGGCACGTTCCTCGAAAGCCTGAACCTGGCCGCGGTGTGGAACCTGCCGGCAATCTTCGTCGTCGAAAACAACGGCTACGCCGAAAGCACGTCACGCGACTACGGCGTGGCGGTCGATTCCTACGTCGACCGCGCGGCGGGCTTCGGACTGCCGGGCGTCACCGTCGACGGCACCGACTTCTTCGCGGTGCACGAGGCCGCCGGCGAGATCATCGGCCGCGCACGCAAGGGCAGCGGGCCGGCGCTGCTGGAATGCAAGATGGTTCGCTTCTACGGCCACTTCGAGGGGGACGCGCAGACCTACCGCGGCCCCGGCGAGATCGACCACATCCGCTCGAACCAGGACTGCATCAAGAAATTTGCCTCGGCGGTCACCAGTGCCGGTGTGATCTCGGCCAACGAGCTCAAGGCGATCGACGGCGAGGTGCTCGCGCTCATCGAGCGGGCGGTCAGCGAGGCGAAGGCGGCGCCACTGCCGAGCGCCAGCGACCTGCTCACCGACGTCTACGTGCGTTACTGAACACCGAAGTAGACGAAAATCATGGCACGCAAGATCAGCATGAAACAGGCGATCAACGAGGCGCTCGACCAGGAGATGGCGCGCGACCCGTCAGTGATCGTGATGGGCGAGGACATCGTCGGCGGTGCCGGCGGCGACGGCGAGCGCGACGCGTGGGGTGGGGTGCTCGGCGTCACCAAGGGGCTGTACGCGAAGCACGGTGACCGACTGATGGACACGCCGCTGTCCGAATCGGCCTACATCGGTGCCGCGATCGGCGCCGCGGCCTGTGGCATGCGCCCGGTCGCCGAACTGATGTTCATCGACTTCATGGGTGTTTGCTTCGACCAGATCTTCAACCAGGCGGCGAAGTTCAAGTACATGTTCGGCGGCAAGGCGCAGACCCCAGTCGTGATTCGCGCGATGGTCGGCGGCGGGTTCCGCGCCGCGGCGCAGCACAGCCAGATGCTCACCCCGCTGTTCACGCACATCCCGGGGCTGAAGGTGGTGTGCCCGAGCACGCCCTACGACACCAAGGGGCTGCTGATCCAGAGCATTCGCGACAACGACCCGGTGATCTTCTGCGAGCACAAGAACCTCTACGGATTCGAAGGCGAGGTTCCCGAGGCGAGCTACGTCGTCCCGTTCGGCGAGGCCAACGTCGTTCGCGAGGGCAAGCAGGCGTCGATCGTCAGCTACGGGATGATGGTGCACCGGTCGCTCGATGCAGCCGAGTCGCTGGCCAAGGAGGGTGTCGACTGCGAGGTGATCGACCTGCGCACGCTCTCGCCGCTGGACATCGACACGGTGCTCGAGAGCGTCGAGAAGACCGGGCGTCTGGTCTGCGTCGACGAGGCCAACCCGCGCTGCAGCATCGCTACCGATGTTTCGGCACAGGTGGCACAGCGGGCCTTCGGCGCGCTGAAGGGCCCGATCGAGATGGTGACCGCGCCGCACACGCCGGTGCCGTTCTCGCCGGTGCTCGAGGACCTCTACATCCCGTCGGCCGCACAGATCGCCGCTGCGGTCAAGCGCACGATGGCCGGGGGCAAGCGTCAATGAGCGAAGCCGCGATCACGCCGCTCGTGATGCCCAAGTGGGGCCTCGAGATGCGCGAGGGCACCGTGACCGCCTGGCTCGTGCAGGAGGGCGACCAGATCGCGGTGGGCACGCCGTTGCTCGAGGTCGAGACCGACAAGATCTCCAACGCGGTGGAGGCGCCCGACCCCGGGCTGCTTCGCCGCAAGGTGGCCCAAGAGGGCGAGACGCTGCCGGTCAAGGCACTGCTCGGCGTGCTCGCCGACCGGTCGGTCGGCGACGCCGAGATCGACGACTACATCGCCAACTACGTGGTTCCGGCTACCGCCGAAGGCGAGGAGGATGCCGAGAGCGCATACGCCACGGCAGATATCGACGGCATCACGGTGCGCTATGCCCGCCGCGGCGCGGCGCAAGACGTTCCGCTGCTGTTCCTGCA
>CP070653.1:176889-195590 GCA_020354665.1 Burkholderiales bacterium
GCGGGCGTACGTGCCAAGACGGTGCGCGAGCGACGGGCCGTGACGACGAGGGTCGTCGCCGCAACAACGAACTATGCGTCGAGCTGTATGCCGATCCCGCAGCCGGCCGCGAATCGAGGGCGGATCGCGACTCGCGGGCTGTATCCCGCGGCCCCTCGCTCAATCGGCGCGGTGGGCTTCGCGCAGCGCGGCACGCAGCGCGCCGAAGCGTTTGCGGTACGCGGCCGGCGTCAGGCTGACGCTGCGCTTGAACAGGCGCGCGAAGAAGCCTGCATCCTCATAGCCGACTTCTTCGGCGATGGCTTCGACCGGCAGGTCCGAGGCTTCGAGCATCTGCTTGGCCTCCTCGAGCCGCACGCTGTGCACGTACTGCAGCGGCGACAGGCCGGTGGCCTGCTGGAAGCGCCGCACGAACGAGCGCTCGGACAAGCCCGAAAGCCGGGTCATGGCCGCCACCGGCGCCGGTTGCCGGTAATTCTTTGCGACCCAGATCTGGCACCGCGTGACCACGGCATCTTCGGACTGCCGGCTCGCGCTGAGCCGCGCGAACGGCTGCTGCCCGGATTGATGCCAATCGATCAGGTAGATGCGCGCGAGCTTCATCGCCGCGTCCAGTCCGACCAGCCGCGCGACCAGGTACAGGCCCAGGTCCTGCCACGACGTGCCGCCGCCGGCCATCACGAGCCGATGGCCTTCGCCGGCGGTCACCAGCGATCGCTGCGGGTGGACCTGGACGCTCGGGTGCCGTGCCGCCAGCGCGTCGCAGTAGGCCCAATGCGTGGTGGCGTGCTCGCCGTCGAGCAGGCCCGCTTCGGCGAGCAACAGCGCACCGGAGCATGCCGTCGCGACGATGGCTCCCGCGGCATGGCAGCGGCCGATGAAGGCGATCTCTTCGGTGAAGCGGCCTTCGAGTGCCGCGGTGGGCGCAACGAAGACCTCGGGGATGCACAGCACGGCAGGCTCTGCGCCGCCGGCGAACGACGCGTCGGGAACGATGCGCACCCCGTTCGCGATGCTGAGCGGCCTTCCGTCCGCGGAGACGATTGCGGGCTGCAGCGGCGACGCTGCGACCCGACCGTCGACGATCGCCGACCAATCGCGCACCGCCGACTGGAACAGGTCGTACAGGCCGAACAGCACCGACGCGGTGACCTCGGGCAACGCGAGGATCGCGATCGGTACCGTGGAGTCAGCGCGGGCGTTGGTCGCCATGGCGGATTTGTCCGATCGGCGTCGGTTTCGGCTGCAGTCCTTGCGGGCCAGAACGCCGACCATCTTGCCACCGACAACCCCATGCAGGAGCCACATTGATGAGCAAGTACCGCAATCGCCTGAAGACCCTGAGCGGCCGCACGATCGTCACCGACGCCGGCCTCGAGACGTGGTTGATCTTCCAGCAGGGCATCGACCTGCCCCACTTCGCCGCGTTCGACCTGCTGAAGGACGAAGCGGGCATGGCCGTGCTCAAGCGCTGGTATCTGCGCTTTGCGGCCATCGCCGCGCAAGGCGGGCATGCGCTGCTGCTCGAGAGCCCCACCTGGCGCGCCAACGCCGACTGGGGACGGCGGCTGGGCTATGACCGCGATGCGCTCGCCGATGCCAATCGCACGGCGATCGGGCTGCTGCTCGAGATCCGCAGCGAGGTCGAGCGACCGGGACTGCCGGTGATCGTTTGCGGAAATATCGGGCCGCGCGGTGACGGCTACGTCGCCGGCGAGCGCATGAGCGCCGCCGAAGCCGAGGCCTACCACCGCGAGCAGATCGCCACCTTCGCGGCGACCGACGCGGACCTGGCTTCCGCTTTCACGATCAACTACGTCGACGAGGGCATCGGCATCGCGCGAGCCGCGCGCGCCGAGGGCATGCCGGTGGCGCTGTCGTTCACGCTCGAAACCGACGGTGCGCTGCCGTCGGGCGAAACGCTGCAACAGGCGATCGAGCGCACCGACGACGCCACGCGTGGCTACCCGCTGCACTACATGATCAATTGCGCGCACCCGACGCACTTCGACACCGTGTTGCGGCATGGCGGCGGCTGGCGTAGCCGGATTGCCGGCCTGCGCGCCAACGCATCGTGCAAGAGCCACGCCGAGCTCGAGGCATCCACCGAACTGGACGCCGGTGACCCGGACGACCTGGCCGATCGCTACCTGGGGCTGCGCGGCGCGTTGCCGGCGCTGCGCGTGATCGGCGGCTGCTGCGGCACCGATGACCGGCACGTGGCCGCAATGGTGCGGGCGTTCGCCGGATCGCCGGCCATGAGTTGAAGCGACGGAGAGGGCGATCCGGCTCCGGGACCCAGCAGCGCCGAAATTGCGTCTACCCCAGCAGCAACGCATCCGCGAGTCGGGACGACCGAGCCCGACGGCGGAACCAGCTGGAGGGAACCATGTGCGAGCTGCTTGCGATGAGCGCCAACCGACCGGCCGAGGTGGGAGGGTATTTGTCCCGACTCATTCCCCGCGGCGGAAGAACGGGCCCACACGCCGATGGCTGGGGCGTCGCGTACTACGAAGGCCGCGCCGCGCGCGTCTTCAAGGATCCGGCGCCGGCGGCCGAAAGCCGCTTCCTCGCGATGCTGGCGCAGCATCCGTTGCGAAGCACCGCCGTGATCGCGCATATCCGGCTCGCCAACCCCGCGATCTTCGGGCGTGCCACCGCGAACACCCATCCGTTCGAGCGCGAATGGAACGGCCGCTCATGGGTGTTCGCGCACAACGGCAAGCTGCCCGGGATCCACGAAAGAGAGCTTCCCGAGGACTGTCGTTTCGAGCCGCTCGGTGATACCGACTCCGAGCTCGCGTTCTGCCACATCCTCGATGCGATTGCCCGCGGGATCGGCCGCCAGCGCGATTTCTCACCGGCGATGCTGGCGCACACGATCACGCCGGTCGTCAAGGAACTGGCCGCGCTCGGCGAATTCAACTTCATCCTCAGCGACGGCGAATGCCTGTACGTGCACGCGCATACGAATCTGCATCGGCTGCAGCGCGCCGGCGATGCCGCGGACGGCAGCAACGAGATGGTCCTGCTCGCAACCGCGCCGTTGACGGCCGAACCCTGGCAGTCATTGGCACCGCAGCGCATTCACATCTTCAGACGCGGCAGGCCTCTCGTCGAGCCGCGCCGCGCCGCGCGGCCGTCGATCGTGCCCGCGTCGTATGGCGCAGCGATGGCCGCAGCCGCAGCGGCCTGACACCGCATCGCAAACATTCGCTGGCAATCCCTCGATTCGCGATGCGGTGATCGTGCCGAAGGCCCGATGGTTCGAACCCGCGGCACATCGCCAGGGCGAGTGACGAGCGCGCCGTTGCCCGTCGGGCTTCGGGCGACGTCGAGTGCCGCGGCTTCACGCGCCCAAGGCGCGTCGATGCGCACTTACCGCTTGGGGGCGGCTTCGCCCGCTTGCTTCTTGGCCGCAGCAACGGCAGCGTCGCGTTCCTGCCTGGCAACCTTCACGACGGCATCGTACTCAGGCTTGGCCGCCTCGGTCGCCTTCTTCTTCGCGTCGCGCTTGGCCACCAGCGGATCTTTGCCCTGCGCCTTCGCGTCCGCCTCCGCCTGATCGACCGCAGCCTTCACCTTGGCATCACGCGCCTTCTTTGCGGCGGCGACCTTGTCGTTGTAGACCTTCCGCGCGCTGCGCTGATCGGCGCGTGCCTTGACGATCGGGTCCGTGGCGGCGGCCTGGGCCTTGGTGGGTGCCGTCCCGCCAGCAGCGGTTTGCGCGCCGGCGATGCCGCACAGAACGGCGAATAAGGTTGCGACGGTGAATTTAAAAGACTGCTTCATGTTCCTGACCTTGGGTTGGTTGAAGAATGCGGAGCCATCGTGTTGACCGCTCATCGAGAGTGGTACTGCCAGATTGCCTGCTCTGTCCGCGCGTACGCGGCCGGGCGCGATTGTGAGCCAGGGCCAAGGCACAGCTCAAAGCAGTCTGTACGCTGCAGAGGCGGATGTGCCCACGCGACAAACGACGCGGCTTGCTTCTGCAAGTTCCGTTCGAGCGGGCGCGCAAGCGGGGCGTCAGTGGCAGGTCAATTGGCCAGCGCCCACTTGCCGGAGTCCTGCTTGCAGAAGTTGTACTTCGCGGACCCGGTGAGGCCCTTGGCCTTGTTCCTGATCGACAGCGTGCGGCATGAGCGCCCGTCGCGCTCGAACGATTTGAGCGGCGTCATCTCGCCGCTGGCCCGCGTCTTTGGGTTCGACCACTTCCGGGTTTCCCCTTCGGCACCATGGCCTAGCGTGTCGTTCAGGGTCTCGTTGAAAATCGCATGATCCTCTGCGGTGAAATGCGCGTACGGCGCATCCTTCATGAACAGGACGTTCTGTGCCGACGCCGGCACGGCGGCGACAAGTACCGAAAGCAACAACACCTTGCCCCCATGCGAGTTCAGTGTCACGGACAGACTCCTTGTCGCTCAGCGAGCGATTGCAGCGCGTTGGCTCGAGCCGGTCGGCGGGCGCCGGCCGAGCGGTAGCAAAGTGATGCTAGCAGCTGGCATGAATCTTCGCGCGGCATGGCGTCGCAGCCGCGCCTGACGTCCGACATGGCGCGAACGGTCTTCGCCATGCCGGCGTACCTGCTGGACCAGCTGGTTGTCCGGCTGCCTGCAGGCGCGGAGACGCTGCGTGCCCGCCGTTGGCTGATCGCAGCGCTTGTCGCCATCCTCAGCCTGCCCGCGTTTGCCGCAGACGAAACCGCCAAGGTTCTCGTGATCTATTCCAATGGCCGGCTGCTCCCAGCCAATGTGGAAGCCGATCGTGGCCTGCGCGCGGTGCTCGAGGGCTCGCCGGGTCGCCAACTCGCCATCTTTGACGAGTTCCTCGACTACCCCCGCTTCGGTGGCGAGGCCTACGAGCGGGAATTCGCGAACTACCTGCGGGGAAAGTTCGGCGACGATTCCCCCGACGTGATTGTCGCTGCGGGCAATGAAGCGCTGCAGTTCGTCATCGCCCATCGGGCGGGCCTCTATAGCCGGGTGCCGGTCGTTCACATGGGCGTCACCAAACAGTGGTTGTCGACTCTGCCGCCGTTGCCGGCGCAGATTGTCGGCATCCCGTGGGACCTCGACTTCGCCGGCACGATCGAGGAGGCGTTGCGATTGCACTCGACCGCGCGCCGCCTCGTGGTCGTCACCGGTGCTTCGGCACGCGATCGCCAATGGGAAGCGGAGTTGCGCAGCGAGGTCGTCCCGCGGTTCAACGGCCAGGTGACGGCCGAGTTCCTTGCCGGCTTGCCAGCCGCCGGCTTGCGGAAACGGCTCGGCGAACTGGACGACAACGCGGTGGTGTTCCTGGCCGGATTCTTTCGCGACGGGGACGGCCGGGACATCACGCCGCGCGACGCCGCCGAGGCCGTCGCGTCGGCGTCGGCAGCGCCGGTCTATGGACCGTTCGAGACCTTCATCGGCACGGGCGTCGTCGGCGGCCGTGTGTCGACCTTCGAGGACTTCGGGCGGCGCGCTGGGCAGAGCGTGCGTCGGCTGATCGACGGCGCGTCGCCGGAGTCGCTGCGGTTGCCCGAGGTCATGCCCGCGCGCCTGGTCGTCGACTGGCGGCAGGTGCGCCGCTGGGGCATCGACGCCGGTGCGATTCCGGACGATGCCGTCGTCCGATTCAGGCAGCCCACGTTTCTCGAGGCCAACCGGACCGAGGTCATGATCGCGATGGCCGTGTTCCTGTTGCAGGCGGGACTGATCGGCTGGCTGCTGGTCGAACGCCGGCGGCGTCGCGGCGCGGAACATGCGGTCGAAAGGCAACGTCACGAACTGGCCCATGCATCGCGGCTGGCGATGGCTGCAGAGCTGACCGGCTCGATCGCGCACGAGATCAACCAACCGCTCGGCGCGATCCTGAACAACGCCGACGCGGCTGAGCTGATCCTCGATTCCGGCGCAGACCATCGCGACGAGTTGCGGGCCATCCTGGCCGACATCCGGCGTGACGACCGGCGTGCCAGCGAAGTGATCCGGCGGCTGCGAGCCTTGATCAGCAAGCACGAGGTCGACCGACGGCCATTCGAACTGAACGAAGCGGTGCGCGAGGTGCGTGCGATCCTCGACGCCGAAGCCCGGCGCCGGCGCGTGACCATCGACGTCCTCCCCGCCAGATCGCCCGTCCCCATGATGGGTGATCGGGTTGAGATCGAGCAGGTGCTGATCAATCTGGTGGTCAACGCAATGGACGCGATGGCCGACGTTGCGGAGGAACGGCGCAAAGTGGTGGTGTCTGTCGATAATGTGACGGGTGGCGCCGAGATTGCGGTGCGTGATCATGGCCACGGCATAGCGCCCGACCGATTGCCACGGGTGTTCGAATCGTTCTTCAGCACGAAGCGGGAAGGGATGGGGCTGGGATTGTCGATTGCACGCACCATCGTCGAGGCGCACGGTGGCCGCATCTGGGCCGAGAACGCCCCGGGCGAGGGGGCGATATTCCGCATGCAACTGCCCGCAACGGACTTCGCGCGACAGCCGTCGGCCGGGCAGCCATGAGCCCGAAAATCCTCCTCGAGCCGAAGTCCGTGCCAGCAGAGACTGATTCCGGCGCGCGGGGCGTGACCACGAGTGCCACGACGTTGATCCACGTCGTCGACGACGATGATTCGCTGCGCGAGGCCCTGCTGCGCCTGCTTGATGTGGCGGGCTTCGAGGCGCGCGGCTACGCGTCAGCCGGCGAGTTCCTGCTGCAGCCGCCGCCGGATCGCCCCGGCTGCATCCTGCTCGACATCCGGATGCCAGGACCGTCGGGTCTGGCGCTGCACGAGTCGCTTCAACGGCAGGGCGTCGCGCTGCCGGTGATCTACCTGACCGGACATGGCGACGTCGCGACAGGCGTGCGTGCCATGAAGGCAGGGGCGGCGGACTTCCTGACCAAGCCGGTCGATTGGGAGACGCTGCTGGGTGCACTGAGACGCGCGCTCGCGCGCGATGCGCTGCAGCGTGCCTCGCGGCGCGAAGCGGAGCAGTTGCGTGAGCGATTTGCTGCACTCACCTCGCGCGAGCGCGAGGTTTTCGATCGGATCGTCGCGGGCAAGCTGAACAAGCAGATCGCCGACGAACTCGGTGTCTCCGAACGCACCGTCAAGGCCGAGCGTGCCCAGGTACTGGCCAAGCTGGGCGCGAGTTCGGTCGCCGGGCTGGGCCAACTGGGCGAGCAGCTTCGACGTCTGTCAGACGGATAGCGCCGCACTGTTCGGTGCTACTGAGCCGTCCGCAGCGGCGGGGACGGGCACGGGGGCAGGCCGCCGGGCGCGGCGGGGCGCCAAGGTACGCCGGCCCCTCGATTTCGGTCCTTGGGTTGCACGGACGGGGGCCTGCTGCCCGTTCGGGCAATCCGGTGTGCCCCTTTGCCCGATTGGTCGCCCGCAATGCGGCAAGGAGAATGGGCCGCATGACGGTGATGCGGCTCGGCATCCGGACGGTGCGCGGTCAGCGCGAGGCCCTGCGCGAATCGTGATGGTCGTCCAGAGCAAGGTAATCTTGGTCGTCGAGGACGACCACAGCCTGCGCGAGGCGATCGAACGTCTGCTGCGCGCTGGCGGCTTCGAATGCTGCGCCTTTGCCGCAGCCGAAGCGTTGCTCGCCGCGCCCGTGCAGGGGGCCGTCGCTTGCATCGTGTGCGATCTCAAGTTGCCGGGAATGTCCGGCCTAGAATTGCTGGGCGAATTGCGAGCGCGGGCGCGCAAGGAGCCCTTCATTCTGATCACCGCGCACGATACGCCCGGCCTGTTCGAAGAGGCCAGCCGTCGCGGTGTCGCAGCGTATCTGTCCAAACCGTTTCGGGGCACTCAGCTTCTGGATGCCATCAAGGCGGCCACGGGGCCGCGAGCCACAGCATGAAGCCACGTTCGAAGATCAGTCTGTCACGGCGTCTTTGCGGGGCGAAGCGATGACCGACGTTGCCGAAGCCGTCGCGCCACCGCCGCTGACAGCCGACACGCCACCGGGCTTTCACCTGTTGGCCAAGCCCAGCGGGTCGACCTGCAACATCGATTGCACCTACTGCTTCTTCCTGTCCAAGGAGGCGCTGTACCCGAACGACAAGAGCCGGATGTCCGAGGCCACGCTCGAGGCCTACATCCGCCAGTTGCTCGAGTCGCATCGCGCGCCGCAGGTCACGGTGGCCTGGCAAGGCGGCGAGCCGACGCTCATGAAGCTGCCGTTCTTCCGCCGCTCGATCGAGCTGGTCGAGAAGTACCGCAAGCCCGGGCAGACCGTGCAGTACACGTTCCAGACCAACGGCCTGCTGATCGACGACGAATGGTGCGCGTTCTTCAAGGAACACAACTTCCTCGTTGGCCTGAGCGTGGACGGCCCGCGCGAGCTGCACGACACCTACCGGCTGGACCGTCGCGGCCAGGGCACCTTCGATCTCGTCATGCGCGGCTGGGAGCACCTGCGCCGGCACGGAGTCGACTTCAACATCCTGTGCACCGTCAACGCTGCCAATCAGGATCATGGCCGCGCCGTCTACCGCTTCTTCCGGGACGAGCTGGGCGCCAATTGGGTGCAGTTCATTCCCATCATCGAGCGCGCCACCGAGCAGACGATCCAGATCGCCAACCGAGGCTGGAGCGAGCAGCCCGGCAAGAAGCGCCTGCTCTACACCCAGACCGGCAACCTGGTCACCGAGCGCACCGTAGGTGCCCTGCAGTACGGCCAGTTCCTGATCGACGTGTTCGAGGAATGGGTGCGCCGCGACGTCGGCAGGGTCTACGTGCAGCTGTTCGACGTCACGCTCGAGGCCTTCTTCGGCCGCCACCTGCTGTGCATCCACGCGCCCACCTGCGGCTACGGCCCGGCGCTCGAGCACAACGGCGACCTCTACAGCTGCGACCACTTCGTCGAGCCCAAGCACTTGCTGGGCAACATCCACAAGACCCACATGCTCACGCTCGTGGCCTCGCCCGAGCAGCGCAAGTTCGGCGACGACAAGCGCGACACGTTGACCCAGCAATGCCAGCAGTGCGCGGTCAGGAACTGGTGCAACGGCGGCTGCCCGAAGGACCGCTTTGCAGTTTCCAAGGATGGCGAGCCGGGACACAACTATCTGTGCGCGGGGCTGGAGAAGTTCTTCATGCACACCGGCCCGACCTTCAAAGTGATGGCCCAGCTGTTCCAGAAGGGGCACGCGCCGGCCGAGGTGATGGAGACGGTGACAGCGCTCGACGCCCAGCGCGGGCCGTACGCACCTTGCCCCTGCGGCAGCGGCAAGAAGTTCCGCTTCTGCCACGGCGACAAGGCGCCGGCATCAAGCTTCACTGGGGTCGCCCGCGAAAGCGCTGCAGCACCTGCGAAGTCGTTGGCGGAGGAACAAACCGCGGTGCGGTCGCCCTTGGCCTCAGGCGGTGCGCAGAGCACGGGCGAGTGAGATGACGGTGGCGCGATCACGGCGCTGACCTTTTCGGAACCGGACTGCTACGAGCGGATCCGGGTTTTCTCTTGAACGAACACAAAGGAAGCAACATGGCAGCGAAGAAACCGAATTTCCTGATCCTCTGGGGCGACGACATCGGCTGGTTCAACATCAGCGCGTTCAACCACGGCATGATGGGCTACAAGACCCCCAACATCGATCGCATCTGCAAAGAGGGCGCGATGTTCACCGACTGGTACGGGCAGCAGAGCTGCACCGCCGGTCGCGCGTGTTTCATCACCGGTCAGTCCGGCTTCCGGACCGGCATGCTCAAGGTGGGCCTGCCGGGCGCGAAGGAAGGCCTAAAGGCACGCGACGTCACCATCGCGGAGTTGCTCAAGGCCGAGGGCTACATGACCGCGCAGTTCGGCAAGAACCACCTTGGCGATGCCGACGAAACGCTGCCCACGGCGCACGGCTTCGACGAGTTCTTCGGCTCGCTCTACCACCTCAATGCTGAGCAGGAGCCCGAGAACCCCGACTACTTCAAAGATCCCGAGATGATCAAGAAGTATGCGACGCGCGGCGTGATCCATTGCTGGGCCAACCCGGACGGCACGCAGAAGATCGAGAGCACCGGCCCGCTCAACATCGAGCGCATGAAGACGATCGACGAAGAGGTCACGGCCTTCACACTCGACTACCTGGAAAAGGCGAAGAAGGCCGACAAGCCGTTCTTCCTGTGGTGGAACTCCACCCGCATGCACATCTTCACGCACCTGAAGGACGAGTCCAAGGGCAAGACCGGGCTGGGCACCTACCCCGACGGCATGGTCGAGCACGACGGCCACGTCGGGCAGATTCTCGACAAGCTCGACGAACTTGGCCTCGCCGACAACACCGTCGTGATGTATTCGACCGATAACGGTGCGGAATGCTTCTCCTGGCCCGATGGCGGCACCACGCCGTTCCGCGGCGAGAAGAACGAGAACTGGGAAGGTGGCTATCGCGTGCCCTGCGCGATCCGCTGGCCTGGGCACATCAAGCCCGGCACGGTCAACAACGACATCTTCTCGCACGAGGACATGCTGCCGACGATCATGACGATCGCCGGCGTGCCCGGTGTGAAGGAAAAGCTGCTCAAGGGCATGAAGGTCGGCGACAAGACCTTCAAGGTCCACCTCGATGGCTACGACCTCACGCCTGCCATCGGAGGCAAGGCGCCAAGCCCGCGCAAGGAGTTCTTCTACTGGAACGACGACGGCTCGCTGGTGGCGCTGCGTTACAACCAATGGAAGGTCGTCTTCCAGGAGCAACGCGAGCACGGCTTTGCGGTCTGGGCGGAGCCCTTCGTGCCGCTGCGCATGCCCAAGCTGTTCAACCTGCGCACCGACCCATTCGAGATTGCCGACCACGCGTCGATGGACTACGACCACTGGCGGCTCGATCGCGCGTTCATGTTCGTGCCGGCGCAGGAGTACATCGCGCAGTACATCGCCACGTTCAAGGAGTTTCCGCCGAGTCAGAAGGTCGGCAGCTTCTCGCTCGACCAGGTACTGGACAGCCTCATGTCGGCGCAGACCGGCGGCAAGTGATCGTTTCCTGAAGGCCGCGCCCGTCCAGCGGGCAAGGCCCATGAACCGTTTACCCCGGCGAGCCCAGTGTTCGCCGGGGTTTCCTTTCTTCAGGGCGCGAGACAATGGCGCCGGCCGGATGCCAGGCCGATTCGACACCGCGTGCCGCTGATCCGAGCCGCCGATGGAGCTTCGATGACCCCTCCACACGAGCCACATTCGCCGCCGCCCGACATGGCAGCCGTCGTGCAGGGCTTCTACGAGCGCTACCCCTATCCGCAGCCTGTCGAGAACCTGGACAGCTACCGCCAGCTCTGGCACGACCCGCAGCGGCGGCGCGCCGATCATCACCTGTTCGAGCCCGCGAAGCCCTACCGCGAGGACGCCAGAATCCTGATCGCCGGCTGCGGCACGTCGCAGGCGGCCAAACATGCCGTGCGCTGGCCTGCCGCGCAAGTGACCGGCATTGACTTCAGCGCCACCAGCGTGCGCTGCACCGAAGAACTCAAGCGCAAGCACCAGCTGCACAATCTGCAGGTGCAACAGTTGCCGCTCGAACGCGCCGCTGAACTCGGCGTGCGCTTCGACCAGATCGTCTGCACCGGCGTGCTGCACCATCTGGCGGACCCCGTGGCCGGTCTGCAGGCGCTGCGCAGCGTGCTCGAACCCGACGGCGTGATGCACCTCATGGTGTATGCACCGTATGGGCGGACCGGCATCTACCTGTTGCAGGAGTTCTGCCGGCGCATCGGCGTCGCGGCCACCGACGAGGGCATTCGCGACCTCGTCACGGCGCTGAAATTCTTGCCGCCCGGGCACCCGCTGGAAAACCTGCTGCGCCAGGCGCCGGACTTTCGCCACGCGGCGGCGCTGGCTGACGCGCTGCTCAACCCGCAGGACCGCGCCTATTCGGTGCCGCAGCTCTTCGAGTTTCTCGCGCAGGGCAGCCTGAGCTTTGGCCGCTGGTTGCAGCAAGCGCCGTACAGGCCGCAGTGTGGCGCGCTGGCGCGCATCCCGCAGGCGGGCCGGATCGCCCAGCTGCCCATGGCCGAACAGTTCGCCGCGGTCGAACTGTTCCGCGGCACGATGATGATGCACGGCGTGGTGGCGTATCGCGCGGACCGCCCCGGTGGCTCGCCGCAACCGGACTTTGCCGGCGACGCCTGGCCGGCCTACGTGCCCATCGGTCAGCCGGACACGATCCTGGTCCAGGAGAAACTGCCACCGGGTGCGGCAGCGGTGCTGATCAATCGCAACCACACCTACACCGACCTTTACCTGCCCATCGACGCCGCGCAGAAGCAACTGTTCCAAGCCATCGATGGCAAGCGGACGATCGGCGAGATTGCGCCGGGCCCTGCGCAGCGGACCGCCGCGCGCAGCTTGTTCGAGACGCTGTGGTGGTACGACCAGGTCGTGTTCGATACGTCGCGCGCTGACGCGAGCGCGAACCCGTGAGTCCAACCCGACAGATGTCGAAGGGCTAGGCCGAGGACCTCACCCCGACGGCGGATGGCACACGATGACGGTACTTCGATCATCCGCATCGGCCCGCCGGACGAAGAACTCAGCGCGCCCGCCGAAGCGGCGCCCGGCAGTTGACGCGCGTCACCTCGAATGCATAGAAGTTTGACTCGAAGACGGGTTCGAGACAAAGTTCAAGCGCCGAACCGATCAAGCTGCGCCGGATCAGGTTCAGTAGTATTTGTCGGCCAGGATCCGCATGCGCGGACTAGCGACCAACTTGAATTAACTTTGAGGAAACATTGATGGCAAACAAGACACCCACAGCTGCGGCGAAGAAGCCGAACATCCTCATCCTCTGGGGCGACGACGTGGGCTGGTGGAACATCAGCTACAACAGCCGTGGCCAGATGGGTTACCGCACGCCCAACATCGACCGCATTGCCAATGAGGGCGTGGCTTTCACCGACTACTACGCCCAGCAGAGTTGCACGGCCGGCCGCGCTGCGTTCATCACCGGGCAGAACCCGATTCGCACCGGCCTGACCAAGGTAGGCATGCCCGGCGCCGACGTCGGCTTGCAGAAGGAAGACCCCACCATTGCCGAGCTACTCAAGCCTCTGGGCTACGCCACCGGCCAGTTCGGCAAGAATCACCTGGGCGACAAGGACGAGTTCCTGCCGACGATGCATGGATTCGACGAGTTCATGGGCAACCTGTACCACCTCAACGCCGAGGAAGAGCCCGAGGACCCGGACTACCCGAAAGACCCGGAGTTCAAGAAGCACTTCGGCCCCCGGGGTGTGTTGCACTGCTGGGCCGATGGCAAGGGTGGGCAGAAGATCAAGGACACCGGCCCCCTGACCAAGAAGCGCATGGAGACGGTCGACGACGAGACGACCGAGGCGGCGCTCAAGTTCATCGACAAGGTGCACAAGGAGGGCAAGCCGTTCTTCGTGTGGTGGAACACCACCGCGATGCATTTCCGCACCCATTGCGCCGCGAAGCACAAGGGCAAGAGCGGCCAAGGCGACTACAACGACGTGATGGTTGCGCACGACGAGAACGTCGGCAAGATGCTGGCGAAGCTCGACGAACTGGGCATTGCCGACAACACGATCGTGATGTACTCGACCGACAACGGCCCGCACTACAACACCTGGCCCGATGCCGGCATCACGCCGTTCCGCTCCGAGAAGAACACCAACTGGGACGGCGGCTGGCGCGTGCCGGCGTTCGTGCGCTGGCCCGGCAAGATCCCGGCAGGCTCGGTGGTCAACGGGCTCGTCTCGCACCAGGACTGGCTGCCGACGCTGATGGCGGCGGCGGGCGAGCCCGACATCAAGGAGAAGCTGCTCAAGGGCTACAAGGCCGGCAAGACCTCCTACAAGGTGCACATTGACGGCTTCAACATGCTGCCCTACCTCACTGGCAAGGTGAAGGAGAGCCCGCGTCAGAACTTCTTCTACGTCAGCGACGACGGCGAAATCCTCGCCATCCGGCTGGGCGACTGGAAGGTCGTGCTGATGGAGCAGCGCGCGAAGACCCTGCAATGCTGGTTCGAGCCGTTCGTGAAGCTGCGCGCGCCAAAGATCTTCAACCTGCGCCGCGATCCGTTCGAGCGCGCCGACGAGAACTCCAACACCTACTGGGACTTCGTGATCTCGCACGCCTACATCATTTACGGCATGCAGGCCGTGGTGGCCCAGCAGCTCGAGGCGTTCAAGAAGTTCCCGCCGCGGCAGAAACCGGCGTCGTTCAACCTCGATGCGGTACTGCGAACGCTGGAGGACGCAGGGGGCGGCGCCAATCATTGATGCGCTGGCGCTGCTGAACTGAGACCGTGAGCGCCTTCGGGTTCAGGTTCTGGACCCGGAGGCGCTCAGCTCTTTTCTGAATCGGCCAAGGAAGGAAATGTCGCAATGAGCGAAGACATCGCAGAGAGCGGCCAGGCCAGGTTTCAGGTCAAGCCGACCAGCGACAGCCACTTTTCCTGGCTACGCACGCGCTTGGCGGTGGAGAGCACGCTCATGTCGTGGGTGCGCACATCGATCTCGCTGATCGGCTTCGGTTTCACGATCGTGCAGTTCTTCGCCCGCTTCAATGACATGCAGGGCGTCGCGGAGGCGGCGCGCCCTGGGGCGCCGCGCTATATCGGTCTGGCGATGATTGCGGCCGGCGTGCTGGGGCTGATGGTTGCGCTCTGGCAATACTGGTGGCTGAATCGCTATCTGTGGAGCGAGCCGTTTACGCCGCTTGCCGGAGTGCAGCGTTCGGGCCCGATCAATACGCCGATCATCGCGGTCGCGATCCTGCTGCTCTTGATCGGCGTCTTCGCGTTCGTGTCGGTCCTGACGCGCATGGTCTAAGCCGAGGGTCGACGCAAGGCCGGCCTGCGCGCAGCTCGCCCTGAATGAACATGCCTACGGAGCTTGATGCATGAGCCTCCCCCGCCGGGCGCGCTGGCTGCTGATCGGGCTGGCCGTGCTGCTGGTCCTGGCCGGCGCGGCGGTCTTCACCGCGACGCGCTACTTTGACCGCGAGCGTGTCACCGGCATGGTTGCCGCCGAAGTCAACAAGGCCACCGGGCGCCAGATCCACTTCGACGGGCCGATCGGCTTTCAAGTGCTGCCCACGCTCGCCTTGCGGCTCGAAGGGGTCCGGTTGGCCAACGCCGACTGGGGAACGCGGCCCGACATGGTCAAGGCCAAGCGGCTGGAGCTGGTGGTGGCACTGCGGCCGCTGCTTCGCAAGCAGTTGCAGGTCAACCGTGTGCTGCTCGACGGCGTCGAGGTGTGGCTCGAGACCGATCCCAACGGCCGAGGCAACTGGGTAATGAAGCGTGAGCCAAAGTCGACGCAGGCCTCGCCGCCGGAAGAGGCCGGCGAGCCGATGGCGATCAACCTGACGCAGGCAGAGATCCGCGAGTCGACGATCACGCTTCGCGACGGCAGGACGGGTCGCGCCGAGACGCTCGGCCTGACACGCGTGTCGCTGTCGGACGCCGGCCCGACCGATCGGCTCGACGCGCAGATCCGGCTGCGCAATCAGCCGTTGTCGATCAAAGGCAATATCGGCAAACTCGCCGACCTGCTTGCAGGCGCCGACAGCTTTCCTCTCGACCTGACGCTGGCCCTGGAAGGCGCCAGCATCAAGGCGAAGGGCAGCGTCGGACTGGCGGTGCGAGCGGGCAAGGCGAGCTTCGACGTGCACGCCGACGTGCGCCAGAGCACGGCCCTGGCGCGGCTCGCGGGCAAGGAATTGCCGCTGCCGCTGCCGCTCCAGCTGTCCGGCCGGCTCGAGCAGGACGGCGCGCGCAGCGTCTTGCCTGCTTTCAAGCTCACCGTTGCCGGGCAGACACTCGACGGGGCGGTCGATTTCGACGCCCGTGCAAAGCGGCCCCGTCTCAAAGTGACAGCCAAGGCTGCCGCGATCGACCTCGGGGCCCTGTTGCCTTCGTTGCCCAAGGCATCCGCCGCGACGACGAAGCCCGCGTCGAAGGGGAGCCTGTTCAGCGACGAGCCGTTGCCGCTCACCGAGTTGCCCGCGCTTGATGCGAATGTCGACCTCGTGGTGGCCAAGCTCCAGGTGCCGGGCAAGCCGGCGCTGTCGGCATTGCACGCGGCGCTCGCGCTGACGGACGGTCGCATCGTGTTGCAGCCGCTGAACTTCCACATGGGTAGCGGTAGCGTCGACGGAGCAGCGACGTTGCGCCTGCCCGCTGGTGGTGCACCGGTGCTTTCGCTGCGTGCCCGATCCGACGGCATCACGCTCGAGGAGTTGTTGGCGGTGGCCGGTCGAGCTGGCGGGCTCAGCGGCGGCCGGACCGATATTGAGCTCGACATGACAGCCACTGGCGCATCGCCCCGTCAGCTCGCGCGCGCCCTGAACGGCGAACTGCGGTTCAAGGCCGGCCGCATGCGGCTGTCAGGCAATCTCAGCGGGCTCGGAGGTGATGTGCTCAGCGAACTGGTGCAGGCGGTCAACCCGTTCTACAAAGATGACAAGGGCAGCAACGTGGAGTGCGCCGTCGCACGGCTGCCGGTCCAGCGCGGGGTCATCACGGTCGACCGCTCGATCGCCACGGAAAGCGACAAACTCAATGTCGTTGTATCCGGATCGATCGATCTCGGCGCTGAGACGATCGAGATGGCGATCCGTCCGGCGATCAAGGAAGGGTTGGGACTCGGTGCGGCCAATCTGGCGCAGCTGGTCAAGCTCACCGGCAGCCTTTCGAATCCGCGCATCGGTGTGGACCTCAAGGGCGCAGCGCGACAGGGACTCTCGATCGGTGCTGCGGTCGCCACCGGTGGACTGTCCTTGCTGGGCGAGCGCCTGCTGAAAGAGCGCGCCGACCCGCACCCCTGCGTCGCTGCGATGGGTGGCAAGGCACCCGCGGCCGAGCCGCCCAAAGCCACCGACAAGCCTGAGAAGAAGGGCTTCGAGCTGCCGAGGCCCCTGCGTTCGCTGCGCAAGCGCTAGCCGAGACGACGGCCAGCACGGTCCTGCCGGAGTGCCGTCGATATCATCGCGCGATGAAAGTCGACCAGGGCCTGCGAAGCCGGAGCGCGCTGGCGCTCTTGTTGTCGATCGCCGCGGGCAGCGCAGGGGCGCAGGACATGGAGCCACGCCCCTACACCAACGTACCCGTCGGAACCAACTTCTTCTTGGTGGGTTACGCGCACTCCACCGGTGGGCTCTCGACCAATCCGGCGTCGGCGATTCAGAACGCGCGATTGACGGTCCGTTCCCCTGTCATCGCCTACGCGCGGGCGTTCAGCGCCTGGGGCCAGTCCGCCAAGTTCGACGTCGTGCTGCCCATGGGCAGCCTGTCCGGCTCAGCGCTCGTCAACGGCGTTCCGGTAACGCGAGAGATCTCCGGCCTCGTCGACCCAAGCTTGCGCGTTTCGCTCAATTTGGCGGGTGCCCCGGCGCTGTCGCTGAGCGAATTTGCATCCTACCGTCAGGACCTGATCACTGGGGTCAGCGTGCAGGTGACCGCGCCGCTCGGACAGTACGACCCGAATCGGCTCGTCAACCTCGGCTCGAACCGCTGGATGTTGCGGCCCGAGATCGGCTTCTCGAAAGCAGTCGGGCGCATTCGGCTGGAGGCCGGCCTTTCGGTCAGCCTGTTCACGACCAACCACGACTACTACGGCGGCGACACGCTCGAGCAGAACCCGCTGTACTCCGGTCGCGCGAACCTCGTCTATCAATTCGACAGCGGCATCTGGATGGCGTTGAACGGTACCTATTACGCGGGAGGGCGCACCCGGCTCAACGGCGCGCTGCGCGACGATCTCATCCAGGCCTCGCGTGTCGGCGCGACGCTGAGCCTGCCGATCGACCGCAAGAACTCTGTCAAGTTCAGTCTCAGCGATGGTGTGACGGTACGTACCGGCAACACCGAATTCAGGATCCTTGGCGTCACCTGGCAGCATCGGTGGGGAGCAGGGCCGTGACAGCGCGACGAGCCGATGCGCAGACACGGTATGGCGCGGCTCGATTTCATCGAGTTGAGGTCTCGCTTCACTCTGATAACCTTGGCGCGTTCGTGGTGCATCGCGCCGATCGCGCCCTCAGGAGGTCGAATGAAATCAAAGATCCTGCTGTTGACTGTCGTCCTCCTTGCATCCGGCAGCGCGGTCCCGCAGAAGAGCGACTGCGACACCAACTGCCAAAAGAGGTACTCGTACTGCATCTCGAGCGGCAAGGGTTCCCAAAGGGCCTGTCTCGTTGAACTCGAGAAGTGCCGCAAGGCCTGCCTCAAGAAGGAAAAGTCCGGACTCTCGCAATGACTGTCGGACGTACGCGTGGCTGGCCCGCGTCGCAAGCACGGCCCTTGCGCTACGGGTCGTTGGTCTGACAGCCCTGTGAGCGGACCCATGGCTGGAGCGGCTGCGTTGGCGTGACGTTCCTGCTTCCGAAGTAATCAGCGGCGAGGAGAGCGCGAGCAATGATCGGCACAGGTCTTCCCAGTTGGCGCGACGGCGAGGCGAAACAGGCGATCGCGGACTTCGTGGCACGTGTGTGCCGCGAGGGTGCGCCGGAGTTCGTCCCGCCGCCGGAGCGCATCGCGGTGTTCGACAACGACGGCACGCTGTGGTCCGAACAACCGATGTACGTCCAGCTCGCCTTCACTCTCGACCGCGTGAAAGAGCTGGCGCCACAGCACCCTGAATGGAAAGAGAAGCAGCCCTTCAAGGCCGTGCTGGAAGGGGACCTGGAGACCGTATCCGCCGGCGGCGAGCATGCCCTGATGGAGATCCTCCTCGCCACGCATAGCGGCATGACGGCGGAGGA
>CP070653.1:195690-213688 GCA_020354665.1 Burkholderiales bacterium
CGCAGGCGCTCGCGCTGGCCGGCGAAGTCGCGAGCCGCTCGGCCTTCGCGACGTCGCGGCTCAAGCGTGTGATCGCTTGCCAGCTCGATGGGCAGCTCGAGCGCGCGCTCGAGCTGGAGCGCCAGGCCGCGATGGAGTGCTTTGCCCATCCGGAGACAGCACAGCGTATCGCTGCGTTTGCAACGAAGCGGCGGTAGACGACGCACGCGTTACGATCGGCTGCACCGGGACAAGGAGGAACGTGCGATGCAAGGCTGCGCATACGTCGACGGCGAATTCGTCGCGCCCGAACAAGCGAAGATCTCGATCTTCGACTGGGGATTCCTGCACTCGGATGCGACCTACGACGTCGCCCACGTCTGGAAGGGGCGCTTCTTCCGGCTCGACGACCACCTCGACCGCTTTGCCGCGAGTTGCCGCGCGCTTCGCCTCGACCCCGGCGTGAGCCGCGAGCGCCAGCGCGAGGTGATGCACGAATGCGTGCGCCGCGCCGGGCTCGACGACGCCTACGTCGAACTGCTGTGCACGCGTGGCCGGCCGGCCGTGGGCTCGCGTGATCCGCGCACCTGCACCAACCGCTTCATGGCGTTCGCGATCCCGTTCGTCTGGATTGCTGATCCCGAGAAACAGCGCCGTGGCGTGGACCTGATCGTCGGCTCGCCGCACCGGATTGCGCCCGGCAGCGTCGATCCGCGCATCAAGAACTACCACTGGCTCGACTTCGTGATGGGCCTGTTCGAAGCCTATGAACGCGGCGGCGAGACGGTGGTACTGACCGATGGTACGGGTCACGTGGCCGAAGGGCCGGGCTTCAACGTCTTTGCGGTGTTCGGCGGCCCGCCGACACCGCGGCTCGTGACGCCGGCCAGCGGAGTGCTCGAAGGCGTCTCGCGCCGCACCGCGATCGAAATGGCGCGCGAGGCGGGCTGGGTGGTCGAGGAGCGCGCGCTCGGCGTCGACGAGCTGCGCCGCGCCGACGAGGTGTTTCTGTCGAGCACCGGCGGTGGCGTGATCGCGGTCAGCCACCTTGACGGGCAACCGATCGCGGGCCGTGGCGCCGGCGCGTTCGGCCCGGTGACCGAGCGGTTGCAGGCACGCTACTGGGCGCTGCACGACGACCCGCGCTACGTCGAGGCGGTGCGGCGCTGAGCGACCCGCCGGGCCGGGTCGCCACGGTCGCGGACACCGACCGCCGAGGGCGTCACCTCTTCTGCAATGAGACGCCAGGGGCGTGTGCCTCGCCGTGCGCTCGTGGCGCGGAGTGGCCATGGTTTGTGCCGGATTTGACGCTGCTGCGTGGCTTGGCGAGCGGAGCGCTTCGCATTCACGAGCGGATCGGTGTACACGTTCGCCCGACGCCAATAGGGGGCGCCGGAAGGCGCACCGTCAACATGCCGTTACACCGAGGCTTGCGGAGCAATGCGACATGAGGCTGCCGTCGTTATCGCCGTCGACCGCCGAGGCACCGTCCGATCGCCAACGGACCCTGTGGTGGCGAACGCTCGCCGCCGCCGTGGCGTTGGTTGGGCTGCTGGCCTCGAGCGAACGCCTCTTGAGTCTTGCCGCCGAGCATCTGCTCGAGCACGATTCGGAGCAAACCGCGTTGGGCTACGCCCGAACGATCACGGACAACGTGCCGGGCCTGTCCGAGATGTTCGAGCAACGCCGGCTGGACCCTGCGACGGCCGACGCGCTTCGCGGTTTGCGCGAGATCGGCGACGTGTTTCGCTTCAAGCTGTTCGACCGCGACGGCAACACGCTGCTCGTCTCCGATGCCCTCGATCGCGCCGACGGCTTGGACGCCAGTGGCGCGACGAGGCTCGGTGAGCATCAGGGATTTCCCAGCCCGGTCGTCGAGTCGATCGTGCTCGGCGGCAGGAACCACATCGAACTGAAAGACGGCCGCGGCAAGGAAGGCCGACCACCGCTGTTCAGCGAGGCCTATGTACCGTTGATGCAAGGCGGCAGGCTGATCGGTGCCGTCGAGGTGTATGTCGACCAGACCGCCCGCGCGCAACGCATCCGGGAGGCGTTCTTCCAGGTCGCCTGCATCGTCGGCGTGCTGCTGTTGATCATTGGTGGTGCGCTGGTCTGGCAGTGGCAGCACCGGCAGCGTGAACGCCGACTGGCCCACGACCGCATGCGCTACCTGGCGCAACACGATGTGCTTTCTGGCGCGCTCAATCGTGCGAGCTTCCACGACGCGCTGCAACAGGCCGCATGGCGTCACGAAAGCGGCGGCCCGGGCTTTGCCGTGCTTTGCATCGACCTCGACCGCTTCAAGGAGGTGAATGACTCGCACGGGCACAGCGCCGGTGATGCGGTGCTACGCGAGGCGACCGAGCGGCTGCGTCAGGTCGTTCGCCACGGCGACGTCGTGGCGCGGCTGGGCGGCGACGAGTTCGCGATCATGCAGAGCGGGGTCGCCGACAGTGCGGACGTGGACAGGCTCGCCCAGCGCCTGGTCGACGCGATGGCGGTGCCGTTCAAGATCGGCGAGCATCGCGTCGTCTGCACCGCGAGCGTCGGCGCGGCGACCTTCGGCAGCGATGCCAACACGATCGAGGACCTGCTGCACAAGGCCGACGTCGCAATGTACCGCGCCAAGACCAGCGGGCGGGGCCGTTTCAGCTTCTACGACGCCGAACTCGATCGCAAGCTCGAAGACCGGCGCGTGCTGGCGCACGACCTGCGCGCGGCGATCGACAACGGGTCGCTTTCGCTGCACTACCAGCCGCTCTTCGAGAGAGCCGACCAGCGTCTGATTGGCTACGAGGCGCTGATGCGCTGGAGCCATCCGCAGCGCGGGGCGATTGCGCCATCGGAATTCATCCCGCTGGCCGAGGACACCGGCCAGATCGAAGTCCTGGGCGAATGGGCGCTGCAGCGGGCCTGTGCCGAAGCCGCGACCTGGCCGGCGCCGCTCTCGGTTTCGGTCAACCTTTCGGCGGCGCAGTTCAGTGGCGACAGCGATCTGACGCGGGTGGTGCAGACCGCGCTGGACGCGAGCGGCCTGTCGCCGCGACGGCTCGAACTCGAGATCACCGAATCGCTGCTGATGAACAACACCGAATCGGTGGTCAACACGCTGTCGAAGCTTTCGGCGCTCGGCGTACGCATCGCGATGGACGATTTCGGCACGGGCTACTCGAGCCTGGCGTACCTCTGGCGGTTCCCGTTCGACAAGGTCAAGATTGACCGCGCGTTCACGATCGGACTCAATGACAACAGGAAGGTGGAGCTGATCGTGCGTTCGATCATCTCGCTCGCGCATTCGATGGGCATCCGGGTCAATGCCGAAGGCGTCGAAACCGCGCCGCAGATGGCGCTGCTGCAAGAGCTGGGGTGCGACGAGCTGCAAGGCTTTCTGCTCGGCAGGCCGGTGCCCGCGCACTCGCTTCGGCACGACGGCGTGGTGAGCGAAGGGCCTGCGGCGGCAACGCGGCTGCCGCAGTCGTTGCGCGGGCTGCCACCCGCGCTGCAAGCCTGACGCATAGCCCCCGCTTGCGATCGGGCGTCGATCGCGCCGGGCCGCGGCCCGACGGATCAGTCGATCTTGACGCTGATGCCGGTCAGAAACAGCATGTCGCCCTTCTCCAATCCCTCGCCGGGGTCGCTGTTGTAGCGATAGTTCAGTCCGACGGTCAGGCTCATCACCTTGGTCATCGCTACCGCCACGCCCGCATCGAACTCCGCGCGGTACTCGCCCGTGTCCCTCAGGTTCGGATAGAGGACCAGGCGCTGCTTGAACGTAGTCGATTCGCTGTACTTGTGCGTCGACTCCTCGCCGAGCAGCAGCTCGGCGCGACCGTAGCTGTCGCGCAGCGAGCCGGCGACGACGGCGGGATCGACGAAGTCGTCGTTGGTGTAACCCAGGCCGCCGAAGACATCGAACGTCGTCGTCTCGCCAATGATCACGTGATAGCCGGCACCGCCGGCCGCCGACAGTCGCGCCGACAGGTTGGCCAGCTTGTCGTGCAGGTAGTCACCCTGGCCGAAGCCATACCAGCGCGGCCCGAAATTGCGGTCGTAGCGCCCACCGAGCCCGACCTGCTCGGCGGTCGTCTCGCCGTCGGTCTTGCCTTGGAGGGCGCGGCCGTAGAAGCTGATCTTGTCGACGGTCGTCGCGCGCACCCCCTCGCCGTTGAAGTTCAGCGAACTCGACTCGGTGTTTCCTGAGGACGCGCTGGCGGCTGCGCCCAATGCGTAGCGCCATTGACCGTCGGGCTTGACAGTGGCCTGCGCGTACGCGCCGGCGGCGCCGAGGGCGAAGATCGCGGCGGCGATGGTGGTCTTCGTCGTGCTCATCGTTTCGGACTCTCCTTTCGTGATGTCGACAAGGGTGAACGGCCGCGGGCCGCTCGCGCAGACCCGACATCGTAACGGTCGCACGCTGCGGGTCAGAAACTCGTCTTGACTTTCACCAGGTACTGCACGCGCTCGATGTTCGCATCGGGGTTGATCGGGAACGCGATGTCGAGGTGCAGCACGTTGCTGAAGGCCGAGCGGACGTTGAAGATGCGCAGGCCGAAACCGATGTCGCTCAGCCAATCCGGGTTGACCGTGTTCTGGTTGTCGCCGCCCCACGCCCGGCCGACGTCGACGAACACCGCGCCGCCGAGGCGAAACAGCCGCCAGAGGTAGATGTCGGTGTAGGCGCGTTCTTCGAACACGAACAGCGCGCGCCGGGTGCCGCTCTGATAGCGCAGCGGATAGCCGCGCAGACCGTTGTCGCCGCCGAGCAGCAGCTCGTCGAGTGGCGCGGGGTTGGTGAGCAGGTCGCCCGACGCCGCGGCGTAGAACAGCCACCGTTTGCTCTGCGGCAGGTAGAACCGCAGCGCGCCGCTCAACGTCTGGCGTCGAATGCGGCCCTCGCTCAGCTGGCCGTCGATCGTCGCCGAGGCCAGCAGCATCTTGTCGGCGCCGGCCTCGAATCCAGCCGACACCGAGGCCGCATAGAGCAACGCATTGCGACTCGATCCCCACGCGGTCGATGCCCAACCCAGCTGCGCGCGCGCAGCCACTCCCAGCGCGAACGCCTCCGGCCGCTGGATCTGGTTGCGGTTGACGAGCGTCTTGTAGCGGTCCTCGATCAGCTCATAGCGTACGAACGGGCCGACCAGCCTTTCGTCGGAGGGCAGCAGCGCCGGGGGTGGCAACGCAGGGTCGAGCGCGTACTGGTCGTCCTGCAGAGTGGCTCCGATCGAATAGCGCTGTACCCAGCCGTCGACCCGGCCCGCCGATCGCCCGCCGTAGATCTCCGCCTTCCGCTCGCGATGGCGGTACTGGCTCACGACCTCGCCGGCGTTGTAGACGGAGTCGATGCGATCGTCGTCGCTCGCCGAGGCACCCGCTGCCCAGCGCGTGTCGAGCGAGAAGAACGGATGGTCGACCGCGCCCTCGTTGCGCTTGCCGTCACTGTTGGTCGCATGGTTGAGGCGGATCGACGTCCAGCCGTCGAACGCGCGGTCGTTGCGGATCAGCAGTTCATTGCTCGATCGGTCCACCGTGTTCGAGCGGCCGAAGTCCAGCAGCACGCCGGTGCCGAGCAGGTTGTATTCGGTGATTCGCACCGAGGTCGTGTTCTCGCCACCACTGCGTCCAAAGCTGACATTGGGGCTGAGGCTCCAGGTGTCGCGCGTCTCGACGTCGACGTCGACCACGCCGTCGTGGACCGCTGCCGGGCTGATTCGTGCCCAGTACAGGTAGCGCACGCTGCGCAGCACGCGCTCGGTCTCCTCGATCACGTTCGCCGAGACCGGATCGCCGCTCTTGAAGAGCACCGAGCGGGCGATCACGCTACTGCGCGTCTGGATATGCAGCTTGTTGGCAAGGCGGAAGAGCGCGTTGTTTTCCTTCGGATCATCGAGGTCGAAGATGTCGCGGTTGCGGATCCGGATCTCGCCGATCTTCGTGCCTGCCGCCTCGAGCTCGGCGAAGGTCGGCGGCGGCGCCCCTGCCTGGGCCGACGCAGCGGCTGGCACGACCAGGCCAATCGCGACCACCCACGCCAATGTCCGTGCACGAACGCCGGAATGACCTGATCTTCCCGAACGCGGGTGCCAGCTCATCGCCTTGCGTACTTCGGCCATCACGGCCGCAGTTGTACCCGACAGATGCGCGCACCTCGGTGCGACCGATCCACCCACACGCCGCCGGGCGCGCGGCAGCGCAATTCAGTCGGGGATCACGCCGGGCAAGTCTGCCATTGCCTGCTGTAGGCGAGCGCGGGCCGAACGACCGTCGTTGCGTCGCAGACCGCCCGGGCGCGACGGCCAAGCTCCATCTCGAGCCGGAACGCGTACTTCTCGAAGAATGCGTCGAACATCTCGCCACCCTGGGTGCCGACGGCGTGCAGCTGATCGGACTTCGCATCCCATTCCAGCAGCACGGCCGCAAGAGGCTGCGGCGCCGGCCCGGCGAGCACGCGCGCGCCCTGTGCCGGGTCGTAGCGCGAGTCGTCGCCGCAGCAATGGATCACCTGCGCCGGCTCGCGGGCGACGCCCTTGCGCACGCCGATGAAGCTCAGCGCGGTTGTCGGGTACATCAGCTTGTGCGAGCAGATCGCCGAGTACGCGACGATCGACTTGCTCGGCCCCACGCCGGCGGGCGCCGCGTAGTGCCGCTTCGATTCGGTGACGAGCTCGGCACCGCGTACTTCGCGATCGAGCGCCAGCAGGAATACCGGCGAGGCCACGAACGGGTAGTTGAACAGGTACGGCTCGCCGACCTTGAGCAGCCGAGCGAGCACCGGATTGCCCTTCACATCGACGAGCAGCGACCGTGGATGCGGCGTCGGCTCGCCGGCCACTGCCGGCAGCGCGCCCGACGCCGCCCAGGCGCCGGCCACACAAGCCGCCTGGCGCATCAACGCTCGGCGTCCAACGTCGAGCGTCGGGTCGCCAGGTTGCAGGGGATCGGGCCTGTCGCGCTGCACGCGCTGCACGCTACACGAGGCGAGGCGTCGAGGCAATAAGGATCCGGAGGATGTCCGCGCGGCAGGGTCAATCGCAGGCCAGGCTTTGTACGGCACGCCGCGTGCCGCCGTTGCCCACCGCAACGCCGAGCGCGACGAGCGCGGCCTCGATGCCGCCGATCGCACCCAGGATGATCGCCGGGTTGCAGTCCCCGAGATGCCCGATGCGAAGCACCCGCCCCGTCAGCGGGCCCAGACCGCCGGCGATCGCGACCTGGAAGCGCTCGCGCGCCAGCGAACGCAGCGCTTCGACGTCGATGCCGTCGGCGAGCGCGACGGTGGTCACCGCAACCGACCGGCTCGCGCCGTCGCGCGCGAAGAAGTCGAGCGCGCCGCCCTCGCGCCAGCCCTCGACGGCGGCGTGCACCGCCCGCGCGATTTGCGCATGGCGCCGCCATACCGTCTCGAGCCCTTCGGCAAAGATCAGGCCGAGCGCCGCTTCCATCCCGAGCAGCAGGTTCTGCGGTGGCGTGCCGCAGAACTTGCGATACGAAATGTCGTGCTTGCGCCGGATCCAGTCCCAGTAGAACCGCGGCGCGGCGTTGCGCTGTGCGGCGGCGAACGCGGCCGCGTTGACGCCAACAAAGGCGACGCCGGGCGGGCACATCAGGCCCTTCTGCGACGCACCGAGGGCCACATCGACGCCCAGTTCGTCCATCGCGAATGGTGTCGCGCCGAGCGAGGCGACAACGTCGGCCACCAGCAGCGCCGGATGCCGTGCCGCGTCGATCGCACGGCGGATGGCACCGATGTCACTGGTCACGCCGCTTGCGGTGTCGGTGTGCACCGCGAACACCGCCTTGATCGCTCGTGCCTTGTCGTCGCGCAGCACCTGCTCGACGGCGTCCGGGTCGATCGGCCAGCCTTCGCGCCAGGGCGTTCGCACCACGGTGCGGCCGAGCGCCTCGGTCTGCACTGCCCACGATTCGCTGAAGTGGCCGGTGCCGGGTATCAGCACCAGCTCGCCCGGTGCGGCGAGGTTTTCGACCGCGGCCTCCCAGGCGCCATGGCCGTTGGCGGCGTAGAGGAAGACGTCGGCCGCTTCGGTCTGCAGCAGCCGTTGCAGCCCGCGCTCGCATACGGCGATATTGGCATCGACGCGCGGATCGGCCAGATCCATCGGCTGCGCGCTCATCGCTTGCAGCACGGCGTCCGGAATCGGCGTCGGTCCCGGCGAATGCAGCAGGCGGCGGCCGGGGATACGGGCAGGCGGTCTTGTCATCGGTCGGCTCGAGCCGGGGCGGGCATGAATGATGGCACGCCGCAGGCGGCGTATCGTCGATGCCATCGGACCTGCCGCTTATGAAGCCCCTCCTTGCCGCCGTGCTGACGATCGCCGTGGGCTACGCCGCGTTGCTCGTGCTGCTGACGCTGTCGCAGACGCGGCTTCTGTACCTGCCGATGCAAGCCAGCGTCACCCAGATGCAGACGGGGTCACTGCGCGCCTGGCCGTCCGCCGAGGCGTTTCGGGGCCTCGTCGCCGAGCCGCGCAGCCCGGTGCGCGCGACCGCGATCGTGTTCCACGGCAACGCGGGTCATGCCGGGCACCGCGACTTCTACGCAGCGGCGCTGGTGCCGCTCGGGCTGCGCGTGATCCTGGCCGAGTACCCGGGCTACGGCCCGCGCGACGGCGCGCTCGGCGAGGCGAACTTCGTCGCCGACGCCCGGCAAACGATCGCGATGGCGCGCCAGAGGTATGGCGGGCCGCTGTTGCTGATCGGCGAGTCGCTCGGCGCCGGCGTGATTGCGTCGGCGAGCGCCGGTGCGCCCAGCAGTGCCGACGGCCTGCTGCTGATCACGCCGTGGGACCGGCTCGCCAACGTTGGCGCACATCACTATCCGTGGGTGCCGGTGCGCTGGCTGCTTCGCGACCGCTACGACAACGTGTCGGACCTGCGCGCACATGCGGCGCCGGTGACGGTGGCGGTGGCCGAGCGCGACACGATCGTGCCGGCGCGCTTCGGCAAGGCGCTGCACGATGCGATCGGCGAGCCGAAACACCTGCTCGTCATTGCTGGGGCCGAGCACAACGACTGGCCGTACCGCGTCGACGCCGAGTGGTGGCGTTCGGCTATTGGCCTCGCGCTCGGCGAGCGTCGTTGACCCGCTGCAGCGAGCGAGGGCCGGCGCCGCGGACCGGCTCGCCGCGACCCGGCGCCCGCCGTCGAAGCCGTCCTACTTGCTCTTGCCGCCTTTGCTCTGTTTCTTCGGCGCGGCCGGTTCGGCCGGTTTGGCCGGCGGCGATCCGGCATCGCCGATCACGTTCTTCAGCGGGCAGACCGCGAACGCCGGGCACTTCTTGCAGCCAGCGACGATCGCAATTGGGCACAGGGTCATTGCTTTGCTCCTCTCAGTTCTGGTTGACGTAGCAGCGCGCACCGCGGCGCGGCCGCGCTCGGAAACGCTCAGGCAAGCTGCTCTTCGCCTCGCACGACCGCCGGTTCGATCAGTGACGGGGCCCAGACCTCGTACCACCGCCACGCCATCGCGGCCTGCCAGTCGCAGAACGGCTGCCACAGCACGCGTTGCCATTCGAGCCAGCTCTCGACGCAGCTCGTGCTGGCGTCCATCCAGTCCAGCGACGTCTGCATCGGTGGCCCGAGCAGCGTGACCTGATCGAAGGCAGGTGCGGCCGGGCGCACTTCGACGATGTCATCGGCAAAGTGCCTTCGCGGCCGCGTGGCCGCAAGGGTTCGCTTGGGCGAGCGCTTTGACGATCTGCTCATCCGACGTCTCCTTCGTTTCACTGTTGTCAAACAACGCCCGCGTCGTCCGAGCCCGGTATTGCGACGCGCGTCGCGGCGTGCCGGCAATCTCCCCAAGGCTTGGCGGGCGCGGCCCAGCCGACAGCATATTCCCATGCGGCGATCGTTCGAGTGCTGCCGAAGCCGGCCACGGCCCGGCTGACGCGTGGCGCCGCCCGCGCTGCGCGACCGCACCGACGGCGTGCGCGGCGAACCGTGCCGTGCACTGTTTCCAGTCATGACAAGAGCGGCTCCGCGGCGCCCTGCAAAAGGTGCGCCGGCATGGCCGCACCACGACTTGCAACGCGATACGTCCTGCAACACTTCGTGCGCAGCGGTGCCGTCGGCGGACACCGAACGCGATCGGTGCATGTGATCGATTGCACGCTGGCCGCAATCGCTGCTGCGACGGAGTTGGCGGGTGCGCTGCGACCCCCCTCAATGACGGGCCGCTCGTGCCTAGACTGCAATTACGTAGCAGTGCGCCGCGTCGCCAGCGATTGGCTATGCGGCGCGTTTGCACGCCGCTGGACACGAAACGATGGACATGTCGCTGCCACCCGTGCAGTCCTGGGCTCCGCCCGGGGCGACGCCGACCGCCGAGGTCGACGCCGCCGCGCGCGCGTCACAGGCCAATGCGGTCCTGGTGCTGCAGTCGCGCGCATTGCAGCACGAGCGTTTTGCGCCCGCTGCCGCGGCGGTGCTGTCCGAGCTGGCGTTGACGCTCGGTTGCGAGCGCGCCAGCATCGGCTTTCACTCGCAGGGCCGTCTGCGCATGGCAGCGACGTCGGGTGGCAGCGAGCCGCTTCAGCAACCCGCGCTGGTTCGTGCAGTCGCTGTGGCGATGCACGAGGCCCTCGACCAGCGCGCTGCCGTCGTCTACCCGCTGCCGGCCGGCGCGCTGCCGATGCCGTGCTTTGCTCATGCCGAGCTCATGCGACTCAATGGCGGGCTCGCGGTGTGCAGCGTTCCGATTCTCGGCGCCGAGCGTGTGACCGGTGTGTTGCTGCTGGAGCGGCGCGATGGATTCGAAGCCGCGACGCTCGAGACGGCCAAGGACGTCGCGCTGTTCGTCGGGCCGCTGCTCGAGATGAAGCACCGGCTCGAAGCGCCGGTCGGCGGGCGGTTGATTGAGGCGATGGCGCCGCGCGGTGTGAGGCATGGCTCCGATGTGCGGCCGAGCTGGCGCTGGGGCGTTGCGGCGGCGCTGAGCGCTCTGTGCGCCGCCGTCGCACTGTGGCCGGTGACCTTCGACATCGTCGCGCCGGCGCGCGTCGAAGGGCGCGAGCAACGCGTCATTGCGGCACCGGCCGACGGCTTCATCGCTTCGGTGCTCGTGCGTCCGGGCGAGACGGTGAAGGCCGGCCAGCTGCTGGCGAGCCTCGAGGACCGTGACCTCGCGCTGCAGCGCGACAAGTCTGCGGCCGAAATCGGCCAGCTCGACAAGCAGTACCGCGAAGCGCTGACGCAGGACGACGCCGCACAGATCATGATCGCGCGCGCGGCCGTCGAGCAGGCACGGGCGCAACTTGCGCTGGCGGAAAGCCAGCTCGGACGCAGCCGGCTGCGCGCGCCGATCGACGGCGTGCTGATCGGCGGCGATCTGAGCCAGTCCATCGGCATACCCGTCCAGCGCGGGCAATCGTTGATGACGGTGGCGCCGGCGCTCGGGCTCAAGGTGGTCGCCGAGGTCGACGAACAGGATGTCGCTGACCTCAAGCTCGACCAGCCTGCGCGGGTGCTTTTCTCCGCCATCGCCGAACAGCCCGTGCCGTTCACCATCGAGCGCATCTCGCCGGTTGCTCTGACGCTCGAGGGCCGCAACGTATTCGAAGCCGAGGGGCGCATCGACGACGCCACGGCGGCAGGGCTGCGGCCCGGCCAGCGTGGGGTCGCGCGCATCGACGTCGATCGCCAGCTGAACGTCCAGGTGTGGTGGCACCGCGCCACGCAATGGCTGCGTCGCACCGCCTGGCAGTTGATCGGGTAGCGGAGGCACGCAGTGACGAGCGCCACACTGCTCTCCCCCGACTGGTACCGCGTCGCGTTCCTGCGGCCGCGGCTGCGGGCCGGGATCCAGGTCGTGCGGCAGACGATTCGCGGCGACGTGTGGTTCGTGCTCACCGATCAGGTCGCCGGTGAGTACCACCGCTTCAACCGTATGGCGTGGGACATCGTGGCCAGCTTCGACGGGCGGCGCACGCTCGACGACGTCTGGGCCGCGCGCGTGGCCGCGGACGGGGAGGACGCCCCGGCGCAGTCCGAAGTCATCGACATCGTGAGTCAGGCCTTCGCGGCGAACCTGTTGGTCGGGGACATTCCGCCCGATGCGGCCGGCATCGTGAAGGCACAGTCGCGGGCGCGGGCGCGCAAACGGCGCGCCGCGGTCAACCCGCTGGCATTTCGCATACCCTTGTGGGATCCGGACGCGTTTCTCGACCGCCACGTCGACGCGCTGCGCTGGATGTTTCGGGGCGATGTGCTGGCCGCACTGCTGGGCCTCGTGGCCGTCGGCGTGCTGCTGCTGCTCGTCAATGCCGGTGCGTTCCTGCACGACGCCCGGCAAATGGCGTCGACACCGCGCGGCCTGCTGCTGATCTGGCTCGCATATCCGGTGATCAAGGCCCTGCACGAGGCCGCGCACGCCTTCGCTGTCAAGCATTACGGCGGAGAGGTTCACTCCGTCGGCGTCACGCTGCTGCTGCTCACGCCGGTGCCGTTTGTCGACGCGTCTTCGTCGGCCGCCTTCGAAAGCAAGCGGCAGCGGGCGCTGGTGGCCGCGGCCGGCATCCTCACGGAACTGCTGCTGGCCGCGATCGCGCTGACGCTGTGGCTGCTGCTCGAACCCGGCCTGGCACGCGAGGCGGCCACCGCGGTGGTCGTGATTGGCGGCGTCTCGTCGTTGCTCGTCAACGGCAACCCGCTGCTGCGTTTTGACGGCTACCACGTGATGTGCGATGTGCTGGAGCTGCCCAATCTCGCCCAGCGCAGCAACCGGTACTGGCTGGAGCTGCTGCGCAAGTACCTCCTCGGCCTGCCTGTGTCGCAGTTGGGTGCGTTGGCGCGCGGCGAAATCGGATGGCTGCTCGCGTATGCGCCGTTGTCGTGGTTGCTGCGGCTGCTCATGGTCGCGCTGGTCGCGGCCGCGCTGGTCGATCACATGCCGGCGATCGGCTTCGCCGTGCTCACGCTGGGCGCGTGGATCTTCCTGCTGGCACCGCTGGGCAAGGGTCTGGCGTGGGCGTTGCGTGCCGCCGAACTGCAGGGCCGCCGAACACGCGCGCTGGTGGTGATCTTCGGTGGGATCGTATTGGCCGGTACGGCCACGTTTGGCGTGCAGTTGCCCAATCGCAGCCACGCGCCTGGGCTGGTCTGGTTGCCCGACGAGGCGCTGGTTCGGCTGGAGGTCGACGGCTTCCTCGAAGAGATTACCGTGCGCGACGGCCAGCAGGTCGCGCCGGGCACGCCGCTGCTGCGCCTATCGAACGATCAGCTGCTCGTTGCCCTCGGCAAGGCCGAGGCCGAACTGACGCAGCAGCGGATCGACCGTGCCAGTCACTTCGGACGGGACGCGCTCGCCACCGCGAAAGCCGAGGACCGCATCGCACGGCTCGAAGGCGAGGTGACCGCCCTCGGCGCGCAGCGCGATGCACTGGTCGTGCGCGCCGCCAGCGCGGGACGCGTCGCGATCGACATGCAGCGAACCCTGCCGGGGATGTACCTCGCGCAGGGCACCCTCGTCGCGCACGTCGTGCCCGACGGGCCGCCGCTGGTACGTGCGCTGGTAAGCAACGACGACATCGGATCCGTTCGAGCGCTCAGCGAGCAGGCCATCGTTGCATTGCCCCAGGGCGGGCCGCCGATCAACGCGCAGCCGGAGCTTGTGGTTCCGCAGGCCAGCGCGAAGCTGCCCAGCGCCGCACTCGGTGAGGCCGCTGGCGGCAGCATTGCGCTCGATCTCACCGACAAGACCGGGCTGACAGCGCGCGAGCCGCGCTTCAGGGTCGATCTGCGTCTGCCCGCCGATGTGCGCGCGCCGATCGGTGCGCGGGTGCTCGTGACCTTCGACCATGGCGAGGCGAGTCTCGTCGACCTGATTTCCGCCGCGCTGCGCCGCGGCTTCCTGAGGCACTTCGACGCATGAACGCGCACGCGCTGCCTCATCCAGGACTGGCCTTCGGCGCGTACCCGGAGCGTACCGACCACGGCGACAGCGCGCTGAACGACTGGCTTCGCGGCTTGGCTAGCGCAGCGCAGCGCCCGCAGCCTGCGCGACTGCCGGCGGCGGTGCGGGCAGCGCTCGATGACGAGCAATCGAGCCTGGACGCAGGGCGGCCCGGCGCATTTGAAGCCGCGGTGGTGCTGAGGCGCACCGCGTTGATGCGCGATGGCTTTGCCGACGAACCGGTCGGTCGTGCGCTTGCGGTGGTCGCGTGCGCAATGGAGCGTACCGTGGGCCTGCGTCCTTATCCAACGCAGCTGCTGGCCGCCTGGCTGATGCTGCAGGGGCGCCTGGCCGAGATGGCCACCGGCGAAGGCAAGACGTTGGCGATGGCATTGGCCGCCGGCATCGCTGCGATGGCCGGCGTGCCGGTGCACGTGCTCACCGCCAACGACTATCTCGTGCAGCGCGACGAGGCGACGATGGCGCCGTTCTTCCGCGCGCTCGGTCTCATCAGCGGATGCGTGCTGCAGGCAACGCCGCCCGCCGATCGTGTCGCGATCTACCAGCGGCCGGTGGTCTACACGACGGCCAAGGAACTGGGATTCGACTACCTGCGCGACCACCACCGCTTGCGCGGCGAGCGCGACCCGCGGTTGCTGCGGGCGCAGGGGCTCGATGCCGGCCGCCAGCAGCGGCCGCTGGTGCCCGGCCTGTGCATGGCACTGGTCGACGAGGCCGACAGCCTGCTGCTCGACGAGGCGTGCGTGCCGCTGATCCTTGCGTCGCGCGGCGCTGCGATGGACGTCGCGGCCCTGCAGCGTGCGTTTGACGTGGCCGGCGCGCTCGAGGCGGATCGCGATTTCTCGCTCGTGCCGTCGCTGCGCCGCGCGAGCCTCACCGACACGGGCCGTGACCGCGTTGACGCCGCGGTGCGCGACGCGGGCGGCTGGCTGCGCCCGCTGCGCCGCGCGCACGAGCTGGTCGAGTCGGCACTCGTCGCGCGCCACCTGCTGCACCGCGACCGCGAATACGCCGTCACGGCAAAGGGCATCGCGCTGATCGACGAGTTGACCGGGCGGATCGCGGTGGGCCGGCAGTGGTCCGGCGTGCTGCACCCGATGGTCGAGATCAAGGAGGGCGTGCCGCCGAGTGCGCCCAACGTCACGAGTGCGCAGATCACCTATCAGCGCTTCTTCCCTCGCTACTTGCGACTTGCGGGCATGAGCGGCACGCTGCTCGACTCGCGCCACGAGCTGCGCATGCTTTACCGGAGCCGCGTCGCGCGCGTGCCACTGGCCAAACCTTCACGGGCGCGCTGGCTTGGCGAGCGGCTGTTCGCGCGGGAATGCGACAAGTGGCAGGCGGTGATCGAGTCGGTGCGTCACCACATCGCCGCCGGGCGGCCGGTGCTGGTCGGCACCGACAGCGTCGCGGCATCGCAGCACCTTTCGCAGCAGCTTTCGGCAGCGGGCCTCGAACACCAGGTGCTCAACGCCGTGCAGGACACCGACGAAGCCGCGCGCGTTGCGCAGGCCGGCCGCAGCGGCACCGTCACGGTGGCCACCAACATTGCCGGGCGCGGCACCGACATCCGTCTCGACGACGCCGCACGCGCGGCTGGCGGCCTGCACGTGATCGCCGCGCTGCGCAACCGGGCGCGGCGCATCGACCGGCAACTGACCGGACGCAGCGCGCGCCAGGGCGATCCCGGCTCGGCGGAGTCGGTGACTTCGCTCGACGACGCGCTGCTCGCGCGGACCTGGCCGCGCTGGGTGCTCGCCGGTGCGGCGGCGCTCGCGCCGCGTGGCATCGTGCCCGCGCCACTGGCGACGCTGCTGCTCGCCGGCGCGCAACGCGCAGCGCAATTCAGCGACTTCTTCGTGCGGCGGCAGTTGCGCCGCACCGACCGTGCGGCCCAGCAGGCCTTCGGGTTTGCCGGTCGCCGCGAGTGACGCACAACGAGAAAGCCCGGATGGACCCTCGCATGAAGCCTCACATTCTTTGCCCGACGGCCCTGGCCGTGATCATCGCGCCGCTGGCCACGCCGCTTTCCGCGCAACCGCTGGACTGCATGATTCAGCCGCACCAGATCGTGCAGGTCGGCACCGCCGTTCCGGGCGTGATCGAACAGTTGACCGTCGAACGCGGCGACTTCGTCACGCGCGGCCAGGTGGTGGCGCAGCTCAACGCCGGCGTCGAACGCGCCCAGCTCACGGTGGCACGCGAACGCGCCGCGCAGGTCGGTGAGGTGCAGGCCGCAGTCGGCTCGCGCGAGCTAGCCGATCGCGAACTGGTGCGCGCCAAGGACCTGCACGGCCAGGAGTTCGTCTCCGGTGCCTACCTCGACAAGGCGCGCGCCGAGGCCGAGGTGGCCAGCGGCCGCACCGCGCAGGCCGAGGAGCGCAGGCGGCAGGCCTCGCGCGAGGTGGAACTGGCCGCCGCACAGCTCGCCCAACGGACGATTCGTTCGCCAATCGACGGCGTCGTGGTCGAGCGCTACCTCTCGCCCGGCGAATACGTCGACCAGAAGCCGGTGGTGCGCATCGCCAGCATCGACCCGCTGCGCGTCGACGTGCTCGTCCCCGCCGCGGCGTTCGGCCGCGTGCAGGTCGGCGACCGCGGTGTCGTCGTCCCCGAGCTGTTCAACCAGCTCAAGCACGAGGCCACTGTCAGCGTGGTCGACCGCGTGATCGACGCAGCGAGCAATACCTTCCGCGTCCGGCTCGAGCTGCCCAACCCGGGGCGCCAGCTGCCGGCCGGTCTGCGCTGCAAGGTTGACCTGGGTGCCTCGTTGCTGGCCAGCGCAAACTCCGCTCCTGCACCGAGCGCCGACGCAGCGCGCGCCTCCAGACCGCGCGCGGTGACGGCCGATGCCGCCGCGCCAACCACGTTGCCACCGGCCATGGCCGTGCCAGCCGCGGCGACCACGCGCGTCAGCGTCGATCCGTCGCCGAAGCGCGGGAACAGTGCCGGCTTCGACCCGCAAACCGCCGCGATGCACGCGCTGGAGAACTGGCGCAAGGCGTGGATGCTGAAGGACCTGGACGGCTACTTCAGCGCGTACGTGCCCGACTTCCGCGGCGAATCGAAAAGTACCGAAGGCTGGCGCAGGTGGCGCGAGGAGCGCATCCGTGCCGCCAGCGACCTCGACCTGCGCCTCAGCGACGCGCAGTTCGACGTGCTCGGCCCCGACCGCGTGAAGGTCGATTTCCGCCAGGAGTTCCGCGCCGCGCACCTGCATGCCGACAACCGGAAGACGATCGTCTTCGTGTTCGACGACGGCCGCTGGCTGATCGAAGAAGAACGGGTGCAGCGCTAGCCACGCAGCGCAGTCAACGACTCATGATGCTCAGACGCCGCCGCACCCGTGCACGCCGACCGCTGGTCGAGGCGCTGGAGCCGCGCGTCCTGTATTCGGCCGACCTCAATCCGCTGTGGGCGCAGCCCGGGGCGGCGCCGGTGGGCGAGGTGCGCCTCGTCGATGACGGCTCCGCGCCGGCTGCACAGGCGGTTGCAGTCGAGCGCGAGCAGCAGACCCGCCACGAGATCGTGTTCGTCGACGCTGGCGTCGACAACGCCGATGCGCTGATCTCGCAATTGCAGTCCGACGACACGCGCAGCCTCGAGGTGATCCGGCTGCGCCGCGACGAGGATGGTGTCGCGCAGATCACCGCGGCGCTCAACGGGCGTACTGGCATCGACGCGGTGCACCTCGTTTCGCACGGCGACACGGGCGCGCTGCTGCTCGGCACGAGCCGCGTCGATGCGACGACGCTCGAAGCACGCGCCGCCGAGATCGCGAGCTGGAGCCGCGCGTTCACGAGCGACGGCGACCTGCTGCTCTACGGCTGCGATGTCGCGCAGGGCGAGGGCGGCGCACGCTTCGTCGAGCGGCTCGCCGCGCTCACCGGTGCCGACGTGGCCGCGTCGACCGACCTCACGGGTAGCGCACAGCAGGGCGGCGACTGGGCGCTGGAATTCAACACGGGGTCGATCGAGACCGGCCTTGCCTTCGATGCAGCCAGCCAGGCCAGCTACCAGGCGGTTCTGGCCAATACGGCGCCCATCGCGGTCAACGACACGTACTCGACCAATGAAGACGCGCCGCTAGCG
>CP070653.1:213788-229958 GCA_020354665.1 Burkholderiales bacterium
TTCATCATGG
The DNA here is from genome assembly GCA_020354665.1 of Burkholderiales bacterium. Classification (GTDB taxonomy): domain Bacteria; phylum Pseudomonadota; class Gammaproteobacteria; order Burkholderiales; family Burkholderiaceae_C. Next base: position 213,799 of record CP070653.1, read on the forward strand.
CGACGATCATCTCGGTGGCTGGCTTGACCATGTTCGTCAGCATCATCACGAGAGTGGTCTGAACATGGGAAACGATCTGACCCCGATCACGGAAACCGGCGCAGCAGCGTTGCTGTTCGCCGCGACGTTCCTGTGGGGCGGCCGGGTGCATTTGGGGCGCGCGTTGATGCTCGACCGCCGCAGCATGATCTCGTTTGCAGCCGGCATGTCTGCCGCGTACGTGTTCGTGCGTCTGATGCCCGAGTTGCACGGTGCGCGCAGCGCCTTCGTGGAGTCGGTCTCCGTGACGCTGAAGTACGAGGGCATGGCGATCTACTTCGTCGCGCTGCTCGGCTTCCTGGCGTTCTATGGGCTCGATCATCTGCGCGTGCGCGTCCGCGAAGCTGCCGAGTCCGAAGAAGACGGCGCTGCGTTCAGGCTGCACATCGGCGGCTTCGCGGCCTACGTCGGCCTGGTCGCGTACCTGCTGGTGCGCAATCTCGAGGAGAGCGGCGCGTCGACGGCCTTCTACGCGATCGCGATCGCTGCTCACTTTCTGGCGGTCGACCATTCTCTGCAGCAAGAACACGGGGCCGCATACCAGCGCGTCGGGCGCTGGGTGCTCGCCGGCATGTGCCTGCTCGGATGGGCCGCGGGCTTGCTGTTTGCGTTACCGCACCACGTGCTTGCGCTGGCGCTGGCCTTTCTTTCGGGGGCGGTGATCATGAACAGCGCCATCATGGAATTGCCGTCCGAGAAGGACGGACGCTTCGTTGCGTTCATGGTGGGCGGCGTGGCCTACGGACTGGCACTGGTGCCGCTGGCGTGAATGCCAGGACGCGAAGTAGGAGGACAGCATGGACGACATCTGGATGCGAATCGTGGAGAACCTGTCCGCCCGGGTCACCGGGCCGATGAAATTCAGGCTTCTCCTGCAGCCGGTGATGGCCTCGATCTTTGCCGTCATGTCGGGACTCAAGGATGCGCGGGCGGGCAACCCGCCCTACTTCTGGGCGCTCCTGACCGAACCGGCTCACCGCGCGGACATGCTGAAGGATGGCTGGAAGAGCGTGGGCAAGGTTTATGTACTGGCCATCGTGCTCGACGTCGTCTACCAGATCATCGTGCAGCGCTTCGTGTATCCGGGCGAAGCGCTGATCGTTGCCTTCATCCTGGCGATCGCGCCGTACCTGATCCTGCGCGGCCTGGTCACGCGGATTGCAAGAAAACGCTGAGCCTGCGGCGCCAGCGGCCCGCTGACCACATGCACTTCGCAGCCTGGCTGGCGACTTATCGGCGCGACTGGCTGCGCGCCGACGGCGTGGCCGGGCTGACCGCCGCTGCGGTGGTCATCCCAAAGGCCATGGCCTATGCCGTCATCGCCGGCGTGCCGATCGAGGCGGGGCTGTACACCGCCCTTGCTGCGATGCTGGTCTACCCCCTGCTCGGGAGCTCGCGGCCGCTGAGCGTGACCACCACCTCGGCGATCGCGATGCTGCTGGCGCAGGTGATTGCGACTTCGTCGCAGACGACGGGAGCCACCGCGTCGGCGGTGGCTTCGACGATGGCGCTGTTGGTGGGCGGCATCCTGGTGCTTGCGCGCCTGCTGCGGCTGGGATTCCTTGCGAACTTCATTTCGCTGCCGGTGCTGGTGGGCTTCGAGGCCGGTGTCGGCATCGTCATCATCGTCGGGCAACTGAAGTCGGTACTGGGTGTCAATCTGACCAGTCATACGACCGTCGGTATCGTGCTCGAGCTGCCCCGCGTGCTGAGCCAGACCCATGGCGCGACGGTGCTGCTGGCCGTCATCGGGATCGCCGTGCTGGTTGCGTTGCCTCGGCTGTTCCCCCGCGTGTCGGCCCCGCTGGCGTGGGTGGCGCTGAGCATCGCCGCCGCCGCCGTGCTCGGCCTCGGTGCGCTGGGTGTCAAATCGGTGGGCGCCGTGCCATCGGGCTTGCCCGCGCTGGCGATGCCCGAGCTAGCGCTGGCCTGGCAGCTGTGGCCGGCGGCGCTGGGTGTTGCGCTGATGTCGTTCACCGAGTCCGTGGCGGCCGCGCGCACCTTCTGTCAGCGCGACGATCCGCCGGTCAACGCCAACCAGGAACTGCTCGCGGTGGGGGCCGCCAACGTGGCGTCGGCATTCGTCGGTGGGCTGCCGGCCGGTGGTGGTACGTCTCAGACGGCCATTGCCGACTCGGCCGGCGCGCGCAGCCAGATGGCGCAATGGATCAACGCGGCGAGCGTCCTGATCGTGCTGCTGTTCCTGTCGCCCGTGATCGGCCTGCTGCCTCATGCCGCGCTGGGTGCGTTGATCCTGGTGGCCTCGGTCGCGATGATCAAGCCGGAAGCGTTCCGCGCGATTGCGCGGGTTCGCCGGACGGAGCTGATCTGGGCACTGATCACGCTGGCCGGCGTCGTGTTCATCGGCACCCTCGAAGGCATCCTGATCGCCGTCGTCATCTCGATCCTGACGCTCTTCTACCAGGCGAATCACCCACCGGTTTACGCCGTCGCCTACAACCGCGAGAAGGCGGTCTTCCGCCGCGCCGGCGAGAACGACAGCGACGAGACCTTTCCCGGCCTGCTGCTTCTGCGCACCGAAGGTCGCCTGACTTTTGCCAATGCCGAAAACGCGCGCCAGAAGATGCAGGTGCTGGTCGCGCAGAGCCAGCCGCGGGTCATCGTGCTGGAGTGCAGCGCGATCCCGGACATCGAATACACCGCGCTGGTCATGCTGACCGAGGCCGAGGAAAACTTGCGCGCGCGCGGCGTGAGCCTGTGGCTGGCCGCGCTCAACCCCGACTTGCTCAAGGTGATCGAGCGTTCGCCGCTGGGCAAGGTGCTGGGACACGAACGCATGTTCTTCAACCTGCGCAAGGCCCTGGAAGCCTGGGAACAGGGCGGCGATCGGCCCGCTATGCCTCCCCAAGGGTAACGTCTCGAGAGCGGGGTCGAGGCGATCACGGTGGTGTGATGTGCCGTCACCCGCAGATCAAGGTACCAACCCGGCCAGGAGCAGACAGCCGCCATCGGCCGCTTTGTGATCTTCCCGCTGACCTGCAGAGGTGTCGGCGAAGGCTGTCTTGAGGTTGCCAGCGCCGCACCTGGCCAGCTCACAGGATGCCCTACCGGGGCTCTGTTGCTAATCTGGCGACGCGTAGTGCACGTAAGACTCGCGGACCAGGCCGTCCTTGTCGAAGAACAGCACCTCGACGACATGCGTGCCCGTGATGCCCTTGTAGTGGATCGCAATGCTGTCGACGCCGCGCAGCACGTCGAGCACGGTGAACTTGATGTGGTCGAAAACCTCGAAGCCTTTCTTCACGTAGGCGCGCAGCGCCGCCTTGCCCTGCACGGTACCGCTGGGGTCATGGCTCAGCCGCGCAATTAACGGGGAGTGGAAGACCACGTCGTCGGTGTAGAAGGCCAGCACGCGATCGAGGTCCTTCGACTCGAACGCGGCGACCCAACGCTTCACGTAGTCGGCCGTCTTCTCCATCGTCAGCATCGACGTCTCCTCTGGGGCGGTTTACGGCGGCCGGATCTGGGCCGAACGTCGGCCCAGTGTGCCACGCGCGCGCCTTCACCGGCGGTAGTCGGCCAGTTGCTGACCTTGGCGGGCGCGGCGCGTGCGACGGCCTCAGACTGGGTCCGGCCGTTCGCAGCTGCCCCGGTGGTCGAACCCCCCTGCTGACACTCGCCCTGGCCGTTCGGGCGGCAGCGATTCGGAGGGCGCCGATACTGCGCAGCAAGCGACGCAGCAGCCTTGCGACCCATTCGTGTAGGCTCCGCGGTCACTCGCAATCGACCCGAGGATCCCGATGAGCAAACCACGCCTGACCTACTTCGACTTCGCCGGCAGCCGCGGCGAGGAATGCCGCATCGCGCTGCACCTGGCCGGCATCGATTTCGACGACGTGCGCGTCAAGAGCGCCGACTGGCCAGCGCTGAAGGAGAGCATGCCGTTCGGGGCGATGCCGGTGCTGCAGATGCCGGGTAAGCCGCCTCTGGCGCATTCCAACGCGATCCTCGTGTTCATCGGCCGACAGCACGGCCTTCATCCGGTCGACGCCTTCGAGGCCGCGCGGCACGAGGCGGTGATGTGCGCCGTCGAGGAACTGCGCCACACGATCACGCCAACGCTGCGCATTTCCGACCCCGAACAGAAGCGTGCGGCTCGCGAGGCGTTGGCTGCGAACGAACTCGCGACTTGGGGCAGCCAGGTCGAGCGCCAACTCGGCGACGGTCCCTTCGTCGGCGGTCAGTCTCTCCACGTTTCTGACATCAAGCTGTACATGGTGGTCCGCTGGCTGACCTCGGGCACGCTGGATCACGTGCCCGTCACCGTGCTCGATCACTGCCCGAAACTCCTGCGCCTTTACCGTGCCGTCGGCGAACATCCAGGCGTGAAGACTTGGCTGGCGAAGTCGGCGCATTGAGGTCTGCCGAGCGGGACGAAGGGCGCCGCGTGCGGCTGTAGCGAGCGCCTCGCACCGATGACCGAAAGTGCTGCATCGCTGGCGCTCACGCTGACGCAGAGAAGGGCTGCAGAGGGTCGTGAACGGGAGTCCGCGACCGTCAGCTTTCGCTGACGCGCCAGATGGTCGCGACCACCCGGCGAAGAATCGCTCCAGAATTTGAACGCGAGCGTGCATCGGATGCGGTGGTGGACACGCATCTCGCCGGTGCCGCTTCCGTATCGGCTCGCTGGCGAGCTCCATCTAGCGTGACCTTTGGACGTCGGCGCCAGGGACTTTGCAAGGCACAGGCAACAAGGCCCTGGGCTTCCGCCTGGGGCCTTGATTGATTTCGAGTTGCTGGCTCGGCAAGAAGAGTAGGGCCCGCCGCAGCCGCGCTCATGCCGCTGCAAGCGGCACCACCGTCAGGTTGCGAATGCCCTGCGCGCCGTGGATCAGCACGCCTTCGATGTCGGCGGTGTCTCTCGACGGCAACCTGCTGGTGGTGGCCGAGGACGACATGCTGAAAGTGAAGGCGGTCAAGACATTCAAGGAAGGCAAGAGCGCCTATCAGCGCCAGGGCGCATGAGGAGCGCCGTGCTTCTGTTCACTGTCAGCGGTGGCGAACTCGGCGCGTGCAAAGCGGCGCTGAAGCGCAGCCAAGTTGCGCTGGCCGTCTATGCGCTCGCGATGGCCATCCACCTTCTCGTCGTCAATCACGTGCTTGCAGAGGAGCACGGCGGCGTGTTATTTTAAAAAAAATCGGGCATTGAGTGCTGGCCGCGAGCGTGATGGCCGGGTGGGTGTTGGCCGTGGCGGCGTCGCTTTCGGAGAATGTTCTTGCGCGGCTGTTCGCGCTGCTTGCCGGCGGCGTTGTGATCACGAGCCTTCAGTCCGAGTTGCCTGATGACCGCCGCGGGCGCTTTTGGCCGTTCTGCCTGGGCGCTGCGGCCTTCGCGGTGGTGCTGCTCTTCGCCTGACGCACATGAGCGGTCCTGAGATCGTCAAGCTCCTCATCACAGCGAGCATCCTGCTGCTCGTCTTCGCGCTCGGGTTGCGCGCAACGTTCGCCGATGCGACGAGTTTCTTCCGCCAGTTTCTACGGCCCCCGAATCGTCTGCCGCGCGCCCTGATCGCGATGTACGTCATCGTCCCTGTCGTCGCTGTCATTCTGGCGATGACCATGGATCTCGCAGGACCGGTCCGCGCTGCCCTGCTCGCCATGGCGGTCGCACCCATTCCGCCGATACTCCCCGGCAAGCAACTCAAGTTCGGCGGCAAGACGGACTACGTGTTCGGATTGCTGGTCGCTGTTTCACTGGCCGCGGTCGTGATCGTGCCGCTGGGCGTGTACGCGCTCGGCCTCGTGTTCGGTCGCGAGGCAAGCTTCGGCTCCGGTGATATCGCGAAGCTCATCGCGACCACCATCCTGGTGCCGCTGATCCTCGGCCTCGTCGTGCGCCACTTGGCACCCGGCGTCGCCGAGCGCATGGCACCGTGGGCATCGCGGCTTGGGAACGTGCTGCTGCTCGCGGCTCTCGTTCCGGTCCTGATCAAGGCCTGGCCCGCGGTCGCGTCGCTGGTCGGTAATCGCAGCATCCTTGCGATCGCTACGATGATCGGTGTCGCGCTCTTCGCGGGGCACATGCTCGGCGGACCCGATCCTGACGAGCGCTCCACGCTCGCCATCTCCTCCGCGATGCGTCACCCCGGTGTCGCGCTGGCCGTCGCGACCGCCAACGCGCCCGATGAGCCGGGCCTCGGAGCTGCGGTGCTGCTCTATGTGCTAGTGGCCGCTATTGCCACGAGCCTCTACGGCATCTACTGGACGCGAAGGCGCACGCGGGCTGCTTGACGCGCTGCTGGACACTGCCCGGGCGCGGCCGCGCCTACCTTGCTTGCGCCCGAGCCAGTTGCGCTAGGGCAAGTGCACACAAGGCTCTCTGGATCGAGCTGTCGCTCGCAGTTGCCATCCTCGGTGCGGCGCCCTGGGCCTGAAGTCGCGCCAGCCGTCCGAGGAGGGCACGATTCGCTTGCACTCCCACCGCTCGGAGCGTCGGGCTATCGACCAATCAGTTCGGCTTGCGCCGCTGTCCGTCGGTGTGGCGGAACGCACGGCCCCGTCGCACGCGTGATGTCGGGAGGGCGTCGTCAGGGCCGCTTCCGCCCGGGCGCACCGCCGCCTCGCCGACCAGCGACGCGAGCCGGCCATCGCGCTGCGCCGATCAGGCCGAACCGCCGCCGAGCTCTGCTGCCGCTGCAAGCGGCACCACCGTCAGGCTGCGAACGCCCTGCGCGCCGTGGATCAATACGCCTTCGATGTCGGCGGTGGCCGACGGGCCGGTCATGAAGATCGCGTAGCGCGCTGCCGCCACGCGCGGATCGGCATACGCGTCGTGCATCGTCGCGACGACGCTCGCCGGGTCGAGCAGCACGACCAGGTCCTGCACCAGAAAGCCGATCGCTTCGACGCCCAGCTCGCGTTCGGTCAGCAGCACCGAGCCCGTCTCTGCGACGCCGAAAGCCGCGCGCACGATGCCGACATCGACATCATCGAGGTCGCGCGCGTGCTGCACCCCCTGCAGCGGCCGGTTGCCGGACAACTCGGGGACCGCCGAGCAGATCACGCGCGCGTCGGGGTACAGGCCGCGCACCAACGCGTCGAGGTCACCGTCGGCCGGTGGACCCACGATCCGACCGCCCATCTGGGTCAGCGCGGCGGTGAACGATTCGAAGGCCTGCGCGGCCGTCGCGGCCGCACGTGCAAACCTGGGCAGGTCGGGCCGCGCCACGGCGGCCGGCTGGTGCCGGCGTACGCGGGCGAGCACCTCGTCGCGCGTGCTCATCGCGGTTCCCCGGACTTGTCGGCGCGATGTTTCAGCCACCACTGGCGGAAGGTCATTGCCGGCGCGGCCGGCACTTCGCGCTGGCGGCCCCAGGCGTTCAGGCGGTTGTAGAGCATCACGCGCGGCAGGTATTCGACACTCGCGCCGGCTGCTTCGACCGCGGCGCGGTACAGCCGGGGGCTCGCAAGCAGCTTGCCGGCCATCCTCATCGCCTGCTTCTTCGCGAACGGCAGCGCGTTGCGTTCGGTGATGACGCGGCGCCACTTGTAGATCTGGTCGTGAATGTCGATCTTCACCGGGCACACCGCGCTGCAGCTGCCGTTGAGCGTGCTCGCAAAGGGCAGCGCGCTGTACTTGCGCAGGTCGTAGGTGGGGTCGATGATCACGCCGATCGGCCCCGAATAGGTCGCGCCGTACGAGAGGCCGCCGCTGCGCCGGTAGACCGGGCAGGTGTTCATGCACGCGCCGCAGCGGATGCACTTCAGCGAGGTCCAGAAGTCGGCCATCCCCAGCCGCTCGGAGCGGCCGTTGTCGACCAGCACGATGTGCATCTGGGTGCCCGGGCGCGGCGCGCGGAAGTGCGAGGTCATCTGCGTGATCGGCGAGCCCAGCGCGCTGCGAGAGAGCATGCGCACGAAGATGCCCAGGTGCTCGGTGCGCGGAACGATCTTCTCGATGCCCACCGACGCGATGTACAAGGGCGGACAGTGCACGCTCAGGTCGGCGTTGCCTTCGTTGGTGCAGACGACGATCGCGCCCGTCTCGGCGACCGCAAAGTTGGCGCCGGTCATGCCGGCGTCGGCGTTCAGGAACGACGGCCGCGTCGTGCGGCGCTGGCTCTCGGCCAGGTAATGCACGTCGTTGTTGGTTGCGTCGGTGCCGAGCGTGCGCGCGAACAGCTCGGCGACATCGGCCTTGAGCTTGTGCACCGCCGGCACGACGATGTGGCTTGGCGGCTCGTCGTCGAGCTGCTGGATGCGCTCGCCGAGGTCGGTCTCGATCACCGCGACACCGCGCTGCTCGAGGAAGGGACGCATCTCGCACTCGTCGGTGAGCATCGACTTGCTCTACACGAGCGTCTTCGCACCGCGCACGGCGAGGATCTCGTAGACCACCTGGTTGTGCTCGGCGGCGTCGCGCGCCCAGTGCACCGTCACGCCGTTGGCTTGCGCCGCGCGCTCGAACTGCTCGAGGTAGTCGGCCAGATGCGTGAGCGTGTGTTCCTTGATTTGCGAAGCAAGGTCGCGCAGCTGCTCCCACTCCGGCACCGCGGCGGCTGCGCGGTCGCGCTTCCTGCGCAGGTCCCACAGGCGCCGGTCGTGGAACTCGATGTGGTCGGTTGCTGCGATGAACTCCGACGCGGCCTCGGCGTGGTCGATGCGTCGGGTCATCGGATCTCCCTGGCGCCCGGCATGCAATCGCCGCGCATCGGGCAGGCTGGTTCGTGGTCCAACATCGGTGCGTGCCGGGGCCGAAGCTGCGCGGCGCTCATTCGCGTGCCCCGTTGAGGATCTGCGCGATGTGGATGAACTTCAGCGGTGAGCCCATCCGCTCGGCGCAGCCCTTCTGGTGCATCAGGCACGACATGTCGGCCGAGACGATGTACTCGGCGCCGGCGCGCTGGTGGTCCTGCACCTTGTCGTAGCCCATGCGCGCCGACACCGGTTCCTCGAACACCGAGAACGTGCCGCCGAAGCCGCAGCACTCGTCGGGGCGCTCGGGGGTCGCGAAGCGGATGCCCTCGACCGCCGACAGCAGCGTCATCGGCTTGGAAAAGGGCGTCGCGTGAGTCGCCTCGGACATGCTCGCGGTGCCGATTGCGCGCAGGCTCGAGCAGCCGTTGTGCAGCCCCACCGTGTGCGGAAACGCGGCCCACGGGAACTGCCGCGCGCCGAGCACGTCGTGCACGAACTCGACCAGCTCGAAGACGCGGCTGCGCACGTGTCTGACTTCATCGGTCTGGGCAATCGCCGTGAAGTGCGATCGCACATGGTGCACGCAGCTGCCCGACGGCGCGACGATGTGATCGAAGCCGGCGAAGTTGCGAACGAACAGCGCCTCGGCGCCCGCCGCGTCGGCCTCGCAGCCGCTGTTGGCCATCGGCTGGCCGCAGCAGGTCTGATCGAGCGGATAGTCCACCTCGCAGCCCAGACGCTCGAGCAGCTCGAGCGTGGCGATCGCCACCTCCGGGAAGAAGGCGTCGACGTAGCAGGGGACGAACAATCCGACTTTCATCGCGCGGTCTCTTTCCCTGACGCCGTGGCGCGCGCCATCGCGCACGCGTCGACACGCTGGATGGGCGAACGATAGGGTATGCGAGCGGATTCGGGAAGGCCGATCCCGCAGCAGCGGCTCGCCCGGTGCACCGCGCCGCGGGCCTGACCGGGCACGACGGCTGCCCTGGCTCAGGCTGACTCAGGTCAACATCGCCGCAGCAGCATCTCGGCAGGATGGCCTGTAGGGGGTCGCGGCGAGGCACGCCTGGGTGCTTGCGGCTGTGCCGCAATGCCACACAGCACGGAAGGATCGGACGATGGCGACGGCGAAGACAGGCAAGCGCACCGTGCGCACACAGAAATGGGTCTACCTGCTCCGCGAAGGCCGCGCCGGCATGCGCGACCTGCTCGGCGGCAAGGGCGCCAACCTGGCCGAGATGACGCGGCTCGGCCTGCCGGTGCCGCCGGGCCTGATCGTGACGACCCAGGCGTGCAATGCATTCCTTGCGGCGGGCGGTTTTCCGGGCGCGATGTGGCAGCAGGTGCTGGCTGCGCTGCGCACGGTCGAGAAGCAGGCCGGCAAGCGCTTCGGCGACCCCGCCAACCCGCTGCTCGTGTCGTGCCGCTCGGGCGCGAAGTTCTCGATGCCCGGCATGATGGACACGGTGCTCAACATCGGGCTGAACGACGCGGTCGCCGATGGACTGATCGGGCTGACCGGCGATGCGCGCTTCGTGCACGACGCCTACCGGCGCCTCGTGCAGATGTTCGGCACGGTGGTGCTGGAGTTGCCGGACGAGCCGTTCGAGGAGGTGCTCGCCGAGTGGCGGGCCAGGCGCGGCATGGCCAACGACGCCGACCTGGGTGCCGACGACCTGCGCGCGATCACGACCGAGTTCAAGCGCATCGTGCGCGAGCGCACGCGCCACGAGTTTCCGCACGACCCCCTCGAGCAGCTGCGGCTGTCGATCGGCGCGGTGTTCAGCTCGTGGAACCGCAAGCGCGCGATCGACTACCGCAACGCCGCCGGCATCGCGCACGACCTCGGCACCGCGGTCAACATCGTCACGATGGTGTTCGGCAACATGGGCAACGGCTCGGGCACCGGCGTGGTCACGACGCGCAACGTCACCACCGGCGAGCGCGAGATCGAGGGTGACTACCTGACCAACGCCCAAGGCGAAGACGTGGTCGCGGGCATCCGCGAGACCAAGCGCATCGCGGTGCTGCAGGACGAGATGCCGAGGATCTACCGCGCGTTCGCTGCGATCTGCAAGAAGCTCGAGAAGCACTACCGCGAGGTGCAGGACGTCGAGTTCACGATCGAGCGCGGCAAGCTGTGGATGCTGCAGACGCGCGATGCCAAGCGCAGCGCGCAGGCGGCGGTGCGCATCGCGGTCGACCTGGCCAAGGAGAAGCTGATCACGCGCGCCGAAGCGGTGCAGCGCGTGAAACCCGAGCACGTCGACTACTTCCTGCATCCGCAGTTCGACCCTGCCGAGCGCGCGGCAGCGAAGGCCCGCGGCGATGCGATCGCGAGCGGCCTGAACGTGTCGCCGGGCGCGGCGAGCGGCATCCTTGCGTTCGACGCCGACACCGCCGAGCGCTGGGGTGCCCAGGAGAAGAAGGCGGTGATCATGGTGCGCCCCGAGACCAAGCCCGACGACGTGCACGGCATGCTCGCCGCGCGCGGCATCCTGACCAGCCGGGGTGGGCGCACCAGCCACGCCGCGCTGGTCGCGCGCCAGTTCGGCAAGCCGGCGGTGGTCGGCGTGCTGGCGATGGAGGTCGACGTCGACAAGCGCCAGCTGACGGTCGGCGGGCGCACGCTGCGCGAGGGCGACAGCGTGTCGGTCGACGGCACCACCGGTGAGGTGTTTGCCGGGGAGCTGAAGACGATGATCCCCGACTTCAACGACCCGCACCTGCTCACGCTGCTGCGCTGGGCCGACTCGATGCGCCGGCTGGGCGTGTGGGCCAACGCGGACTACCCCCGCGACGCCGAACGCGCGCGCGGCTACGGGGCCGAAGGCATCGGCCTCGCGCGCACCGAGCACATGTTCTTCGAGACCGACCGGCTGCCGCATGTGCAGCGCATGATCCTCGCGCGCAGCGACGAGGCGCGCGCCGCCGCGCTCGACAAGCTGCTGCCGTTCCAGCGCGAGGACTTCATCGGCCTGTTCAAGGCGATGGATGGTATGCCGGAGACGATCCGGCTGATCGACCCGCCGCTGCACGAGTTCCTGCCCAGCCACGACGACCTGCAGAGAGCCGTGGTCGAGCTCGAGACGCGCCAGCGGCTGGGCGACGACGCCGGCGGCACGCAGGCCACAGCGCTGGCCGACGAGCTGGCCCAGAAGCGCGAGCTGCTCGATGCGGTGGAGGCGATGCGCGAGCAGAACCCGATGCTCGGCCTGCGCGGTGTGCGGCTGGGCATTCACATGCCGGCGCTGGTGCGCATGCAGGTGCGTGCGATCTTCGAGGCCGCCTGCAGCTGCGCGAAGCAGGGCGTCAAGGTCAAGCCGAAGATCATGATCCCGCTCACCGCGATCTCCACCGAGCTGAAGGTCGAGCGCGAGCTGCTCGAGGCCGAGGCGCGCAAGGTGCTCAAGGAGCAGCACATGCGCATCGGCTACGAGTTCGGCACGATGATCGAGGTGCCGCGCGCGGCGATCATCGCCGAGCTCATCGCCGAGCATGCCGAATTCTTCTCGTTCGGCACCAACGACCTGACGCAGACCACGTTCGGCATCTCCCGCGACGACGCCGAGACCGGCTTCCTGACCGAATACCTCAACAAGGGCATCCTGCAGCGCAATCCGTTCGCGACGCTCGACCAGAACGGCGTGGGCTACCTGATGGAGCTCGGCGTCAAGCTCGGCCGCAAGCGGCGCAAGAATCTGCAGGTGGGCATCTGCGGCGAGCACGGCGGCGACCCCGCGAGCATCGCGTTCTGCCACCGCATCGGGCTCGATTACGTGAGCTGCTCGCCGTACCGCGTGCCGGTGGCGCGGCTCGCCGCGGCGCACGCCGCCATCGGAACGCACGACTAGGGCGCAACACGCCGCTGCATTTCGCAGCGCGGCCATCGTTCTTTGGCCCCACCGCGCTGCAGCGGATGTCCGGCAAGCGCCGCCGCGCCGCCGGGGATGCTTGGCCGATACTGGCGCCTTTGTGGCTTCCAGCTCGCTGCGACGCAAAGACCCATGATGGCTTCAGCATTCCCCCTGCTCCCGACCAAACTGTCGCGCCCAATGTTCGCGCTCATGGCGTCGTTGCTGCTGTGGCTTCCCGCCATGGTGACGGCGCAGGCGACCGATATAAAACCGGCTGCGCTGCCGGCACCGCCCGCCGCGGCAAGTTCGCAGCCAGCGACCTCGCAGACAGCGGGCGAAGAGGCGGCTGGCGCGCGGGACTCGCCGCGTGCCGCGCTGCGCCAGTTCTTCGTGGCGACCCGCGCGGGACACTGGAACGATGCGGCACGCTACCTTTCGCTCAATGAAGAGCAGCGCCCGCGCGGCGCGCAGCTCGCGCAGCGGCTGAAGGCCATCATCGACGGTCACCACTGGATCGAGCTCGAAGCCATCTCCGCCGACTCGCGCGGCCGCCTCGATGATGGTCTGCCGGCGGACCTCGAAGAGGTGAACCGGTTCAGCGTCGACGGCCGTGAAGAGCGCATGCGCATGGTGCGCACGTCGGACGCACAGGGTGCGTACTGGGCCTTCTCGCCCAGGACCGTCGCGCGCATCGATACCTGGTATGCGAAGCTGCCCGACCACTGGCTGCGCGATGCGATCGTCTATGCTGACCTGGACGTCCTGCTGCTGCCTGGGCCCTTCGAGCTGCTGTGGTGGCAGTGGTGCGCTGTCCCCATCCTGGCACTTGTCGCCTGGGCGCTGGGCGGCGTACTGGGTCGCCTGACACGCGCGCTGCTGATCCGCATCGCCGCACGCACCCCCAACGTCTGGGACGATCAGCTGGTGCGCACTATCGGCAGGCCCCTGACACTGGGCTGGGCGCTTGGCCTGTTCTGGCTGGGCGCGCAGGCGTTGGTGCTGACCGACCCGGCCTATCGGGCGCTCGACGCTGTCGTCACTGCCGGCGTGATGGTCGCGCTGTTCTGGGCGCTATGGCGTTCGACGCACGTGATGAGCGATCAATTGATCGCACGTCCCTGGGCGGAGCAGAATGCCTCGGCGCGAACGCTGATCGCCGTGGGCAGCAATTTTGCGCGGGGCGCCATCCTCGGCCTCGGTGCGCTCGCGGTGCTTTCGGCCTTTGGCTATCCGGTGGGCACCGTACTGGCCGGGCTCGGCATTGGCGGGCTGGCGTTTGCGTTTGGCGCCCAGAAGACGATCGAGAACCTGTTCGGATCGGTGTCGCTTGCCGTCGACCAGCCGTTTCGCGTCGGCGACTTCGTGAAGGTCGAGGACTTCGTGGGCACGGTCGAGAACATCGGCATGCGTTCCACGCGCTTTCGCACCCTGGATCGAACGTTGGTCATCATCCCCAACGGCAAACTGTCCGAACAGCGGCTGGAGTCGTTCCAGGTGCGCGACCGCATGCGGCTGGCGATGACGCTGGGACTCACCTACGGAACGACGCATGAGCAGATGCAGGCGGTACTCGAGGGGCTGGAGCGCATCCTGCGCGACCATCCCAGGATCTGGCCCGACGCCGTGGTCGTCAAGTTCCTGGGGTTCGGGGCCAGCTCGCTCGACATCGAGGTGATGGCATGGTTCCAGGTGCCCACCTGGGCCGAATTCCAGGCGTGTCGCCAGGAGGTCCTGCTGCGCTTCATGCAGGTCGTCGAGCAGGCCGGGTCGAGCTTCGCGTTTCCGACCCGAACGGTGCACGTGGTGCACGAAAGTGCGACACCACAGCCAGCGTGAGGTCCTGGCATCACCGGGTTGTCTTGCACCTCATCTCCGGCGCGCCGTAGCCCCACTGGATGAGCGCCTCGCCCTGGTGCTCCCACAGGCGCTCGTTGCGCCCGGCGTACTTGGCACCACTGCCGCTCGTCTCGCGAAACATCAGCGAAACGCTGTCGCCGCGCTCGGCAATCAAGGTTGGCGGGTCGGTGTCGAAGTAGGTCGCCACCACATCGTTCGCCGGATTTCCGTCGCACGTGAAGCGCACCGGGCCGGTGGACGACACCAGCCGGTACTGCGCCTGGAGTTCCGCAATGCGCCGGCGGTAACTGTCGTCGACGCAAGCGCGCTTGTCGTCGCTCTTCCAGCATTCGTTGCGCCCCTTCACCCACCCACGCTGCTCGGCCTTGAGCGTGGGGCGGTGCTCGGCGGTGGCTTGGCTGGAGGCTTTGGCATACACGTCGCCCAGCGTGCGGTCGAGTTTGGACAGCGTCGCGTCGTTGCAGACCAGGCTCTCGATGCTGCCCGAACGCACCTTGGAGCAATCGAACGACGGTCCCTGGGCCGCGTCGGCATAACCAGGAAAGGCCAGCGGCGTGGCGAACCAGAGCACGCCCACGCAGCGGCGTAGCCACGGGATGGCGGCGATCGAAGTGCTCAAGTCAACTCCCGTCGAGGTGCCATGGCCATTGTCGGGTGGGCCCGTATTCTGCGCAGCGCCGATCGGACCAGGCTCGATGCAGCACGAAACCCGAAATCGTCGATGTTGGTAGAGTTTGTCTTTGCACATCGCAAGAAAACCCGCGGCACCCCCTGTGCCGACGGACACAGCCCCTCGGGGGGTACGCATGATCGACCAACGCCTGGCGAGATCCGTGAGCGCCTTGATCGGCGCAGCCTTGATTGCCGGCCCGCTGCCGGTGCGAGCCGAGCGGACCATCCGTTGCGACAGCAACAACTATCGCTACCAGTACTGTCGAGCCAACACGGACAACCACGTGAAGCTGGAGCGGCAGCACTCGACGGCACGCTGCCGCGAGGGCGACTCCTGGGGCTATGACCGCCACGGTATATGGGTCGATCGGGGCTGCGGGGCCGACTTCCGTGTGGGCAAGGAAGGTGGGCGCAACGACGCGCTGGTTGCCGGCGCGGCCATCGCGGGGCTGGCCATCCTCGCCGTGATGGCGTCGAACAAGAGCGGTCAGGCGACCGATGTCGCCTCGTGGGCCGTCGGCACGTTCAGTGGCTTCGACCCGACCGAACAGACCGATGTCACGCTGACGATCCTGCCCGGCGGGTCGGTGTCGGGTCGCGCCGGCCGCTTCGACTTTGAAGGCAGCTTCCATGACCCGGTGCTCGAAGCGGGACGCATCAACTTCCGCGTCGAACGCTCGGGCAACGGGTTCATGGCCACCGACGAGCGCGACCCGGCGCACCGCGTGTACTTCCGCCGCACCGCCAGCGCAGGTGGTGGTAGCGGCTACTGAACGCGCGCCGCGTCGCAAGCCCGGACGGACAGGAATCAGCCCATGACGAGACTCGGTTGGAAACGGGCGGGGGCGCGCATCCTTGCCAACTTGACGATGGCGGCTCTGCTGTGGTCCATGCTGCTCCCCGCGCACGCACAGCAAGCGGCGGCCGGGGCGGGGCCCGGGTCGGGCTTTGCGGATCCGCGGGCCGCGCCGCGGCGCCCGCCGACGCCGGATATCGAGCCGGTGTACCGCGGCCCCTCGATCGACATGCTGGCGACGATACGCATGCGCGGCGCGCTGCGTGTGGGCGTCGCGGTCA
>CP070653.1:230058-254280 GCA_020354665.1 Burkholderiales bacterium
ATCCGGTGTCAAGATGCCAAAGGTGGCGGATAGCTCACCTCGAGCACCTCGATCGTCTCGACGCCCGCCGGTGTCACGAGCTGCACCTCATCGCCTTCGCGCGCCTTCAGCAAGGCACGCGCGATCGGCGAGATCCAGCTCACGTCGCCTTGCAGGCTGTCGGCCTCGTCGATGCCCTTGATCGTCACCGTGCGCTCGTCGCCCTGCGCGTTCGCGTAGGTCACGGTCGCGCCGAAGAAGATCTGGTCCTTGCCGTGGTGTGCCGACGGGTCGGTCACCTCCGCGACGTCGAGCCGCTTGGTCAGGAAGCGGATGCGCCGGTCGATCTCGCGCAGCCGCTTCTTGCCGTAGAGGTAGTCGCCGTTCTCGGAGCGGTCGCCGTTCTTGGCCGCCCATGACACCACCTCCACCACCTTGGGCCGCTCGACGTCGAGCAGCTGCATCAGCTCCTCGCGCAGGCGCTGGTAGCCCTGTGGCGTCAGGTAGTTGCGCGTGCCGGGTGGCAGCGGCGGCAGTGTCGCGCCGCCCGCTTCGTCGGCGTCGTCGGTTTCCTTCGTGAAAGCCTTGTTCATGACCAATTTCGGGGACTCAATACCACTTGGTTGCCGTCAGGCGGCGCGATGTTCCCGGCTCACGGCCTCGCCGGGCCCGGAGCGCGCCGCAGCCGCGTCGGCTGGTGCGCCCCGCCCGGCGTATCGCCCCAAGTCATCGGGGCCGAGGGTATAGGCGCGCGCGAAGCCGGCCACCAGCCGCGCCTCGTGCACGGCGACGAGCACCAACCGGAAGTCCGTGAAGCCGAACAGGTCGGCTGCATCGGCGAACTTGGCGAGATACAGCGCCCTGGCCGGCCCGTAGGCGTGGTCATCGGGATCGACGATGCGCGCCTGCCCCTGCAGGGTCAGGCGCGGCAGCGCCTGCGCCATCTGCCGCGGATCGTCCTCGGCCATCACCATCAGGCTGACGGCGGGATGCGCCTGCAGGTTGCGCGTGTGCGCGGCCAGATTGCTGACGTGAATGACGATCGAGCAGGCATCGTCGCTGGCCGCGAACGGCACGGCGGAAACGGCCGGCTCGCCATCCTGCAGGGTGCCCAGCGCTGCGACCCGGCGCTCGCGCAGAAGCAGACGAAGGACGTCGACGGACTGTGGATGCATGGGGTGATTTTGGCGCCATGCCCTGTCGCGGGGGCGGTCGCAAAGATTGACACACCAGGCACCAGAAATACTGTATAAAACAACAGTCTCAAGTTCTGACGCACCTGTTCACCATGTCTGCCGCTTTCGCATCGGCTGGCCGCCGCATCGGCGCCGCGTCGTTGATCCAGACTCTCGGGCCCGTCCTGACACCGTCGCGTGCAGCCGGCCAGGCCCCACTTTGGCAGGCGGACCAACTTGCCTCATCCAACGGCCTGTGCGTCTGCGCGTCAGGCTTCGCGGCGCTCGACGCGGAGTTGCCCGGCGGCGGTTGGCCGGTGGGCGGGCTGATCGAACTGCTGCTGCGCGAAGCGGGCAGCGGCGAGATCCAGTTGCTCGCCCCCGCGTTGCGATCCTTGGCCAAGGCGCCGCGCGAACTGGTGTGGATCGCCCCGCCGTATCCGCCTTATGCCCCGGCGCTGCAGGCACTCGACCTGCCGCTCGATCGCCTGTTGTGGGTGCATCCGGCGGGCGAGGCCGACGCCGCCTGGGCCGCCGAGCAGGCGCTGCGATCGGGCGGCACCGGCGCGGTGCTGTGGTGGAGCCGCGAGGCGCGGCCGGCGACGCTGCGCCGGCTGCACCTGGCGGCTCGGGAAGGCGATGCACCGCTTTTCGCATTGCGGCCAACGGCCGCGCGGCAGCAGTCGTCGCCGGCACCACTGCGCCTGGCGCTCGAACCGATCGCCGACTCGCGACTGCAGGTCGATGTGTTCAAGCGCCGCGGGCCGGCCTTGACACGGCCGCTGACGCTGGCGTCGGTGCCGCCGGGGCTGCCGCGCCGGCGGCAGCGCCATCGCCCCACCTCTCCTTCGGTGCTTGCCGATGTTGTGGCTGGCCCTGCACCTGCCCTGGCTGCCGCTTGAAGCGCTGCCTGACACCGATGAGGGCCCGCGCTGCGTGATCGAGCAGCGGCGCGTGCGGGTGGTCAACCGCATGGCGCATGAGGCCGGCGTCGAGCCAGGCATGAGCGCCACCACCGCGGCCTCGCTCGCACCGCAGGTGCGACAACTGCCGCGCGACCCTTCGCGCGAGGCCGACTTCGTGCGTGCGCTCGCGCTCGCACTGGGCCGCTACACGCCGCGCATCGTGCTGCAACCCGACGGTGTGCTGCTCGAGGTGGCGGCTTCGCTGCGACTGTTCGGCGGCATCCGGCCGCTGCTGCGGCAGGCGCAAGCCACCGCTCGCGACTGTGGCGCCCATGCGCGGCTGGCCGTGGCACCCACTGCGCTCGGCGCCACGCTGCTGGCATGCCTGCCGCCACGCGGCCGGCTGCGGCCGCAACGCGCACTGCGCCTGCCGCGGCTTGCGCGGCTGCTCGACGCATTGCCGTTGCCGGCGGCGCTCGACGTGCTGCAGCAACCGCCGCGACTGGCCGAGCTGCTGCAGACCCTCGGTTGCCGGCACGTGGCCGATGTGCGTGCCTTGCCGCGCGCCGGCCTGCAACGGCGCGGCGGCCACGAGTTGCTGCACCTGCTCGACCGCGCCTTCGGCAACGCGCCCGAGCCGCAGGCCTGGTTCACGCCGCCCGAGCATTTCGCGATGTCGCTCGAGCTGATGCACCGTGCCGACGACGCTGCGCAGCTCGTCTTCGCCGCGCAGCGGCTGGTGCATCCCCTGTGCGGCTGGCTCGCACGGCAATGGCTGGCCGCGAGCCACATCACGCTGCGGTTGCGCCACGAGCGCAACCGCCGCACCGTTCCCGACGGGGCGTTGTGCATCGAACTCGGCGCGCCGTCGCGCGAGGTCGCGCAGATCCTGCTGCTGCTGCGCGAGCGGCTGCAGCGCCACGCGCTGGCCGCACCGGTCTATGCGATCGAGCTGCGGCTCGACGAGGCGGTGTCGCACGCCGGCAGCGCGGGCGATCTGCTGCCCGACCCCAGCCGACAGGCGCAGGCATTGCAGGCGCTGATCGATCGGCTCGCCTCGCGGCTCGGTGCCGAACGCGTGCTGCGACTGTCGGCAGCCTGTGACCACCGGCCCGAACGGGCCGGTGTGCCGCAGCCCGCGACGCGGGCGTGCGCCGTGGCAGCGACGGTCACTGCATCCGGTCCCCCGCCACAACCACGCCCACTGTGGCTGTTGCCCGAACCGTTGCTTCTTGCCGAGCGCGACGGGCAACCGGTGCACGGCTCGCCACTGGTGCTGCGCTCGCGCGCCGAGCGTATCGAGGCCGGCTGGTTCGACGGCCAGCTCGTCTGTCGCGATTACCACGTGGCCGAAGGTGCCGACCATCGCCTGCGCTGGATCTTCCGCGCGCGTGGCGGGGCTGGCCGCGAGATGGCGTGGTACCTGCACGGCCTGTTCGCGTGAAGCGATGCCCGCCGATCCCCGGTTCGCGAAATGCAAGCCGCCATTACCGGCCGTGGAGGCGCCGTCGTGCGTGGTGCCCGGCCTGCCGGACTATGCCGAGCTGCACTGCCGCTCGAACTTCAGTTTCCTGACGGGCGCCTCGCACCCCGAGGAACTGGTGCAGCGCGCACAGCAGCTCGACTACCGCGCGCTCGCGATCACCGACGAATGCTCGGTGGCCGGTGTCGTGCGCGCGCACGCCGAGGTGCGCAAGTGGCCGCGCGAGGTGCGCGCATCGTTTCGCTTCATCACTGGCAGCGAGTTCGACGTGCAGGGCATCGCCTCGACGCCCGGTGAACCCCGGAGGCCGGGCGGCGCAACGCCCGGTGAACCTTGCAAGCCGGGCGATGGAACGCCCGGCTGTCGCCTCGTGCTGCTCGCGCGCACGCGCGAAGGCTGGGGCAACCTGTGCGAGCTGATCACGCTGGCGCGGCTGCGTGCCGAAAAAGGCCGTTACCGCATCGGCGTGCACGACTTCGACGCCCCCGAAGACGGCTACACCCACCTGCGCGGCGCACCCGACTGCTGGGCGCTGCTGATCCCGCGGCGCGACGATCCACCCGAAGTGCTGCTCGCGCAGGCGCGCTGGATGGCGAGCACTTTCGGCGGGCGCGCACGCATCGCGATCGAGCTCCTGATGTGGGCCGACGACAGCCTGCTGCAGGAACACCTGCTCGCCGTCTCGCAGGCCACCAAGGTGCCGCTGGTAGCGGCCGGTGACGTGCTGATGCACGTGCGCTCGCGCAAGGCGGTGCAGGACACGCTGACCGCGGTGCGTCTGAAGCGCCCGGTGGCCGAATGCGGCTTTGCGCTGGCACGCAACGCCGAGCAGCACCTGCGCTCGCGGCTGCGCCTTGTGCAGCTGTACCGCCGCGAGTGGCTCGAAGAGAGCGTCGCACTCGCCAGTGCCTGCGCCTTCTCGCTCGACGAGCTGGGCTACGAATACCCGGCCGAGCTGGTGCCCGAGGGCTCCACGCCGATCAGCCACCTGCGCCGGCTCACCGAGGCCGGCGCGCGCGAGGTGCGCTATCCGCAGGGCGTGCCGCCCTCGGTGCAGGCGCAGATCGACCGGGAGCTGCAGCTGATCGAGGAGATGCGCTACGAGCCGTTCTTCCTCACCGTGCACGACGTCGTGCGGTACGCACGCTCGGTCGGCATCCTGTGCCAGGGCCGCGGCTCGGCGGCCAACTCGGCGGTGTGCTACTGCCTGGGCATCACCGAGGTCGACCCGACGCAGACGACACTGCTGTTCGAGCGCTTCATCTCGCGCGAGCGCAACGAGCCGCCCGACATCGACGTCGACTTCGAACACGAGCGGCGCGAGGAGGTGATCCAGTACATCTACCGCAAGTACGGCATGCACCGCACCGCGCTGGCCGCAGCGCTCGCCACCTACCGCACGCGCGGCGCGGTGCGCGACGTCGGCAAGGCACTGGGCATCGATGCGCCGCTCGTCGATGCGGTGGCCAAGGCGCACCAGTGGTTCGACGACCGCAGGCAGATGGCCGGCCGCTTCGCCGAGATCGGCATCGATCCCGACGCGCCGGTCACGCAGCGCTGGATCGAGCTGGTGCGCACGCTGTACGGCTTCCCGCGGCATCTGTCGCAGCACGTGGGCGGCTTCGTGATCGCGCGCGACAAGCTCTCGCGGCTGGTGCCGATCGAGAACGCGGCCATGGAGGGCTCTGCAGCGTCGGGCGAGGCCCCCCCCGCCAGCGGGGATCGACCCGCGCAAGCGACCACCAGCGCCGGCAGCGCACCTTCTGGCATCGATCCATCGGTGAGGCCGGCGCTGCGCAGGGTCATCCAGTGGGACAAGGACGACCTCGAATCGCTCGGCCTGCTCAAGGTCGACGTGCTGGCGCTCGGCATGCTCAGCGCGATCCGCCGCACGCTCGCGCTGATGAGCGATTGGCACGGCCGGCCGTGGCGCATGCAGGACATCCCGCGCGAAGACCCGGCCACCTACGAGATGATCCGCCGCGCCGACACGGTGGGGGTGTTCCAGATCGAAAGCCGCGCGCAGATGAGCATGCTGCCGCGCCTCGCGCCCGAGCGCTTCTACGACCTGGTGATCGAGGTCGCGATCGTGCGACCGGGCCCGATCCAGGGCGGCATGGTGCACCCCTACCTCAAGCGCCGGCAGGGGCTCGAGCCTTCGGTCTCGCCCAAGCCCGAGCTCGATGCCGCACTCGCACGCACGCTGGGCGTGCCGATCTTCCAGGAGCAGGTGATGCAGATCTGCATGATCGCCGCCGGCTTCTCCGGCGGCGAGGCCGACGAGCTGCGCCGTGCGATGGCTGCCTGGAAGCGCAAGGGCGGCGTGCACCGCTTCGAGCAGCGCATCTTCAGTGGCATGGCCGAGCGCGGCTACACGCGCGAGTTCGCCGAGCAACTGTTCAAGCAGATCCTCGGCTTCGGCGAATACGGCTTTCCGGAAAGCCACGCCTACAGCTTCGCGCTGCTGGCCTATGTCAGCGCATGGCTGAAGCGCCACGAGCCGGCGGCGTTCGTGGCTGCGCTGATCAACTCGCAGCCGATGGGCTTCTACGGCCCCGCGCAGCTGGTGCAGGACGCGCGGCGCCACGGTGTGGAGGTGCGACCAGTCGACGTGCGTGCGAGCCACTGGGATTGCACGCTCGAACCGCGCGCCGACGACGCGACGCGGCCGGCCGTGCGGCTGGGTCTGCGCCTGGTGCATTCGCTGTCGGCCGAAGGCGCCGCGCGGCTGGTGCAGGCCCGCAGCGCCCGCCCGCTCGAGCGCATCGACGATCTCGCCCACCGTGCGCGGCTCGACACCCGCGACCTGCAGGCGCTGGCGCGCGCCGACGCGCTGCGCGGTCTGGCCGGTCATCGTCGCCAGCAAAGCTGGGGCGCTGCCGGCCACGAACGCCGATCCGGCCTGCTCGCCAATGCGCCGATCGCCGAAGACAGCCTCGCACTGCCCGCCCCACCGGAGGGCGAGGAGATCGGGCTCGACTACGCCTCGCTCGGCCTGACGCTGCGCCGTCATCCGCTGGCGCTGCTGCGCTCGCGGCTCGCGCAGCGTGGCTGGCAAAGCGCTGCAGAGCTTGGCCACCTCACCGACGGCTGCACGGCCCGCGCCTGCGGCATCGTCACGATGCGCCAGCAACCCGAGACTGCCAAGGGCACGATCTTCGTCACGCTCGAGGATGAAACCGGCTCGGTCAACGTGATCGTCTGGCGCCACATCCGCGAACGCCAGCGCCAGACCCTGCTGCGCTCGCGCCTGCTCGCGGTGGCCGGCCGGTGGCAGGCGCGCGACGGTGTTTCGCACCTGGTCGCCCGGCGTCTCGTCGACATGACGGCCTGGCTGGGCCGGCTCGCCGCGCCGTCGCGCGATTTCCGTTAGCCACTATAATCTTCCGCTTTGCTGGCCTACCCGTGCCCGGACGGGCCCGCCGGATGCCGTACCGGCGAAGGCATTCGCCCGGGGCCTCCCTCAAGGACCACCTCTTTCATGACCACGATTCGCGTTAAAGAAAACGAGCCGTTCGACGTCGCCCTGCGCCGTTTCAAGCGCACGATCGAGAAACTGGGGCTGTTGACCGAGCTGCGTGCACGCGAGTTCTACGAAAAACCCACCGCCGAGCGCAAGCGCAAGCGCGCCGCGGCCGTCAAGCGCCACTTCAAGCGCGTGCGCAGCATGCAACTGCCGAAGAAGCTGTACTGAGCGCGCGCCGCGCCTGCGGCCACGGCAGCCGAACACCCTGAAGCCCGCGCGGAATCCGTTGCGGGCTTCATGCGTTATGGAGCACCCTTGCACCATGAGCCTCAAGGACCGAATCAACGACGACATGAAGGCCGCGATGCGCGCCCGCCAGGCCGACCGCCTGTCGACGATCCGCATGTTGCTGGCCGCGGTGAAACAGCGCGAGGTCGACGAGCGCATCGCGCTCGACGACGCGCAGATCGTCGGTGTGGTCGACAAGCTCATCAAGCAGCGCAAGGATTCGATCGCTGCGTTCCGGCAGGCCGGCCGCACCGACCTGGTCGACAAGGAAAACGCCGAGGTCACGGTGCTCGAGGGGTACCTGCCGCAACGCCTGTCGGCCGATGACATCGGGCGCGAAGTGGCCGCGATCGTCGCCGAGCTCGGCGCCTCCGGCCCCGGCGACATGGGCAAGGTCATGAGCGCCGCCAAGGGCCGACTGGCGGGCAAGGCCGACATGGCACAGGTCTCGGTCGCGGTGAAGCAAGCGCTCTCGGCCAAGCCGACATCATCGCAGTGAGCGAACCGGTCATCGTTCGGCAGATCGCCGACGACGTCTTCGTCGCGCCACAGCTCGCGCCGCACGACATGGCCGCCGCCGCACAGGCGGGTTTTCGCAGCGTCGTCAACAACCGGCCCGACTTTGAGGCCGGGCCCGCGCAGCCGACCCACGCGGCCATCGAGGCCGCCGCCCGCGCAGCGGGGCTCGAGTACCGTTTCCTGCCGGTGGCCAGCAACTATCAATCGCCACAGGACGCTGCGGCGATGGCGCAACTGCTCACGGAACTGCCACGCCCGCTCCTGTTGTTCTGCCGCTCGGGGGCGCGCTCCGCGCGCCTGTACAACCTGGCCGTATCGATCTGATCGCCAGAACCTAGGCTCTAGAGGCTGCGGGTAATACCCCGGCCGTGCAGGCGAAAGCGCTCCCTAGAATCGTTCGGTCGCCAGTAGCGGAGGCCGCGCAATGGGCGTGCTGTTGAAGATCTCACGCCTGATCGATTTCGTCGCCGAATGGATCGGCCGCCTCGTCATGTGGCTGGTGCTCGCCGCGGTCGTGATCAGCGCGATCAACGCCGTGATGCGCAAGCTGTTCAGCCTCAGCTCGAACGCCTACCTCGAGGTCCAGTGGTACCTGTTCGCCGCGGTGTTCATGCTCGGTGCAGGCTACGTGTTCCTGCACAACGGGCATGTGCGCATCGACTTCATCTCGTCGCGGCTGACCAAGCGCACCAACGCGATCATCGACGCGCTGGGGATCGTGATCTTCCTGATCCCGCTGTGCCTGATCCTGATCGACCTGTCGTGGCCGTTCTTCATGAATGCCTACGAGTCGGGCGAGATGAGCGAGAACGCCGGCGGGCTGATCCGCTGGCCGGTGATCGTGCTGATTCCGCTCGGGTTCGCGATCCTGCTGCTGCAGGCCGTCTCCGAACTGTTCAAGCGCATCGCCTTCCTGGCCGGCGCGCGCGAAGAGCCGTTCACCTACAGTCACGACCGCACCGCCGAGGAGGAACTCGTCGACGATCTGGCCGCCACGGCCGATCGTGAACAGGACCGGGGCGCCTCGCGATGACCGCGTTCATCGCGCAGAACTTCGTCCCGCTGATGTTCTGCGGGTTGCTGTTCTTCCTGCTCACCGGCATTCCGGTGGCGTTCGGGCTGGCGGCCACCGGCCTGTTGTTCGGATTCATCGGCATGGAGGTCGGGCTGTTCCCGACCAACCTGTTCGGCGCGCTGCCGCTGCGTGTGTTCGGCATCATGAAGAACGACACGCTGCTCGCGATCCCGTTCTTCACCTTCATGGGCATCATCCTCGAGCGCTCCGGGATGGCCGAGGACCTGCTCGAGACGGTCGGCCAGGTGTTCGGCCCGGTGCGCGGCGGCCTGGCGGTCGCGGTCGTGCTGGTCGGCGCACTGATGGCGGCAACCACCGGCGTCGTCGCTGCCTCCGTGATCTCGATGGGGCTGATCTCGCTGCCGATCATGCTGCGCTACGGCTACAACCGCACGGTCGCGACCGGCACGATCACCGCCTCGGGCACGCTGGCGCAGGCGTTACCGCCGTCGCTGGTGCTGATCGTGCTGGCCGACCAGATGGGTCGCTCGGTCGGCGACATGTATGCCGGCGCGCTGCTGCCGGCGCTGCTGCTGGTCGGGCTGTACCTGCTGTTCGTCGTGGTCGTCGCGCTGCTGCGCCCGCGCTGGGCGCCGCCGTTGCCGGTGGAGGCGCGCATCTACCGCGAACCCAACGGCGCGAGCGGTCACCTGTCGCTGCTCGCCCTGTTCGCGATTTGCGGCGCCACCGGATGGGCTTGGAGCCGCGTGCACGAAAGCATCATGAATCCGTGGCTCGGCCGCGAGATGCCCGCCGCCGGCGACGAGATCTTCATCATGTCGATGACGGTCGCATCGTTTCTGGCGCTCTCGCTGGCCGGCATCAACCGTCTGCTCAACGCCGGCCTGCTGTCGCGGCTGGCCGAGCGCGTGACCTTCGTGCTGATTCCGCCGCTGGTGCTGATCTTCCTCGTGCTCGGCACGATCTTTCTCGGCGTGGCCACGCCGACCGAAGGCGGCGCGATGGGGGCGATGGGCGCGCTGCTGATGGCCTTCGGGCGGCGTGCGCTGTCCTTCAAGCTGCTGCGCCAGGCGCTCGAACACACCGCCAAGCTGGCGACGTTCGTGATGTTCATCCTGATCGGATCGACCGTCTTCAGCTTCACGTTCAATGCCGCGGACGGACACATCTGGGTCGAGCATCTGTTCGACAAGCTGCCCGGCGGGCAGATCGGCTTCCTCATCGTCGTCAACGTGCTGGTGTTCTTCCTCGGGATGTTCATCGACTTCTTCGAGATCGCGTTCATCGTGATTCCGATGCTCGCACCGGTTGCCGACAAGATGGGCATCGACCTGATCTGGTTCGGCGTGCTGATCGCGATGAACCTGCAGACGTCGTTCCTGACGCCGCCGTTCGGCTTCGCCCTTTTCTACCTGCGCAGCGTCGCGGCCCGGAGTGACTACGTGGACCGCATCACGGGCAAGACGATATCGGCCGTCACGACGACGCAGATCTACAAGGGCTCGGTTGCATTCATCATTCTGCAGCTGATCATGGTCGGTGCGATCCTCCTCAATCCGGAACTGGTCACTGGACAAATTACCAAGGGACCGCAGATCAATGTCGAGGACGCGCTGCAGCAGATGCGCGAGGCCGGGCGCGAAGCCATGAAGGCGCGCGAGACTGGGGGTGAGGGCCCAAGCGCTGAGGACGATCCGATGAAGGGCCTGCTCGACGCGATCAAGCAAGAGCAACAGAAGAAGTAGCGCACGCGTCGCGGGCCGCGCCGCACATCACCCAAAGAAAAGACCCCGCCGCGGCGGGGTCTCGTCCGTTGATGCCGGTCAGCGCCGCACAGGCGGCGCCTGGCGTCACAGCCTCTGCTGCTGCATGAAGTCGTCGAAGCCGGCCTCGGTGAAGCGGAACCATAGGTTCGCATCGCGCCGGAACGCAGCGTAGTCCGAGTAGACCTTCTTCCACGCCGGGTTGCTGCCCGACAGCTCGTCGTAGTACGCAATCGCCTCCTTGAACGCCGCGTCCATCAGGTCCTTCGGGAAGCGGAACAGCTTCGCGCCAGCGCCGACGAGCCGCTTCAGCGCGGCAGGGTTGAGCGCATCGTACTTCGCCTGCATGTCGGTGTGCGCGAACGCCGCAGCGTTCTCGACGATCGCCTTGTACTCCGACGACAGCGAGTCGAAGGCCTTCGAATTGATGTGCAGCTCGAGTTGGGGCCCGCCTTCCCACCAGCCGGGGTACGCGTAGTTTTGCGCCACCTTGACGAAGCCGAGCTTCTCGTCGTCGTACGGGCCGACCCACTCGGCAGCGTCGATCGTGCCCTTCTCGAGCGCCTGGTAGATCTCGCCACCCGGGATGTTGGCGGGCACGCCGCCGATGCGCTCGACGATCTTGCCACCGAAGCCGCCGACGCGGAACTTCTGGCCCTTCAGGTCAGCCAGCGACTTGATTTCCTTGCGCCACCAGCCGCCCATCTGCGCGCCGGTGTTGCCCATCGCAAAGTTGACGATGTTGAAGTTCGCGTAGAACTCGCGCATCACCTTCAGGCCGTTGCCCTGGTAATACCAGGCCGTCATCTGGCGGCTGTTCAGCCCGAACGGGATCGCGCAGGACAGCGCGAACGTCGGGTCCTTTCCAAAGTAGTAGTACGGCGCGGTGTTGGCCGCCTCGACGGTGCCGTTCTGCACCGCGTCGACGGTGCCGAACGCTGGCACGAGTTCGCCCGCAGCGTGGGTCGTGATCTGGAACTTGCCGCCGGTCATCTCGCTGACCTTCTTCGCGAACACGTCGCAGACGCCGAACAGCGTGTCCAGCGACTTCGGGAAGCTAGAGGTGATGCGCCAGCGGATGTTGGCCTGCGCATGCACGACGGCCGGGGCAGCGCCCGCAGCCAGCACGCCGGCCAGACCGGTTTGGCGGATGAATGAACGACGTTCCATGCAATGCCTCCTGTGGTGGCGAGTAGACAGTCCGAAGATTCTAGAATTGGCCGCGTGGTGCTCCGTCAGGGGGTTTTCCCCGCAACACGCCAGCGTCAAGCCCACTTCCTTGGCTGACGTCAAATAGCCTTGGGCGACCCGAGTATGCACCCGTTCTGGGCGCAGCCTGCCGTCGCGCCCCTGGCCCGTCAACTGCCAGCGATCTTCATCTGCCCGATCAGCACCGAACCGATCGTCTTGGTGCCGGAGGTGTAGGTGTCGGCGCCCACCGCGACGATGCCCATCAACATCTCGCGCAGGTTGCCGGCGATCGTCACCTCGTGCACCGGATGTACGATCTCGCCGCCGTCGACCCAGTAGCCCGCGGCACCGCGCGAGTAGTCGCCCGTCACGAAGTTGACGCCCTGACCCATCAGCTCGGTGACGAACAACCCCCGGTGCAGCCTGCCCAGCATCGCGCGCAGGTCGTCGCCGGGGGCGGTCAGCGAAGAAACCAGCTTCAGGTTGTGCGAGCCGCCCGCATGCCCGGTGGTGCGCAGTCCGAGTTTGCGCGCCGAGTAGCTCGAAAGGAAGTAGCTCTGCACGACGCCGCCGCGCACGATGTCGCGCGGTTGCGTGATCACCCCTTCGTCGTCGAATGCCGCGCTGCCCTTGCCCTTGCGCTCGTGCGGGTCCTCGTGCACGTCGATGTGCTCGGGCATCACCTGCCGGCCCAAACTGTCGGTGAGGAACGAGGCCTTGCGGTACAGCGCACCACCGCTGGTGGCCTGCACGTACGCGCCGAGCAGCCCGGCGGCGAGCGTCGACTCGAACAGCACCGGGACTTCGCGGGTTGCGATCTTGCGCGCCCTCAGGCGCGCCAGCGCCCGCTCGGCCGCGTAGCGGCCGACGGCCTCCGGCGCGGCCAGGTCGGCCGGATCGCGCATCGACGAGTACCACGCGTCGCGCTGCATGTCGTCGCCCTGCGTGGCGATCGGCGCCACCGAGATCGAGTGACGCGAGCTCGCGTAGCCGCCCCGGAAGCCGCGCGTGTTGCCGGCGTAGAAGTGCGACTGCTGCGCCGAGACGCCCGCCCCTTCGGAGTTGGTGATGCGCCGGTCGGTCGAGAACGCCGCGGCCTCGCAGCGCATGGCGAGTTCGGCAGCGGCGCCGGCGTCCAGATCCCAGGGATGGAACAGATCGAGGTCACGCTGCGCCGCCGCGCCGAGCGCGAGGTCCTGCGCGTCGGGCAGGCCGGCGGCGGGGTCGTCGGCGGTGAAACGAGCGATGTCGTAGGCGGCGCGCACGGTCTGCTCGAGCGCTGCCGACGAGAAGTCCGAGCTGCTGGCGCTGCCGCGGCGCTGCCCGACGTAGACGGTGACGCCGAGCGACTTGTCGCGATTGCGCTCGACGTTCTCGAGCTCGCCTTTGCGCACCGAGACACTCAGGCCGACGCCTTCGGAGACTTCGGCGGCTGCATCGCTGGCACCCAGCCTGCGCGCGATCGCGAGCGCGTCTTCGACCCACTGCTCGAACTGCTCGCGGCGAAAGCCGAAGCCGTGCTCGGCGGTGGCGGTGCGGGTCGCTACGGCGTCTGGCATCTGCGCGGGTGCGGGACAGTGGAGGAAGGGACGGGGCTCTCGAAAGACCAAACTATCATAGCGAGGCATCTCCGACACCATGACGATCGCCCCGCACACCGGTTCGCACACGCTCGACGAGCGGCCAAGCAAGACGCAGGCCAAGAAGGCCATGCACGCGTTGCAGGAACTCGGCGCCGCGCTCGCCGAGCTGCCCGACGATCGGGTGCACGCACTGCCGCTCGATCCCGCACTGCTTCAGGCCATCCATGAGTATCGACGCACGCGCTCGCACGAGGGACGCCGGCGCCAGATGCAGTACATCGGCAAGCTGATGCGCAGCGCCGACGCCGACGCGATCCGCGACGCGGTCGCGGCGTTCCGGCTCGGCCCCGCGCGCGAGACGCTCGCGCTGCACCGCGCCGAGCGCTGGCGCGTCGATCTCGTCGCGAGCGACGATGCGCTCGCTCGCTGGCTCGACGAACACCCGGACGGCGATGTGCAGCGGTTGCGCAACCTCGTGCGCGCGGCGCGCAGTGAAGCTCCGAGCCAGCCTGGCGAGCGGCACGGCCGCGCGTGGCGCGAGCTGTTCCGCTTCCTGCGCGACGCGCCCGCTTCACCCGACAACGCCACTGGATCCGTCGATGACTGAATTCGATTCCGTACGCATCGGCCTCGTCTCGGTGAGCGACCGCGCCTCGGGCGGCGTCTACGAAGACAAGGGCGTGCCGGCGCTGCGCGAATGGCTCGGGCGCGCGCTGCGCAACCCCGTCCACTATGAGCCACGGGTGATTCCGGACGATGCGGCGGCGATCGGCGCCACGCTGCGCGAACTCGTCGACGAGCGCGGCTGCGCCCTCGTGCTGACCACCGGCGGCACCGGCCCCGCGGCACGCGACGTGACCCCCGAAGCCACGCTCGCGGTCGCTGACAAGGTGATGCCCGGTTTCGGCGAGCAGATGCGCCAGATCAGCCTGCATTTCGTTCCGACCGCGATCCTGTCGCGGCAGGTCGCGGTGATCCGCGGCAAGGCGCTGATCATCAATCTTCCGGGCCAGCCGAAATCGATCGCCGAGACGCTCGAAGGTCTGCCGCGGGCGCAGCCGCCGGTGCACGGCATCTTTTCCGCCGTGCCCTACTGCATCGATCTGATCGGCGGGCCGTACCTCGAGACCGACGAGACCGTGTGCAAGGCGTTCCGGCCGAAGTCCGCCCTGCGCGCACCGCGCAGCGGCTGAACGATGGCGACGCGCTGGCGCGTTGTGGCTGCCGGACTGCTCGCGGCGCTGGCCAGCGCCGGCGCGATCGCGCAATCCCCGGCGATGCTGGACTGGCGCGCGCAGCAAGTGGTCGCGCTCCAAGCCCCTCCAGAGCCGCCGGCCCTGGCCATGCCGCCGCCGGGCTCGAAGCTGAGTGCAGGCCCGGTGCGCTTCGCCTGGACGCCGACCACCGGCGCGGCCACCTACCGCCTGCAGGTGGCTGGCGAGGCCGGCTTCGACGCGCCGATCGTCGAGCGCGGCGGGCTCAAGGTCAACCGCATCGACATCGAAGGCTTGGCGCCCGGCCCCTATCGCTGGCGCGTGGGCAGCACGCGAGCCAACGGCGACGAGGGCCCGTGGGGTGCGCCGCAGTGGTTCGAGGTGCGGCCGCTGCCCGAACCGCCGACCGGCGGACTGTTGGAGGACGGCAAGACCCTGTCGCTCGTCTGGAGCGCGCGCGCCGCAGACATCCAGCAGGTCGAGCTGGCACGCGACCGATACTTCTCGCAGATCGTCGCGAGCGCAGACCTTCGGTCGCCGCAGTGGCAGGTATCGAAACCCGAGATCCCGGACGTGTATTACTTCCGCTACCGCAGCATCGAGCCCGACGGCTTCGTTTCGCCCTGGAGCGAGACGCTGCAGCTCGATCTGTCGCGCGACGGAGGGCGCCTGTGGCAGCTGCTGCCGATGCTGCTGCCGCTGCTATGGGTGCTGTAGCGGCGCCGGCGCGGGCTATTTGACGAGCTGATTGAGCCGCGCAGCGTCGAACTGCTCGGTGGTATGCGCGTCGCCGGGCACGTTGCGCGTCGAGCCGAGCTGCTCGATCGCGTGCCACAGCAAAGCGATCTGGTGCTCTTGGCCCGCCGCGCTGTCGATCAGCCCTTTCATCGCCTGCGCGATCGGGTCGTCCCCCTGCGTGACGCCATACGCCGAAAAGCCCATCTTCGCGGCCGCCGCCTCGCGCGCGGTGTCGTCCTCGGCCTGCAGGATGCGCGCGGGGTTGCCCACCGCCGTCGCGCCGGGCGGCACCGGCTTGACGACCACCGCACCCGAGCCGACGCGCGCGCCGTCGCCGACGGTGAAACCGCCGAGCACCTGCGCGCTGGCGCCGACGATCACGCCGCGGCCGAGCGTCGGATGGCGCTTGGCGCCCTTGCTGAGCGACGTGCCGCCGAGCGTCACGCCCTGATAGATCGTGCACTCGTCACCGACCTCGGCCGTTTCGCCGATCACCACGCCCATGCCATGGTCGATGAACACGCGTGAGCCGATCTTCGCGCCGGGGTGGATCTCGATCCCGGTCAGGAAGCGGCCCAGGTGCGAAAGGAAGCGGCCGAGCCAGCGCAGCCCGTGCGTCCAGCACGCATGCGCCGGACGGTGCAGCAGCAGCGCATGGAAGCCGGGATAGCACGTGATGACCTCGAGCGTCGAGCGTGCGGCAGGGTCGCGCTCGAGGATGCACTGGATGTCTTCGCGGATGCGTTTGAACATGGCCGGATCGGTTCAACGCCTGCAATCTTAGCGGCCCGGCACCGCCGCGCAGGGCGGCATGCCAATCAGCCCTTGCGCCAACGCTGCATCGCGCGCGCGATGCCGCGCAGCAGGTGGACCTCCTCCAGTGTCGGCTGCGCCCGGTTGACCAACTGATTCAGGCGCGGCCGCAGTTTCTTGGGCGCCGCCGGATCGAGAAAGCCGATCTCCACCAACGCCTCCTGCCAATGGTCCAGCAGGTCCTGCACCGCAGCCGCGTCGGCGAGCGTGGCATCGACGGTACGCGGCACCACCGCGAAGCCGCCGAGCGCCTGTCGCCACTCGTAGGCCACCAGCTGCACCGCCTGCGCAAGGTTGAGCGAACCGTAACCGGGATCGGTCGGAATGCTGATGCAGGCGTGGCAGCGGTAGACATCGTCGTTGCTCATACCGTGGCGCTCGCCGCCGAACACGAAAGCCACGCGTTGACGGCCTGCGGCCAGCTTCTGCAGCAGCGGCCGCGGCGCCCCTGTCGGGGGACCGAAATCGCGCGGCGTCATCGCCGTCGCGCAGGCGAAGCTGATGCCTTCGAGCGCTTCCCGCAGCGTCGCGACCACGCGTGCGCGCGCCAGCACGTCGGCCGCGCCACTGGCGAAGGCGACGGCCTCGTCGCGGCTCAGCACGTCGGCCAGGCGTGGCGCGACCAGCACGAGATCCGAAAAGCCCATCACCTTGATCGCGCGCGCCACCGCACCCACGTTGCCGGGATGGCTGGGGTGCATCAGCACGATGCGCGTCGGATCGGGTGGCTTGGGCATCGACGGGTAAGATCTGCGTACGCACAGAGGGTAGCAGCGTCGCTGTGCTCGTCGCACTGCGCCGCGGCCCGCCGAGCCGTCGGCACAGCTTTCGCGAACCCTTCACACGCCCACCACTTCGTCCCATGTCGCACGCACTCCATCCGATGCTCAACATCGCCATCAAGGCTGCGCGCGCGGCCGGAGCGCTGATCAACCGTGCGTCGCTCGACCTGGATCTGCGGAAATTCAGCGCGAAGAGCCCGAACGACTTCGTCACGGAGGTCGACCGTGCCTCCGAGGAGGCGATCATCGAAGTGCTGCTCGGCGCCTATCCGGGCCACGGCATCCTGGCCGAGGAGTCCGGCCGGGCGCACGGCACGAAAGACAGCGACTACGTCTGGATCATCGACCCGCTGGACGGCACGACCAACTTCATCCACGGTCTGCCGATCTACGCCGTCTCGATTGCGCTCGCGCACCGCGGCGTGGTGCAGCAGGGTGTCGTCTACGACCCGTGCCGCAACGATCTGTTCTTTGCGAGTCGGGGCCGCGGCGCGTTCCTGAACGACCGGCGGCTGCGCGTGTCCAAGCGCACGCGAATGACCGAATCGCTGATCGGCACTGGCTTTCCGTTCCGCAGGGGTGACAACTACAAGCGCTACCTGCAGATGTTCGAGGCGGTGATGCCGCAGTGCGCCGGAGTCCGGCGGCCGGGCGCGGCGGCGCTCGACCTCTGCTACGTCGCTGCCGGCTACTACGACGGCTTTTTCGAGACCGGCCTCAACCCCTGGGACGTCGCAGCTGGCGCGCTCATCATCACCGAGGCCGGCGGGTTGGTCGGCAACTTTACCGGCGAAGCCGACTACATGTATCAGCGCGAAGTGGTGGCCGCCAATCCAAAGATTTACGGCCAGCTGGTCCGGCTGCTCGCGCCGTACACACATGTGATCAAGGATGCGGCGAGCGGCGACGCAGCAACGGGGTCCGGCGCCATGCTGACGCCGGAGACCGCGCTTGCCGCGAGCGTGCAGGCTGATGCGACGGCGGCCGTCGCAACGAAGAGGCGGCCCGAGCCGGCACGAAAGGTCATGATCTCGAAGGCGCGCAGCGACGCAGCGGTCGGACGACGGCGCGCGCCGCGGTAGCCGCAGCCGAGCCACGGAACGGCGGTACGCCGACGCGCGGCCTTGGACAAGGCAGCGACGAGCTGCAGATCCCGCACGTATCATCGGCTCACCGTCGCATCGTTGAACCACCCGGTCTGAAAGAGATGTCGAGAGTGACGACTCGTGCCTTCTGCTCACCACTGGCAGGCGGCGGCCGCGTTGCACGTACCGCGCCGGTGGCCGCATTGCTCGTTGCCGCAATGCTGGCTGGCGGGTGTGGCAACAGGGACGGTGGTGGCGCGCCGCCGCCGGGACGCGCCGCACCCCCACCGCCGCCGGTCGGCGTGATCACCACTGCGCTGCAAAGCGTCGCGTTGCAGACCGAGCTGCCCGGCCGGGTCGAAGCGCGTCGCGTCGCACTGGTTCGCGCGCGGGTCAACGGCGTCGTGCAAAGGCGCCTGTTCGTCGAAGGCAGCGACGTCAAGGCCGGACAAGCGTTGTTCCAGATCGATCCGGCGCCCTACCAGGCGGCGCTTGATTCGGCGCAAGCGACCCTGGCCAAGGCGCAGGCGAACCTCGCCCAGGCCACCGCGCTGGCCGAACGCTACAAGCCGCTGGCCGAGGCGAAGGCAGTCAGCGAGCAGGACTATGTCAACGCGGCGGCGGCGCGCCAGCAGGCCGAGGCCGATGTCGCTGCCGGCAAGGCGGCCGTGCAGACGGCCCGCCTGAACCTGGACTACGCGCACGTCACGGCGCCGATCGCGGGCCGCATCGGCCGTGCCGCGGTGACCGAAGGCGCGCTTGTCAGCGCCGCCGAAGCGACGCAGCTCGCGACGATCCAGCAGGTGGACACGGTTTTCGTCAACTTCACCCAGTCGAGCACCGAACTGCTCGAGCTGCGCAAGGCATTCGCCGCCAACCGCCTGCGCAAGGTCGGTGGTGCGCTGGCGGTGCAGGTCGTGCTCGACGACGGCAGTTTGCTGAAGCAGCCCGGCAAGCTGCTGTTCAGCGACCTTGCGGTCGACCCGACATCAGGGCAGGTGATGCTGCGCGCCGAAGTGCCGAACCCCGACAACCTGCTGCTGCCGGGGCAGTACGTGCGGGTGCGCATCGCGCAGGCCGAGCTGCCCGCGGCGATCGTCGTTCCGCAGCAGGCGGTGACGCGATCGAACCAGGGCGACTCGGTGCTCGTCGTCGGGCCGGACAACAAGCCCTCGCCGCGGCAGGTCAAAGTCGCGCTCGCGCTGGGCAACCAGTGGGTGGTGTTCGAAGGGCTCGAGCCGGGCGAGCGGGTGATCGTCGATGGCTTTCAGAAGATGATGGTTCCCGGCGCGCCGGTGACGCCCGTGCCGTGGCAGCCCGCGGCGGCGTCGGCGCCGGAGACGGCCGCGCAGCCGTCTTCGGCTCCGGCGAAGCGCTGACACCAGGCCAGCGCGAATGCCCCGCTTCTTCATCGATCGGCCGATCTTTGCGTGGGTGATCGCGCTGTTCGTGCTGGTTTCCGGCGTGCTTTCGATCCGGCAGCTGCCGATCGCGCAGTACCCGACCGTCGCGCCGCCGTCGATCAGCGTCTCGGCGTTCTATCCCGGCGCGTCGGCGCAGACGCTCGAAGACAGCGTGATCAGCATCATCGAGCAGGAGATGAACGGCGCGACCGGCCTGATCTACATGGAGTCGGTGAGCCAGGCCAACGGCTCGGGCCAGATCACCCTCTCCTTTGAAGCCGGCACCGACTCCGCGCTCGCACAGGTCGACGTGCAGAACCGGTTGAGCCGCGCCACGCCGCGCTTGCCCGCGGTGGTGATGCAGCAGGGCGTGCGGGTCGACAAGGCGCGCGGCAACTTCCTGCTGTTCACGATCCTGTCGTCGACCGACGGCCGCGACGACCCGGTCGCGATCGGCGACTACGCGGCGCGCAACGTGTTGCCCGAGCTGCAACGCATTCCGGGCGTCGGGCAGGCGCAGCTGTTCGGTACCGAACGCGCGATGCGGATCTGGCTCGACCCGGCCAAGCTGGTGGGCTTCGGATTGAGCACCAGCGACGTCAACGCCGCGATTCGGGCGCAGAACGCCCAGGTGTCGTCGGGGACGATGGGCGACCTGCCAATCGTCGCCGGCCAGCAGATCAGCGCGACCGTAGTCGTGGAGGGGCAACTGAGCTCGGTCGAGCAGTTCGGCCAGGTCGTGCTGCGCGCCAACACCGACGGCTCGACGGTGCGCCTAAAAGACGTCGCGCGCATCGAGCTCGGCGGCCAGAGCTACGCGACCCGGGCGCGCCTCAACGGCAATCCGGCCACTGGCATTGGCGTGCAGCTCTCGCCGACCGGCAATGCGCTCGCCACCGCGACTGCGGTTCACAAGCGCATGGACGAGCTCGCGCGCTACTTCCCGCCGGGAATGAAGTACGAGATCCCGTACGACAGCTCGCGCTTCGTCAGGATCTCGATCTCGCAGGTGGTCGAGACGCTGGTCGAGGCGATGTTCCTCGTGTTCCTGGTGATGTACCTGTTCCTGCAGAGCCTGCGCTTCACGCTGATCCCGGCGATCGTCGTGCCGGTGGCGCTGATGGGGTCGTTCACGCTGATGTTCGCGTTCGGCTTCTCGATCAACGTGCTGACGCTGCTCGCGATGGTGCTGGCGGTGGGCATCCTCGTCGATGACGCGATCGTCGTGATCGAGAACGTCGAACGCATCATGAGCGAGGAAGGATTGCCGCCGCGCGAGGCCACGCGCAAGGCGATGGGCCAGATCACCGCGGCGATCATCGGCATCACCGTGACGCTCGCATCGGTGTTCGTGCCGATGGCGCTTTTCAGCGGGTCGGTGGGCAACATCTACCGCCAGTTCTCGCTGGTGATGGTCAGTTCGATGCTGTTCTCGGCGTTCCTCGCACTGTCGCTGACGCCGGCGCTGTGCGCGACGCTGCTCAAACCGGTGGCGGCCGGCCATCACCTCGAAAAGCGCGGTTTCTGGGGCTGGTTCAACCGCGGCTTCAAGCGCACCACGCATGGCTACGAAGGCGGCGTGGCGTGGGTACTCAGGCGCGTCGGGCGCACGATGTTCGTGTTCACGCTGCTGGTAACGGTGGTGGCGTGGATGTTCTACCGGCTGCCCGCGTCGTTCCTGCCCAACGAGGACCAGGGCTACCTGATCGTCAACGTGCAGCTGCCGCCGGGGGCCACGCAGGGCCGCACGCTTGCGGTGATGCAGCAGGTCGAAAGCTTCATGCTCAAGCAGCCCGAGGTGCAGGGCATGGTCGGCGTGCTGGGGTTCAGCTTCTCCGGCCAGGGTCAGAACGCGGGCCTCGCGTTCGTCACGCTGAAGGACTGGAGCGAGCGCCGCGCGCCGCAGAGCTCGTCGCAGGCGCTGGCCGGCCGCGCGTTCGGAGCGCTGTTCGGCGTGCGCGACGCATTCATCTTCGCGCTCGCGCCGCCGTCCATCCCCGAGCTCGGCACCGCCACCGGATTCAATTTCCGGCTGCAGGACCGCGGTGGCAACGGACATGCGGCGCTGGTGGCCGCGCGCAACCAGCTGCTGGGCCTGGCGAGCCAGAGCCGCATCATCACCGGCGTGCGTCCCGACGGACTCGAGGACGCACCGCAGCTGCAACTCGACATCGATCGCGACCGCGCGGCCGCGCTGGGCGTCTCGTTCGATGCGATCACTGCAACGCTGTCGACGGCGTTCGGCTCGGCCTACGTTAACGACTTTCCCAACCAGGGTCGATTGCAGCGCGTCGTGGTGCAGGCGGATGCGCCGGCGCGCATGCAGGCCGAGGATCTCTTGCTGCTGAACGCGATGAACGCGCAGGGCAAGCTGGTGCCGCTCGCCGCCTTCGCAACCACACGCTGGGTGATCGGTCCGATGCAGACGGTCCGCTACAACGGCCACCCGGCGATGCGGCTGGCTGGCGACGCCGCGCCGGGCTACAGCACCGGCGAAGCGATGGACGAGATGGAGCGGCTCGCTGCCCAGCTGCCGCCCGGCTTTGCGTTCGAATGGACCGGCCTGTCGCGCGAGGAGAAGCTCGCCGGCGCGCAGACTGTGGCGCTGATCGGGTTCTCGCTGCTCGCGGTGTTCCTGTGCCTGGCGGCGCTCTACGAGAGCTGGTCGATCCCGTTGTCGGTGATGCTCGTGGTGCCGCTGGGCGTGCTCGGCGCGTTGCTCGGCGTCACGCTGCGTGGCATGCCCAACGACGTGTTCTTCAAGGTCGGGCTGATCGCGGTGATCGGCCTGTCAGCGAAGAATGCCATCCTGATCATCGAGTTCGCGAAGGACCTGCATGCGCAGGGCAAGGGCTTGATCGAGGCGACGCTCGCGGCGTGCCACCTGCGGTTCCGGCCGATCCTGATGACGTCCTTTACGTTCATCCTCGGTGTCTCACCGCTGCTCGTGGCCTCGAGTGCAAGCTCGGCGAGCCAGCGTGCGATCGGCACCGGCGTGATTTCGGGAATGATCAGCGCGACGCTGCTCGCGGTGTTCTTCGTGCCGGCGTTCTTCGTCTTCGTTCGCAGCATCTTCAAGGGCAGCGAGCGACAGCGGCGCATCTACGCGCACGAGCTCGATCAGAGCGCTGGCAGCGATTCGCCGAAGGGGCCGGCATGATCGCGTGGCGCGTGCGGGCGGCTCGCCTCGCAGGCGTGCGCGCGACGATGGCCGCGCTTGTCGCCACCACGCTCGCCGGTTGCGCCTCGATGGTGCCGCCCTACGAGCGGCCCGCGGCGCCGGTCGCCGCGCAGTTCCCGAACGCCGGCACGGCCATGGCCGGCACGCCCGCGGCGGAAATCGACTGGCGTCACATGTTCAGCGATGCGCGTCTGCAGCGCCTGATCGAGATCGCACTCGCGAACAATCGCGACCTGCGCGTGGCCGCGCTGAACGTCGAGCAGGCGCAGGCGCGCTGGCAGATCCAGCACGCCAGTCTGTGGCCGACGGTCAACGCCGGCATCGGCGTCAACCGCCAGGCGCAGGCCAACGGCAATTCGGTGACCACCTACAGCGCGGGCTTTCTGGTCACTGCGTACGAACTCGACTTCTTCGGTCGCCTGCGCGCGTTGAGCGACTCCGCGCAGGCCCAGGCGGTGTCGGCCGAGGAGGGCCGGCGCGCGGTGCAGATCGCGCTCATCGCGTCGGTTGCCAGTGTGCATCTGGCGCTGCTGGCCGACGACGAACTGCTGAAGCTGACGCGCGAGACGCTCGACACGCGCGTCGAGTCGCTACGGCTGACCCAGCTGCGGTTCGACCACGGCGCGGCGACCGAGCTCGACCTGCGGCTCGCGCAGTCGGTCGTGGCGAGCGCGCGCGCTGTGCTGGCGCACGTGCAGCGCGTGCGGTCGTTCGACGAGAACCTGCTGGTGCTGCTGGTCGGTGCGCCGTTGCCGGCGGACCTGCCTGCGGGCGCCGCGTTGCTCGCCGAGATGCCCGCATTTCCACCGCTGCCCGTCGGCCTGCCCAGCACCGTGCTGCAACGCCGACCCGACATCCTGGCGGCCGAGCAACAACTGATCGCTGCCAACTTCAACATCGGAGCCGCGCGCGCGGCGTACTTTCCGACGGTGTCGATCACGGCCAGCGCCGGCAGCGTCGCTGGCGAGTTCTCTGGCCTGTTCAAGGCCGGATCGTGGGCCTGGAGCGCCGCGCCGCAGGTGCTGCTGACGCTGTTCGACTCCGGCCGCAACAAGGCCACCAACCGGCTCGCCGAGGCGAATCGCGATGCCGCGCTGGCGCAGTACGACAAGGCGGTGCAGACGGCGTTTCGCGAGGTCTCCGACGCGCTGGCAGGCCGCGATACGCTGAGCGAAGAAGCACGCCAGCTCGAGCTGACGGTGCAGGCCGAGGCCGGGCGCACTCGCCTGGTCGACCTGCGCTATCGCAACGGTGTGGCCAGCAGCCTCGACCTGCTCGACTCGCAGCGCTCGCTGTTCGCGGCGCAGCAGCTGGCGCTGCAAGCGCGCCTGGCGCAGGCGCAGAACCAGGTGACGCTGTACAAGGTGCTCGGCGGCGGCTGGAGCGAGCCGGCGTCTGCTGCGGCCAATCCCGGAGCAAAGTTCGCGCGATGAGCCCGTCCGACCGTCTGCACTACGTTCGCATCCCGAACGGCTTCGGTGGCCGCGCCCCGAGCAAGTCCGCATGGCCTACGCGCTCGCCGGCAAGCCGTACGTCGATGTACTGTGCACCTTTGCCGAGGCGGCAGCCGCGGTTGCCGGCCGCAATCCGTTCAAGCAGTTCCCGTTCGTCGAGACGC
>CP070653.1:254380-271855 GCA_020354665.1 Burkholderiales bacterium
CGGTGCAAAGCCGGCCGATCTCCCCGTCGAGCAACCGACCGCGTTCGACCTCGTCATCAACCTCAAGACCGCGAGGGCGCTGGGCCTCAGCTTCCCGCCATCGATCCTCGTGCGCGCCGATCTCATCGTCGAGTGACGGCTCAGCCAACGCGCCGTAGCGGGGTGCCCTGATAAGCCACCGCGAGCTGGCCGGCGTTCGCGAATGCGTCGCGAGATCTCGGGCGAAACACATTGCTGCCAGCGCTGCAAGTGGGCTCCTGCAGTACACGCCGACCCGAAGGGATGCCAAGCGTGCGCAGGCGTACGATGTCACCCGCAATGCGCGGTTTGCGGCTCGGCGCCACAATTGAACCGACCGGGTACAGCAACGAACGACGCGCGGCTATTCAGCGTCGCGGATGCTCTTCTCGCACCATTCGTAGAGCTTGGCGATCTCGTCGGCCACGGCCACTGGAAAGCCGCGGCGGCCGCCACGCTGGTCGACCATCAGGTTGCGCAAGTGATGCAGGCACTCGGCATCGCTACGCCAGAGCAACGCCAGTTGATTGACGACATGGGGGAACTGCACGACGAGCGCCTTCGGGCGAACCTCGCTCGGTAGCGACTCCAGCCAGCTCCACGCCTGCGGACTCACGACGCGGTCACGCGCGGCGATGGGCTTGCGACGAAACGTCGAATCGCTGGCGTCCGAGCGCGACCGCGCCTTCATTCCCGGTGGCAACTCTTCGAGAGCTTCGCGTGCCTGGTCGAAGCTGGTGATCTCGAACTCCAGGCCATCAGAGCGGTGGTGTGACAGGCGAACGCGGGTCATTTGCTCTGCTCGCAGTCCTTTCGTCTATTTGACATAATACACATCGTAGCAACTCTCATCGAGTTGAGCGTCAGTTTGTGGCGCCGAAGTCGGGGGCTTCTCCGGCATCCGGCGAGCCCCAGAAAGCGACGGGCTCTGCATCCTCCGCGTGCGGGGTCTGAGGCTTGTCCAGCGGACGATGAATGCGCCGACGCAAGCTCGCGAGCGCCACAGAGCGTTCAACCAGAGCCACGACGACCTCAGGCTCCATCAACAACGCGAACGGATTCGAACCAACAGGAACTGCAGACATCCGCGACCTCCATACGATGTGCCGATACACGCCTCGAATGTAGAAGCGAATCGGAACGCGTGGAGTCGACCGTCGCGCAATTGATGCGTAGGAGTTGCGCCTACGTGGCTTATTCGCATCCCCCAGACTGGTGGGCGCCGTCGATCAGCGACTTTTTGCCACCGCTTCGATACGAGCCGCAAGCGCGTCGCGGCCCGCCCGACGTGCGAATTCCGCGGCGTCGAGTCCGCGTTCGTTGCGCGCCGTCGCATCGGCACCTCGCTGCAGCAGTTCATCGGTCGCATCGATCAATCCGTAGCCCGCAGCGAGCATCAGGGCCGTGGTCCCGTGGGGCGAGCGTGCGTTGATCGGGGCGCGCAGTTCGAGCAGCCAGCG
This sequence comes from Burkholderiales bacterium, assembly GCA_020354665.1. Lineage (GTDB taxonomy): Bacteria > Pseudomonadota > Gammaproteobacteria > Burkholderiales > Burkholderiaceae_C. Next base: position 255,859 of record CP070653.1, read on the forward strand.
CAGCAGGTCGAGCGACGGTCCGCTGGCCGCGTAATGCAGCGGCGTCCACCCCGGTCGCTCGACCGTTGCACCCCGCGCATAAAGGCGCTGCGCGATCTCAAATTGGCCGCGCAACGCGGCCATCATCAGCGGCGTTTCGCCCACCGCGTTCGGCAGGTCGACGTGCAGCCCTGGGTGCGAGAGCAAGACATCGGCCACCCGCAGTGACTCATCGCGAAGCGCTACATACAAGGCCAACTGTCCGCGCGGGTCGCGCGTGTCCGGATCCATCCCTCGTTCGAGCAAGCGCCGGACGGCCGTTGCGTCGTCCAACTCAATGGCCTTGAAGAAGTCCTCGTATGCCCCAGCAAGAGAGACAGAAACGTTAATAACGATAGCTACATAGAGCGCAAATCTAATCAATCGCTTGATGTTCATTTGCGCTCCCGCGATCGGTCAGCCTGCCGGCACTCCGAACAGGCGCTCGAAATTCGCGGTCGTGGCGGCTGCCACCGCTTCGACGGTCGTGCCCTTGATGTCGGCCAGCGCCCGTGCGACCCAGACCACGTACGAGGGGTTGTTGACCTTGCCGCGGTACGGCACCGGCGCCAGATAGGGGCTATCGGTTTCGATCAGGCAGCGATCCAGCGGCACCATCCGCGCGACCTCGCGCAGCTGCGAGGCATTGCGGAACGTCAGGATGCCGGAGAACGAGATGAAGAAGCCCATGTCGAGCGCCGCGCGTGCGACGTACTCGGTTTCGGTGAAGCAGTGAAAGACCCCGCAGACCGAGCCGCCGCCCTCTTCGCGCAGGATGCCAAGCGTGTCTTCGGCAGCGCTGCGGCTGTGAATGACCAGTGGGAAGCCGATCTCGCGTGCCGCGCGAACATGCACCCGATAGCGTGTGCGCTGCCACTCCATGTCTGCCGGCGTCCGGTCGCCGATCCGGTAGTAGTCAAGACCGGTTTCGCCGATCGCGACGACACGCGGCAGGCGGGCGCGCTCGACCAAGTCACCGACTGTGGGCTCGGCCACGCCTTCGTTGTCGGGGTGCACCCCGACGGTGGCCCAGAGGTTGTCGTAGCCGGTCGCCAGCGCATGGACTTCCGGGAACTCCTCGAGTGTGGTGCAGATGCACAGTGCCCGGTCGACGCGAGCCTGCGCCATCGCTTCGCGGATGCGCGCCACGTCATTGCGCAATTCGCGGAAGCTCAGGTGGCAGTGCGAATCGACGAACATGCCGACCGTCACGCAGCGCGGCGCCGCTCGACGCGGTGCACCGCCCTCAGATCGTTTGTGTCGGCTTGGACGACGAGATCATCGTGCCCAGGGTCTCTTCGATCTTCAGCTTTACCAAACGTGTCTTCTCGTCGGGCGGGAACTTCACGCCAACGCCTTGCGTGCGTCCGCCCGAGGCGTTGGCGGGAGTGATCCACGCAACTTTTCCAGCCACCGGGTAGCGCTGCGGATCGTCCGGCAATGACAGCAACAGATAGATATCGTCCCCAAGCTGGTACTCGCGCGCGGTCGGCACGAACAATCCACCATCGGCGAGCAGCGGGACATACGCGGCATACAGCGCATTCTTCTCGCGGAAGACGAGCTGTATGACACTGGGCCGGACCGGGGCCGACGCGCCGCGTGCGGGCATTTCGCTCATGCGGGCAGTGTATCAACGGCGCCCCCGCTGCCCTGGATCCCCACCGAGGGCGTCGCGGCCTTGTGTGACAAGCGCCTCGATCAGCAAGCCCGCGTTCCACGGATGCTCGGCGTGCCGCGCCACGCGCGACAGCTCGCGCGACCAGGCGAGCAACTCGCTGAGCTGCGCGCCCGGCGCCGGTCGCAGTCCGGCAAAGAACCGCGGCTGGCCACCCGCGGCCAGGCTGAGTGCATCGTGGCACACGCGCTGCAGCGCGTCGACCGCTCGCGGCACGGGCCAGCCGCTCAGCACCGACGCGTCGCCGCGACGCACGCCCCCCGGCAGCGCCGCCCACGTCGCGGAGTCGACGCCGGCCAGTTCCCAGTCGCGGGCCAGCAAGGGGCTGCCGCCGGCTGCAGCGAGCAGCACTTCCGGCTGCGCGACTTTCTGCCCGGCAAGCCAATGCAACGCGACATCGCGCACCGGCAACTCGAGTCGGACGGCCTGGCAGCGGCTGCGCACGGTCGGGAGCAGGCGGTCGGCTGCCTCGGTGGCGAGCACGAAGCGCTGCCCGGGCGGCGGTTCCTCGAGTGTCTTGAGCAGGGCGTTGGCCGCGATCGCATTCATGCGCTCGGCCGGGTACGCGATCACCACCTTGTGTCTCGAGCGGCCTCGCGTGAGCTCCGAGAACTGCAGCGCCGCACGGACCTGCCCGACGCGGATCTCCTTGCTCGGCTGGCGGCGCTTGCCCTCGCCGGACTCCTCGGGCGGCTCGTCGCTCGCCCAGCCGAGCGCTTCCTCGAGGGCCTCGGGCAGCAACACGCGCAGGTCGGGATGGCCGCGCGCATCGACGAGATGGCAGCTCGCGCACTGTCCACAGGCGAGCCCTGCGGCACGTTGGTCGTTCGCCGTCTCGCACAGCCAGGCACGCGCCAGCATGACTGCGAACTCAAACTGCCCCACTCCAGTCGGACCGTACACGAGCAGCGCATGGCCGCGCTGTTGTCGAAGCGCATTGGCCAGCGGCTCAGCGAGCCAAGGCAGATCGCTCGCCGGGTTCACGGTTCGAGCCCCACTGCGGCGAGCACCGCGCGCTGAACCTCATCGAGCGGGCGCGCCCCATCGATCCGCGCGAAGCGCTGCGGCGCCGCGGCGATGCGCTGTCGATAGCCTTCGGCAACGCGCTCGAAAAACGCCAGGTCCTCGCCTTCGAAACGGTCCGCCGCCCGCGCCTGCGCACGCCGCTCGGCAGCCAGCGCGGCCGGCACGTCGAACCACAGCGTCAGGTCTGGCTGGCGGCCGGCCTGCACCCATTGCTCGAGCGTTCGCAGCACACCGAGATCGAAGCCGCGCCCCCCGCCCTGGTAGGCGAACGTCGCGTCCGTAAAGCGGTCGCACAGCACCGTCTGGCCCGCCGCGAGCGCAGGTTCGATGACGCGCTGCAGGTGGTCGCGCCGCGCCGCGAAGACGAGCAGCGATTCGGTCAGCGAGTCCATCGGCCGCGTCAGCACCAGTTCGCGCAGCGCCTCGGCGAGCTCCGTGCCACCGGGCTCGCGCGTGACCACCACCTCATCTCCCCGCTGGCGCAAGCGCTGCGCCACTACCGCGATGTGAGTGGACTTGCCGGCACCGTCGATGCCTTCGAAGGTGATGAAACGTGCGGGGGTCATCGGCGATGCATGGATGGCAGCACCATCGCAGCGAGAAAGCATCCCACCGGGTTGCCTTCAGCGTCCGCGCTGGTACTTGTCGACGGCGCGATTATGGTCGGCGAGCGTATCGCTGAACTGGCTGCTGCCATCGCCCCGCGCCACGAAGTACAGCGCCGTGGTCGGCTCCGGCCGCACCGCCGCAAGCAGCGCGTCGCGACCCGGCATCGCGATCGGCGTGGGCGGCAGACCCGCTCGGGTGTAGGTGTTGTAGGGCCCGTCGGCTTGCAGGTCACGCTTGCGCAGATTGCCGTCGAACGCTGCACCGAGGCCATAGATCACCGTCGGGTCGGTCTGTAACGGCATGCCGCGACGCAGCCGGTTGCTGAACACGCCGGCGATGCGGGCGCGATCGTCCGGACGGCCGCTTTCCTTCTCGACGATCGACGCGAGGATCAGCGCCTCCTCGGCGGACTTCAGCGGCGTGTCCGGCGCACGCTGCACCCACGCCGCCTCGAGCTCGCGCTGCATCGCCTGGTAGGCGCGCTGCAGTACCGCCAGATCGCTCGCGCCCCGGCTGTACGCATAGGTATCCGGAAAGAAACGGCCCTCCGGCATCACGTCGGGTACGCCGAGCGCGGCCATCAGCTGCGCGTCGGTCATCCCCGCGGTCGTCTGGCGCAGCAATTCGGTTCGCGCGAGTTCCCCGCGCATCTGCCTGAATGTCCACCCTTCGAGCAGGCGCACGGTAGCCATCGCCTCCGCGCCCTGCACCATCTTGTCCAGCAACTGGCGCGGCGTGATTCCCCGTTCGATCTCATAGGTGCCGGCGCGCATGCGCCGTGCCTTGCCGGACCAGCGGAACCATTCGTAGAGCAGTCGGGGCGACGTGCGCACGCCGGCGTCGACCCATGCCTTTGCGACATCGCGCGGCGGCGTTCCCGGCTCGATCGACGCTTCCACGCGCTCACGGCTCAGCTCGAGCGGCGTCGAGAGCCACCACAGCGCGATTGCGAGGCCAACCGCCGCGGGCAGCGCGATGGCGAGCACGGCAAGCGCGCTCCACCTGCGCCATCCCCGCCAGGCCATCACCCGCCTCCCGGCGGGCGGTGCGCCGGTCGCGGTAACCCTCGAGCGCTGCGGTCCATCGCGGCTGATGATAATCGCCGCATGAATCGTGTACCTTCAGCCGTGGCAGGGGCGGTTCGGCTCGCCGACTGGGGCGTGATCCGCGCACATGGCGAAGACGCGGCGGCCTTCCTGCATGGCCAGCTGACCCAGGACATCGAGCATCTCGACGCCGAACACGCCCGGCTCGCCGGCTATTGCTCGCCCAAGGGCAGACTGCTCGCGAGCTTTATCGTCGTGCGCCCTGCGGCGGACGAGCTCCTGCTGGCGTGCAGCGCCGACCTGCTGCCCTCCACGCTCAAGCGCTTGTCGATGTTCGTGCTGCGCGCGCGTTGCAAGCTCACCGACGCAACCAGCAGTCACGAAGTCTGGGGCCTGGCCGGCGATCCCGCCGCAGGCTGGCTTGCGACAGCGGCGCCGGGCGCGGCCTGGCAGCGGCGTCGGCTGGGCGATGGCAGCGTGGTTCGCCTTCCCGATGGTGGCCAGACGAGCCGCTTCCTTCTGCTGCAGCCCGCCGGCGCGACGCCGCCCGCCCTGCCCGCTCTCGACGCCCAGACCTGGGCGTGGCTCGAGGCGCAGAGCGCCGTTGCCCGCATCGTGGCGGCCACCGCCGACCGGTTTGTGCCGCAGATGCTCAACTACGAACTGGTCGGGGGCGTGGACTTTCGCAAGGGTTGCTATCCAGGCCAGGAGGTCGTCGCGCGCAGCCAGTACCGTGGCACGATCAAGCGGCGCGCGATGCTGTTCGACACCGACGCCTCGGCCCAGCCCGGTGACGAGGTGTTTCACGCCGACGACCCCGCGCAGCCGGCGGGGCTGGTCGCCAACGTCGGCGTGGGGCCTGACGGTTCCACCAGCGCGCTGGTCGAGGTCAAGCTCGCTGCCGTGCAATCCAGCACGCTCCATCTGCGCGCGTCCGACGGTCCGGTTTTGCGTCTCGCGCGTCTGCCCTACGCGCTGCCGGCCGACACCGACTGAAATCGGGGCGGACGCGTCAAGCATCACGCCACAGGCAACGGCATGCACGAGCTGTTCATCTACTATCGCTCGCAAGCGCAGCATGCACAGGCCGTCAAGACCGCGGTTGCAGCCTTCCAGCATGCGTTACGTGAACGGCATGCCAGGCTGGAAGCCCGCTTGCTGCGAAGAGAAGAACAGCCTTCGTTGAGCATCACCTGGATGGAAACTTATCGACTCACGGCCACGGCTGACGCGCCGGGGATCGATGCGGCGCTGCAGGCCGAGATTGAATTGCTCGCCACGCCAGCTCTGGCGGGGCTGCTCGACGGGCGGCTGCATGTGGAGGCGTTCGAACCATGTGCCTCGTAGCCCTCGCCATCGATCAGAGCCGGCGCTTCCCGCTGGTCGTCGCGGCCAACCGCGACGAGTTTTACGACCGGGCGACGCAGCAGCTGGCCTGGTGGTCGCCAGGCCCGGGGCGGCCCGACATCCTCGGTGGCCGTGATCTGCAGGCTGGCGGAACGTGGCTCGGCCTGACCGCGGCGGGCCGCATGGCCCTCGTCACCAATGTCCGACAAGGTCATGCCCCAGACCCGGATGCGCCGTCGCGCGGCGAAATCGTGTCGCTGTGGCTGCGCGGCGACCTTGCACACGACCGCTTCTGGGCACAGGTGGCCCTGTCCGGCTACAACCCGTTCAATCTCATCGCCGCTGACTTCCAGCGCGGCGAGTGCTTTTGTGGCCGCAACGACGGCACCTCGCCGGTGCGCCTGCAGCGCGGGCTGTTCGGCCTGTCAAACGCGTCGCTGGACATGCCATGGCCGAAGGTGACCGCGCTGAAGGACCGGCTGGGGGAGGCGATCATGGCGGCCGGGTCCGCCGACGGCCTGGCGGGCCTGCTGTTCGAGGCGCTGGCCGATCCGACGCCTGCCCCCGACTTGGCGCTGCCGTCGACCGGTGTACCACGGGACTGGGAGCGCGTCCTGTCGTCGGCGTTCATCGGTTCGAACGAGCAGCGTTACGGCACCCGCTCCTCGACGCTGGTCATTACCGAACGTGTCGGCAAGCGGCTCGTCACGCACGTGCTCGAGCGCAGCTTCGGCGCCGGCACGTCGCTGGCGCCGCTGCGGCGCACCGTGCTTCGCGACTGGCCGCCGCGCTACAGCATGGACGCGCCGGCGCAGCCTGCCGCGCAACTGGCCGTCACCGACGCCGATCTCGCGCCTGCCACGCCGCCGGTGCGGCGCCGCCGATCGCTGCTGCCGCCGGTGCGGCGCCCGGCACGCACGGCCAAGTCGGTTCCGGACACCGCCGACGTCTGAGCTTCGCCCGGTGCGACCGGGTGCGATTCCTCGCGCGCCAGGCGGCGCGCTCTCGCGCCATCTCGCGTCATCAGGGGCGGGCTGCGCCTGGCCGCGCGGTCAATCGCCAAGCGAGCGAATCATCTCGACGTGCGCGATGCCGGCCTCATCGAACTCCGCGCCCCGCCTTGCGAAGCCCGCACGGTCATAGAACGGCTCAGCCGACACCTGTGCATTCAGCACCGCCTCGCAATCGCCGCGCTCGCGGGCCGCTCGCAGCAGTGAATCGAGCACCGCGCGCCCGATGCGTGTACCGCGCATCGGGCGTAGCACCGCCAAGCGCCCGATTCGCGCGATCCCCGGTGCGTCAGTCAGCAACCGCCCGGTGGCCACCGGCCGGCCGAAGCGATTGACTGCCACGGCGTGCACAGCACTTGCGTCGGCGTCGTCCCACTCCATTGCCAACGGGATCTTCTGCTCATCGATGAACACCTCGGTACGCACACGGCGCGCATCACCTTCGAGTTCGCGCCAGGCGCCCACCCGCATTTCGACCATCGGCTCGCCCGCCTCGAACGCCTGCATCGCGTCGCGCAGCGGCTGCGGCACCGGCCGGCTCGTTTGCGTCGCCGGGTCGGCGAACACATAGACGAGCTCGCCCGACACCAGCCGCTCGTCGCCACGAAACACCGCCGCGCCGAACACCAGCGACGAAGTGCCGATGCGCGCGCAGCGGATTCCCACGTCGATCAGGTCGTCGTAACGCGCCGACCCTTCGTACTCGACAGTGGCCTTGCGCACGTAGAGGTCGCCGCCGAGCTGCTCGAGTGTCTCGTTGTACGGCATGGCCATCAGTCGCCAGTAGGTGGCCACCGCGGTGTCGAAGTACATCAGGTAGTGGCTGTTGAAGACGATCTTCTGCAGGTCCACCTCGGCCCAGCGCACGCGCAGGCGGTCCAGGCAACGGAAGTCGGTGCGTTTCATGGCGGCATGTGCTCCCAGGCTCGTGACAGCGCGCGGACCGCGACGCCGAGGGCGTGAGCGGCCTCGGGCAGCACGCGGCCCATCTTGATGAAGTCGTGGGTCACGCCGCGATAGATCTCCAGCTCGACCGGCACGCTGGCCGCGCGCAAGCGGTCGGCGTAGGCCACGGCCTCGTCGACCAGCGGATCGCACTCGGCAAGGATCACACAGGCCGGCGCGACCGCGTCGAAATCATCGGCATGCAGGGGCGCGAACCGCCAGTCGTTGCGGTGACGGTAGTCGATGTAGTGGTCGAAGAACCAGTCGATGGTCGCGGCATCGAGCAGGAAGCCATTCGCGAACAGGTGGTGCGATGCGGTCTCGGCGTAGGCGGTGGTTCCCGGCGTGATCAGCAGCTGAAGCGCTAGCGGGATACCAACGTCGCGCGCGTGCAGCGCACACACCGCAGAGAGCGTGCCGCCCGCGCTGTCGCCACCGACGGCGAGGCGCTCGCCGTCCAGGCCGAGCGTCGCAGCGCCCTCACCCGCCAGCCAGCGCATCGCGGCCCACGCGTCGTCGACCGCGGCCGGAAAGCGGTGCTCGGGCGCGAGCCGGTACTCGATCGCGACCACCGCCCCTTTGCTCCGGCGCGCGATCTGGCGGCACAGACTGTCGTGCGTTTCCAGGCTGCCGATCACGAAACCACCGCCGTGCAGGTAGAGCAGCACCGGCAAGCGGCTGCGCGACGGGGCATACAGACGCGCGCGCATCGGCTGCCCCGCCGAACCCGGCACACTGAAGTCCTCGACCCGCCCAAGCGCAGCACGCGGCAGGTCGAGCACTTCGGCCCCGGCTTCGTACGCCGCGCGCGCCTCGTCGGGTGTCAGCGAGTACAACGGCGGCCGTCTGGCGCGACGGATGCGCTCGAGCACGCCTGACATGCGGGGATTCGGCAGCTTGGTGCTCACGCGGTACACGGCTTCACTCGAAGCCGCATAGCATAGCTTCGCCATGCTGAGCGATGCGTCGCGCCGAGGGACTGCGCCGCTGGAAAGAAGAACTCGGTCGAAGCCGGGTTCGCGTGCCGTTCCGCCGGTCGCGAGTGCGCCGGCACGCCGCAGCTCAGTGGAACTGCTCTTCCTCGGTCGAACCGACGAGCGCCTTCACGCTCGACGCACCGCCCTGGATCACGGTCGTCACGTCGTCGAAATAGCCGGCACCGACTTCCTGCTGATGCGACACGAAGGTGTAGCCCTGCTCGCGCGCCTTGAACTCGGGCTCCTGCACCATCTCGGTGTAGTGCTTCATGCCCTGGCCGCGCGCGTAGGCATGCGCAAACTTGAACGTGTTGTACCAGTTGATGTGGATGCCGGCCAGCGTGATGAACTGGTACTTGTAGCCCAGCGCGGCAAGCTCGTCCTGGAACTTCGCGATCGTCGCGTCGTCGAGGTTCTTCTTCCAGTTGAACGACGGCGAGCAGTTGTACGCGAGCAGCTTGCCCGGGAACTTCGCCTGCACTGCCTGCGCGAATTCGCGCGCGAAGCCGAGGTCGGGCGTGCCGGTCTCGCACCACACCAGGTCCGCATACGGCGCATAGGCCACGCCGCGGCTGATCGACTGTTCGAGCCCGTTCTTCACGCGGTAGAAGCCCTCCGGCGTGCGCTCGCCGGTCAGGAACGGCCGGTCGTTGGCGTCGTGGTCGCTGGTCAGCAGGCTGGCGGCTTCGGCGTCGGTGCGCGCCAGCACGATCGTCGGCACGCCCATGACGTCCGCGGCAAAGCGCGCTGCCATCAGCTTTTCGACCGCCTCGTTGGTCGGCACCAGCACCTTGCCGCCCATGTGACCGCACTTCTTGACCGCGGCCAGCTGATCCTCGAAGTGCACACCGGCCGCGCCGGCGGCGATCATGTTCTTCATCAGCTCGAACGCGTTGAGCACGCCGCCGAATCCCGCCTCGGCGTCGGCGACGACCGGCAGGAAGTAGTCGATGAACTCCTTGTCGCCCGGACCGACGCCACGCGACCATTGGATCTCGTCGGCACGCTTGAACGTGTTGTTCATGCGCCGGACCATCGCCGGAACCGAGTCGTAGGCGTACAGCGACTGGTCGGGGTACATCGTCTCCGACGTGTTGCCGTCGGCGGCGACCTGCCAGCCCGAGAGGTACACGGCTTCGAGCCCGGCCTTGGCCTGCTGCATCGCCTGACCGGCGGTGATCGCGCCGAACGAATTGACGTAGCCCTTCGCGGCCTCGCCGTTGATCAGGCGCCAGAGCTTCTCCGAACCGCGCGCCGCCAGCGTGTGCTCGATCTGCACGCTGCCGCGCAACCGCACGACGTCCGCGGCGCTATAGCGGCGCTTGACGCCCTTCCAGCGTGGGTTGTGCGCCCAGTCTTTCTCGAGCGCGGCAATCTGTTGGTCGCGGGTCATCGAAGGCTCCTTTCTGCTGGCGAATGACGCAAATCCGATCGCCCAAGACTAGCCAGACAAGCCGCGCCTGTGAAGACCTATATCTTATACAAGACACTTGCATAGGCCTCTGTGAATCAATAACTTACCTATTGCGTTCTGCATTACGAAAGTATTTGCCAAGCTCCAAAATTGTCTGCTGCGATGCGGCAGACTCGCATTCCGGATCGCGAAATTCCCCTGCTGCATTGCGCAAGAGACGCCCTCTCCTCCCGGGTTGCCTGCCCCCCCACTCAGCTCGATACCGCGGCGACGAAGGCGCGAACCGCCGAGACCACCGAGTCGACGTCGTCGTCGCTCGCCATCGGTGGCACGAGCAGCATGTTGTGAAACGGCGTGACGACGATGCCGCGATTGAGCAAGTACAACTGCAGTGCGGCTTCGAGCTGTGCGTCCATCGCCGCCCTCGCCTGCGCGGCGTTGCAGGGCGTTTCGGCGCAGAACTGCAGTTCCATGCGCGCACCGAGCCGTGTCACGGTCCACGGCAGCGCGGTTTCTAGGATCACGGCGAGCAACCGCTGCTCGAGCCGCTGCGCCGCCGCGAGCATGCGTCGATACGCCGCCGGCGTCATCACTTCGCGCAAGTTCGCTTCGAGCGCCGCCAGCGCAAGCAGATTCGCCGACAGCGTCGTGCCAATGCCCGAATGTCCCGGCGGTGCGGCGTCCTTCGCCGCCGTCATGCGCTGAGCGACCGCATCGGTGAAGCCATAGACCGCACAGGGAAGACCGCCCGCGATCGCTTTGCCGACAACGAGCATGTCCGGATCGAGGCCGTGCACGCGCGCGTGGCCGCCATGCCCCGAGCTGACGGTGTGCGTTTCGTCGAGCACGAACAGCACGCCGGCGCGGCGGCACGCCGCCTGCACGCCTTCGATGAAGCCGGGCTGCGGCGGCACGAGACCGCAGTTGGTCAGCGCCGGCTCGGCGAGCAGGCACGCGATATCGCCCGCATCCAACGCGCGCTCTACGGCGGCCAAGTCGTTGAACGCAACCACGACCGCGGCGCGCGCCAGGTCGTGCACCTGGCCAAGCAGGCTCGCGCGCGCAATCGTGCGGCCGTCGGCGGCCCTGTCGACCAGCGTGTCGTCGACGGTGCCGTGGTAGCAACCGTCGAACACCAGCACCTTCGGCCGGCCGGTGATCGCGCGTGCCCAGCGCAGCACGAAGCGGTTCGCGTCCGTGGCGCTGAGTGCGAGCTGCCAGCGCGGCAGGCCGAATGTCGACGCAAGCAGTTCGCCGACCGCTGCGAGCCGTTCGCCGGGCAGCATCGCCGTCAGGCCGTGCGCCGCCTGCTCGGCGATCGCACGCACTACCGGCTCGGGGCTGTGGCCGAACATTGCACCCGTGTCGCCGAGGCAGAAGTCGACGTATTCGTGGCCATCCAGACAGCGCAGCCGATTACCCTGCGCGTCGTCGACGAACAACGGATGCGGCAACGGCCAGTCGCGCATCCAGTGCATCGGCAGCCCGTAGAGGAAGCGCGCGGCGCTGCGGTGCGCCGCAGCGGCGCTTTGACGATGGGTGTCGATGTAGCGGCGCTCTTCGGCGGCGCGCAGCGCCTGGACGCGTGTGGTGGCTATCATGGGCCGCGAGTTTGCCCCAGCGCACCGCACGTAACGCCCGCCGCGCCGCGGCCGGGCCAGCCAGACGACCCATCGAGCGCGCGCCATGACGTCATTCGCGTTTCTTGCCCAAAGCGGCTTTCTGAAGGCACCGCCTGCGACCGACCAGCCCTATGCGGTCGCCGGCATCGCGTGGGACGGTGCAACGACCTACCGTCCCGGCGCACGCTTCGGCCCGCGCGCGGTGCGCGAGGCAAGCCACATGCTGTGCGACGGCATTCATCCACACTTTGACGTGACGCCGGTCGGCCAGCTCGGCGATGCGGGCGACCTGCCACTGCCGAACACCAGCCTCGAAGCGATGCGCGCGGCGATGGCGCCGCTGGTGCGCCCGCTGATCGCGCGCCACCACATGGCCTGGATCGGCGGCGACCACAGCATCACGCTGCCGCTACTGCACGCGTACCGCGAGTACCTCGGCCGGCCGCTCGCAGTGGTGCACTTCGACGCGCATTGCGACACCTGGAAGGATCACTTCGGTGAGCCGAGCGGCCACGGTACCTGGGTCTACGAGGCGATCGAGGCAGGGCTCGTGGTGCGCGAGTGCTTCACGCAGATCGGCATCCGCTCGGCCGCGTCGCGCGCGGCGCGCGAGTACGTGCACGACCAGGGCGGCCTGATCTTCGCCGCGCGCGACTTGCGCGGCTTCGTTGGGCCGGGACAGCTCGCGCCGGCAGTCGACTCGATCCGCGAGCGCCTTGCGCTGCATGGGCATCCGCCCGTTTACGTCAGCCTCGACATCGACTGCCTCGACCCGGCGTTTGCTCCCGGCACCGGCACGCCCGAGGCGGGTGGGCTAACCACCAACCAGCTGCTGTCGCTGCTCGAGGACATGGCCGACCTGCCGTGCGTCGGCATGGACTGCGTCGAAGTTGCGCCGCCGTACGACCACGCCGAGCTGACGAGCCTCGCTGCGGCGAGCTGCGTGTGGACGTACCTGTGCGGACAGATCGCGGCCAAGGCCGGAGCGCTGCCGGCCGGCTGACGGGCGCCGGGCCGCTCGCCGCAACCCGGATCGGCGAGCTAGACCGCCAGTGCCGTCGTCTTCTTGACCGTGCGCAGCACCAGCATCGAGTTTGACCGCTCCACACCCGGCAGGCGCATCAGGACCTCGGTGTGAAAACGCTCGAGGTCTTCGGCGTCGCGGTAGGCAAATCGGATCAGGTAATCGTTCGATCCGGCCACGTAATAGCAGTCAAGGATCTCCGGGGTGCTGCGAACCGCGCGCTCGAAAGCCTCGAGCAGCGGCGTGTTCATGCTCTCGAGGTTGATGATGGTAAAGCTGGTGCCGTGGCGGCCCACCGCTTTGGCGTTGAGCAGCGCGACGTAACGCTCGATCACGCCCGACTCCTCGAGCCTGCGTACTCGTCGCAAGCACGCCGACGGCGACAGGTGAACGCGCTGCGCGAGGTCCTGGTTCGATAGCCTGCCGTCACGCTGCAATTCCGTCAGGATCGCGCGATCGATCGAATCCAGTTGCACCGGCAGAACGCGTGCTCGCATGATTTGGCGTGTGGGAGCGATAAAGGCGAATAATATTGCGTTGTACCGGGTTTCCCCGTCGTCGACGTGCATGCACATTGCGCACCGCGCTGTCTAGACTGACTCCCGATTCGGATCGACACTGCCGGCACCGTTCGGTGCCTCTGCAGGAGCCTCACCATGTACAAAGATCTAGACGCCTTCTGGATGCCGTTCACGGCCAACCGGCAGTTCAAGAAGGCGCCACGCCTGCTTGCCAAGGCGGCGGGCATGCACTTCTGGACCCCCGAGGGGCGCCAGGTGCTCGACGGCAGCGCCGGGCTGTGGTGCGTCAACGCCGGCCACGCGCGGCCGAAGATCGTGCAGGCGATCGCGCAGCAGGCCGGCGAGCTCGACTACGCGCCGCCTTTCCAGATGGGCCATCCAAAGGCGTTCGAACTGGCCGAGCAGGTGGTCAAGCTGACGCCGACGGGACTCAACAAGGTCTTCTTCACCAACTCGGGGTCGGAGTCGGTCGAAACGGCGCTCAAGATGGCGATCGCGTATCACCGCGTGCGCGGCGAAGGCGCGCGCACCCGGCTGATCGGCCGCGAGCGCGGCTACCACGGCGTGAACTTCGGCGGCATCTCGGTGGGCGGCATCGTCGCCAACCGCAAGATGTTCGGCACGCTGCTGGCGGGCGTGGACCACATGCGCCACACGCACGACCTCGCGCGCAACGCGTTCTCGGTCGGCCAGCCCGAGCACGGCGCGGAGTTCGCCGACGATCTCGAGCGCCTGGTCGCGCTGCACGACGCGAGCACGATCGCCGCGGTCATCGTCGAGCCGGTAGCCGGCTCGACCGGCGTGCTGATCCCGCCCAAGGGCTACCTGCAGCGGCTGCGCGAGATCTGCGACAAGCACGGCATCCTGCTGATCTTCGACGAGGTCATCACCGGCTTCGGCCGCACCGGAACGCCGTTCGGCGCCAAGACGTTCGGCGTCACGCCCGACATCATGACGGTGGCCAAGGGCATCACGAACGGTTGCGTGCCGATGGGCGCGGTGATCTGCAAGCAGCACATCCACGACGCGTTCATGAACGGCCCCGAGCACCTGATCGAGTTCTTCCACGGCTACACCTATTCGGCGCATCCGCTGGCGTGCGCCGCGGGGCTGGCCACCATCGAGGTCTACGCCGAAGAAGGCTTGCTGACCCGCGCGCGCGAGATGGAAGCCGCTTTCGCGCAGGCGCTGCATTCGCTGAAGGGCCTGCCGCACGTGATCGACATCCGCAACGTCGGTCTGGTCGGCGGCATCGAGCTCGCGCCGCGCGAGGGCGAACCGGGCAAGCGCGGGTTCGAGGTGTTCGTCGACTGCTGGGAGAACGGCGTGCTGGTCCGCTTCACCGGCGACATCATCGCGCTGTCGCCGCCGCTGATCGTCGAGCACAAGCACATCGAGCAGATGGTCGGCGCGATCGCTGCGGCGATCAGGCGGGTGGCCTGACGGGACGGGACGAACAGCACCGCATCGACAAACCAACCGAGGGCCTGCCTAGCGCATACCGTATGAGCCTGCTCGCTGCCGATCGCGAACTGACGCGCCACTCGTACTACGCTGCCACCGCGGTTCGCGAGGCCGATTACCCGTCGTTGCAGGGCAGCGAGGAGGCCGACGTGGCCATCGTCGGCGGCGGGCTCGCCGGGCTGTCCGCAGCGATCGAACTGGCCGATCGCGGCTTCGACGTCGTGCTGCTCGAGGCCGAACAGGTCGGCTGGGGCGCGTCGGGGCGCAACGGCGGCCAGGCGATCCACGGCCTGGCGTGCGACATGGCAAAGATCGAGCAGCAGCTCGGGCTCGACGAGGCGCGCCGCGTCTGGGACATGACGGTCGAGGCGCTCGACCTGATCGTCGCGCGCTGCGAGCGCTTCGCGATCGACTGCGACTGGACGCCCGGCCACCTCGCGCTGGCGGTCAACGCGCGCAAGGGCCGCGAGCTGCAGGCCTGGGCCGATCGCATCGAATCCGTCTATCGCTACCCGCTCACGCGCATCGCGCCGGCCGAGGTGCCGCGCTGGATCGCCAGCCCGCGCTATCACAACGGCGTGCACGACCCGCGCTCGGGTCACATGCATCCGCTGAAGTACAGCCTCGGCCTCGCGCGCGCGGCGCACCGGCTCGGCGTGCGCGTGTTCGAGCGCTCGGCGGTGACCGCGCTCGAGCACGGCGCGACGGTGACGCTGCGCACCGCGCGCGGCCGCGTGCGGGCGCGGCAGGCGTTGCTCGCGGGCAATGTCTACCTGCAGGCGTTCGGCGAGGCGGTCGCGCCGCGGCTTGCGCCGCGCATCATGCCGGTCGGCACCTACATCGTCGGTTCCGCGCCGCTGCCCGCCGAGCTGGCGCGCACGCTGATTCCGTCGCGATCGGCCGTGTCGGACACCAATTTCGTGCTCGAGTACTTCCGCCTCACGCCCGACGACCGCCTGCTGTTCGGCGGGCGCGTGAGCTACAGCACGGTCACGCCGATGAACCTTGCGGGCAGCATGCGCCGGCGCATGACGCGGGCGTTCCCGCAGCTCGCCGACGTGCCGGTCGAATACGCGTGGGGCGGCTTCGTCGACATCTCGATGAGCCGGGCGCCGGACTTCGGCCGCCTGCAACCCGCAGGCGCATCGGCGAGAGCGTCGAACGTCTACTACCTGCAGGGCTTCTCGGGCCACGGTCTCGCGCTGACCGGGCTGGCCGGCAAGCTGGTGGCCGAGGCGATCGCCGGCGACGCGAGCCGCTTCGACACGTTCGCGCGGCTGCGGCACCGCCCGTTTC
>CP070653.1:271955-282397 GCA_020354665.1 Burkholderiales bacterium
GGCAAGCACCTCGATCGCTACCTGCGTTTCGAGTACCCCGATGCGATGCGCGAGCCGGCCCTTTGGCGGAAGGCGCTGGGCGGTGAGGTCCCGATCGAAGGCATTGGCATCGACGCCGTGATCGACGAGATTGGCCGCTGGCTGCTGCCCAACGCGTC
Source organism: Burkholderiales bacterium (assembly GCA_020354665.1). GTDB lineage: Bacteria > Pseudomonadota > Gammaproteobacteria > Burkholderiales > Burkholderiaceae_C. Next base: position 272,114 of record CP070653.1, read on the forward strand.
GCAGATCCCGCACCCCGGCAGTACCTCGTTCATCACCACCGGCGCGACGACGATCGGTGCGCTGGCCACGCTCGCGGGCTCGGTCGCCTCGCCGCAGCGCATTGGCGCGACGGCGTTCAACCACCTGGAGGAGTTGTCGCTGCACTGGTTGGCCGCGCTGTTCGAACTGCCCGCGGAATTCCAGGGTGTCTACAGCAGCGGGGGCTCGACCGCCAACCTCGTCGCGCTCGGTGGCGCGCGCCAGGCCGCGCTGGAGCGCCGGGGCATGGACCCGGCGCGCGATGGCCTGCGACGCTGCTGCCGCCTCTACACCACTGCGTTGACGCACCACACGATCCAGCGTGCCGCGGCCGTGCTGGGCATGGGGCGCAGCGCAGTCGTGCCCATCGAACACGACGAACAGGGGTGCATGCGGCCCGACGCCTTGCGCCGTCAGCTGCGCGCCGACGCCCACAGCGGCGATGTGCCCGTCGCGGTGATCGCCAACGCGGGAACGACCTCGACCGGGGCGATCGATCCGCTGCGCGCCATCGGCGAGATCGCGCGCGCGCACGGCGTGTGGTTTCACGTCGATGGTGCCTATGGCTTACCCGGTATCCTCGACCCGCGCGTCAAGCCGCTTTACGACGGCCTGGCGCTGGCCGACTCGGTCGTGGTCGATCCGCACAAGTGGCTGGGCGCACCGGTCGGTATCGGTGCTACCTTTGTGCGCGACCGGCGCATCCTGAACCGCGCTTTCACGCAGGAGCATGCCGATTACCTGGAGGGCTCCTGCAGCATCGACGACGTGCAGCATTCAATGGAGAGCCTGGGGATCCCGTATGCCGACTTCGGCGTCGAGCTTTCGGCGCCGGCGCGCGGCGCGGTGGTCTGGGCGTTGCTGCGCGAGATTGGCGTGCAGGGTCTGCGCGAGCGCGTGTGTCGTCACAACTCGATGGCGCGGCGCGTGGCCGAGCGCGCGCGGGCGCACCCGCGGCTGCAGCTGATGCAGGAGCCGACGTTGTCGATCTGCTGCTTCCGCTATGTCAGCGACGTGCCGCTGGATCTGGACGCACTGAACCAGGGCATCCACCGCGAGCTGCTGCGCAACGGCCGCAACATGCCGAGCACCGCACGCATCGCCGGCGCGCTGGCGATCCGGCCCTGCTTCATCGGTGCGCGCACGACCGAGGCGCACGCCGACGCGCTGGTCGACGAGGTGATCGAAGTCGGCGATCGTCTGTTGGCCGAACAGGGATTTCGGGCCTTTGAACCCTCATCCGGTGCGGTGCGGCTCGCCGTGCCGACGCCCGGCGGCTGCGCCTGAACGCGGGGCGCCCGCAACTCACGGAGAACCACATGGGCAAGAGACACGAATCGATCCTCTCGACCGTTGGCGACACGCCGGTCGTGCGCATCAACAAGCTCGGGCCGGCCGGCGTGAACCTGTATGCGAAGCTCGAATCGTTCAACCCCATGGGCTCGGTCAAGGACCGGCTCGCACTCGGTGTGATCGAGGACGCCGAGCGTCGCGGTGAGCTCAAGCCGGGTCAGACGATCGTCGAGGCGACGAGCGGCAACACCGGCATCGGCCTGGCGATGGTGTGCGCGCAGAAGGGCTACCCGCTCGTCGTCACGATGGCCGAGAACTTCAGCGTCGAGCGCCGCAAGCTGATGCGTTTCCTCGGCGCCAAGGTGGTGCTGACGCCGGCCGCATTGAAGGGCTCGGGCATGGTCGCCAAGGCAAAGGAGCTCGCGGAGGCGCACGGCTGGTGGCAGCCGCGCCAGTTCGAAAACCCCGCCAACGCCGAGGTTCATGCCCGTACCACGGCGGTCGAGATCCTCGAGGCCTTCGACGACGAGCGACTCGACTATTGGGTCAGCGGATTCGGCACCGGCGGTACCCTGAACGGCGTCTCGCGCGTGCTGCGCGTGCGCAGTCCGCACACCCAGATCGTCGTCTGCGAACCCGACAACTCGGCGATCCTCGCGAGCGGGCTGCCCCAGCCGCGCCAGGCCGACGGATCGCAGGCCGCGAGCCACCCGACGTTCCGTCCCCATCTGATGCAGGGCTGGTCGCCCGACTTCATCCCGCGGCTGGCCGAGGAGGTCACGCAGGACAGTCGCATCGACCGCTTCGTCCCGATCGACGGCAAGGAGGCGCTGCGTTGCGCGCGCGAGCTGGCCACCCGCGAGGGCATCTTCGTCGGCATCTCGGCCGGCGCGACGATGGCCGGCGCGATCGCGCTGGCACGGGAGGTGCCGCCCGGATCGAACATCCTGTGCATGCTGCCCGATACCGGCGAGCGCTACCTGTCGACGCCGCTGTTCGACGACGTCGGCATCGAAATGACCGAAGAGGAAATGGCGCTGTCGCGCTCGACGCCAGGCTATCGCTTCGACGTTGCCCCACCGAGTGGGCCCGCGCCCGCTCGCGAAGTGCCTGCCGCAACGCGGTCGGTCGATCGAGCGGCCGAGCGCGAGGTCGATGCGCTGCTGTCCGACCCCGAGCAGCCCTTGGTCATGTTCGGCCTCGAGTGGTGCGAGTTCTGCTGGTCGGTGCGCAAGGTGTTCGCGCAGCGGCGCATCCCCTACGCCGCAGCAGATCTCGACTCGGTGGCTTACCAGGCGGACGATCGCGGCGGCCGCATCCGTGAGGTGCTGCGCCAGCGCACCGGCTGCCAGACTCTGCCGCAGATCTTCATCGGCGGACGATTCCTCGGCGGCTGCACCGAAGTGTTCGACAGCATCCGCAGCGGCGACCTGCAAGGTCTGCTCGCGCAGCACGGCGTCAGCCACGATGCCACCATGAAGGCCGACCCCTACGCGATGCTGCCGCGCTGGTTGCACCCGCGCTGAGTCGCCCGCCGTGCTGGGCGGGCCCAGGCTCAGCTGCTCGCCTGTCGAGCCTGCACCAGGGAGACGCGGTCGACGGCGGGTGGCCGATCGGTCGCCTCGCGCGCGACGCGCTGCTGTGCGATCTCGAGCCGTTGCTGCACCGCGCGGCCGAGGAACTCGGGCAGGCTGACGCTCAGCAGCAGCGCGAGCAGCGCGGCCATCGATCGAGGCGCTAACGCGGCGAGCGTCGGCCGCCAGCGCTGCCACGCCGAACGCAGCACGCTGCCGAGGTGTGCGGGCGCGGTCACGCGCAATCGCGTCGGCCCGAACGGTTCGGCCACCGCACGACCGTTGGACTGCAGCCGCAGTGCTTGCCCGGCCGAGGCGATGCGGTCCTGCGCGCAGCGTTCCTCGGTCAACCAAAGTCCGCCGAACAGGACCTCGATGCAGGTACCCCTCGGATCCGAGAAGACCATCAGCTGGTCGTGGTCGAGGTCGATGGTGCGTACGCTGTGATGAAGACGAGGGGACGACATGTTGGTTCTCCTTGACTGCGGTGTGACTCGCCGTACCCCTATTGAAGGCGGTCGCAGCCTGCGCGACAAACGAAAAGATCGCAGTTGATGCATGCGGCTCATGCATGTATCGTCCGAGCATGGCTGCTCGCTCATCGCTTCCCCGCAGTGCGGCCGCACGCCGGCGCCGACCGATTCAACTGGCGTCGCTGCGCGGCTTCGACGTCGCGGCGAAGAAGCTCTCGTTCACGCTGGCGGCCGAGGATCTGGCGCTCACGCAGTCGTCGATCAGCCGCCAGATTGGCGCCCTCGAGCGCCAGGTCGGCAAGGCGCTGTTCGTGCGCAAGACGCGCGCCCTCGAGCTGACGCCGGCCGGTGCGCGACTGCACGCGGCAGTCTCGCAGGCATTGGCCGGCATCGACCGGTGCGTCGACGAGATCCGTGGCGTCGGACTGCCGCCGCGCGTCAGCCTGAGCACGTATGCGTCTTTTGCATCACTCTGGCTGGTGCCGCGGCTGGCCGCGTTCCAGCGCGTGCATCCGCAGATCGAAATCCGCATCGATGCCAGCGACCGGCAGGTCGACCTGCAGGCGGACGCCATCGACGTGGCCGTGCGGCGATGCCTGCCACAGCATGTGGCGGGACTGACCGACGCCAGGCAGCTGTGCGAGGAGTTCGTCACGCCGGCGCTGAGCCCGCGGCTGCTCGAGCGTCACGGCAGGGCGTTGAGCGGCCCGCACGACCTGTCGCAGCTGCCGCTGATCGACATGGACGAGGAATGGCCTTCCGCGCGCGCGAGCAGCTGGACGCGCTGGTTCGATTCCGCGGGCGTGACTGCGCTGACCCCCAGCGCCGGGCGGCTGACATTCAGCTTCATCGACCAAGCGGTGCAGGCGGCGATTCGTGGGCAGGGCGTCGTGATGGGACGCTCGCCGCTGCTCGAGGATTCGATCGCCAACGGGCAGCTCGTCGCGCCGTTTCCTCCGCTGCGCCTGGCCACCGGCTACCGCTACTACCTGCTGGTGCACCCCGGGCGTGCGGGCACGCCCGAAGTCTCGGCCTTCGTGCACTGGCTGGTCGAGGAATTCGACCGCGGCCCGCAGCGGTTCAGTTGAAGGTCGCCGCGCACGGGGCTTCGCAAGGACGCGGTCGATGCGCTGCCCGTGGCCGCCTGACCAGAGGAGCCTTGGCGTCGCCCGCGCTTTGATTCAGGTTAGGAAACACGCAACCGGCCACCCGGGCGGCTTGCGTGCCGGCGAACGCCGCGCCGATGATGCCCGGTTGGCCATTGATCCGATTGCCTTGATGGCCGTTACGCCACAGGCCGGCTGATGCTGGCCCGGCGCCCGCCGCCTTTCGTTCACCGGCACCGATCCTGCGATGCGACTGCTGCTGATCAATCCGCGCTTCAGCGAAAGCTTCTGGAGCTTTCGCTTCGCGATGCGCGACATCGTCCCCGGCAAGCGGAGCCTGAACCCGCCGCTCGGTCTGGCGACGGTCGCGGCACTGTGCCCGCCGCACTGGCAGGTATCGATCGTCGACGAGAACGTCGAGCCGGTGCCGCTCGATCCCCAGGCCGACATCGTCGGCATCTGCGGCATGGGTGCGCAGTTCGCGCGCCAGAGCGAGTTGCTCGCCTTCTACCGCAGCCGCGGGCACTACGTGGTGGCCGGCGGCAGCTATGCGTCGCTGTGCCCGGAGAAGTACGCGGCGCTCGTCGACACGACAATCGCCGGCGAGGCCGAATACATCTGGCCGGCGTTCTGCCGTGACTTCGAGGCCGGGCGTCCGCAGCCGCTGTACCGCGAGAACGGCACGGTCGCGCTCGCTGATTCACCTGCGCCGCGAATGGACCTGATCAAGCTCGACCTCTACAACACCGCCAGTGTGCAGTTCTCGCGCGGCTGCCCGTACCGCTGCGACTTCTGCGACATCATCGTGATGTTCGGCCGCCGGCCGCGCATGAAGAGCACCGAGCAGATCGGCCGCGAGCTCGACGCGCTGCGCGCACGGGGCGTGCGGCAGGTCTTCTTCGTCGACGACAACCTGATCGGCAACCGGGCCGCGGCCAAGCAGATGCTGCGCTTCCTCGCCGAGTACCAGCGGCGCCACGGCTGGCGCTTCGCGTTCGGCACCGAGGCGTCGCTGAACCTCGCGCAGGACGACGAGCTGCTGGCGCTGATGCGCGAGGCGCACTTCGCCTGGGTCTTCATCGGCATCGAGACGCCCGACGAGGCCACGCTCAAGCTCAGCCGCAAGACGCAGAACGCCGGCTCTGACATGCTCGGCGCGTTGCGGCGCATCTATGCCCACGGCATCGACGTGCTCGGCGGCTTCATCGTCGGCTTCGACAACGACACGATCGAGACGTTCGAGCACCAGCGCCGCTTCATCGCCGAGTCGGGCATCCAGGCGGCGATGGTCGGCCTGCTGACGGCGCTGCCGCGCACCCCGCTGTACGAACGCCTGCGCGACGAAGGCCGGCTGATCGAGCGCGCCGCCGACGGCGACAACACGCGGCTGGGCACCAACATCGTCCCCAAGCGGATGTCGTACGACGCGATGGTCGCCGGCTACCGGCGCCTGCACGAGCAGCTGCTGACCGACCGCGGCATCGGCGAGCGCATCCGCAACAAGCTGCGCTGGCTGCGCGCGCCCGTGTACCGCAGCGAGTACACGACGGCCGACAAGGCGCGCATCGTCTTGAACCTGCTGGTCAAGGGCATCCTGCCCGGCGGCCCGCGCCGCTGGATCGAGTTTGCTCGCACGCTGCCGCTGGGCGCCCCAAGCAAGCTGCCCATGGTGATCTCCGACTGGATCACCGGCCTGTCGATGCACGCGTATGTGCGCCGCCGCTTCGCCCGTGACGCCGTTGAGGCGTCGGCGGTGGAGCGGCGCGTGCGTGCGTTGCACCGGGTGGTCGCGGGCTATCTCGATGCGGGCAAGATCGGGCTGGCCTGGCGGCCCGGGCCGCTGCAGCTCGATCTCTCGCTCAACGGCTGGCTCGACGCACGCTTCTTCGCGCGCACCGCACCGCGGCTGGAGAAGTTGCTGCGCCACACGCAGTCGACACTGACACTGCGCATTGAGGAGCTGCAATCCCATCAGGTCGCGCACCTGCAGCGACTGCTTGCGCGGCTGGCCCGGCATGGCGACCGCGTGTCGGTCATCGTGCACGAGAAGCTCCGCGCGCTGGTGGCGGTTGATTCCTCGGTGTTCAACCTTGTGCTCTGAATCGGCGGCCGCGCACCATGACGCGCCGTGCCGTGCACCCGGTCTTTTTCGGTCCCGCCGGGCGCGATCCGCGCGGATCACGGCCGCTGGTCGCTCGACGGCCGCTTCCAGAGGTTGACGTCACCCTCGGCCGCGTGCCGGTCGATCGCGTCGAGCTCTTCGCGGCTGAAGTCGAGCCTGCTCAGCGCGCCGGCCAGCTCGGTGATCTGCTCCGGCCGGCTCGCGCCGATCAGCGCCGAGGTGACTTGCGGGTGGCGCAGCACCCAGGCGACCGCCATCTGCGCGAGGCTCTGCCCGCGCGCGCGGGCGATCGCGTCGAGCGCGCGCACGCGCTCGAGGTTGCGCTCGCTCAGGTGCTCTGACTTCAGCGAGCCGCCGCCGGGGCGGTGGATCCGCGCATCCTGCGGGATGCCGTTCAGGTACTTGGCGGTCAGCAAGCCCTGCGCCAGCGGGCTGAAGGCAATGCAGCCGATGCCTTCGTGCTGCAACGCCTCGAGCAGTTCTTCCTCGATCCAGCGGTTGAGCAGGCTGTACGACGGCTGGTGGATCAGCAGCGGCACGCCCAGCTGGCGCAACAGTGCAGCCGCCTCGCGGGTCTTGCCGGCCGAATAACTCGATATGCCGACGTACAGCGCCTTGCCCTGCTGCACCGCGCTCGCCAGCGCACCGCAGGTTTCCTCCAGCGGCGTGTCGAGGTCGAAGCGGTGCGAATAGAAGATGTCGACGTAGTCAAGGCCCATGCGCGCGAGGCTCTGGTCGAGGCTGGCGAGCAGGTACTTGCGCGAGCCGCCGCCGCGCCCGTACGGCCCGGGCCACATGTCCCAGCCGGCCTTGGTCGAGATGATCAGCTCGTCGCGGTAGGGCCGGAAGTCGCGCTTGAGATGCTCGCCGAAATTCGCCTCCGCGCTGCCGTAGGGCGGACCGTAGTTGTTGGCCAGGTCGAAGTGGGTGATACCGAGGTCGGACGCGGTGCGCAGCATCGTGCGCTGCGTCTGCAACGGTGTCGAGTCGCCGAAGTTGTGCCATAGACCGAGCGCGATGGCCGGCAATTGCAGGCCGCTGCGACCGCAGCGTCGATAGGTCATCGTGTCGTAGCGGGCTGCTGAGGCGTGGAACATCGCTGTGCACTCCGGCGAGGTATGGGGTCGACGGCGCAGCGCCTGCCGCGCGGCACACGTCGGACGACGGCCGCGATTTTCGTTTGGAACGACAGTGAGTGCCGGCGGGCCGCTGCCTCCCGGCACGCGTCGGGGTTAGCGATGGTTGACCCATCCACGCCGGCTACCCATCCTGTGGGCTGACGCAATCGCATGGTCGGCGAGCTGTCGATGGCAGCGATCAACCCCAACCGAGCACAGCGGCGCTGCATGCAGCAAGATCACGGCGCGATGGTCTTCGATCTCGACGGAACGGGCCCGGCGCGCTGCGCCGTGGCGCCTTCGTATTCGTGTCGGCTGTGATGGTGACCCGCCGCAGGCTTGCCATCACCGCCGCGACGGTTGTCGGTGTCGCAGTCGTGCTGCTCGTCGCGCTGTGGCTCGGGGTGCCCGCAGCGGTTCGCTGGGGCCTCGAAACCGTCGCCGCCCGCGAGATCGGGCGGCCGATGCATGTCGCCGACGTCAAGTTCAATCCGTTCAAGCTGCGGCTGCACGTGCGCGGCTTCGTCATTGACGGCACGGCCTCCGACCCGCAGCCCTTGCTGCAGCTCGACGAGCTCGACACGCAGCTGGGCGCCAGCTCGATCGTCCGCTTCGCGCCGGTCGTCAAGTCGCTGCGATTGCAGGGCGTGCGCGCCTACCTCGCACGCACCGCGCCGAACCGGCTGAACATCAGCGACATCATCGAGCGCCTGACCGCGAAGCCGCCGTCGGCTGACGACGCCAAAGACAATGAGCCCGCGCGGTTTGCGGTCTTCAACATCGAGCTGCACGACGGCGCCGTCACGCTCGACGACCGCGTGGTCGGCCAGCAGCACGAGGCGACCGCGGTCTCGCTGGGCATTCCGTTCATCTCGAGTCTGCCCGACGACATCGAAATCAAGGTCCAGCCCGCGTTTGCCGCAACGATCAACGGGGCGCCGTTCAAGGTCGAGGGCGAAACACTGCCGTTTCAGGACACGCTCGACACCGTTGTGGCCCTGCGCTTCGGGGGGTTGTCGTGGCCGCGCTACCTCGACTCTTCGCCGGTTGCGCTGGGCTTCAAGGTGTCATCGGGCGTGCTCGACACGGACCTGCGGATCACGTTTCGGCGCGCCACTCCGGCCTCCGAGCAGACGCCCGCGGCGCCGGCGCGGCTGCTGCTGACGGGCACGGCGTCGATCAGCGACTTCGCGCTCGTGCCGAGCGACATGAACCATCCGCTGCTGCAATGGCAGCGTCTTGAAGTCGATGTCGGCGAGGTCGGGCTGTTCCAGGCCCAGGGGCAGCTGCGCTCGGTCACGCTGCGGGCGCCGGCGCTGGACATCGTGCGGCGCGCCGATGGCTCGTTGGCGGGCGTGGCGAACCTGATTCCCAGCAGCGGGGCGGCCAAGGAGCAGGCCGAGGCACCGACGAAGAAAGCCGCGCCGTTTGCCCTCGACGTGGCACAGATCCGCGTCGTCGATGGACGAATCGGCGTTTCGGACGAGACGGTGGGCTTCAAGCGCCGCCTGCAGCCGGTCGAGCTAGCAATCGACGGGTTCAGCACACGCAAGGATGCCGCGGCGACGCTGGCGCTGACCGCGCTGGCCGACGACAAGACCCAGCTCAAGGGCGACGGCTCTGTTGTTCTGGAGCCGCTGAAGGTCGACGCCGAAGTGTCGGTGGCACGGTTGCCGCTCGCCGAGCTGATGCCCTACCTGCGCGACACCCTCGATGCATCGCTGGGGGGCAGCGTCGAGGCGAAGGCGAGGATCCGCGTCGACGATGGCGTCGGCGGCGCGGCACCACGCATCGAATCCGGTGCAGTCGTCGTCAACGACTTGAGGATTGCCGGCCCGCGGGGCAACACGGCGCAGTTGCAGGCGACGAAGATCGAGGTCAGCGGCATCGGCGCCGACGTGCGCGAGCGGCGGGTCGACGTCGAACGTGCCAGCGTGCGCGGTGCGCGGCTGCGGGCGCAGCGTCTTGCCGACGGAAGCGTCGACTGGCAGCGCCTGATCGTTGCCAAGGGGGCCGCCAAGCCGGCCGGCGACGGCGCGGATTGGCGCGTCCAGCTCGCCCGATTCGATCTGATCAAGGCACAGGCCGTGGTCAAGGACGAGGCCGTTCAGCCCCCGGTGACGGTCGCGGCCGAAGCGCTCGACGCGCGCGTCGAGCGGATCACCACCGACACCAAAGCGCGCATGCCGGTAGATGTGCGCGTCAGGCTTGGCGGCGGCACGCTGCGGGCCAACGGCTGGCTGCGCCCGACGCCGCTGGCGACGTCGCTGAAGCTGCAGGTCGACAACGTCGACGTCACGGCGGCCCGTTCGTACGCCGCGCGGTACGCGAGCGCCATTCTTGCCAGCGCCGCGATCACGGCTGACGGCTCGGTGGACTTCGATGCCGGCGGCGCGTCGCCGGCAGTGCGCTACCAGGGCGGCGTGCGGGTCACCAACTTCGCGGCGCTCAATCCCGACGGCGAAAGCGAGCTGGCGCGCTGGCAGGCGCTCGCGCTGGACGGCGTGAAGATCGACACGTCAGCACAGCCGGCGGCAGTCGAGATCGAAAAGATCGGCCTCAACGACTTCTACGCGCGG
>CP070653.1:282497-341012 GCA_020354665.1 Burkholderiales bacterium
ACATCAGCCTGTACTGGTTCACCAACTGCATCGGCGCATCGTTCTGGCCGTACTACGCGCGGCTGCATGAGGGCTGGCCGATCGAAGGGCGCATCGAAGTGCCGACCGGCTATGCGGAGTTTCCGCGCGAGATCCTGCGCCCGCCGCGCGAATCGGCCGAGCGCCAGTTCAACATCCGTCGCTGGAGCGTGATGCAACGGGGCGGGCACTTCGCCGCGCTCGAGCAACCCGCGGCACTGGCGGGCGAGATCCGCGAGTTCTTCCGCGGGCTTGGGTGACGGCGAGACCTGCGTGGCGATTCAAGACTGACTGGTGCTGGAGTTAGGGCGCAAACCTGTCGCCCGATATCAGCGTTAGGCCGCAAGGTCATGCTGCCCAACGGTCCACCCAACTTCCTTCAGTCAGAGCACTTCGTGCCGCTGTTCCTGGCCATGCTGCTGGGAATCGCAGCGCTGCTCTCCGTTGCGTCGGGTTGGCGCGCACTGGCGCGTCGCTTCCCGGCGGTTGGCCCGATCGAAGGCGAGCAGTTTCACTTTGCCTCCGCAAAGATGGGGCGGGTGCCCTGGTTCCCTGTCAACTACGGCGGATGTCTGATCGTCACGATCACGCCGAAGGGACTGGCTGTTTCTATCTATATGCCCTTTCGGCTTCTCTGTCCGGCGTTCTTCGTTCCCTGGACACAGGTCGAATCAGTCGAAGATCGCCCTTCGGCGCTCAGTCACCGCACCGTCGTCCGCATTCGCGGCTCTTCCGTCTGGCTGTCACTGCGTGGCGCACCCGGCCGGAGCGTGTCGTCGATGTATGCCCGCGTGCGCACTGCGAATGCGGCCTAACACTTCGCTGAAGCCAACCCTCCACAGCACGGGGCCGCGAGACGGGTCTGCTCATCTTCCGCCTGGCGGCCCCATGCCGCTCCGGGCGGCTTGGCTCGCACGTTCGGCGTCATCGCACGCTCAGTCGTGCTGCGCGCAGCCCTGTGAGCAGCCAGCACACGGGTCGGCAGTAGAGTAGTGCGCCACCATCGGAACACTTGGAGCCCGAATGAACAAGCGTCATGTCCTACTGGCCGCACTCACGGGTGCCGCTGCAAGCCTCTCCAGTGCCGTACTGGCCCAGAGTCGCGCGAAGTCAAATACCGGTCCGGCACTGCTCACGGTCAGCGGTTTGATCGGGGCAGGCAATCGCGGTCCTCTCGATCCAGCGCTCGATCAACTGATGTCCAAACAGAAGGTGGCCTTCACCGTTGCCCATGCGTTTGACTTTGCCGCGCTCGGCTCGCTTCCGTCGATCCGCATCAAGCCCACTCTGGAGTACGACAAGAAGCAGCACACCCTTGCCGGCCCGCTGTTTGTAGATGTCATGAGGGCGACCGGGGCCAAGATTGGTGCATCGACTTCCTTTCTTGTCAGGGCCATCGATGGATACGCGGTTGTTCTCTCCGCATCGGAGGCCACCGAACGCCGTTTCATACTTGCCACTCACCTCGACGGTCGGCCAATGGGCCTAGGAGGCTTGGGTCCCGTTTGGGCTGTGTACGAGGCTGATCGGTTTGCCGACATGGCTGCGAAACCAGTCAACGAGCGCTTCAGTCTGTGCCCATGGGCCACGTACCACATCGAGGTCAAGGCGGCGTAGTCGTGGGCCTCGTGCCATCAACTTGGACGCACCGCCATGACGCCTGACCCTTCTTTGGAGCCGACCTGCAACAGCATGGGGCCTGGGCCACGAGGCGCTGTGCTGCATCATGCGCCTCGCGTGCCAGGCACCACGCCGGTGTCTCCCGCTTGGCTCAAACGTTAGGCGGCAGCCACAGATGGCAGCACGACACCCCGTCATCGACGGAACGCGGTCATTGGCCCGCAGCGGCAGACGTTCGATAAGATGGGCTTGGTAGTTTCGACTCAGACATCTCGGGAAGCACGTTGAGCGACACCGGCGTCCGGCAGCGACTTGCGGCAATTCTGGCGGCGGATGCGGCGGGCTACTCGCGTCTCATGGCGGCGGACGACCGCGCGACGGTGACCGCTCTCGATGCGGCGCGCACGGTATTTCAGCGCTGTATCGAATCCAGCCGGGGCCGTGTCATCGACATGGCCGGCGATTCGGTGCTCGCACTGTTCGAGACTGCGACGGGCGCAGTCGATGCCGCGCTCGAGATCCAGCGGACGCTCGGCCTCGACGCCGCGCGCGCTCCGGAGGATCGCCGCCTGCGCTTCCGCATCGGTGTGCACCTCGGCGACGTGCTCGAAAAGCCCGACGGGACGATCTACGGCGACGGCGTCAATATCGCGGCGCGGCTGCAAACGCTGCCGGAGGCTGGCGGCATCGCGCTGTCGGCGGCCATGAAGGATGCGGTCTGCGGCCGTGTCGCGGCGGTCTTCGTCGATCAGGGCGAGCGCAAGGTCAAGAATCTGCCGAACCCGGTGCGCTGGTACCGGGCCGACGTGCCCGGCTCGGTCGAAGGCATCTCGGTGTCGCACACGAGGACTGCGGAACAATTGTCGGCCCTGCCTTCGCTCGCGCTGCTGCCCTTCCGGGCCGCGGGCCCGGATGTCGAGCAGGCGAGCCTGGCTGACGGCGTGCGGATCGACTTGCAGCAGGCGCTGGTGAAGATGAGCGGGCTGATCCTGATCGCGGTCGGTACGACCAATGCCTACCGCAACCGGGACGTGTCGCCGCAGCAGGCTGCGGCCGAAATGGGCGTGCGCTACCTCGTTGAGGGATTCGTGCAGAAGGCCGGGGATCGCGCGCGGATCACGGTGTCGCTGATCGACGGCCAGTCCGGCCAGGCGATCTGGAGCGAGAAGTACGACCGGGCGCTCGATGACACGTTTGAAGTCCAGGACGCGATCACGGAGCGGATCGTTACCGAGCTCGATGTCAAACTGCTGAGCGGCGAGCCGGCCCGCGTATGGCGCAAGACGCTCAAGCACCCGCGTGCGCGCGAGGCGTGGTACCGGGGCATGCATGAATTCATGAAGGGACAGCCCGAGGCGAATGCGCTTGCGCGTGGCTGCTTCGAGCAGGTTGCGAAGCTCGCGCCGCAAAGCTCGCTCGGCCCTACCATGACGGCGCTCACGCTCTGGTGGGAGGCGTTTCGCGGCTGGACGCCGACGCCGCAGCAATCGATCGAGCGGGCCGCCGAATGGGCGGGGCGGGCGATCACGATGACGGACGCCGATGGGCAGGCGCACACCGTGATGGGGCACATCCACCTCTACCGCCGCGAGCACGACAAGGCGCTCGAACTCGCCGAACAGGCGGTCGCGATCCGTCCCAGTTGCACCCACGCGAACGGGCACCTCGCCAACATCCTGTACTACTGCGGTCGGCCTGCGGATGCGGCCGACCGCCTCAAGCAGGCGATGCGGGTCTCGCCGATTCACCCGCCCTGGTACAACGCGCTGCTGGCGGCGAGCTACAAGGAAATGCGCCTGTGGCGCGAGGCGGGCGCCGCTTGCCAGGAGGCGCTGCGGAAGAAGGCCGACGACCTCGACGCGCTTCTGGTGCGGATCGAGGTCAACCGCGCCTCCGGCGACGCGGCCGCCGCACGCGCGATCGCCGGCGAAGTGCTGGGCGTGAAGCCCGACTTCTCGGTCTCCACGTGGGCAGGGACCCAGCCCTACCGCGACCGCGGGATGCTCGAGCGCATCTCGCTGGCACTGCGCGAGGCGGGATTGCCGGAGTAAGGCGCTGCCCACCTCCGCGATTGGCGACTGCAGACATTCGATGGACGAATACGCTGCGCCGCATAACCGGTTGACCGGGTGGTGCCGGCCGTAGCTGGAGCGCGCGGCCGACGCGTTGGGCGGATCGTCGGCGCCTCAGCGCCGCCTGACCCCGACCTTGACCAACACACGCTGCAACCTGCTCCAGCCGCGCGTTAGGCCTGACGAATGACACTCACGGTCGCGATCTATGTCTTCCCGAAATATGAACGTTAGCCGTCAGGCACTTGGATCGCCAGAGCGTCGCGAGCGGATCACCGCGGCTCCATCGGTGGCTGACGGTGGCCCTCGTGCAACCCTGCTCAGGGGACCGCGATCTGCGATGCGATCAGAATGCGCACGTTCCCGTCCAGCCGCACGAATGCCAGTTCCCGATGTCGTAGCCTGCCGCTTGCCCGGCGCCGCCGTTCGTCGCGCGTTCCTGCAGCACACGGCGTTGATCCTGCTTGTCCTGGCAGGGTTCTACCTGCTGAGTCCACGGGCTGCGCTCGGCGCCCTGGCCGGGGCAGCCGTTCTTGCTGTCGCCGTACTCGCCATCGCTTACGGCTTCACTGCGCACCGTGTCTGGGTCAGGTTGTCGGCGGCGGGCTTGTCTTCGACGGGCTATACCGGCCGCGAACTGAGCATCCCATGGTCGGCCGGTGTGCACATTAGGGCGACCAGGCGCTCGGGATACAAGGGGCATTCGGTGGTCCCAGCGCAATACGTCGGCTCTCTCGCGGCGGGCATGCATACGATCTATCTCCCTGCGCCCATCACCGCTGGCCCCGAGTTCGCGGCGGCGATCGAGGCATGGGCCCCAGCGGGTCACCCGTTGCGCGAGCTGGTCAAGAATGCGGCCTCGTTGTGAAGCGTCATGAAACAAGGGCTTGACACTTCACACCCAGCCGGCAGCTCGACACGAGTTTGGCGAAGACCGATGTGCCATGCGCGCCGCGTGCGGCTCGACGCTGGTCTTGCATGAGGCGAGACTCAAGACCTCGCACAAATCTTAGGGGCGACTCGATGATTACCGTCATTGCAACCTTCAAGCTGCCCAAGCCACTGTCGCTGCAGGAGGCGAAGGCCATTTTCCAGAGCACCGCGCCGAAGTACCAGGACCAGCAGGGACTGGTGCGCAAGTACTACATCCTCTCGGAAGACGGCACAACCGCCGGCGGGGTCTACCTTTGGCGCTCGCGCGAGGAGGCCGAAGCCCTGTACACGGACGACTGGAAGGCGTTTATCCAAAGCAAGTACGGGAGCGAGCCGTCGCTCGTCTACATGCAAAGTCCGGTGATCGTGGACAACACCACCCATCAGGTTCTCAGCTCTTGAGGACTCATCGACGAGGGGCGCCACGGGCCGGTGTTGATCTTGTCCCGCTTGCACGAACGGTTCGGAACTGACTTCGCAAGTGTCGTGGATGATCCCAGCTGCGGGATGAGCCGCCGCCGTCGCGCCGCCTACGCCGACCTCGACCAACACGCTCTGCAACCTGCTCAAGCCGCGCGTCAGGCCTGACGAATGACACTCACGGTCGCGATCTATGTCTTCCCGAACGTCGAGGTCCTGGACTTCGCCGGCCCGTTCGAGGTCTTGACGACCGCGAGCCGCGTTCACGGCCGACGTCATCCCGGCGAGCCGGCGCCGTTTCGCGTCTTCACCGTTGCCCGGTCCGATCAGCCGGTCGCTGCACGAGCGGGCCTGCGCATCCTGCCGGACCACACATTGCTCACGTGCCCACAGCCGGACATCCTTGTCGTTGCGGGCGGCGTCGTGGACGCGGAGGTGGACGACGCGGCGCTCGTCAGCTGGATCGCCGAGAAGTCCAAGCGCGCCGCGCTGACGGCGTCGGTGTGCACGGGGGCGTTCATCCTTGCCAAGGCAGGCCTGCTCACAGGAAAGTCCGCCACCACGCACTGGGAAGATCTCGAAGACCTTCGCAAGGCGTTCCCAGCGCTCGAGGTCCGCACCAATGTGCGCTGGGTTGACGAAGGGCGCGTCGTCACGTCGGCCGGAATTGCCGCCGGCATCGACATGAGCCTGCATCTGGTGAGCCGGTTTGCCGGTCAAGCGTTGGCGGAAGCGACTGCGAAGCAAATGGACGTTCCGTACCGCAGCGAGGCCTCATAGCGCGATGCTGCGCGGTCGGCGACCGTTGGGGAATGGGGCCGCTGCGGGCGGGTGACCTACAGTGCTCGGCAGCACACGAGGTGCGCGGCGAGCCGCGGGCCGCTCCGCTTGGGCGTTGTGCCTCGCGAGCACCCGATCACTGGAGGACCGTGTGTCCACTTCAACGTCGCTTTCCGCAGAAGAGGTGCTTCGCAACTACTTCCATGCGAAGGACGAGAACCGCCCGCATCTTCTGGGGCACGTTTTCACGCAGACTGCCATGCTCGAAGTTCGCAACCGCACGAGCACCATCACGTTCCCAAACGTGACCTCCGGTCGCGAAGCCATTGCAGACGTCTTGGTCCGATCCTTCGGACAGACCTACGAGAAGGTCTACAGCTTCTATCTGCGGCGTCCGGTCGGACAGCCATCGAAGTTCGAGTGCCCGTGGCTCGTCGCAATGACGGAGAAGAACGCACGCAGTGTCAGGATCGGCCGCGGGCGCTACGCGTGGGAGTTCGAGACCGACCCACCCAACCTGGCGCGGCGGCTCACCATCGACATCGCCGAAATGCACCTGCTCGCACCATCGGACGCGCGGGCGACTTTCGCAGCGCTCGCGGTGCTGACCTATCCTTGGTCCTCGCTGCCGCAGCTCAATGAAGCAGCCTTGCGCCACCCCGTCCTGGCCCCGATCGCCCGGCGGCTGAACGCGGAGTGAAGGCACCACGTCGTGGCGCTTGCCTCGGCTCAAGAACTTGGGGGGAGCGGTCATGAAGAAGCGGTGCGAATGGTGCGGCAGCGATCCGCTCTACGTCGACTACCATGATGACGAATGGGGTGTGCCGGTCCACGACGATCGACGCCTCGTCGAGTCACTCGTTCTTGAAGGGGCCCAGACCAGTGTGACGTCGGCACTGCAAATGGGCCGGAGGGCACTATGAGTACCACCCCGGAAACGAAATGGGCCAAGAGCGGCGACTATCACATCGCGTACCAAGTTGTCGGTGCGGGCCCGCTCGACCTCGTCTTCATGCACGGATGGATCTCCCACATCGAACACATGTGGGAAGAGCCTCGAGTGGCGCGGTTCCTCGAGCGACTGGGGTCGTTTGCTCGCCTCATCGTTCTGGACAAGCGGGGTACCGGGCTGTCAGACCCCGTGCCGCTGGACCGGTTACCTACGCTCGAAGACCGGATGGACGACCTCCGAGCCGTGATGGACGCTGTGGGATCGCAGCGGGCGGCCCTGATGGGTACGTCGGAGGCGGGGGCCCTGAGTTTGTTGTTCGCGGCTACATACCCATCGAGAACGGCCGCACTGGTACTCCTCAATTCGTATGCGCGGCTGGCGTACGCACCTGACTACCCGCAAGGCATTCCCGCCGAGCAAGCTCAAGGGCTCCTGCGGGCCATTGAAGAGGGGTGGGGCAAGGGTGTCGCCTTCGAAGCGCTGGTAGCCAGCCAGGCCTCGAATGCACCGATGAAAAATTGGTGGTCTCGTTACCAGCGTTTAGCGGCCAGCCCGGGTGCGGCGGTGACGCTGCTCCGCAGCGCATTCGCGACAGATGCGCGGGCCGTCCTTTCCGCGATTACTGTTCCCGTACTCGTGCTGCACCGCGCCGGCGACCCTTTCACGGGCCCAGAGCACGGGCGCTATCTCGCCGAGCATGTTCAGGGTGCACGGTACGTCGAGTTGTCAGGCGTTGATCATCTGTTCTTTGCCGAGGACATGGACCGCCTGCTCGCAGAAGTCCAGGAGTTCTTGACCGGGGTTCGTGAGACAGGGGAGCCCGAGCGCGTGCTGGCGACCGTCTTGTTCGTCGACATCGTCGGCTCGACTGAACAGGCAACACGGCTGGGTGACCGCGAGTGGCGCGATCTTCTCGACCGCTACTATGCGATCGCACGGCGGCAACTCGCGCGCTTCCGCGGGCGGGAGATTGACACGGCTGGCGACGGGCTGTTTGCAACCTTCGACGGACCAGCACGGGCTATTCGTTGCGGCAGTGCCATCGCGGACGCGGTCAGGGTGTTGGGAATCGCCGTCCGAGTCGGAATCCATTCGGGCGAGTGTGAGGTCATCGGCGAGAAGGTCGGTGGGATCGCTGTCCATATCGGAGCCCGAATTGCCGGTCAGGCAGGCCCCGGCGAGGTGCTGGTCTCGAGCACAGTGAGGGATCTCGTCGCCGGGTCGGGCATTCCTTTTGGGGACCGAGGCCGCCATTCGCTGAAGGGGTTGGGGGAGTGGTCGTTGTTCGCAGTAGCGACCGACATGAGGCAGGTGTAGTGCACACACGTCGATAGTGATCACTCGGCGGCGATAGTGCACAACGCGTCCCAGCGGCTCGAAGCCTTTCTGGATATAGGCGGCCCATTCGTCAGCTGCTCGCACGATCGGTGTTCCGGGGTTGAGTTGAGGCGCGGCGCTGCCGCCCGATGTCAATGCTGAGCAGGGAACGATCATGACGAAGAGATGCGAATGGTGCGGCAGCGATCCGCTCTACGTCGCCTACCATGATGACGAATGGGGCGTGCAGGTCCACGACGACCGACGCCTCTTCGAGTTCCTCGTTCTCGAAGGGGCCCAGGCCGGCTTGAGCTGGCTGACGATTCTGAGGAAGAGGGAGAACTACCGAAACGCAATGGACTCATTCGACGTCGAGCGGATCGCTGCCTACGGCCCCCGAGACATCCGCCGTCTGCTCGATGACCCCGGCATCGTCCGAAACCGGCTCAAGATCGAGGCAACGATCAGGAACGCGCGGGGCGTGCTTTCGATACGAGACGAATACGGTACGCTCGACGCGTTTCTGTGGCGCTACGTTGACGGCACGCCGGTCCGGAACGCCTGGACGCGCATGGCGGAAGTCCCCGCCAAGACGAAACAATCGGACCAGATGAGCAAAGACCTGCGCGCGAGAGGGTTCAACTTCGTCGGCTCGACCATCTGCTATGCGTTCATGCAGGCGGTCGGCATGGTGAATGACCACGTGACGGACTGTTTTCGCTACATGGAGATCGCGAAAGGCGAACCAGGGGCGGGGATCTTGCATCGCGCGCTTCCGGGCCGCGGAGGCGCCGTGACGTGAGACCGCTCCCGGCCGTGCCGTTCGCGACACCGGCCGACCACCGCGGCGCGATCTGTCCCTACCCGTGAACACACACGCCGATGCCGATTCAAGCGTTCAACCACTTCAACCTTCGCGCCGAGCAAGCCCTGCTTGAACGGCTGCGCGACTTCTACGTCGACGTGGTCGGTCTGCGGGAAGGGCCACGGCCGCCGTTCGACTTCCACGGCTACTGGCTCTACCTGCAAGACCAGGCGGTGCTCCACCTCGCCGAAGTGCCAGCGGGTGCGGCAGCGCCGCAGCGCGGCACCTTCGACCACGTGGCGTTCACTTGCACGGGCCTGGCGGCCACCGAGGCCCAGTTGCGAGAACGCGGCGTCGCCTTCCGGCGAGCGCAGGTGCCGGGCACAAAGCAGGTTCAGCTCTTCTTGCGCGACCCGGCCGGAAACGGGGTCGAATTCAACTTCGAAGACGTCGATGCCTGACGCGCTGGTCTGCGCAATCAACCCATGCAGGAGGAATTCGTGAACCGCATTCGAGCACTTGCCCTTTGTGTTGCCGCGATTGCCATGCCAGCCGCGGGCGCGGCCGAGGAGGGCGCCCGCCAGCTCGTCAAGCTGCCCGAGCCGATGCGGCAGCACCTGCTTGCCAACATGCGCGACCACCTTGCGGCCATCAACGAAATCCAGCAGCTGCTCGGTAGCGGTGGGTTTCAGCGCGCCGCCGACGTCGCCGAGAAGCGACTGGGGATGTCTTCGCTTGAAGGTCACGGTGCGTCGCACATGGCTGCGTTCATGCCCAAGGCGATGCAGGACATCGGCACCCAGATGCACAAGGCGGCCAGCCAGTTCGCCCTCGTTGCACAGGAGGCCGGCGCCGATGGCAACGCGCAGCGCGCGATCGGCAGCCTCGCCAAGGTCACTGCGCAATGTGTCGCCTGCCATGCCGCGTATCGCACGCACTGAGCCGCGCTGACAAAGCGCTGACCGACCACCTCACCCGCCCCGCCGCTCTGAACCGGCGTGGTACCCACGGCGGGTGGCCGCGCGAGCCGGGTCTTCGGCGCGTCGTTCCCCGGCAAGCCAGAGGCGGCACAATGCCGCCGCATTGCCACTTCCCGAGCGCGAGGTCCGCATGGTTCTGACTGTGTTTCGTTGCCGGTTGCGTGAGGAAGCCCGCGCCGAGTACCTGGAGCTCGCCGCCAAGATGGCGGCGTTGGCTGAGACGATGCCGGGCTACAAATCGCGCAAGACGTTCGTCGCCGAGGACGGTGAACGGGTCGTGCTGGTCGAGTTCGAAGACGAAGCCTCACAGCGCAACTGGTCGTTGAACGCCGATCATGTAGAGGCGAATAAAAAGGGGCGCGACAGCTTCTACGCCGAGTACACGCTGCAGGTGTGTAGCGTGGTTCGCGAGTCGCGCTTCTCGCGCTGACCGCCAGCGCGAGCGCGGCCATCGCGCGCTCGGGG
Organism: Burkholderiales bacterium; assembly: GCA_020354665.1. Lineage (GTDB taxonomy): Bacteria > Pseudomonadota > Gammaproteobacteria > Burkholderiales > Burkholderiaceae_C. The sequence goes on from CP070653.1 coordinate 292,860, forward strand.
AAAAAGAATCTCTCAGGCCGCGCTGGGCGTGAGCGGATGAACGAGCGCGAGCCGCTGCGCCGGGGCGAATCCGGACGAGTAAAAGAAGCCCAACAGCGCCAGATCGCGTAGCGGCACCAGCGTCTCGACGCGCTCGACGCGTAGTGCGCCGAGGATGGCGAAGAGCTGCGACAGCAGCGCGTGGCCGATGCCCCGGTGCGCAACGTCCGGGTCGACGCCGAGCGTGTCGAGCACGGCGACCGGCTCGGTGCGTCCGAAGTCGCCGAGGTCCGCGCGCGCCATCAAGTAACCCACGACGGCGTCGTCACTGCGCGCGGCCAGCGAGATGCGCACCCGGGTGTCGTTCATCGCCTCGGCCAGACGCGCGGTGATGTAGTCGCGCCGGTCGCGTCCGGTGATGCTGCGATCGATGCGCACGATCGCGTCGAGGTCGGCCGGCGTCATCGTGCGCACGTCCACCGCGTCGCGTGCCAGACGCTCGTGGTCGTTGGCCTCGTTGCGACCGTAGTCGATCTCGCGCCGCTCTTGTTTTGCGGGGTCGGACGGTGCGTCGTCGCGCGCACTGCGGTAGGCGCCGCCGTCGACGGCGCAATCGACGATCAGCTCGGGTGCCAGCTGGAAGCCGAGCGCACCGAACCAGGACAGCATCTTTGTGTCGCGCCAGTGCGCCAGCGTGCGCACCTCGGCGCAGCCGTGGCGCTGCGCCCAGTCGCTGAGCGCACCGTACATCGCGCGGCCGAGGCCGGCGCGGCGCCGGTCGGCACGCAGGCCGATCAGCTCGAGCCGCAGCACGCGGTGGCTGTGGCCGAACTCGCCGGCGAGCACACGCGCCAGGATGTAGCCAGCGAGCCCGCTGGCGTCGTCGACGCCGAACTGCGCATGCAGCGTCGGCTCGCGCTGCGCCGCGCGCAGCCGGCGCTCGACGTACTCGCGCCGCGTGCGCCCTTCGTGGGCGGCGTCGATTGCCACCACGGCATCGAGGTCGGTACTGGCGAGCGGGCGGACGTTGACGGCGGCGGGTGAGGACATCGGGCGCTCTCCTCGTGTCAGCGGCATGGACCGTGGTTCTTCAGGCCCCGGGCGGGGTGCGCGCGGCCTGCAGGTGGCGCGCGCCGATGACGAGCTGGAGCACCTCGGTCGCGCCTTCGTAGATGCGCAGTGCGCGGATGTCGCGGTACAGGCGTTCGACGGGCTGGCCGCTCACGATGCCGAGCCCGCCGTGCAGCTGCTGCGCGGCGTCGATCACGCGCTGCGCCGCCTCGGTCGCATACAGCTTGGCCATCGACGCCTCGCGCGTCACGCGCGTGCCGAGCACGTCGCGTGTCCAGGCGCTGCGGTAGACGAGCAGCGCCGACGCGTCGATCTCGGTGCTCATCTCGCCCAGACGCACCTGCGTGAGCTGGAAGTCCGCCAGCGTCTGTCCGAACATAGGTCGCTTGAGCGCGTGCGCCGTCGCCTCGTCGAGCGCGCGGCGTGCGAAGCCGAGCGCGGCCGCGCCCACCGTCGTGCGGAACAGGTCGAGCGTGCCCATCGCAATGGCAAAGCCCTGGCCCGGTTCGCCGATCAGTCGTTCGGCGCCGACACGGCAGTCCTTCAGTCGTAGTGTCCCCAGCGGGTGCGGCGAGATCACGGGGATGCGCTCGCGCGCGTCGAGCCCGGGCGTATGGGCGTCGACGAGAAACGCCGACAGACCCTTCGCACCCGGCGCCTCGCCGCTGCGCGCAAAGACGACGTAGCGGTCGGCGAGCCCGCCGTTGGAGATCCAGGTCTTCACGCCGTCGAGCACCCAGCCGCCGCCGTCGCGGCGCGCCGTGGTGCTGATCGCTGCGACATCCGACCCCGCATCAGGCTCGGACAGCGCGAACGCGGCGATCAGCTCGCCGCGCGCGACGCCAGGCAACAGGCCGGCCTGCTGCGCCGCGCTGCCGAACAGACTGACCGGCGCGCTGCCCAGCCCCTGCATGGCAAGCGCAAAGTCGGCCAGCGCGCTGGCGCGCGCGAGCGTCTCGCGGGCCAGCGCCAAGCTGCGCACGTCGACCTGCGCGCGCAGTCCGCCGTGCGCCTGCGGCACGCACACGCGCAGCAGCCCGGCCTCGCCGAGCGTGCGCACCAGCCGGGCGCAGCAGGCGTAGACCGCGTCGAGGTCACGCTCGTCGTGTTCGAGCAGCGCGGGCAGCGTATCGTCCACCCACTGCGAAAGCTCGCGCTCGAGCGCGCGGTGCCCGTCGTCAAAGAAAGGCCACTCAAGGAAGCTGCGGTCGGCCATTGGCGAGTCAGTCGCCCTCGAACACCGGCTTCTGCTTGGCGGCGAAGGCGTGGTACGCGCGCTCGAAGTCGTTGGTCTGCATGCAGATCGCCTGCGCCTGCGCCTCGGCCTCGATGCACTCGCCGAGCCCCGAGTTCCATTCCTGCCACAGCATCGTCTTGGTCATCATGTGGCCGAAGGTCGGCCCCTCGGCGAGTTCCTTTGCGAGCGCCTGCGCCTGGGCGAGCAGCTTGTCGGACTCGACCAGCCGGTTGTAGAAACCGAAGCTTGCCGCCTCCTCGCCGCCGACGACGCGACCGGTGTAGAGCAGGTCCGCCGCGCGCGACAGGCCGATCAGTCGCGGCAGCAGCGTGCACGCACCCATGTCGGCGCCGGCCAGCCCGACGCGCACGAACAGGAACGCGAGTTTGCTGCGTGCGGTGGCCAACCGCATGTCGGAGCCGCAGGCGATCATCGCGCCAGCGCCGGTGCACACGCCGTCGATCGCGGCGATGATCGGTTGTGGGCAGCTGCGCATCGCCTTGACCAAGTCGCCGGTCATGCGCGTGAACTCGAGCAGTTCAGGCATCTGCATCTTGACGAGCGGGCCGATGATCTCGTGCACGTCGCCGCCGGAACAGAAGTTGCCACCCGCGCCGGTGAAGACGATCGCCTTGACGTCGGTGGCGTAGTTCATCTCGCGGAACAGGTCGCGCAGCTCGCCGTACGAATCGAAGGTCAGCGGGTTCTTGCGGTCGGGGCGGTTCAGCGTGATCGTTGCGACCTTGCCGTCGACGCCGTAGCCGAAGTTCTTGGCGGCGTAGCCTGCGAGCTGGATGCGTTTCATCGAATCACTCCTGTCTTGAGGTGGTCGAGTCCTAGAATCTTGGGACAAAGAAGAGGCCGCGCATGAGCAAAGTGACGACCATGAACGTCGAGATCCGCTTCGGCGACTGCGATCCGGCGGGCATCGTGTTCTTCCCGCGCTACCACCGCTGGATAGACGCGGCGTCGCTGCATTTCTTCATGGAATGCGGCGTGCCGCCGTGGCACGAACTCGAACACACCACCGGCATCATCGGCACGCCGCTGCTCGAGCACCATGCGCGCTTCCACAAGAGCGCCACCTACGGCGAGAAGCTGCTGATCTCGACCCATATCGAAGAGTGGCGCCGCAAGGTGTTCCTGCAGAAGCACGTCATCACGCGCGGCGACGATCTGATCTGCGAGAGCCTCGAGACGCGCATCTTCGTCGTTCGCGACGCGCAGGACCGGCGGCGCATCCACGGCGTCCCGGTGCCCGAGGATATCCGCCGGCTGTGCGAGTGAGTGCGAGTCGGGTGGAGCCATTCACGTGCCACGATGCGGGTCGTCGTGCCACGGCGCCGACGGGCGCGGCGTGCGTGCCAGCCAGTCGTCGAGCGCCTCGACATGCTCGGTCTCCTCGGCGGCGAACTCGGCTGCAAGCCGGCGCACCTCTTCGTCGGTCGCGTGCTGGCCGACCTCGCTGTAGTACTGCATCGCGCGCAGCTCGTTCTCGCGCGCGTAGCGCAGCGCGTCGTAGGCGTTGAGCGAATAGTCGAACGCCTCCTCGCCGCCGGCTTCGGGCGGATGGCGCCAGCGGTACTGGCCCGGCCGCAGTTCGGGCAGTTCCATCGCGCCGGCCCGCGCGACGATCGAGTCGTGGTGCATCCGCGAGTAGCGCACCATGTCGCGGAACAGCTGCGACACCTCGTCGTTGCGGTGCGCTTCCATCATGTCGGCCAGCTCGAGGTAGCGCTCGGCGGCCTCGTGCTCGAGCGCGATCGCGTGGGCGAGGAATTCGGGCAGGGTGTAATCCATGGCGTGAATCCGTGGGTTGCCGCTCCGCTTCGCGCCGGGCTCAGCCGGCCATCGTCAGACCGCCGCTGACGCTCAGCACCTGACCCGTCGTGTAGCCTGCGTGCTCGCCGCAGAAGTAGAGCACCGCGTCGGCGACTTCCTCGGGCCGGCCGAGCCGGCGCAGCGGAATCGCCTTGATCAGCGCGTCCTTCACCTTGTCGGGCACCGCAGCCATCAACGGTGTGTCAGTCGGCCCGGGGCAGACGCAGTTAACCGTGATGCCGTGGCGCGCGGTCTCGCGCGCGAGCGACTTGGTGAATGCGATCAGCCCGCCCTTGGCGCCGGAGTAGACGGTTTCGCCGAGGCTGCCGACGCGGCCGGCGTCGCTCGCGATGTTGACGATGCGCCCGCCGCCGCGCTCGATCATCTTCGGCAGGAACGCCTTCACGAGCTGCATCGGGCCGACAAAGTTGAGGCTCACGACCTTGTCCCAGAAGGCCTGCTCGCCCTCCCAGAACGGCGCGGTCTTGCCCCAGCCGGCGCCGTTGACGATGACGTCGGGCGGACCGAACCGGTCGAGCACGCGCGCGACGAACGACTCGATCGACGCGCGGTCGGTCATGTCCACGCCAAGGTACTCGGCGTGGTGGCCCGCTGCACGCAGCGCCGCGGCGGCTTCTTCGCCCTTCGCGTGGTCGATGTCGGCGACGATCACGCGCGCGCCGGCAGCGGCGAACGCGGCCGCGGTCGCGCGCCCGATGCCCGACGCGGCACCGGTGACGAGCGCGAGCTGGTCCCTCAGATTCATGGCATTTCCTTCGGTTGGACGACGCCCTTGTCGAGGAACGCCTCGACGCGGCGCCGGGTTTCTGGGTTCTCGTAGAGCCGCCGGGTCGCGGCGATCTCCGCCGCGAAGCCATCGGCGTGGGACGCGACGGCAAGCGCGATGCAGTGCTTGTTCTCCGCAAGCGTTGCGCGCGGAAGGTCGGCGGCGCGCTGGGCCAGCGTGCGCGCCGCCTCGGCCAGCTGCGCGCGCGGTACCGCCCATTGCACGAGGCCGAGTTGCTCGGCTTGCGCGCCGTCGACGGTCTCGCCGCCGAGCAGCAGGCGGCGCGCCGTGCCCGGCCCGACGAGCCGGGTCAGCCGCTGCGTGCCACCACCGGCGGCGAGCAGCCCGAGTCCTGCCTCCGGCAAGCCGACGCGCGCCTCGTGCGCGGCGATGCGCCAGTCGCACGCCAGCGCGAGCTCGAAGCCGCCACCCACCGCCGCGCCGCCGAGCTCGGCGATCGTCACGAACGGCGCACGTTCGAGCCGCGCGAAGACGCGCTGCATCTCCTGCACGATCGCAACCATGCGGTCGCGTGCCTGCGATGTTTGCAAGCACGAGCGCATCAGCGCCAGATCAGCGCCGGCGCAGAACACCTTCAGCGCACTGCGCAGGTGCAGCACCGAGACCGAATCGTCGGTGACTGCCGCATCGAGTGCGGCGTCGAGCTCGGAGAGCAAGGTCTCGTCGATCGCGTTGACCGGCGCACGAGCGAGCGTCACCACCAGCGCGCCGCCGGCGCGTTCGGTAGTGAGTGAGGCGCCGGTCTTCTTTCCGGCCAGGGTGTCGCTCATGCGGTGGCCTTCAGCCGTTCGACCAGCTTGCGCCGCAGCAGCTTGCCGGTCGCGGTGCGCGGCAACGTGTCGATCGGTCGCAGCCAGGCCGGGCGCTGGTAATGCGGCAAGCCGGCGATGCGCGCGTCGAGTGCCGACTGCACGGCGCTCGGGTCTTCCGCGGCAAAGAAGAAGGCAACGGCATCGACGCCATCGGCATCGGACACACACACCGCCGCGGACTCGCGCAGGCCGGGGACGCCTGCGGCGAGTCTTTCTTCGAGCTCGATCAGGTTGACCCAGCGGCCGCGGATCTTGACCAGCGAATCCTCGCGTCCGGCGAATCGCCAGCCTTCACCGCTGCGCACGAACAGGTCGGCCGGGCAGAACACGCCCTCGCGAAAACTCTCGGCCTGCGCCGCAGGCCGGTCGAGGTAGCCCAGCGCCAGCGTCGGCACGTCGATCAGCAGGCGGGTCGGGCCGCCCGCATGGGCTGCGTCGGGGTCGAGCGGGCGCACCTTCACGCCGGGCGAAACGCAGAGCGCGTCGTCGCCCGGCAGCGCGGTCAGCACCAGCACCAACGTCTCGGACGCGCCGTAGCCGTCGACGATCGGCAGGCCAGCGCGCTGCTGCCAGGTGTTGCGCAGCGTGTCGGACAGGGCTTCGCCGGCCGAGACGCACAGGCGCACGCCGGATGCGGCAAGGCCTTCGGCCAACCCTTCGTGCAGCAGGTTACGGTACAGCGATGGCACACTGAACAGCACGGTGGGCTTGAGCGCCGCGGCGCTCGCGGCGAACGACGCCGCGGTGGGCCACTGCGGATCGAGCAGCACCGCCGTGCCCAGCCGTAACCCGGCGAGCAGCAGGTTGGTCAGCGGATAGGCGAAGAACAGCCGCGAACTCGCGAACAGCCGGTCGTCGGGCCCGATGCCCAGCCGCTCGGCCGAAATCTGGGCGATCTCGCGCATGCAGCGGTGCGCATGCACGACCGCCTTCGGCTTGCCCGACGTGCCTGACGAGTGGACCCAGAGCGCCGGCGTGTCCTCGTCGACGTGCACCGCTTCGATGGGCGCCGCGGCAGCGACCGCGCGGCGGCCCTCGTCGACGCGGATCACGCGGTCGCTCCACGGCGCGGGCGTGTCGGCCGTGTCCTCGGCGACGATGACGTTGAAACCGGCCTCGTCGAGGATGTACTGCCACTCCGGCGCAGGGATGCGCGGATTCACGCCGACCGCGACGCCGCCCGCCCAGATCGCGCCGAGAAAAGCGACCACCCAGTCGAAGCCATCGGGCAACTTGACCGCGACGCGGTCGCCCGGCCTGAGTCCGCGTTCGCGCCACACGGCCGCGGCGCGCGCGACACGGTCGCGCAGCTGGCCGTAGGTGATCTGCTCGCCGCCGCAGACCAGCGCGACGCGCGCGGCATCATGACCGGCGAGCAGCAGCTCGGCACCGTTGATGAGCTGCGCGGGCGTCGTGCGCCGCGAACGCGCCGCATGCACCAGCGGGTCGGCGATAACAGCGCCCGGCGCGTCGCCGCGCCAGCGCGACCATTCGGTGACGAGCGCCTGCGCGTGCTCGCGCTCCTCGGTGGCGAGTTCGTCGTACAGCTGCCGCTCGGCCGACCCGATCGCCGCGCGGGCTGCGCGTTCGGCGAAGAACGCCGCGGCACGTTCCTCGAGCGCGATCGCGATGCGAAACAGCTGCGACGGATCGCCCGGCCGCGCTTCGAGTTGCGCGTGCACCGCCGCGGTCTCGATGCGAAACCCGGGCGGCGGATCGGGCAGGTCGACGTGGTAGCGCCGCGCAAGCGTCTCCATGTGCGCGCCTTCCATCACCGCGAAGCGGCCGAACAGCGCGCGCAGCGTCTCGTCGGCCGCCTCGGCGGCGGCGCGTTGGTAGATCGCACGGCCCCCGAGCTCGATCTCGAACGCGGTGCGCACCGCATCGAGCGCGGCCGCATCGGCATCGGCCGCACCGCCGGCGGCGCCCCGTGGCGCGAGCTCGCCACCGCACCGCGGGCAGCGCCGGTAGGCAAATGCGAAACCCTCGCTGACTTCGCCGCACTGCGCGCACTGCCACTGCAGCCGCGCCGCCGCACAGCAAAGGTACTTGCCGGCGTCGGCATCGGCGAGCGGCTGATGGCACCTCGGGCAGCGCTGCATCGCAACTTCGCCTTACGCCGTCGACGTCAGCTCGCGCACGAGCCGCTGTGCCGTCGCCGCGGCGACCAGACGCCGGTAGTTCGATTGCGTGACCGTGCTGCGCATCGGGGTGACCTGCTTCTGCACGAGCTTGGACAGAGCGAGCAGCAGCGCATCGTCGACCGGCTGGCCGAGCAGCGCGTCGGTGCCCTGCAGCCGCAGCGGATGCGAGTTGGTGCCGGAAATACCGACCGCGAGCTCGGCGAGCCCGTCACCGTCCTTGCGCAGCACGACAGCGACCCCCGCGAGCGGGAAGTCCATCGCGTCGCGCACGCGCGCCTTGCGATAAGCGCTTGCGCGGCCCCGCGCACCGGTGGGGGTGTGCACCGCAGCGACGATCTCGTGCGGGTCGAGCGTGAGGTGCGCCGCGCCGTCGTCGCGATACAGGTCGGCGAGCGGCATGCGGCGGCTGCCCTGCGCGCTGACGACTTCGACCTCGGCGTCGTACGCGAGCAGCACCGGTGAGAGGTCGCCTTCGAACGCGGCATGGCAGCGCTTGCCCTGCGGCGCGACGTGACAGATATCGCCGGCGAGCTTCAGGCAGCCGCCGTTGGCCGCACGCCACCACGCGCTCTGGTTGTAGTAGACGCAGCGCGTGTCCTGGCACAGGTTGCCGCCGAGCGTGGCCGCGCTGCGGTGACCGGGGCCGGCGACCTGGCCGGCGGCCTGCACGAGCGCGGGCAGCGCCGCGGCGAGTTCGGCCTGCCTCGCGAGCACCGTCAGTGTCACCCCGGCACCGATCCGCCATGTGCCGTCGCCGCGCTCGATGCGATCGAAATCGGTTACCGCGCTCAAGTCGACCAGGCAGCCCGGGTCGAGCAGCCCGCGCCGCAGGTTGGGCAGCAGGTCGGTGCCGCCGGCAACCAGTCGCGCGTCGTGGCGGGCGAGCAGCGCGGCCGCCTCGCTCAACGTGGCCGGGCGCAGCAGCAGCAGGTCTTCGACCGGGCGCATCGTGGTCACTTCCTCGCGGCGCGCGCGGCGCGCGCGGCGGCGAGCTTCTCGTCGCGCCGGCGTTGCTGGATCGCTTCGAGCAGGCGGTCCGGCGTGATCGGCAGCTCGGTCATGCGCAGGCCGATCGCGTCGTGGATCGCAGCGGCGATCGCTGGCGGCACGCCGTGCAACCCGCCTTCGCTCGCTTCCTTCGCGCCGAACGGCCCGAGCGGATCCAGGCTCTCGACCAGCGTCACGTCGATCGGCGGCGACTCGGCGATCGTCGGAATGCGGTAGTCGATCAGGTTCGGGCGCAGGTGCAGCCCCTCGTGGTACTGCGTCTCCTCCGACAGCGCCTGGCCGACGCCCATCCATACCGCGCCGTGCACCTGGCCCTGCACCGCGAGCGGATTGATCGCGCGCCCGCAGTCGTGCGCGACCCAGGCCTTGACGACACGAACGACACCGGTCGCGTCGTCAACCTCGACCTCGATCACGTGCGCTGCGTATGAGAAGCCCGCTGTCGACCCGACTGCCGCGCCGCGGAAGGTGCCGCCCTGCGTTTCCGGCGGCGCCGACCAGGTGCCCTTGACGGTGAGCGTGCCCGTGTCGACGAGCGCAGCCTGCACGACCTGCGCGAAGTCCATGCGCTGTTCGCTGCCTGCGACGGCGCACGATTCGCCGAGCCACTCGACCGCCCCGGGCGTGACCTGCATCCGCTTGGCTGCGGCCTCGACCAGCACCCGGCGCAGCGCCTGCGCCGCGTTCAGTGCGGCATTGCCGACCATCAGCGAGACGCGCGACGAATACGAGCCGTTGTCCTTCGGCGTGAGTGCACTGTCGGCGGCGACGACGCGGATGCGCGCCATCGGCAACAGCAGCACCTCGGCGACGACCTGCGTCAGCAACGTCGTCGAGCCCTGGCCGATGTCGGCCGCGCCGGTCAGGATCGTGATGCTGCCGTCGAAGTCGAGCTTCAGGTTGATCACCGCATGCGGCTCGCCGCTCCAGTGCACCGGCTTGGCCGACCCCGAGACGTAGTGCGAGCACGCCATGCCGAGGCCACGCCTGAGCCCTGATGACTGGGGCAGCTTGCCGCGCCGCTCGTGCCAGCCCGAGGCGCGCTCGACCGCCTCCAGGCACTGCGGCAGCCCATAGGAGTTGACCTGCAGGTCGTTGAGCGTGCGGTACGGCGGCGCGATCAGGTTCGCGCGCCGCAGCGCGAACGGGTCGACGCCGAGCGCGGCGGCGAGTTCGTCGAGCACCGATTCGAATGCAAACCGGACGTTGACCGCCCCGTGGCCGCGCATCGCGCCGCACGGCGGCAGGTTGGTGTAGACGCGCGCGCCACGGAAGCGCAGCGCGCCGACTTTGTAGAGCGCGTGCAGCAGCGCGCCGGAGTACAGGATCGTGACCACCCCGTAGCCGGCGTAGGCACCGCCGCGCTGTGCGACCTCGGCGTCGACCGCAGTGATCTCGCCACTCTTCTTGACACCGATCTTGACGCGCGTGTGCGTGGCCGGCCGTCCGCGATGGGTGAGGAAGCCTTCCTCCCGTGTCAGCTCGAGCTTGACGGTGCCACCGGTCGCCCGCGCAAGCGCGCCGCAGATCATCTCGAAGTTGAGCGGCTCGACACGGTGCCCGAAGCCGCCGCCGATGAACGGCTTGACGACGCGAATCGACGCGCTGTCCAGGCCGAGCGTTTGCGCGAGCATCAGGTGCAGGTAGTACGGCACCTGGCTCACCGAGTGCACCGTCAGCTTCTCGTTCTCCGGATCCCACTGCGCGAGGGTGGCGTTGAGCTCGATCTGGCCATGCGCGACTTCGGCGCACTCGAACTCGCGCTCGAGGACGAGATCGGCAGCGGCGAAGCCCGCGTCGACGTCGCCGAATTCCTGCTCGACGAGGCGCTCGACGTTACCCGGCTTCTTCTCGTGCAGCGCCACCGCGTCGGGCGCACGCGCCGACGTGATATCGAAGTACGCCGGCAGCGGCTCGATGTCGACTTCGACCGCGGCCAGCGCAGCGGCGGCGGCCTGCGCGTCTTCGGCGGCCACCGCGAACAGCGGCTCGCCGCGGTAGCGCACGCGATCGCGCGCGAGCGGCCACTCGTTCTGTGCGATCGGCAGCACCCCGTAGGGCGCGGCGAAATCCCCGCCGGTGATCACTGCGTGCACGCCGGGCAACCCGCGCGCTCGCTTGGTGTCGATGTGGCGGATCACGCCGTGTGCGACCGTGCTGCGCCCGATCCGACCGACCAGCGCACCGGGTGCCGGCAAGTCGGCGGTGTAGCGGGCGCGGCCGCTGACCTTCTCGACGCCATCGACGAGCGGCCACGGCACGCCCACCGAGTGCGTCGGCGGGGCGGCGGGATGCGCGAGATGGACGTCCTCGAGCTTCATCGCTTCGCTTCCACGGCAGCCTGCACCGATTCGATGATCTTGACGTAACCGGTGCAGCGGCACAGGTTGCCCGACAGCGCCTCGCGGATCTGCGCCTCGGTGGGCTTAGTTTCGCGCCGCAGCAGCGCCTCGGCGGCCATCACCATGCCCGGCGTGCAGAACCCGCACTGCGTGCCCAGGCACTCGTGGAACGCGCGCTGCAGTTCGCTCAGCCGGCCGTGCGAACCGAGCGACTCGATCGTCTCGATCGAACGGCCTTCGACGCTGGCGGCCAGCGTGATGCACGCGAGCCGTGGCTCGCCGTCCACCAGCACGGTGCACGCGCCGCACTCGCCGCCGTCGCAGCCCTGCTTCGTGCCGGTGAGCTGCAGCTGCTCGCGCAGCACCTCGAGCAGCAGCGCGCCGTCGGGTGCGGCGACCGAGCGGTGGCGGCCGTTGACTTGCAGATGCAGTGCGCGCGTGCTCATCGGTGGGTTTCTCAGCTGGCCTTCGGCCGCAGGTCGCGCACGCGTACCGCCTTGCCCTGCGAGCGCGGCAGTGCACCGGGGGCCATCACCGCGACGTCGGCGGTCACGCCAACCAGCGACTTGACGTGGTGAACCGCGTCCTTGGCCATCGCCTCGTACTTCGCCGCGTCGATGCCCGGCTGCGCCTCGACCTCGACGCGCAGATGGTCCATGCTGCCGCGGCGCTCGACGACGAGCTGGTAGTGCGGCGCCAGCCCGGGCCGGCCGACCAGCACCGCCTCGATCTGCGACGGGTAGACGTTGACGCCGCGGATGATCAGCATGTCGTCGTTGCGCCCGGTCACGCGCAGGATGCGGACGTGGCTGCGCCCGCAGTCGCAGCGCCCGGTGGCAAGCCGCGTGATGTCGCGCGTGCGGTACCGCAGCATCGGCAGCGCCTCCTTCGTCAGCGTCGTGATCACGAGCTCGCCGGACTCGCCCTCGGCGACCGGCTTGCCGGTGTCAGGGTGGATCAGCTCGAACAGGAAGTGGTCTTCCCAGCCGTGCAGTCCGTTGCGGCACTCGCATTCGCACGCCACGCCCGGCCCCATGATCTCCGACAGGCCGTAGATGTCGTACGCCTTCAGCCCGATGCGCGCCTGCACTTCTTCGCGCATGGCCGCGCTCCACGGCTCGGCGCCGAACAGGCCGACGGCGAGCTGGCTCTTGCGCAGATCGACGCCGCTGTTCTCGGCGACCTCGGCAATGGCCAGCGCATACGACGGTGTCGCGCACAGCACGCGCGGGCCGAAGTCCATGATCAGCGCGATCTGCCGCTCCGTGCCGCCGCCGCTCATCGGCACCACCGGGCAGCCGAGCCGCTCGGCACCCGCGTGCGCGCCCAGGCCGCCGGTGAACAGGCCGTAGCCGTACGCGTTGTGCACGAGGTCGCCGGGCCGCACGCCCGTGCAGTACATCGAGCGCGCCATCAGGTCGGCCCAGCGGTCGAGGTCGCCGGCGGTGTAGCCGACGACGGTGGGCTTGCCGGTCGTTCCCGACGAGGCATGGATTCGCGCGAGCGATTTGACCGGCTGCGTGAACAGGCCGAACGGATAGTGGTCGCGCAGGTCGTTCTTGACCATGAACGGCAGGCGCTGCAAGTCATCGAGGTGGCGCAGCGCGTCGGGGTGCAGCCCCGCGGCGTCGAGCCGCGCGCGCTGCCACAGCACGTGATCCCAGGCGTTGCGCAGCGTCGCTCGCAGCCGCTCGAGCTGCAGCCCGGCGAGCGCGTCGCGTGACAGGGTTTCGTGCTCCGGGTGCAGGCACGCAGGCGAAGTCCGGTCAGTCTCGCGGGATGGTGTGATCGCGCTCATGGTGCCTCCTGCTTTCGGGCCACGCCGCGCACCGGCAGGTGTGGCAGCGCAAAGCCCTGGTTGAAACCGCCGCGCGTGACCAGCGTGTACTTGAACCACAGGCCACCGGCCAGCGCGAGCACGCCGGCGATCGCCTGCAGCGCGCGCAGGCCGACGTCGCCAAGCGGAACAACGATTGCGACGAGCGCGGCCGCCAGCGCGAGCGCGCTCAGAAGCTTGAACACCGTGCCCGCGGCGTCGATCGCCGCGAGCGCGGCAGCGGCCGCGTGCACGCGGCGCCGCCATGCGAACCACAGCGCGACCCGCACCACGAGCAGCAGCGCGAACGCCCACCACGCTGCCACCGGCACGGCGCCCGCCGCTGCACGCCACAGCAGCCACAGGCCGAGCCCCTCGGCGAGCCCGGTGGCGATGATCAGCGGCACCAGCTGCGGGACGCGCCACGCGGGGATGCCCTTGGACGCGTGCAGCATGCGGCCCTGGCAGTAGACGAAGGCGAGCGCGAACACGGCGGCTGCCCAGTGCGCCGCCGGCAGGCCAAGCCAGGCCGCGCCGACCGCGGCAAACAGCAGCGGCGCGACCATCGCCTCGCGCGTCATCCACGACGTTGCGGCGTGCCGCGCCACGTTCACTGCACGCCACGGACGGCCAAGCTCGAGCCATACCGCGAACAGCCCGACCACGATCACCACCGCACCGAGCACGAGCGCGCCCGGCTGCGGGCCGGCGAGCGCGCCGCAGACAATCAGGCCGCTGCCCACGCCGCCGGCCATGAAGTTGGTCGCCGCGCGCCAATCCCAGTGGTACTGCTGCCAGGGGTTCGGGCCGAACGTCATTCCGACTCCTGCTGCTTGTGGTCCCACAGGTAGTAGAAGCCCGGCGCAGTGCCGAGCTCCTCGTGCATGCGGAAGTGCTCGTTCTCCGCGATCAGCCGCGACACCTTGCTCGTTGGGTCGTCGAGGTCGCCGAAAGACAGCGTCTCGGAGATGCACGCATTGACGCAGGCCGGCGTCGCCTCCGGGTCGACGCCGGGCTTCAGGCCCTTCGCCAGCCCGGCGTCGATGCGGTCGACGCAGAACGTGCACTTGGTGGCCACGCCCAGCCGCCCTTCGTCGTGGCGTTGCCGCTCGTGCTCGCTCATCGAGCCGTAGGCGAAGTCCGCGCGGTCGGTCTTGTAGCGCGCCTGGTAGGGGCAGGCGACAGCACAGTAGGCGCAGCCGATGCAGATGTCGTAGTCGATCGTGACGATGCCATCAGGGCGCTTCTTGGTCGCGGTGGTCGGGCACACCGATTCGCACGGCGGGTCGGCGCAGTGCTGGCAGCCCACCGGCACGAACACGCGCTGCACGTCCGGGTAGGTGCCGTACTCCATGTCGAGCACGCGGCGCCACTGCACGCCCGGCGGCGTCGCGTTGGCCTGCTTGCACGCGGCGGTGCAGGTCTGGCAGCCGACACAGCGCCGCAGGTCCGCGACCATCGCCCAGCGCGTCATGCGCGCGCCCTTTGCAGCCGGACGCGAACGAGGTCGGCGCTCGACCCGGTAGCGTCGGTCAGGTCCATCGACATCTGCGCGAGTGTGTTCAGGCTCGGCACGCCGAAGTCCTTTGCCAGCGGCGTCGCCCAATGGTCGAACTGGCCAATCAGCAGCAGCGTGTCAGGGCGGATGCCCTGGCGCAGCACCGCACGTCCGCGCACGCGGCGCTTGGGCGTCGAGATCTCCACCGCGTCGCCGTCGGTGATCCCGAGCCGCGCCGCGGCCTGCGGGTTGACGATGACACCATCGTGACCGGCGATGTTGCCGGCGACCTCGTGCATCAGTTGCACGCCGGCGTTGCCGCCCCACGCGTACTGCATGCTGCGCGCAGTCAGCAGCCAGAACGGGTACGCCTCGGGCTCGCCGCCGGCGTGTGCGACGGCCTGCGCCCACAGGCCGGGGAAGTCCTTGTACTGCGGCAGCGCCTGGTATTCCTCGAGCTGACGGTCCCACCAGTGCATGTCGTGCTCGTGCAGCCGACGGCCGAGCTCGGCGCCGATGCGCTTGAGCCGCTCCTGGTACGGCATCTCGAAGCGCAGCCCGCGCTCGACCAGCGTCGCGTACAGGTACCACTGGTCGCGCGGAAAGGGCCGCGTCTTGAAGCCATGGGCCTTCCACCACTCCAGCCCGAGCACTTCGGCACCTTCGGTCAGCTCGGCACTGGCGGCCTTGCACGCCGCGTCCCAGATCTCGTCAGGCGTGTGCGGCTGCGCGGGGTCGAGCGAGAAGTCGCCATATTCGCCCTTCAGTGCGACGCCGCAGGTGCCGCGGTTGATCGCGGCGTTGTACTTCTCGAGGATGCCGCAGCGGTGCGCCAGCTCGGTCGCGATGTCCGTGAAGTCGCGTGCCTGGCCGCGCGCGGCGACCACCGGCTGGCGCAACGCAAAGCCCTCGTGGTCCCAGAACTGCTCCTGGTACTTGGTGGCGGCCAGGCGCAGCAGCTGCAGGCTCTCGAGGTCGGTCGCGTCAGGCAGCAGGATGTCGGCGTAGTGGTTGCTTTCGTCGCGCGTGTAGGCCATCGCGACGATGAACGGGAAGCGCGCCAGCCTGTTGCCGATCGCCGGCGTGTCCCAGAACGAGATCACGGGGTTGGTGCGGTAGACGAACCAGACGTCGGGCGGCTCGACCTTGGGCAGGCCTTTGGGTGTGGTGTCGAGGAACAGCCACGAGAAGTGCGTCGGGCCGAGCGCCTGCGCCCATGCGTTGTTGCCCACCAGCGGCACCAAGCTGCGGTAGGCGTTGCGCACGTTCGGGTTCGCCGACCAGTGCGCCTTCGATGTCGGGTTGAACGGATAGTCCATCAGCCCGTCGGGCCCGGGCTTGACGCTGTCGTGCCGCTCGGCCATCGGTCGCACCAGCCGCACCGTGGTGCCGATCGTGCCGCCGGGCACCTCGAGCGCACCGACCAGCGTGGCGAGCACCGTGCGCGCCCAGCAGCATTCGTAGCCACCCCACCCATTGTTGACTGTCTTGCCCAGCGTCACCGCGACCGGGCGGTACGGCAGCACCTTGCCGTTGATCTCGACCGTCTGGCCGATGCAGGCGTGGTCCAGGTACTCGTTGGCGATGCGGCGCATCGTCGCCGCCGGCACGTCGCAGATCGCGGCGGCCCACTCGGGCGCATAGGGCGCCATGTGCGCGACCAGCTTGTCGAACGCCGTCTCACCGGCGAGCAGCCCGTCGCCGAGCACCTCGTCGTCGGGGCCGATCTCGACCGCGTCGACCTCTACGCGCGCCGACAGCGTCTCGTGCACATCCGGCGTGTCGTGCGGCAGGGCGCGCCGCTGCCGCGCGTCCCACACCAGCGGCTTGCGCGTCGCGCGATCGCGCAGGTAGTAGCCGTGCGCGCCGACGAGATAGGGCGAACTGGTGTGGCGCGCCAGGTGCGCCAGATCCAGGCGCTCGCGCGGCGCCTCGTGCAGCATCACGTGGATCAGCGCGTACAGGAACGCGGCGTCGGTCTTCGGCTTGATCGGCACCCACTGCGCCGAGCACGCGGCGGTCACCGACAGGTGCGGCTCGACCTGCACGCGCTTCATGCCACGCACGCGCGCGTTCGCGTGCCGCCACACGCCGACCACGCCGCCGGCGGCTTCGATGTTGTTGCCGCAGGAGATCAGGTAGTTGCAGCTGGGCGTGTCGGGCGCGACGATGAAGGCGCGGTGCCAGAGCTCGCCGTACAGGTGCTCGGAGTGGTAGCACTTGACGCCCTGCCCCGAACCGAATCCCATGTCCACCGGCCCCCATGCGGCCAGGAAGGCCGGAAAGGTGCCCATGTAGAACTGCGGCGTACCGCCGCCACCGAAGCTCGCCGCCAGCCGCGGGTAGCCCGAGGCGTCGAGCAGGCCCTCGGCACGGATCGCGTTGAGCTTGTCGGCGATCGCCTGCATCGCCTCGTCCCACGAGATCTCGACGAAGCCGGGATCCTCGTCGCGTCCCTTGTTCGGGTTCGTGCGCCTCATCGGCGCGAGCACGCGGTTCGGGTTGTACGTCTTCTGGATCAGCCCGAACGCCTTCACGCAGACCTTGCCGCCGCCCGGATGCACGTCGGCGGCGCAGAAGTTGGGTTCGACCTCGGTCGCGACGCCATCCTCGACCTTCACCGTCAGTAGGTCTGGGCCGGCGACGCACTGGTAGCAGTACGTCGGAACGCGGTGCGTCGTGGCGGCGGTCATCGGGCGACCAGCGTCCGGTTCAGGCCAGCGGGCCGGCAGTGCGTGCCTTCTCGGCCTGGGCCGCCAGGCGCTGCTGCGTCTTGGCGACGTCGACGACGAAGCGCGTATGGCGGCCGCGCACGATCGGCTCGACGGTGTCGCGGCCCTCGACCTCGAACACGACCGAGCGGCCGTTGACCTCGGCGATGCGCACGGAAAGCTCCACCGTCATGCCCAGCAGCGTCGCGCCGACGTGGTCGATCTCGACGCGCGTGCCCACCGAGTCCTCCCCCGCGTCGAGGTGCTCGAGCATCAGGTTCCGGCAGGTCATCTCGATGTCGCGCACCAGCATCGGCGTGGCATAGACGCGCGCGGCCTCGCCCATGAAGTCGATCGTGCGGCTGCGATCGATCTCGAACCGGTTCTTCCCGGACAGTCCGGCGGCAAGCGTAGATTTCATGTCGTCTCCTCGTGCGGGTCAGAGCCCCAGATAAGCCTGCCGCACCTGGGCATCGCGCAACAGGTCAGCCGCGCGGCCTTCGGCGACGATGCGGCCAGTTTCCATCACATAGCCGCGATCGGCAATCGACAGCGCAGCGCGCGCGTTCTGGTCGACCAGAAGGATCGTCGTGCCGCGCGATTTCAGTGCCTTGATGTACGTAAAGATCTCGGCGACCAGGCGCGGCGCCAATCCCATGCTCGGCTCGTCGAGCAGCAGCAGCCGTGGATCGGCCATCAGCGCGCGCCCGATCGCCAGCATCTGCTGCTGGCCGCCGGACAGCGTTCCCGCATCCTCGCCACGCTTCTGTTGCAGGACCGGAAACATCGACCACACCGCGTCGATCTTGGTGGCCGCGCCGCGTGCGAACGCGCCGAGCTGCAGGTTGTCCTCGACGCTGAGCGCGCCGAACACCTGGCGGCCCTCGGGCACCTGCACCATGCCGCGCATCACGCGCTGACGCGGCGACTCGCGGCCGATGTCGGCACCGGAGAAGCGCACCGTGCCGCCGCTCATCGGCTGCACGCCCGACAGCGTGCGCAACAGTGTCGTCTTGCCCGCGCCGTTGGCGCCGACCAGCGCCACCAGCTCACCCGGCTCGACGCGCAGCGACACTTCGAACAGCGCAGGGATGCGTCCATAGCGGCTGGCCAGGCCTTGTACCTCAAGCATCGGCGGCCTCCTTGAGCGGCGCGGCGGCGTCTTCGGTGCCCAGGTAGGCCTCGATCACGCGTGCGTCGCAGCTGACCTCGGCCGGCGTGCCCTCGACCAGCTTCGCGCCGCCGTCGAGCACCAGCACGCGGTCCGATACTTCCATCACCAGTCGCATGTTGTGCTCGACCAGCACCACGGTCGTGCCGGACGCGGCGACCTGGCGGATCAGCGCGTCGATCTCGCGCGCCTCGGTGGGGTTGAGCCCGGCTGCCGGCTCGTCGAGCAGCAGCACCTGCGGCTCGCCGGCCAGTGCGCGCGCGATCTCGAGCCGCTTGAGCGCGCCGTAGGGCATGCTGTCGGCACGCGCGTCGAGATAAGCCTCGAGCCCGACGCGGCGCATCAGCGAGATCGCGTGTTCGCGGCAGCGCGCCTCGGCGCGAGCCAGCGAGGGCGTTCGCAGCAGCGCGGGCAACAGTGCGCAGCGCTCGCGCAGATGACGGCCGGTCATCACGTTCTCGAGCGCACTCATGTTGAAGAACACCTGCAGATTCTGGAACGTACGCCCGAGCCCGGCGGCGGCCCAGCGGTGCGTCGGCAGGCCGGCCAGGTCGCGACCGCCGAGCACGATGCGGCCGGCGTCGGGCTGGTAGATCCCGGTCATCAGGTTGAGCAGCGTGGTCTTGCCCGCGCCGTTCGGTCCGATCACCGCGTGCACGGTGCCGGCCTCGACCTCGAACGACAGGTCGTCGATCACCCGCAAGCCGCCGAAGCGCTTGCTCAGTCCGTGCACCGAAAGCAGAGTCATTTCACCTGAACAGCCGAGCCAGCGTGGGTACCACGCCGCGCGGGAAGAACACCATCGTCGCGATCAGCACCGCGCCGAACACCATCATCTCGTAATCCTTGAACACGGTCAGGAACTGGGGCAACAGCGTCAGCACCGCCGCGCCGAGCACCGCACCCCACACCGAAGCCATGCCGCCGAAGACGACCATGATGACGAGCTCGACCGAGTGCAGGAATGAGGCCTTGGACGGCGTGATGAAGCCCGCGTAGTGTGCCGTCAATACACCGGCGATGGCGGCGTAGAGCGCGGAGATCACGAACACGCGCAACTTCCAGCGTGCACTGTCGATGCCGACGGTCTCGGCCGCGACCTCCGAGCCGTGCAGCGCGCGCAGCGAGCGCCCGACGGGCGAATCGATCAGGTTCAGCGCCAACCACACGGCGCACCATAGCGCGACGCCGACAATGCCGTACCACACCGACTCGCCCTTGAGCGCATAGCCGAACAGCACCAGCGGCGGCACCACCATGCCGTCGGGGCCACCGGTGTAGCGGTCCTCGTTGGTGAGCACGATCGAGGCAATCACGCCCAGCCCGAGTGTGGCCATCGCCAGGTAGTGTCCTTTCAGCCGCAGCGTCGGCCTTCCGACGATCCACGCCAGCACGCCGACCGCGATGACCGCCGCTGGCATCGATACCCACGCCGGCCAGCCCCAGCGCGACGCGGCGATCGCGCTGGCATAGCCGCCGAGCGCGTAGAACGCCGCGTGGCCGAGGCTGATCTGCCCCGCGTAGCCGACCAGCAGGTTCAGCCCGACGCAGACGATCGCGTTCAGGGAAATCAGGATCGCGACATCGTAGAAGTAAGCGTTCGGCATCGCGTAGGGCAGCAGCAGCAGCAACGCCGCCAGCAGCGCCAGCGGCAGCCGGCGCCTCGTGGTGTCGATGTGCGATGCGCCGCTATGCACCGAAGGTCCCGCTCGTTCAGACACGCTCGCTGCGGCGCGCACCGGCCAGCCCCCCGGGCATGAAGTAGAGCACCGCGAGGATCACGACGAAGGCGATTGCGTCCTTGTACGCCGAGGAGATGAAGCCCGCGCCGAGGCCTTCCATCAGCCCGAGCAGCAGCCCGCCGGCCACCGCGCCGCCAAAGCTGCCCAGCCCACCGAGCATCGCCGCTGCAAAACCCTTCAGACCCAGCATCACGCCGACGTCGTACGAGGTGAAGGTGATCGGCGCGGTGAGTACGCCCCCGAGTGCGCCGAGCGCCGCCGCGAGCGCAAAACTCACGCGCATCACGCAGCGCGTCGAAACGCCCATCAGCCGCGCGGCCAGCGGATTGAGTGCGGTGGCGCGCATCGCCTTGCCATACAGCGTGCGGTTGAAGAACCAGCCCAGCGCGAACACCGCGAGCGCGGCGCCGCCGAGCACCCACAGGCTCTGCGGCAGCACCGTGGCACCGCCGATCGCGATCGGTTCGCTACCCGAGAACGCCGGCAGCGAGTGGAAGCGCTTGTCCCACACCACCTGCGCCGCGCCGCGCAGGAACAGCGCGACGCCGATAGTGATGATGATCAGCGTCACCACGTCGGCCTTGCCGCCGACCTGTGCCGGCTCGATCGCCAGGCGCTGCACAAGCACGCCCACCAGCATCGCACCCACCACGGCGAGCGGTACGGCCACCGCGAGCGGCAGGCCCAGGCCGACCAGCGACACGGCGCCCATGCCGCCGATCATCACGAATTCGCCCTGGGCGAAATTGATCGCGTGGCTGGCGTTGTAGACGATCGAGAAGCCGAGCGCAACGAGGGCGTAGATCGCGCCGGCGGTCAGACCGCCGGCGACGAATTGCAGCCAGCTGCCGCCCATCGCGCGCCTCGGATCGACCGCCGGTGCTTCACTTCACGAGCGACCAGGTTCCGCCCTTGACCTCGAGCATGCGGAACGCACTGAGGTCCAGACCCATGTGGTCGGTGGCCGACATGTTGACCACCCCGGCGGTGCCCATGAACCCGCGCGTGGCCTCGATCGCGTCACGTACCTTGGCTGGATCGGTGCTGCCGGCCGCCTTGATCGCGCCCACTGCAATCATCAACCCATCGAACGCATGGCCGCCGAACGTGCTGACGTCGCTCTTGTGTCGCTTTTCGTAGGCGTCGCGGTAGCCGGTGACGACCGGTTTCTGCGGATCGTTGGCCGCCAGCAGGTCGGCGACCAGCAGCGCCGCGGCGGGCAGGCGTACCCCCTCGGCGGCATCGCCCGACAGCTTGATGTACTCCTTCGATGCGACGCCGTGCGACTGGTACAGCGGCAGCGTGATGCCGACCTGCCTGTAGTTGCGCGTCACGATCGCCGGGCCCTGACCGAATCCGGCGTTGAGCACCGCTTGCGCATTGCTGGCCTTGATCTTGGTGAGTTGCGCGGTCATGTCGGTGTCAGCGGCACCGTAGGTCTCGTCGGCGACGACCTGCATGCCATAGTTGGGTGCAACCTTCAGGCATTCGGCGCGCATCGACTTGTCGAAGCCGCCGCTGCCCGAAATCAGCGCGACGCGCGACAGCCCGCGTGCCTTGACGTCGACGAAGATCTTCTCGCACGCCATACGATCGGTGTGCGGTGTCTTGAACACCCACTTCTTCACCGGCTCGATGATCACCACCGCGCCGGCCAGCGAGATGAAGGGGACGCCGGCCTGCTCGACCAGCGGCACCGCGGCCATCGTCGCGCCGGTGGTCGATCCGCCGACGATCACGTCGACCTTGTCCTGCTCGATCAGCCGCTTGGCGAAGGTGCGTGCCTTCTCGGCGTCGCCGGCATCGTCGTAGGCTATGAGCTGCAGCTTGCGGCCGAGCACGCCGCCATCGGCGTTGATCTTCTCGATCTGCATCTCCAGCGTCTTCAGCTCGGGGTCGCCGAGGAAGGATGCGGGGCCGGTCACCGACAGGAAGCTGCCGATGCGGATCGGCTCCTGTGCTTGGGCGGGGAGGGTCCAGACCAGGGGCAGCGCTAGCAGCAGCAGGCCCTGGGCGACCCGGCGAATCGTGCGGGTGAAGGTCATGCTTGTCTCCTTAGCGGGGCTGGACGGGCGGTGTGGTGACGGCGCCGCACACCGCGGATCGCCGCCCCGCTCGTCCTTAGAATGGGCCCTGCAAGCCCATTCTGGTACTGGAATACGGCTTTAAGTTTGATCTGGCTCATTTTCAAAGTATGGCCCCGCGAGGGAATACCATTAGGCGGCGACGCCGCGCAGCGCCACCGGCGCGCTCGGCCGCGCCCATGCGCGAGCCGCAAGTACGTCCGGTGCGCCGCGCCGACCTGCCCGAGGTGATTGCGCTCGATGCCAGCGTCACCGGGGTGCACAAGGCCGACTACTGGCAGCGCGTCTACCGACGCTACGGCGTCGGTGGGCAGGGGCTGCGCCACTTCCTGGTCGCGGTCGACGACGGACGCGTGCTCGGCTTCGTGATCGGCGAAGTGCGCGACTGGGAGTTCGGCTCGCCGCCGTGTGGCTGGGTGTTCGCCATTGACGTGCAGCCCCGCGCGCGCCAGCGGGGCGTGGGCACCCGGCTGCTCAACGCGATGCGTAACCGTTTCGAACGCGTGGGCGTGTGCATGCTGCGCACGATGCTCGCCAGCGACAACCAGCTGATCCTGTCGTTCTTCCGCAGCCAGGGCCTGCGTGCGGGGCGGCTGATCCCGCTCGAGCTCGAGATCGGCGCTGACACAGCGTGACGCGATGAGGCTGCAGAAGAACACGCGGCTCGCGCTGTATAGCGTGCTCGAGTTCGCTGCACGCCCAGGGCAGCATGTGCCGGCCGCTGAAGTTGCGCAGAAGTACGGCGAGTCGGCACATCACCTCGCGAAAGTGCTTTCGGAGCTGGCCCGCGCAGGCATCCTCGAGTCGGTGCGCGGGGTGGGCGGTGGTTACCGCTTCACCGGCAACGCCCGCCGCCTGACGCTGCTCGATGTGATCCGGTTGTTCGAGGACTTCGACGCGGCCCCGAACGGCCTGGGCCGGCATGGGGCGCCGGCCGACCGAGCGCTCGGCGAGGTGCTGGCGGAGATCGACCAGATCACGCTCGCAACATTCGGTTCGATCACCGTTGCGACGATGCTCAAGATGGTCGAGCGAAACAGCGCGACAGTGGCGTGACACCGCTACGACGAGGACGGCTGCAAGGGCTTCGCGGTCAACCGCCCGGTGCGCTGCGCCCCACGGGTTTGATGGTAGGCAAAACCCCGCTCACGACTGGCGGCGAGCATCGCCAGGGTCTTCTGATCTGATGGTCAACGGACTCTTGTCATGAACAAGACGCTGCCGATCCACCCGTTGCCCGAATCGCGGAGTCCGCCGCCCGGGCCGGCGAGCCGGCCCGCGCCGTGGCGCTTCAACCGGCTGTTCAGCGCGCCGCATCGCCTCGCGTTCGCCGCCGCGGCGCTGCTGTTCGCGTTGACTGGTGCATGGTGGGCCGTCGCGATGGTCGGCCACGCGCTGGGTGTTGGGTGGCCCTGGAGCCTGCCGCCGGCAATCGCACACGGGCTGTTGATGGGGCTGGGCTTCATGCCGATGTTCTTCATCGGCTTTCTGTTCACTGCGGGGCCGAAATGGCTCGCGCTGCCCGACGTCGAGGCGCGCCGCCTCGCCGTGCCGCTGGCGTTGCAACTGGCGGGGTGGGGCGTGTTTCTCGTCGCCACGCATGTGGCTTCTAAGCCGCTTGCCGCCGCCCTGGGTTCGGCAGCGCTTGGGGCCGCAGCGCTCGGCTGGACGCTGGCCATATTGCGGTTTGCGCGCTTGGTATTCGCCAGCCCGGTGAGCGACCGCGTTCACGCGGGCACCGTGCTGGCCGCCGGCATCGTCGGTGTCGTGGCGCTCGCGCTCGCGGCGAGCGGCGTGGCGGTCGAGAGGTACGACGTGGTGCGCGCGGCGGTGCTTGCAGCGCTGTGGGGCTTCATCGGTGTCGTCTTCGTCACCGTCTCGCACCGCATGATCCCTTTCTTCACTGCAGCGGCGTTGCCCGCGCTCGACGCATGGCGGCCGCTGTGGCTGCTCGTCGTGTTCGTCGCGGTGCTCGGGATCGAGGCGGCTGTCGCGATCGTCGAGACGCTGTGGTGGCCGCTGCCGTTTGCGCTGCGTGCGGCCCAGGTGGCCGTCGAAGCGCCGGCGGCGCTCCTGCTGCTCGTGCTTGCAGTGCGATGGGGGCTCGTGCAGAGCCTGAAGGTGCGGCTGCTTGCGATGCTGCACGTGGGTTTCGTCTGGCTCGGGCTCGCACTCGCGCTGTCGGCCATTTCCCACGCGTTGCTGCTCGCCAGCGGCGGCGAGCGTTCGCTCGGTCTGGCGCCGCTGCATGCCTACACGATGGGTTACCTCGGCTCGACGCTGTTGGCAATGGTCACGCGGGTCAGCGCAGGCCACAGCGGGCGGCCGCTCGCCGCCGACGACTTCGTCTGGCGCCTGTTCCTCGGTCTGCAGGGCGTGGTGGTGCTGCGCGTGGCGATCGGCGCGGGCGCTGCGGCAGGCATCGGCGAAGCGCCGCTGCCGATTGCCGTCGCGGCGATCGGCTGGGCGCTCGTCGTGGTCGTCTGGGCGCGCCGCTACATCGGCTGGTACGGCCGGCCCCGCGTCGACGGCCGGCGGGGGTGACACGCGTGCGGCCGCGGGCCGCTGCCCACGCCGGCCGCATCGCTACTTCACCGTGCCGAGGAACGCCGCGAGATCGAGAATCTGCTGGCTTGTCAGCGAGATTCCGTTCATTGCGCCGCTGATGCTGCCGAGGTTGCTGACCAGCTTGTCCTGCTTGCCCGCAAGGTCGCCGGCAAATCCGGTGGTGTCGACGCTGCCCGCGGCATGGCAACCGGAGCAATCAGCGAGGTACTTTGACAGGCCCGCGTCATACGACCCGAGCGGTGCTGGAGCTGGCGCAGGGGCTGGTGCGGGCGCAGGGGCTGGTGCGGGCGCAGGGGCTGGTGCGGGCGCAGGTGCCGGCGCAGGAGCAGGTGCCGGCGCAGGAGCAGGTGCCGGCGCGGGTGCAGGTGCCGGCGCCGGTGCAGGTGCCGGTGCAGGCGCGGGTGCAGGTGCCGGTGCGGACGTGGCGCCCGCCGTGGCGGACCAGGTCCCCGAATCACTATTGGCGGGCCCGGTGAACGTGCCACTGAGCGCCCCGTTGAACTCGGTGCCGCTGAGCTTGAGCACCCTGTCTTCGCCGAGCTTGATCGTCAGGCTGATGGTCCCGTCGGCGGCGATCGAACCTTCGACCTCGTAGCCGCGGCGCGCATCGTCGCTGCGCCCGGAGTATCTGCCGGCAATGGTTCCACTCGTCGCACCGGTCGATGCGAGCTGGTCGCGATAGCTTGCGGTCAGCGCGGCGACATCGTCCTGATACTGGGTGGTGAGGGCCTTGAACGCGTCGGTGAAATCAAGTTTGGCTTGTGTCTTCTGCGCGGAGTCGCTGGCAGCCTGCAGATCGGCCTTGAGCTTCTGCCGTAGTGCATCGATATCCGAGACCAAGGCACTGCGCAGCGCGGCGAGTTGGCTCCTCAAGTCCGTCTGCACCGCCGGCATCTGCGGCGAGGCGGTTGTCGGCGCAGCAGGCGCCCCGAGGGTGAGGCGGCCCTCCCATTCGGTGCGGCCGTCCTCGGTCTCGCTCCTCAGCAGCAGCGTTCCGGTGTAGGACTGACCGGCGGCTGTCGTCGCACTGAACGCGTACTGCATCGCAGCCCACTTGTCCGGTGCGGCGAGCGGCGAAGCCGACGCGTCGTTCGGCGCGCTGACCGTCACTGCGGTCGGTGTCTGAACCATCTGCACCGATTCGCTCTGCACGGCGGTCGGCGTCGTGTCCGCGGTGTCGCTGCCCCCGCATCCGAACAGCACGGATACGGCGAGAGCGCAGGCGGTCAGGCGAAGGGAGATCAGGGGCGTTCGGTTGTTCATGCGGCCTCCAGCAAGGTCGGTTCGTGTCGAGGGCAACGTGCCCGCTCGGATCAGAAGTCGAAGCGGGTCGCCGACGCTGCGGCGCATTGGGGTGCGGCCGCAGTGGAGCCACGATAGTCAACAAATGTGCAATATGCCCAAATGTATCGGCGCTCTTGCCGCTGTAACCTTGTGGGCCGCGGGCATTGCAGGCGGTGCAGGCTTTGTGAGACTTATTTGGCAGTTCGTGCCAACATGTAAGTGATGTTCTTCACAGGGGGCGAGCTGTCAGATACTGCCGGCATGCCCTGCGCCGGAACGATGCAACTTTTCGACGGCGCGATGGGCTGCACACCGCGGCCACGGACGGTCGCCCAGTGGCAACGGCAGAGCGCGACCCGCTCATTGGCCGGATCACGGCCCCGCACAAGCGAGCGAACGTGATGCCGGTCAAGACCGCTGCCGGCGTGCTCGCTGAACATGCCGCACCCATACGAATGACCCAGGAGATTGCATGAACGAGACCCTTCGCGCCCAGGACGCGCGTGCCGCTGCGGCGGCGGCGCTCCCGGCACAGGCGATCAGCACCGAGGTGCTGCGCGAGAAGTACGCCAAGGGCGACGAACGGACGGCCGACGACGTCCGCGCGCGTGTCGCGCATGCGCTGGCCGCGATCGAGGAACCGGAGCAGCGGGCGCACTGGGAGGCGCGTTTCCTCGACGCGCAACGCCGCGGCTTCGTTCCGGCCGGGCGCATCAATTCGGCGGCCGGCACCGAGCTGACCGCAACGCTGATCAACTGCTTCGTGCAGCCGGTGGGCGACTCGATTTCGCAGGTCGAGGATGGTCACCCCGGCATCTACACCGCGCTCACCGAAGCGGCCGAGACGATGCGCCGCGGTGGCGGCGTGGGCTACGACTTCTCGCGCATCCGGCCGCGCGGCGCCTGGGTCGGCTCGACGCAAAGCAGTGCGAGCGGGCCGGTGAGCTACATGCGCGTGTTCGACCGTAGCTGCGAGACGGTCGAAAGCGCCGGCGCGAGGCGCGGCGCGCAGATGGGCGTGCTGCGCTGCGACCATCCGGACGTCGAGGAGTTCGTCCACGCAAAGGACAGCGGCGACCTGCGCAACTTCAACATCTCGGTCGGTGTCACCGACGCGTTCATGCACGCGGTGGAAAACGACGGCGAAGTCGAACTGCTCCACCGCGCCGAACCCGGCCCGAAGCAGAAAGCGGCCGGCGCGTACCAGCGCGACGACGGCGTTTGGGTCTATCGCAAGGTCCGGGCGCGCGAGATGTGGGACCAGATCATGCGCAGCACCTACGACCATGCCGAGCCGGGCGTGCTGTTCCTTGACCGCATCAACGAGGACAACAACCTCGGCTACTGCGAGTCGATCGCGGCGACCAACCCGTGCGGCGAGCAGCCGTTGCCCGCGTACGGCTGCTGCTGCCTGGGCAGCATCGACCTGACACGCTTCATCGTCGATCCGTTCGAGCCGCATGCACGCTTCGATGAGACCGCGTTCGCCGAAGTCGCGACAGTGGCGGTGCGGATGCTCGACAACGTGCTCGACGTCACCGTCTGGCCGCTGCCGCAGCAGCGGGAAGAGGCGAGCAACAAGCGCCGCATCGGGCTCGGATTCACCGGGCTGGGCGATGCGCTCGTGATGCTCGGCCTGCGCTACGACACCGGCCCCGCGCGGGCGATGGCGACGCGCATCGCCGAGGTAATGCGCGATGCTGCCTATGCCGCCTCGGTCGACCTTGCGGTCGAGCGTGGTGCGTTCCCGCTGTTCAACGCCGACCTGTACCTCACCGGAGGGCGTTTCGCGTCGCGCTTGCCGCAAGCGCTCAAGGAGCGTATTCGCGCGCACGGCATTCGCAACTCGCACCTGTTGTCGATCGCGCCGACCGGCACGATCAGCCTGGCGTTCGCCGACAACGCGAGCAACGGCATCGAGCCCGCGTTCAGCTGGACGTACACGCGCAAGAAGCGCGAGCCCGACGGCACGTTCAAGGAGTATGCGGTCGAGGACCATGCGTGGCGGCTGTACCGCCACTTGCAGGGTGCGGCGGCCGGTGAGGACGTGCCGCTGCCCGACGCCTTCGTCACTGCGCTCGAGATGAGCGCGCAGTCGCACGAGGCGATGGTCGCCGCGGTGGCGCCCTACATCGACACCTCGGTCAGCAAGACCGTCAACGTGCCGGCCGATTATCCGTACGACGACTTCAAGGACCTGTACCGGCAGGCGTGGGACAGCGGCTTGAAGGGGCTCGCGACCTACCGGCCGAACGCAGTGCTCGGCTCGGTGTTGTCCACCGGGCCAGCGACCGCGCCTGAGCCGCTGCGCGCCGACGACGCCAACCGGCGGCTGTCGCTCGACCGCACGCCGAAACCTGTTCTAGCGAGCCTGCGTTGGCCGGGGCGACCCGAGTTTCCGGCTGGCAACCCGGCGTGGACGTACATGATCCAGCATCCGCACGGGGAGTTCGCGCTGTTTGTCGGCGAACTACCCGAGGAACCCGCGGCGAGCGGGCAGGTGCCGTCGCGCAACCGGCCGTTCGAGGTGTGGGTCAACGGCGCCGAGCAGCCGCGCGGCCTGGCCGCGCTGGCCAAGACGCTGTCGATGGACATGCGCGCCAACGATTCCTCGTGGCTCAAGCTCAAGCTCAACGCGCTGGCCACCGTCGCCGAGGAGCGCGCGTTCGAGATGCCGTTCCCGCCGCACGGCGAGCGGCGCCTGTTCCCGGGCGTCGTCGCTGCCACCGCCGCGGTGATCCGCTGGCGCTGCGAGCAACTCGGCGCGCTGATGGAGGGCGGTCCGACACCGGTGCTCGATGCGATGTTCAGCCGCGATGAACCGCGCACCGGCGCCTCCGGAACGCTCGCATGGGCGGTCGACGTCGAGAACGCGGCTGCCGGCGAATCGTTCACGCTGACGCTCAAGGAGGTTACGCTGCAGGCGCCGGCCGAAGGCGCGCCGGTGACGCGGCCGTGCGCGATCGGCTTTTCGGGCAACTATCCGCGCGCGCTCGATGGCCTGGCACGCCTGCTGTCACTTGACATGCGCGTGATCGATCCGGCGTGGATCGGCATGAAGCTGCGCAAGCTGCTCAACGTCGGCGAGCCGCTCGGCCATTTCATGGCGCCGTTTCCCGGCGAGCGCCGGCAACAGACGTGGCCGAGCACGGTCGCCTATGTGGCCCGACTGGTGATCCATCGCTACGCGATGCTCGGCATCCTCGACGAGGAGGGGTTCCCGCTGCGCGAGATGGGCGTGCTCGAGTCGCCCGCGCCACGGCGGCAGGGCGGGGTCGCCGCGACGATGCCCGGCAAGCGGTGTCCCGAATGCGGCAACGCGACGATGATCCACAAGGACGGCTGCGACTTCTGCACGGCCTGCGGCTACGTCGGCCAGTGCGGTTAGCACCGCGCTGCGCGCTCAAGGGGCAGTGGGCGGCGGCAGTTCGTCACCTCCGCCGCTGAAAAGCAAACGGCCATCCGCTCGGATGGCCGTTTTGCTGGCTGGGGCCGGTGGCCGGCCCCAGCGCCCGGTGCCTGTCTCAGGCAGGCCGGATGTTCGAGGCTTGCGGGCCCTTCTGGCCTTGCGTGACCTCGAACTGTACGCGCTGGTTCTCGGTGAGGGTCTTGAAGCCCCCGCCTTGGATCGCGCTGAAGTGGGCGAACAGGTCCTTGCCGCCGCCGTCAGGCGTGATGAAGCCGAAGCCCTTGCCCTCGTTGAACCACTTCACGGTTCCGGTTTGAGTCGTCATATCGATTCCTTTGATGGATGGATGGAAGCTGCGCGAGCACATGCCGGCGCAGTGCGGCAGCCGCCAGAAGAACCGAAAACGGGGGATTCGACCAAAACCTGTCGACGTGTAGCCGACAGGAAGCAGTGAAGACCTGCGAAGAGACGGTCTAAGTAGTGCGTGCCTGCAGCGCGAATGATACACGCATTGGCACAACTGCGTTGGACCGCGCCGGCGACTGCAATGCCTTGCAGCCGGTCAGGGCGGGGCCTGAATAGGCGCATCGCGTTGTTGCAGCTCGGGTCCTAGCGCCGGCAATCGGCCGCTCGACGCCGTCGCGACTGCCGGCAGCGTCTGATTCATCCACATCACGGTGCTTGACCGCTTCAGCAGCGTAGACGCGTTGCCACGACGGCGCCGAGGAGTTGATCAGCGTTTACCTTGATGTCAACAGCGCGGACCTTTTGATAGAAGTTGTGCCGCGCATCATCAAGACTCTGGTGTCGCCGATGGTCGTAGGCACCTTGACGCATGTCAACGTGCACTGCCTGGGGCAAAGACAAGTCGGGCGCACGTGTGCGGGTGTTTCGGCGGTGCTTTTGCGCCGACGCAAGCGTGGGTTCTGTCCGCGTCGCGGGCCAGGTCGTCGGGGCTTTCATTTGCAAAGACTGGAGGAGTCCGCATGGTCTACACACGCAAGTCAATCTGGCCGCTGGTCATCGGCATCCTGATGGTGCTTTACGCCTATCTGGTGCAATCCGGCGCGCTCGGCGACCTCATGAAGTTCCTCGGCACCGACCGCTACGCCGGCGAGATGCGCACCCTCGGCTACACGTTCGGCATCATCGCGATCGTCACGGGGTTGTGGCAGCTGCTGGCACCGCCGAAGGAGGAGGGCAATACCGATTACCTGCTGTCGATGGTCGGCGGCGTGGTGTTCATCATGCTTGTCGCGTTCGTCGTGAAGTGGGGCCTCGACCCGTTGATGGGGCGCTGGGGCCGAGCGGCAGCGCCCACCCTCGGCTGGAACTTCGCCAGCATCCTGAACCTGAACTACGTCGTGATGGGGATCATCGCCGGGATCGTGATCGTCAACGTGTTCAAGATCCCGGGCTGGGCCGAGAACGGCGTGCGGCTGTCGCGCCTGGGCCTGAAGACCGGCGTCATTCTGCTCGGCGCGCTGTACAGCCTCGCCGAGCTGGCGCAGCTCGGCCGCCTGTCGGTGGTGCTGATCGGCGTGTTCGTGCTCGGTTCGGTCGGCTTGGTGCTGTGGTACGGCGCGCGCCGCAACATGCCCAACTCGATGACCGGCGTGCTGTCGGCGGGCGTGGGCGTGTGCGGCGTATCCGCGGCGGTCGCGACGGCGCCGGTGGTGAAGGCGAAGTCGATCGAGATCGCCTACACGATCGGGACGATCCTTCTGTTCGGCGTGCTGTGCATGTTCATCTTTCCGATCGTCGGCAAGTTGCTCGGCCTGGGCTACATCCAGTTCGGCGCCTGGGCGGGCACGGGCATCCTGAATTCGGCGCAGGTGGCCGGCGCGGCGCTGGCATTCCAGCCAAACGGCATCGAGACGCTGAAGGTCGCGGAGATCTTCAACATCACACGCGTGCTGTTCCTGCCGATCATCGTGCTCTGGCTGGCGGTGTGGTACGTGCGCCGCGAGGTCGGTGCCCAGCAGGTCGATCTCGTGCAGGTGGTGGTGGGCAAGTTCCCGGTCTTTGTGCTCGGCTTCATCCTGATGTTCGCGCTGTCGTCGACAGGCATCTTTGCGCCCGCGCAACACTACCAGGGCGCCTACTTCGACAACAGCGAGAAGGTGATGACGACGGTGAACAGGGAGGGCAAGACCGTCAGCAAGCTGCTCGGCGACAAGGATCTCGACGCGCTGAAGGCTGAAGCCGACAAGGTCCAGCGCGAGGACCAGAAGGCCGCGCTGCAGCGGCTGATCGAGAATCGCAAAGTGATGTCGATCAATGACGACGACACGCTGCGCGGCGTGGTCAACGCCAAGATCATGGGCAAGGAGGCGAACGACGTGCTCACCAAGGCGCACCGCGCGGTGCGGCACACCGCGCCGAAGATCTCCATGTTCCGCAACCTGATCGCGTGGTTCTTCACTTTCGGCCTGGTGGGCCTGGGCATGCAGATCACGATGGCATCGATCCGGCAGGCCGGCGGGCAGCCGCTCGTGGTCGGCAGCGTCGTGGGCGTCATCAAGGCGGTCGGCTCGCTGATCGTCGTGTGGCTGCTCGTCGCTGAAACTATCTGAACCCGGGAGATCGACATGACTGAAGACAAATTCGACCGCGGTTCGGCGCTCACGGTTTTCCCCAGCGACCGCCACGAAGACTTCGTGGCGCTGCTGATCGCGCTGCTGATCGCGCTGCTCGTCTATCTGTTCGTGTGAACTAGCGAGCCGGCAGGCCGTGCCGCCCACCGGGCGACTGCGGCCTGTTTGGCGCGCGTCCGATCCGGGCCGGTGTGCGTCTTCCGGCGGCTGCCGGCTCAATGGCTGACTATTCGAACATCCTGCTCGCGAGTCACGGCACGCCCGGTGCGCGCGCCGCGGACCACCTTGCGCTCGCGTCCGCGGCGAGCAATGGGCGGCTGTTTCAGCTCGTCGTGGTGCCCGATTTCTGGAAGGGCATGATGGGCGACGACTGGCTCAACAACGCGCGCACCCGGGACATCTACGCCCGCCACGTCGAGTCGCAGCTGCAGCGCGAGATCGACGAGGAGGTAGCGCGCGTGCGCGCGATGGCGCGGCAGCACCGGCTCACCTACGCCCATCGGGTGGTGCTCGGAAAGCCCGCCGAGTGCCTGCTCGCCTGTGCCGCGGAGCTGCGGCCCGACCTCGTCGTGATCGGCTCGCCGCGACCGCCCGGCGCCCATGGGTTGCGGTCGCGGATGCACCTGGACACGCTCGTGCGGGGGCTGGCCGTCCCATTGCTCGTCGCGCCGTATCCCCGGTGAGTCAGGCCTCGGGTGACGAGCGCAACGCCGCCTGGGCGGTGCTCGAGACACCGCTGCCGCCCGACGAACTGGCCACGTTCTGTCGGCAGGTCGAGTCGCTCTACCGCATCAACCCGTTTCTCGAATTTGATTCGTGGGAGCAGGTGGGGCCCGATCGGTTTCGTGCGGCCGTCCTGAAT
This sequence comes from Burkholderiales bacterium, assembly GCA_020354665.1. GTDB lineage: Bacteria > Pseudomonadota > Gammaproteobacteria > Burkholderiales > Burkholderiaceae_C. Next base: position 325,824 of record CP070653.1, read on the forward strand.
CACAGCAATGGACAGCGCCAGGTGCTCGAGGGAGGCGTCGTCGCTGAATCGGAGCGCGCGTGGCGCATCGACTTCGTCTCGGGGCCCAAGCAACACACCCGCTTCGAAGTCGTGCCCGCCGGGTCGGGCAGCCGGCTGACGATCACCGACGAGTACCGCCGCGCGGCCGACGGCGCGTCGGTCTCGGCTGAGGACGCCGATCGCAGTCTGCACGCCTGGGGAGTTGGCGTGAAGACGTTCATCGAGCGCGAGTGCCGCTGGCGCTGGCTTCCGATCGTCCGCTGGTTCCAGCGCCGGGTCTGGCTGCCGATGAAGCCGTCCGCGCGGCGCATCATGTTCCTCATTCTGGTCATCACGGTGGCCGACGTGGCGCTCATTGCGCTGGGGTTCGCGATCTACTGGCTCGAGTTCGGACGTGGAGCGTCGTGACGCTGCCGAGCCTCGACCTGAGGTCGCGGCGTGTGACGGTGACGTGGGTAAGCCACCCGATCATCGGCCACCTGATGTAGCCGCCGACCCCGCGTGGCGTGCGGCGATGGTGCGACGCGCAAAGTGGTCGCCGCGCAGTGCGTGCATTGGCTGGCCCCGCTCATGCCGCGGCGTACCCGCGGGCGCGCTGCGTGCACCGCACGTCTGGAGGACAACGCCTGCTGCACTTGTTGCGGCGCACACAATGGCCGGCGCCACGGTAGATCGTCTTTCGCGATCGCGACAGCTGAAGCGCCAATAACCGCGGTTGGCATCCGGCTGGTGGCTTCCTGCGGCGACGAGGCGACGCGAGCACAGGCGATCATGCGGGAAAGCGCGAACCCCTCGTTCAAGGTCGCGGGCATACAGTGCCGCCATCGCGCAGCGACCATGGAGGCCGCCGATGCCGACAGTCGGGGATCTCTTCTACCGCGCCGTCGACGCAGCCTTTGCCGTCGATGGGCAACAGCGGATCATTTACTGGGATCCAGGCTGCGAAGAGCTGTTCGATCGCTCATCGGACTGGGTCTTGGGCCGGCCGTGCTGTGACGTCATCCGCGGCGTCAGTCCAGTCAATGGCGTGCCGTTCTGTAAGGAAGGTTGCAGCGTTGCGAATCTTGCGAAGGGAGGCGATGGCCCGAAGAGCGTCCCCCTGCAGAGCTGCGGCGGGGCCGGCCGGCAGCTTCCACTGAACGTCAACATCTGCCTGGTGCCGTCGGACTGCAAGAAGGGCTGGGTGGCGATGCATCTGCTGCACCTGGGGCCCGCACCGGGCACCCTGAACGCAATCGACGCTGCGCTGCGCCCCGAGCGATCACCGCACTCTGCGGCAAGCAGCGCCGTCACGAGCGAGATGTCGCCGCGCCGCTCTCGGCTGAGCCCACGCGAGCGGGAAGTCCTGCAGTTGCTGGCCGAAGGCCTGTCCAGCACGACCATCGGCAAGCGCCTGAGCATCAGCCTGACCACCGTGCGCAATCACGTCCAGCACATCCAGGGCAAGCTGGGCGTGCACAGCCAGACCGAGGCGGTGGCGTACGCCTACCGCCACAGCTTGGTGGCATAGGCGGCTGGGGCGGGCCGACTGAGGCGCAGCTGGACCCGTTGCAGATTTCCGGTGGAGTGAGTCATGGCCAAGAAAATTGCAGTCGTTGTCCGGGACCGGCAGGGTGAAGCGCTGCGCATGGCCATAGGCCTGACGCTGAAAGACGACACGGTCAATGTCTACGTGCTGAACCGGAAGCTGGCCGTCACCGAAAAAGTCGCGTTCGATCTGGAGACTCTCAGGGATCTCGAGGTGAAGCTGTACTCGAACGTTGCCGACGAAACCGAGGCCGAATTCGTTGCGACCGAGGACATCGCCCGCCGGCTGCCGAGTTACGACCACGTCCTCGCGTATTGACGGCCGGCGACACTCAGCGATCGCTTGGCTCGGCGCTGAGCAGTCTTCCGTCACTCACGACGCGGTCACGCGGCGAACGACGGACGAACCGGACCGGCGACTCGGGATTCCCCTCGAAGTCCGCGAGGAATGATGCAAACGCATCATTCCTGGTCCCACCCCTCTCGTTTATTTCTACCAACTCCAGGAGCAGGGGGAGGGAACAGCTTGGCCGCGCGCACACAGCATGGTTTGGACATCGGAGCAGATTCCCGCGTACGGGCGCCGCGTGTCGCTGGGGTTGCGCGAATGCACGACCTGGCGCGGACCGAGAACCTCGTTCGGCAGGGGGTCGCGTGATTCGGTCGGTGCGTGATGCGGGAGAGCGTCATCGCCTCCGATGACGTCTTCGATCGGCGGCGCTGGCCGATCGACACCCGCCCGATCGCGCCATCGGTCCGATGGCGCGCAGGGTGCGCGCTGCGGCTGCAGTCGAACAGCACGGTGGAGCTGGCCGACGGCGTGTCTGCGCAGATCGACGACTCGCATTGCCGCGGCCGGCGCCGCATCCCAGGAGGAGCGCCGTGAAATTGGGAATCGTGGTGACCAGCGCCAGGCATCTGGAGCATGTCGTGGGGATCGCGCGGGCGGCGAGCGCGAAGGGGCACCCGGTGAGCCTGTTCGTGATGGACGAGGGGGTTCGGCTGCTGGGCGAACTCGCCTTCATCGAGTTGTGCACGCTGGAGAACGTGACGATGAGCTTGTGCAAGCACAGCGCCGAGGAGCACGGCGTGCAGACGAAGGAGTTGTCCAAGGAAATCGTGGCCGGAAGCCAGTTTCAGAACGCGTTGATGAGCAACCGGTCGGACCGGGTGATCGTCCTTTGACACCCGGTGCGTGGAAGTCCAACGCAGGGGGCAGGGAACAAGCCGGGGCGCCAGAGGCAGGCCAATCAGGAGATGAATCGGATGCACAGGCGTTGGCGAGAGCGGAGAACGAGTCGAGCCGGCCCGGTCGCAGCTGTCTTCGTCGGCTGCAAGGGGGAACCGTGAAATGAAGATCCTGCACATCCTCGTCGACGGACCGAGTGCAGATGCCGAACCGATCATCAACGAGCAGCGCAAGGAGCATGAGCTCGAGGTGGTCGACCTGTCGGCCGGTAGCGTGTCCTACGACGCGCTGGTCGACAAGATTGCCCAGTGCGACCAGGTTGTCACCTGGTAACCGAGCAAACCCAACAGCATGACAACCGTCTGCCACGACCCGTCGATACAACGCCGCGCGGAGCTTGTTGCGGGCTCTTGCATTGCAGGCGGGCGTGCGGAGTTCTGCGCGGGCGGCGCTGCCCGCCGGAGTGCGTCGTTCGGAGCGCTGGCTGACGGCGACCGTGCCGCCGTCGCGCTCGTCATTGGCATGCTTGCCCTGTGTGCGTTCTACGGCCTGCTGGCATTGCGTGCCCACGACGACAACCGCCTGACCAGTTGGCTGTGGGTCTTCGCGGATCGACGCGGCATGGCGCTGGGTCCGCTGCTGCTATTGGCCGTCGTCGCAGCCTGGCCGCTCGCCGGCCTGCGCGTGCAGCGGCGTTGGGCTCCAACGCTGCTTGGCCTGGCGGCGCTGGGCGTGTCGATGCTGATGTGGACCGAGCCACAGGTCATCGTCGACACCGCCCGCTACTTCGCCCAGGCGAAGTACCTGGAGGCACATGGCGTCGTCGCGTTCCTGCGCGAATGGGGACACGCGGTGCCCGCATGGACGGACCTGCCGCTCATCCCCTTGACCTACGGCCTGCTGTTCCGGGTCTTCGGCGAGTCCGTCCTGGCAGTCCAGTGTTTCACCACGCTGTGCTTCGTCGGCGCCGTGCTGGTCACTTGCTGGATCGGACGGGAGCTGTGGGACGAGCGCGTCGGTCTTTACGGCGGTGCGCTGCTGCTGGGGATGCCGTTCCTGCTCAGCCAGGTGCCATTGATGCTGGTCGACGTGCCCACGATGTTCATCGTTGCGCTGGCCGTCTATGCTGCCATCAAGGCTTCTCGCACGGGAGGACGGTGGCTGCTTGTGGCCGCGCCGCTGATCGCTGCGGCGCTGCTGTCGAAGTATTCCGCATGGTTGATGCTCAGCGTGCTGCCGGTGGTGTTCCTGGTTCATCGGCAGCCGGGCTGGGGCGCGCGGGCGGCAGCCCTGGGGACGGGAGCGGCCCTGCTCGTCGCGCCGCTCCTGCTCTGGAAGGCCGACGTGATTGCGTCGCAGATCGGCCTCCTGACCGAGTACCAACTGCCGGCACTGGATCGCTGGCGCGAGAGCCACGCCTCGACCTTCCTGTTCCAGGTCCACCCCTTCGTGACGCTGGCGGCGGCGGCCTCGGTGATCTGCGCGGTGGCAGTGCGCGACGCCCGCTACCTGATCGTCGCCTGGATGGTGGCGCTGATCTTCCTGCTCGACATCCAGCGCAGCCGCTACGCGCTCGTCGCCTTCCCGATGCTCACGCTGATGGCAGGTTATGCCGTTCGCCGGATCGGCGATGTCCGCCTGTCTGCCTATATCGTGCTGTGTGCCGCGGGCGCCTCGGTCATCGTGGCTGTCGCCGGCTATGCGCCGTTTCTGCGCGGCACGGGCGCAGCCAATCTCGAACAGGCGGGCCGCTACCTCAACGGCACGTCGGCCGACACCGTCGAGGTGATCGTGTTGCCCGAACGGCGCGTTGCGATCAACCCCGAGGTGGGTCTTGCCCTGCTGGACCTGGCCACCGACAAGCGGCTCGTCTACGCGCGCGAGGCATCCCCTGCATCACCACATCCTGCCGCGGCGGTCGCGATCTCGCCGCTGCGTTTCACGTGGGAACTACCCCTGGCCGACCGCTACGCGTCTCGCCAAGGAGAGGGAAACCGGTGGATCGCGCTGATATCCGACGGCACTTCCCATGCCGGCTCGCCACGCCTGGCCGAGCGGCTGAACGGTTTCCGCCTCGCGCGCCGGTTCGACCTCGAGGATCGAGTGTTCCGCTACGGCCCCGTCGTGGAAGTGTTTGCACCCGTCGCCCGACCGACACGGCAATGAGGTCGATCCTCGAACTGCAAAGGTGATCGTCATGGAAAGCGACCTGAGGAAGAAGCGGCTCTGGGCCTACGCGATCGTGGCCTTCCTGGCGATGGTCAGCATCGGCACCTATTCGTACAACGAGTACTACATCTACCTGTCGGTGTACCTGTGGTTCGGGTTCATCTACGGCATGTGCCTGCAGTACGGGCGCTTCTGCTTCTCGTCGGCGTTCCGCGACCTGTTCGCGGTGGGCGTGCCGCGCATGGTTGTCGGCGTCATGGTGGCCACCGTGCTGTTCGCGCTGGTCAGTGCCTTCGTCACCGCGACGGGTTTGAGCACGTTTCACTCTGCACCGACGGGCGCCCACGCCGCCGTGGCCGGGCTGATCTTCGGCGTCGGCATGGTGTTCGCGGGCGGCTGCGCATCGGGCTCGCTGTACAAGGCGGGAGAGGGCAACGGCGTGGCTCTGGTCGTGATCCTGTCGATCAGCGTGACCCAGGCGTGGTTCGCCGACGTGGCAGGCTGGACCAACAAGCTGGTTCCGCAGTCGTGGCACGAGTCGGCCATTTCCAAAGGTCTGCCCGACGTGATCAGTGCCGGCGACGGCTGGTCGGACCAATACCTGGCCGGCCATGTCTGGGACCAGCCGGTGGTGACCTTCGCGTCGATGATGGGCATGAGCGACAAGAGCATGGCCGGCGCCTTCATCGGCAACGTGCTCGTCGGCGTGATCGTCCCGGCCGCGGTGCTGTTGATGGTGGTCTACGCGATCTGGTCGCGGCGGGCGTTCATGAAGAAGCGTGCCAAGGAAACTGGGAGCACCACCTCATGGCGCGACGACCTGGCCGGTTACTGGGCCATGATCGTGGCCTCCAAGCGCACCGCGATCGCCGGCCTGATCCTGGGCATCTTCTGCGGCCTGCAAATGCTGGTCACCCAGGGTCTGCGGGTGAAGTTCGGCGTGCAGAACGCGGGCACGCTGCTCGAGCGCATGGGGTTCGATTACGGTCTCTCGGTCAACGGCACGGTGTTCGACCCGGGCTACTGGTACGTCACGACCCAGGAAGCCCAGTGGGTCGGCTGGGTGTTCAGCAAGATGGGCGCCCAGAACATGGACAACATCTACTTCGGCTTCGTCAACGGCATTCCCAACCCGGCGATCAACCCGGCGGACTGGATGTCGCTCGCGCTGATCGGTGGCGCGGCGGTGATGGCGCTGCTGCACAACGAGTTCAAGTTCAAGAGGCCGACGCTGGAGCTGACCATGTGGGCGATCATCGGCGGCGCGCTGATGGGCATTGGGTCGCGGCTCGGGCTCGGCTGCAACGTCGGCGCGTTCTTCGTGCGCGTGTCGCAGGGCGACACCTCCGGCTGGCTGTTTGGCTTGGGCATGATCGGTGGCGCCTACATCGGCGTGAAGTTCTTCAACTGGTGGACCGAGCGGCGCATGGCGAAGGAATTTGCAGCTTGTGAGCTTTGACGGTCCAACTTCAACCACGCTTTGCGAAGGAGACGGCAATGAAGTTCGAGAAGCAGGCCGACGGTGTCTACGTGCTGGACGTGAAAGGCTACGTGTGCCCGCACCCGCAGATCTACACCAAGAAGGCGCTGTCCAAGATCGCGTCGGGTGAGCACCTGCACGTCGTCTTCGACAACCCGTCCTCGGGCGAGTCGATTGCGACGATGTGCGAAAACACCGGCGACGAGATCGTTGCGCGCTCCGAGCAGAGCGGCAACTTCGTTTGGGATATCCAGAAGGCCTGAGCCTGCCCGCAGGGCAGATGCAGATCAGAGTGAGGTGAGTGCTATGAACAGCGGACTACCGATCGTCATCCTGGTCGTGGCGATCTTCATGGGCTTCATGATGGGCTACAGCCTGCCGCCGATGCTCGAGACGGGCATGATCGGCGGGGCCCCGGACGAGGCCGCCGGGCTGAAGTCCGGCGTCGATAAGGACATGGAGAAGTACTACAAGGACCTCCTCAAGGAGGAGTAAGCCGATGGCACCGGACGCTGTTCCTGATGCCGAAAGGGGATGACAGTGAAAAACGCGATCTTCGGGCTGATCATTGCGGTCGCTTTCCTTCTGGCATTTCTCCTCGGCTACAACATCTCGGCCAAGACCGGCGTCGAACCGGGCTTCTTCCAGGCGCCGGGTGCTGCCGGCTACGGCGCAGGGACGGAGGGCAAGGCACCGGCGGGCATGGACAAGGATCTGATGCAGCACTACAAGGATCTTCAGAAGTAGAGGGTGCGGCGCAATCCGGCCAACCGGCGCAGACCAGCATGAGCATGGCGCCGAACGATGCGGTCGTCGTCCTTGGCGCGGGTCTCGCCGGGCTCGCCGCGGGCGACGAATTGACGCGCGCCGGCCGCTCGGTGACCGTGCTGGAAGCCGGCGAGGCAGTCGGCGGCCTGTCGCGCACCGTCGGCCGCGACGGCTTCCGCTATGACCTCGGTGGCCACCGCTTCCTCACCGACGATGCCGAGCTCGAGGCGTTGGTCCGACAGATCCTCGGGCCGGACTGCCTGGCGGTCCCGCGCTCCAGCAAGATCCTGATGGGCGGGCGCTACTTCGACTACCCGCTCAGGCCGCTCAATGCCTTCTTTGGTTTCGGGCCTGTCACGTCCGCGCGCATCCTGTTCGACTACGCGCGCGAGCGGTTATGGCCCATCGCCCGGCCACCGGTGAACCTTGAGGATTGGGTCGTCCGGCAATTCGGGCGCGCGATGTTCGACATCTACTTCCGCGACTACAGCGAGAAGGTATGGGGCCTGGACTGCCGGCGCATCGACATGACCTGGGTAGCCCAGCGCATCCAGGGTCTTTCGCTCGGGGAAGCGATCGCCCGCGCGCTACCGATTCGTTTGCCGGGTCGGCGTGAAGTCGACGCGCAGCGCCAAGGCAGCTTGCGTGGAGGAACACGATCCGGTGCGCAGCGCGCGCGGGAGCTTCAGGGCGACCTGCCGACATTGACTTCGCGCTTCCTCTACCCGCGTCTGGGCATCGGGCAGATCGCCGAGGGGCTCGCCGCGCGAATCCGCGAGCGCAACGCCATCCGAACGGACAGCCGGGTCCACAAGGTGCATCACGCCCACGGACGGGTCGAGGCCGTCGAGGTGCTGGAACGAGGCGAGCGCCACCTGTTGCGCGGCACCCAGTTCGTCTCGACGATTCCGCTGCCCGCGCTGGTTGCGGCACTGAGCCCTCGTCCGCCGGCGGCAGTTCTTGCGGCCGCTTCGCGGCTGGGCAGCCGCGACCTGCTGACGGTGGCGGTGATGCTGCGCGGCCCGCGCGTGACGCAGCACACCTGGATCTACCTGCCGGACAAGTCGGTGCCCTTCGGACGCATCCACGAGCCGACCAATTGGAGCCCGGACATGGCGCCGCCGGGGCACACCCTGCTGGTCATCGAATATTTCTGCTTCCGGGGTGACGCGCTCTGGAGCCGGGGCGACGCCGACATCGCGCAGGAGACGCTTGAGCATCTGGCGCGGCTCGACATCGTCGATCCGGGCCGCGCGGTCGGCCATGAGGTGCAGCGAATTGCGAACGCGTATCCGCTGTTCGAAGTCGGCTATGACGAGCACTGCCGCACCATCAACGACTACCTTTGCGGCTTCGCGAACCTGCACACCGCGGGCCGCAACGGCATGTTCCGCTACTTCAACATGGACCGTGCAATGCTGGCGGGCCGCGACGCGGCACGCGCGATCCTCGCACGGCAGGCCAAAGAGGAGGCGCTGCCCGCGGTGCAGCTGACGGCATGAGGTGCGCGCTCGTCATCCCCGCCTGGCGGCCCGAGGAGCTGTTTCCGGCCAAGACGGCCAGCGCCCAGGTGAACTACTGGCAGCCGCTGGGCACGCTCTACGTCGCAGCTTGTCTTCGCGAGGGCGGCCATGAGGTCCGCTTCTACAACGGCGCGTTCATGGGGCACGATGAGATCCTGCGCGAGGTCCATGCCTGGCGTCCTGATCTCGCCGGCCTCTACGCCACCACCTTCGGCTGGCCCAAGGCGCTGCGCACGGCGCGTGACCTCAAGGCGAACGATCGCGGGCTGTTCGTCTGCGTCGGCGGGCCCTACCCGATTGCCCGGCCGCGCGATTGCCTGCTGGACGCGAACGGCGACGTTGACGCCGTGGTGACCGGCGAGGGCGAGCAAACCCTGGTCGAGCTGGCCGACCGGCTCGCGACAGGGCGGTCGCTCGACGGCGTGGCTGGCGTCGCGTCTTGGCGGGACAAGTGCATCGTCGTGAACCCGCCACGGCCGCTGATCGAGGATCTGGACGCGTTGCCGCTCCCGGCGCGGGACCTGCTCGGCGACGCTGGCCGCTACCTGCCGCCGCCGGCGACCTACAAGCGCGCGCCGGTCGCGGTGATGATCACCTCGCGCGGCTGCAACCGCCGCTGCATCTTCTGCTCGCAGATCGACCGGGAACGCAGGGCCGGAAACCATGGCATCCGCTTTCGGAGCGTGGACAGCGTGGTGCGGGAGATCGAGCAGTGTCTTGCGCTCGGCTACCGCGAAATCAAGTTCCTCGACGACAGCCTGGCCGCCGATTACGAACGGCTGATGGCGCTGACGCACGAGATCCGGACGCGTCGGCTCGACTTCACCTGGTTTGCTTCGGCCTGCGTGAACCAGGTCGATGAGCCGCTGCTGCGCGCGATGAAGGCCGCCGGTTGCTGGGCCGTCCTGCTGGGTGCCGAGAGCGGGGTGCAGAAGAACCTCAACACGCTGCGCAAGGGCATCACGCTGGAGCAGACGCGCGCGGCGGTGAAGGCAGCAAAGGCGGCGGGTCTCAGGGTGAGCACGCCGTTCGTGTTCGGCATTCCGGGCGAGACGTACGACGAGGCCCTGCAGACGATCGAGTTCGCGATCGAGCTCGATCCCGACCTGGCCAACTTCCATGCACTCACCGCTTTTCCCGGGACGCCGCTGCACGACAACCTGCAGCACTATGGGCGCGTCTCCGCCAGGCTGGACGAGCACACCTACCAGGGCGCGTCGTTCGAGCCCTACACGCTGACGCGCGCGCAGATCCAGGCGTTGCGACGGCTCGCCTTCCGCCGCTTCTACTCGAGGCCGTCGTTCCTTGCGCGACGCCTGTTGGGGCTGCGCACCTGGCACGACTGCAAGGCCGCGTTCTATGGGGCCAGGAGCCTGATCGGCATCTGGGGCACGAGAAATCCTTTCGAGCGCGGCGAAGCGGATCCGGCGTCAACCTAGGAAATGACCATGAGAAAGATACTTCTGGCAATCGACGACACGCAAGGTTCTCTGCATGCCGCAGATGTCCTGATCGATCTCTTTTCTGCCGCCAAGCCCGCGTCCGTTGTCCTGGTCTACGTGGAAAAGATGCTGGGCCGCTCGATCATCGGTGAGGCGTTGGAGAGCGAACCCGACATCCAAGAGATGCGGCAAGCGTTGAAGGGCACGCCGTATCAAGAAAGACTCGATCAGCGTGGAAAGGGGATCATCACCTTCTACGAGAAGAAGCTCGCCGATGCGGGGATATCGAACGTCGAGTCCGTCGTCCGCGAGGGCCACCCCGCGGAAGAGATCCTGGCGGTCGCCGAGCAGCAAGACGCCGATCTGATCGTGGTCGGTTCCCGGGGTGGCCGGCAACACCGCTTCCTGCTCGGGAGCGTCAGCCGCGAGGTCACCAACAGTTCGCACAGGCCGGTTCTGATTGCCCGGCGATGAGTCAGCGGTGGAGCGCTGCCTTCGGCAATCGCAGCCATTCCCTCGCCAGCGCGGGATACAGGCGCGGGTTGAGCATGATGTTGGTCATGAAGTAACACTCGTGGCTGCAGTGGCAGGCCGCCGCGCGGATCGCCTCGCCGCCACGGCGCGCCGGGCTCGTCCGCAGCACGCTGTGAATGTCATAGCCATGCTCGCGCACGTTGCCCCAGCTCTGGGTGAGCGTCTCGCACGGGTAGACCTCACCGGTCTCGCCGAGTACGAGGTTCGCACGCCCGGCGTAGCAGGGGATCTGGCGCCGGCCCGTCTGCACCGTACGCCTGATCAACTGTCGCTGCAGTACGTCCTGCGCCGCCTTCAGGCGCGCGCCCCGGAAGCGGTATCGGGCGCTGCTCTCGCGTTGCATGCGTTCGGCCAACCGCGCCGCCGTTGAGGCGTACTTGTCCAGGTCCACCGCCTTGTAGTCGGGTTGCCTCAAGTCGCCGCGGACCAGTGAGACGGTGTGCGTGCCCACGCCGGGAAGGCTGGCGACGAAGTCGATGATGGACTCCATCGCATCTTGGTTGGCCGCGCAGAACACGGTGTTCACGCCGAGTTCCAGGTTGGGGTACCGCTCCAGCAGCGGGGCAAGGCGGGCGTGCGTTTGCAGCGTGCGCTCGAAGCTCTGCGGCGTGTTGCGCAGGCGGTCGTGCGCTTCGCCCACGCCGTCGATCGACAGCTTGACCGCGACCACGCTCTCGGGGCACTGCGCCACGATGCGTTCTGTGCTTTCGGCGATGAGATCCGGCAGCGAACCGTTGGTGGGCAGCAGAATGATCGCGGGCCGATTGACCTCGTAGAACGTCTGGCAGACCTCCGGCAAGTCCCGGCGCAGGAAGATTTCGCCGCCCGACAGGGCCAGCCAGAGCAGGCTGCCCAGCGAGCGGGCGACGCGCCGGAGTTCCTCGACGCTCAGCTCATCACCGCACGACGCCGCAGCCTCGCTCTGCAGATAGAAGCAGTAGGGGCAGCGCGCGTTGCAGCGGCGCGTGACGAAATACGTCAGCTGGATCGGCCGGTGCTTCCAGATCAGCGAAGGCAGGTGTCGCAGCGGCGAATGCATCAGGGCCCCGCACTGCGACGAAGATGAGCCGCCAGCCCGGCGACGGTGCCGGCTCCGACGGGCAGCGGGTAGACGGCGACGTAGTACAGCGCCGCGCCGAGCGCGAAGCGTGTGCCGCCCGCTTCGCGGAAGGTCCTCAGCAGACCTCGGCTGATGAACAGATTTGCGGCGGCCAACGCTGCCGCGCCGTAGAGCGCGGCGCCGTATCCCAGCGACGCCACCGCGAGCCCAAGCGCGCCCAGGAAAAACGCCGCGACGTTGAACTTCAGCTCAATCGACGCGGTACCCGAATCGGCAAGCAGATCGCGGTTGCCGAGCGAGTAACGCACCCAATACCGGGACTTGCGCAGCGCGTTGGCCAGCGAGCGGCGCAGCGAATAGTCGAAGATGTGCCGCACCTGGATGGCCGGGTCCATGACCAGCCGCACCCCCTGCCGGCGCAGTCGGTGGCTGAATTCGACGTCTTCTAGGATCGGCAGGCCGCCGCTGGCGAACCCGCCGCTGGCGCGGAAGGTCTCTGCGGAGATCGCCAGCGCATGGGTGGCGATGTAATCGGGGGCTGCAGGGCGCTTGAGTTCCGAGTAGCGGATGAACGCCGACTGGAACCGGCTGAAGAAGCGCCTGTCGTACGGCTCCAGGGTGTAGCTGCCGCCCACCGCCGCATCGGGTCCCGCGTCGGTCAGCGCCTGCCGTACCCGCCGCAGGGTGTCGGGCTCCAGCACGCAGTCGGCGTCGGTGAAAAACAGCATCTCGCCGCGCGCCACGGCCGCCCCGGCATTGCGCGCCGCGGCGGCGCCGGCGTGGCGATCCAGCCGGACGAGGCGGCACGGGAAGTGGCCGATGAGGGTCACCGACGCGTCCCTCGACGCATCGTCTACCACGATGACCTCGACCTCGCCATCGAGCACGCAGGCCGCCGCCAGGCAGCGTTCTAAGGTGGTGGCGCCGTCGCGATTCGGGATGATCACGGAGAGCTCGACGGGCATGTCTTGGTGTCCGATCCGGGGATGCCCCAGCGAGGCCCCTGGCAGGGCCGTTTACGGCGTTCGCGGCAAGCATTGTCGAGCAGCAAGGCCGAAACACGAAGCGCCGAGCCCCGGCTCGAGGCGATGCGACGAATTGATGGATTTGCATCATTCCGCGCCCCTGTGCCGCCGCCTAGAGTGCGACCGCATACCCATTGGTGGGCGCCTGGGGATGGGATCGGAACGCCTGCCGGCGCAACAGTCCGGCATCGCCAATGAACTCCGCGGCGCCCGTACTTTCCCGCGAATAAAGGAGATCGCGATGAAGAGTCAGAGGTTCATCAAGATCGCGGCGGCGGTCGCGGTTGTGGTCATGGGTTTCACCGGGCCGACGGCCTGGGGCGCTGCGCAATGGGCGAATCCGGACCTGCTCGTGGATTCCAACACGGTCAAGAACAACATCGACAAGCCCGACTGGGTCGTCGTCGACTGCCGCGACCTCGACGAGTACGCGGAGGGCCACATTCCGGGCGCGATCAGCCTTGGCCAGGAGTGCAGCAAGGTCCTGCGCGACGCGACCTCGCGCCTGTTCAGTGACGTCTCCAAGTACGAACGTCTGTTCGGCAAGGCGGGCATCGGCAACAACACGCACGTTGTCTTCTATTACGGCGACATCAAGGACATCACCAGCGCCACCGTGGGTTTCTGGATCATGGAATACCTGGGCCACGACAAGGCGCACCTGCTCAACGGCGGACTCGACGCGTGGCGCAAGGCCGGCAACCGACTGGACAACAAGCCGGTGATCAAGCCGGCGACCACGTTCAAGGCCAATCTGGCGCGTGCGCGCAACGCCCCGACGGACGAGATCCTGCAGGTCGCCACCGGCAAGGAGAAGGGCGTGCAGCTGATCGACTCGCGCACGTCGAAGGAGTACAGCGGCGACGACATCCGCGCGCTGCGCGGCGGCCACGTGCCCAACACGACGCTCAACGCGTCGCACAGCGATACGCTGGCGCAAGAGAAGAACGCGAAGACCGGCAAGATGGAGGCCGTCGGCTACCTCGATCCGGACGCCGCGTCGAAGGCATTCGGCTCGCTGGACAAGAACAAGCGCACCGTCGCGTACTGCCAGACCGGCACGCGCTCGACGCTCACGTATCTTCAGTTGCGTCTGATGGGATTCAAGGATGCGGCGAACTGGGACGAGTCGTGGCGCGTCTATTCGGCCAAGGACGGCACGCCGGTAGAGGACGAGCAGTGGTACGACTTCGACAAGGTCAACAAGACGATGAAGGACCTGGAGTCCAGGCTGACCAAGCTCGAAGCTCAGCAGAAGAAGTAGTAGGCGCTTGAATGCGTGCGCCGCTGCCCTGGCGGCGCAGGCCGGGCGTGCCGCGGTTGATTGCCGGCACGCCCTGCGTCTTTCTTGGCGGCGACGATTTGAACGCGGTCGGCGCCGCAATGGCGTGTCAGCCACCCCCCGGCGGGCAAGCGGGCGTTTGGCAAGCCCCACCATGTCACCAAATGAAACGGCGACGCCCTGTGCTGCGCCTGAGCGACGCTGGGAAGCGGGCAGACAGCTGAACGTGACCTCGATCAAGGTACGAGCGGTTCGGCCCCCGTAGATTCCGAGCTTTTGCGACCCGAGCTGGGCTCCGAGGCGCCATGACGCAACCTACGAACGCGGCGATCGATCCGCAACTGTTGCCGCTGTTCGAGCGCAGTGGATTGAAGCCGCTGTGCCTGCGCGGCCGCACGCTGCTGCCGATCGTGCAGGGCGGCATGGGCGTGGGCGTGTCGGCGCACAAGCTCGCCGGCAGCGTCGCCGCACTCGGCGGCGTAGGCACGCTGAGCTCGGTGGACCTGCGTCGCCACCATCCCGACCTGATGGAGCGTACACAGGGCCTGGCCGCGAGGGCCGGCGAGGAGGCGCAGGCGAAGGCAGCAATCGACGCGGCCAACCTCGAGGCGCTCGATCGCGAAGTCGAGGCGGCGCGCCAGCGGGCGCAAGGGCGCGGGCTGATCGCAATGAACGTGATGCGCGCGGTCAGCGATTACGCCGCCTACGTCAGGCGCTCGCTGGAGGCGGGCGTCGACGCGGTCGTCGTCGGTGCAGGGCTGCCACTGGACCTGCCCGACCTGGCCGGGGAGCATCCGCAAGCGCTGCTGGTGCCGATCCTGTCGGATTCGCGCGGTGTCGGGCTGGTCGTGAAGAAGTGGGAGCGCAAGAAGCGCCTGCCCGACGCGATCGTGATCGAGCATCCGCGGCTGGCCGGTGGCCATCTCGGCGCGGCGCGGATCGAAGACCTCGGCGATCCTCGCTTCGACTTCGACCATGTGCTTCCGGAGTCGATCGAGTTCCTGCGCAAGGCCGGCATCGAGAAGGAGATTCCGCTGATCGCTGCCGGCGGCATCCGCACGTTCGAGGACATCGCGCGCATGCAGTCGCTCGGCGCGGCGGCGGTGCAGCTCGGCACGCCTTTCGCGGTGACCATCGAAGGCGACGCGCATCCGGAGTTCAAGCGGATC
>CP070653.1:341112-362452 GCA_020354665.1 Burkholderiales bacterium
ACACACCGACAAAGCGGTCGCAGATCGCGTCAGCGAATACCTCAAGAGCACGGGCAAAGTGCCGGTTCGCGTCAATCGCGACATCCCGGGTTTCCTGGCCAATCGAATGCAGCATGCACTGTCGCGTGAGGCGCTGTCGCTGGTTCAGCGGGGCATTGCGACGCCCGAGGACGTCGACAACGCCGTCCGCTACGGCTTCGGGTTCCGCTACATTGCGGCGGGTCCGCTTCTGCAGCGCGATCACGCCGGCCTCGATGTCCACTGCGCTGCGGCAGCGACGATCTATCCCGACCTGTGCAACGACGCCGAACCGGCACCGTTCCTCAGCGACCACGTGAAAGCAGGACACTTTGGGATGAAGGTCAAGCGCGGTTTCTATGAGTGGAACGACGCCACCATCGCGGTCGAAAAGGCTCGTTATGAGGCGGCGTTGCTCGCCGCGAAGGCGATTCTCGATCGCGAGAAGTAGGGATCAAACGCACCGCCGAAAGATTTCGTTGGCACGCGGCCCCGAGGCCGCGTTTTTCGTCTGAGTCGCTGCTGCTGCACGCAAGCGCTGTGCACGTCGTGCGAGCCCCTGCGCCTCGTCGATCAAGAGCCGCGGGTGATGCCTCGCGGCATCGCCGCAGTCTCACACGATGCTTTGCTGCTCCGCCTGCGACGGAAGATCCACGCGCGGCTGCGGCTTCCAGCCCGGCTTGCGATACTCGGCGACGACGTTCGTATAAATGCCACCGCGCACGTACCACCTTGCGGTGATGCGGATGAACCGCGGTTTCGTCGCCGCGACGATGTCATCGAGTACGGTGTTGGTCACCTTCTCGTGGAACGCGCCCTCGTTGCGGTAGCTCCAGAAATACATCTTCAGGCTCTTCAGCTCGACGCACAGGCGATCGGGAACCATCTCGATCGTGAAGTGCGCAAAGTCCGGCTGGCCTGTCAACGGGCAGTGGCAGGTGAATTCCGGTACCTGGAACTGGATCACGTAGTCGCGCTGCGGGGCCGGGTTGGCGAACACGTGCAGCTGCTTGCTCGGAGCAGTCGGCGCAACGGGCGGCTTCGGCCGTTGCTGGGTGGCAGGCGGGCGGGTGGTCCTGGGCATGGCGGAACGGTTCGAACGAGCCTGCGCGCGGCGGCCGCGCGGGTCGCGATGGTATCATCCAGCCTCACTGACGCCTCTTCGGAAGGCGTTTTTTTCCAAAAGAATCAAGCACTTGCGCGGGTGGCGGGGCTGCGGCGGCGTCGCCTGGCGCTTGTACACGCCGAGCTCTCATGCGCCTGCACTCGATCAAGCTCTCGGGCTTCAAGTCCTTCGCGGAACCCACTCACTTCCAACTCCCCGGGCAACTGGTCGGCGTGGTCGGGCCCAACGGCTGCGGCAAGTCCAACATCATCGACGCGGTGCGCTGGGTGCTCGGCGAAAGCAGGGCCAGCGAGCTGCGCGGCGAGTCGATGCAGGACGTCATCTTCAACGGCTCGGGCAACCGCAAGCCGGCCAGCCGCGCAAGCGTCGAGCTGGTGTTCGACAACAGCGGCGCGCGCGCCGGCGGCCAGTGGAACCAGTACGCGGAGATCGCCGTCAAGCGCGTGCTGACGCGCGATGGCACCTCGAGCTACTACATCAACAACCAGCCGGTGCGTCGCCGCGACGTGCAGGATGTGTTCCTCGGCACCGGGCTCGGTCCGCGCGCCTACGCGATCATCGGCCAGGGCACGATCAGTCGGATCATCGAGAGCAGGCCCGAGGAGCTGCGCATGTTCCTCGAGGAAGCCGCCGGCGTGTCGAAATACAAGGAGCGCCGCCGCGAAACCGAGAACCGGCTCAAAGACACGCGCGAGAACCTCACGCGCGTCGAGGACATCCTGCGCGAGCTCACCGCCAACCTCGACAAGCTCGAGCTGCAGGCGGAGGTCGCGCAGCAGTACCGACGTTTGCAGGACGAAGGGACGCTCAAGCAGCACCAGCTCTGGTTCCTGAAGCAGCGCGACGCCACGGTCGAGCAGGAGCGCGTGCACAAGGCGGTGCAGGCGGCGACCAACACGCTTGACTCGCGGTTGGCCGAATTGCGCCGCGTCGAGGCCGAGCTCGACACCGTGCGCCAGGCGCATTACGCCGCCAGCGATGGCCTGCACGCTGCGCAGGGCGACCTCGCACAAGCGCAGCTCGAGGTCAGCCGACTCGAGGAGCGCATTCGCTACGTCGTCGAAGGGCGTGCGCGGCTCGAGCAGCGGCTGGCGGAGCTTGGCAGTCAGACCGAGCAATGGCGCGTGCGGCGCGACGACTCGCAGCGCGAGCTTGGGGCCTTGGTCGAGCAGATCGCGCAGGCCGATGAGCAGGCGCGTGCGCAGGCGGGGTGCGTCGATGAGCAGGCGGCGGGACTGCCGGCGATCGAGGACGCCTTGCGCGCCGCCCAGGCGCGCAGCAGCGAGCAACGTGATGCAGTGGCCGGCGTGCAGCAGCAGATCCAGCTGCTCGCGGCGGAGAACCGCAATCTCGACGATCAGTTGCGTCAGCTCGGCGCACGGCGCGAGCGCCTGGCTGCCGAACGGCGGGGCATTGCGGCACCCGATGCGAACGGGTTGGCCGAGCTCGTTCGCGGGCACGATGCAGCGAGCCAGGCGCTGGCGCAGGCCGAGGCGCGGCTGGCCGAACTCGCTCAGTCGGCGCCGCGACTCGACGAGGATCGGCGCGCGCAGCACGAGGTCGTCAACCGTGAATCAGGCAAGCTCGCCGAGCTCGCGGCCAGGCTCGAGGCGCTGCGTGCGCTGCAGGAGAAGGTCCGCACCGGCGGCAAGATCGAACCGTGGCTCGCGCGGCACGGCCTCGAGCGCCTGCAGGGCCTGTGGACGCGCGTGCACATCGAACCCGGTTGGGAGACGGCGCTGGAGTCGGCGCTGCGCGAGCGCATCAACGCGCTGGAGGTCGGCCGCATCGAGAACGTGCTCGCCTTCGCGACCGACGCGCCGCCGGCACGACTCGCGTTCTACACGCCGCCGAGCGCTTCGATTGCCAACACGCACCGCACGCTGCCGCGGCTGTCGGATCTGTTGCGCCTGGGCGATGCCGGGTTGAGCGCGCTGCTGAATGACTGGCTCGAGGGCGTCAATACCGCCACCTCGCTCGACGAGGCGCTCGCCCACCGTGCCGAGCTGACGCAAGGCGAAGTGATCATGACGCGCGAGGGCCACGCGGTGAGTTCCTACGCGGTGGCCTTCTACGCGCCGGACACGGAGCAGGCGGGCATGCTCGCGCGCGCGCAGGAGATCGAGAACCTCGAGCGCCGGCAGCGTGCGCAATCGCTGATCGCGGAGGAGGCGCGCTCGTCATTGGTACGCAGCGAAGCCGCCTACACCGAGGCCTCGCTTGCGTTGGCCGCGGCGCGTCGCGAGGCGAGCGAAGCGCAGGCGCGTGCCCACGCGCTGCAGGTACAGCGGCTGCAGCTCGCCCAGCAGACCGAGACGTCGACTGCGCGGGCCGACCAGATCGACAAGGAACTCGCCGAGATTGACGCGCAGCTCGATGAAGTGACCCGCCGCCGCACCAGTGCCGAAGGACGATTCGAGGCGCTCGATCTGCAGCTCGCAGCCACCCAGCAGCGGCAGGCGGAACTCGATGACGCGGTGATCGCGACCGAGCGCCGGCTCGCCGAGGCGCGCGAGCAGTTGCGTGCGCTGGAAAGGCAGGCGCAGGAGGCGCAGTTCCATGCCCGCGCGCTGGCCGCGCGGCGCGCCGAACTCGAGCGTTCGACCCAGACGGCCGACGAGCAGATCTGCGGGGCGCAGACCAGTGCGGGACAGCTCCAGGGCGAACTCGAACAGCTCACCGACGCGGCCGCGCGGGCGGGTCTGCAGACCGCGCTCGCGCTGAAGCTCGAACGCGAGCACGCGTTGGCCGCACGGCGCAGCGAATACGACGATCTCGCTGCCAAGTTGCGGCGCGCCGATGAGCAGCGCATGGAGTTCGAGCGCAGCCTCGACCCGCTGCGCGAGAAGATCACCAAGCTGCAGCTCGAGGAACAGGCAGCCCAGCTCGGCGCTGCGCAGTACCTCGAGCAGCTCGCGGCGGCGCAGGTCGAACTCGAGGCGCTCGGCCGCACCGTGCAGGAGGGCGGCGTGAAGCTGCAGGGCCTGCAGGGTGAGATCGACCGCATCCACCGCGAGGTCGAGGCGCTGGGCGCGGTGAACCTCGCGGCGCTCGAAGAGCTCGCCACGTCGCGCGAGCGCAAGGCGTTCCTCGATTCGCAGAGCGCGGACCTCAACGACGCGATCGATACCCTCGAGGCGGCGATCCGCAAGATCGATGTCGAGACGCGCGAGCTGCTCAGCCAGACCTTCACGCAAGTCAACGCGCATTTTGGCCGCATGTTCCCGACCCTGTTCGGCGGGGGCAACGCCGAGCTGGTGATGACCGGCGGCGAGATTCTCGACGCCGGCGTGCAGGTGATGGCGCAGCCGCCGGGCAAGAGGACCAGCACGATCCACCTGCTGTCCGGTGGCGAGAAGGCGCTGACCGCGATCGCGCTGGTGTTCGCCATCTTCCAGCTCAACCCGGCGCCGTTCTGCCTGCTCGACGAGGTCGATGCGCCGCTGGACGATGCCAATACCGACCGCTACTGCAAGCTCGTTACCGAGATGAGCGCGGGCACGCAGTTCCTGTTCATCAGCCACAACAAGATTTCGATGGAGATGGCGAAGCAGCTGATCGGTGTGACGATGCAGGAGCAGGGCGTTTCGCGCATCGTCGCGGTCGACATGGACGAGGCCGTGAGTCTCGCCGAGGCCGCGTGAAGCCGGTGCGCTGGCCATGTCACTGACCGGTTGGCTCGTCGTCCTCGGCGTGCTCGTGGTCGCAGGCGTCGTCATCCACGGCGTCTGGGCCGCGCGGCGCGCGGGTCCCCGCGGTGCGGGCGAATCGGTGCCGCCGCCGGTCGCCGAACGGCGCGAGCCGTCGCTCGCCGAGCACGCGCCCTCGACCGCTTCCGCACCTGGCGCCGAGCAGCCGACCGCGGCGGCTGCGAGCGCGAGCGAGGCCACCGCCGGCGACGCGGCCGAGCCGTCCGAACCCGCGTTCGAGTCGCGCCCCTCGGCGCGGCGCAACACGGCGCGAATCGACGCGCTGATCGATGCGATCGTGCCGCTGACGCTCGAGGCGCCGATCGCCGCGGAATTCGCCCTGATGCACATGCCGGCGACGCGGCGTGCCGGCAGCAAGCCATTCCTGATCGAGGGCCTCGACACCGAGACCGGCGAGTGGGAGCCGATCAGCGCCGGACACCACTACAGCGAAGTGCAGGCCGGTGTGCTGCTCGCCAACCGAGGCGGGCCGCTCAACGAAATCGAGTACTCCGAGTTCATCCAGAAGATCGAAGCCTTTGCACAGGGCATTGGGGCGATGCCTGATGCGCCTGACATGCTCGACGTCGCTGCACGGGCGCGCGAGCTCGACCAGTTCGCCGGCTCACACGACGCGCAGCTCGCGCTGCGCCTCGTGCCGGCCGGTGCGGCGTGGGCGGTGGGCTTCATCGTGCAGAACGCGGCGCGGCACGGCTTCGTCCCGGGCGCGTTGCCGGGCCGCCTCGTCGTGCCCGGCGAAGAAGACGGCGCGCCACCGGTGTTGACGTTGAGCTTCGATCCGCAGGCCGCGCTTGCCGACCAGCCCTCGCAAGCGGTGGTGAGCGAGCTCACGCTCAGCCTGGACGTGCCCCAGACGCCGGCGGCCGCCGAGCCGTACGGTGCCTGGCAGGACGCGGCGCGATCGCTCGCGCAGGATCTGGATGCGAAGCTCATCGACGACGCCGGCCGGCCGCTGAACCTGCATGCTTTCGCGGCGATCGGCGCCGACCTCGGCCGGCTGTACGCCCAGCTCGAATTGCGCGACCTGCCGGCCGGTTCGCCGGCGGCGCGGCGTCTGTTCAGCTGAGGTCGGTTGCCGCGCCCCACGCCGGCGCGTGGCGCAGAATCGCCGCATGTCGGCTTCCGAGCGATCGTCAGGCCATCGCAGCCCCGCGCGCCGCGCTGCCGAGCTGCGCGAGCAGCTGAACCGCCATGCCTACCTGTATTACGTGCTCGACGCGCCGGAGATCCCGGACGCGGAGTACGACCGCTTGTTCCAGGAGCTGCAGGCGATCGAGGCAGCGCACGCCGAGCTGGTCACGCCGGACAGTCCGACGCAGCGGGTCGGAGGCACGGTGCTCGCGGGCTTCGCCGCGGTGCGCCACACGGTGCCAATGCTCAGCATCCGCACCGAGACCGATACGAGCGAAGATGGCGCGCGCGATTTCGATGCACGCATTCGCCGGGAGCTCGAGCTGGCCGACGGCGACCCGCCGGTCGAGTACGCGTGCGAGCTGAAGTTCGACGGACTGGCGATCAGCCTGCGTTACGAGCGCGGCGTGCTGGTGCAGGCGGCCACGCGCGGCGACGGGGAGACCGGCGAGGACGTGACGCAGAACATTCGTACGATCGGCCAGGTTCCGCTGCGGCTGCAGGGCGTCGAGCCGCCGGTGTTCGAGGTGCGCGGCGAGGTCTACATGCGCCGCGGCGATTTCGAGGCGCTCAACGAACGGCAACGTCAACGCATCGCCCAGGGGGCGAAGGGCGAGAAGACGTTCGTCAATCCGCGCAATGCGGCGGCCGGTGCGGTGCGCCAGCTCGATCCGGCGATCGCCGCGCAGCGGCCCCTGTCCTTCTTCGCTTACGGCGTCGGCGAGGTGCGTAGCTGGCCGATGCCGAAGACACACGGCGGCCTGCTCGACGCGCTCGCGGCAATGGGACTGCCCGTGTGCGCCGAGCGCGCGGTGGTGCGCGGCGCCGACGGGCTGGTCCGGTTCCACCGCGAGGTCGGCGCGCGCCGCGATGCGCTGCCGTTCGATATCGACGGCGTGGTCTACAAGGTCAATGCAATCGCGCTGCAGGAGCGGCTGGGCTTCGTCACGCGCGAGCCGCGCTGGGCGGTCGCGCACAAGTATCCGGCCCAGGAGCAGATGACGGTGGTGCGCGGTATCGATGTGCAGGTCGGACGCACCGGCAAACTCACGCCGGTCGCCAAGCTCGAGCCGGTGTTCGTCGGTGGCACGACGGTGAGCAATGCGACGCTGCACAACGAGGACGAGACGCGCCGCAAGGACGTGCGGGTCGGCGACACGGTGATCGTGCGCCGCGCCGGCGACGTGATCCCGGAGGTCGTCGCCGTCGTTGCCGAGCGACGCCCGCGCGATGCGGGCAGGCCCTTCGACCTGCACAAGCTCCTGCACGGCCGCTGCCCGGTGTGCGGCAGCGCGATCGTGCGCGAGGAGGGCGAGGCCGACTGGCGCTGCACGGGCGGCCTGTTCTGCGCCGCCCAGCGCAAGCAGGCGATCCTGCACTTCGCGAGCCGGCGCGCGATGGACATCGAGGGGCTCGGGGACAAGCTGGTCGACCAGCTCGTCGATGGCGAAATCATCCGCACGCTGCCAGAGCTCTACAAGCTCGGCGTGGCCAAGCTGGCCGCGCTCGAGCGCATGGGCGAGAAGAGCGCGGCCAACCTCGTCGCGGCGCTCGAAGCGAGCATGCGAACGACGCTCGAGCGGTTCCTGTTAGCGCTCGGCATCCGCCTCGTCGGCGAAGCGACGGCCAAGGACCTGGCCCGGCAGTTCGGCTCGCTCGACCGCATCATGGACGCGCCGCTCGACGAGTTGCAGGCAGTGCCCGACGTCGGGCCGGTGGTGGCGCAGAGCATCCGCACGTTCTTCGACCAGCGGCACAACCGCGAGGTGGTCGAGCAACTGCGCGCTGCGGGGCTCCGCTGGGACGAGCACGAGGGCCGGCGCAGGCACGCGGCACCGCAGCCGCTCGCGGGCAAGACGTTCGTGCTGACCGGCGCGCTGCCCACGCTCAGTCGCGAAGACGCGAAGTCGCTGCTCGAAGCGGCCGGTGCCAAGGTCGCCGGATCGGTGTCGAAGAAGACGGACTACGTGGTCGCCGGCGAAGCGGCGGGCAGCAAACTCGACAAGGCGCGCGAACTCGGCGTTGCAGTGCTCGACGAGGCCGGCATGCGCGCGATGCTTGCGGAGCGCTGAACGAGCGCGCGCGGCGACGGCGAGACGGGCTGACCCGGGAGGCCGGACGCGGCCGGCATGGCATGCTGGCCGCGATGGACACGCATTCGACACTGGCGCTCGCGGTCTTTGCGACGGTCTACGTGGGCATGATCCTCGGAGGGCTGCCCTGGCTGCGCCTGGACCGCACCGGCGTCGCGCTGCTCGGTGCAATCACGATGATTGGTGGCGAGGTCCTGAGCGTCGAGGAAGCCGCGCGCGCGGTACACGTGCCGACCCTGCTGCTGCTGTTCTCGTTCATGGTGATCTCGGCGCAGATGCGGCTCGGCGGCTTCTATGCGCGCGTCACGCAGCGCATCGCCGCATTGGACGTCGGTCCGGCGGCGCTGCTGGCCAGCGTCATTGCGACGGTGGCGGCGCTTGCGGCCGTGTTCTCCAATGACATTGTCTGCCTCGCCGTGGCGCCGGTGCTTGCGCACGCCTGCCTGCAGCGCCGCCTCGACCCGGTACCGGACCTCCTGGCGCTGGCCTGCGCCGCCAACATCGGCTCGGCAGCGACGCTGATCGGCAACCCACAGAACATGCTGATCGGCCAGACGCTCGCGCTGTCGTTCGGCGGCTACCTGCTGGAGGCGCTCGTGCCGGTGCTGCTGGGCCTGTGCGCGCTGTGGGCGCTGCTGTGGCCGGCCGTGCGGCACGCCGCCGGCGAGCTGCGCACCGATGGTCCGAGGCTGGCGGCCATCCAGGCCGACACGCCGCCGTTCGACCGCTGGCAGAGCCTCAAGGGCCTGGGCGTTGCCGGCGCCCTCGTCGCCGTCTTCCTCTTCACCGAGACGCGCCACGACGTCGCTGCGCTGGTCGGCGCCGGCCTGCTGCTGCTGTCTCAGCGTTTCCACTCGTCGAAGGTGATGGGGCTGATCGACTGGGAGCTGCTGGTGCTCTTCGTCGGGCTGTTCATCGTGAACCACGCTTTCGCCCGCACGGGGCTGCCAGCGCAGGCTATCGACTGGCTCGCAAATCAGGGTCTTGCCCTCGGTGATCCGGTCCCGATGTTTGCGAGCACGCTGGTGCTGTCGAATCTGGTGTCCAACGTGCCGGCGGTGATGCTGCTGCTGCCGGTGGCTCAGGGCCCTCACGCCGGGCCGATGCTCGCGCTGGTCAGCACGTTCGCAGGCAACCTGCTGATCGTCGGCTCGATCGCCAACATCATCGTCGTCGATGCAGCGCGCCGCTATGGCATCTCGATCGACTGGAAGCGCCACGCCAGGCTGGGCGTGCCGGTCACGCTGGCGACGCTGTTCATCACCGCCGGGTGGCTGGCCTGGCGCGCAGCGCCTACTTGAACTTGTAGTGGTCGCGATTGAGCACGGCGGCGATCGCGTCAACCTCTTCGGGGAAGAGCTGCAGGTTCAGCTGCAGGCTGCACTGCTCGACCATGCCACGCAGCCGGGCCGCGGAGTTGATGCGCCCCTTGGGTCGGTAGATCGAACTGCCGTCGCCGCCGACACGCCGGGCATGGCATTGGGCGCACTGGTGCTCGGCAAGAAGCTTCTCGCCGAGCTTGAGGTTGGCGCCGCGGAAGATCTCGGCATCTTGCGCGCGCGCGATCCGCGGTGCAGTCGAGATCACGAGCGCGGCTGCGCACAGAAAGACGATCTGCGAACCGGGGCTCGAGAAACGGCGCATCGTGGGGGCCCGTGTCGGTTTAGAGTGCAAGCCTACCGACAATCCGCCCGCACTGCCATGCGGGTCCGAACCGATGGCTATCCGCGAGATCCTGCGCATGGGTGATGAGCGCCTGCTGCGCGTTGCACAGCCCGTCGCTGCGTTCGACACGCCGCAGCTGCACGCGCTGGTGGCCGACCTGTTCGAGACGATGACCGCGGCGCGCGGCGCCGGCCTGGCAGCGCCACAGATCGGCGTCGATCTGCAGGTGGTCATCTTCGGTTTTGATCACAACGAGCGCTACCCCGATGCGCCGCCAGTGCCGCGCACCGTGCTCGTCAACCCGGTCATCACGCCGCTTTCAGACGAGCAGGAGGAGGGGTGGGAAGGCTGCCTGTCGGTGCCGGGGCTGCGCGGCGTCGTGCCGCGCTGGCGACGCATCCGCTACTGCGGCTTCGATGCGCACGGCGTGGCGATCGATCGCGAGGCCGAAGGATTTCACGCGAGGGTGGTGCAGCACGAATGCGACCACCTGGTCGGCAAGCTCTACCCGATGCGCATGCGCGACTTCAGTCGATTCGGCTTCACCGACGTGCTCTTTCCGGGCATCGACGCCGGCGTCGACGAGTAGCGCATCCCGCCGCCGCGATCGGTGTGTTTCCGCAATGTAAAGGGCAGGCGACGCCGGTCAGCCACCCCGTTGCCGGGTGCGTTGAAGAGTTGACCGCACAACCGCACCGTGATGCGCAACGTCATGCTGGAAGTCCTGTCCTCCCTGTCGCGCCTGGCGCGCTCGCTGTCGATTGCCCTGCTGGTGGTTGCCGTTCCGGCGCTGGCCCTGGCACAGGAGGATCCGCCCGGTCGTGTCGGGCGGCTCGCGCAGGCTGAAGGCACGGTCTGGATCTACGACGCTGACGCTGCCGAATGGGTCACCGTGCTGCCGAACCGGCCGTTGACCAGCGGCGACAGCCTGGCCACCGACCGCGGTGGTCGCGCAACGGTGCGCTTCGGGTCGACCGCGCTGCGCATCGACGCGCAAACGCAAATCGAATTCGTTCAGATCGACGATCACGTGATGCGCATCCGACTGCATGCGGGCAGTGTCGCGGTGCGCATCGTTTCGCCGCAAGCCGCCGACGAGCTCGCGGTGGTGACGGGCGAAGGGCGTTTCTCGCCGCGCGGTCCCGGCCGCTTCCGCATCGACCGTGCCGATGACACGAGTGCGGCGACCGTGTGGCAGGGAGCGCTGCGCTTCGAGGCCGATGACAGTGTGCTTGACATCGCCCAGGGCCAGCGCGGCGAGCTCTGGCGCGAGGCCGGGCGCACCCATTACACGTGGCGCGAGCCCGAGCAGGATGCCTTTGCGTCATGGGTGGCTGAAGAGGACCGACGCGACGCGCGCAGCGCTCCGCGCTACGTATCGCCCGAGATGACGGGCAGCGAGGATCTCAACCGCTACGGCTATTGGGTCGAGCACAGCGATCACGGTGCAATCTGGCTGCCGTACAGCGTGCCTCCAAGCTGGGCGCCCTACCGCTTCGGGCACTGGGTGTGGATCTCACCCTGGGGCTGGACGTGGATCGACGACGCACCCTGGGGCTTCGCCCCGTTCCACTATGGTCGGTGGGTGTGGTACCGCGGTGCGTGGGGCTGGACGCCGGGCGCCTACGTCGCGTACCCGGTCTATGCGCCGGCGCTCGTCGCCTGGATCGGCGGGCCGAGCTTCGGCGTGTCGGTGCACATCGGTGACCGCCACCCGCCGGTCGGATGGTTCCCGCTCGCGCCACGCGAGATCTACGTGCCGCCCTACCGCGTGAGCCCGATCTACAGGCGCAACGTGAACGTGACGCACGCGCCGCACCTCGACCCGGCCGCCATCACGACGCCAGCGCGGGCGGCAGAGTTCAACCGCTATGCCAATCGCAATGTGCCTGGGGCGCTCACGCTCGTGCCTGGCGACGTGCTGCTGCGCCGCCAGCCGGTCGCACCGGCGGCCAGACGGCTCGGTGGCGATCGGTTCGTGAACGAAGCCCGCCGCGCATCGCCGCGCATCGAGGCACCGATCACACCGCCGCCGCGCGCCGCGGCGCCAATGCCCGGCCCGCGTGCGGCCACGCCGCCGCCCGGTGTGCGTGCGCGCCCCGGTCGCGGCGACGGCATCAGCGATCAACGGCCGAGCTTGCCCGAGCGGCGCGGCGCAGTGATTGCCCCCGGCCAGCCCAGTGCACCGGCAGTGCCAGTCCAGCCGGCCAGGCGCGGCCCCTCGGCGGCGCAGCCGGCAACGCCGCGGGCAGACAGCGTGCGGCCGCCGCGTCCGGTTGCACCGGTCGCTCCCGCAGTGCGGACGGCCCCGCCGCAAGCGCGCCCCGTCCGACCGGTGCCGCCCGAAGTCACGCCGATGCCGCCGCAAGCGCGTCCCGCCGAGCCGATGCGCCCCGCGCCACCACCCAGCGTGCGTGCGCGGCCCGATCAAGGTTCGCCGACGCCGCGCGCCGAACCGCGCGAGCGGGTCGATCGGCGCGCGGATGACCGGCCAGCAGACGACCGGCCATACAGCCCGCGGCGGCGCGACGATCCGCGCTGAGCGAGCCCTATCGCTGCGCTGCTCAACCGAGCAACGGCTTCAGCACGGCCCAGACGTTGTCCAGGATGATCGGATGTGCCTGCGCGTTGGGATGGATGCGGTCGGGCTGGAAGAGCTTGTCGGCGCCGGCCACATCGGCGACCCCCTTGAGCAGGAAGGGCACCAACGCCGCACCCTCTTCGCGCGCGACGCGGCCGAACAGCGCGGCGAAGTCGTCCGCATAGCGCCGGCCATAGTTCGGCGGCACCTGCATGCCCACCAGCACGACGCGAGCGCCGGCAGCACGTGCGTCGCGGGTCATTGAGACGAGGTTGGCCTCGGTCATCGACAGCGGCAGGCCGCGAAGGGCATCGTTGCCGTCGAGTTCGATGACCACGATGTCGGGTCGATGCTGCGCGAGAAGTCCGGCGAACCGCGAGCGGCCACCCGCGGTGGTGTCACCGCTGATGCTTGCGTTGACGACTCGCGCGGGCAATTGCTGGCGCTGAAGCCGTGCCTCGAGTAACGCGACCCAACCGCTGCCGCGTGGCAGCCCATATTCGGCCGAGAGGCTGTCGCCCACGACGAGCACCGTACGCACCTGGCCGGCGCCCACGGACCACGCCGGCAAATGCCCCGCCAGCACAGCAGTCAGAGCGAGCGCGCTACAGTGCGCGAGCCAGCGGCGCCGAGCCGCGCGGCCATGAAAACTCCAATTCACGATGACGCACCCCATCATTGCCGTCGAGAACGTGACCAAGCAGGTGCACGACTCCAGCGGCATCCTGACCATTCTCGACGAGATCAACTTCACCCTTGCCGAGCGCCAGTCGGCGGCGATCGTCGGCGCCTCCGGTTCCGGCAAGAGCACCCTGCTTTCGATCCTGGCGGGGCTGGACGTTCCGACCACGGGCACCGTCAGGCTCGACGGCATAGATCTGTTCAGCCTTGACGAGGACGCGCGCGCGGCGGTGCGCGCCGGCACCGTGGGGTTCGTGTTCCAGAGCTTCCAGTTGCTCGCTCACCTGACCGCGCTCGAGAATGTCATGCTGCCCTTGGAACTGCTCGGCCGCCGCGATGCACGCGCCGCCGCCGCCGACATGCTGGTGCGCGTCGGCCTCGGCGAGCGGCTGTCGCACTATCCACGAGTGCTCTCGGGCGGCGAGCAGCAGCGCGTGGCGCTGGCGCGCGCGTTCGTCGTACAGCCCAAGGTGTTGCTGGCCGATGAACCGACCGGCAGTCTGGACTTCGCGACTGGCGACAGGGTGCTCGAGCTGATGTTCCAGATGAACCGCGACGCCGGCACAACGCTGGTGCTGGTGACGCACGACAAGAACATCGCGACGCGCTGCGACCGGCAGCTGCACCTGGAGGCTGGAAGGCTCGTCAGCCAGGAAGCCGTGCTGAGCGACTGAAGCGGGGACGGCAGGAACGGCGCCGCGCCGCTCCCTTGGAGGGGATGCGCGGTGCCGGTGCGCTACTGGGAGAACTTGTAGTCGGTCTTGGCCTTTGCGCGCAGTTCGTCGCGCAACGCCACGATGCGCTGCTGCTGCAGGCGCTGCAGGAGCTGGGGCTTGACCTCCTCGAACGACGGGAACTGCGCTTCACGCGTGTCCTCGAGCTTGATCACGTGCCAGCCGAACTGTGTCTTGACCGCTTTCTCGGTCATCTGGCCCTTCTTCAGGGCAACCAGCGCCTGGCTGAATTCAGGCACGAAGCTGCTGGGATTCGCATAGTCCAGATCGCCCCCTTTGGCGCCCGAACCCGGATCCTTCGAGTGCTTCTTGGCCAGCTCCTCGAAGCTGGCGCCGCCCTTGAGCTGCGCGATCAGGCCGATCGCCTCCTGCTCCGTCTCGACCAGGATGTGGCGCGCGCGGTATTCGGTACCGGCGTTGGCGGACTTGATCTTGTCGTACTCCGACTTCGCGTCGGCATCGGTGACCGGATTCTTCTTCTGATGGTCGGCGAACAGCTCGCCGATCAGGATCTGCTGACGCGCGAATTCCATCTTGCTCTTGTACTCGGCGCTCGCCGCGAGGCCGCGCTTCTCGGCCTCCTGCATGAAGATCTCGCGCATCACGACCTCGTCGCGCGCCTGTTGCTCGAGCTCGGGCGTGCGCTGTTGATTACCACCCTTCGTCGCCTGTTCGATCAGCGCATCGACGCGCGACTTCGGCACCGCCTTGCCGTTGACGATCGCGACGTTCTGGGCTTGCGCGGCGGCGGGCAGCACGAGGGCTGCCACCACGGCAGCAGCGAGACTCGCCGCGCGCGCGCGGCCGATGACGGACGGTGATTTCATCGAGGGGGAACCTTTCACGAACACAGCGCCTTGTATCGGCGCAAGGCCAGTGGAGTCCACGACGCCAGCCGGCTCGTCGTCGCCCGATGCGTGGCCACCGCGACTTTCACTTCTCGTCGGGGGCGCGTGCGTCGATGGCCAACGCATGGATTCCACCGCGCATGAGTGACGCGAGCGCATGATACACGAGGCGGTGTCGCGCGACGCGGCTCAGGCCGGCGAAGCGCTCGCTGACCAGCCGCACGGTGTAGTGACCGCCTTCGCGGGCGCCCGCATGGCCGACGTGCAGGTGGCTGTCGTCGACGACCTCGAGTGAAACCGGCTGTAACGCCGAGCGAAGCTGCTGCTCGATGTCGCGGGTCGAGACGGCCATCTCAGAACTTGGCGACCCCGCTCGGCTTGCCCGAGTCGGCGGGTGCGCCCGGTGGCGCGGTGCGCGCCGCGTGATCACCCGGCGCGCCGCGGGTGTCCATGTAGCGACCGAGATAGATGCCCTGCGCCAGCGTGAACAGCAGCGTCAGGCCGATGCCGCCGAACAGCTTGAAGTTGACCCACGTGTCCGTCGAGAAGGTGTACGCGACGAAGATGTTGGCCAGTCCCATCAGTCCGAAGAACGCGACCCAGGCGAAGTTCAGGCGCTGCCAAACCGGCGCGGGCAATTCGATCTGGCCGCCGATCAGCAGGCGCAGCAGGTTCTTGCCGAACAGCAGCGGACTGAGCCAGAACGCGAGCCCCATTGCCCAGTACAGGACGCTCGGCTTCCACTTTAGGAAGGTTGCGTTCTGGAACCAGATCGTCGCGCCGCCGAGCACGATCACCAGCCCGAGGCTGACCCACAGCATCTTGTCCACCTTGCGGCCGCGGGCGAGCAGCCATCCAACCTGCAGCGCGGTGGCGAGAATGACCACCGCGGTAGCCAGCAGCACCGGTGCGATCGATGTGGCGACGCTGCCGCCGGCCACCGCGAAGCCAAGGTACTGGGAGGCAAAGGACGATGCCCACTGTGGGTCCGCCTCGGCGTACTTGAACATGCCGAAGAACAGCACGATGGGCAGAAAGTCGAACAGCAGCTTCATGGGCAGCGGTCGCCGGGGCGGCCGATTCGGGGGACGACGGTGTCGATCACGTTTCGGGGTCGAAGTGTATCGCCGCCGAGTTGATGCAATAGCGCTCGCCGCTGGGCGCCGGGCCGTCGTCGAACACATGGCCGAGGTGCGTCCCGCAGCGGCTGCATCGCACCTCGACGCGCACCATGCCGTGGCTGTGATCCGGCACGCGCTCGACCGCTCCGTCCTTGGCCTGGTCCCAGAAGCTCGGCCATCCGCAACCGGCATCGAACTTCGCCTGCGATTCGAACAGTTCGGCGGCGCAGCCGATGCAACGGTAACGGCCTCGTTCCCAGTGGTCCCAATAGCGGCCGGAAAACGGCCGCTCGGTCGCGGCCCGGCGCGCCACTTCGTACTGCTGCGGGTCGAGCCGGGCGCGCCACTCGGCGTCACTCTTGTGCACCGCGTAGCGCGGGTCGTCGTGGGCGTGCGGATCGGTCAGCGATTTCACGATGAACAGGACACCTCGATGTGGCCGGCCCAATCGGGCGGGTGCGCGGCGTAGCGCGCGTGCTCGGGTTGTTCGTCGAAGGGGCGTTCGAGCACCTTCAGCAGCCGCCCGATCTCCGCAAAATCTCCGCGTTGTGCATCGCGGATCGCCAGTTCGGCGAGGTGGTTGCGCAGCACGAATTTCGGATTTGCGCGGTTCATGCGCTGGGCGCGCTCGGCGTCGATGCTGCCTTCCGCACGCAGCCGCTGCGCATAGCGGGCGGCCCAGCCGTCGAACGCAGCGCGGTCGATGAAGTGGTCGCGCAGCGCATCGTTGGCTGCGCCGTCGGCGCTGTCGAACCGTGCCAGCGCGCGCCACGTGATCGCGTAATCGCAGCGGTTAGCGCTCATCAGCCGCAGCAGATCGTCGGCCAGGTTGGCATCCTCGGGGCGCTCGGTGGCCAAGCCAAGCTTGGCGCGCAGGCGCGCAAGCATCTCATCCGCATAGACCTGCTCGTACGGTGCGAGCGCGGCCCGCAGCAGCTCGACGTCGCCGTCGACGAGCGGCAGCAACGACTGGGCGAGTGCGTGCAGGTTCCAGAATGCCACCGCCGGCTGGCGTGCGTAGGCGTACCGGCCGGTGCTGTCCGAGTGGTTGCAGACGTGGCCGGGCTCGAATGCGTCGAGGAAGCCGAACGGGCCGTAGTCGATCGTCAGCCCCACGATCGACATGTTGTCGGTGTTCATCACGCCATGGCAAAAGCCCACCGCCTGCCACTGCGCGATCAGCGAGGCCGTGCGCCGCGCGACCGCCTCGAGCAACGCGGCCGCCGGCCGCGCAGCCGCCGCCGCGGCCGGATAGAAGTGCTCGATCACCGCATCGGTCAAGTGTTGCAGCGCGGCGCGGTCCTCGGCCGGGTGCGCGAAATGCTCGAAGTGCCCGAACCGCAGGAAGCTCGGCGCCACCCGCGTGACGACCGCCGCTGTCTCGGTCGTCTCGCGCTGCACCGGCAGCGGCGAGCCGACGATCGCCAGTGCCCGCGTCGTCGGGATGCCCAAGGCATGCATCGCCTCGGAACAAAGAAACTCGCGGATCGACGAGCGCAGCACCGCGCGACCGTCGCCCATTCGGGAATAGGGGGTGCGGCCGCTGCCCTTGAGCTGGATTTCCTGCGGCCCGTGCGGACTGTCGATCTCACCGAGCAGCAGCGCGCGTCCGTCACCGAGCTGACCGGCCCAGACGCCGAACTGGTGGCCGGAGTAGACCGTCGCGCGCGGCCAACCGTCGCGCCCATGGCCGTTACCCGCCAGCAGCTGCAGCGCTGCGTCGCTACGGATCCAGTCGGTCAAACCCAGATCTGCCGCCAGCCGATCGCTGCGCGCGACCCAATGCGCCTGCGGAATGGACTGCGCCGCGAGCACGGTGTGAAACGCGTCGCCGAATCGCGCGACGAAGGCGTCGTCGCGCCAACGGGGACCCGCAAGGGCCTCCACGGGGTCGGGCACCAACATCGACATGCGCTCGGGAGCGTTCACCGATGCATTGTCCGCGACCGCCGGGGTCGCTCCACCGCATGGCGGAAATGGCCACCCCGCCGCGGGTGCTATTCGGCATCGTCGTCGGCGGTCCGCTTGCGGGCAATCACGCTTTGACAGCGCGCGGCGGCGGCTTCGATACTCCCCCGCGACGGATCCCGCCGGGGCCGGCCACCGAGGAGTCACCAAACATGCTGGGTCTGATGCAAGACCATCCGCTGCTGATCTCGAGCTTGCTCGATTTTGCGGCTCGCCACCATGGCGACGCCGAAATCGTCTCCAGACGTGTCGAAGGCGACATGCACCGCTACTGCTACCGCGACGCCACGTCGCGCGCGCGCCGCGCCGCAAGCGCACTCGACCGGCTGGGCCTCGAATTCAGCGATCGCGTGGCGACGTTGGCATGGAACGGCTACCGGCATTTCGAGCTGTACTTCGCCGTTACTGGCAGCGGCCGGGTGGTGCACACGATCAACCCGCGGCTCGCGCCCGACCAGATCGCGTGGATCGCCAACCACGCCGAAGACCGCGTGCTCGCCTTCGACATGACGTTCCTTCCGATCGTCAAGGCGATCTGGCCGCACTGCAAGACGGTGAAGGCATGGGTCGCGCTGTGCGAGGCCGACGCATTGCCCGCCGATGCCGGAATCCCGAACCTGGTTTCGTACGAAGCCTTGATCGGAGCCGAGAGCGACGCCTACGACTGGCCTCGCTTCGACGAGAACAGCGCCGCGGCCCTTTGCTACACGAGTGGCACCACCGGAAACCCCAAGGGCGTGCTCTACAGCCATCGCTCGACGGTGCTGCATGCCTACGGCGCCGCGCTGCCCGACGTGCTGGGCATGTCGGCGCGCGAAAGCGTGCTGCCGGTGGTGCCGATGTTCCATGTCAACGCGTGGGGCATTCCCTACAGCGCCGCGATGACGGGCACCAAACTCGTCTTTCCCGGCGCCGCGCTCGACGGCAAGTCGGTCTACGAGCTGATCGAGTCCGAACGGGTGACGATGGCCGCCGGCGTGCCCACGGTGTGGCTCGGCCTGCTCAACCACATGAGCCAGCACGGGCTGCGCTTCTCGACGCTCGAGCGCACGGTGATCGGCGGCTCGGCGTGCCCGCCGGCGATGATCCGTGCATTCAAGGACCAGTACGGCGTGACCGTGCTGCACGCCTGGGGCATGACCGAGATGTCGCCGCTCGGCACGCTATGCAAGCTCAAGCTCAAGCAGCTCGAGCTGCCGCCGGAAGCGCAGATGGCCGTTCTCGCCAAGCAGGGCCGCGTGGTCTACGGCGTCGAGATGAAGATCGTCGGGCCCGACGGCGATGAGTTGCCGTGGGACGGCAAGACCAGCGGCGACCTGTACGTCAAGGGGCCGTGGATCCTGTCGAGCTACTTCAAGGGCGAGGGCGGCGACCCGCTGCGCGACGGCTGGTTCCCCACCGGCGACGTCGCGACGATCGATGCCGACGGCTTCATGCAGATCACCGACCGCAGCAAGGACGTCATCAAGTCCGGCGGCGAGTGGATCAGCTCGATCGACATCGAGAACATCGCGATGGCGCATCCCGCGGTCGCGATGGCCGCCTGCGTCGCATTGCCGCATCCAAAGTGGGACGAGCGTCCGCTGCTCGTCGTGGTCCGGAAGCCGGGGGTCGATGTCTCGCGCGACGAGATCCTCGCCTTCTACGAAGGCAAGGTCGCGAAGTGGCAGATTCCGGACGACGTCGTGTTCGTCGAGTCGATCCCGCTGGGTGCCACCGGCAAGATGCAGAAAGTGAAGCTGCGCGAGCAGTTCAAGGATCACCGGCTGCCGGGTATGTGAAGCCGGCGTGGCGCGGACTCGCGGTCGGCTTCGCCCGCCCGACCGCGGTCCTGTGAGGCTACTTGCGCTTCAGCTTGTAGACCTCGAGGGCCGTCTCCTGCGGCGGCCCGTCGAATCCGCCCTCGATGCCCTGCTTCAATCGCGGCATCAGGACCTGGTCACGAAAGCGCTCCCAACTCTGTTTGGACTCGTGAACCGCCATGACCGTCCAGCCGCCCGCCGACGGCCCGGCGACATGGAAGATCTGTCCTTCCGGCAGCTTGTCCTCGCCGGGGTGAACCGCGGCGAGGACCTTCTCGTACTGCTCTTTCGTTCCGCCCGGAAAGTGGTGCACGATCGCGTATGCCATGTTCGTCCTCCATGTTGGTGCAGCCCGCCGCACGACGCGACCGGCGCACGGCGACCATACAGCGACCGAGGCTGTGCACTTAAGCTCCGATAATGTCCGCGCGACTCGCAGGGTCGTCTGCGCAACCTGCACCTGCGGCGATTGCGCGCGGTGTGCGCGGTTGCCACGTGCATCGGGACTGCCGTACGCGGGCTGGGAACCTGGGCTCGTGCGGTCTTGTTCGGGTTTGCCTGCCGCCGTGATGCTGTCGAAGGAGCACTGATGAGCGCCCGCTACGAAATGCATGACGGTGTGGCCGTCATCACGCTCGACAACCCGCCGGTCAACGGCCTGAGCTTCGAAACGCGCCGGCAGGTCGCTGCGGGCATCGAGCGTGCGCAGGCTGATGCGTCGGTCCGGGCCATCGTGCTCACCGGCACGGGCAAGGCGTTTTCAGGTGGTGCCGACATCAAGGAGTTCGGCTCGCCGAAGGCGATGTCGGAGCCGATTCTGAGCAGCCTGATCCGGCAGGCCGAGAACTGCACCAAGCCGATCGTGGCGGCCATCAACGGCGTGTGCATGGGTGGCGGGCTCGAACTGGCGCTTGGCTGCCACTACCGGGTGGCTGTGCCAGGCGCCAAGCTGGCCATGCCCGAGGTCAAGATCGGCCTGATCCCGGGGGCGGGGGGCACGCTGCGGTTGCCGCGCGTGCTCGGCGTCGAGACGGCGCTCAACTTGATCGTCCAGGGCGATCCGATCGACAGTGGTGTGCTCGCCCGGCTGCCGGGGCAGAAGCTCATCGACCAGATCGTCGACGGCGACCTGCTGGCCGGCGCGATTGCGTCGGCCAAGAACGCCGCCATCGAGCATGCACGGGGTCGACCGCTGCCGCGCGTGCGCGACCTGCCGCTCGCGTACCCCAATGCCGATGCCTATTTCCAGTTTGCGCGCAACACCGTCAAGACGGTCGCAAAGAACCTGCCGGCACCGCTGAAGTGCGTCGATGCGCTCGAGATGGCGCTGAAGCTCGACTTCGAGGAGGGCCTCGCGCGTGAACGCGAGATTTTCGTCAACCTGATGCTCACGCCGGAGTGCAGGGCGTTGCGTCACGCCTTCTTCGCCGAGCGCGAGGCGAGCAAGGTCGCCGACGTTGCGGCCGACACGCCGGTGCGCAGGATCGACAAGGTCGCGGTGATCGGCGCCGGCACGATGGGCGGCGGCATCAGCATGAACTTACTCAACGCCGGCATTCCGGTCGCGTTGCTCGAGGTCACGCAGGAAGCGCTCGACCGCGGCCTCGCCACGATCCGCGGCAATTACGAGGCGCAGGTGCGCAAGGGCAAGCTCGCGCCGGAACAGCTCGACAGACGTCTTGCGCTGCTCAAGCCAACGATGAGGTACGACGACCTGAAGGACGCCGACCTGGTGATCGAGGCGGTGTACGAGGACCTCCGCGTCAAGGAGGGTGTCTTCGGCAAGCTCGACGAAGTAGCGAAGCCTGGCGCGATCCTGGCGACCAACACCTCGACATTGAACGTCGATGCGATCGCCTCGT
>CP070653.1:362552-383533 GCA_020354665.1 Burkholderiales bacterium
ACCTGCTGACCGACAGCGGCAAGCTGTTGCGCGTCGAGCGCTGAACTTGCGAGCACAGCGCGATTTCCGCTGCGCCAACCGCGCATGGGAACCGGGTTGTGCATCGCCGATCTCACCCCGGTGCGTCTACACGGACACGGTTACATGAAGAGAGATCTGCGTATCGCCTTGGTCCTGCTCGCGCTGTGCAGTGCGTCGTATGCCGGCTGGCGTCCGCTCGAGCGCTCCGACCTCGACGGTCTGAAAGCTGTCGAACTGACCGACCGGCTTGAGCATCCGTGGGGCCTTGCGTTCTTGCCCGATGGGCGGATGCTCGTCACCGAGCGACCCGGGCGCATGCGCATCGTCGCCCCCGACGGCACGCTGAGTGAGCCGCTCAAGGGTCTGCCCGCGGTCGCGGCGCGCGGCCAGGGCGGCTTGCTCGACGTGGCAATCGATCCGCAGTTCGCCGAAAACCGGTGGGTCTACTGGAGCTTCAGCGAGCCCGGCGACGGCGGCAACAGCACCGCGGTCGCGCGTGGCCGGTTGGAACGCAACGCACTCACCAACGTCGAGGTGATCTTCCGCCAGCGTCCGCGCTTCGACGGCAGCGGTCATTTCGGATCGCGCCTGGTGTTCGCCCGCGACGGCACGTTGTTTGTGACGCTGGGCGAACGACAGCGACTGTCGGACGAAGCGCAGAACCTGGCCAACCACGTCGGCAAGGTCGTACGCATCACGCGCGACGGCAAGGTGCCGGCGGACAACCCGTTCGTGAACACGCCCGGGGCAGCGCCGGAAGTCTGGAGCCTGGGCCACCGCAACGTGCAGGGCGCGGCGCTGCATCCGCAAACCGGTGAACTGTGGACGCACGAGCACGGGCCGCAGGGCGGCGACGAGCTCAATGTCACTGAGGCCGGCAGGAATTACGGCTGGCCGGTCATCTCCTACGGCTGCACATATGTCATCTGCAGCAAGATCGGCAAAGGCACCACCCAGCCGGGGCTCGTACAGCCGCTGACGTACTGGGTGCCGTCGATCGCGCCGAGCGGCATGGCGTTCCTGACCAGCGACCGCTATCCGGGCTGGCGTGGCAATCTGTTCGTCGGCGCGCTACGCGGTGCGCACCTCGAGCGCATCGTGCTCGACGGGCGCCGCGTCGTTGAGAAGCAGGCGCTGCTCGCGAACCTGCGTGCACGCATCCGCGACGTGCGGCAAGGGCCCGACGGCTGGCTTTACATCCTCACCGACGAGTCCGACGGCCGCCTGATCCGGCTCGAGCGCTGAGGTCAGTCGCGGCGGTAGCGGCCGCGTCGGTCGTCGTAGGCGACGGGCCCCCAGCGGTCGTCGCGTCGCTGTCGCCATTGCTTCTTGGCGTGGCCCGGCGGAGCCCAGCCCTGGTAAACGACCGGGGCGGGACGCACATAGATCGGCCGGGGCTGAACGTAAACGGGACGCGGCTGCACGTACACCGGGCGCGGCTGCACGTACACCGGACGCGGCTGCACGTACACCGGGCGCGGCGCAACATAGACCGGCGGCGCGTAGATCACCGGCGCGGGCTGCACGTAGACGGGCGGCGGCACGTAGAGCGGAGCGGGTTGCACGTAGACGGGCGGCGGCACGTAGAGCGGAGCGGGTTGCACATAAACCGGCGCCGGCCCATACGCCGGCGCGTTGGAGATCACGGTGCCGACGCTCGCGCCGCCGCCCAGCGGGGCGTCGATGCCGATCGACCAGTAGACATTGCCGCCCGCCTGGGCGGTGCCGGAAACCGTCGCACCCGCCACTGCGAGCGCCGCAAGGAATTTGCTGCTGCTGATCATCGAACTGCACTCCTTGTGTCGAACGCGCCGCCGATCGGGCGCCGCTGATGCCCTAACGTGGCAGCGTCACCGATGGTTCACCGTCACACTGTTTCGCTAAGTAAAGCTGCCGCCCCGGCGCCGTCACGTCAGCGGCCACTCACCGGTGAAGTCGCATGCCAAGGGGCGGCGGTGCGGTCGATAGAATCAATCCAGCCCGCCGCACCGCAACAAAGACACCTGAGTCGCGCATGCCCAACTCCCCGGACGAAGCCGCGCCACGCCCGCACAACTTCCTGCGCGCGATCATCGAGCGTGACCTGGCGCTCGGCACGTACTCGGCAATGCACTTCGCGGGCTCGCCCGGCGACGGCACGCACCACGAAGCCGGGCCGCCCGACCCCGCGCGCATCCGCACGCGCTTTCCGCCCGAGCCCAACGGCTACCTGCACATCGGCCACGCCAAGAGCATTTGCCTGAACTTCGGCCTGGCGCGCGACTACGGTGGGGTGTGCCACCTGCGCTTCGACGACACCAACCCCGAGAAGGAAGAGCAGGAGTACGTCGACGCGATCATCGATGCGGTGAAGTGGCTCGGCTTTTCGTGGGAGGCGAACGGTGTGGCGCACCTGTTCTACGCCAGCGACTACTTCGACTTCATGTACCGCGCTGCCGAGTATCTGATCAGCACCGGCCACGCCTACGTCGATGAGCAGACCCCCGAGCAGATGCGCGCGGCGCGCGGCGACTTCGTCACGGCCGGTACGCCGAGCCCGTATCGCGACCGCGCGCCCGAAGCGAACCTCGCACGCTTTCACGAGATGCGAGACGGGCGGCATCCCGACGGTGCGATGGTGCTGCGCGCCAGGATCGACATGGCCTCGCCCAACATCAACATGCGCGACCCGGCGATCTACCGCATCAAACGCGCCACGCACCACAACACTGGCGATGCCTGGTGCATCTACCCGATGTACGCCTACGCGCATCCGATCGAGGACGCGCTGGAGAACATCACGCACAGCATCTGCACGCTCGAGTTCGAGGATCAGCGGCCGTTCTACGACTGGACGCTCGAGCGCATCGTGCCGATCCTGCGTGCGCCACAGTTCGCCCGCGCAAAGGCACTGGTCGAGAAGATCGAGGCCGAGGGACTCGAGGCGGGCAAGGAGTTCGCGCTGCTCTGCCACAACCGCGCGGACAAGCTGTTCGCAAGCGGGCCCGAGCGCGAGGTGCGCGAGATGTTCGCGCGCTGGGAGCGCAACCGCGACGCGGTGCTGCGCGATCTGCCGGCGTTCTTCGCGCTGCTCAAGCGCGAGACGGCGCAGTTCACGCCGTTGCTCGCGCATGCGCTGGATTCGCGCGCGCCCAACGTCTTCAAGCTGCCGCACCAGCACGAGTTCGGACGGCTCAACCTGAGCTATGTGATCACGAGCAAGCGCAGGCTCAAGCAACTGGTCGACGAGCAGATCGTCGCCGGCTGGGACGATCCGCGCATGCCGACGATCGTCGGGCTGCGCCGCCGCGGCTACACGCCGGCAGCGATCCGCAAGATGGCCGATGACACCGGCGCGAGCAAGACCAACGCGTGGATCGACTACAGCGTGCTCGAAATCGCGCTGCGCGATGATCTCGAACGCCGTGCCCCACGCGCCATGGCGGTGCTCGATCCGATCCGGCTCAAACTGGTGAACTGGGTCGAGGTTTTCGGGGCCGGCCATCTCGAGCCCTGCCAGGCCCCCGCGCATCCGCAGCGGCCCGAGTTCGGCCAGCGCAGCTTTTCGCTCGGCCCCGAGGTGTGGATCGACCGCGACGATTTCGCCGAGGCTGCGCCAAAGGGATTCTTCCGGCTGTTTCCCGGCAACCGCGTGCGCCTGAAGTACGGCGTCGTGGTCGAATGCACCGGCTGCGAGAAGGATGCACGAGGCGTGGTCACGACCGTGCTCGCCACTGTTCTTCCCGACACCAAGAGCGGCACGCCGGGCGCCGACCGCGTCAAGGTCAAGAGCACGATCAGCTGGGTCGGCGTTCATGACGCGGTGCAGGCCGAACTGCGCCTGTTCGACCGGCTGTTTACCGACGAGCAGCCCGACGCCGGCGGCAAAGACTTCAAAGCGAGCCTGAACCCTGCCAGCTTGTGCGTCGTCACGGGTTACGTCGAACCGTCGCTCGCCGAGCTGGCCAGCGAAGAGCGCGTGCAGTTCGAGCGCCACGGCTATTTCGTCACCGATCGCATGGATCACACTTCGACCCGGCCGGTTTTCAATCGGATCACCGCCCTCAAGGACTCGCGCGGCAAGTAGCCGCGCCGATCTGCGCCGGCTAGCGTGCGAGAAGGCCGACCGCACGTGCCGTGACGACCGCGCGGCGCGCGAACGCTTCGTAGCCACGCGCGTTGGCGTGCACCGTGTCCGACCGAAGATCGGCGTCGCCGAGTACTTCAGCCCACCCCGCACGCTGCAGCGGCACGGCCAGCGCTTGCGCCACCTGCGCGTACAGCGGATGGTCGGTGAGCGAGCCCGCGGCGGCCGCTGCGAGCGACAGGCGAGGCACGGCGACGAGCATGACCTGCGCCTGTGCAGCGAGCGCCAGCTGGCAGATGCGCTCCACGTTGGCCCGCGTCTGCGATTCGGGCACGCGGCGCAGGAAGTCGTTACCGCCGATGCTGACCACCACGAGCTGCGGCGCATGCGCTTCGAGCAGCGCGGGCAGGCGCTGCAGCGCCTGCGCCGACGTCTCGCCGGGAACGCCGGCGTTGATCACCGTCCACCCGGTCAGTCTCGCGAGCACGCTCGGATAGCTCGCCTCGGCTGGAGCGCCCGTGCCAAAGGTGAGCGAGTCACCAAGAGCGAGCACGGTCGCGCCGGCTGGTACGTCAAGCGCGCGCGGAGGCTGGCTGCGCTCGCAGCCGCCGGCCACCAGCGCGGCCGCCCCGAGCACGAAGCTGCGACGATCGATTGCCATCGCGGCACAGTGTAGGCAAGGCGGTACGACGCCGCGCGCACCGAGTTGCGCGGCGCGGCCGATCGTCCGACGCTGAGCGGCCTTAAACGGCCGCGGTCGTCGAACCGAGCGACTCGGCCTCCTCGATCACTTCGGTCAGCACCACCCTCGGGTCGGTCGCCGGTCTGGTCGGCGTAGCCACTGCGCCAAAGACACCGGGCGCGGGCGGTGCCGACGGCGCGGTCGCTGCCTGTGTGCCCACAGCGACCGCCGCGAGTCCGATCGCAGCGCCGGCACGCATCTGCTCAGCCGATCCACCGCGCACCGCGACGGGCTGCAGACCGTGCTCGCGAAGCGTGGCGACCAATGTCTCGAAGTCGATCCGCGTTTCCGCGTCGCTGATGCCCGACAGGTCGACCACCACGGGCTCGTTGTCGAGCAACGTCGCCTCGACCCCGCAGCGGCTGCGCAGCGCTTCAGCCAACTCGTCCGGGCTGGTCGTCCTGAGCCTCAGCGCGAGCATGGTCAGCGTGACGCTCTTGAGATCGACGGGGGACGTGGTGCCATCGCGGACTGCGGGCGTGGGCGTTAGCGGCATGGTCATCAATGAATCATTTGCAAGAGTTCTTACACATTCTCAACGCTATCGGCTGCCGACGCCACCTCTGGCTGCGTCTCGCTCTGTGAGCAACCGTAACGAGCGCAACCAATCGACAAATGGATGCGTTTGTCCAGACTGTTGGCTTGACCGCACGGCAGTGCCAAACCTCGCCTTGCGTTCATCTCCGGTTGACGAATCTGGACGCGATGGACCTGCTCGATGCGAGTGCCGTGGCCATGCTGGCCGGCTGTGCAGTGCTGCTGCTGACGGGCCTATGGACGTGGCGCCGCTCGCGTGGCAATGCCAGCTTCTCGGCTCCGATGGCGCTCGACACGCTGCGTGACTGGCCACCGCAGGCGGTGCGCATCCTGACACTGCCCGAGCGACGTGCCTACGAGCTGCTGCGTCGCGCCTTTCCGCGCCGTCTCATCCTCGCGCAGGTGCCGCTGGCTCGATTCATCAGCGTGCCGCCTCAGCAGTCTTATCGTGATTGGTTGTCACGCGTGGGCCGCCAGCAGGTCGACCTCGTGATGTGCGACAGCAGCTCGCGTGTCATCGCCGCGGTGGAGATCCGCTCGCCGATGGCCTCGGCCCGATCGATCGAGCGGCACGATCGCATGGCCGAGGTGCTGACGGCCGCAGGCATCCCGGTGACCATCTGGCGCGAGGACGCGCTGCCTGCGCCGGCTCAGGTCCGTGAGATGCTGAGGCGAAGCGCATCGGCCGACGATGAGCTGGACGATCGCGGCCCGCTGCCGCTGCCCGAGATCCACGAACTGCTCGCCGAAGGCGACATGCAATCCTTCCAGGGCGGCAACGACCCGGTGGCCTCCACGTTCTTCGCCGGCCTCGACGATCCGGTCGAGCGCAGCGCCTCAAACGCCTGATTCGCGGCGGCCCGCGAAGGGGCACGCGCGGTGACGCGCTCGCCGCGATGCGCCAGAGGTCATCCGGTCGGCAAGCGCCTATTCCATACGCGGCGCATCGCAACTGTGGCAGCGAGAG
Organism: Burkholderiales bacterium; assembly: GCA_020354665.1. Lineage (GTDB taxonomy): Bacteria > Pseudomonadota > Gammaproteobacteria > Burkholderiales > Burkholderiaceae_C. Next base: position 368,886 of record CP070653.1, read on the forward strand.
TCACGCCGCCGGCGACGATGCCGAACGCCGCATTCGCGATCGGTACGGCGAGCCAGGCAGCGATCGCGCCGATGGCCCCACCGGTCGCACCGCGCGCGGCGATCGCTTCGATGGCAAGGTGCACCGGCGCGATGCCGTGCACGAGGATCCCGCCGCCGACCAGAAACATCGCCGCAGTGCCGGCCACCGACAATCCCTTCATCAGCCACGGTGCCGCACGCAGCAGGGCCCGCCCGACCGACTGCACCGGAGCGCTCGTGCTGCCGCTCAGCGCGATCGCAGCGTCGTCGAGCTTGACGATGGCCGCGACCAGGCCGTAGACGCCGACCGTCATGACCAGCGCGATGCCCGAAAGCACCGCGACCTGCGTGGCCATCGGCGCGTGCGCGACCGTACCCAGCGTGATCGCGATGATTTCCGCGGAGAGCACGAAGTCAGTGCGCACGGCGCCCTTGATCTTGTCCTGCTCGAATGCCACCAGGTCGACCTCGGGCTGCGCGACCACGCGCGCGATCTCATTTCGGTGCGCTTCGTCTTCGGCGTGGCTGTACAGAAAGCGGTGTGCCAGCTTCTCGAACCCCTCGTAGCACAGGAACGCCCCGCCGATCATCAGCAGGGGCGTCACTGCCCATGGCGCGAACGCGCTGATTGCGAGCGCAGCCGGCACGAGAATCGCCTTGTTGATCAGTGATCCCTTGGCCACCGCCCAGACCACCGGCAGTTCGCGATCGGCGGCGACACCGGCCACCTGTTGCGCGTTCAGCGCCAGGTCGTCGCCGAGCACGCCGGCGGTCTTCTTTGTCGCGACCTTGGTCAACAACGCCACGTCGTCGAGGACGGTAGCAATGTCGTCGATCAACGCGAGCAGGCTGGCGGTGGCCATCGTGGATTCTGCTTGCCGGGCACACGGACAGCGCATCGTAGCGCCCTGCCCGCTGCACGACGCTGAATCAGACCGTAAACAAAAGAGCCCGGCGCATCCCGGGCTCCATGACGCGAAGCGCGATGGCGGCTTCGCTACCGACGGCCCGTCTTGGCAGCGGGCTTGGCCACGCCTGCGCGCTGCTGCTGCAACGCATCGGACATGCCGATCAGGACGCCGCTGACGAGCGCGGCATAGCTCTCGACCAGCGCCTGTGAAGCCTTCAGCCCGGCGGCCCGGCTCTCGCGAATCGCCGTGCGCATCTGCTCGGTCATCTGCCGCGCCACGTCGGCCGCCTGTGCGCCTGACTTCGTTCCCGAGAGTTTCATCTTCTCGAGCACGGGCGCCCACTGCGCCGCCCACTGGGTGTTGGCCGATTCGCTCGCCTTGCTGATCGAGTCGTAGAGCAGGTCTTCGAACTTCTCGAGGTCGTCGAGCGCCTTCTTGATGTTCTTCTCGCTGGCATCGGCACCTTGCGACACGAACCGCTGCAGCGCCACCCGGTTGGCCTGCACCGCGTTGAGCAGCGCGTCGTCCATGCCTTGCACGGCGTCGCCGAGCATCGCTTCCATGTCGATCGACGGCATCGCGTTGGCTGCCGCACCTTGGGAAGCCGCTTCGGTCACCGACTTGAGCACTCCACGGATGTTCCTGAGCGTGAGTTCACGACCCTGTAATGCCCCCAGGGTGGCATCGTGGACAGCCTTTCGCAGCTGGTCGCCCTGTTGCGCGGTCGCCTGCGAGAACATGCGGATCAGCGCGTCCTGGTCGATTCCGGATTTCATCACGTGTCATCTCCTTGCTTTGCTGCTTCTCCCGCAGGCCCGATGCGGCGAGTACGACAGGCATGGTACGCGCGCCCTCGCCACATGGCCAGCGATTGCGGCCGCACACCGGCCGCAGGGCAAATTCAGTGGTGTCCGACGCCGAGCCAGGTGTCCAGCGGCGTCGAGTCCTCGAGCAGCGCCGCGCTGGCGGCCCGCAGCACGATCCCGCCGCGGTCGAGCACGATCGCATCGTCGGTGACGGCCAGCACCATGTGCGGATGCTGCTCGACGACGATCGACGACAACCCTTCCTCGCGCGCAACACGCCGGATCGCGCGCAGCAATTCCTCGACGAGGATCGGCGCCAGCCCCTCGAGCGGCTCGTCGAGCAACAGCAGCCGCGGGTTGACGGCAAGCGCCCGACCGAACGCGAGCATCTGCTGCTCGCCACCGGACAGCTGCGTCCCGAGGTTGCGCCGGCGCTCGGCCAGGCGCGGAAAGAGCTCGTAGATGCGCGCCGGCGTCCACGGCCCGGGTCGCGCCACGGCGGTGAGGTTCTCCTCGACGCTGAGCGACTTGAAGATGCTTCGCTCCTGCGGCACCCAGCCAATGCCGGCGGCTGCGCGTCCGTACGGCGGCATGCCGTGGATCTCGCGGCCATCGAGGACGATTCTTCCGCCGCGGTGGCGCGTCGCGCCGACCAGCGTCTCGATCAGCGTCGTCTTGCCGGTGCCGTTGCGCCCGAGCAGCGCCAGCGAGCGGCCCGGCTGCAGCGTGAAACTGACGTCGGACAGCACCACGGCCTCGCCGTACCCACAGGTCAGCCGATCGACCGCGAGGAGTTGTTCAGCCATGCGCCGTGGCCCGCGCGGGTCGGATACCCGCCAGCGAGTCGCCGAGGTAGACCGCCTTGACGTGTGGATCGGCAGCGATCCGCTCGGGGGTTCCTTCGGTCAGCACCGCGCCGTTGACAAGCACGGTCATGCTCTTCGCGAAGCTGAACACGACGTCCATGTCGTGCTCGATCAGCAGCACCGAGACGTCTTGCGGCAGCGCCGCCACCGTGGCGAGGATGTCCTGCCGTTCGGCCGCCGGCACGCCCGCCGCAGGCTCGTCGAGCAGCAGCACGCGCGGCTTCAGCGCCACCGCCAGGCCGATCTCGAGCAAGCGGCGCTTGCCGTAGGGCAGTTGCCGCGTCGCCTGATTCGCGTGCTCGGTGAGGTGGAACCGTTCGAGCAACTGTTCGCACTCGGCCGCAACCGCAGCATTGCGACCCAGCGGCTGCCACCACCGGCCGGCCGCACCGATCCGCCCTGACACCACCAGTGCCAGGCTTTGCAGCGGCGTCAGCGAGCTGAACAACTGGTTGATCTGGAACGTGCGTACGAGCCCCAGCGCGACGCGCCGGTGTGGCGCCATGCCGGTGATGTCGCGGCCGGCGAGCTCGACGCGGCCGCTGCTGGGTGGCAGCACGCCGGTGAGCAGGTTGATCAATGTCGTCTTACCGGCGCCGTTGGGCCCGATCAAGGCGTGGCGCGCCCCGCGTTCGACTCTCAGCGAGACATCGTCCGTCGCGACGATGCCGCCGAAACGCTTGACCAGACGGTGCGTCTGCAGAACGACGTCGGTCATGTCCGTCTGCCCCGCCCCCGGTCGAACCAGGTCCACGGCCGCATCAGCCGTTCGCGCCCGACCAGCATCAGCACGACCAGGAACAACCCGATCCAGAACGTCCAGTACTGCGGCGTGATCGCGCTGAGCAGGTCATGCATGAGCTTGAATGCGATCGCGCCGGCGAGCCCGCCCCACAGCCAGCCGGCGCCGCCGATCACCAGCGCCAGCATCACATCCGCGCTGCGATGGAAGTCCAGCAGATCGAGCGATGCAAACCCCGTGGTCTGCGACAGCAGCGCGCCGGCCGCGCCGGCAATCGCTGCGCCGAGCGTGTAAGCCGCCATCAGTCGACCCTGCACCGACATGCCCACCGCGGCAAGCCGCAGCCGGTTGTCACGCAACGCCTGCAACGACACGCCGAACGGCGAATGAACCACCCGCCGCAGCACGATGAAGACGAGGAACAGCACCGAGACCGAATAGAACGACGCGGTGCGTGCCGCGAGATCGAACTCGAACACGCCGAACAACGGCGCGGTGACGACCCCCTGCAATCCGTCGGCGCCGCCGGTGATGTTGTCGAACTTGTTGGCCAGTTCGAGCAGCACGAGCGCTACGCCCATCGTCACCATCAGCCGCGTCAGATCGGTGCCGCGCACGATCATCGGGCTGGTGAGCGCACCGAGCGCCGCGCCGATCGCCGTGCCGAGCGCCAGCCCGACGAGCGGATCGGCGATCAGGTGCTTGGCCAGCAGCGCCGACGCATAGCCGCCAGCACCGAAGAACGCGGCGTGGCCGAGCGAGACGATGCCGGCGTAGCCGAGCACGATGTCCAGCGACACCGCGAACAACGCGAAGATCGCGATCTCGTTGATCAGTGCCGCATACTGCGGCAGCGCGAACGGCGCGATCCAGATCGCGACCCAGAGTACGACCTCCCATGCGCGCCAGCGAACGGGCGCGACGAGGCGTGCCGAGGCATCGGCCGCACTCACCGGCGCCCCTCGCGCGCGAACAGGCCCTGGGGCCGCCAGAGCAGGATCGCGATCATCAGCACGTAGACGATGAAGCCGCCGAGCTTGGGCACGTAGTACTTGCCGAACACGTCGGCGATGCCGAGCACGACCGCAGCCAGCAGCGGGCCCGAGATCGAACTCGTTCCGCCGACCGCGCAAACGATCAGGAAATAGACCATGAACTTGAACGGGAAACTCGGATCGAGCCCGAGGATGTCCACGCCGAGCGCGCCGCCCAGGCCCGCCAGCCCCGAGCCCACCGCGAACGTCACCAGGAACACCTGGTTGACCGGGATGCCCATCGCGGAGGCCACGCGCGGGTCGTCGACCGAGGCGCGCAGCCGCGTGCCGAAGCGCGTGCGATTCAGGATCGCCTGCAGACCCAGCGTGAGCGCGACGCAGACCGCGACGATGAACAGCCGGTACGCGCCCATGCCCAGCATCCAGTCACCGCTGCCGTACTCGAAACGCCCGCGCAGCCACTCCGGTGTCTGCGTGTTCACCTGCTGCGAGCCCATCACGTAGTCGACGGCCGCCACCGCCATGAACGTCAGCCCGATGCTGAACAGCACCTGGTCGAGGTGCGGCTTCCCGTACATCGGCCGGTAGATCGTGCGCTCGAGCAGGGCGCCGGCGAGCGCGGTGACGACGAACGCTGCCGGCAGACACGCGAGGAAGGGCCAGCCGAAGCGCTCCATCAGCACCACCAGCACGTAGCCGCCGGCCATCGCGAATGCGCCGTGGGCGAGGTTGATCAGGTTCATCAACCCCATCGTCACCGCCAGTCCGAGCGACAGCACGAACAGCAGCATCCCGTAAGCGATGCCGTCGAACAGCAGCGTCAGCATGATGCGATGCGGCCCTTTGCGCGTGGCAATGCGCGTGCCGCAGGACTCGCCGCGGAAGCGGTCGCCCCCCGGGCTGCGCCGGCGAGCGCAGCCCGCTTGGGGCCGGGCACTATTTGGTCTTGCCCGGGTCCTTCATGGCCTTGATCGCGTCGAACTCGACGTTCCACAACTGCCCGTCCTTCTTCTCGACCTTGCGGATGTACATGTCGTGGACGATGTCGCGGGTCTGTGCGTCGATCAGCACCGGACCGCGCGGACTCTCGAAGACCTGGCCCTTCATCGCGTTCAGCAGGGCGTCGCCGCCGGCGCCCTTGCTCGCATCGAGCGCCTTGTAGATCACGCGCATGCCGTCGTAGCCGCCGATCGCCATGAAGTTCGGACGGAACTTGTTGGCTGCCTCGAACGCCTGCACGAACTTCTTATTCGTCGGGCTGTCATGGGCTGCCGAGTAGTGATGCGAATTGACCACGCCGAGCGCAACGTCGCCCATGTCGTTTAGCTGGTCGTCGTCGGTGATGTCGCCGGTACCAATCAGCCGGATGCCTGCCTTGTCCAGTCCGCGCTCGCCGAACTGCTTCATGAACGCCGCCCCCTGCCCCGAGGGCAGGAACACGTACAGCGCATCGGGGCCGAGGTCACGCACCTTCTGCAGCGCCGGGGCGAAGTCGGGCGAACGCAGCGGCGTGCGCAGCTTGTCGAGCACCTGGCCGCCGTTGAGCACGATGCGGTCGGTGAAGTACTTTTCGGCGTCGTAGCCGGGCGCGTAGTCGGACACCAGCGACACGACCTTCTTGATGTTGTTCTTGTTGGCCCACTCGGCGAGCGCGACCGCCGCCTGCGGCAGCGTGAAGCTGGTGCGCACGACGTACGGCGAAGCCTGGGTAATTGCCGAAGTGGCTGCGGCCATCACGACCATCGGCGTCTTGCTCTGCGTGGCGATCGGTGCGGTCGCCATCGCCGAGGGCGTGATGCCGAATCCGGCGAGCGCGACGACCTTGTCGTTGACTACGAGTTCCTGCGCGAGGCGGCGTGTCGCATCAGGAACGCTGCCGTCGTCCTTCAGGACGATCTCGACCTTCTTGCCACCGGCTCGATTGCCGTTCTGCGCCACCCACAGCTTGATCGCCGCGTCGATCTGGCGTCCGGTTGACGCTTGCTGGCCGGTCATCGGCAGGATCACGCCGATCTTGACGGTGTCGCTCTGTGCCTGCGCGCCCCCGAAAGCGACCGCGGCGGCCAGCATGGCCAAGCATTGACGTCTGCGCATGATGCTTGTCTCCTTTGCAGTTTCGAAGCGATATTTTGTCGGTCGGTGAGGCTGGCTTTGTCCCCTCGAGGACGCTCACCCGCGTTCTGCAGATACTAGCTGCTATGCCGGCTTGTTATGCAGCGAGCGCGGCGCGCCGGGTCATCGATAACCCTAAAGCCTCGCTGCCAGCGGGCGGCCGCGGCGCACGGCGAGCACTGACGCGCTGCGCCGGCTCAGGCGAGCGTGTCCAACAGGCTTCGCAAGTGGCGCTCGAAGACGGCCGGTTGCTCGACGACGCTCAAGTGCGCCACGTCCTTCATCAGTTCGAACCGCGCATTGGGGATGCGTTCGGCAATCGCTCGTCCCATCTCCGGCGTCGTCCCGACGTCGTGCTCGCCAGCCAGCACGAGTGTCGGGCAGCGGATCGACGCCAGCCGATCGAGCCAATCGACCGCGGCCACCGCATGGCTGCACGCGATATAGCCCTGCGCGTCGCACTGCAGCAGGCGGCGCCGCACGCCGTCGACCACCGGCGCATGGGCCTGCCGGAACGGCGCCGTGAACCAGCGCTCGAGCGTGCCTTCGACCACCGCGGCAAGGCCGCCCGCCTGCACCGCCGCGATCCGCTCGGCCGACACCGGCTGCGCCGCGGTGGGTAGCCGCGCCGTCGTGTTGGCGAGCAGCAGCGCGCGCACCAGGTCGGGGTATCGGATCGCCAGTCCCTGGCCGACCATGCCGCCCATCGACAGGCCCACGAAGACCACCGGCCCGCGGCCCCATTCGCGCACGAGGCGCGCTGCATCATCGACCAGTTCGTCCAATGCATACGGCCCCGCGGCCACGGCCGAGCCGCCGTGGCCGCGGTGGTCGTAGCGCAGCAGCGGGTGCTGGGGCGCTAGCGACGCCGCGAGACCGTCCCACATCGACAGGTCGATGCCGAGCGCGTGACTCAGCATCACCGGTACGCCGCTGTCGACACCCTGCAACGCGACGCGCAACTGCGGCACGCTGAAAGTGTGATGCACCGCCACGCGGTGCGGCGCCGACAGCGGTGCCGGCGCGAGCGCGACCCCCTCGTCGCGCAGGATCGCACGGGCGAGCTTGATCGCCGTGTTCGCGGCGGGCACGCCGCAGTAGACAGCACCCTGCATCAGCGTCTCGCGGATCACCTCGACCGGGACGCCGCCGCGCACCGCGGCGCGGCAGTGCAGCTCGAATTCCTCCCAGCGTGCCGCCGCCATCGTCATGCCGAGCACGAGCAGCCGCCGGGTCTGTGCGTCGAGCCCGGGGCGTCCCCAGATCTCGTGCCACGCGTAGCGCGTGACCATCGACTGAAAGTCGGCCGTGAAGCTGTCGGCCTTGCCGAGCGACTGCTCGACCCAGGCATCGCCGAGCATGCGCCGGCGGTTGCGTTCGCCGCGCTTGAAGTCGTCGTCACGCTGCATGACTCGTCCTTTCGGGCTGTGAACGGTACGCGCTAATCGGGGGGTGCCTCCGGCGCCGGCGCGAGCCGGCTCACCAGCACTTTGTCGACGCGCTTGCCGTCCAGATCAACGACCTCGAAGCGCCAGCCGGCCCATTCGACCTTGTCGGCCGTCTTCGGCAGGCGTCCGAGCAGCAGCATGATCATGCCCGCCAGCGTGTTGTATCGGCCGCGATCTTCCTCGGGCAGCTCCTTGAGGTCGAGCCGATCCTTCAGCTCGGGCACCGGCATCAGCCCGTCGATCAGCCAGCTACCGTCGGCGCGGGCGATGGCCCACGCATCCTCGCCGCTGGGCTCGGTGAATTCGCCGGTGATCGCCTCGAGCAGGTCGCGCACCGTGATGACACCCTGCACCTCGCCGTACTCGTCGACCACGAACACGAGCTCGGCGCCCGAGGCGCGGAAGTTTTCGAGCAACTCCATCCCGGTCAATGTTTCGGGAACGAACGCCGGCGGCTGCAGCCGCTCGGTGACCGAAAACGGCGCCCCGCTGTGCACTTGCTGCAGAAGACTCTGCGTCGTCGCCACGCCGAGCACGTCGTCCAGGCCGCCGCGGCAGACCGGATAGCGCGAATGCTCGTGCGTGGCCACCGCGTTCATCACTTCCTCGAGTGAAGCGTTCGCGTCGAGCCAGACGATCTCGGTGCGCGGAATCATCATCGAGCCGATCTGCCGCTCGTCGAGGCGAAACACGTTGCGCACCATCTGATGTTCCTGCGCCTCGATGATGCCGGCGTCCAGGCCCTCTTCGAGCTGTGCGGCGATTTCCTCCTCGGTCACGCTGCGGCCAGGCACATCCTGCAGGCCGAGCACGCGCAGCACGGTCTTCGTGCTGACCGACAGCAGCGCGACGAACGGCCGCGCGGCGGTCGATATCCAGTTCATCGGCTTGGCGACCAGCCGCGCGATCGTCTCGGGGAACATCTGGCCGATGCGCTTGGGCACGAGTTCGCCAAGCACGATCGTCAGGAAAGTGATGATCACCACCACCAGCCCGGTCGCGGCGATGCGTGCCGCGCGCTCCGAAACGGGCAGCACGTGACCAAGCCAGTCGGCCAGCGGCCCGGCGAACGCCGCCTCGCCGACGATGCCGTTCAGGATGCCGATCGACGTGATGCCGATCTGCACCGTCGAAAGGAACTTGGTCGGGTTGTCGTGCAGGTCGATCGCTGCTCCGGCACCGGCTTCGCCCGTTTCGAGCATCACCTGCAGGCGCACCTTGCGGCTGGCCGTGAGCGCCATCTCCGACATGGCGAACACGCCGTTCAGCAGCACCAGGAAGACCAGCAGCGCAACGTCCATGCATCGCGGCGCCGTGCTCGACGTCGCCTGCGGCAGTTGAAGGGTGGCTTGAGCGTAGCAGAATCGGCTCCATGGATTTCCTGATCGGCGACGTGCAAGGTTGCTGCAACGCGCTGGACCGGCTGCTCGCCGAGATCGGCTTTTCGCCATCGCGCGATCGGTTGTACGTGCTCGGCGACTTGGTCAATCGCGGCCCGCAATCGCTGGCAACGCTGCAGCGGCTGCGCGGCTTCGGCGATGCGGCGATCTGCCTGCTCGGCAACCACGACCTGCACCTGCTCGCCGTCTCGCAGGGCGTGCGTCCGCCCCACCGCACCGATACGTTCGACGACATCCTCGGCGACCGCGAGCGCGAGGGATGGATCGACTGGGTGCGACGGCGCGCGCTGGCGGTCGCGGTTCACGGCTGGCTGCTCGTGCATGCCGGCGTGGTGCCCCAGTGGGACAGCGCGCGCACGCTGGCGCTGGCCGCCGAAGTCGAGGCGCTGCTCGCCGGCCCGGACCTGCACGAATTCCTGCAGCGCATGTACGGCAACGAGCCGCCACAGTGGCATGACGACCTGGCGGGCGCCGAGCGCTGGCGTTTCGTGATCAATGTGCTGACGCGCATCCGCTTCTGCACCGACGACGGGCGGCTGGAGTTCGGCACCAAGACCGATCCACGCCGCGCGCCGGCCGGCTACCGCGCCTGGTTCGACGTGCCGGGGCGCCTGACGGCGGGCCAGCCGATTGCCTTCGGCCACTGGAGTGCGCTGGGGTTGATCGACCGACCCGACCTGCTCGCCATCGACACCGGCTGCGTCTGGGGCGGCTCGCTCACCGCGGTGCGCATCGACGGCGGCCGGCGAGAGATCACGCAGCTGCGTTGTGATCAAGCGCAAGTTCTCGGCACCGTCTGAGCCCTATCATTGCCCCGCTCAAGGTGCTTCCGGTGCAATCGCGGCCGGGAGGTAAACGGGAAGTCGGTGACCCGGCCGTGCGTTCGGCGAAACTGCCGGCGCCCGAGCAGGCCATGCCGACACTGCCCCCGCACCGGTAGGCAGGTGCGCGACCCTCCAACGCGCCACTGCGGGCTCTAGCCCGCGGGAAGGCGGAGGGCCGAGGCGCTCGCGACGAGCGCCGACCTGCGAGTCCGGATACCGGCCTGGAGCGCAGCCCTGCGCTGCGCAAGACCCGTCCTTCAAGGCCGGGCCGCGTGCGGCGCGGATCACGCCATCGGTGCAGCCTGCGGGGTCGCTGGCTGCGAGGAGGTTCGCGATGTTCGGCCGCATCTCCCGCGCAACCGCGTGCTGCGGCGTTACGTTCATCTACCCGCTGCTCGTGTCAGCGGCTGGCCCCACCGACTCGTTGCCGGCGTTGCCCGCAACCGTCGTCACCGCGTCACGCCTGCCCCAGCCGCTCGATTCGACGACCGCGGACGTGCAGGTGATCGACGAGTCGACGATTCGCGGCGCCGGGGCAACCTCGCTCACCGAACTGCTGGGCTTGCACGCCGGCATCGACATCGCGGTGGCCGGCGGGCCCGGCCAGACGAGCAGCGTGTTCCTGCGCGGCACCAACAGCAATCACGTGCTGGTGCTGATCGACGGCATTCGTGTCGGCTCGGCAACCTCGGGAACCACGGCACTCGAAGCCATCCCGCTCGAGCAGATCGAGCGCATCGAGGTGCTGCGCGGACCGGGCAGCGGGCTGTACGGCGCCGACGCGATCGGCGGGGTGATCCAGATCTTCACGCGTCGACGCGAGCGCAGCGAGGGCGTCGTGGGTGCCGGCCGTTGGCAGACGAAGGTCGCGAGCGCCGGCTTGGGGCGGCAGACCGGCGCCACGCGAATCGACCTGCAGGCCGGCTACACCGAAAGCGAAGGGTTCTCGGCGACGCGTCCCGGCATCGGCCTTCTCTACAACCCCGACGACGATGGACACCGCATGGCCAATCTGGGCGTCACGCTCGAGCGCGAGTGGGCACCGCAGCAGACCCTCTCGGGGCGGGCGCTGGTGACCGACTCGAGCACCCATTTCGACAGCGGCGCGGCGAGCGACGACGTCAATCGCCGCCGGCTGTCGGCGTTCGCGCTCGAGAGCAGCAACCGCATCTCGCCGGCCTGGACGAGTCTGCTGCGCCTCGCGCGCGGAACCGACGACACGCGCATCGACGGGGCCTTCGCAAGCCGCTTCCGCACCGACCAGGACCAGCTCACGTGGCAGAACGACCTCGCGATCGCGACCGGCCGGCTCGCCGCCGGCGTCGAGGGACGGCACGAGCGCGTGAGCAGCGACACGGCTTACACCCGCACGCAGCGCGACGTCGTGTCCGCGTTCGGCACCTACGCGGGGACGCACGATGCGCAGACGATCGAAGCCGCGCTGCGCGTCGACGACGACTCGCAGTTCGGCAGCCATTGGAGCGGTCGGCTCGGCTACGGTTGGCGTGCCGATTCGCAGTGGCGGTTCTCGGCAAGTGTCGGCACGGCGTTCAAGGCGCCGACGTTCGCGGATCTGTACTACCCGTTCACCGACTTCGGCGGCGGCTTCACCTACGCCGGCAACCCGGATCTCGGGCCCGAGCGCGCGCACAGCATCGAGGCCGCCGCGCGCTATACGCGGGGTTCGCTGAGCGCGGGCGCCACCGTCTTCGCACAGGAGATCCGGGACCTGATCGCGCTCAGCGCGGACGGTTCGACCGTCGTCAACGTCGATCGCGCTCGCATTCGCGGCGCGACATTCGACGCGAGCCACGCCGCGGGCGCCTGGAAGCTTGCAGCGCAGTGGACGCATCTGTACGCGATCGATGCGTCGACGCACGAACCTTTGCCGCGGCGCGCCCGCAATCGCGCCAGCGCAAACCTGGGCTGGGTGAGTGGTCCTTGGCGCGCTGGCGCGCAGTGGGTTGCGAGCGGCCCGCGCGAGGACACCGACTTCAACACGCTGAGCCGCGTGCGGCTCGGCGGCTTCGGCCTCGTCAACCTGCATGCGGCGCGACAGCTCTCGACCGAACTGACCCTTTCGGTCCGCTTGAGCAACGCCGGCGACAAGCGCTACGAGTTGATCAACGGCTACAACACGCCGCGGCGCAACCTGTTCGTCGCGCTGGAATATGCGGCGAGGTAGCCCGCTGCCAGGGGCGCGGAGCGATCGATGGCACGTGCGCTGACGCTCTGGGCACTGTTGGCCGCGGTGGCGGCCTGCGCAGTGCTGGCGGCGCTCACCATCGGCACCTATCCCATTGCCGCCGCCGATCTGCCGCGCCTGCTCTTTGCACCCGATGCGAGCACGGCCGCCGAAGTGCTGCATGCGCTGCGGATGCCGCGGGTGCTCGCTGCGTTTGCGACCGGCGGGCTGCTCGCCCTGGCCGGCGCCCTGATGCAGGTGTTGCTGCGCAATCCGTTGGCCGACCCGTACGTGATGGGCGTCTCGGGCGGTGCGGCGGCCGGCGCGCTGGCGCCGCTCGCGCTCGGCTTCGGCGGCGCGCTGATGCACCTGGGCGCCGCGGCCGGCGCGGCGCTGACGATCGTGCTCGTCTTCGGGTTGGCGCAGCGCGACCTGTCGCATGCCACCGCCGCCGATGCCGAAGGCGCGCCGCGCCTGCTGCTGACCGGCGTGATGCTGGCAGCCGCCTGGACTGCGCTGGTGACTTTGCTGCTGACGCTTGCCCCAGAAGCGCAGCTGCGCGGCATGTTGTTCTGGCTCGCCGGCGACCTGGGCAACGTCGAATCGGCCGCGTGGCCGCTGGCGGGCCTGGCGGCGTTGCTGCTCGCGACGCTGCCGCTGGCGCGCGACCTCAATCCGCTGCTGCGCGGACCGCTCGTCGCGCAGGCGCTCGGCGTCGCGGTGCCGCGGCTGCGGCGCACGATCCTGCTGCTGGCCTCACTGGCCACCGCGCTCGCGGTGGTCAGCGCCGGCAGCATCGGCTTTGTCGGACTCGTCGTGCCGCATGCGCTGCGCCTGCTCGTCGGCAATGATCAGCGCGTGCTGCTGCCGGCCAGTGCGCTGGCCGGCGGCGCCCTGCTCGTGGCCGCCGACACCGCCGCTCGCACGCTCGTCGCGCCGGCGCAGCTGCCGGTCGGCGTGGTGACGGCGCTGATCGGCGTTCCGACGTTCCTGTGGCTGCTGCTGCGCAATGGAGGCCGCCGATGAGTGGCGACCTGCTCCAGACCGACCGGCTCTCGCTGAGCGTCGGCGCGCGAACGCTGGTCCGCGACTTGTCACTGCGCGTTGCGCCCGGCGAACTGTGGTGCGTGCTCGGTGCCAACGGCAGCGGCAAGACAACGCTGTTGCACGCGCTCGCCGGGCTGCGCGCAGCGAGCGGCGGCGTGGTGAGCTTGCTTGATCGCCGCTTGCAGGACTGGCGTGCCGTCGAGCTCGCGCGGATGCGCGGCCTGCTGCCGCAGGCGCTGCACGACAGCTTTGCCGCCCGGGCGCTGGACATCGAGCTGATGGGCCGTTATACACACCTCGAACGCTGGCGATGGGAAAGCGATGACGACATCGCGATCGCGCGCGACGCGCTGCGGGCGGTCGATGCCACTCCCCTTGCGCTGCGCGACGTGACGACGCTGTCGGGCGGCGAGCGCCAGCGCGTCGGCATCGCCACCGTGCTCGCGCAGGATCCGCAACTGATGCTGCTCGACGAGCCCACCGCGCACCTCGACCTGCATCACCAGGTCGCGGTGCTCGAGCACCTGCGCGAGTTGACGCAAACGGCCAACAAGGCTGTCGTGCTGAGCATCCACGACCTGCAGCTCGCGCACCGCTTCGCGAGCCATGCCTTGCTGCTGTTCGGCGATGGCCGCACACAGCACGGGCCGGTCGACGAGGTGATGATCGAGGCTGCACTGGGCGAGGCCTATCGGCACCCGGTGCTGCGACGCTCGGCAGATGGTCGAGCGATGTTCCTGCCCGGTTGACGCCGATGGGTGCTCTGCGGCAGAACCCGGCCCCGCGCGCGACGACGGCGGCGCTGCTGCTGGCAGCGGCTGCACTGCTATCGGGTCCTGCCCAAGCGCAAACGATACGCATCACCGACGACACTGGCGCGGCGATCGAACTTGCACGACCGGCGCAGCGCATCGTCAGCCTCTCACCGCACCTGACCGAGTTGCTGTTCGCCGCCGGCGCTGGCGCACAGGTGGTCGGCGTCGACGACGCGAGCAACTACCCGCTGCAAGCGCGGCAGCTGCCGCGCATCGGCAGCAGCTCGACGCTGGACTACGAACGCGTGCTCGCGCTGAGACCCGACCTCGTCGTCGCGTGGTCGAGCGGCAATCCCGCGCGGCTCGTGGCCAGACTTCAGGGTCTGCACCTGCCGGTCTATCGCAATGAGATCCGCCGCTTCGCCGACGTCGCGAGCACGCTGCGCCGCCTCGGCGAACTGGCCGGCACGAGCGCGGTCGCGCAGGTGCGTGCGCAGCGGTTCGCGGGCGAGCTCGCCGCGCTGCGCGAGCGTTACG
>CP070653.1:383633-400219 GCA_020354665.1 Burkholderiales bacterium
CATCACGCCCTGCAGCGCCTTCTGCGCCTTCTCGTCCGGGATCTCGAGCAACTGCAGGGCCACCGGCTGGTCCCTGCCGAGCATCTCGCCGGCGGCAATGCGGAACAGCAGCGCGTAGCCAATCTGACCTGCGGCACCGGTCACGGCAACTCTGACGGGGTTCTTGTTCATGGGGTGTTCTCCATTCAGCGGTTGGCAAACTGTGACGCGTGCGCGCCGTGCCGCGATATGCCGATGGCGGGGGCGCGCGCTGCGGCTGATGCCCAAGTGTAGGACAAGCGCTGCGACGGCCCCGGGTTTGTCCCTAGTCAGTGGTCTTTTGTAAGACAGGAGTCATAGACCCCGACGATCGCCTGTGGTGGAATCAGGCGATGGGCGCCACCGCGTCTTCGAGCACCGATCCGGCCGATGCATCGGCGCCGGCCTTCAGCCCGCTGTACCAGCAGATCAAGTCGCTGATCACGCGCAGCTTGCAGTCCGGCGAATGGAAGCCCGGCGAGACGATCCCGAGCGAGATCGAACTGGCCGCGCGATTCAGGGTGAGCCAGGGCACCGTGCGCAAGGCGATCGATGAACTCGCCGCCGAGAATCTGCTCGTGCGCCGTCAGGGCAAGGGCACCTTCGTGGCGACGCACGCCGAGGCGCGCGTGCAGTACCGCTTCCTGCGGCTGATGCCCGACGCGGGTCCGCCCGAAGGCATGCAGCGGCGTTTCCTCGACTGCCGACGCCTGCGTGCACCCGCCGAGGTGTCGCGCGCGCTCGAGGTAAAGAGCGGCGAGGCCACCGTGCAGATCCGGCGCCTGCTGCTCTCGAAGGGACGCCCGGTGGTGCTCGACGACATCTGGTTGCCGGGGGCGCTATTCAAGGGCCTCACTGCCGAGCGGCTGTCGGGCTACCAGGGGCCGATGTACGGCCTGTTCGAGGCCGAATTCGGCGTGCGGATGATCCGTGCCGACGAAAAGATCCGCGCGGTCGGCGCTGACGCCCCGACCGCGAAGCTGCTCGAGGTCGCATCCGGCGCGCCGCTGTTGAGCGTCGAGCGGCTGTCGTTCACCTATGGTGACCGGCCGGTCGAACTGCGCCGCGGCTTGTACGAGACGTCATCACACTACTACCGCAACGAACTCAGCTGAATCGTTCAGGACGAGCCGCAGTCCGAACGCAGTGTTGCATTGCAATAAAATCGTCGTGCATCCAGAGGCACGCAAGGATCCGGCATGACAACGAAGACTCACGAACGCCCGGTCATCCGCAACGTCCACGTCTCGCAGCTCCCGTCGTACCGGTGGCCCGCGGCGAGCCTCGTCTCGGGCATGCATCGAATCAGCGGCCTGCTGATGTTCCTGCTGCTGCCGTTCGTGATCTGGATGTTCGACGCCAGCCTGTCGTCGCAGGTTTCGTTCGACACGATTCGCAGCGTCTTCATCGCTGGCGTCGGCGTGCTGCCGGGCTGGCTCTTCAAGCTCGTTGCGCTGGGGCTGATCTGGGCTTACCTGCACCATCTGATCGCAGGCGTGCGCCATCTGTGGATGGACGTCACGCACAGCGTCAGCATGGCGCAGGGCCGCACGTCGGCGATCGCTACCCTCGCGGCGAGCCTGCTGCTCACTGCGGTCCTGGGGGCCAGGCTGTTTGGCCTGTTCTGACGAACAAGGCGCAACGGAGGTCCACCCGATGGGCAACTACCACGGTTCCAGGAAACTTGTCGTTGGCGCGCATTACGGACTGCGCGACTGGCTGAGCCAGCGCGTGACCGCCGCGCTGATGGTGCTGTTCACGATCGTCCTCATCGTGCAACTGCTGATGCCCGGCGAACTGGGCTACGACCGCTGGGCCGCGATCTTCTCGGCGCAATGGATGCGGGCGTTGACCTTCGTCGTGATCGTCGCGCTGCTGCACCATGTCTGGGTGGGCATGCGCGACATCTGGATGGACTACGTCAGGCCGGTGGGCGTGCGCCTCGTGCTGGAGGTCTTCACGATCGTCTGGCTGGTGGCCTGTGCGGGCTGGGCCGTCCAGGTGCTCTGGAGGCTCTGAAGCATGAACGCCACATCGATTCCCCGACGCAGGTTCGACGTCGTCGTTGTCGGCGCGGGCGGCTCGGGCATGCGGGCGGCGCTGCAGCTGGCCAACGCCGGGCTCAACGTGGCGGTGCTGTCGAAAGTGTTCCCGACACGCTCGCACACGGTCGCCGCGCAGGGCGGTATCGGTGCGGCGCTGGGCAACATGAGCGAGGACAACTGGCACTTCCACTTCTACGACACGGTCAAGGGCAGCGACTGGCTCGGCGACCAGGATGCGATCGAGTTCATGTGCCGCGAGGCGCCGAGCGTCGTGTTCGAGCTCGAGCACTTCGGCATGCCCTTTGACCGCAACCCGGACGGCACGCTCTACCAGCGACCGTTCGGCGGCCACACCGTGAACTACGGCGAGAAGCCGGTGCAGCGCGCGTGCGCTTCAGCCGATCGCACCGGACACGCGATGCTGCACACCCTGTACCAGCAGAACGTCAAGGCGCACACCAACTTCTTCGTCGAGTGGATGGCGCTCGACCTGATCCGCGACCGCGATGGCGACGTGCTCGGCGTGGTCGCGCTCGAGATGGAAACCGGCGAGGTCCATATCCTGGAGGCCAAGCTGACGCTGCTCGCGACCGGCGGCGCCGGCCGCATCTATGCGGCGAGCACGAACGCCTTCATCAACACCGGCGACGGTCTCGGCCTGGCCGCGCGCGCCGGCATCCCGTTGCAGGACATGGAGTTCTGGCAGTTCCATCCGACCGGCGTGGCCGGTGCCGGCGTGTTGCTGACCGAGGGCTGCCGCGGCGAGGGAGCGATCCTGCGCAACGCCGAAGGCGAGCGCTTCATGGAGCGCTATGCGCCGACGCTGAAGGATCTCGCGCCGCGCGACTTCGTCAGCCGCTGCATGGACCAGGAGATCAAGGAGGGGCACGGCTGCGGCCCGGACAAGGACTACGTGCTGCTCGACATGACGCACCTGGGTGCCGACACGATCATGAAGCGGCTGCCCAGCGTCTACGAGATCGGCCGCAATTTCGCGAATGTCGACATCACCCGCGAGCCGATACCGGTGGTGCCGACGATCCACTACCAGATGGGCGGTATCCCGGCCAACATCCACGGCCAGGTCGTCGAGCCGCGCGCCGGGGATCCAAACGCGGTGGTCGGGGGGCTGTACGCGGTGGGCGAGTGCGCCTGCGTCAGCGTGCATGGCGCGAACCGGCTGGGCACGAACTCGCTGCTGGACCTGCTCGTGTTCGGCCGCGCCGCCGGCAACCACATCGTCCAGTCGGCACCGAAGGCGCGCAGCCACAAGCCGCTGCCGGCCGATGCGGCCGACGCGACGCTGGCGCGCCTGGCACGCCTGGAGAGCAGCACCAGCGGGGAGTACGCGCAGGACGTGGCGAACGACCTGCGCAAGGTGATGCAGCATCACGTGGGCGTGTTCCGCACGCAGGCCGCGATGGACGAGGGCGTCGTCGAGGTCAAGGCGATTGCCGAACGCGTCAAGGCGATCCACCTGGCTGACAAGTCCAAGGTCTTCAACACCGCGCGCGTCGAGGCGCTCGAGGTCGAGAACCTGATCGAGGCGGCGCTGGCGACGATGGTGTCGGCCGCTGCTCGCCATGAGTGCCGGGGTGCGCACACCGTGAAGGACTACGAACGCAGTGCCGACGACGCCGAGTTCCCGCTCGGCCGCAACGATCGCGACTGGATGAAGCACACGCTGTGGTTCCGGGACGGCAATCGACTCGAGTACAAGCCGGTGCGGCTGAAGCCGTTGAGCGTCGAGACCGTGCCGCCCAAGGTCCGCACGTTCTGAGCCCGCATGCACACCACCCGATCGACGACGCCAGCTCGGTGTCGCGCCCCACAAAGGACGTCGGCCGGCCGGTCGCACGAGAGGCAGCCATGATCACCCTGCGTACGTTCAAGGTCTATCGCTACGACCCGGACAAGGACGCCAAGCCCTACATGCAGACGATCGAGGTCGCGCTCGACGGCTCCGAGCGCATGCTGCTCGACGCGTTGATCAAGCTGAAGGCGGTCGACCCGACGCTGAGCTTCCGCCGCTCGTGTCGCGAAGGCGTCTGTGGCTCCGATGCGATGAACATCAACGGCCGGAACGGCCTCGCCTGCCTGACCAACATGAGCACGCTCCCCGGCACGATCGTGCTCAAGCCCTTGCCGGGGCTGCCGGTGGTGCGCGACCTGATCGTCGACATGACGCTGTTCTTCAAGCAGTATCACAGCGTCAAGCCCTACCTCGTCAACGACACGATCCCGCCCGAGAAGGAGCGGCTGCAATCCCCCGAGGAGCGCGAGGACCTCGACGGGTTGTACGAGTGCATCCTGTGTGCGAGCTGCTCGACCAGCTGCCCGAGCTTCTGGTGGAACCCCGACAAGTTCGTCGGCCCGGCCGGCCTGTTGCAGGCCTACCGCTTCATCGCCGACAGCCGGGACGAGGCGACCAACGAGCGGCTGGACAACCTCGAGGATCCCTATCGGTTGTTCCGCTGTCACACGATCATGAACTGCGTCGACGTCTGCCCGAAGGGGCTGAATCCGACCAGGTCGATCGGAAAGATCAAGGATTTGATGGTGCGACGAGCGGTCTAGCTTGATCGGGGTCATCCTGACGTCAGACGCACGCCGCAAGAATATGCTTGACGCAGCGGGTCTGAACCGCCTGAAATGGCGATGCCGCCGGGGCATGCTCGAGAACGACCTGTTCATCCAGCGGTTCTTCGAGCGGTACGAGGCGAACCTGACGGACGGACAGGCCCGCGGGTTGCTGGCGTTGATGGAACTCACGGACAACGACCTGCTCGACCTGCTGCTCGCGCGGCGTGAGCCGAGCGGCGAGATCGACCGGGCAGAGGTACGCGAAGTGCTGGCGCTGATGCGCACGGGGGGCGCGGCGCCGGGGCGCAGGACAAACTGAAGAGAGAAAGGAAACTGCCATGAAACCTTCGGACCTAAAGGCCACCCTGTCGTTCTCCGATGGCAGCCCGAGCATCGACCTGCCGGTCTACGCGGGTTCGATCGGCCCGGACGTGGTCGACATCCGCAAGCTCTATGCCCAGACCGGCAAGTTCACCTACGACCCGGGGTTCATGTCGACGGGGGCGTGCCAGTCGACGATCACCTTCATCGACGGCGACAAGGGCGAATTGCTCTATCGCGGCTACCCGATCGAGCAGCTGGCCACGCAGTGCGACTTCCTCGACACCTGCTACCTGCTGCTGTACGGCGACCTGCCCAACGCGAAGCAGCAGACGGACTTCAAGACGCTCGTCACGCAGCACACGATGGTCAACGAGCAGATGCAGTTCTTCCTGCGCGGCTTCCGACGCGATGCGCACCCGATGGCGGTGATGACCGGCCTGGTCGGGGCCTTGTCGGCGTTCTATCACGACAGCACCGACGTGCATAACCCGAAGCACCGCGAGGTGGCGGCGATCCGCCTGATCGCGAAAATGCCGACGCTGGTCTCGATGTCGTACAAGTACGGCATCGGCCAGCCGTACATCTACCCTAAGAATTCGCTGAGCTACGCCGCGAACTTCATGCGCATGATGTTCGGCACGCCGTGCGAGGAGTACGAGCCCAACGACGTGCTGGTGCGCGCGATGGACCGCATCTTCATCCTGCACGCCGACCACGAGCAGAACGCCTCGACCTCGACGGTGCGGCTGTGCGGTTCGTCAGGCACGAACCCCTATGCGGCGATCGCCGCGGGCGTGGCGTGCCTGTGGGGCCCGGCGCACGGCGGCGCCAACGAAGCGTGCCTGAACATGCTCGAGGAAATCCAGCGCATGGGCGGCGTCGACAAGATCGGCGAGTTCATCACTCAGGTGAAGGACAAGAACTCCAACGTCAAGCTGATGGGGTTCGGGCACCGGGTCTACCGGAACTACGACCCGCGCGCCAAGCTGATGCGCGAGAGCTGCCACGAGGTGCTTGGGGCGCTCGGCCTGCAGGACGACCCGCTGTTCAAGCTGGCCATGGCGCTGGAGAAGATCGCGCTCGAGGACGACTACTTCGTCTCGCGCAAGCTCTACCCCAACGTCGATTACTACTCGGGCATCGTGCAACGGGCGATCGGCATTCCGGTCAGCCTGTTCACCGCGATCTTCGCGCTCGCGCGTACCGCGGGTTGGATCGCGCAGCTCAACGAGATGATCGGCGACCCCGAGTACAAGATCGGGCGCCCGCGTCAGCTCTACACCGGGTCGGTGCGGCGCGACGTGAAGCCGGTCGCGAAGCGCTGAGCACGCGCGGCGCGGCTGGCGCTAGGTGCTGTAGGCCAGCCGCACGCCGCTGAACTGCCAGCGGGCGTCCGCAGGGAAGAAGTTGCGGTAGCTCGCCCGGATGTGCGAGCGCGGCGTGGCGCACGAGCCGCCGCGCAGCACGTACTGGTTGACCATGAACTTGGCGTTGTATTCGCCCACCGGGCCCTCCCAGGCGCGGAACCCCGGATACGGTTCGTAGGCGCTGCTCGTCCACTCCCACGTGTCGCCGAACATCTGCACGAGGCCGTCGGCGGCGCGCGCCGGCGGCGTCGGATGCAGCACGCCGGATTCCATGAAGTTGCCGTGACGCGGCGTGCCGCCGAGTGCGCGCTCGGCGGCGTGCTCCCACTCGACCTCGGTTGGCAGCCGCAGCGGCAAGGCGTCCCGCGCAGCGCGCCAGCGCGCGTAGGCGTCGGCCTCGTAGTAGCTCACGTGCACCACCGGTGCGAGCGGATCGATCGGCGCCAGGCCGTGCAGCGTGAACGCGTACCACGCCGCGCCGGCGCGTTGCCAGTACAGGGGCGCCTCGGTGCGTTGCGTGCGCACCCAGTCCCAGCCGGCGGACAACCACCAGCGCGGCTCGGCGTAGCCGCCGTCGGCAATGAAGTCGGACCACTGCGCCTGCGTGACGGGGTGGCTCGACAGCGCGAACGGCTGCAGGTATCGCCGATGCCGCGGCATCTCGTTGTCGAACGCAAAGCTCGCGCCGCCGTAGCCGATCTCGACCACGCCGCCGTCGAAAGGCATCCACTGCGGTGAGAGAGCCGCAGCGGCAAGGACCCGGCGCGCAGGCTGGTAGGCGGGCGCCAGTGGATTGCACGACAGGAGGTGTTTGACATCGGTGAGCAGTAACTCCTGGTGCTGCTGCTCGTGCTGCAATCCGAGCTCGACGAGCGCCGCGGCCTCGGCGGGCGTGTCCTGCGCGAGCAAGACCGTCATGCGGTCGTCCACCGCAGTGCGGTAGGCCATGACCTGGTCGAGCGACGGGCGCGTGACCAGACCGCGCTGCGGCCGCGGGTGCTTGTCGCCGACGCCTTCGTAGTAGCTGTTGAACAGCACGCGAAACGCCGGATGAAACGGCGCAAAGCCGCGCTCGAAGCGTTCGAGCACGAACGTTTCGAAGAACCAGGTGGTATGGGCCAGGTGCCACTTGGTCGGACTCGCGTCGGGCATCGACTGCACCTGGCAATCCTCGGCCGATAGCGGCGCAGCCAGTGCCAGCGTCTGCGCGCGAATCGCGGCAAAGCGCTGCAGCAGGGTATCGGGACTGTTCAGTTCGTGGGGCAGGGCAGTCATCGCGGCTCCTTCACCAGACTTCGGCGCGGGCGCAGGCCACCCCAATGTTCCCTGGTTGCGTGCGCGCCGGCAAGGCCTACCTGCGCGCATGGAAATCCGCGTGCCCACGACAGCCGCTCGCGCTAAAGTGGGCCCGATGGACGGATTCGCGGACCGCTCGCCGACGTTCATCCAGTTGGACAAACCCGATGCGCAGGCGCCGCGCGACGAACTGCTCGCGGGCCTGCAGTCGCGCCCAGCGTCGATCGCGCCGAAGTTCCTCTACGACGCGCTGGGTTCGCGGCTGTTCGACGCGATCACCGCGCTCGAGGAGTACTACCCGACCCGCACCGAGGCCGCGATCGTCGAGCGCCACGGCGCCGAAATCGCCGCCGCATGCGCGCCCGGCCAGACGCTGGTCGATCTCGGCGCAGGCAACTGCGCGAAAGCGGCGAAGCTCTTCGCGACGCTGAAGCCGCCCCGATACGTCGCGGTCGACATCGCTGCGGCTTACCTGCGCGATGCGCTGGAGCGGCTGCAGCGGGCGCATCCGCAGATCGAGATGCTCGGCCTGGGAGTCGACTGGTCGCGTTCGCTGCGCCTGCCCGCCGAGGCCGGTGACGGTCCGCGCACCGTCTTCTTTCCCGGATCGAGCATCGGCAATTTCTCGCCGGCTGCGGCGTGCGAGTTCCTGCGCTCGTGTCGCGCCGCGGCGCGCGGCGGCTGCCTGCTGATTGGCGTGGATCTTCTGAAGCCGCGTCACATCCTCGAGCCGGCCTACGACGATGCGCTCGGCGTCACGGCGGCATTCAACCTCAACCTGCTGCGGCACGTCAACGCGCTGATCGGCGCTGATTTCGACGTGCGGCAGTGGCGGCACGTGGCGCGCTTCGATGCCACGCGCGGCTGCATCGAGATGCGGCTGGCCGCACGCGAAGACGTGCGAGTGCACTGGGCAGGCGGCGAGCGGCAATTCCTGGCCGGCGAACACATCCACACCGAAGACAGTTTCAAGTACCGCCGCGACGACTTCGCCGCGCTGCTGCGCGATGCCGGTTTCCGGCAGCTGCACTGGTGGACCGACGACCGCGAGTGGTTCGCGGTGTTCGTCGCGCGCGGCTGACGCGGCACGCCGGCGTGCTCGAGCCGGCACAATGCGCAGGTTCGGCCGCGCTGCCGCCGTAGCCGTAAATCCGCTCACCGACCGATGCTGTCTCCTGTCGAGCCTTTGCCCGCCACCGAGCCCCGCCTGACCTCGTTGTCGCACGGCGGCGGCTGCGGCTGCAAGGTCGCGCCGGGCGTGCTCAACGAAATCCTGCGCGACACCGCGTCGATGGCGGTGCCGCCGCAGCTGCTGGTGGGCGTTCAGACGGCGGACGACGCGGCGGTCTATCGGCTCAACGACGACCAGGCGCTGGTTGCGACGACCGACTTCTTCATGCCGATCGTCGACGATCCGTTCGAGTTCGGGCGCATCGCCGCGACCAACGCGATCAGTGACGTTTACGCGATGGGTGGCACGCCGATCCTCGCGCTCGCACTGGTCGGCATGCCGGTCAAGGTGCTGTCGACGCGCACGATCGGTCGCATCCTCGAGGGCGGCCGCGCCGTCTGCGCCACCGCGGGCATTCCGGTGGCGGGCGGCCACACGATCGATTCGGTCGAGGCGATCTACGGACTGGTCGCGATCGGGCTCGTCCATCCCGCTCGCGTCAAGCGCAATGCCGAGGCCCAGATCGGGGATCGGCTCGTTCTCGGCAAGCCGCTCGGCGTGGGCGTGATGTCTGCGGCGCTCAAGAAGGACCGTCTTGGCGCCGACGGCTATGCGTGGATGATCGCGACGACGACGCAACTCAACACGCCGGGCCCGGAGCTCGCGGCATTGCCCGGCGTGCATGCGATGACCGACGTCACCGGCTTCGGGTTGGCCGGCCACGCGCTCGAGATCGCACGCGGCAGCGGCGTCGACGTGGCGTTGGACTGGGCGCGCGTGCCGCTGCTGCCCGGCGTGCGCCAACTCGCCGAGCAGGGATTCGTCACCGGCGCGTCGGGGCGCAACTGGGCCGGCTACGGGGCGGAGGTTGATCTGCCCGAGGGCTTTGCCGCGCCGGAGCAGGCGCTGCTGACCGATCCACAGACCAGCGGTGGGCTGCTGGTGTCATGCGCGCAGGGTGCGGTGGCTGACGTGCTCGCCATATTCAAACGCCGCGGCTTCGAGGCGGCCGCCGAAATCGGTGCGGTGGCGTCCGCGCAGGGCGCGCCACGACTCGTCGTGCGTTGAGGTGAAGCCAGGCCTGCGACCGGGCACGACACCCGGGGGGAGTCGTACAGGCGCCCCGCTTCCTTTACATCCAGAACTCGGCTTGCCAAGCGCCCTTGACGACGTCGAGCCTCACGCGCCGAGGCGCCAGCTTGCGCGCAGCAACGGTGTCCAGCTCGGTCTCGGGTTGGCGCCCGAGGCGCTCGGCGAGTTCCATCGTGCAGGCCGTCGACGTGACGACTCGGAAGTACAAGTGCAGGTTGTCGGCGACTCGAACGGTCGCCCGCGGCGGCGCCTCGTCGTGGAAGTGCACGAACTTCTTCACCAGGCAGGAAAAGTAGAGCTCGAGCTCGACGACGAGCGGACGTGAGCGCTCGGCGAGCTTGCGTGCAGCGGCCGCCGTGCATTCGACGGTGACCGGTTTACCGTTGACGGTGACCGTGGTCGTCGATTGCCCGCGCCGGTGAGCTACACGGCCGGCCTGCGAGTCCGTGCTCGCTGGCGTCCCGTGGGCCGCAGGGGCTGGCGTGGCGTCGAACAGCATGAGCCAAGCATAGCGCCGACGCGATCTTGCGTGGCGAGGCCGTCGCCGTGGCAAGCGCCGTCGCAGGCCACCTCGCCCGGGGGGCGGGATGCCGCTGCCGTCCGCTCGCCCGATGAGCGCTTTCAGGCGGTGGCCGCCTCCAACCCGCTTTCGAAGTGCGAGCGCATCAGTTGCGTCGCCCGCTTGGCATCGCGCGCTTCCAGCGCCTTCATCAGCGCACGGTGCTCGACGAGCGATTCGGCGATGCGGCCCTGCCTGAACAGCGAGTGGTGGCGGTTGAGTTTCATCACCTTGCGCAGGTCATTGACGACCTGCAGACGCCAGCGGTTGCCGGCGATCTCGAGCAGCTTGTAGTGCCACTGCTCGTTGGTGCTGAAGAACGCATCGCGTTGACGCACCTGCTTCTCGAGCCGGTCATGCAGCGCCTGCAGTGCCGCGAAATCGGCGGCGGTGGCACGTGCCGCGGCCTCGCCGGCGGCATCGCTCTCGAGCAGCGCGAGCAGGTGGTAGACCTGCGTCACGTCGTCGCGGGACATCTCGGTCACGTAGGCGCCCCGTCGCACCTTCATCGTGACGAGGCCCTCGGTGGCCAGCACCTTCAGCGCCTCGCGCAGCGGCGTGCGGCTGATGCCGAACTCGACGGCGAGCCGCTGCTCGTCGATCCAGCTTCCGGGCTCGAGCTGGCGCTCGAAAATCTGCTGGCGCAGCCGGTCGGCAACCTCTTCATAGAGGGCGCGCGGCGACAGCGCTCGGGGTGCGGCGACGGGCGGTACGGCAGACACGGGCCTGGATGGAGCGTCAGCTCGACGTTTGTTTTGCATTCATAATTATGCATAATACGGGCACCCCGGCAAGTGCGGCCGGCAGCGACCGAGGAGATGGACGATGAGTGCGCATCGGACTTTCGCGCAGGCGACGCTCGAGCAGTGGAACCGTGCTGCCGCCAGGTCGGCACCGGGCGGCGACGTCTCGGCGCTGCGCTGGCAGACGCCGGAGGGCATTGCCGTCAAGCCGGTGTACACCGCCCTTGACGTGCAGTCGCTGCCGCACGCGGACACGCTGCCCGGTTTCGAGCCGTTCGTACGCGGACCGCAGGCGACGATGTATGCGGTGCGGCCGTGGACGATTCGCCAGTACGCGGGCTTCTCGACCGCCGAGGATTCCAACGCGTTCTACCGCCAGTCGCTGGCCGCCGGGGGCCAGGGGGTCAGCGTCGCGTTCGATCTCGCGACGCACCGCGGCTACGACAGCGACCACCCGCGCGTCACCGGCGACGTCGGCAAGGCCGGCGTGGCGATCGACTCGGTCGAGGACATGAAGATCCTGTTCGACGGCATTCCACTGGATCGGGTCAGCGTGTCGATGACGATGAACGGCGCGGTGCTCCCGGTGCTCGCGGGCTACGTGGTCGCGGCCGAAGAGCAGGGTGTCAGGCAGGACCAGCTCTCGGGGACGATCCAGAACGACATCCTCAAGGAGTTCATGGTCCGCAACACCTACATCTACCCGCCCGAACCTTCGATGCGGATCGTCGGCGACATCATCGAGTACACGGCGAAGAACATGCCGAAGTTCAACTCGATTTCGATCTCCGGCTATCACATGCAGGAGGCGGGCGCGAACCAGGCGCTCGAGCTCGCGTTCACGCTGGCCGACGGCAAGGAGTACGTGAAGACAGCGCTCGCCAAGGGGCTCGACGTCGACGAGTTCGCCGGCAGGCTGTCGTTCTTCTGGGCGATCGGGATGAACTTCTACCTGGAGATCGCCAAGATGCGGGCCGCGCGGCTGCTGTGGGCGCGCATCATGAAGGACTTCGGCGCCCGACAGCCCAAGAGCCTGATGCTGCGCACGCACTGCCAGACCTCGGGCTGGTCGCTGACCGAGCAGGATCCGTACAACAACGTCGTGCGCACGACGATCGAGGCGCTGGCCGCGGTGTTCGGCGGCACGCAGAGTCTGCACACCAACAGCTTCGACGAGGCGATCGCGTTGCCCACCGAGTTCTCCGCGCGCATCGCACGCAACACGCAGCTGATCATCCAGGAGGAGACGCACATCACCAGCGTCGTCGACCCCTGGGGCGGCAGCTACATGATGGAATCGCTGACGCAGCAGATGGCCGACAAGGCCTGGGCGATCATCGAGGAAGTCGAGGCGATGGGCGGCATGACGAAGGCCGTCGACAGCGGCTGGGCCAAGCTGAAGATCGAGGCCAGCGCGGCCGAGAAGCAGGCGCGCATCGACGCCGGCAAGGACGTGATCGTCGGCGTCAACAAGTACCGGCTCGCCGAGGAGACTCCGATCGACATCCTCGAGGTCGACAACCACAAGGTGCGCGAGCAGCAGGTGGCGCGGCTGGCGCGGATCCGGGCGACGCGCGAAGCGGCGAAGGTGCAGGCAGCGCTCGACGCGCTGACCGGGGCGGCCCGCTCCGGACAGGGTAACCTGCTGGCGCTGAGCATCGCCGCGGTGCGGCTGCGCGCCACCGTCGGCGAGATCAGCGACGCGCTCGAGAAGGTGTTCGGCCGCCACCGTGCGGATATCCAGAAGGTGACCGGTGTGTATGCAGCTGCCTACGACAGTGCCGAGGGCTGGGACAAGCTGAAGGCCGAAATCGCCGCGTTTGCCGAGTCGCACGGCCGCCGGCCCCGCGTGATGATCGCCAAGCTGGGGCAGGACGGCCACGACCGTGGCTCGAAGGTGGTCGCCACCGCGTTCGCCGACCTCGGCTTCGACGTCGACATCGGCCCACTGTTCCAGACCCCCGAGGAGTGCGCGCGCCAGGCGATAGAGAACGACGTGCACGCCGTTGGCGTCTCGACGCTCGCCGCGGGCCACAAGACGCTGGTGCCGGCGATCATTGCCGAGCTGAAGAAGCAGGGCGCGGACGACATCATCGTCTTCGTCGGCGGCGTCGTACCGCAGCAGGACTACGACTTCCTCCTGCAGGCGGGCGTCAAGGGGATCTTCGGCCCCGGCACACCGATCCCGGTGAGCGCGAAGGTGGTGCTCGAGCAGATCCGTAAAGCGCAGGACAAGGCCTGAGCCGGGGGCGCTGCATGGGCGCGATCGCGAACTCCGCGCTGGTCGACGGCGTGCTCGGCGCCGACGGCCCGGCCAAGCGCCGCGCCATCGCGAAGGCGATCACGCTGCTCGAATCGACGCGCGCCGACCACCGCGCGCGCGCCGACGAGCTACTCAACGCACTGATGCCGCATGCCGGGCGGTCGTTCCGGCTCGGCATCTCGGGCGTGCCGGGTGTCGGCAAGAGCACCTTCATCGAGGCGCTGGGCCTGTCCCTGATTGAACAGGGTCACCGCGTCGCGGTGCTTGCCGTCGACCCAACGTCGAGCGTCTCGGGCGGTTCGATCCTGGGGGACAAGACGCGCATGGAGCGGCTCTCGGTGCAACCCGATGCGTATATCCGCCCCAGCCCGACCAGCGGCACGCTCGGTGGCGTGGCGGAGATGACACGCGAGGCGATGCGTGTGCTCGAGGCCGCCGGCTTCGACATCGTCATCGTCGAAACGGTGGGTGTCGGCCAGAGCGAAATCGCGGTCGCTGGCATGACCGACATGTTCGTGCTGCTGCAGCTGCCCAACGCGGGCGACGACCTGCAGGCGATCAAGAAAGGCGTGATGGAGCTCGCCGACCTGGTGGCGATCAACAAGGCCGACCTCGACGAGGCGGCCGCGACGCGGGCACGCGCGCAGATCACTTCATCGCTGCGCCTGCTCGGGCTGCAAGGCCGACCCGATCATGCGCATCACGACCCGACGGTCTGGCATCCCCAGGTGCTGCAGCTGTCGGCGCTGAAAGGCACCGGCATCGCCGATTTCTGGCGCGCGGTGAGCGAGTTCCGCGACCTGCAGACCAAGAACGGACGGCTCGAGGCGCGCCGCCACGCGCAGGACCAGGCCTGGATGTGGGAGCGCATCGAGGCGGAGCTCAAGCAGCGCTTTCGCCAGCATCCCGAAGTGCGCGCGGCACTGCCGCAGCTGACCGACGCGGTGCGCGAGGGGCGCGTTGCGGCGTCGGTGGCGGCCAGGCGCCTGCTCGACCTCTTCAACTCACCTTCGACCTAGGAGAAGCCGGTCATGCTCGACATCCGACAACTGCTCGACGACAAGCGGGCCAAGGCGCGGCTCGGGGGCGGGCAGAGGCGCATCGACACGCAGCACGCGAAGGGCCGACTCACCGCCCGCGAGCGCCTGGACCTGCTGTTCGACGACGGCACGTTCGAGGAATGGGACATGTTCGTCGAACACCGCTGCGCAGACTTCGGCATGGCCGACAACAAGATTCCGGGCGACGGCGTGGTCACCGGCTACGGCATGATCAACGGACGCGTCGTGTTCGTGTTCAGCCAGGACTTCACCGTGTTCGGTGGTGCGCTGTCCGAGGCCCACGCCGAGAAGATCTGCAAGATCATGGACCAGGCGATGAAGGTGGGCGCGCCGGTGATCGGCCTGAACGACTCGGGCGGCGCGCGCATTCAGGAGGGCGTCGCGTCGCTCGGCGGCTATGCCGAGGTGTTCCAGCGCAACGTGATGGCCTCGGGGGTGATCCCGCAGATCAGCCTGATCATGGGGCCGTGCGCCGGCGGTGCGGTCTATTCGCCGGCGATGACCGACTTCATCTTCATGGTCAAGGACAGCTCGTACATGTTCGTCACCGGCCCGGAAGTCGTAAGAACGGTGACGCACGAGGAGGTCACCGCCGAACAGCTCGGCGGCGCGACCCCGCACACGACGAAGAGCGGGGTCTGCGACCTCGCGTTCGAGAACGACCTCGAGGCGATCCTGATGCTCAGGCGCTTCTTCAACTACCTGCCGCTCAACAACCGCGACAAGCCGCCGGTGCGCATGAGCGGCGACCCGGCCGACCGGCTCGATCATTCGCTCGACACGCTGGTGCCCGACAACCCGAACAAGGCGTACGACATCAAGGAGCTGATCGTCAAGGTCGTCGACGACGGCGACTTCTTCGAGCTGCAGCCCGACTATGCGAAGAACATCGTCGTCGGTTTCGGCCGCATGGTCGGACAGACGGTGGGCATCGTCGCCAACAACCCGATGGTGCTGGCCGGCTGCCTGGACATCAAGAGCAGCATCAAGGCGGCGCGCTTCGTGCGCTTCTGCGACGCGTTGAACATCCCGGTGGTGACCTTCGTCGACGTGCCCGGCTTCATGCCCGGCACCGCGCAGGAGTACGGCGGCATCATCAAGCACGGCGCCAAGCTGCTCTACGCGTATGCCGAGTGCACCGTGCCGAAAGTGACGGTGATCACGCGCAAGGCCTACGGCGGCGCCTACGACGTGATGAGCTCCAAGCACCTGCGCGGCGACGTCAACTTCGCCTGGCCCAATGCCGAGATCGCGGTGATGGGCGCCAAGGGGGCGGTCGAGATCATCTTCCGCGAGGACAAGGCCGACCCCGCGAAACTCGCTGCGCGCGAGGCCGAATACAAGGCGCGCTTTGCCAACCCGTTCGTCGCCGGCGCGCGCGGCTTCATCGACGACGTGATCCAGCCGCACGAGACGCGCAAGCGCATCTGCCGCAGCCTGGTGATGCTGCGCGACAAGAAGATCGACAACCCCTGGCGCAAGCACGACAACATTCCGTTGTGAGGCCGCGGGAGACACTCATGTTCAAGAAGATCCTCATTGCCAACCGCGGGGAGATTGCGTGCCGGGTGATCAAGACGGCGCGCCGGATGGGCATTCACTCGGTCGCGGTGTACTCCGAGGCCGACCGTGACGCGCGCCATGTGCAGCTCGCCGACGAATCCGTTTTTCTCGGGCCGGCGCCCAGCCGCGAGAGCTACCTGGTCGCCGACAAGATCGTCGCCGCGTGCAAGTCCACCGGCGCCGAAGCGATCCACCCCGGCTACGGGTTCCTGTCCGAGAACGAGGACTTCGCGCGACGCGTCGAAGAGGAGGGCATCGTCTTCATCGGCCCCAAGCATTACTCGATCGCGGCAATGGGCGACAAGATCGCATCGAAGCGCCTCGCGCGCGACGCCAAGGTCAACACCATTCCGGGCTGGAACGACGCGATCGAATCGGCGGAACAGGCGGTGAAGATCGCCCGCGACATCGGCTACCCGGTGATGATCAAGGCGAGCGCCGGCGGCGGCGGCAAGGGCTTGCGCCTCGCGTGGAACGACAAGGAGGCGGGCGAAGGCTTCA
>CP070653.1:400319-410956 GCA_020354665.1 Burkholderiales bacterium
ACCGGACACCTCGCAGGCTTCTTGATTACGCGAAGTCGCGCGGAAAGTTGCGCGCCCACACGGCGCGAAACCGAGGGTCCTCGTCGCCACGCCGCGCGATCGCGGCCAGCGCTGGCGTGTGTTCTTCGAACCACCGCCGGCCCGGGCGCCAATGCGTCATCGTGGCCACGTAGATGTCGAGTGCGGAGAAGCGATCGCCCAGGAACCACTTCGCGCCGGCCGCCGCCTCGGCGATGCGCCAGAGGCGGCAGCGATAGTCGTCGACCACCGTACCGAATGCCTTCGCGGCCGTTTCGTCGTGCACGAAACGCTGCGGATCGTCGGCGTACGTGAAAGTCGGGTAGACGTTCGCGACCAGAAACACGAGCCAGCGCAGGAACTGCGGCCGCGTCGGCTCGCCGACCGACGGCACGAAATCGTCGCGTCCGGTCGCATCGGCGAGGTACAGCGTGATCGCCGCGCTTTCGGTCATCACCGATCCGTCGGGCAGCCGCAGCGTCGGCACCTGGGCGAGCGGGTTGTGCTGGCTCAGGCGGCGCCGGCCTTCTTCGGACTCGAAGAGATCGGGCACCTCCTCGAAGTCGAACGGCACGCCGAGCGCAGCCAACTGCTGCTCGACGATCACTGAACCCCACCCAGCGCGGCCGAACAGGCGGTACGCAGCCATTGCCACCCTCCGTCGAAAGAGAACCCCCTGCTGCTGAGCGCTCAGGCCCCAGCGGCGCACGTCATTGTCGTGCTCGCAGCCCGGCGACTCGAAGTGCGCGAGATCAGACTATCACGCCACGCCCGCGCGTCGCGCCTTTTCCCGCCATCTTGAGATTGCGGATTCGCGAGTGTGATCCCGAACCGGCGCCTTCGAGCGCCCAGTCAATCACGAACAAGGCGCCGGGCCCTCCCAATACCCGGTCGCCCTGCTTGTCTCGCTCACCGGCCTTCGACCGGAATCTGCTTGATCTTCTTGCGCGCTTCGGCGGACTTCGGCAGATCGATGCTCAATACGCCGTTCTTGAACGAGGCGTAAACCTTGGATTCTTCCACCTCGACCGGCACCGCCAGCGTGCGGCGGAACGAACCGAAGGCGCGTTCCTTGCGATAGAACTCCTTGCCCTTCTGCTCTTCTTCCATCTTCTTCTCGCCCTTGATGGTCAGCATGCCGTCGGCCAGCGTGACCTCGACGTCTTTCTGATCCATGCCCGGCAAGTCGACCTTCACGTGATAGGCCTTGTCGTCTTCGCTCTCATCCACGGACGGCAGCAGTTCAGTGCCCCACATCTCTGGCAGCGGCCACGGCTCGCGCCAACCGCCCCAGAACTGGTCAAACAAACGATCCATCTGCTGTTGCAGCGTCTCCATGTCGCGCCGGAACAGGTCGGGCGTACGCTCCTCTTCCTTGCCGCGCCGCAGTCCGCCCCACCGCCATGGGACCATTGATTTCGATGTCATCGCGTTCTCCTTCCATCAAACCGCGGCCTCGGAGTTCGCGCCGCCAGGGGGCGGTTACCCCGGCTCTGGCCGCGTCTTCAGCGGAAACATTAGTCCTCGGTGAACGCGATGCGAAGGGCGGCGATTGACGCATCTCAAGCAGGATGAAGATACAGAAGGGGTGCGCCGCCCGGGTCGGCGGAACCGCTGCGCGGCGTTGATGACTGTTTGTTCAGGATCAGGTTGGCACCGCGGCGCGCGAGTACAAGATGCTTCAATCTCTCGCCCACACGGGAGGCTTGCGATGCGTGACGACGCGTTCGGCCATTGCGATGCACTCGGCCCGAAGAGCATCGTGCACATCCACCAACCGGCGCTCGGGCTGAAAGCCATCCTCGTCGTCGACAACGTGGCCGCCGGCCCGTCGATCGGCGGGCTGCGCATGGCGCCTGACGTCTCGCTCGATGAATGCGTTCGGCTCGCGCGCGCAATGACCTTCAAGAACGCCGCGGCGGGGTTGGCGCATGGCGGTGGCAAGTCGGTCGTCTTCGGCGACCCCGCAATGGACCCAGTGAAGAAGGAAGCGTTGATCCGCGCGTTCGCGTGTGCGATCGGCCCGATCGGCGACTACATCGTCGGCCCCGACATGGGCACCAACGAGACCGCGATGGCCTGGATCCACGACGAGATCGGACGCGCGGTCGGGCTGCCGCGCGAGATCGGCGGCATACCGCTCGACGAGATCGGCGCGACCGGCCACGGCCTGGTCGCGGCAGCCGAAGTGGCCGCGCCGCAGGCGAAGCTCTCGCTCGCCGGCGCGCGCGTGGCGGTCCAGGGGTTCGGCTCGGTCGGCAAGCACGCGGCGCGGCTGCTCGGCCAGCACGGGGCGATCCTGGTGGCGGCCGCCGACTCGCGCGGCACGCTGCACGATCCGGCGGGGCTCGACGTGGGCGCGCTGATCGCGCTGAAGGAACGTGTCGCGGCACTGATCGAGGCCGGACGCGGGCGTACGCTCGACCGCGATGCGATCGTTGGCGTCGATTGCGATATCTGGATCTCGGCCGCTCGCCCCGACGTGATCCGCAAGGACAACGTCGGCGCGTTGAAGGCCAGGCTCGTGCTGCAGGGCGCCAACATCGGCGTGACCGAAGAGGCCGAGCGCATCCTGCACGAGCGCGGCGTGGTTTGCGTGCCGGATTTCATCGGCAACGCCGGCGGCGTCATCTGCGCGGCGGTCGAATACCACGGTGGCACGCAGAGCCAAGCGCTCGAGCGCATTCGCGAGGCGATCGCGACCAACACGGCCGAAGTGCTGCAGCGTGCCGCTGCCGAGCGCATGATGCCGCGCGCGGCCGCGGTAGCGATGGCCGAGGCGCGCGTGCGTCGCGCGATGGGTTGGCGGCGATGGCGATAGCGATAGCGGCGCAAAGGGTCGCGCGGATTCGCGGCCGCGTGCGGCCGCGGAAAGGGCCAAGGTGATGACGATGACAAGGCTCGTAGCGATCGGGCTGCGCAACGCGAGGCCGGCGACGCGACCCGGCTGCCGCGGGGTGCTGTGCGGCGCAGCGCTGCTCGCGGCGCTGCTGCTTGCCGGATGCACCGGCGTGGAATGGGAGAACAAGCGGATGACCGAGGAGTACGCGCAGTCGACGCGACCGCCGGGTTCCGTCTATACCGGCTGGCGCGTGTTCCAGGAACGGTGCGCCGCGTGTCACGGCCCCGATGCCGCGGGCACGTCGCGCGGCCCTGACCTGTTGCCGGTGGTGCGTGAAATGGGTGCTCGCCAATTCGTCAGCGTCGTGCTGAAGCGCTACGACTGGAGTCTGCCGGCGGTGCAGAACGGCATGGACACCGCAGCGCTCGACGCCCTCATCGACGACATCCTGCGGCGCAAGGAAGGCGTGCTGACGATGCCGGCGTGGCAGGGCGAGCCGCGCATCGAGGCGCACATCGTCGATCTTCATGCCTATCTCGCGGCACGCGCCGAAGGCACGCAGGGGCCGGGCCGTCCGGTGCGATAGCGGCGCGCCAACCATTGCTGTCAACGCATCGCCGGCCCACCTCTGGCTGTTGCGACGCAACACGGCCGGGCGCGATGCGATGCGGCTCGACAAACCGGCGGCTGTCTCCTATCGTTGATCCCGCCTCGTGGCACCGATACACCAAGAACGAACAAGGGGTTGCTTGTTCGATCATTCGTCGAAGGAGACCTACATGCAAGCCAGCAAGGAACAGCTGTTGTGGATGTTCGAGACGATGGTGGCCATCCGCCACTACGAGGAGACGATGGCCAACGTCTATCTCGAAGGCAAGTTGCCGCCGCACATCCAGAAGGGTCTCGCGTTCGACATCGGTTCGGGGCCGGTTCCCGGTGAGATGCATCTGGCCTCCGGCAAGGAGCCGGTGGCCGTGGGGGTGTGTGCACACCTGAAGAAGGAGGACACGGTCGTCGGCACGCACCGGCCGCATCATTTCGCGATCGCCAAGGGCGTGCCGCTGGACAGGATGACGGCCGAAATGTTCGGCAAGGCGACCGGGCTCGGCACGGGCAAGGGGGGGCACATGCACCTGTTCGACCCCGAGCACCGCTTCAGCTGCAGCGGCATCATCGGCGCCAGCCTGCCGCCGGCGTGTGGCGCGGCGCTGGCAGCCAGGAAGCTCGGCAAGGATTGGGTCGCCGTCGCGTTCTTCGGTGAGGGGGCGGGCAACCAGGGTTCGTTCCACGAGTCGCTGAACCTCGCGGCGCTGTGGAACCTGCCGGTGGTGTTCGTGTGCGAGGACAACGCGTGGGCGATCTCGGTCCCGAAATCGCAGTCCACGTCGATTGCCTCGGTGGCCGACCGCGCTGCGGCATATGGCATGCCGGGCGCACGTGTCGCCGACAACGATGCGGTCGCGGTGTTCGAGGCCGCCGGCGAGGCGGTCGCACGCGCGCGCCGGGGCGACGGCCCGAGCCTGCTCGAGGTCAAGACCGACCGCTACCTCGGCCATTTCCAGGGCGACCCCGAGGTCTACCGCCCGAAGGACGAGGTCGCCAACCTGCGCAAGAGCGACCCGATCCCCAAGCTGTCGAACCAGCTCAAACGCCAGGGCCTGATGACCGACGCGACCGAAGCTGAAATCGTCGCGCGCGCCAAGCAGCGTGTCGCCGACGCATACGAGTTCGCGCGCAAGAGTCCCTATCCGGCACCCAAGGATGCGCTCAACGACGTGTTCGTCTCCGCCTGAACCTGCAAGGAGCACAAGATGAGCAAGACCCGCAAACTCACGATGGCCCAGGCCATCGCAGAAGGCATCGGCCAGGAGATGGCGCGCGATGCATCGGTCTTCGTGATGGGCGAGGACATCGGCGCCTATGGCGGCATCTTCGGTGCCACCGGAGGCCTGCTGGACAAGTTCGGCCCGGAACGCGTGGTGGACACGCCCATCTCCGAGACCGCATTCATCGGCGCGGCCACCGGCGCGGCCGCCAGCGGCATGCGACCGATCGTCGAGCTGATGTTCGTCGACTTCTTCGGCGTCTGCATGGACCAGATCTACAACCACCTCGCCAAGAACATCTACATGGCCGGCGGCAACATCAAGTTGCCGGTGGTGCTGACGACCGCGATCGGCGGCGGCTACAACGACGCCGCCCAGCACTCGCAGTGCCTGTACGCAACGTTTGCGCACATGCCGGGGTTGAAAGTCGTGGTGCCGTCCAACGCCTACGACGCCAAGGGTCTGATGATCCAGTCGATCCGCGACGACAACCCGGTCATGTTCATGTATCACAAGGGCATCATGGGGCTGCCGTGGATGGCCTACTTCGAAGGCAGCAGCAACGAAGTGCCCGAGGAGCCGTACACGCTGCCGTTCGGCCAGGCCCAGGTCGTTCGCGAGGGCAAGGACCTCACGATCGTGACGATCAGCCAGATGGTGCAGAAGGCGTTGCTGGCTGCCGACGAGCTCGCCAAGGGCGGCGTCGGTGCCGAGGTGATCGACCTGCGCACGCTGGTGCCGCTCGATCGCGACGCGGTGTTGAAGTCAGTGGCCAAGACCGGGCGCCTGATCGTCGCCGACGAGGATTACCTCGGCTTCGGCCTGACCGGCGAGATCTCGGCGATCGTCGCCGAGAACCTCGACACGCTGAAGCTCAAGGCGCCAGTTAAGCGTCTCGCGGTGCCCAACGTGCCGATTCCCTACAGCCGCCCGCTCGAGCAATTCGTGATCCCGCAGGTTGGCAGCATCGTCGAAGCGGCGAACGCGTTGATGAACGCGCGCGTCGCTGCAGCGGCGGCGTGATGGTCGAAGTCACCCTGCCCGACAGCGCCTGGGAAGGTGTGGACGCGGGCGTCGAAGCGCTGCTCGACCAGTGGCTGGTCGCGCCGGGCGACGCGGTGCAGGCCGGCCAGCCGCTCGCGCGCGTCGTGCTCGTGAAGGCCACCCTCGAGGTCGAGGCACCGGCGGCGGGTCGGGTGCAGAAGCAGCTCGTCGCTGCCGGCGAGACCTTCGCGCGCGGCAAGCCGATCGCAACGTTGCAGGAGTCGGCTTAAGCGAAATCGTGCGCCAGCGGATCGGCGCCTGAGCCATGCCACAACCACCGCGCGCCGACTTCGAGCCGGCCTATCTGCGGCTGCTGGCCAGCGGCGAGCTCGCGCAGCGCGTCAAGCAGGCCTGGCGCCACCTCGAAGACTGCGACCTGTGCGCGCGCGATTGCCGCGTCAACCGCCGCCTGACGACCGACGGCGCGGTGTGCCGCACCGGCGAGCGCGCGGTGGTCGCGAGCTACGGCGCGCACCACGGCGAAGAGGACTGCCTGCGCGGCGGGCGCGGATCGGGAACGATCTTCTTCGCTTGGTGCAACCTGCGCTGCGTCTACTGCCAGAACTGGGACCTCTCGCAGAAAGGGGCGGGCCGCGAGGTCGAGCCGGCCGAGATCGCCGAGATGATGCTGGAGCTGCAGCGCGAGGGCTGCCACAACATCAACTTTGTCTCGCCGAGCCACGTCGTCGCGCAGATCATCGCCGCGGTGCACGACGCGGCGCGGCGTGGCCTGCACCTGCCGATCGTCTACAACACCGGCGGCTACGACAGCCTGCAGGCGCTCGCGCTGCTCGACGGTATCGTCGACATCTACATGCCCGACATGAAGTACGGCGACGCCGAGCTCGCGCGCAAGTACTCCAAGGTGCGCAACTACGTGGAGGCGAACCGCGCCGCGGTGCGCGAGATGCACCGCCAGGTCGGCGATCTTGTGCTCGATGAGCGCGGCGTCGCGCAGCGCGGCCTGCTGGTGCGCCACCTCGTCCTGCCCGACGGCATCGCCGGCACGGGCGAGGTGCTCGCATTCCTCGCCGACGAGATCTCGCGCAATAGCTACGTCAACCTGATGGATCAGTACCGGCCGTGCTACCGCGCCGATGAATACCCCGAGATCGCCCGAAGGATCACGCGCACGGAATACCGCGAGGCGCTGGCGGCAGCCGCGCGCGTCGGCTTGACCCGGCTCGACCAGCGTTAGCCGTGCGGGCGGCGCTGACCTGCGTCAAGGCTCTGGGCCCTGTTGACCTTACTCACCCCGTCCGGATAACGGCATGCCTATACTGGCATTTCAATCAACGTCACTGCAGGAGCGAGCCATGGCACTGTATAGCTGTCCGAAATGCGGCATGAGCATTGGTCTGATGACTTGCGGCAAGTGCGGAAAGCCGCTGGT
The DNA here is from genome assembly GCA_020354665.1 of Burkholderiales bacterium. Classification (GTDB taxonomy): domain Bacteria; phylum Pseudomonadota; class Gammaproteobacteria; order Burkholderiales; family Burkholderiaceae_C. Next base: position 407,443 of record CP070653.1, read on the forward strand.
GCACGACACGATCAAGACGGCCGACGGCAAGACGGTGCACGTCTCCAAGTGCCCGGACGGCCACGGCAAGGTGAAGTCGCCGATGTGCTGCGGTCAGGACATGACCTGTACCGTCTAGGCGTCGCCCCACCGCACACACCATCCGCGCCGGATTTCTCTGCGCTGGCGCCGCGCGCGACTGATCGCGGCTCCAGCCATGTGCTTGCCCGCGTCGTACGACGATCGGGCACACGGTGACAACTGTCGCAAGGCGCCGTTGACGCTGCGTCGCACGTGGCGGCCCCGTTGCGCGCCGGCTGATGCTCTGGCGTCACCGGCCGCCATGCCATCGCTCGATTCGCTCACAGGCATCGAGGCGATCGGCTGATCGAGGACCAGCCACGCACCTGCAGGTAGTCACACCCGCAGGTGAGCGTTGAGCGCAGCAGCGGGCCCTGCTACGTTGCTTGCAGGGCCCAGCCATGCAAGCAGTACCAGTCGCCACTCTGGCCCTCGCACCGTTGTTGGCGGTGATGGGGCCCCGCAAGACAGCCGAGATTCTGGCGGCCGTCCAGCATGCCCGGGCGAGCCTGCGCGGGCGCACCATCTGGCACGTCAACTCGACCGCGCGCGGCGGCGGCGTCGCCGAAATGTTGCAGACGATGCTCGCCTACGAACGCGGCGCCGGTCTGGACGTTCGCTGGCTCGTGATGGACGGCGACGACGCGTTCTTTGCACTGACCAAGCGGCTGCACCATCGCCTGCACGGCGAACCCGGCGACGACGGGACGCTGGGCGCATCGGAGCGGCGGCACTACGAGCAGATCACGCAACACAACCACGACACACTGGCCGCAGCGGTGAAGCGCGGCGACGTCGTGGTGCTGCACGATCCCCAGACCGCCGGCCTCGCGCCGCGGCTGCGTGAGCAGGGTGCGACGGTCCTGTGGCGCTGCCACGTCGGCGTCGACCGCGTCAACGCGATCGCCGAGGAAGCCTGGCAGTTCCTCAAGCCCTACATCGAGGCAGCCCACACGCGCATCTTCACGCGTGCTGCATACGTACCGCCGTCCATTGCGTCGCTGCCGGTGTCGGTGATTCCGCCGGCCATCGATGCCATTTCGCCGAAGAATCAGCCGCTCAGTGCCGCGACCGTGCTCGTGATGCTGCGCCACATCGGGTTGCTCGCCGGGGCCGTGAACGGCCAGCGCTATCGGTTGCCCGCATCGTTCTTCACCGTGAACGGCAGCGGCGCGCGCATCCTGCAGACCCAGCCCCTGCCGTCACCGGGCACGCCGCTGATCGCGCAGATATCGCGCTGGGACCCGCTGAAGGACATGGCGGGCGTGATGCGCGGCTTCGCCAGCCGGTGTCAGCAGCTGGGAATAGCGCATCTCGCGCTGGTCGGACCCGACCCGAGCGCCGTCGCCGACGACATCGAGGGTGCGCGCGTCTACGACGAGTGCGTTGCGCAGTGGCACGCGCTGCCGGCGCAGGCGCGCGAGCGCATTCATCTGGTCTGCCTGCCGATGGCCAACGTCGAGGAAAACGCCCTGATGGTCAACGCGCTGCAGCGTTTCGCCACCGTCGTCGTGCAGAAGAGTCTGCACGAGGGCTTTGGCCTGACGGTGACGGAGGCACTGTTGAAGGGGCGCCCCGTCGTGGCCAGTCGCGTCGGCGGCATCCAGGACCAGATCACCGACGGCGTTCACGGCCTGTTGCTCGACGATCCGGCCGATGCGCGCGCCTTCGTCGACGCCGTCGCGCGACTGCTCGACGACCGCGTGCTCGCCCAGCGTCTCGCGCGCAACGCGCGCCGCCGCGCGATCGCCGAGTTCCTGGCCCCGCGACAAATGCTGCAGATGTTCGATCTGATTGACGGCCTGACCGGACCCAACAGCCGCACGCCACGGAGCCGGGCGCATCGCGCAGGGCGCTCAAGGACCCCGATGCCCGGCGGGGCGATCGGGCAATAACGAATCGAACGCCCGTTCCGCGGCCCCTGACCGGGCCAGGACGGCATTTGACGTGCGTCAGCGCCGCCGGAGCCCGAGCGCCATCACCGCGCCGACGACGAGCAGCGAACCGGCGATCTGGATCGGCGCGATCGCCTGATCGAGCACCAGCCAGCCCATGATCAACGCGGCGACCGGTTCGACGTTGAGGATCGGCGAGTTGCCAACGACACCGAGCTTGGGCAGCAGCGTGAAGACGATCGTGAACGCGGTGCCATAGAACACCGACAGCGCGACCAGCCCGCCCCACCCTGCCGCGCCACTCGGCCAATGCAGCCCGCCGGTGGCCAGCGCGCCGCCGAGCGACAGCACGCCGGCGATCGCCATCGTCAGCGTCGTGCGCAAGCGACCGTCGAGCACCGCGACTTCGTGCTGCGTGAGCACCAGGACGACGCCGAAGGTCGCCGAGGCCGCCAGCGCAAAGCCAACGCCGCTGCCGATGCGCGCCCACTGCGCCTGCGCGCCGAGGCTCGTCGTCGCCCCGGCGACGTCGAGCGCGAGCGAGAGGCCCACCAGGATCACCGGCATAGCGATCAGCACCGCGCGCTCGGGAACACGGCGATAGAACACGAATGCCCACAGCGCCGTCCACAGCGGATAGGTGTTGAACGCGAGCAGTGCCAGCCCCACCGGCAGGCGCGCGACCGCTGAATACAGCCACAGGCTCTGCACGGTGACCAATACGCCGATCACCGCCATCACCCCGCGCTGCCTCGGCTGCATCGCCACCGACACCCCCTGCAGCCACACCAGCAGGCCGACGACGACCGCGGTCGCGAGGCTGCGCGCGGTGACACAGGTGGCGACATCGGCCCCGTGGTTGATCGCGACGCGCGCCGCGACGTGATTGGCGCCGAACAGGCATGCCACCATCAGCAGCGTCGCGAACGCCTTCGGGCTCAGGGCCTGGGTCTGCATGTCGCTGCGCCTTCAGGTCTTCAGCCGGTAGCCGGTCTTGAAGATCCAGGCCACCACCGCGAGCGCGGCGGCCAAGAACAGCAGCGTCATGCCCAGACTCACCGCCAGGCTCACGTCGGCCAGCCCGTAGAAACTCCACCGAAACCCGCTGATCAGATAGACAACGGGATTGAACAGCGAGACCTTCTGCCACAGCGGCGGCAGCATGTCGATCGAGTAGAAGCTGCCGCCGAGGAAGGTCAGCGGCGTGACGACCAGCAGCGGCACGAGCTGCACCTTCTCGAAGTTGTCGGCCCAGATGCCGATGATGAAGCCGATCAGGCTGAACGTCACCGCAGTCAGCACCAGGAAGACGACCATCCACACCGGGTGCGCGATGCGCAGCGGCACGAACAGCGCCGCGGTGGCGAGGATGATCAGCCCGAGCACGATCGACTTCGTCGCCGCCGCGCCGACGTACGCGACCACGATCTCGAGCGTCGAGATGGGTGCCGAGAGCAACTCATAGATCGTGCCGACGAACTTGGGCAAGTAGATGCCGAACGATGCGTTCGTCAGGCTCTGCGTCAGCAGCGCCAGCATGATCAGTCCCGGCACGATGA
>CP070653.1:411056-432636 GCA_020354665.1 Burkholderiales bacterium
TTGTGAATCGACTCGAAATTTTCGATGTCGACGCTGTAACGTCCGATCCGCGGATCGGCATTGAGCCGCAGCGCGACGTCACGCGCCAGGTCCTCGACGAACTTCGGGTTCTCGTAGGCACGCTCGGTGATCCACTTCTCGTCGCTGCGCTTGAGCAGCGGCCAGATCTCGCTCGAGGCACTGTCCTCGGCGAACCGAACGAGTTCGGTCCAGTCGACCGGCTGGCGCAGCTCGGCAAGGATCGTCACCAGCGAGCGCTGGTTGTGGGCGCCATAGTCCGAGATTTCCTTCGAGCAAGGGCAAAGACTCTTGACGGGAACCGCGACCTCGGCCCACAGCGACGTTTCGCCAGCGCGCGCTTCGGCGATCCAGCGGCCGCGGTAGTCGAGCAGACTCTGCACACCCGAGACCGGAGCGCGCTTGCGCAGGAAGAACTGAAAGCGCGCCTCGATCCGGCCTTCGCGCGCATGGAGCCGGGCGAGCATCACGCCGAGCTCACGCTTCAGTGTTGCATGGTCGAGCAGCGCATCGCCCGCCGCAACGTCGTTGAGCCAGCCGACGAAGCGCGACATGTGGGTGCCCTTCTGCTCCGCGGGCAGCGCGACGTCGAGGTCCCACACCGCGGTGGTCTCGAACGGGGCACCACCGAGCTGCAGGCGTAGCGGATAGCGCACGTCCTTGATGCCCACGCGCTGGATCGGCAGGCGCCGGTCATCCCGCGCGCTTTGCGTGTCCGGGATGTGCAGGGCGTCGGTGAGCTTGGTCATCTGGGCTTTCGGCGAGCGACGGCGCAGGCGAAGGATGACACCAAACGCGCCGACGTGCCGTCGCTCAGCTATTGGCCGCAGCGGGGAGCACGAGCGACGGCCGCACCGCAAAGCGCTTCAGGATCGACTGCTCGATGCCGGCGTCGTCCAGCCCGACCATCGCCAGCAGCTTGGCCGGATCGCCATGCTCGATGAATCGATCGGGCAGCCCGAGTGTGAGCACCGGCACGTCGAGGCCGGCGCTGTGAAGCGTCTCCATCACGGCGCTGCCTGCGCCGCCCATCAGGCAACCTTCTTCGACGGTGACGATCGCCTCGTGGCTTCGTGCCAGATCGAGTACCAGCTCGGCGTCGAGTGGCTTGACGAAGCGCATGTTGGCCACCGTCGCATCGAGCCGATCGGCCGCCGCGAGCGCCGGATAGAGCAGCGTGCCGAAGGCCAGGATCGCGACGCGCTGGCCACGCCGCCGCACTTCGCCCTTGCCCCAACGCAAGGCAGAAAGCCCAGGCTGCACAGCGGCGCCGACGCCGGCGCCGCGCGGATAGCGCACCGCCACCGGGTGGTTCTGCTCGAACGCGCTGGTCAGCGCCATGCGGCATTCGTTCTCGTCGGCCGGCGCCAGCACGCTCATGTTCGGAATGCAGCGCAGGTAGGCGATGTCATAGGCGCCGGCATGGGTCGCCCCGTCGGCGCCGACAAGGCCGGCACGGTCGAGCGCGAACATCACCGGCAGGTTCTGCAACGCAACGTCGTGGATCAGCTGGTCATAGCCGCGCTGCAGAAAGGTGCTGTAGATCGCGACCACTGGCTTCAGGCCCTCGCAGGCCAGCCCGGCGGCAAAGGTGATGGCATGCTGCTCGGCGATGCCGACGTCGTGGTAGCGATCCGGGAATCGCCGGTGGAACTCGACCATGCCCGATCCCTCGCGCATCGCCGGCGTGATGCCGATCAGGCGGCTGTCCTTCTCGGCCATGTCGCACAACCATTGGCCGAACACCTGCGTGAAGGTCGGCTTCGGCGGGGTGGCCGGTTTCTGCAGTCCCTGCGCCGGGTCGAACCGGCCGGGGCCATGGTAGGCGACCGGATCCGCCTCGGCGAGCTTGTAGCCGTAGCCCTTCTTGGTCACGACATGCAGGAACTGCGGCCCCTTGCGTTCACGCAGGTTCTCCAGCGTCGGTATCAGCGCATCGAGGTCGTGCCCGTCGATCGGTCCGACGTAGGTGAAGCCGAATTCCTCGAAGATCGTTCCGGGCACGACCATGCCTTTGGTGTGCTCCTCGAAGCGGCGCGCGAACTCGTACAGCGGCGTGTTGCGCAGCACCGACTTCGCGCCCTCGCGCGCAGCCTCGTAGAACTTGCCGCTCATCAGGCGCGCGAGATACTTGTTCAGCGCACCCACCGGCGGGCTGATCGACATGTCGTTGTCGTTGAGAACGACCAGCATGTCGGCGATCACTCCCGCGTGTGTGACACCGGCGTTGTTCAGCGCCTCGAACGCCATGCCGCCGCTCATCGCGCCGTCGCCGATGACCGCCACCGCCTTGCGATCCTCGCCCTTGAGCTTGGCGGCCAGCGCCATGCCCAGCGTTGCCGAGATCGACGTCGAGCTGTGCGCCGTGCCGAACACGTCGTACTCGCTCTCCTCGCGGCGCGGAAAACCGCTGATGCCGCCGAGCTGGCGCAACGTATCCATGCGGTCGCGACGGCCGGTCAGGATCTTGTGCGGATAGGTCTGGTGGCCGACATCCCACACCAGCCGGTCGTACGGCGTGTTGAACACGTAGTGCAGCGCGATCGTGAGCTCGACCGTGCCCAGGTTGCTCGACAGGTGCCCGCCGGTCTGGCTGACCGACTTCAGCACGTAGTCGCGCAGTTCATCGGCCAGCTGCACGAGCTGCGGGCGCGCCAAGCGCCGCAGGTCCGCGGGGCTGTTGATGGTCTTGAGGAGGTCTTTCGGCATGGGGGATGCGATCTTCAGCTTTCACGCTCGACGATGCGGTCCGCGAGCAGGCTGAGCCAGGCCGCGTCGGGCAGGCCGCTGCGCGCCAGTGCAGCCTGCGCCCGATCGCGCAGCGCAAGAGCATGACTGCGGGCCGCCTCGAGACCGAGCACGGTCACATAGGTGGGCTTGTTGGCGTGCAGGTCTTTGCCGGCCGTCTTGCCGAGCACCTCCGAAGCGCCGGTGACATCGAGCATATCGTCGACCACCTGAAACGCGAGGCCGACCGCCGCGCCATAGTCCATCAGCGCCTGCCATGCCGCGGCGCCGATGTCGGCACACGCCGCGCCCATCAGCACGCTGGCCTGTAGCAGTGCCCCGGTCTTGCGCCGGTGCATGTCGGCAAGCGCCGCCTCGTCGAGCGCGTGCCCGACGCTGGCGAGGTCGATCGCCTGACCGCCGGCCATGCCGGCGTGCCCGGCAGCACGCGCGAGCAGCCCGACCAGCCGAGCCTGAAGCTCCGGCGGCACGCCCTGGTCGGGCGTAAGCACCTCGAAGGCCAGCGCCTGCATCGCATCGCCGGCCAGCATCGCCTGCGCCTCGCCGAACTCGACATGCACGGTGGGCTTGCCCCGTCGCAGCACGTCGTTGTCCATGCACGGCAGGTCGTCATGGATCAGCGAGTAAGCGTGGATCAGTTCGACCGCCACCGCCGCGCGCATCGCGGCCTCGCGCACCCACGGCGTGCTCGCACCACCGGCCTGTGCCGCCGCAAGGACGAGCAGCGGCCGCAGGCGCTTGCCCCCGTCGAGTACGCCATAGCGCATCGCCACGCCGAGGCCAGCCGGCGTGTTGGCCGGCACCCAGTCTTCGAGCGCCCGCTCGACTTCGGCGGTCTCCAGCGTGACCCAGTGGTCGAACTCCGATCGCTTCATGCCTCAGGCTGCCCGGCGAGCGGTCGCAGCTGCCCCTCCTCGAGCACCTTCACGCGGTTCTCGACCGTCTCGAGCTTGGCGCGGCAGAAAGCGAGCAGCTGGGTGCCGCGCTGGTAGCTGTCAAGCAACTGGTCGAGCGGCAACTGACCGTTCTCCATCGCCGCGACAAGGCGCTCGAGCTCCGCCAGCGCCTGCTCATAGGTCGCAGGCGCCGCAGCGGAAGGAGATGCAGCCGATGACTTCGCCATTTCGGGTCATGAAAGTGTGAATTGTAGTCAGCGACCCCCGTGGTGGAACCCGGAGCCGCGAGGAACGTTCGAAGCGTTGTAACAACTGCACGCAACGTGAACGGCCACCGCCGGGCGCAACCACGAAAGAACGCTCGCCGCCAATGGGCACAACGCAGCGCCTCATTTCGCGCGACGCATACAATGAGTCGCTGACTGGTCGCGGTTGCGCTGGTTGGCCTCATGGTTCGCCACGACGCCATCGGCCAACGCGGCAGCGGGTCCCGGGCTCGACGGCCCTCGGGGGTCGAGCCAGCCTTCGGCGCGGGTTCCGGCTCCTGCGCGTGCCCACGCAGGCGTCGATGCATGTTTGGTGGAGCAGCGGGAGACCATGTCGGACCTGAGCCTCTCAGTCGAAGCGCTGAGCCGCAGCCGCAGCCAGTTATCGGTTGCCACCTATTTCGACGAGGCACTGTTTCGTGATGAACAGCGTCTGATCTTCGAGCGCTCGCCGCGCTATCTGGGGCACGAGTTGGCGGTGCCCGAGGTTGGCGACTATCAGGCGCTGGTTCAGGAGGGCGGAGGCCGCGCGCTGATACGCACGGCTGAGGGCGTGGAACTGATCTCGAACGTCTGCCGCCACCGCCAGGCCGTGATGCTGCGCGGGCGCGGCAACGCGAACGGCAGCATCGTCTGCCCGCTGCACCGCTGGACCTACGGCCTCGACGGCACGCTGCTGGGCGCTCCGCACTTCGAGCACGATCCCTGCCTCAACCTCGCCAACTACCCGATCCAGACCTGGCACGGACTGGTGTTCGAGGCCCGCGCAGGCTGCAACGTCGCGGCGGACCTCGCCGGACTGGGTTGTGCAAAGGACCTCGATTTCTCCGGCTACGTCTTCGACCATGCTCACTTGCATGAGTGCGACTACAACTGGAAGACGTTCATCGAGGTCTATCTCGAGGACTATCACGTCATCCCGTTCCACCCCGGCCTGGGCAACTTCGTGACCTGCGAAGACCTGCGTTGGGAAATGAGCCGTGAGTACTCGGTCCAGACGGTCGGCATCGCTCGCGGCGGCGGCAAGGCGCTCGGCAAGGCGGGGTCGGACATCTACCGGCGCTGGCAGGAGCAGGTCCTGCGCTACCAGCACGGCGTCGTGCCGGCACACGGCGCGGTATGGCTCACGCTGTATCCGACCGTGATGGTCGAGTGGTACCCGAACGTGCTCGTCGTCTCGAGCCTGTTCCCGCGAGGCCCGCGCAAGACGCTCAACCTGATCGAATTCTTCTACCCGGAGGAGATCGCCGCCTTCGAACGGGACTACGTGGAGGCACAGCAGGCCGCCTACATGGAGACGTGCGTCGAGGACGACGAGATCGCCGAACGCATGGACGCCGGCCGGCGCGCGCTGATGGAGCGCGGCGACGACGAGGTGGGCCCCTATCAGAGCCCGATGGAAGACGGCATGCAGCACTTCCACGAGTGGTACCGCGCCCGCATGGGAATGGGCCCGGTCGTTGCCTGAGCCCGGCGCCCGAGCAGCCCGACGCAGCAGACAAAACAGCCGTGGCGGCGGGCCGGGCCGTTTCGTGAGCGGATGCAGAATGCGCGCATGTCCGCGCCGTGGCTGATCATCTGTGCGTCCTTTCTGTTTGCCAGCGTGGGCGTGGCGGTCAAGCTCGCATCGGTTCAGTACAGCCCCGGCGAGATCGTGATGTACCGTGGCGTGATCGGCATGCTGTCGCTCGCTGCGGTGTCGCGCTGGCGCGGCGTGCCACTGCGCACCCCGGTGCCCGCCATGCACGCCTGGCGCAGCTTGGTCGGCGTGTCGTCGATGTGCCTGTGGTTCTACGCGATGGGCCACCTGCCGCTGGCCACCGCGATGACGCTCAACTACATGTCGTCGGTTTGGATGGCGCTGTTCCTGATCGGTGGCGCGGTGATGCTCGGCGGCGCACGGGTCGACTCGCGACTGGTAGCCACCGTGCTGGTCGGCTTCGTCGGCGTGGCCGCAATCCTGCGACCGACGATCGAACGCGACCAGGCCTGGCACGGGCTGATGGGCCTGCTGTCGGGCGTGCTCGCCGGCGTCGCCTACCTGCAGGTCACCGCGCTCGGCCGCGCCGGTGAGCCCGAAACGCGCATCGTCTTCTACTTTTCGCTCGGTGGCGTTGCCGCGGGAGCGCTCGTCATGGCGGCCACCGGCGGCCCGCATCAGCACACGCTGCCGGGCGCGCTGTCGCTGCTTGCGGTGGGGGTGCTGGCGACCACCGCGCAGTTGATGATGACGCGCGCCTATGCCACCGGACGCCCGCTGGTCAACGCGAGTCTGCAGTACCTGGGGATCGCTTTTGCCTTCGCCTACGGGGTGTTGCTGTTCAACGATCCGGTCAGGCCGCTGTCGATGCTCGGCATGGCGCTGATCGTCGGCGCGGGCATTGCCGCGACGCGGCTGCGCCAGATGGCGGCGCCCGCCTCCGTGGCCAACGCGACGGTCGAAACATGAACGATGACACCCTGCCGGTGCCGCTGATCGGTCCCGAGGCGCTGCGTGATTGGATCACCCGTGGCGTGGTGCTGCTCGATTGCAGCTTCGACCTCATGGACACGTCGCTCGGCGAACGCCAATACCGCGAGGCACATCTGCCGGGGGCGCACTACGTGCACCTCGAACGTGACCTGTCGGGCCCGAAGTCCGGGCCCGATGGTCGCTTCCGCGGCCGGCATCCGTTGCCCGCCCGCGAGGCGTTCGCCGCCACCGCCGGCGCCCTTGGCATTGCCCCTGCGACACCGGTGGTCGTCTACGACCGCAAGGCAGCGATGTACGCAGTGCGTGCCTGGTGGATGCTACGCTGGCTCGGCCACGCGGCCGTGGCCGTCCTCGATGGCGGGTTGGCGGCGTGGCAGGCCGCGGGCGGCACCGTCGACGCTGAGGTGCCGGTGCCCCGGCCGCAACCACCCTACCCGCTTGGCACGCCACGGGTCGCGACCGTCGATGTCGACCAGGTGAAGCAGTCGCTGGGCCGTGTCGCGTTGCTCGATGGCCGGGCACCCGAGCGCTTTCGTGGCGAAGTCGAGCCGATCGATACGCAGGCTGGCCACATTCCGGGCGCGCTCAATCGGTTCTACGGGGACAACCTCGGTCCGGACGGGCGATTCAAGCCGCGCGATCGGTTGCGAGCCGAGTTCGCGCCGCTGCTGGGATCGGCACCCGAGCGGGTGATCCACTACTGCGGCTCTGGCGTAACCGCATGCCACAACCTGCTGGCGGCCGAACTGGCTGGTTGGCACGGGGGGCTCCTCTACCCCGGCTCGTGGAGTGAATGGTCGTCGGACCCATCGCGCCCGGTTGCGCGGTCGGCCTGATCAATGCTGCAATGCCGTTTGACATGGCGCAAGCGGCGGGTGCGCCGAGCAACGAAAGATAGACAGTGACAACAAGAGAAGAGGGAACGACCCCAGACCATCGACGGAGGTGACTCATGTACAAGCGCATCCTCGTACCGACTGACGGCTCGGAGATCACCGGCAAGGCGATTGTCACGGCGATCGGGCTGGCCAAGTTGACGGGCGCCGCGATCGAGGCCATCGCCGTCAAGGAGCCGTTTCCGTACAGCGCGATCTCCGAGATGCAGCCGACGCCGCCCCAGGAGTTCTACGACGCGCAGGAGCGGATCGCCACGCAGCGCGTGCAGGCGGTCACCAAGTCATGCCAGGATGCCGGCGTCGCCTGCAACGCGGTGACGGTCGAAGCGCTTCACCCGTGGGAGGCGATCCTCGAGCACGCGAAGCGCACCGGCTGCGACCTGATCGTGATGGCCTCGCATGGTCGGCGCGGCGTGGCCGCGCTGCTGCTCGGCAGCGAGACACAGCGCGTGCTGATCCACGCCAGCCTGCCGGTGATGGTGGTCCGTTAGCGGACCTGCGCTACCGAGCCTGCCTGAGCTCAGTGCCCGCGCAGCGGCTCGAGCGCGAAGAACACGAATCCGAGCCCGGCGACCAGCCAGCCCAGCTGGGCCAGCGTTTCGCGCAGCGGCAGTCGCCGCTGCAGTTGCGGTAGCAGGTCGGCCACCGCGATGTAGACGAAGCTGCTCGACGCGATGACCAGCACATACGGAAACAGCGCCTGCCATGGCCCGACCACGAAATAGCCGAGCACGCCACCGGCGACCGCAGCGAGCCCTGACAGGCCGTTGAACAGCAACGCGCGACTGCGGCTGAAGCCGGCATTGAGCAGCACGATGTAATCGCCGACCTCCTGCGGAATCTCGTGCGCGATCACCGCCAGCGCGGTCACCAGGCCGAGTTGCACGTCGGCGAGAAAGGCGCCTGCGATGATGATGCCGTCGCAGAAGTTGTGGATCCCATCGCCGACGAGCACGGCCCAGCCGCCGCGGCCGGCCTGTTGCTGATCAAAGTCGTGATGGTGATGATGACCGTCGCCCTCGTGATGATGGCCGTGACGGTACAGCTCCGCCTTCTCGAGCAGGAAGAAGAACATCAAGCCGCCCAATAGCGCGAGGAACAGCCCGTGGGCCCCGGCCCCACTCTCGAATGCCTCGGGCAGGACGTGCAGCAACGCGACGCCGAGCAGCAGCCCGGCCGACAGACTGACCAGATGCCTGACGAGCCGACCCAGCACGGCCACCGTCAGCCCGGCAGCGATCAGCACCGACAGCACGCCGCCGGCGAGCGTGATCAGCACGATGTAGGCCAAGGTCATCGAATCCGCCTGCCCCTCTTCAGTCGCTCGGCCCGCCGGCGCACGCGACGACTTCCGGTTGAGCCGCAAGACGATCGCCAGACGTGCCAGCGAGCACCGACCGCATCTTATCGGTCGTGCCGAACGCGATGGGCGGTCGCCTCACTTGGCACGTCAATGCCCGCACAATCGCGCCCATGCCGAAACCCCTGCCTCTACCCGGACCGCTGGCCGCGGTCGACATGGGCTCCAACAGCTTCCGGCTCGAGATCGGCCAGATCCAGCATGGACGCTACCGCCGCATCGACTACCTGAAGGAAACGGTGCGCTTGGGCGGCGGCCTGGACAGCGAAGGGCTGCTCACCGAGGCCACGGCGCGCCGCGGGCTGGACTGCCTCGCGCGCTTTTCGGCGCGGCTGGCCGGTTTCCCCGCGCAGCACGTACGCGCGGTGGCAACGCAGACACTGCGCGAGGCAAAAAACCGCAACGCGTTCCTCGAACGGGCCCAGCAGGCGCTCGGCCAGCCGATCGAGGTGATCTCGGGACGCGAAGAGGCGCGGCTGATCTTCGCCGGCGTGGCTCGGCTGCAGCCGTCGGAGAAAGCGCGCCTCGTGGTCGACATCGGCGGACGCTCCACCGAAATGATCGTCGGCCGGGGTCGCACGCCGCAGGCCGCGGAATCATTCGGCGTGGGCAGCGTCGGCCTGTCGATGCGCTATTTCGATGGCGGGGTGTTCACCGAGGACGCGTTTCGCGCCGCGCAGATCGCCGCGGGGGCGGAGTTCGAAGAAGCGCTGCAGACCTTCGCCCCCGACCAGTGGCGCGAGGCACTGGGCTCGGCAGGCACGGTCAGCGCGGTATCGCAGCTGCTGGTGGCCAGCGGCATCACCGACGGCGCGATCACGCCCGCAGGGCTGCGCTGGTGCATGGCGCAATGCCTGAAAGCCGGCCGTGTTGACCGATTGGCGCTGCCTGGGCTCCGTGAGGACCGCCGCCCCGTCCTCGGCGGCGGGCTGGCGATTCTCTACACGCTGGCCACGCACTTCGGCGTGCGCGAACTGCAGCCGGCGCGCGGTGCGCTGCGCCAGGGCGTGATCTTCGACCTCGACGAGCGGCTCGAGGCATTGCACCGCGAGCGGCCTGACGACATGCGCGACCGCTCGGTCCGCGAGCTGCAGCAGCGCTTTCGCGTCGACGCAGCCCAAGCGCGGCGCGTCGGCTCGGTGGCGCGCGCGTTGCATGCGCAGGTGCAGCCCGACGCCGACATCGAAGCCACCCGTGAACTCGGGTGGGCCTGCGCGCTACACGAAATGGGGATGATGGTTTCGCACCACGACCACCACCGCCACAGCGCCTATCTGCTCGGCAACGTCGATGCCGCAGGCTTCTCGCAGAGTCAGCAGCGCCAGTTGGCACAGCTCGTGCTCGGTCAGCGCGGCGGCCTGCGCAAGATCGAGGCGAGCCTCGCGAGCGACGACTTCGCGTGGCAGGTGCTGTGTCTGCGCCTGGCGATCATCAAGTGCCACTCGCGCGCTGCCGTGAGCACCACCGCACTGCGCCTGAAGCGCGAGCGCCGCCAGGCAACGCTGCACTTCGCACCGGGCTGGACCGAGCGCCACCCGCGCACGCTGCACCTGCTGCACGAAGAAGCCGAGGCGTGGACACGCGGCGGGCCGATCGGCCTCGCGGTCGCCGCCTGAGCGTTTCACCGTGGCGCGCTGGCCGTTGCCGGCTGGGCACCACAGGACGCTGACGCGCATGCGACGCATGTACAGGCTCAGGGTTTGTACCGAACGCAAGGTCTGACCGAGTCAAAAGCATGCAAACTTGGCGCGGTCGGGCAAACGCTGCCGGCGATGCCTGCTGCCTTGCGACATCTACCTACACGGAGACTCCCATGACGATTTCACGACGCCTGCGTTCTTCTGCTGTTCGCCGCCCGCGACTGCGCGTCGCGCATGCGATTTCGGTGCTCGCGCTCACGGCTTTTGGCGCCGCACCGGTACTGGCCGACAACATCACGCTGAAGGCTTCGCACCAGTTCCCGGGCGGCAAGGGCGACGTGCGCGACGAGATGGTGCAGATGATCGCCCGGGACGTGGCCGCCGCGAACGTGGGTCTCGAGATCAAGGTGTTCCCCGGCTCGAGCCTGGTGAAGGCGCAGGAGCAGTGGAAGGCGATGCTGTCGGGCCAGATCGACATGAGTTCGTTTCCGCTCGACTACGCGTCGGGATTTCACCCGCAGTTCGGCGCGACGCTGATGCCGGGCCTGGTGAAAGGCCACGAGCACGCCAAGCGCATCAACGGATCGCCGTTCATGCAGGACATCAAGGGCATCATCGAGCAAGGCGGCGTCAAGGTGCTGGCCGACGCGTGGCTCGCCGGCGCCTTCGCATCAAAGGAAAAATGCATTCGCGCGCCGGCCGACGTGACCGGGCAAAAGATGCGCTCGGCCGGCGCGACGTTCGCGCAGATGTGGGCGGCCGCCGGCGCGTCGATCGTCTCGATCCCGTCGAGCGAGGTCTACAAAGCGCTGCAGCAGGGGGTGGCGACCTCCACCGACACATCGTCGGGTAGCTTCGTGTCGTTCCGCCTCTACGAACAGGTCAAGTGCCTGACCGCACCCGGCGACAACGCGCTGTGGTTCATGTACGAGCCGGTGCTGATCTCGAAGAAGAGCTGGGACAAGCTGAACGACGCGCAGAAGAAGGCATTGACCGCTGCCTCGCAGAAGGCCGAGGCCTACTTCGAATCCGAGTCCAAGAAGCTTGACGACGAGATGGTCGAGACGTTCAAGAAGAACAAGGTCGAGGTCGTCACGCTGACGGATGCCGAGGCCGAAGCCTGGCGCGCGGTCGCGCAGAAGTCCTCGTACAAGGTGTTCGCCGAGAAAGTGCCGGGCGGCAAGGAGCTGATCGACAAGGCGCTGAGTGTCAAGTAACACGCGCCCTCTGCCGGCCTGGGTGTCGGCGGTGCACGCGGCCTCGCGCCTGTTCGGCGTGCTGGCCGCGGGCATGATCCTGTTGTCGATATTCGTCGTCTGCCAGATGGTGTTCGTGCGCGCCGTGCTCGGACAGTCGTCGATCTGGCAGACCGAGTTCGTCACGTTCGCGATCGTCGCGGCGACCTTCCTCGGCGCGCCGTACATCCTGCTCACGCGCGGCCATGTCGCGGTCGACATCGTGCCGCTGATGACCGCGCCGCCGGCGCGTCGCGTGCTGCACGTGCTGGGCAGCGTGGTCGCGCTGGTGTTCTGCCTGCTGTTCCTCTACGCATCGCTGCACTGGTGGCACGAGGTGTTCACGCTCAACCAGACCACGCCGTCGATATGGCGCGCGCGGCTGTGGATTCCGTACCTGGCCGTGCCGGTGGGCCTCACGCTGCTGTGCCTGCAATTCGTGGCCGAGATCTGGCTCGTGCTGACGCGCCGCGAGAACCCGTTCGGGCTGGCGCCCGACGAAAAGCTCTGAGCGGCACGCCTGCCACCCCCGACATCGGCCATGACTCCCCTCACCATCGGATTGCTGATCTTCGCGGTGACGGTGGCCATGCTCGCGATCGGGTTGCCGATCGCGTTCGGGCTGGGCGCCGTCGCGCTGCTGTTCATGGTGATCTTCGACGGCTGGAACAGCGTCAACTTCGTGCCCGAGACGATCTACTCCGGGCTCAACGACTTCACGCTGGTCTCGCTGCCGATGTTCGTGATCATGGGCGCCGCGGTCGCGAGCTCGCGCGCCGGCAGCGACCTCTATGAAGCGCTGGCACGCTGGCTGCACAAGGTGCCCGGCTCGCTCGTGATCAGCAACATCGGCGCCTGTGCGCTGTTCTCCGCGCTGACCGGATCGTCGCCCGCGACCTGCGCAGCGATCGGCAAGATGGGCATTCCCGAGATGCGCAAACGCGGCTACGACGCCGACCTGGCCACCGGTGCGATCGCCGCCGGCGGCACGCTGGGCATTTTGATCCCGCCCAGCATCACGATGATCCTGTACGGCATCGCGTCGGAAACGTCGATCGGCCGGCTGTTCATCGCCGGGATCATCCCGGGGGCGCTGCTGGTGCTGCTGTTCATGGCCTGGGCGCTGTTCCTGAGCTGGAAGCGCGGCACCAAGCTGATCGACAGCGACCGCGTCTACTCGCTGAAGGACAAGCTCGAGCTGATGCCCAAGCTGCTGCCGTTCATTGCGGTGATTGTCGGCGTCGTCTACGCGCTCTACGGCGGCATCGCCACACCGTCGGAGGCCGCCGGCGTCGGCGCGATGCTGTGTCTGGCGATGGTGATCGGGATCTATCGCGTGTGGCGGCCGATGCAGCTGTGGGCAATCCTGCGCGACGGGCTGCGCGAATCCGGCATGCTGCTGATGATCATCGGCACCTCGATCCTGTTCGGCTACATGATGTCGTCGCTGCAGGTCACGCAGTCGGTGGCCGAGGCGATCGGCCAGATGCAGGTCAACCGCTGGGTCATCATGGCGGCGATCAACGTGATGCTGCTGGTGGCCGGCTGCTTCCTGCCGCCGGCGGCGATCATCCTGATGACCACGCCGATCCTGATGCCGATCATCACCGCGGCCGGCTTCGACCCGATCTGGTTCGGCGTGATCCTGACGATCAACATGGAGCTCGGCCTGATCACGCCGCCGGTGGGCCTGAACCTGTTCGTCATTAATGGCATCACGCCCGATGTCAAGCTGCCGACGATCCTGAAGGGCGCGTTGCCGTTCATGCTGTGCATGGTCGTCGCGATCGTGATCCTCTGCGTGTTTCCCGGACTGGCGACTTGGCTGCCGGCCAAGGTGATGGGCTAGCGCGCTGCACGCTGCGCACGCACGCTGTCGCGTGCAGATCCGATACACGCCGCCGTCTGGGCGCCGCTAGGCCGGCTGAATCGGCGGCCGGCGCGAGTGCACGCTGCTCGCCGCCGGCGCGCGCGGCGCCAGTGCAGCCGCGTTGGCCTGCAGCGGCCCCTGCCACTGTCTGAAGAACTTCGGCGCTTCGTCGACCGGGCAGGTCAGCCACTCGGTGTACTGCTTGGGGTCGACGATGACCACCATGCGCTTCTCGTCGCCCGGCCGGTGCAGCCGCCCAAACACCGGGGGCCCGTCGGCGTTGACGGTCAACATCGCGAACGTCAGCAGTTCGCGCCCGTCAGGCGACTTCCAGCCGCGCCAGATACCGGCGATCCCGAACGGCACGTCGCCGGGCTGCAGGACCGCCCACCGCACCGCCCGGCCCGACTCCCAGTTCGGCTCGTAGATGCACTCCACCGGCACGATGCAGCGCTGGCCGCGCCGCCAGGCATCGCGAAAGCTCGGCAGCCGGTGCACCGTCTCGCTACGCGCGTTGTAGGTACGCCGGCCGTATGCCAGCTCGGTCGCGAAGTGCGGCAGCAAGCCGAACACGCCATCGTCGCAACGCGCCCGGCCCGATCCGTCCTCGGCCAGCCGGATGAAAGGCGCCAGGCCCAGCGGCCAGATATCCTGCGGCGGCTCGTCACGAGCGCGCTCGACGCCGAAGAACGCAAGCATGCGGTCGGCGCGGGTGACGGGGCGGTAGTTCGAACACATGCCGGGCACTGTAGCGTGGCCCGATGCCGGCCGCCGGGACCGACGTATCGGCACGCTCCCTACAATGTTCTTCATGCAGCAGGCCCGCAACGTGCCGAAGGTCGATCGCGCAAGGTCGCTGGCAAGGTTATGGCCGTGGGTCGTTCTCGCGGCAGCCGCTGTGGGTGCCACCGCCTGGCTGAGCGCGCTTCAGCAGCCCGACGTCGCAGACTCGGCGGACACGCCGGTACGGTGGGGCTTCGCCGCGGGTGCGTTGCTCTGGCTGGCGGGAGCCGCGCTGGCCTGGTTCGCGGGCGCCGCGCTGGCGCGGGCGCGGCAAACCGTCGCGCTGCACGATGCGCGATGTGAGACCCAGGCCCTGATGCAGATGCTCGACGTCTGGCATTGGCAGAGCGATGAAGCGCACCATCTGGTGCGCTGGCAGCCGCCACAAGCAGCACCCGCCTCCGCCTGGGCGGGGCACTCGGCGGGTCAGCCGGTGTGGGAGCGTTTTGACGCACGAGGCGCAGCGCACCTTCGCGAGCGCATGCAGGCGCAGGCTTCGATCGCCGACCTGGTGGTGGAGCAGTCGACGACACAGGGCAACGCAACACGGTGGCAGATGCGCGGCGTGCCCCGCCTGGATGCGAGTGGCCGTTTCGCTGGCTATATCGGCACCGCGCGGTGTATCGAAGCGTCGCCCGGTGACGGCGTGACGCAGCAGTTGTTGTGGGCGACCCTTGATGCCGTGCCCGCGCCGGTGCTGGTGCTCGACGGCGGGGATCCGCCGCGGGTACTGCGTGCCAACGAGGCGGCGGCGCGCTGGCTCGGCCGCGAGGTGTCGCCGGCGAACGGTCGGAAGCTGGACGAGCTGCTCGAATCGCAGTCTTCGGAACTCCGTGATGCGGTGGCCGCAGCGCTCGAGTCGGGCTCGGCACATACCGCGCAATGGCAGCTCCGATGCAGCGCATCGACGTCGGGAGGGCCGGCAGCGGATCCGTCGCGGACGCGCACGCTCATGCTGTGGCCGAACGCCACGGGCGCGTGGCACCCGACGCCGTGCGATGCAACCCCACCGATCACGCGCTGAGCCGCGCTGCGCCAGTCTCTTGCGACAAATCATCTCTCGTCGAGCAGACGCGGCTACAGTGGCCACGGAGGTTGCTCGACGCGGTCGGCGACCGTCGCCTTGCGTCGGCGAGCCCAGTCGACATGACGCTTTCCCGCTCCACGCTGCCCATCGTCGCGCATGCGACAGCAGACATCGGCGCAAGCGATCGACAGCGCGTCGAGCGGCTCGCATCCCGTTTGCTCGCCGCCGAGCCTGCGCTGGCCGCTGTCGGGGCTTTCGGTCGCGACGTGCACGCAGGTGTGCGCGACGGGCCGGCGCTGCTCTTCGAGGACCACACCGACATTGCGTTGTTCAGCGGGCGCGGCGACGCAACGCTGCAATATCGGTCGCTGTTGCTGGCCGGCGAGGGGGACGTCGTCCTGATCGGCGGGGAGCGGAGTCCGGCTTTCGAAGCGTACTGCCGCGAGGAGCTCGCGCTGGGCGCGCCGACCATCGTGGGCATCACCCCCGCAACCGGCGAGCGGCCCGGCGGGCTGGCGCTCAGGTGCACACACGACGACGCCGCGATGGCTGCGATTGCCCGCGCCGCGCACCGGCAGGGCCGGCTGACGTTGATTCCCTATATCGGCACCGGCAGCGCGTGGATGCTGGCCGGCAAGCTCGCCGAGCTGAGCGGCGCCGACGTGTTCGTTGCTGCACCCCCACCGCGCCTGACCCGCCGCGTCAACGACAAGCTCTGGTTCGCCAGCTGCGTTGCCGAGCTGCTGGGTGGCGACGCGTTGCCGCCTTCGTACCATGCGTTCGGCCCCGCAGCGCTGACTGGGCGGGTGGCGGCGCTCGCGCGCCGCTGGGAGCGGGTCGTCATCAAGGTCCCGGACAGTGCTGGCTCGGCCGGCAACCTCGTCCTCCACAGCGCCGACATCCGCGACCTGCCGCTGCGCAGCCTGCGGCTGCACTTGCTGCGGCTGTTGCGCAATCTGGGCTGGCGCAGCGGCTTTCCGTTGATGGTCGGCGTGTGGGAAACAGCGGTATTGGGCAGTCCATCGGTGCAGACGTGGATTCCATCGCCCGAGCAAGGCCTTCCGATCGTCGAAGGCGTTTTCGACCAGAACGTCGAGGGCCGCGCGGGAGAGTTCGTCGGTGCCGTGCCGTGTCGCGCGCCGGCGCAATGGCTGGAGCGCCTGGCCAACGAGGCGATGCTGATCGCCTGCTTGTTCCAGCGGCTCGGATACTTCGGCCGCTGCAGCTTCGACTCGGTGATCACCGGCGAAGACTACGACCGCGCCGCAGTGCGCTGGATCGAGTGCAACGGGCGGTGGGGCGGTACGTCGATCCCGATGACGCTGGCCAACCGGTTGATCGGCGACTGGGCCACCCGACCGCTGATGATCGTCCAGCGCACCGGCCTATCCAGTCCGGCCGGCACCATCGCCACTGCGCTCGCCCGCCTGGGAACCTTGATGTTTCGCGGCAAGGAGACCGACGCCGGCGTCGTGCTGTTGACGCCCGGTGGCCTCGAGGAAGGCACCGGACTGCACTTCATGTTGCTCGGTCGCAGCAATACCGACGTCGATGAGCAGGCACAGGCCGTCGGCCAGCTGTTGCAGGCCGCTGAGTGATCCCTGCAGCGATCCGCTGGTCTAATGGATCCTCAAGATGTTGAAGCTGGCTCATCAACTGTCGATTGCCGATCTGTATCGGCAGCAAGGCCTGGCCCGGCTCGATGCGCTGTTCCTCGAGCGGCTGGCGCGAACCGCCAGCGCGCTGCATGCGCGGCTCGTGGCCGCACGCGCGGCACCCGAGGCCGTTGCGGCGGCCGATGAATCGAGTCTGATCCTCGAGCTGGCCCCTCACCTCGAGGACTTCCTGATCGAGTTGTTCGGTATCGCCGATGCGGCCAAGGCGCTGGCGCAACAGCATGCCGACCTGACGGTGCTCTACGAGGTCAAGCGCCGCTTCGTGCAGCGGCAGGCGGCCCGTGGAATCTCGCCGGAGCAGGCCGCGTCGATCGATGGCCCGGCGCTGCGCGAGCAGCTCGCAGCGGACCTGGGCGGAGCGTTCGACGAACTCGCCTTTGCGCGCAAAGTCGTGCAGTGGCAGGCGGAGGGCACCGGCTCGCCCGAACGGATCGAACTCGCGCGCCAGTACGCCGCTTGGGCCGTCCACACGCCGCAGGGACGGCGCCAACACCGCGATTGCGTGCTGTTCAAGCGACCGATGCCGATCGACCCGATGGATCTCGTGCCCGCAGCCGAGACAGCTGACGTCGACGGCGTGACGACCTATCGCATCAGCCCCGACCACATTCGCAGGCGCAACGGCTTTGCCCTCACCGACCCGGGAACCGATCTGCGCGGAGCGCTCGACCAGTCGAACTACTGCATCCTGTGCCATACGCAGAAGAAGGACTCGTGCTCGACCGGTCTGCGCGAGAAGCCCGCGCCCGATGCGCCCGAGCGCGTGACATTCAAGAAGAGCCCGTTCGGCGTGCCGCTCGCCGGCTGTCCGCTCGAAGAGAAGATCTCCGAGTTCCACACGCTGAAGAATCAGGGCCTCGCGATCGGCGCGCTGGCAGTGATCGTGATCGACAACCCGATGGTGGCGGCCACCGGCCACCGCATCTGCAACGACTGCATGAAGTCGTGCATCTACCAGCGCCAGGAACCGGTCGACATCCCGCAGGTGGAAACGCGCACGCTGAAGGACGTGCTGGCGCTGCCGTGGGGTTTCGAGATCTACAGCCTCTTGACCCGCTGGAACCCGCTCAATCTGCGTCGCCCGCTGCCGCGCCCGCCGAGCGGCCGCAAGGTGCTGGTGGTCGGCATGGGGCCGGCCGGCTTCACCCTCGCCCATCACCTGATGAACGACGGCCACGTTGTCGTCGGCATTGACGGGCTGAAGATCGAGCCGCTGCCCGAACACGTGAGCGGCGCGCGCATCGACGGCAGCCGCGTGCCTTTCGAGCCGATCGAAGACACGGCCCAGCTCAACGAACCGCTCGACGAGCGTGTCATGGCGGGCTTCGGCGGCGTCGCCGAGTACGGCATCACGGTGCGCTGGGACAAGAACTTCCTGAAGGTCGTCCGGCTGCTCGTCGAGCGACGCGCCGAATTCGCGATGTTCGGCGGCGTGCGCTTCGGCGGCACGCTCACGGTCGACGACGCGCTGGCGCGCGGCTTCGACCACATCGCGCTGTGCCTGGGCGCCGGCAAGCCGACCGTGCTCGACATTTCGAACGCCTTGGCGCGCGGCGTCCGCACGGCGTCGGACTTCCTGATGGCGCTGCAGCTCACCGGCGCCGCCAAGCGCGACTCGCTGGCCAACATGCAGCTGCGATTGCCGGTGCTCGTCATTGGCGGCGGACTCACCGCGATCGACACCGCGACCGAGTCGCTGGCGTATTACACGGTGCAGGTCGAGAAGTTCCTGCAGCGCTACGAAGCGCTGGCGACCACCATCGGCGAAGACGCGATCCGCGAGCGCTGGGACGACCTGGATCGCGAGATCGCCGAGGAGTTCCTGGCTCACGCGCGCGCGATCCGCGCCGAGCGCACGGCGGCGCAGCGCGAGCAACGACCGGCGCGGGTCATCGAGCTGTTGCGCGAATGGGGCGGCGCGACGATTGCGTACCGGCGCCGGCTCGTCGACAGCCCCTCGTACACGCTCAACCACGAGGAGGTCGAGAAGGCACTGGAAGAAGGCATCACGTTCGCCGAGTGCCTCGCGCCACTGGCCGTCGACGTGGACAATTACGGTGCCGCGCGCGGAATGCGGTTCGCGAGACAGCAGCGCGGCGACGACGGCAGATGGGCGCGTACCGGCGAGCACTGGCTGCCCGCGCACACGATCTTCGTCGCAGCGGGCACCCAGCCCAACACCGTGCTGGCGCGCGAAGACGCACTGCATTTCAAGCTCGACGGCAAGTATTTCGCCGCTTGCGACGAATCCGGCGCGCCGGTCCAACCGACGCACGGCGACTGCAAGCCGGCGCATCCCGACGTGCTGCTGTCACGCCTCGGCGACGGCCGGTTCATCAGTTTCTTCGGCGACCTGCACCCCTCGTACTTCGGCAACGTCGTGAAGGCGATGGGTTCGGCCAAGCAGGGCTACCCGGTCGTCTCGCGCGTACTGGCCCAGCAACCGCCGCGATCGGCCGAAAGTACCGACCGTTTCTTCGGCCAGTGGGCCGATGATCTGCTCGCCCGCGTGCACGAGGTGAAGCGGCTGACGCCCACCATCGTCGAGGTCGTGATCAGGGCGCCGATGGCCGCGCGCAACTTCCGCCCGGGGCAATTCTTCCGGCTGCAGAACTTCGAGAGCCTGTCGCCGCTGGTCGCCGGTACCCGCCTGCAGATGGAAGGCATCGCACTGACCGGCGCCTGGGTCGATGCGAAGCAAGGGCTGGTGTCGACGATCGTGCTCGAGATGGGCGGCTCGGCCGACCTGTGTGCGACGCTGCAACCGGGTGAGCCGGTGATCCTGATGGGCCCGACCGGCGCCCCCACCGAAATCCCGGCCGACGAGACGGTGATCCTGTGCGGCGGCGGCCTCGGCAACGCGGTGCTGTTCTCGATCGGGCAGACGTTGCGCGCCAACGGCTGCAAGGTGCTGTACTTCGCCGGCTACAAGAAGGTGATCGACCGCTACAAGGTGCAGGACATCGAGGCTGCGGCCGACGTCGTGATCTGGTGCTGCGACGAAGCGCCCGGCTTTCATCCCGGCCGGCCGCAGGACCGCGCGTTCATCGGCAACATCGTCCAGGCGATGGAGGCGTACGCGGCGGGCCGTCTGGGCCCCCCGCCGATCCCCACCGAGGCAGCCGACCGCATCATCGCGATCGGGTCGGACCGCATGATGGCCGGTGTGGCCAAGGCGCGCCACGACGTGCTCAAGCCGCACCTGAAGCCGCATCACTTCGCGATCGGCTCGATCAACTCGCCGATGCAGTGCATGATGAAGGAAATCTGCGCGCAGTGCCTGCAGCTGCACCGCGACCCGAAGACGGGCCGGGAGAGCCACGTGTTCTCGTGCTTCAACCAGGACCAGCCGCTGGACAACGTTGACTTTCACGTTCTCAACGAACGCCTGAAGCAGAACTCGCTGCAGGAGAAGGTCTCGGTGCAGTGGCTCGGTCACTGCCTGAACGCGTTGGCCGCGCAGGACCCATCGAAGCGTCGCGTCTAGGACCTGCTCGGGGGCAGTCGCTGTCGATGATCGCGGCTGCCCTGCGCGCCGGGACGGACCCCGAGGCAATCACCCGCCGATCAGACCCGCGGCGACGTTGATCGACATGCCGATGATCGCGACGTTGAAGAAGAACCCGAGCACCGACTGGGCGAGCACGGCCTTGCGCATCGACGAAGACGTCACGATCACGTCGGACGTCTGCGCCGCCACGGCGATCGTGAACGAGAAATACAGAAAGTCCCAGTAGTCCGGATCGCCGGTCGTGTCGTCGGGAAAGCGAAGCGGCCGCGCACCGGTTGCCGCACGGTAGAACACGTGCGCGTAGTGAAACGTGAAGAGCGTGTGCAGCATCAGCCAGGAGCCGAGCAGCGTGCTTCCGGTGAACGCGTCGTGCACCAGCCTTTCGCCAAACGGTTCTCCCTTGACCGCTGCGAGTTCGGCAACGATGGCGGCCAGGCTCGCGATGGCGGTCACCGACAGCAGCGCGAGCACGACAAGGGCACCGGGGTCTTCGCGCTAAGCGATCGTTCTCACGCGGGCGGGACTCGCGCGCATCATCAGCCAGCCCATCAGCACGAGGTACGACCAGACCGCCGCGTTCCAGCCGATGAGGCAGCGGGTCACGAGGCGCTCGACACCCGGCATCGCAATGGCAGCGCCGAGGCCGAGCAACAGCGCCGCCGCCAGCCGGGGGCGACGTTCAACGAACCGAACCAGCGAGTTTCTTTGGCGCATCGGTGAGTCGGTGACGAACGGCAAATGGGTGCGATTCGAATCCGCAACAGCATATCCTTCTGCGAGGCACGGCGCTGCTGAGGGATCCCGCCGACACGCGCATCGTCGTCGGATCTGCACACCCGGCGTTCAGCGAACTTCATTGGGGAGGCCGGCTGAGCGGCACGCAGTCGTGCCCACTGCTCACGAGCGCGCGAGGCGCTCCAACTCGTCGCTGACCAGCTTCACGATCAGGCGGTCGAGCGTCTGCACCGAGTAGTTCCTGACGTCGTGCACGGTCTGGCTGCCCGGTCCGCTGCCGGGGTTGGCAGCGTCTCGATAGGTCAGGAACACGAAGCGCCCGGCGGTGTACTGTGCGAGCTGCCGGTAGACGTACTCGCCCTCGGGCTCGAGCCCGCTCGCGCCAACCGTGAACAGCTTGATTCCCTTGGCCAGTGCCGCCTGCATGTCGATGTCGTACTGCGGGC
>CP070653.1:432736-449277 GCA_020354665.1 Burkholderiales bacterium
CCGCTCGGCGCCTACCTGCGCGTTAACCACAAAGACCTGGTCGCGATGCACGCGGCGATCAGCGAGGTGGGCATCCTCTACGCGAGCGCCGGCGTGCACAGCGGCTGGGACGAAGTGAAGGCCGACGGCGTCATCCCGTACCGCCCGGGCAACGTCGGCGGCCATGCGTTTGCGATCGTCGCCTACGACGAAGCGGGCTTCTGGATCCAGAACTCGTGGTCGGCCCGCTGGGGCAAGGCCGGCTTCTGCCGCATCAGCTACGAAGACTGGCTCGAGAACGGCACCGACGTCTGGGTCGCGCGGCTGGGCGTGCCGATCGAGCCGCTGGCGCGCGCTGCCGCGGTGGGCGCGAGCTTCACCGCGAGCCGCCGCGCCAAGGCCTACGCTTACGACGAGGTGCGCCCGCACATCGTCAGCATCGGCAACGACGGCCAGCTGCGCCCCGGCGGCAACATCGGCACCAGCGCCGAGAGCGTCAGGCGCCTCGTGCACGACGACTTCCCGCGCATCACCAAGGGCTGGAAGAAGAAGCGCCTCGTGCTCTACGCGCACGGCGGGCTGGTGTCCGAAGACGCGGTGGTGCAGCGCGTGGCCGAATACCGCGCGCAGATGCTGCAGCACGAGTGCTACCCGCTCGCGTTCGTCTGGCGCAGCGACTACTGGAGCACGCTCACCAACCTGCTGCGCGACGCTGTGCAGCATCGCCGCACCGAGGGCGTGATCGACGCGGCGAAGGACTTCATGCTCGACCGGCTCGACGACGCGCTCGAGCCGCTGGCGCGCAAGCTCACCGGTAAGGCCACGTGGGACGAGATGAAAGAAAACGCGCTCGCCGCCACGCGCAGCACCAGCGGCGGCGCGCACCGCGTGGCCGCCGAAGTGGCGCAACTGCTCGCCGCGCAGCCGCAACTGCAAGGCGAGCTCGAGCTGCACCTGGTGGGCCACAGCGCGGGCGCCGTCCTTTACGCGCCGTTCGTGCGCTACCTCACCGCGCCGGAGGCCGAAGGCGGGCTGGGCTTGCGCATCGAGTCGTGCACGCTGTGGGCGCCGGCGTGCACGGTCGCCCTGTTCGAGAGCTTGTACCTGCCCGCGGTGCAGAGCGGGCGCATCGGCCGCTTTGCGCTCTACACGCTCACCGACGAGGCCGAGCGCGACGACCACTGCGCGCGCCTGTACAACAAGAGCCTGCTGTACCTCGTGTCCCACGCGTTCGAGGCGTACCCGCGCATCCCGATCGTGCGGCCCGACGGCGTGCCGCTGCTCGGCATGGAGAAGTTCATGCGGGGGCACGCCGCGTTCAACGCGCTGCTGCGCGACGGCCGCGCGACGTGGGTGCGCTCACCCAACGCCAAGCCGATCGGCGAGGCCGGCGCCGCCGGCACCAACGAGCACGGCGGCTTCCACGACGACAAGGCCACCGTGGCATCGACGCTCGCGTTCGTGCTCGGGGCGAGCCGCGGCGCCGCACAAGCCGTCAAGGCCGTGGCGCAAAGCTACGCGCCGATGGCGGGCGCCAAGCGCGTGCAAGGGCTGCGCGAGGTGGTGGAGAAGGCGAAGTGAAGGCGCGACGGAGGCAGAGAAGGGAATACGATCGCGGCGCGGCGGGCACATGCGGTGGCCTGACTTTGCCAGTGTCGCGCAGCCTAATTGGAGTTCGGCGTCATGAACCGCCGCGCGCGAGCTCTCAGACAGGAGGAGACATGAGCGCCGAGGTAACTGTAGAGATGCTTCAGGCCTTCGCCGACGCCTGGAACAGCCACGATCCCGAAGCGCTTATGTCGTTCATGTCGGACGACTGCGTCTTTGAAGCCTCTGCTGGTCCTGAAGTCGCGGGCACGCGGTATGTTGGCCGCGAGGCGGTGAAAGCTGGCTACCTGGAGGTGTTTGCCACTTTCCCCGATGCGCACTGGGGCAACGCTCGCCACTTCATACACGGCAATCGAGGAGTCTCTGAGTGGACCTTCACAGGAACGCGCCCGGATGGCAGTCGCGTGGAAGTGAATGGTTGCGATCTCTTCACGTTTCGAGACGGAAAGATCGCCATCAAGAACTCATATCGGAAGAATCGACCCCCTGTAGCGGCTCCCAAGTGAGCATGACGACGAACCCCCGCGTGAGCCGGAGCGCCCAAAAACGTCGTTGCGCTCGGTGTTGGGTTCCCTCCGCACTTCGCGCTCCGGCGGACGGTTAGCTTCACATTAGCCGTCGCAAATGCCACCCGTGTGCGTCCGCCTTTCCCTCGCCTTGCTGCCTACTTGAAGTCAGGCGGCATAAGGCCGTCCGCTTGTGTCGAACGTGGTGACTTTGGGCTCACGGACCTGACCGGCAAGGTTCGGCAAACCGGTCAGAGACTCCGGCCAGGAGGGCGACCCGGAACCTATGATCAGTGCACCGCGAACTTGGACGGAGCACGCGATGATCGCCGCTGCCAAGATTCTCGTCTGGGCCCTGCTCGCACTATCGGCCCCTTGCGCGCTAGCGGCTGATGCGCGTGAGCGCGGCTTCATCCAGGAGGGGATGACCGAGGCCGAGGTCCTCTCCAGGATAGGCAGGCCGGATTACGAGGGATTCCTCCTGAATGTCAGGGGCCGGCCGGAAGGGAAGGTCTGGACCTACATGCCGCACTATCGCGATCCGCAGACGCTCACCGTCATCACATTGTGGGCCGGGCTCGTTGAAAAGATCGATCGCCAGATTGTCCGCGCGTCAGGGCCTGACGCTCGTGAGCGCAGCAACATCCGGTGGGGGATGACCGAGGGCGAGGTTCTCTATTGGATAGGGAGGCCGGATCATGAGGCGATTGCCTCGAACGCGACGGGCCAGCCGGTCATAAAGACTTGGACGTACTTGCCGCACTATCGCGATCCGCAGACGATCACCATCATCACATTGCGCACCGGGATCGTTGAAAGCATTGAACGGAAGATTTCCCGCTAGAGCCGACCGCGGGAAGTGCCGCCTGACCATTCGCTCAACCGGACCGTCGACGGCCGGTCTCGACCTTGCGCCGCGTGCGCTCGTCGTCGATCGGTGCGCGACTGCACGCTCCAAATCTACAAGCAGAAGTGCTCGGCGGTGTTCGAGCATGTGTACGAGAGCTATCCGGAGCGCAATGCGGGTGTCTATGCGGCGGGTGGGTGAGGTGGGCGGCTGGGGATGGCATGCTGATGCCCTCAGTCTCGCTGCTTGATTGAAATTGGGCCGCAGGAACGTGAGGGCTGCGTGACCGTGAGAAGACGCTGGTATCTGGCGGCAATGATCGGCCTGCCTCTGATCACCATCACGGCGTATCTCTTGTGGGTCTGGCCCCGGCCCCACGGCACCTCGGTGGCGGCGGAAGTCGGTCCATACCTGTTGAGTCTTGCGACCGGCCTGCCGTTTGCCTGGCTGCTCAGCCCCCGGCGCGGGCGAGCTTGGCTCCTGCTCGCATTTCTCGCGGGTGGTTTCGTTGTTCTCTGGATCTACGCCGTTGCCGTGCTTTGCGGCGTGCGGGGCGTGTGTTTGTGACGAGGCTGCGGCCTGACACCGCGGGCGAGCGGGACGCTTGCGCAATCAAGTTTCGCTGACCGCCCTCGCGCCCTTCACCTGCGCAACGTTATGCGCACAGAATGCTGTTCCTTTGACCTGATTTCGCTAAGCTCGAAGCGGGCTCCAAGCCCGGCGTGAAGCGCTGAGACCCCCAATGAAATGTGCGAGGTGCGAGCACGAGAATCGCCTCGGCGCGAAGTTCTGTGAGGAGTGTGCGGCCCCTCTGGCGCGCTCGTGTGCCAACTGCGGCGCCGAGCTTTCGCCGACCGCCAAGTTCTGCTCCGAGTGCGCCCACCCCGCTAGCCAGGCGGCCGCGTCGGCACCACAGCGCTTTGGCGCGCCCGAGACCTACACGCCCAAGCACCTCGTCGAGAAGATCCTGACTTCGAAGGCCGCCCTCGAGGGCGAGCGCAAGCAGGTGACGGTGCTCTTCGCCGATCTCAAGGGCTCCATGGAGCTGCTGGCCGACCGCGATCCCGAGGAGGCGCGCAAGATCCTCGACCCCGTGCTTGAACGCATGATGGAGGCCGTGCACCGCTACGAGGGCACGGTGAACCAGGTGCTGGGCGACGGGATCATGGCGCTGTTCGGCGCGCCCCTGGCCCGCGAAGACCACGCCGTGCGGGCCTGCTACGCGGCGCTCCGGATGCAGGAC
Organism: Burkholderiales bacterium; assembly: GCA_020354665.1. GTDB lineage: Bacteria > Pseudomonadota > Gammaproteobacteria > Burkholderiales > Burkholderiaceae_C. Next base: position 436,920 of record CP070653.1, read on the forward strand.
ACCGTCAAGCGGTACGCCGAGGAGGTCCATCGAACCCAGGGCATCCCGCTGCAGATCCGGGTTGGCCTGAACTCCGGCGATGTGGTGGTCCGCTCCATCGGCAGCGACCTTCACATGGACTACACGGCGGTCGGGCAGACCACGCATCTGGCCGCTCGCATGGAGCAGATGGCGATGCCGGGGTCCGTCTTGCTCGCACCGGAAACGCTCGGTCTGGCCGAAGGCTACGTGACGGTGAAGGCCCTCGGCCCGATGCCGGTCAAAGGGGTTCCCGCGCCCGTCGAGGTCTACGAGCTCACCGGGGCTGCGACCGTGCGCTCGCGCCTGCAGGCGACCGCGGCCCGGGGCCTCACGCGCTTCGTCGGTCGGCAAGCGGAGCTGGATCAGCTCCGTCAGGCCATGGAGCTGGCCAGCACGGGGCATGGCCAGGTCGTGGCCGTCGTCGGAGAGCCTGGCGTTGGCAAGTCCCGCCTATTCTGGGAATTCACGCACTCGCATCGCACCCAGGGCTGGCTGATCGTTGAGAGCAGTTCGGTGTCGTATGGCAAGGCGACGGCATTTCTGCCGATCATCGATCTCCTGCGGGCCTACTTCCAAATCGAGATGCGCGACGACGCGCGCAAGATCCGGGAGAAGGCGACGGGCAAGCTGCTCTCGCTGGACCGTGCGCTCGAGCCCTGCCTTCCGGCGCTTCTCTGGCTCCTCGACGTGGCCGTCGATGATGCCCAGTGGCAGCGCCTGGACCCCCCGCAGCGTCGCCAGCAGGTGCTCGACGGTATCAAGCGGCTGCTCGTGCGTGAGAGCCAGGTCCAGCCGCTCTTGCTGGTGTTCGAGGACCTGCACTGGATCGACGCCCAGACGCAGGCGCTCCTGGACAGCCTCGTGGAGAGCCTGCCCGCCGCGCGTCTACTGCTCCTGGTGAACTATCGACCCGAATACCAGCACGGCTGGGGAAGCAAGACCTGCTATCGGCAGCTGCGCATCGACCCCCTCCCGGCCGAGGGCGCCGAGGAGCTGCTCGAGGCCCTGCTCGGGGACGATCCGGGACTTGAGCCGCTGAAGCACTTACTGATCGAGCGAACCGAGGGCAACCCCTTCTTTCTCGAAGAGAGCGTGCGGACGTTGGTCGAGACGAAGGTTCTGGTGGGCGAGCGAGGCGCGTACCGCGCGGTGAGCGAGGCCCACACGCTGCAAATCCCGGTGACCGCCCAGGCGATCCTTGCTGCGCGCATCGACCGGCTCGCACCAGAGCACAAATGGCTTCTCCAGGCTGCCTCAGTCATCGGCAAGGATGTGCCTCTTGCGCTCCTTCAGGCCATCACCGAGGAGCCGGAGGAGGCGCTCCGCCGCGGCCTGGCGTCCCTCGTGTCCGCTGAATTCCTGTACGAGGCGCGGCTCTTTCCGGACCTGGAGTACACGTTCAAGCATGCGCTGACCCACGACGTCGCTTACGGGGGCCTGCTGCAGGAGCGGCGGCGCGTCCTCCATACCAAGATCGCGGCCACGATGGAGGCCATCTACGCTGACCGCCTGGCGGAGCATGTCGAACGACTGGCCGACCATGCGCTGCGAGGCGAGGTGTGGGACAAGGCCGTGATCTACCTCCGCCAGGCCGGCGCCAAAGCTGCGGCCCGCTCGTCCAACCGCGAGGCGCTCGCGTACTTCGAAGCGGCGATGACGGCGCTGTCTCATCTCCCCGAGACCCCGGCGACGCTCGAGCAGGCCATCGATCTGCGCTTCGACCTTCGAAATTCGCTTCACACGCTGGCCGCCTTTGGACGAATCGACGGGCTGCTTCACGAAGCCGAACGCCTGGCGACTGTGCTCAACGATCAGCGACGACTCGGATGGGTGTCGGCCTACCGCAGCGGCCATCACGTCCACACGGGCGGTCACGTCACCGACGTGAGTGCGTTCGCGCAGCGAGTCGAGACCATCGGCGAGACGCTATGCGATAGGCCGCTCCAGGTGGCGGCCCGGTACTACCGTCTGCTCGCATGCCACCTCGCGGGCGACTATCGCGGCGCCGAACAAGGCTGCCGGCGCCTGATGGAGTCGCTCGCAGGCGATCAGACGCTCGAGCGGTTCGGCCTCGCGGTGTTTCCTGCCGTTCACTCGCGGGCCTACCTGGCTCGCACGCTCGCCGAGCAAGGGGTGTTCGAGGAAGCAGACGCTCACGGACTCGAGGCCATGCGGACAGCGCAGACGATCGATCACCCGTTCAGTGTTCTCTGGGCCTGTCTCGGGCAAGCGTATGTCGACAGCACCCGGGGAGAAGTCGGCGAGGCCGCCCGCCTGCTCGAACGCGGCCTCGCGTTGTGCCAGCAGTGGAACATCACGACGTACGTTCCGGTGACGATGGCCCCGCTGGGACACGCCTACGCGCGGTCGGGACGCATCGGCGAGGGCATCTCGTTGCTGCAACAGGCCCTGGCGCTCTATGAATCCGCGGGAATCGGATTCTTCCATTCGATCAGCGTCGTGCACCTCGGCGAGGCGTACCTGCTCGCGGACCGGGTCGAGGACGCTCGCGGCTGCGCTGAACGTTCAGAGACACTGGCCCGCACGCGTGGGGAGCGAGGCTACGAGGTGTATGCATGGCGACTCCTCGGTGAGGTCGCTGCCCTCGCGACGCCACCCCGGGTAGCCGAGGCCGAAGTCCGGTACGGGCAGGCGCTCGCCTCGGCCGAGGATCTGGGCATGCGCCCGCTCGCCGCCCACTGCCACTTCGGCCTTGGCACGCTCTACCAGCGGACAGGCAAACAGCAGGAGGCGCAACGGCACCTGACAACGGCGACGGCGATGTACCGCGAGATGCGCATGGCCTTCTGGCTCGAGCAGGCAGAGAAGAAGATGAGCATGCGGACGTGAACCGTGCCGTCCTGATGGCACTGCGGGCGCATTACAACGCAGTCGAGCAGATCGCTGTCTCGCGTTCGCTCGCCACGGCTCCTCACCGTGACCGTTAAAGCGTACGCAAGACACGAGGACAGCTGAAAGCAGTCCGCGCCATCGTCTCTGATCCGCTTGGCTTGTTCGGACCATCCGCTTCGTCAGTCCAAGCGGGTCTTGATCCGGAGATCGACAAGCAGAAGTGCTCGGCGGTGTTCGAGCACGTCTACGAAAGCTATCCGGAGCGCGATGCGGGCGTCTATGCGGCGGGTGGGTGAGGCGTACGGTCGCCCGTGCGCCGGCAACCTCGCATGTCGAGGAAGGAAGGAATACGATCGCGCCGCGGCAGGTGCGCCAGGCGGCGTCACCGAGCCTATGACATACCGCGCAATCGGAGTTGGACAGATGGTGGGTTGGATGACGCAGCCATGAATAGAACCCGCACTGGGCTTGCTGCTGCTGTCGCCCTATTGATTTCTGCCGCGTCGCTGAGTGCCGAGGGGCAACCGACCGGATCGGTCCATCGTGTCGGCTTCCTTACCAGCGGCGCCGTTTCCTCACCTGTGCTTGAAGGGTTCCGCCAAGGGTTGCGCGAACGCGGGTGGATCGAAGGGCAGAACGTTGTCATCGATCACCGGGCTGCCGGTGGGCACGACCAGCTTCCGGCCGAGGCAGCCGACCTGGTCCGCCTCAAGGTCGACGTCATCGTGGCCTTGGCAACGCCGGCCACGAGCGCTGCCAAGAGCGCTACGGCAACGATCCCCATCGTCATGATTGCCGCCACCGACCCTGTAAGGAGCGGGTTCGTCGCGAGCCTGGCTCGCCCGGCTGGAAACGTCACCGGGCTGACGCACACCGGTGCGGGCATGGAGATACTCGGGAAACAGCTTGAGTTGCTCGTGCAGGCGGTCCCCAAGGCCGGCCGCGTGGCGGTCCTTTCGAACCCGACCAATCAAAACCACCCGGCTGCGATGAAAGCGATCAGAGAGGCTGGCCGATCGCTGGGCGTTCAGCTTCAACTGCTGGAGGCCCGCAGTCCCAATGAGCTCGATGGCGCATTCGCGGCGATGGCCAAGGAGCAAGCAAGCGCCCTTTTCCTGATGACAGATTCGCTGTTCATTGTTCACCGTGAACGCATCGCTGCGCTTGCGGCGAAGAACGGTGTGCCATCGCTTGGGTTCCGGGAGATCGTGGAAGTCGGCGGGCTCATGTCGTATGGACCGAGCTTGTCAAATCTCGGCGAGCGCGCGTCTACCTACGTGGACAAGATTTTCAAGGGCGCCAAGCCCGCCGACCTGCCCGTCGAGCAACCGACCAAGCTCGAGTTGGTCGTCAACTTGAAGACGGCCAAGACACTCGGGTTGACGATTCCGCAGGACCTGCTGCTGCGAGCGGATCACGTCATTGAGTGACGCCCAACACGCCAATCGACCGGCCCCGCTCCTAGCAACGTGCTTGCCGATCGCCGCTTGCAACTGAAGCTCGCGACCGAAGATGCGCTCGACGCCGGCCTGCCGCGCGCCTACGTGCCCGAGATTTACAGGCAGAAGTGCTCGGCGGTGTTCGAGCACGTCTACGAAAGCTATCCGGAGCGCGATGCGGGCGTCTATGCGGCGGGTGGGTGAGGCGTACGGTCGCCCGTGCGCCGGCAACCTCGCATAACGAGGAATGAAGGAATACGATCGCGCCGTGGCGGGTGCGTTAGGTGGCGTCGTGGCGCCTTGCCCGTGCCGCCCAATTGAAGTTCGGTGGCGTGATAGAAGCATCGAACAGCGGAATTGCGCGAAGGACAAATCGTTCCGCACATGGGGCTCAAGCCGTGTCGTTGGGGCGCCGACTTAGGAGATGCGCATGGACAAGGACAAATCCAGCCGCTTCATGCTGAAGCTCGTTGGCGATGTTGGCACGACGCTGTCCGCCGGACTGCTCGTCGTCGGCGATCAAAGTGGCTTGTTTAGAGCCATGGCCGGGGCGGGGCCGTTGTCCTCCGAGGCGCTTGCCGGGCGTACCGGCATTTCCCCCCGCTATGTCGAGGAATGGCTTGCCGTGATGAGCGGCGCGAACTACGTCGAGCATGACCCCGGCACCAACACGTTTTCCCTCCCGGACGAACATGCTCTTTTCCTCACCGACCCGTCGTCGGAATATTACTTCGGCGGGTTGTTCCAAGGTCTTCCGGGACTGCTCGCGATGACGCCGAAGCTGGTAGATGCGTTCAAGACGGGCAAGGGGATCTCGTTTGCCGATTTCGGCTCGGATTTGCCCTGTTCGCTGGAGGCGATGAACCGGCAAGTCTATGAGAACCGCTTGGTGCGGAGTTGGCTGCCCGCAATGCCGGAGGTGGTGAAGCGGCTGGAGGCAGGAGGACGCGCAATCGACGTGGGCTGCGGAACAGGCGTCATTCCCATAACGATCGCCAAGGCCTTTCCGTCGGCGACGGTCGCCGGGCTCGATTTCGACGCACGTTCCATCGAGATCGCACGCGGCTACGCGCGTGAATCCGGATTGGACGACCGCATCTCCTTTCTTGCTGAGCCCATCGAGGCGCTGCCGAGCGAACCGGGATGGGATCTGATTAGCTCGTTCGACGTCATCCATGACCTGCCCGACCCGTTGGGTGCAATGAAGTGCATTCGTTCCGCTCTCAATGCGGGCGGTACGTACCTGATGGTCGAGCCAAAGGTATCCGACCAGTTGGAAAAGAACGTCCAGAACCCGTTTGCGCGAATGTTTCAGGCCATGAGCTGCCTGCACTGCGTGCCGCAGTCGCTGGCGCAGGGCGGTCCGGGTCTGGGCGCGTGCTGGGGCGAGGGGCGCGCCCGCGCCATGGCGAGTGACGCTGGGTTCGCGAGCTTCGAGCGCCTCGACATTCGCAGCCCTGCCATGGCCTTCTATGCCCTGCGCGCGGACCGTGGGAACAGCCTCAGATGACCGGAGCCAACCCGTTGAGAGCTCTCGCTGCAGCGCTGATCACAAGTGCGCGCCACCGAACACCGGCTTGCAGGGAGACGCGCCGCGAGCGGCGCGCGCCTGAAGCCGGACGTTAGGTCGGCCGGCGCGGTACCGGGCTGGTAGCGTGGTCATCATCCCGCCCAACACAGCACACACTCTTCGCAATGTCGGGCAGTCCAACCTTCGGCAAATCTGCTTCTTTGCAGGCAGCCCTACCAACACGCGCTGGGTCGCCGAAGAGGGCAGCGTCGCTGACCTTAGTGGCAATAGTGCGGCCTAAGCCTCCGTTGCGCCCGAACCACTAGAGCCGCCTTCGGCGGCTTCCTCGGTCGGGCGAACTCAAACGTTAGACGGCAAAGGAGGCCTATGAACTGGAAATTTTCGTACGCCATCGGCTTTCACCCCTGGGAGGATACCGACCAGGAGTTTTTCCAATCCTTGTCATCGCTCGTCGAACGCGAGGAGCAGAGCCGTGTGCCACCCTACGGGCGTGCCCTGGATGTCGGCACTGGCAGCGCCATCTGGGGCATCGAGCTGGCCAAACGGGGCTGGGAGGTCACCGGTGTGGACCTCGTGGGGAAGGCCCTGGACCGGGGACGTGAGCGGGTGCAGGCTGCCGGCGCGGACATGAAGCTGGTGCAAGGGGACGTTACCCGGCTTTCGGAAGCCGAAGTGGGTTCCGGCTTCCGGCTCATCCTGGACACCGGAACCTTCCATGACTTCGATACCGAGCAGCAGCAAGGGATGGCCCGCAGCGTGGACGCCCTGGCCAGCGAGGACGCTACGGTGATCTTGCTGTGCTGGCCGCGGCGCATTCGCCCGTTGATCCGGGGCGTGAGCCGCGACGAAATCGAGGCCGCCTTTGCAGGTTGGCAAATCACCGACGTCAAACCGTCCTTCTTCAAGCTGCCGCCACCCTTGGAATGGGTGCTGCGCCCGGACGAGCACTGGTACCGCCTACGCCGCGCGTGACTGGACGCGCCGTCCAACAACCGGCAGCAGCGGACGGTCCGCTTAGGATCGTGCGATTGCGGACGCATTGGGTAGCCCGATCTTGCCGGTGTCCTGCAGCCTGATCTGGAATTGGCCGGCCGAAGGCGAGGCATGAACGACACCGAAATTCGTCGAGTTCCGGCGGCCCTTCGAGGCATCGTTGCCGACACCGAGGCGATGTCGTTCAACATGATTTCGGAGAGCAAGGTCGGGGCGCTCCTGGCGGCGCTCGCCGCGTCGAAGCCCGGCGGACGCCTCCTGGAGCTGGGGACCGGGACCGGTCACGGGACAGCGTGGCTTCTGGCCGGCATGGACGTCGGCGCCACCCTTGACACAGTCGACACGGACGAGACGGTCGTGGCCGTTGCGCGGCGGCATCTTGGTGACGACCGTCGGGTGCGTTTCCACGTGATGGACGGTGCGGTGTATCTCCAGCAGGCCGAGCCCGGGCGGTTCGACTTGATCTACGCCGATGCGTGGCCGGGCAAGTTCAGTCATCTCGACGAAGCGCTCACGCTGCTGCGGCCGGGTGGGATGTACGTGATCGATGACTTGCTGCCACAGCCGAATTGGCCGGATGGTCATGCGTCGAAGGTGCCAGTGCTGATAGAGAGCCTTGAACGCCGAGAGGAATTCATGACCGTCAGGCTCGCATGGGCGTCTGGGTTGATGCTCGTTGTTCGACGGGCGAGCTAGGCCGGCGGCGGTTGGCAACGGCGTGATGGTCACACTCGGCGTCGACTGTTGACTGCCAACGACAAGCGTTGGCTGTGTGTTCCAACGCATGGGGTACCAACGCACGCGCTGATCTTGCAAACGCAGGCGGGACCATCAGGCCAGCGACAGAAGGAGGAGTGAGATGCATCTCGAAGGCTCATGCCATTGCGGCAGCGTGAAGTTCGCGGTCGAATCCGATTCGCCTGTTCCCTTCATGCGCTGCTATTGCTCCATCTGCCGCAAGACGGCTGGCGCGGGAGGCTATGCGATCAATCTCGGCGCCGCGACACGGACGATGAAGGTCCGCGGCAAGCGCCACCTGCGGATCTACCTGGCCAGGATCCCGGATGACGACGGGGTGGGAACACACCCGAGCAGCGCAAGGCGCTATTTCTGCGCGCGGTGCGGCAGCGCACTGTGGCTTTGGGACCCGACCTGGCCCGAGCTCGTGCACCCGCACGCGAGCGCGATCGACACGCCACTGCCCACGCCGCCGGAACACGTCCACTGCCTGGTCGGATCGAAGGCGCCGTGGGTCGAGATCGAAGGCGGGCCCAACGACCTGCGCTTCGACCACTTTCCCGACATGTCACGTGCGCAATGGCACAAGTCCAAGGGCTTCAGCTATTGACCTGTACGGGTGCAAGATCGGCCCGTTCCGGCGCCCAGCAACGGGTGGCGGGCCGGCGCGGTGGGTTCGGGACGGCGAACCCCTGTCATTCGTCGCGCAAGAAGAGGAAACCATGAAGACCCGTATCTGCGTTGCGCTCGTGGCGCTGGCCCTCGCTGTCGGCAACACGGCCCAGGCGACACCGATCGAAGACATCCGCGACACGAAGGTGTCCCAGCTTGAGTTCGGCGGTTTCAAGCTGGAGGTCGCCCTCATGGGCATCAAGGACTGGCCTTCTCCGATCGAAGGTGCCAGCGTTTCATTTGGGCTCGACCCCGATCGAATCGAAATCGTCGTCGCCGTGCGGAAAGCTGCCGCTGAGCCCTTTCGTGCGATCTGTACCCGAACCGTCGAGCGCGTCCGAGAGTTCTTGTACGTCGATGCCAAGGGCGTTCCGTTGATGGGACGGTCTCACTTGGGGGGCTACTTCCGGGGCCCGTGGCAGGGTGCCCAACGAGAAACCGCTCTGCGCGGGTTGGACGCGGCCGCGCTGGTACGGGTCGACGTCGTCGGAAGCGGGACGTGCCAAGCCGCGCTGATCAAGGGCCCCATCACCTTTCTTGAGTAACGCCTCCAGGATGATGTGAAAGCAGGATGAGGTGTCCTGCGCCAAGGAAGCGCTTGCGCAGCACTTTCGGTGTAATTGGGACGCCCGCGACGTCTTGCTTGCTCTGCCTCGCTGCGCGCTGTCTCGGCCAGCGCCGAGGCCTTCGTCAGCAAGATGCAGAAGATATGGGGCGGCCCCGGCAAGGCAGTGATGCACGACCCGAGAGCGAGGATCACGGAGTGCGTGGAAGCAAAGACCGTGTAGTGCGGCGGTCAGGCGTGACAGCCACCCCGGACGCAACGCCATCGCCAGGATCGACCAACGGGCTTCACCGACCCCATCATCGAAGCATTCGGGCCTGACGCGGGCTGCCACGGTCCAAGGGCAGTCCGAATAGCTGAGTTGCCAGTCAGCCTCCCGGTCGAAATCAATGGCGGGGTTCGGCTGATCAAGTGACGCCAGGCTCGCCGCGAGGCTCAAGTCTGGGGGCCAGAGGCAGACATCGCTCGCGCGTAGGGACCTCGATGACGGTCGCGCACGACCCGCTCGCGCGGCAATCGAAGCAAGGAGGAACGGCGCTCGCGCCGCGGCGACTACGCTGCTGGGGGTGGTTGCTCTTCCACACGCGGCAGCGCATCATCAATACATGCCCAACTCGGCGCACTGGATGTCCAGATGGTCATTGCGGGTTTGGCAAGATTCGGATCATCGAAAGTGCCCACCCGAACGAAGATCAAATGCGGTCGCGCCTCAGCTTCGCTAAAGAGGGGTGTACCGCAGTCGGGGCAGAATCGGCGGTGCATTCGATTGCCACTGTCCGCCACGCCCGGGTAGTCTCTCGTCTTCCCTATAACCGTGAACGTCGCGGTGCGAAAGCAAGCGCCAACCGTTCCACTGCCTGCGCCCAGGTACTGGCAATCGCGGCACCAGCACACGCGTGTGGTAATCGGCGGTTCAGCGCTCTCCCAACGAACTGCTCCGCAAAGGCACCGGCCTGTCACTGGCATCGCGCTCTCCAACGTCAACGTCATGGAAACGCCTCTGCGCGGATCGTACGCTTGACCGCCCGCGCTGTTCCACCAGGACCGCCTAACCCTTCGTTGCACCCGACGTGCGGCATGCTGCGGCAGTCACCCCGGGTGAACTCCAACGTCAAACCGCACGTCCCAAGCCTCTTCGCATCTTCACCCAGTCCGAGGAATCGATGGACCGCAACCGCAGGGCACCCGGATTTGCGCAGAATCCAATCGGCGTGGAATTTGATACTGACGAGCTCGTGACGCGCAAGAAGGAAGGCAAGATGGGTGACTTCCTAAAGCTGGAGATTCACCAGCCAGTCTCCCAATTCGCGGCTCATTTGGCCGGTCAGCATGGCGTGCGTGCAAGAGGAGATGCGGTCTAACCTGCCGCTCATGTCAACCGTTCGCTCAAGAACGGGTCCTTTTCGGCGTTGGCCCTTAGGCAGATGACTTCCAAATTCAGCGCGCGTTCTGTCACTCTCGTCTGCAGCCTCCTGTTGTTGGCTACCGCATGTTCCCGGAACACCGAGACGATCCCGGAAAGCCGTTACGTCGAGCCGGACAAGCTGTACCAAACCCTTGAAGCAAACGTCCGCGCGAACCCGGAGTTCGAGCTGATCGTGGATATCGATCACTCCCGTCTGGCGGCGAAGGCGGATTCGTCGATGCCGCCGGCTCATGTGCTGATCTGGTCAGACCCGGAGCTGGAGGCCGCGATCCTGAAGCACAACCCGCTTGCTGCCGTCGACCTGCCGCTGCGGGCTCTCGCTTTTGAGGACCAGGGCACGGGCAAGGCCGCGGTGATCGCCAACAGTTACGAGTACGTGGCGCGTCGCCACTCGCTGCCACAGGATGAGGCAATCCGAGCGCGATATGACACCGCAATCGCCAAGACCATGAAGGGCATTCCGGACGGTGCGATTGCCAGGTTCCCCTCCGATTCGATGCCGGAAGCGGGACTGGTCATTCTCGAGAGTCCGCATGACTTTGCTACCACCGAGAAGCGGATCCTGGACGCAATCAATGCTCAGTCGGATACGGTGAACTTCGGCAGAGTCGATTTCGCCGCCCGCTCGAAGAAGCACGGCGTCGCACTCCAACCGACCGTTCTGATCTTGTTCGGTGGTCCGGGGCCGGGCGGGAAGGCCATGGGGTCCGCGCCGACGTTGGGGCTCGATGCGTTCTGTCAAAAGTTGCTGATCTGGCAGGACGCCGGCGGAACCGTTCGCGTGACCTTCAACGACCTGCTGGCGCTTGCCGAGAGACAGAAAGTGTCCGGCGGAATACCACTGCGGCTCATCAATCACCGGTTGAAAGAGACCTTCTCAACAGCCCTCGGGCAATGAGCTTGAATTTTGGCCGGAGGGTGAGAGTAGGGCACCTATGGTGCGAAGACGGCGCTGGGGTGCTCGGCTTGAACGAGTCAGATCGAGGACAACTGGATGAGAAGAACGCTCGTATCGAACGGGAATCCGATGGAGAAGGTGGTTGGGTTCAGCCGTGCCGTGAAGGTTGGGCCGTACGTCTCTGTTGGGGGGACCGCGCCGGTCGGCCCCGATGGAAAGACAGTGGGCGTCGGCGATCCATCTGCGCAAGCCCGGCGATGTCTCGAAATCATTGAAGAAGCGCTCCAGCGCGCGGGGGCGTCGCTTCGTGATGTGGTCCGGACGCGCGTTCTGCTCACTCGTATCGAGGACTGGGAGGCAGTGATCAAGGTACGGGCGGAGTACTTTGCCGAGATCCGTCCAGTCGACACGATCATGCAGGTCACTCGATTCGTGAACCCGGAGTGGCTGGTCGAGTTCGAAGTCGATGCCGTCATATCCGACGGAACACCTCCAGAGGAGATTGGCCCATCGACGTGAACGTGCGACCGAGACGGCAAGTAGCGCCTACCGGGACACCGTGACCCGCAGGTAAGTCGCCGGGATCGTGGTGAATTCGCTGTACCCGCTCTGGTTCTCGCGCTCGAACAGATCCACGAGAGCGTCTCGCAGTTCGGTGGCCTTGCCGTTCTTCCGCGCGGCTTCGAATGCGTTCATGGTGGGTCCGTAGTACTTGCGGAACTCGTCGACGTACGCCGCAGGCGTGCCCGGGTAGCGGAAGGTAAAGGTTTCGCGCGAGAACGCGACGCTGGCAGCGGGAATGCCCGCGGCGGCGAAGCGCTCGAGCACGTTTTCTTCGATACCCCAGGTCATCGGACTCACGAATCCGTGGGGCGGAGGCGGCGTGTACGCCGCGCTGATCTTCAGTACTTGCGCGACCAGCGTCGGATGGTTCGGAATCCAGTTGCCCATGACGATTCGCCCGCCGGTGCGGGTCACTCGGACGAGCTCGCGGGCGACGTCGAACGGCCGGGGCGCGAACATGGCGCCGAAGATCGAGATCGTCAGGTCGAAGGAGGCGTCGTCGAGCGCGTCCAGGTCGCAGGCATCGCCTTCCTCGAATCTGCAGTTCGCAAGGCCCGCCCGTTGCGCACGCAGGTTGCCCGCGCGCACCAGGTTCGATGCGATGTCGACGCCGAGCACGTCCGCGCCGAGCTGCGCGGCCGGCAGCGCCGTCGTCCCA
>CP070653.1:449377-453439 GCA_020354665.1 Burkholderiales bacterium
CATCGGCCCGGGCTCGATCTGCACGACGCGCGTGGTCGCCGGGGTGGGCGTGCCGCAGCTGACCGCGGTGCTCGAGGTGGTCGGCGCCGTGCGCGGCCGCGACCTGCCGGTGGTCGCCGACGGCGGCATCCGCTTCTCGGGCGACATCGTCAAGGCCCTGGCCGCGGGCGCCTCGTGCGTGATGCTGGGCTCGCTGTTCGCGGGGCTGGAGGAGAGCCCGGGCGAGACGATCCTCTACAAGGGCCGCTCGTTCAAGGCCGTGCGCGGCATGGGCTCGCTGGGCGCCATGATGAAGGGCTCCAAGGAGCGCTACCGTCAGGGCGACGTGGCCGAGGCCGACAAGCTCGTGCCCGAGGGCATCGAGGGCATGGTGCCGTACAAGGGCAGCGTGCTGACGATCATCTTCCAGCTGGCCGGCGGCATCCGCTCGGCGCTCGGCTACTGCGGCTGCCTCAGCATCGAGGAGATGCGCACGCGCGCCGAGTTCGTCGAGATCACTCACGCCGGCACGCGCGAGTCGCACGTGCACGACGTGAAGATCACCAAGGAGGCGCCGAATTACCGCGTCGAGTAGCGGCGCCTGCAGCGCCTCGGCAATGAGCCACCAAAAGATCCTCATCCTCGACTTCGGCTCGCAGGTCACGCAGCTGATCGCCCGCCGCATCCGCGAGTCAGGCGTGTACTGCGAGATCCATCCCTGCGAGGTCAGCGGGCAATTCATCCGTGACTTCGCGCCGAAGGGCGTGATCCTTTCCGGAAGCCACATGTCGGCCTACGAGGAGTCGACCGACCGCGCACCGGCTGAGGTCTTCACGCTCGGCGTGCCGGTGCTCGGCATCTGCTACGGCATGCAGACGATGGCGCAGCAGCTCGGTGGCCAGGTCGAGGGCGGGCACCACCGCGAATTCGGCTACGCCGAGGTGCGGGCGCGCGGCCACACCCGGCTGCTCGGTGGCATCGAGGATTTCCGCAGCGACCAGGGCCACGGCATGCTCAAGGTGTGGATGAGCCACGGCGACAAGGTCACCAAGCTGCCGCAAGGCTTCAAGCTGATGGCGAGCACGCCGAGCTGCCCGATCGCCGGCATCGCCGACGAGGCGCGCCGCTACTATGGCGTGCAGTTCCACCCCGAGGTCACGCACACGCTGCAGGGCCGCGCGATGCTCGAGCGCTTCGTGCTCGAGATCTGCGCCGCCAGTCCCGACTGGATCATGCGCGACCATGTCGGCGAGGCGGTCGCTGCGATTCGCGAGCAGGTCGGCGGCGACGAGGTCATCCTCGGGCTGTCCGGTGGCGTCGATTCGAGCGTCGCCGCGGCGCTGATCCACCGCGCGATCGGCGATCAGCTGACCTGCGTGTTCGTCGACCACGGCCTGCTGCGCCTGAACGAGGGCACGCTGGTGATGGAGATGTTCGCCGGCCGGCTGCACGCCAAGGTCGTGCACGTCGACGCCAGTGAGCAGTTCATGGGCGCGCTCGCCGGCGTCAGCGACCCCGAAGCCAAGCGCAAGATCATCGGCCGCGAGTTCGTCGAGGTGTTCCAGCGCGAAGCGAAGAAACTGCCCAACGCGAGGTGGCTGGCGCAGGGCACGATCTACCCCGACGTGATCGAGTCCGGCGGCGCCAGGACCAAGAAGGCAACCACGATCAAGAGCCATCACAACGTCGGCGGCCTACCGGAGACGCTGGGGCTGAAGCTGCTCGAGCCGCTGCGCGACCTGTTCAAGGACGAAGTGCGCGAACTCGGTGTCGCGGTTGGGCTGCCGCACGAGATGGTCTACCGGCACCCGTTTCCCGGGCCGGGCCTGGGGGTACGCATCCTCGGCGAGGTCAAGCGCGAATACGCCGAGCTGCTGCGTCGCGCCGACCACATCTTCATCGAGGAACTGCACAAGACCGTCGACGAGGCTACCGGCAAGACCTGGTACGACCTCACGAGCCAGGCCTTCGCGGTATTCCTGCCGGTCCGCAGCGTCGGCGTGATGGGCGACGGCCGCACCTACGACCACGTCGTCGCGCTGCGCGCGGTGCAGACCAGCGACTTCATGACCGCCGACTGGGCCGAGCTGCCGTACGCGCTGCTGAAGCGGGTTTCGACGCGCATCATCAACGAGGTGCGCGGCATCAACCGCGTCACCTACGACGTGTCTTCCAAGCCGCCAGCCACGATCGAGTGGGAGTGAGATCGGCGCGCGTGGGAGACCTGTTTGCCGGCAGACGATGGTCCAGAGTCGATTGCGCCCGACGTGGCTGTCGGCGGCCGCCGGCGCCTCGTGGGTGGCGAAGTCTCGGCGTCGCAAACCCGTAATAATCGACCGGCTGCGTAAGCAAGCTCATGGACACGAACCGGTGCATTCGCATCGTTGCCATGTTGGCAGCGATGCTGGTCTTGCCAACCGGCTGTGCGACGCCCGACGCCGGGCTCGAGCAGGCGATGAGCCACGACGGCCTGCAGAAGATCAGCGTCGAAGGCATCGACCTCGCTTATGCGAGGCCGGGAGCGACGCTTGCCGTGTACGACAAAGTCAGGATCGCGCCGATCGAAGTCGCGTTCCGCAAGGACTGGAACCCGACCCGACCCGGCAGCCTGATCAGGATCTCAACTGAAGATCGCGAGGAGATCAAGGCGCGCGTCGCGAAGGCCGTCCACGACGAATTCGTCAGGGAACTGCAGACCAACAGCAGCTACAAGGTGGTCAACGAAAGCGGTCCGGAGGTGCTGCGCGTCGACGTCAGGATCGTCGATCTGTACATCAACGCGCCGGACACCGGGACGAGCGCACTCTCACGTTCCTACACCGTATCGGCCGGAGAAATGACGCTCTTCGCTGAACTCTTCGACTCCGAAACCGGACAGGTGCTGGCGCGGGTTGTCGACCGGCGTGAAGCACGCAACACCGGCATGCTGACACTTGCCAGTCGCGTGGTGAATGAAGCGGAAGCCCGGGACATTGCGTCGACCTGGGCGCGCATCCTGAGCAGAGGGCTCGACAAGGCGCATGGCATTGGCAACAAGTAGCGAGAGCACGCCGTCCGCGCCATTGACTGCCGGAAGATTGTCGCTGACCATCCCCGGTTGAGGGCTCGTCGAATGTGCCCTCCGCAGCCGTCACGGCGGTTCTCAATATCTGGAGGCGTTCTGCTTCCCAATCACATGGACGCTTACCGTGCGCATCGTGCTGAGCCTTGTTGGACTGGTGGTTGTCGTCGCGATCGTCGCGATGATCGCGCGTGGGCAATTGAAGGCGGTGCGCGCGCCTGCTGGCGCATCCACGCCGGCGTCGGCGCCGGCCAACCTGGGCCGACGCGAGGGGCAGGAGCAGTTTCGCGAAGACCTGCAGCGCAGCCTGCAGCAGGGCGCCGATCGCGCGCTGCAGAGCGGCTATTGAGGGTTGACCAGTGAGCGAGCCCGCGACCCCGGCCGACGAGTTCGCCATGCGCATTGCGCTCGACCAGGCGCAGAACGCATTGCTGGTCGGCGAAGTGCCGGTCGGCGCGGTGATCGTGCGCCACACCGAGGCCGGCCCGCAGGTCATCGCCACCGGCTACAACCGGCCGATCACGACGCACGACCCGACCGCGCACGCCGAGATCGTCGCGCTGCGCCACGCCGCGCAGTTACTCGAGAACTACCGGCTTCCCGACTGCGAGCTGTACGTGACGCTCGAGCCGTGCGCGATGTGCGCGATGGCGCTGATGCATGCGCGGCTCAAGCGCGTCGTGTTCGCGGTCAGCGACCCCAAGACCGGTGCCGCGGGGTCGGTGGTCGACCTGTTTGCCAATACGCGGCTCAACCATCACACGGCGGTGCAGGGTGGCGTGCTCGCCGAAGCCGCGGGGGCCTTGTTGCGCGTCTTCTTCGTGCAACGGCGCGCCGCGCGGCGTGCCGAGCGCGACGGTGCTTCGGCCGGCAGCGATGACGAAGCCAGTGCCGAAGACAGCGAGCCAATGCCGCTGCCGCAAGTGATCCACCTCGACGACGAACCGCCGTGACGACGCTGACGCTGTTTTCGGCCTCCGGCGTGGTCACCCGCGCCGCCGCGGTGCGGCGAGCGGCCGGGC
>CP070653.1:453539-467542 GCA_020354665.1 Burkholderiales bacterium
CCCGGTGCAACCAACCCGGCCGTGGGTGAACTATGACTTCACCGACCCGGACCTTCGCGCGCGCAGCGCCGGCCAGAAGATCTTGCTGCGCATCGGTACCGACAATACGCGCGCGCTGAAGGGCTGGCTCTCCGTGTTCCGCACGCGCATCACCAAGTCACCGCCGACGCGCTGAGACCGGTGCGGCGACGACCCATGCGGGTCCGGCGCGGCGCGGACTGCGCAGCCCTCGGTATCGTCATTCGAATTTGATGCGCTGCGCGAGCAGCCGGCCGGTCGCCGCGACACACAGACCCTTGACCTCGACCCGCCCGGTATAGCTGGCGAGCGCATCCGCACTTGCGGGTGGATCGAATCGGGTGTTGCCGTCGTAGACGACCGTGAAACTGTGCATGCCCGATTCGGTCGTCAGCACGAACGTCTGCGCCACCGGATCGACGCCGCTGACCCCGCCGTGCAGCTCGAAGTCCTCGCTGTCGACATCCTCGTCGGTCTTGATCTCGATCTTGTCGGCCTGCAGCACGCCCTGGCTAATCCGGCCCTCGACTTCGACGCGGACACCGAGCGCCACTCCGACTGCAGGCGACACCTTGCTCGCGTCGACCGGAATGCCGTTGACGCTGAACTGCGCGTTTGTCACGAAGTCGGTGACGATGCCTTCGAGCTTGGCCTCGCGCACGTCAGCCAACACACGCAGGCCGACGTCCAACTGGGTCACGGTCCAGGGGCCCTGCGCGTCTGGCCTCACACGCACACGGACGAACTGATCGGATTGCGGCCGCACGCCGGCGATTTCGCTGTAGTCGAACAGCTGGTCACCGATGCGGAACGTCCGTGCATCGACGTTGCGTGCGATGCCGCGCGCCTTGTAGGTATCGGGCGGCGTCGTGGGAAGCTCGATGCGCGTCGCGACGAACCCGGGCAATGCGCTGTCGAAGAAGCCGTTCACTTTGACCACCTGTCCCGCAGCAAGCGCAGCGAGGCCACCCTCGAGCCCGCTGCCGAATACGGTGGCCGCGGTGACGCGAACCGGCTGTCCCAGCACACGGACCATGCGCATCATCGGGGAGACGTCCGTCACCGGCCCGACGATCGCGCTGCCGATGCGGATCGTGCGCGCGGTGGCCCTTCCTGTCGTGGCGTCGATGGGCCCGCCTTCAACCTCGACGACCAGCCCCAGGCGCAGCGCACTGCGATCGGGGGTGGAATTCGGGTTGTCCTCGTCCTCGAACGTTGCCGAGGAGTCGTCGAACCGCACACCGCCGACGATCACCGACCCGAAACCGCTGATCGGACCCGAGACGAACGAGCCGGTGCCACCCTCGCCGACGCCGCCACCACCGCCGCAGGCGACGAGCACGGCGACCATCGAGCCGAGCGCGGCAAGCCACGGGCGCATTAGCCATCGAGACAGCAACTGCTTCATGTCAGGTCCTCTTGCGCGCGCCCGTCTTGCGTGGGGCGCCGCGCCTGGTCTTTGCGGCCGGCGCAGCGGACGCCGGCGCCGTCGATTCGGTGTACGTGTAAAGGCCGATGCGTATTCGCTGGTCCTGCGCCCGCTCGGCGTTTCGATCGGCCTCGATCAGCTTCTCGAGCTCGGGGATGAACACCTGGCGCAGCACCTTCCACTGCGCGGTCACGAGCGCGCGGAACACGTCGAGCGATTCCCCGGACAGCCCGTCGGCGAACACCGCCTGCTCGAAGTGCTGGGTGCCGTCGTGCAGCACGTTGTCGACCGCGCCGGCCAGGTGGTCGCCGACGTTCTCGCCGAGAAAGCGCGCCATGCGCACCGCGTCGCCGCGCGGCACGAACGCGTCGCGCACGAGGCTGACGGTGTCGGTCTTCTCGTCAACGCTCGCCAGGTCGAGTCGCACGAGTTCTTCCAGCAGGCTGCGCGGATGCACGTCGCGGGTGATCGATTGCGCGAGCGCCTCGAAGCTCGGCGCCGGCCCCTGCCGCGCCAGCTTGCGCGGCCGGCCGCGGCTGTCGCGCCACTCGCTGTCGGTCATCCAGCGTGCGAACACCTCGGTGGCGAGCGAGCGTGGCGGCGCGGCGCGCTCGGGCGCCTGAACGATGCGCGTGACTTCGCGCCGGGACAGGCCGGTGGTGGTGCTGATGCGGCTGACGCGCCGGTGCTCGGGCAGGTCGGGGTGCGCGGCATGCGCCGCACGGACGAACGCCACCTTGGCCAGCGCTTCCAGCTCGCGGTACGACAGGCCGCGCGCGACTGCGAGCCGCGCCAGCGGCTCGAGCAGCGAGGCGAGCGCCTCGAGCAGCGCCGCGCGCTCGGGCGACTCGGGGGCGGGAAGCGATGGGTCGCGGGTCACGGCCGGGGGAATCCGAACCCATTGTGCGCGAATGGGCAGGCCGCACTTTAGTCGACCCGCCCACGCGACAAGAGGGGCGTCGATCAGTTCTCGAAATCGATCTCCACCGCCTGCAACTCGCCACCGAGCATCAGCCGGCCCTTGACCTCGACCTGGGCGCCCGCCACCAGGTCGGAGGCGCTGCCGTCCTTGAAGGTCAGCACGTGCGCATACGAGACGGTCACGTCGCCGTGCATCATGTGGTGCAGCACGAACGTTTGGGTGATCGTATCGACCGATGCGATCGTGCCGTGCAGCTCGTTGCGGTCGACGGCGGAGTCGTCCTCCTTCTTGACGACGAGTGCCTTGAGCGTGCCGTCGACGACTGCGCCGCGCGCCTCGACGTGGTCGCCGAGCGCGACCGGGCCGTCAGGGAACAACGCAGTGCTCGCATCGACCGCAATGCCATTGATACTGAACTGCGCAGCCGACGTGAAATCGGTGACCATGCCCTCGATCTCGGAATCCAGCCGCTCGAGCAGCTTGCGCACACCGTGGCGGACCGTGACTGCAACCCACTGCCCGGCGGTGTTCTGCGTCGTCTGAAGCCGCACGCGCACGCGCATGCCATTCGCCAGGCCCGCCGGCAGGTCGGCGGCAGGTACGTCGCCGTAGTAGATCGTCTCGCTGCCCAGCTTAAAGGTCGTATCGGTAAGGTCGCTGACGATGCCGCGCAGCTTGTAGAAGGTGGCATTGGGGTCGGCCTCGACCCGCGTCGCGACGTAGTGTCCGAGCGCGGCGTTGAACAGGCCGTGGACCTCGACGACGGCACCTTCATTCAGGCTGGCTAACCCGCCAGGCAGGCTGTCGTCGAACACGGTGAACGCCTTGACTTCGATCGTCTGGCCGAACACCACGAACGTGTTGGCGGTGGTGTTCACCGACGTCACCGGGCCGATGAATTCGTTCGCCCAGCGGATGCGCAGCGCACGCCCGATGCCGCGGTCGCGGTCAACGTCGGCGCCTTCGATCTCGACGACCATGCCGATGCGCAGATCGCCGCGGCCTTGGTCCGCGGTGCCGTCGTCGTCGGTGACGGTGGCAGCGCTGTCGTCGAATCGGATGCCATTGACGATGATCGAGCCGAAGCCGGTGACGACACCTTGGGTGTAAGAGGTGGCTTGCTCGGTCGGCGAGCTGCCACCACCACCGCAGCCGGCGAGCAGCACGGCTGCGGCGAAGCAGGCGCCGCCGAGGCGCACCGCGAAGGATCGCAAGAAGGGTTCGAACATGAGTCGCTCCTGAGGTTGGGGCCAACGCTTTCCGCCGGTCCGAGGTGATGCGCGACGCCAGTGTAAATGGCCTATTTGCACATTTCAAGCGCGGCAATGTAAAGTTGCGTTGCCCGGCGTGCATCGGTCACGGCGGCGCGGGTGGCGGCAGCTCGCGACAATCGCACCATGGCCGCCGCCCCACGCTGGATCGCCCACCTCGATATGGACGCGTTCTATGCGTCGGTCGAGTTGCTGCGCTATCCCGAGCTGCGCGGGCTGCCGGTGGTGATCGGCGGCGGGCGGCGCCACCAGCCGGTGGTCAATGCCGACGGCACGCGCGCTTTCGCGACGCTGCGTGACTACCAGGGCCGCGGCGTGATCACGACCGCCACCTACCCGGCGCGCGACCTTGGCGTGCACTCGGGCATGGGGCTGATGAAGGCCGCGCAGCGCGCGCCCGACGCGGTGCTGCTGCCGGTCGACTTCGACGAGTACCGCCGCTACTCGCGGCTGTTCAAGGCGGCGGTCGTGGAGGTGGCACCGCTGATCGAGGACCGCGGCATCGACGAGATCTACGTCGACTTGAGCGCGGTGCCCGGTATCGACGACGCGGTCGGCCACGACCGGCTGGGCGGCGTACGCGCGGTGGCGCAGGAGATCAAGAACAGCGTGCGTCGCGCCACCGGGCTGACCTGCTCGATCGGCGTGACGCCGAACAAGCTGCTCTCCAAGATCGCCTCGGAGCTCGACAAGCCCGACGGGCTGACGGTGCTGACCGCGGCCGACATTCCGACGCGCGTATGGCCGCTGCCGGCGCGGCGCATCAACGGCATCGGGCCGAAGGCGGCCGCGCGGCTCGAGGCGCTGGGCGTGCGCACGATCGGCGAGCTCGCCGCGTGCGAGCGCGGCTGGCTCGTCGAGCATTTCGGTCGCAGCTACGGCGCCTGGCTCGCCGACGCGGCACGCGGTATCGACGACCGGCCCGTCGTGACGCACAGCGAGCCCGTCTCGATCAGCCGCGAGACGACGTTCGAGCGCAACCTGCATGCGGTGCGCGACCGCGCCGTGCTCGGTCGTGTCTTCACGATGCTGTGCGAGCGGCTGGCCACCGACCTCGAGCGCAAGGGCTACGCAGGACGCACGGTCGGCATCAAGCTGCGCTTCGACGACTTCCGCACCGTAACGCGCGACGCGACCCTGCCCGCGGCGGTGCAGCAAGCGCAAGCATTGCGACGCGCGGCCGGACAGTGCCTGAAGCGCGTTGACCTTTCGCGGCCGATCCGCCTGCTCGGTGTGCGCGTTGCTGCACTGCAGCGCGCGGGCACAGCCCTCGGCCAGACGCCTGGCCGCCGCGACCGCGCGGCCCCAGCGCCAGCCGAAGAACTGCCGCTCTTCCCGGGTTGATGCGGCGCGCGCCGCCCGCCAATCGACGGCGCGTGCAGTAGCGGAAACACCAAAACGCGGGAAAGCGAACTTTTCACGCTCGCAGTGTCAACCTATAAGTAGGCTGTTTGCGTTAGAGACGCCCGCCCGCATCGCGCGCAGCTTGACGAGGGCACGCGCCGGGACCGCCGAAGATTCCTCTCATGCTCGACAAGACCCGCCAACGCACCCGCCAGCGCCGCGCGCCCCCCGGCCAGCTGTCCAACTGGGTGCTGGCGCTCGTCATCGGCGGCACGACCGCGCTCGCGCTGTTCCTGCAGCGATTGGTCTGACAGCGTCTGGCCGTGCATTGCCGGTCGGCCGCCGAGCTTCCTCGGATCACACGTGCCGCCCGGCGCACAACGGGCAGCGGCCTGACAGACTGCTGAAACGCCCTCGCCGGCCGCGGTCTCGGTACGATGCGCGCCGAGGAGACCCGCGATGCGCCACGACGCCAACGACTGCACGCTGCAGTGCACTGCAGCAATGCCCCTGGCCGCCAGCACCGGGGCGCCGACACGCGCCGTTGAATCGTATCGTCGGAGGGCATGAGCGATGGCTGTCATCACCAACATCGAAGACCTGCGTGTGCTCGCCGAGAAGCGCGTGCCGCGGATGTTCTACGACTACGCCGCCAGCGGCTCGTGGACCGAAGGCACCTATCGAGCCAACGAGGCGGACTTCCAGAAGATCAAGCTGCGCCAGCGCGTCGCGGTGAACATGGAGAACCGCACCACCGCCACGCAGATGGTTGGCATCGACGTCAAGATGCCGGTGGCGATCGCGCCCGTCGGGCTGATCGGCATGCAGCACGCCGACGGCGAAATCCTGGCGGCGAAGGCAGCCGAGAAGTTCGGCATTCCGTTCACGCTGCCGACGATGAGCATCTGCTCGATCGAGGACATCGCCGAGCACACCCGTGCGCCGTTCTGGTTCCAGCTCTACATGATGCGCGACCGCGACGCGATGACAGGCCTGATCGGCCGCGCGAAGGCCGCGCGCTGCGGCGCGCTGCTGCTGACGCTGGATCTGCAGGTGATCGGGCAGCGCCACAAGGACCTGAAGAACGGCCTGACCGCGCCACCGCGGCCGACGCTGCGCAACCTGCTGAACCTGATGACCAGGCCGCGCTGGTGCCTGGGCATGGCGAAAACGCACCGGCACACGTTCCGCAACGTGGTCGGCCATGTGAAGGGCGTCAGCGACATGCGCTCGCTGTCGGCGTGGACGACCGAGCAGTTCGACCCGCGGCTCTCGTGGCCCGACGTCGAATGGGTCAAGAACCAGTGGGGCGGCAAGCTGATCCTCAAAGGCATTTTGGATGCCGAGGACGCCAAGCTCGCGGTCGAGTCCGGGGCCGATGCGATCATCGTCAGCAACCACGGTGGCCGCCAGCTCGACGGCGCGCCATCGAGCATCGAGGCACTGCCGTCGATCGTTGCCGAGGTCGGCTCGAAGATCGAGGTCCACATGGACGGCGGCATCCGCTCGGGCCAGGACGTGCTCAAGGCCTGGGCGCTCGGCGCGCGCGGCACCTACATCGGCCGGGCGATGGCCTACGGAGTCGGCGCGATGGGCGAAGCCGGCGTGACGAAGGCGCTCGAGATCATCCACAAGGAACTCGACATCACGATGGCCTTGTGCGGCCGCACCGACATTCGCGACGTCGACCGTTCGATCCTCGTGCCGGGTACGTATCCGACCTGAAACGGCGCAGCGCGGAACGCGCCGCGGGCGGCACCGTCAGGCGGTGGCCGCCGGGTAGCCTTCTTCGGCGAGCGCCTTGCGGAACATCTCGGCCTCCTGCGCCGACTCGATGTGCACCTTGTGCTGCGGCAGGTCGACGTCGAGCTTGGCCTGCGCGTCCACGCGCTGCACGGCAGCGGTGACCGTGCGCACGCAGTGGCCGCAGGTCATGTTCGGTAGGGTCAGTTCGATCGTGCTCATGGCGGCTCCTCGGTTCGCTTGAAACTGCAGTCATTCTGAAGCTTGCCACGATGGCAAGGTCAAGGAGTGCCGCAGTCGCCGACGCGGCCGGTTGACATTACTATCATGGCAAGGTTTATCGTCTCCGCCATGGACACCACCGTCACCGCGAAGGACTTGAGCACGCTGTCGCTGCCGATCGAGGGCATGACGTGCGCCTCGTGCGTCATGCGGGTCGAGCGCGCGCTGGCCAAAGTGCCCGGCGTGCACTCGGCGTCGGTCAACCTCGCCACCGAGAGCGCGAGTGTCGACGCCGATCCCGGCGTTGCCGCCGCAGACCTCGCCGCAGCGGTCGAGCAGGCCGGCTACGCGGTGCCGCGCGAGAGCATCGGTCTCGACATCGGCGAAATGACCTGCGCGAGCTGCGTCGCACGTGTCGAGCGCGCATTGCGCGCGGTGCCAGGCGTACTCGATGCGCAGGTCAACCTGGCAACCGAGCAGGCCACGGTGATGCGGCTCGAGGGCTCGGCGCCGATGCGCGCGCTGATCGAAGCGGTCGAGCGTGCCGGCTACCGCGCTGCCGAGCACGCCGAGGCCGGGCCGTCAGCGGGGCCCGAAACCCGCCGGCCGTTGGCCGCTCCGCGGCGCTTCGGCGAAGGCGCGATGGTGGTGATTTCGGCGTTGCTGTCGCTGCCGCTCGTGTTGCCGATGGTCGGCAGCGTGTTCGGGGCGCACTGGATGCTGCCGGGTTGGCTACAGCTGCTGCTGGCCACGCCGGTGCAGTTCTGGGTCGGCGCGCGTTTCTATCGAGCCGGCTGGAAGGCGCTGCTCGCGGGCACCGGCAACATGGATCTGCTGGTCGCACTGGGCACGAGCGCGGCGTACGGCTTGAGCGTGTGGACGCTCTTTGCGGACCGTACCGGCACGCCGGCGCTGTACTTCGAGTCGGCGGCCGTCGTGATCACGCTGGTGCGGCTCGGCAAGTGGCTCGAGGCGCGCGCCAAGCGCCGCGCCACTGACGCGATTCGCGCATTGCAGGCGCTGCGGCCCGCCGTGGCCCGCCGGCGAGGGCCCGGCGGCGATGTCGAGGTGCCGATTGGCGAAGTCAGGGTTGGTGACCTGATCGTCGTGCGACCGGGCGAGCGCGTGCCGGTGGACGGCATCGTCAGCGAAGGCGCGAGCCATCTCGACGAGTCGATGCTCACCGGCGAGAGCCTGCCCGTGTCGAAGCACGAAGGTGGCCGCCTCACGGGCGGCACGCTCAACGGCGAGGGATTGCTCGTCGTGCGCACGACGGCGGTCGGTGCGGAGACGCAGCTTGCGCGCATCGTGCGGCTGGTCGAAGCGGCGCAGGCGCGCAAGGCGCCGGTGCAGCTGCTGGTCGACAGGGTCAGCGCGGTGTTCGTGCCGGTGGTCGTTGCGATCGCCGCGGTCACGCTGCTCGCTTGGGGGCTCATGGCCGGTGACTGGTCGGCGGCGACGCTGCATGCAGTGGCGGTGCTCGTGATCGCGTGCCCCTGCGCGCTCGGGCTGGCCACGCCGACCGCGCTGATGGCCGGCACGGGCGTCGCGGCGCGCCACGGCATTCTGATCAAGGACGCGCAAGCACTCGAGATCGCGCACCGCGTCGGCACCGTCGCGTTCGACAAGACCGGCACGCTGACGCGCGGCAAGCCCGAGCTGGTGGCACTCGAGCCCGCCGACGAGACGACGTCGACCGATGACCTGCTCGGGCTTGCAGCTGCGCTGCAGGCGGGCAGCGAGCATCCCCTCGCGCGGGCTGTCGAACGCGCGTGGAAGGTGGCCGGCGAGCCGCGCACCAGCGCGGCCGCACCGAAGGCGCTGCAGGTGGTAGCCGGCCGCGGCGTGCAGGCCGACGTCGCGGGCCGCACCGTGGTGCTTGGCAGCACGCGCTGGATCGACGAGCTCGGCGTACCGCGCGCACGGCTCGACGCGAGCGCGCGCACCTCCCAGCAGCAGGGCCGCACGGTGTCCTGGCTCGCGCAGACAACACCCTCGCCGCGCGTGCTCGCACTGCTTGCGTTCGGCGATGCACTGAAGCTCCACGCCGCGCAGGCGGTCGCCGAGCTGCAGCGCAGCGGCCTGAAGACAGTGCTGATCACCGGCGACAACCGCGAGGCGGCACGCGCGGTGGGCGCCGCGCTCGGCATCGCCGAGGTGCGCGCCGAAGTCCTGCCCGGCGACAAGGCCGCGCAGGTCGAGTCGCTGCGCAGCGCCGCCCATGCCGGCGCCAAGGGCGGGACGGCCGTCGCGATGGTCGGCGACGGCGTCAACGACGCGCCGGCACTTGCCGCGGCCGACGTCGGCATCGCGATGAACGATCCCGACGGCGGCGGCACCGACGTCGCGATGGAGGCCGCCGGCATCACGCTGATGACCGGCGACCCGTCGCGCGTGATCGACGCGATCGACATCTCGCGCCGCACGGTGGCCAAGATCCGGCAGAACCTGTTCTGGGCATTCGCCTACAACGTGGTCGGCATCCCGCTCGCCGCGCTCGGCGCGCTGACGCCCGTGGTCGCCGGCGCGGCGATGGCGCTGTCGAGTGTCAGCGTGGTCAGCAACGCGCTGCTGCTGCAGCGCTGGCGGCCGGCATCGCGTGCCGGTACGCCGGAGACAGCCCATGATGAACATCGGTGAAGCCGCGCACGCCTCGGGCGTCAGCGCGAAGATGGTGCGCCACTATGAGTCGCTCGGCCTGCTGCCGCGCGTCGCGCGCACCGCGGCCGGCTACCGCCAGTACGGCGACGATGAGGTGCACACGCTGCGCTTCATTCGCCGCGCCCGCGACCTCGGTTTCGGCATGGAGGAGATCCGCGCGCTGCTTGCGCTGTGGCACGACCGCGGGCGCTCGAACACCGACGTCAAGCGCATCGCGCTCGCGCACGTCGCAGACCTGCAGAGGCGCATCGACGAGATGCAGTCGATGCAGCGCACGCTCGGTTCGCTCGCCGCCTGTTGCCACGGTGATGGCCGCCCGGACTGCCCGATCCTCGAGGACCTGGCCGGTGCGAAACCCAAACGCCCGCGCCAGATCGGGCAGCGCAACAGCGCCGGGACCCGCGCGCGCTGAACGGCACAAACAAAGACCGCTGCCCTCGCCAGCGGTCTGAAGTCAACAGCGGCAGTCGGGCGTGGCGCGCGCTTCAGTGGGCCCCGGGATGGAACGGGTTCGGGCGCACCGTCTTGAGCTGACTGGGCAGCGAGCCGACGTAGTTGGCCAGCAGCTTCAGCTCGGCAACGGTGAACTGCTTGACCTGTCCGCCCATGATTGCGTTGGCACGGCCGACCCGCGGATTGCCTTCGGTCTTGTACGCCTTCAACGAGACGAACAGGTAGTCGGCATGCTGGCCGGCAATCTTGGGGTAGGTCGGGTCGATCGGCTTGCTGAAGTTGGCACCGTGGCACGACGCGCAGGCCCCTTTGGTCAACAGCTCGGCCACCTGCGCCGGCGGCTGCTCGGCGGGCGTTTCGGGCAGCGACACCGAGCCACCGAGCCCTTCGTAGTAGGCGGCGATGTCGGCCATGTCCTGCTCGCTCAGCGACTCGGCGATGCCGCGCATCGAGGGATGCTTGCGATCGCCCTTCTTGTAGGCGTTGAGCGTGGAAACGATGTACTTCGCGCTCTGGCCCGCGATCATCGGCACCTTGTAGACCTGCGGGAAGCTCGCCTGGTAGCCCGGGATGCCGTGGCAGCCGTTGCACATCGCGATCTTCTTTGCGCCGGCCTGGGCGTCCTGGGCGTATGCAGAGGGCACAACCACGGCCGCGGCGGCCAAGGCAACGGCGATCGAAAGCGGATTCTTCATGATCAGCGGGCTGGGAGGGTCGCGGACGGGCGGCACCGACGCCGATACCGAGCGAAAACAGCGCGCGATTATAGGGGGCCGTCGGGCCGCCCTTATACTGGGTCGACACCCGATCGCGCGCGCCCACGCAGATGAAGTTCACCGGCTCCGACAGCTACGTCGCCACGCCCGACCTGATGCTCGCGGTCAACGCCGTGATCACGCTGAAGCGGCCGCTGCTCGTCAAGGGCGAGCCCGGCACCGGCAAGACGATGCTCGCCGAAGAGGTCGCGCGCGCGCTCGACATGCCGCTGCTGCAGTGGCACATCAAGAGCACGACCAAGGCGCAGCAAGGGCTGTACGAGTACGACGCGGTAAGCCGCCTGCGCGACAGCCAGCTCGCCGACGCCGAGAGTTCGGGCAAGGTCCGCGACATCCGCAACTACATCGTGCGCGGCACGCTGTGGCAGGCGTTCACGTCGGAGCGGCCCGTCGTGCTGCTGATCGACGAGATCGACAAGGCCGACATCGAATTCCCGAACGACCTGCTGCGCGAGCTCGACCGCATGGAGTTCTACGTTTACGAGACGCGCGAGCTGGTCCGCGCGACGCACCGGCCGCTCGTCTTCATCACCTCGAACAACGAGAAGGAGTTGCCTGACGCGTTCCTGCGCCGCTGCTTCTTCCACTACATCAAGTTCCCCGACGCCGAGACGATGAAGGCCATCGTCGACGTGCACTTTCCAGCGCTGAAGAAGGACCTGCTCGCCGCGGCGCTGAAGACCTTTTACGACGTGCGCAACCTGCCGGGGCTGAAGAAGAAACCGTCGACCTCCGAGTTGCTCGACTGGCTCAAGCTGCTGGTGGCCGAGGAGATCCCGCTCGAGGCGCTGCAGAGCAAGGACGACAAGATCTCCGTGCCGCCGCTGGTCGGCGCGCTGCTGAAGAACGAGCAGGACGTGACCCTGTTCGAGAAGCTCGTCTTCATGCAACGTCACCATCGGTGACATGCCCCCCCGGATCGCCGAACCGGTTGCGCTGCACGGGCGCCACGCCAGCCTGGTGCCGTTGACGCCCGACCACGCGCCGGCGCTGGCCGAGGCGGTGCGCGACGGCGAACTGTGGAAGCTGTGGTACACGTCGATTCCCGCGCCCGAGGGCATGGCCGCCGAGATCGAGCGCCGGCTTGGCCTGCACCGCGCGGGCTCGATGCTGCCGTTTGCGGTGCTCGACGCCACTGGCGTCGCGGTCGGCATGACGACCTACATGAACATCGACAGCGAGCACCAGCGCGTCGAGATCGGCTCCACCTGGTACGCGCGGCGGGTGCAGCGCACGCCGCTGAACACCGAGTGCAAGCGCATGCTGCTCGCGCACGCGTTCGAGACGCTGGGCTGCATCGCCGTCGAGTTCCGCACCCACCGCTTCAACGCGCAAAGCCGGCGCGCGATCGAGCGCCTCGGCGCCCAGCTCGACGGCATCTTGCGCAACCACCTGCGCGCCGCGAACGGCACGTTGCGCGACACCGCCGTCTACAGCATCACCGCCGACGAATGGCCGACAGTGCGCGCACACCTCGATTTCCAGCTCGAGCGGGCGTACGGGGCCTGACCGTTCGAGGCAACGGAAACAGAGCCGCCGACAGGCTCTTGGGCCGTGCCAGCGCAAGCCTGACCGCCACGCCGGCACAGCGCCCCCGGCGTAGCCCGGCCCGGGCACAATGAAGGCTCGCGCCGCAACCGGCGCGAGACCGAAGCGATGCTGATCAACTTCTTCTACACGCTGCGCGCGGCCAAGCTGAAGGTCTCGGTCACGGAGTA
This sequence comes from Burkholderiales bacterium, assembly GCA_020354665.1. Taxonomy (GTDB): domain Bacteria; phylum Pseudomonadota; class Gammaproteobacteria; order Burkholderiales; family Burkholderiaceae_C. The sequence continues at coordinate 466,097 of CP070653.1, forward strand.
CCTGACGTTGCTCGAAGCACTGCGGCAGGGCGTGCTCGACGACGAGGGTGGACCCTCGGTCGACAAGTTCTATTACCTCGCGCGCGCCGCACTGGTCAAGGACGAAGCGCAGTACGACAAGTTCGACCGCGCCTTTGCAGCGTACTTCAAGGGCGTCGAGATGCTCGGCGACTTCTCGCAGGACATCCCGCTGGAGTGGCTGCGCAAGCACCTCGAGCTCGAGCTCACGCCCGAGCAGAAGGCCGCGATCGAGAAGATGGGCTGGGACGAGCTGATGGAGACGCTGAAGAAGCGCTTCCAGGAGCAGAAGGAACGCCACGAGGGCGGCAGCAAGATGATCGGCACCGGTGGCACCAGCCCGTTCGGCGCCTGGGGCTACAACCCGCAGGGCATCCGCATCGGCCAGGACAAGGGCCGCAACCGAAGCGCGATCAAGGTCTGGGACCAGCGTGCGTACAAGGATTACGACGACAGCAAAGAACTGGGGACGCGCAACATCAAGGTCGCGTTGCGCCGACTGCGCCGCTTCGCGCGCGAGGGTTGTGAGCTGGAGCTGGACCTCGACGACACGATCCACTCCACCGCCGCCAACGCCGGGCTGCTCGACATCAAGATGGTGCCCGAGCGCCACAACAAGGTGAAGGTGCTGCTGCTGATGGACGTCGGCGGCACGATGGACGAGCACGTGCATCGCGTCGAGGAACTGTTCAGCGCGGCCAAGACCGAGTTCAAGCACCTGGAGTTCTACTACTTCCACAACTGCGTCTACGACTTCATGTGGAAGAACAATCGCCGCCGCTACGCCGAAAAGTTCCCGACCTGGGACGTGATCCGCAAGTACAACAAGGACTACAAGCTGATCTTTGTCGGCGACGCCACGATGAGCCCGTACGAGATCCTGCAGCCCGGCGGCAGCGTCGAATACAACAACGAGGAGGCGGGGGCCGAGTGGCTGCAGCGGCTGACCCATGCGTTCCCGAAGTTCGTGTGGAACAATCCCGAGCCGCAGGGCGTGTGGCAGTACCGCCAGAGCATCTCGATCATTTCGCAGCTGATGAACCAGCGGATGTTTCCGCTGACGCTGGTGGGGCTCGAAGGAGCGATGCGGCTGCTCAGCAAATGATCGTGGCGCAGCGCGCGCTCGCTGCAGCGGGGGTCGCCGCGGCGCTGGTGGGCTGTGCGCAGTTGCCGCCTGCGGAGCCATCGGTGGGTCTGCGCGACGTGCCAGAAGCGCCGGCGGCCCAACCCCAGCCCGACGCCGGGGCGGGATATCGCGTCGAGATCGACGCACCAGCCGAGCTGGGCAAGCTGCTGGAAACCTACCTCGACATCGAACGCTTCCGCGGCGCGGCGAGCGCCGAGCAACTTTCGGCGGCCGAACTCGACCGCCTGATCGCCGCCGCGCCGGCGCAGGCACGATCGCTGCTCGAAACCGAGGGCTACTTC
>CP070653.1:467642-470546 GCA_020354665.1 Burkholderiales bacterium
GAACCAACGACCCCCACCATGTCAAGGTGGTGCTCTAACCAGCTGAGCTACGCGCCTGGGAGCGCGGATTCTATCAGTCCGCAACGTGGCTAACGCCGCCGTGCACCGCGCACGCCGCTGACGCGCTCGACCTCGCGCAGCACTGCCGCCAGACGCGCCGCATCGGCGATCTCGAGGGTGAAGCTCATCCATGCGGTGCTGCCGCGACTGTCGGTGACCGATCGCGTCTGCACGCCGGTGACGTTCATCTTTTCCTTGGCGAAGACCTCGGAGATGTCGCGCAGCAGCCCCGAGCGATCGCTGGCCTCGATGAGGACGTCGACCGGATAGAGCGCCGGCCGGTCGGCGCGCGGCCGCCCCCACGCCACCGAGATGACCCGCTCGGGCGAGCGCTGCGCCATCTGACGGAAGTTGGCGCATTCGGCACGGTGGATCGCCACGCCACGGCCGCGCGTGACGTAGCCCGAGATCTCGTCGGGAGGCGCCGGCCGGCAGCAACGCGCCAGCGTGGTCATCAACGATTCAACGCCGACCACCAGCACGCCACCGCCGGCGCCTTGCGCGCGCGACTTGCGCAGCGCGATGCCTTCCTCCGCCGGCGGCGCGGGCTCGACCGGCCGCAGCAGCGTCTCGATGTTGCGCAGCGAGAACTCGTCCTTGCCGACGACCTCGAACAGCGCTTCCGCGTTGCGGAATCCGAGTTGCGCGGCAAGGTCGTCGAGTTTCAGCGCGGTGCGGCCTTCGCGCTGCAGCAACTTCTCCACCGCCTCACGACCGCGCGCGATGGTCTGTGCCTGCGCCAGCGCGTTGAACCAGGCGCGCACCTTGGTGCGCGACCGAGGCGCGTGCAGGTAGCCGAGCTCCGCATTGAGCCAGTCGAGCGAAGGGCCGCCCTCCTTCGCCGCGGTGATCTCGACCGTCTGGCCGCTTTGCAGCGGCGTGTTCAGCGGCACCATCGCGCCATCGACGCGGGCCCCTCGGCAACGATGACCGAGGTCGGTGTGCAGCATGTAGGCGAAATCGACCGGCGTCGCACCGGCGGGCAGCTCGACGATCTGCGCCTGCGGCGTGAAGACGTAGATCCGATCGTCGAACAGCGCCTGGTCGGGACCCGACTCCTGCTCGACGTAGTCGCGCTCCCACGCCAGCAGCTGACGCAGCACGGCCTTGCGCGCCTCGGCGACGCGGTCTTCGAACTGGCCGGCCGCGCTGACGCCGCCGTAGCCGCGCGGGCCGGCTTCCTTGTAGGCCCAGTGCGCGGCCACGCCGTGCTCGGCGTGCTCGTGCATCTCGCGCGTGCGGATCTGGACCTCGAAAGGCTGCCCGGCCGCGTCGCGCACCACGGTATGCAGGGACTGGTACCCGTTGGGTTTGGGCTTGGCGATGTAGTCATCGAACTCGCCAGTTTCGGCTTGATAGAGCTCGTGCACGCGGCTGAGCGCCGCATAGCACGCCGGCACGTCGTCGACGATCACGCGCAGCGCGCGCAGGTCCAGCACCTGATCGAAGTCCAGCGCCTTGCCCTGCATCTTCTTCCAGATGCTGTACAGGTGCTTCGGTCGGCCCTGGACCTCGGCGCGGATGCCCTGCGCCCGCAGATCGTCGGCCAACCGGCAGCGCGCCGCCTCGATGCCGCGCTCGCGCTCGACGCGGTTGCCGTCGAGCCTCGCCGCGAGCTGGTGGTAGCGCTCGGGCTCGAGGAAGCGAAATGCCAGGTCTTCGAGCTCCCACTTGACTTGCCAGATGCCGAGCCGGTTGGCGAGCGGGGCAAACACCTGCATCGACTCGCGCGCCAGATCCGCCGGGCACGGCTGCTTGGTACGGGCGTACCAGCGCAACGTCTGCAGCCGCGAGGCCAGGCGCAGCAGCACCACCCGCAGGTCGTGGCTGAAGGCGAGCAGCATCTTGCGCACACGCTCGGTCTGCGCGGCGCGTTGCTCGTCGACCACCTTCGCCGAACGCGTCGCGCGCTGGATCTGCACCAGCCGGCGGGTGTGGCTGACCAGCCCGGCGTAGTCATCGCCGAAGGCCTTGCGCACCAGCTCGTCGGGCTTCTGCAGGTAATCGGCGGTGTAGATGAGATAAGCGGCCGCGCGCAGCGTCGGCGCGGCACCGATGTGCTCGAGGATCCCGGCCACCCCGTCGGCGTGCTCGAGCGCATCTTCGCCGGTGTCAAGTGCCTGGCCGGCTAACAGCGGCTCGGCGAATGCGCGCGCGCGCTCGAGCTGGGCGTGGGTCGGATCGGCGGGATCGGCCACGCGTGCGGCGCCGGTCGAGGCGGTCGCCGCTGCGACGCCGGCCAGGCGCACGATCGCGGCCGCTTCGTCGGGCCGCTCGGGCGTTTCGGTCTTCATGGCTCGAGCAGAAACTCCCGCACGGCCGCGATCTGGTCGGGGACAACGAGCATCGGAGCGTGCCCGACGCCGGCAAACTCGATCAGCCGCGCCCTCGGTCCGCGCCGTGTCATCTCCTGTGCCGTCGCGTGCGACAACAGGTCCGAATCGGCGCCGCGCAGCAGCAGCGTCGGACAACGGATCGCGTCATACGCCTGCCACAGATGCTGCGTCGCCGCGGCCAGGATCTCGGCGGTCATGGCGCGAATCGGCACCGCGATCTGCGGGTCGTAATGCAGGCGCACTGCACCGGGCGCACCGTCGGGGTCGGGACGCAGCATCGGACGCGTCAACGCAATACACTGCGCGTCGGACATCGGACCAAAGCCGGCAGAAACGTCGCGCAGGTAGTCCGCGGCGGACTGCTCTTCCGGGACATGCATGTTGAGGACGACGTACTCGGCGATGCGCGCCGAGGCGGGTGGCTCGATCATCGGTCCAACATCTTTGAGGACCAGCCGCTGGACCGGCGAGTTCGACAGCGATGCCAGGCCGATGCCGATCAGGCCGC
>CP070653.1:470646-475237 GCA_020354665.1 Burkholderiales bacterium
CGAAACGGGCGGGCGAGCCGTCGCTCAGGAACGCGCGGCAGCGTCGGCGAGGGTCTGCGCCTCGCTGATCTGGTCCTTGACGAGCCAGTATGTGAGGTCGCCGCTCGAAACGACGGAGAGCACCTTGCCATCCTCGACCACCGGCAGGTGACGGAAGCGCTGCTGGGTCACCAGCTCCATCGCTTCGCCGATGGTCGTCGTCGGCCCGATGCAGACCGGATCCTCGGTCATCACTTCCGAAACCTTCGTACTGCCGGGATCTCGACCGGCGGCGAGTACGCGATTCAGCGCGTCGCGCTCGGTGAAGATGCCCACCAGCCGCTCACCGTCCATGACGACGAGGGCGCCGATCTTTGCCGCAGCCATCTTGCGCGCGCATTCGGCGACCGTGGTATCGGGCCCGGCCGAGTGGATCGTCCGGCCCGCCGCGAACACTTTGGCCAGCGGCGCCGCGCGCTGGTCGCGCGATCGCATGAAGTAGACGGCCACGCCGACGATGATCACGAAGGCGACGAAGATGATCAGCGGCGCCTTGTGGCCGACGAGCGCGATGGTGTCCTCCGAGCCCGCGGCAAGCACCGCTGCAGGCAGATGGCCCAGGACGGCGCCGATAGCGGCAAGAAATAGTGCTCTGCGCATCGCCATTTCTCCTTGCTTGGGCGTGGCCAAGACCGCCGACCGGCCGCCACCACATCGCACACACGCCGATCGATTCCGGCCTGGTCTGGCGGCCAGACGCCTCGGCGTGCGTTACTGCAACGGCAGCTACCTTGCTCCCAGCGCGCCGCGACGTCAAGTACTCGCCGACCGCTGCCTTGAACGGTGCTTCAGCGGGGTCGCAACAACGGCGCCGAGCGCCGCAGCCGTCAGCGGGAGAGGATGTAGGCGACCATGTTCTTGATCGCGGCCTCGTCGCTGCTCTTGACGACGGGATGCTTTTGCTCCTTGGTGCCGATCTTGACCATCGGCCCGGTGGTCACGTGCTTGTAGAGCGCGTCTGCCGCGTCGGCCTTGCCCTTGTACATGGCCGCGACGTCCTTGAAGGACGGCCCCTTCTTCTTCGCGTCCACCGCGTGGCAGGCGCCGCAACCGCTTGACTTCAGCAGGGCCTCGGCACCTGCTTCATCGACGGCAGCCAGCGCAACCGTGGGCAAGGTCAGGGCGACCGAGGCCAGCAAGCCGGTCAGGGTAAGGACTTTGATGGATACCTCCGTTGTTTGACTGGGGCGGGTCGGCGCCGACTCGCGACCTTCTTAACGTCGGCGGGCGCGAATCGGTTGATCTCCCTGCGTGTTCTTCTTGAACGGATGCCGCGACATCCGATTGCGGCCAAGCGGTCCACGGCCCCTCAGGGCGCGATCGCCATTTTGCACGACCTAACAGAGAAAACGCGTTGACGGCCCATCGATCGGGGCCAGTGAGACAGACTCGGCCCCGCGCACCAAGACGAAAGTCCGGCGGCGCGTGGCTTGTCGACGCTGTGCCGAAGCCGTGTGGGCCTTGGGCACCGCTGCACCGGCGGGGCGGAGGGCCCCGGCGCGGTCAGCGAGAAAGGATGTAGGCGGCCATGTTCTTGATCGCGGCTTCGTCGTTGCTCTTGACGGCGGGATGCTTTTGCTCCTTGCTGCCGATCTTGACCGTCGGTCCGCTCGTCACGTACTTGGAGAGCGTGTCGACCGCGTCGCCCTTGCCCTTGTACTTGCCCGCGACGTCCTTGAACGACGGTCCCATCCCTTTCGCGTCGACTTTGTGGCACGCGACGCAGCCGCTTGACTTCAGCAGCGCCGTCGCCCCGTCCTCATCGACGGCGGCCAGCGCGACCGTGGGTAACGTCAGCGCGATCGTGGTCAGCAGGCCGGTCAGGGTAAGAACTCTCATGGATACCTCCGTTGATTGACTGGTGGGGATCGCGAGTGACTCGCGACCCAATTGACAACGCCTACTTGCCCAACATTTTTTTAATGCTAGCGAAAGTCGTCATCGATCGGCCGGCGCGATATCAAACTCCGGCGTGTCGGTCGCGAGCCGCGCGGCCTCTCTTGAGATTGCTCAATTGCCGCTGGCGCGCCGACCTGTTTCAATACCGATCGCTGACCCTTGGCGGGAGGTGGCCGTCGCGGCGCTTTTCCTGCTCGCGCCAGCGTTCGTGGGGGCACCCGTTGCAGTGCGAAGATGTGGGTGCCGCCAAAACGAGATAATTGTGTTTTGCGCAACCGGTGACGGACAGGCTGGCTGGGGAGTTGCGATGGCTGCTGGGAGTAATTGGATGAAGAGCATTGCGCAGCTTGCGCTCGGGACGGCGTTCACTCTGGCTGCGGCCATCGCGGCGATCGGCCACTCCGGCAGCGCCCTTGCGCAGGTCGCGACCGTCAAGGGCGCGGGCGACGAGATGAAGGTGCTGTACGCGACGCCGACAGAAATCGCGGAAGGCAATCGCGTCGCCGACGCCGCGTGCAAGAGCTGCCACGGGCTGAACGGCATCAGCACGACGAAGGACGTTCCCCACCTCGCGGGCCAGCGGGCGCCCTACCTTTACCTCGAACTCAAGGCCTACAAGCAGGGCGCGCGCGGAAACAATCCGATGGCGGCCGCGGTCAAGTACATGAGCGAAGAGAGCCTGATGAGGGCCGCGGCCTACTACGCCTCGCTCGATCCCGCGCAGCCGCCGGCGAGCGCCGCCAAGCCGGCACCCCGGCCCGACCCGGTAAAGGTCGGCGAGGTCGCGGCGGCCGACTGCGCGGGCTGCCACGGCGAGAAGGGCGTGACCGAGAACGCGGGCTCACCCAACCTCGTGGGGCTCGACCCGAAATATCTGGTCGCGGCGATGGCTGCCTACAAGACCGGGCAGCGCAAGAACGAGCTGATGAAAAGCGCGGTGGAGAATTTGAGCGAGCCCGTACTGAACAACATCGCGCTGTACTACGCGCTGCAGAAGCCCGCGCGCGCGAAGACCAAGGCGGAGGGAGACCCTGCCGCGGGCAAAGCCGCAGCGGCCGAGTGTGCAGGCTGCCACGGCGAGCAGGGCGTGAGCGCCAAGCCGGCGATTCCGAGCCTTGCCGGCCAGGACGCCGAGTACTTCGTCGCCGCGATGGAGGCCTACAAGGACGGCAGCCGAAAGGACGAGTCGATGAAGGGCGCCGTGGCGAAGCTGGGCGGGCCCACGATCAAGAACCTTGCCGCCTATTACGCGACGCTCACGCCGAAGGCGCCGAACGTGCGCAAACCGCTGAGCCTTGCCGAGATCGCCGAACGCTGCGACCGCTGCCACGGCGTCAACGGCAACAGCGTCGATCCACGCTCGCCGATGCTGGCCGCGCAGCGCGTGGACTATCTCGAGAAGGCGCTGCACGCGTATCGCAACGGAGCGCGCAAGAGCACCGCGATGGCGGCGATGTCGGAGATGCTGGGTGAGGCCGACGTCGAGGCGGTTGCCGCGCACTACGCACGCCAGAAGGCGCGCGCGGTGATCTACGTGAACTTGCCGGGCAAGTGAAAATACCAGTCGGCTAGGCTTGCCGGGCGGCCGGGGCATCGTGGCCCATGCCGCCGACTACGATTGGCTCTGTCAGGCCCGAACCGGGAGAGAGGATCTCAACGATGACTGCAAGGAACGATGATGCTGTCCGGCTGCACCGTCTCTACTACCATTTTTCCGAGCTGCCGTACAGCCTGAGGATCGTCTACACGGCGACGTTGTTCATCCTCGCCCTGGGATATTTGTTTGCCCTGATCTACATCTTCCATACCTACTCGGGGCGAGACGGCAATCCCGCCACGCTGTCGTACCAGGACATGGTGATCGCCTACAGCGGCAGCGGGCAGGGCTCCCGCCTGGAGTCGGCGTTGCGCGGGCCGATGTCGACGATGCTGCCGCCCGAAGAATCCAGAGGGATCATCGAGTGGGTTGGCTCGGGAGCCGACAAGGACAAGTTCGAAAGTGACATCAGGCCGATGCTCGATAAGCGCTGCCTGACGTGCCACGACGGCAGCAACCCGCACCTGGCCAACCTGGACGGCTTCGACAACGTCAGGAAGGTCACCGAAGTCGACAAGGGGGCGGACATCTTCACGCTCGTGCGCGTGTCGCACATCCACCTGTTCGGCATCACCTTCATCTTCTTCATTCTCGGCTCGATCTTCAGTCACGCCTACGTGCGGCCCATCTGGTTCAAGTGCGTCGTCGTCGGCGCGCCGTTCCTGTTCCTCTCGTTCGACATCAGCGCGTGGTATTTCACCAAGCTCTACCACCCCTTCGCCCTGGTGGTGATGGGTGCCGGGGGTCTGATGGGGCTGTGCTTCGCGTTCATGTGGGTCGTGTCGTTGTGGCAGATGTGGTTCGGCAAGGTGCCGGAGGCTGTCTCCAGTCGACGGGAGGCCGCAGCGCTCGGCTGAAAAACGGCGCGACCGCGGCGACTTGATATCGGTGCGGGCCTATCTGCAGGCCCGCCGGATCCTCGAGCGGGGTGACATCGAAGAGGCGATGAACGCGGCAGCGCAGATCGGCGACGGCGCCCAGCAGCGCCGCCAGCAGGGCTATGTCGTGTCCGACAGCTGCACCCACGGCACGAGCGCGCAGCGGCAGACGTGGGTC
>CP070653.1:475337-478928 GCA_020354665.1 Burkholderiales bacterium
GAGATTCGGAGTCGATCGACGTTCCCTTGCTGTGCAGTTCGACGTTGATCGCTCGGACCGTCCTCGCGTAACAGAGCGTGACGAATGGTTTCAGCCAACGCATTGCTGCCCGTGCGTGGCGTGCGGCCTCGCGCGAGCGCTATCCACGGCAATGCGTGTCTCCGTATGCCAAATGTCACGCGATAGAACGAGGTGCGGTGGTCCGAGCGCTCGTTTTCCACGTCGAATGAGATGACGATCGATTACTCTCGCCGAGCGCTACAGCTTGTTTTCGCGGGCGACGCGGAGTCGATCGGACGGCGATTGCAAGTGTGTCAGCGCGACTTCTGCCGAAGAGGTTGGGGTCGAGTGTTGAAACGCGATGGGGATGTCTTGCGGTCGCTGGTTCGCGATCTCAACCCGTTCGCTGCGAGGGTGACGTTGGGTTATCACAGCTGGAGTAGATAAATGTCGAATGCGATATTGCGCAAAGCGGCCGCCAAGGCGGCGGTGACAGCCCCAAGCACCGCCCCGGTGGTGCGGGCGATCGACGTCGGTTTCGGCCTCGTCAAGCTCAGCCTGAGCCACAAGAACGGTGTGCGATTCATGAGCTTCCCGTCGATGGCCATTCCGGCAGACGCGAGCGCAGTACGTGCGCTCGGCCCGCGCCGGCGCGACACGTTCGACGTGCCGGTCAATGGAGCGAACTACGAGGTCGGACGCGACGTCGCGCTGGCACAGGCCGGCGGCAACTTCGGCCGCGATGTCACCGACGAGTTCTACCGGGGCACGATTTACGAGGCCCTGACCAAGGGTGCGCTGCGCTACATGGCCGAGGCCGGCGACACCGTCATCGACGCGCTGGTGCTCGGACTGCCGGTCAACCAGTACAACGACGCCAAGCGGCGCGACTATCTGCGCTCGCATTACGAGGGCGAGATCGAGATCGGCGACGGCAAGAAGATCAAGGTGGGGAAGGTCATCGTCCAGGCGCAACCGATGGGCGGATACGCCGCGCTGGATGATCACCTGGACGAGCTCAACGCCGTGATCGCCCAGACACCCGGAGCGCTCCTACCGCTGCCTGACGGAGAGGCGCTGGACGACCTCGCGGTGCTGATGATCGATCCGGGCGAGCACACCCTCGACTGGCTGCTGATCCAGCAGGGCTCCATCAATCCGCGTGCCAGCGGCGCCGCGTCCGACGCCGGCCGGCACCGCGTCGTGCGCGCTGTGACCGAGTCGCTGTGCGCGGCCATCGGCCGTCCGCTGGGCCCCTCGACGATGCCGCGAATCAACGACGCGCTTCGCAGCGGCAAGCCGGTCAAGCTGGCCGGGGCGGCACACGATCTGAAGCAGTTCGACCCCGTGATCACCAGCGTGATCGAGGATGCAACCAACCGCATGATCGATGGCCTGCGCGACGCGCACGAAATCATCGACCTGATGGTCCTGGTGGGTGGCCACCCCGAGCGCTACCGCGACGCGCTCGTCAAACGCTTCCCGGCGATCCCGGTGTTCGTGATGCCCAATTCATTGGACGCCAACGTGCGCGGCTTCCAGATGATCGGCGAGGCCGTGATGGAGGCTTCGTTCTCGTACCGCTGAGCGACCCCGGCTCGAGCGACGATCCATGTCGGTTCTTCAGCTTCAGGTGGACGTCGACAGCGATGTCCACCCCGAGCTTCATGCCATTCTTGCGTCGATCGGCACCGGCGGGTCGCAGGCCGAGAGGCTGCGCCAGCTCGCCGCCACCGGCCTGATCTGGGAGCACCTGCGGCTGAACCTGCGGCCGAGCCTCGCACCCGCGGCCTCGATGCCTGCTTGCGGTCGCGGGGTCGACTCCGACAGACTGGAGCCGACCAGCGCGCTGCCGATGCAGCACTCAAGCGAACCCGGCGGCGCCGGGACTCTGGCCGGTGGCGCTCAAAGGCCGGTCGACGAACTGCCGATCCTCCACGACGCGGTGGAGTCGAGCGTTGTCGAGCGCTCGGCGAGGCTCGTCCCGAAGAAGGACGCGACCGTCGCATCGGCCGGCGCGGAGCGCAGGGTGCGTCCGCGACCGCGCCTGTTGCGGATGAGGGAAAAGGGCCTCTTCAACAACGGGCCCGAATGTTGACGCCGCGCAACCCACCGCCACCGTCTGCAAACATGGCACCGGCGCAGGCGAGGATCGGTCCTTGGCCTACTTCTGGACGTCGCCCAGGCAGAGGTACTTGATCTCGACGTAGTCGTCCATGCCCTGGCGCGCGCCCTCGCGGCCCAGGCCCGACTGCTTGACGCCGCCGAACGGCACCTCGGCAGTCGAGATGATGCCGGTGTTGATGCCCACCATCCCGGATTCGAGCCCCTCGGCGACGCGGAAGATGCGGCCGATGTCGCGGCTGTAGAAATAGGCCGCAAGGCCGAACTCGGTGTCGTTGGCCATTGCGATAGCTTCGTCGTCGGTCTTGAACCGGAACACCGGGGCGACCGGACCGAAGGTCTCCTCGCGCGCGCACAGCATGTTGCCGGTCGCGTGGCTGAGCACCGTGGGCTCGTAGAAGCGTTCGCCGCTCTTCCTGCCACCGGTCACCAGCTTGGCGCCCTTGCTCAGAGCGTCTGCCACGTGGCTCTCGATCTTGGCGATCGCGTTGTCGTCGATCATCGGGCCCTGGTTAACGCCAGGCTCGAAGCCGTTGCCGACCTTGATGCGCTTGACCTTCGCCGTCAGCTTCTCGACGAAGGCGTCGTAGACGCCGTCCTGCACATACAGGCGATTGGCGCAGACGCAGGTCTGGCCCGCGTTGCGGTACTTGCTGGCCAGGGCACCGTCCGTCGCGCTATCCAAGTCGGCATCGTCGAAGACGATGAAAGGCGCGTTGCCACCCAGCTCCAGGCTGAGCTTCTTGATGGTCGGCGCGCATTGCGCAGCCAGGATGCGGCCGACCTCGGTCGAGCCGGTGAACGACAGGTGGCGCACCCCCTGGCTTTCGCAGAGCAGCTTGCCAATGGCCGCAGACCGCTTGGAGGTGATGACGTTCAGCACGCCCGCCGGCAGGCCGGCGCGCTGCCCCAACTCGGCCACAGCCAGCGCCGACAGCGGCGTCTGCCCGGCCGGCTTGACGACCACACTGCAGCCGGCGGCCAGCGCCGGGCCCACCTTGCGGGTGATCATCGCAATCGGGAAGTTCCACGGCGTGATCGCCGCGCACACGCCGATCGGCTGCTTGATGACGAGATAACGCTTGGTGTTGTCGGTGGTCGGGATCGTCTCGCCGTAGACGCGCTTGCCCTCCTCGGCAAACCACTCGATGAAGCTGGCGCCGTAGATCACCTCGCCCTTGGCCTCGGCCAGCGGCTTGCCCTGCTCGGCGGTCATGATGCGGGCCAGGTCGTCGGCATGCTGGTGCATCAGAGCGAACCACTTCATCATCACGGCCGCGCGTTCCTTGGCGGTCTTGGCACGCCAGACGAGAAACGCCCGGCCGGCGGCGTCGATCGCCTGCTGCGTTTCGGCCACGCCGAGGTCGGCCACGTCGACGAGCTTGGCACCGGTGGCTGGGTCGGTGACGGCAAACGTACCCTGGCCCGACACCCACTCGCCGTTGATCAGCGCGCCGGTCTTCACCA
>CP070653.1:479028-484751 GCA_020354665.1 Burkholderiales bacterium
CACGCGCACCTTTACGGGCACGCCGGCCAACGCCGACGTCGGCACGGCGACGATCACCGTGCGCGCCACGGACGGCAGCGGGGCGTGGGTCGAGGAGCAGTTCGACGTGGTGGTGGCCAACACCAACGATGCGCCGACGGTGGCCAACCCGATAGCCAACCAGGGGGCGACCGAAGACGCGCCGTTCAGCTTCACGTTCGCGGCCAACACCTTCGCCGACGTCGATGTGGGCGACAGCCTGGCCTACAGCGCCAGCGGGCTGCCGGGCTGGCTGGCCTTCGATGCGGCCACGCGCACCTTTACGGGCACGCCGGCCAACGCCGACGTCGGCACGGCGACGATCACCGTGCGCGCCACGGACGGCAGCGGGGCGTGGGTCGAGGAGCAGTTCGACGTGGTGGTGGCCAACACCAACGACGCGCCGACAGGCAGCGTGCTGTTAGCGGGAACGGTTACGGAGGATCAGACGCTCACCGCCGACACCGCCACCGTGGCGGACGCCGATGGGCTGGGCACGTTCAGCTACCAGTGGCTGCGCGACGGCGTGGCCGTGGCCGGCGCGACCGGTCCGACCTATGCGCTCGGCGATGCCGACGTGGGTGCGAGTCTGAGCGTGCGCGTGAGCTACACGGACGGGGCCGGCGCTACCGAAACCTTGCTCAGTGCGTCCAGCGCGCCGATTGGCAACGTCAACGACGTACCCGTCGGGTTGCCGGTGCTGGTGGGCAAGACGGCGGTGGGCGACACGCTGGCGGCCGACACGTCGGGCGTCGTCGACGCCGACGGACTGGGGACTTTCAGCTACCAATGGCTGCGTGACGGTGTGGAGGTCGCCGGTGCCACCAGCCCGAGTTATCTGCTCGGTGTCGATGACGTGGGCAGCGAGCTCAGCCTGCGCCTGAGCTACACCGACACGCACGGCACCAGCGAGACACTGGTCAGCGTGCTGAGCGGCAAGGTGACGGCACCGCAGCCCCGCGAGCCGGCTCCTGTGGTGCCGGTGATCGAGGTGCCGGCGGTGCCCGGAACGCCTTCCACGTCGGTCACCCTCTCGGATGCGGACCAAGGTGATTCGAGCGCCTCGCGCCAGACGAGCAGCCTGCCGAGCCCGTCGACCAACGGCTCGCGGGGCGCGGATGCGACGCTGCTTAGTGTCGAAGTGCCCGAGTTCGACGTGCGGACGCCGCACGACGTGCTCGTTGCGGTGCGCCGCCACCTGAACGAGGAGGTCGATCCGCTGGCCCCTGGCCCGGTCGAGCCCGGGCAGGAGCTGGTGGTGCTGACCGCTTGGGACGAAGGCGGCGCGCGTCTTGGGCTGCCGGATGGCTGGCGGCTGTCCAACACGCTGCGCCGCGTAGCCGAGATCGAGGTCGGCGGCGGCAGCGCCGATCGCAGCGACGGGGAGCACAACGGGCGGGACGACGCAGGCTTCGACTTGGGTTCGACATCGACCCTGCAGGTCGTGGGGGCGACTGTCACCGCAGGCTTCATCTGGTGGCTCACCCGCAGCGGCGGCATGCTCACGATGATGCTGATGGGCATCCCGGCGTGGCGCCACGTAGACCTGCTGCCCGTGCTGATGCGCGATCGCGACGACGAAGAGGAAGAAGAACAGGTAGAAGAGGCCGCGCCGGCCGGCCCCGTGCACACCATGTACGACCAGCTGGGGTCGCACGAATCGCGACTGGCTGACTTGTTCGGCGCCGACACGACCATCATGGGAACGACCCCAAGGGAGCTGCCATGAGACGACCCGGGCCCCTGGCGCAGATGACGATGGCGCTCGTGACGATGACGCTGTCGATCGTGCTGCTGGCCGACCTTTTCCTCGGCATCCTGCCGGATCGCGCGGCGCAGCTCAGGGAGTCGCGGGGCAAGGTGTCAAAATCACTCGCCGTGCAGGCGGCAGTACTGCTGCAAAGCAACGAGACCACGGTGCTCGAGAACACGTTGCGTGAAGTGGTGCGCCGGATCGAGGACGTGCGCTCGGTTGGCGTGCGGCGTGCCGAAGGCTCGCTGGTTGCCGAGGCTGGCGGACACGCGCAGCACTGGAAGCCGTTGACCGATGGCCGCTCGGTGTCCGACGAGGTGGTCGTACCGCTGCATAGCCAGGGCGTGCGATGGGGGGCCGTGGAGATCGCGTTTCGGCCGGACGATCGCAGCTTGTTCAGGCAGTGGCTGGATGCGCCAATGGTGCGCCTGCTGTTGTTCCTGACGCTTGCGGGATCGATCGCGTTCGCGATGTACATGCGTCGCGCGCTGCAGCACCTGGACCCTGCCTCCGCGATTCCGGACCGCGTGCAGCGTGCCTTCGACGTGATGGCCGAGGGCGTGGCGGTGCTCGACGCGCGCGCTCGCGTGATGCTGACCAACAAGGCGTTTCGCGCGCTGCAGCCCGAGGGCGAGCCGGTGCGCATCGGCCAGACGTTGTCGTCGGTGCGCTGGCTGGTCGACGGCGTGCCGGGCGATGTGGCCGCGCATCCGTGGATGCGCGCAATGGCCGAGCGGCAGAATACGTCGGGCGACTCGCTGCAAGTCACGCTCGACCGCGGGGCGTCGGCGACCGGAGAACGATCCGCGGAAGCGACCGCCTACCGGCAACTCGTCGTCAACTGCGCGCCCATCATCGACAACGGCGCTCGCGTGCGCGGCTGTCTGGTCACGTTCGACGACGTCACCGCGCTGCACAAAGCCAACACCGCTCGGCATCAGGCGATGGATGAGATCTGGAAGAGCCGCGAAGAGATCCACCGCAAGAACGAGGAACTGCAGCGCCTGGCCACGCGCGACCCGCTGACTGGCACGCTCAACCGCCGCGCCTTTATGGAGGCGGTGCAACCGCTCTTTGCAGCGGCGTCGCGCGGAGAGTCTTCGATCGGGTTCCTGCTGCTCGACATCGACCACTTCAAGGGTGTCAACGACTCCTACGGCCACGCCATCGGCGACCGCGTGATCCAGGAGGTGGCGCGCAAGATGCAACAGTCCGCGCGCGGCGCCGATCTGGTGTGCCGTTACGGCGGCGAGGAATTCTGCATGGTCGTCGCCGGGATCGACAGGCGCGGACTGGCCGCATTCGCCGAGCGGCTGCGCCGGCGCGTCGAGACCGAAAGCGGACCGTCGGTGCGCGAAATCGAGGGCCTTCGCGTGACAGTGAGCATCGGCATCGAAATCTTCGCGGGCGGTATGGGCAGTGTGGAGTCGCTGATCGACCACGCCGACCAGGCTTTGTACCGCGCGAAACGCGCCGGGCGTAATCGCGTGGTGTCCTTCATACCCGGCTCCGCGGAATTGACGGAACAATTGAGCTGACCTCACTGCGGCTGCGGCCCGCAGCGCCGTTACAGGGACTCGAAGTGATTCCACCGTTCACAAGATCATCGATAGCGGCCACGGCGATGCGCGTGGTTGCCGTCGGGCTGGTCCTGCTCGCCCTGCTGCCGCCGTTGCTGTGGATAAGCATCGGCTATGCCGTGCAGAGCGAGCGTTTGCACGCGTTGACCGACGCGGCGGCCTGGACGGTCGAGCAGGCAGGCGCGAGTCGGCTTCAATCGGCTTTGAATGCACAGGCATTGCACGGATGGGGCAAAGACGGCAATTCGAACGCCCGCGTCACACTGCGCGACGAGCTGGACAGGGTAGTCGACGCGGCGGGTTCATCGCCGGCATGGCCGACGATCTCCGAGCGCCTTAGGCTGCAGCGTGTGCAGGACAATGTGGCGGTGATTGACGCCGAGCGTTCGCTGCGGCCGCTGCTGGCCGAGACCGCCGTCGTGGCGCTGGTGAGTTGCACCGCGATCTTTGCGTTGTGGTGGTTCGCGCTGATGCGGCCGGTCAGTGCGCTCAAGCGGGCCGAAGGGCGCATGCGCTCGCAGGCGACGATCGACACGGTGACCGGACTGCTGAACCGCGAAGGCCTGCGCCGCCGCTTGCAGCGCGCGCTGGAGGGGCAACGGCGCCCGCAAACCACGCTGGGCGTGTTGATGATCGACATCGACCGGTTTCGCGTCATCAACGAGTCTCTTGGGCAGGAGGTCGGCGACCAGTTGCTGCGTGGCGTCGGCGACCGCATCCGCGCCGTGACGCGCGACGGTGACAGCGCGGCGCGCGTGACCGGCGACCAGTTCGTCGTGCAGGTCGAAGGGATTTCGGGCAGCCAAGCGCTTGCCGCGATGGCCCGCAATCTGCTGCGGGCTTTCGAGGTGCCGTATTCACTGGCCGGCCGCGACGTGGTGATCACGTTGAGTATCGGTGTCGCGATCGCTGCGGATGAGAGGAACACTGTCGACGCGCTGCTGCACAGCGCGGGCATTGCGCTGCGCGTGGCGCAGGTCGAGGGCGGTAATCGGTACCGCGTCTACTTGCCCTCGATGGACGAAGACATGCAGCGCCGGCTCGACATCGAACAACGACTGCGCGGTGCGCTGGCAGCGGGGCAGTTCCGGCTGCTCTACCAGCCGATCGTCGGTGCGGGCACGCGGCGCGTGGAGGCGGTGGAGGCGCTGCTGCGGTGGGATGATCCGGGCCGTGGCGTGGTGTCGCCCGCGGAATTCATCCCCGTGCTCGAGCAGACCGACCTGATGGTGCCGGTGGGCGATTGGGTATTGCGGGAGGCGTGCCTGCAGGCTGCGCGGTGGGCACGTGCCGGCCGGCCCAAGCTGGTCGTGTCGGTGAACCTGTCGCCACGCCAGTTCGGCGAGCCCGAATTCCTGGACAAACTGTCGGCCGTGCTTCGCGAGACAGGACTGCCGCCCGACCGGTTGCAGTTGGAAGTGACCGAAGGATTGCTGCTGGATCCAACGCCCGAGGTACTCCAGAGAGTCGACGGGTTGGCGGAGATGGGTATTCGCCTGGCAGTGGATGACTTTGGGATGGGCTACTCGTCGCTGCTCTATCTCAAGCGCTTCCGCCTGCGCACCCTGAAGATCGACCAGCTGTTCGTCCGCGACATCGTCTCGCAGCAACAGGACCTCGCGATCGTGCGCGCGATCATTGACCTCGGCCACGGGCTGGGCCTGACCGTCACCGCTGAAGGCGTCGAAACCGAAGAACAGGCGCACGAGTTGCGGCGCCTGGGGTGCGACACGTTGCAGGGCTACCTGTTTGCCCGCCCGCAGCTCGCCGAGGCTGTGTCGATGTCGAGCATCGAGGCGACACAGCTGGCGCTCGAGGCTGCGCCGGAGGAGCGCCCGGTACCCGCACTGCCTGCCACCTGAGCGGCGCCGGGTAGCGCCCGTTGGTTGTCCGGCGGGGGCCGCAGGTAGACGACGCAACACCCGCCGCCCCGGCGGGTGGCCACCGCTTCACAGATCTTTACTCCGTGGTCATCGCACGGATACCGCCGCCGATGACGATTCATTGCATCGGATTTGCCGATGTTCAAGGAGTCGAGATGAGCACGTTTCCCAGATCCCTTCGCGCCGTGGTGGCCGGTGTCATCGTGGCAGTGGCCAGCGCAGTTGCCATGACGGCGTTTGCCCAACCGCAGATGGTGCGCTACGGTGGCCACGCCGGACATGCGGGCCCCGGTGCTCCCGGTGGATGGATGGGTGGGCCTCGCATGACCGAGCGCATGCTCGACAGCGTCAACGCGACCGAAGCCCAGCGTACCCAGATCCGGCAGATCATGCAGGCCGCCGCAACCGACCTGCGTGCGCAGCGCGAGGCGGCCCGCTCGCTTCGCGAGCAGGCGATGAACCTGCTCACGCAGCCGACGGTCGATGCCG
>CP070653.1:484851-492467 GCA_020354665.1 Burkholderiales bacterium
AAACTGTCGTTGACCAAGGGGGCAACCATGACGGCATTATCGTGGCCGCCACCGCACGGGCCGCGGTCGAGGCCCACCCGCTGATCCTCGCGACCGCCGACGGCAGGCGCATCGAGCGACACCGCCCGATGTCTGCCGACGGTGCGCGTGCTCCAGGCCAGCCGCGCCAGCGTGCCCGGCTTCAACGACGGCACCGGCGAACGCCAGCTGTCGATCGAGCCCTTTCTGCCGGCAGAATGACGCGGCCGATCGCGCATCGCTGGCCCCGTCGAGGCGTCGGCGGTGCGACCCCACCGACACCGCGATGAAGCCGCTGATCCTGATCGTCGAAGACGAGCCCGGCATCGCCGACATGCTGCAGTACGCGCTCGCCACCGACGGCTTCGATACGCTGTGGTGCGCGACCGCGCAGGCTGCGCTCGATGAGTTGGGGCGTCGGGCGCCGGCGCTTGTGATCCTCGACGTCGGCTTGCCCGATCTGAACGGCTTCGACCTGTTCAAGCGGCTGCGCGCAGCGAGCGACGTTCCGGTGGTGTTCCTGACCGCGCGCAGCGACGAAATCGACCGTGTGGTCGGCCTGGAGCTGGGTGCCGACGATTACGTCAGCAAGCCGTTTTCGCCACGCGAGTTGGTCGCGCGCGTGCGCACCATTCTGCGCCGTGCGACGCGCGGCGGCCCGGCGGGTGCGCCGCCTGCAGCTGCCGCTGCCGGTCCGTTCGCGGTCGACGCGGGCCGGCGCGTGATCCGCTTCTACGGCCACGCACTCGAACTCTCGCGCTACGAGTACGGGCTGCTGAAGACCTTCATCGACCACCCCGGGCACGTGTTCAGTCGCGACGTGCTGCTCGACAAGGTGTGGGACACCACGAGTGACAGCCTGGACCGCACCGTCGATGCCCACGTGAAGACGCTGCGCGCCAAGCTGAAGGCGGTAGCGCCGAAACTGGATCCGATCCGGACCCACCGCGGCGTGGGCTATGCACTGGCCGAGGACTTGCCGGCGGCCCTGTCTTGACCAAGCGAAACCGCATCTTCGTCGGCATCCTGTTCGCCTATGTCGTCGGCGTCGGCGGGCTGCTGTGGCAACTGGTGGCCGACATCGACCCGCGCTACCGCGAGTCGGCCGAGGAGTCGATGGTCGAGACGGCGCATCTGCTCGCCACTGTGATCGAGCAGCGGTCGCCGGAGGGCCAGATCATCGTCGCCGGACTGCGGCCGGTATTCGACGCGCTGTACCAGCGCCGCTTCGAATCCGACATCTTTGGCTTCGTGAAGACGCAAGTCGAGATGCGCGTCACCGTCGTCGACGTCGACGGCCGCGTGATCTTCGACTCGCTGGACATGCACGTGGGCGAGGATCACTCGCAGTGGCGCGACATCCACCGCGCGCTGGCCGGCGAGTACGGCGCGCGCACCTCGCCCGACATGGACGGCAAGTTCAGCGATTCGGTGATGTACGTCGCAGTGCCGGTGCGCACCGGCGGGCGGATCGTCGGCGCGGTGAGCGTGGGCAAACCGATCAAGACGCTCGGCCCCTTCGTGCGCACGGCGCAGCGCAAGACCGTCCTGGTCGGCGTGACCTCGGTGGTCGCGGTGCTGGTGCTCGCGGTGATCCTGTCGGTGTGGCTGGTACGCCCGTTCGGATTGGTCGCCGACTTCGCGCGCTACGTGCGCCACCAGCGCAGCATCAGCCCGTTGCGCATCGGTCGGCGCGCGATCGGTGCGATCCGCGCCGCATTCGACGACATGCGCGACGCGTTGGCCGGCCGCAACTACGTGGCCGACTACGTGCAGACGCTCACCCACGAGCTGAAGAGCCCGCTGTCGGCGATTCGCGGGGCGGCCGAACTGATGCAGGAAACGGGCATGCCCGCCGCCGACCGTGCACGCTTTGCCGGCAACATCGAACGCGAAACGCAGCGCATCCAGGAACTGGTCGACCGCATGATGGAGCTCACCGCGCTCGAACGCCGCCAGCATCTCGACCACACGTCGCCGGTGGCGCTCAAGCAGATGCTCGAGGAACTCGCGGCCAGCGCCGAGGCCGCCGGCGCGCCGCGGCGGGTGTCGGTGCGAGTCGACGCACCGCAGGAGGCGGTCGTCGTGGGCGATGCCTTTCTGCTGCGCCGCGCGGTGAGCAATCTGATCGACAACGCGCTCGACTTCTCGCCCGACGGCGGCACCGTCTCGCTTGGGCTGGCTGCGAGCCGCCGCAGCGCCGACATCACGGTGCGCGATCAGGGACCCGGCCTGCCTGCCTATGCTGACGACAAGGTGTTCGAGAAGTTCTTTTCGCTAGCGCGCCCGCACAGCCAGCGCAGGAGCACCGGCCTCGGATTGGCCTTCGTGCAGGAGATCGCCAAGCTGCACGGCGGCCGGGTCAGCCTGCGCAACGCACCGGGCGGCGGCGCGCTCGCAACGCTGGCACTGCCGCGCAGCGGCCGCCACGCGTGACGCGACCTGGCCGGCCGTACCTGCCGACGCCCTCTTCGCCCTGTGCCCGCAACAGCTGTTGCGGGCCTCGAGAACCAGCGTCTTCGCCGTGCGATCTCAGTCAGAGAAAGTCGCCGGTGCCATGACGGCACCGTTGACCGTCAGGCTGAAGATGTCAGGCTGCGCACAGCGCCCGGCCACGTCGAGCGAGCACCGCACGTGCAGCCCGCGGGGAATCTTCGCGCCCGATTCACCGCACCGGTTCCCTCGGCACAACCACCAGCGCAAAACCCCGTTCTTGCCGAACGATCTCGGCTGCCGGAACCTCGGCGCGACCGGTGCGCTCGAAGCGGTCGAGCCGAGTCAGCGCCACCTCGCCCGGTTGTGGCGCCCGTCTCGGAGCCGGGGCGCCGCGATAGAAGCCGACGCTCGGCTGATGCAGTTGCCACTGCACGAGCGGCAAGCTCCGAACCGTGGATTCGAGCGCAAGCGTCTTCACCGGCTCCTGAAATGCGCGCGCCCACCACGGCACCACCTCGGCCGCGGTCCACGCCGCGCCGACCAATGCCGCGGCGGCGAGCGCTGGCGCCCCCTGAGCGCGGCGCCACCACACCCACCCCGCTGCCGCGAGGATCACCGCGACGGCCAGCGCCGCGCCACCGAGCGGCGGGCCGGCAGGCAACGCCGATGCGTCGAACACAGCGCGCCAGTGTTCATCGCCGAAGCGCCTGGCTGCAGCCTGCGCCAGCCAACTGCTCGCCGCGCCCGCGCCGACCAGAGCCACACAGGCAGCAACGACAGCGACCGCCACGCCCCCCAACTGCCGTTGCCGCGCCAGCCAGCATGCGCCCAGCACGGCCAGTGGTGTGTAGCCGTAGAGCGCGTAATGCGGCAGCTTGGTCCCCGATAGCGAGAAGAAGACCCATACGAAACCGGCCCACGCCAGCAGGAAGCGGGTCGCCTCGTCGGCCAGCAGCGCGCGCCACGCCCGCAGCAGCGGCAGCAGCAACGGCCACCAGGGCCACATCAGCAGCGGCAGCATCAGCACGTAATAGAGCGGCCCACCACCGTGACCCTGGAGCGGGCCGGAGAAGCGCTCCAGGTTGTGGCGCACCAGGAAACCGTCGATGAAGGCCCAACCGTGGCGCTGCAGCGCATAGGCGTACCAAGGCACGGCGACGACCAGCAGGATCGCCCATGCCGGCACGTCGGTCAGCGCGCGCCCGACGGCGCGCCACGCCCAACCACGGGCGGCGGCCCAGACGAAGGCCGCACCGGCGGGAATCAACAGCGCCACCGGTCCTTTCGTCAGGACGCCAAGACCCACCCACAGGAAGCAGCGCCGCAGCGCGAGACGAGCGCTACGCTGTCGCGTGTCGTCGATCCCCTCACTCGTTGCGGCCTCGAGAAAGCGCCACACGTCGAACAGCGACAGCGCGAGCAGCATGTTCAACAGCGCGTCGGCCGTGGCGGCGCGGCCGATGGAAAGCGGTCCCAGGCTGGTCAGCAGTACGCACGCCGCCAAACGACCGGCCGCAGCGCCCCAGCGCGGCGCCACGAATGCCCAGGTGGCGATCGCCCACCCCCAAGCGCAAAGCGCCGAGGGCAGACGCGCGGCCCACTCGTGCGGGCCGATCAGCGCCAGCGCTGCAGCCTGCAGCCAATAAACCAGGATCGGCTTGTCGAAACGGTCGGCGCCGTTGAGCGTGGTATGACCCCAATCGCCGCTCGCCAGCATCTCGCGACTGGCTTCGGCGAAGGCCCCCTCATCGACGTCGAACAACGGCCCGACGCCGAGCCAGCCCACCATCAGCGCAAGCAGCACCGCAGCGACCAGGCCGTCGGCTGCCCCGATCGACCAGCGGCGCGGCTCACTCATGCGCTGGCCATGCAGCTGCTCGAAGGCCTGCATCGCCGGCGCCCTTACTCGCTCGCAGCGCTGCCGGCTTGCCCGCTTCGGCCGCCCGCGGCGTCATGCCAGCCAGCCTCTGGGGCGGGAACCGTGTCGGAGCGACGCTGGTACGGCGCAGCCTGACCCCGGTCGTAGTAGATACGGATCAGCAATTCGGCCAGCACGCCGGTGGTCAGGAACTGCAGGCCGCCGATGACCAGGAAGAAACCCAAGGCCAGCAAGGGGCGGTTACCGATCGACTCGCCCTGCAACTTGAGCCAGCCGAGCCAGGTGAGGATCAGACCGCCGAGCGTGCAGACAGCGAGTCCGACGCCGCCGAAGAAGTGACCCGGCCGCGAACCGAAGTTCAGGAAGAAGTACATCGCCAGCAGGTCGGTCAGCACGCGGAAGGTGCGCGACGCGCCGTACTTGGACGTGCCGGCGCTGCGCGGATGGTGGTTGACCGGCTCTTCGGCCATCCGCTCCGGGGCCGTGACCGTGGCCAGCCAGGCCGGCATGAAGCGGTGCATTTCGCCATAGAGGCGAACCTGACGCAGCACGTCGGCCCGAAACGCCTTCAGCGTGCAACCCAGGTCGTGGAAGTACAGGCCGGTGGTTCTGCGGATCAGGCGGTTGGCCACGATCGACGGCAAGCGTCGCAGCCACAACCCGTCCTGACGCTTGCGACGCCATCCGGCAACGAGGTCAAGATCCTCGTTGAGCAGACGCCCGACCAGCCGCACGATGTCGCGCGCATCGTTCTGCAGGTCGCCGTCCATCGTGACGATGACGTCGCCACGGGACGCGTCGATGCCAGCCTGCATCGCCGCGGTCTGGCGGAAGTTGCGGGTCAGGCGGACGACCCTCACGTGCGGCCCGGCGCGCGCCGCGGCGCGCTCGAGCGCCGCGCCCGTACCGTCGCGCGATCCGTCGTCGACAACGATCAGCTCCCACGGCGCGGGATAGTCGGCCAGCGCCTGCTGTACGTGGTCGATCAGTGGCTGCACATTGGCCAGCTCGTTGTACATCGGCACCACCACCGACAGGCGGTGCGCGGGCAATCCCTCCGGCGGAGCCGCGAGACCGGCGCGCGCCGTCTCGTGACGGCTGGTTTGCCCGGCGGGCAGCGCACGGCCAGTGGTATCGATCGTCATCATCGGCCCTCGAGGGACTTGTTCTCTGCCACCAACGGGCCCCCGCGCAGCCCCCACGCCAACGCCGCGGCGAGCACCGAGACCGCCAGCACGAAAAGGTGCGACACGAGGGCCGCGGGCAGCACCTGCGGCAGTGCCGGTGTGGCGACCGCTGCCGCGCCGAGCGCAACCGCAGCTTCGTAAGTGCCAAAACCGGCCGGCGCTTGCACCGGCAGCGCGGCCGCGGCCTCCCCGGCGATGGCGCCGCAAACCCCGGCCAGCCACGGTAGACCCGCCAGCATCGCAATGAGCCCGCCGAGTGTCGCCAGCTTGGCGACCCAGTTCGCAATGCACCACCACCACGTCGACGGACGCACGCGCGCCAAGGCCGCCAGAAAGGTTGTCACCAGCCCCCGCCAACCCGCGCGCGCAGCCGCGCCGCGTGCAAGCCAGCGGCGATGCAAGGTTTCGCTCCACCGCGCACCCTGCAGGGCAACCGCCCCGAAGACCACGCTGGTAACCGCCGCCATCGGCATGGCGAGCCATTGCGCGGTGCCGCCGCGCACCCACATCAGGCCGGCCAACGACAGCACAGCCAGCCAGGCCAAGACGACCATGTCCTGCACGCGCATCCACACCAAGCTGCTCGCCGAGTCGGCCACCGGTACCTCGAAGCGCCGCCACAGCTGATACGGGAAGCTCAGTTCACCAGCACGCATGGGCATCAGGTTGATCGCAGCGTTGTGGGTCAGCGTAATCTGCAAACAGTCCAGCGCGCTGGCGCCGCAGCGCGGCGACCATTCGGCATGCACACGGCCCGCGCGCAGCGCGTAGCTCAACAGCAAGCCCGACGTGCCGAGGGCCCAGCCGCCCCATCCGAGATCGGCACTGCGCTCCCACAGCTCACCCAGGCCGGGCCACCACGCCAGCGCGACCGCGAGCGCCAACGCCAACATGATGGTCGCGGCGATCCGGTATCCGTTCATGCCTCGGTGACGGAACGGTCCCAGGGCGCAGAACCCACTCTTCCCGCGGTCGTTCGCCGATAGAACCACCACCACGCGCACGCCGTCGATACGCCAAGCACCGCCAGCACCACATACAGCGCCGCAGCAAGCGGGTAATCGTCCAGAGACTTCCAGAGGGCCACCGAGGTTCCCAGCAACAGGACCGCCATCACCGGTGCACCGACGCGCCCCATCAAGCGCTGGCTGAGCCAGCGGGTGGCCAACCGACCCCACAGGGTCGCCACCACCAACGTGCCCGCGATCGCACCAAGCGCTGCGCCAACCAGCAGGTCGGACGGCCAGTGCGCGCCAACCACCACGCGCGCAAGCGCCCCGGCCACCGCGACAACCGTGACCGGCGCCGCCAACGCCCAGCGTCGCCAAGCCGGCCCCCCCGGCCAGACCGCCGTCCAGACCATGGCCGCCACGGCCCCGTACGCCGCGGCATGCCCGGACGGCATCGAATGCGCACGCAACGCAGAGCCGATCACATGAACGGTGTCCGGCCCCAGCGCCGCCAGCGGCCGCGAAGCCCCTGCGAGCAGCTTGACCGAGTGCACTGCCAGTCCGCCCACCAGCAGCGTCAGCAGTACGGCGGCCGGTACGTCGGGACGACGCAGGCCGATGACGCCCGACATCACGAACATCGCGGCCCCCAGCCCGAGTACGCTGAGCGCCGAGGCGATCACCGGCACCCGGGAACCCCATTCGTTGATCGCGATGAAGATCGTGCGGTCAGCCGGCGTGCGTGCCAGCAGCGCGCCTGTCAGCGCCATCAGCGCTGCGATCACGAAAACAATCCAGATTCTGTCGCGAGGGGGCCGTGCGGTATGCAACTTCATCGCAGTCAACGCATCGCTGGACCGATCACTATACGACGGCGTCTCGCACCGCCAACCCCGAGCAGTACTTGGCTGGCGTCTGACCATGCTGCGCGATTCGCTGGTGACCGGCATCGGGCATCGTGGTGGCGACAACCCGGCCATCCGTTGGCGCCGATAATCGGTCGTCCCTGCCGCCCACGCTAACCGGGCACCCACCCACGGCACCGAAGTCTCCTCGTCAGCGGCCCCCCCAGCCGCCTCCAACGGCCCCCGCGCGCGTGCCGCAAACCCGCGTCGGGCGTCTGGCGAGCGTGGCGCTGGCGGTGGG
>CP070653.1:492567-500948 GCA_020354665.1 Burkholderiales bacterium
CAGTGCCCAACGTCGTGCTGACGCCGCACATCGCCAGCGCGACCGAGGCGACGCGTCGAGCGATGGCTGATCTCGCGGCTGACAACCTGATCGCTGCGCTTGGTCGTGGCCCCAACGCGGGGCGGCCACCGACGCCGCTCAATCCAGCAGTCCTGAAGCGAATGACGTGATGCGTCAGGTGGTATCGTCGGGCCGCATGCCGAACGCGAGGGCTGCGTCGCGGCATTGATCCTGCGCAAGACCGTGCGGAGTGCGGGCACAATAATCAAGTCCGCAGAGGAGACCGAGCCATGCCTGCCCGAGCCAAACATGCGGCACGCGCCGCAAGATCTCCCGCCCCCCCGATGCCGGCGCTCGACAAGCTCGACCGCACGCACCGGCAGATCATGGACAACCTGGATGCGCTCGAGGAGATGCTCGAGCATCTTGCGGATGACGGAGCCGACGAGCGCGCCCGGCAGATCGCCGCGAAGGTGTGCGCCTTCTTCACCAGCGCCGCGCGGCAGCATCACGCCGACGAGGAGCGGGTCATCTTCCCGGCGCTGCTGGCCACCGGCAACGAGGAGCTCGTCCAGCACGTCCGGCGCTTGCAGCAGGACCACGGTTGGCTCGAGACCGACTGGATCGATCTGTCGCCGCAGCTCGAAGCGGTTGCCGAAGGTTATGGCGGAGTCGACATGGCCGCCCTGCGCTACGGCATCGAGATCTTCACCGCGCTGTATCACGAGCACATCGCGCTTGAAGAGTCGCTGGTCTACCCGGCGGCAGTCAAGCAGATGCTCGCCGATCAGGAAGCGGCGGAAGGACGGCGCTCGACGTTCTAGAACTGAGCGGCTGGCTGGGCCAGGCGCGTACCGGCAAGCGTCTGAGCGCGCAGACCGGCGACGGGCTTGGGCGCGCCTACCTGGCGAGCAGGCCGTCCGCGGCGCGTACGTCGTCGAGCTTGAGCTGGCCCGAGGCCTGGCGCAACTTCAGTTCGCCGACGATCACGTTGTAGCGCGCCTGCGCCAGATCGCGGCGAGTCTGGAAGAGCTGGGTCTGCGCGTTGAGCACGTCGAGGTTGACGCGCACGCCGACGCGGTAGCCGAGCTGGGTGGCTTCGAGCGCGAGCAGGCTCGACGATTCGGCGGCTTCGAGCGCCTTGACCTGAACCTGCCCCGATTGCACGCTGAAGAACGCCTGTCGGGTGGCCTGCGTGACGCCACGGCGCGCGGCCTCGACGTCGTTGCGCGCTTTCTCCTCGAGCAGCAACGTCTCCTTGACTCGGTTCTGGATCGCGTACCCCGCGTACAACGGCACGTTGAGCTGCACGCCGAGGTTGGCGCTGTTGGTGGTGCCGGCAGCGGCCGTTGAAGTGACGGACGCGTTGTGCGACGAGGCGATCGAGCCCACCAGGTCGACCGTGGGCAGGTGTCCAGCCTTGGCTTTGTCGATCTCGAGGCTCGCGATCTCGTGGGCCAGCTTGGACTTGCGAACGAGCGGATGGCCCGTGTCGGCCTGACGCGCCCACGTGTCGGCATCTGATGGATTGAGCGGCGGCAGCACGACCGGAGTCGCCAGCGGTTTCGGGTCCACGCCTGTGCGGCCGACGAGCTGGTCGAGCGCGATGCGCTTGACGCGCAGGTCGTTCTCGGCAGCGATCTCGGTCGCAGTGGCAAGGTCAAAGCGCGCCTGCGCCTCGCGTGTGTCGGTGATGGTGGCGGTGCCGACCTCGAAATTGCGCTTGGCCGCAGCCAGCTGTTCCGTGATCGCCGCCTTGCTCGCGCGCGCGAAGCCGAGCGTGTCCTGCGCGGCCAGCACGTCGAAATAGGCCTGCGCGACGCGCACGATGAGATCCTGCTCGGCCGATTCGAGATCGGTCTGCGCAGCCTCGAGCGACTTGGCGGCCTGGTCAATGGTGGCCGCATTGGCGCGGTTGAACAGCGGTTGCTTGCCCGAGATTGCAACCTGGCTCAAGGTGTTGCCGCGCCGGATGGCCGACGGCGAGTCGACCTCGTTGCGGTTGACGCTGGCGCCGAGGTTGGCGCTCGGGCGCCGCAGTGCGTTGCTCTGTTCGGCGCGGTATTGCGCCGACTCGGTCTGGGCGCGTGCGGCCTGGTACGCAGCGTCGTAGGCACTCGCGGCCTCATAGAGCGCCAGCAGGCTCTGTGCGTTGGCGGCCGGCAGCCAGCCGGCGCCAAGGCCGGCCAGGGCGAGCATCATCACCAGCGAGCGCAGGCGAGGGCGTCGCGCCGGGCGCCGGCGCGTCGAAGGGTCAGACAGAAGATGCATCGGACTTCCTTGTTGATGGCCGTGCTCGGCGCGGGGGACGGCGACTGGCTGCCTCAGAACCTGAACTTCGGGCCCTCCTCAAAGCCCTTCAGGCGCGGCGCCACGGTCTCGAACAGCTCGGCGCTGGCAAATTCTTCCTCTGCAGTCCGCGTGAAGCGGGTCACGTGCATCACCGGCTCGTCGCCGACGATCGCAATCAGCCGGCCACCGACTTTCAGCTGCGTCAGCAACGTGCGCGGCACGCTCGGGACCGATCCGGACAGCAGGATCGCATCGAACGGCGCCTCCGAGGGCACACCGCGCACGCCGTCGCCCTCGACGACGCGCACGTTCTTGACCGCCGCGCGCTCCAGGTTGGCGCGCGCCATGCGCGCGAGCTCGGGCTCGATCTCGACCGTGAAGACTTCGCGCGCCCGATGGCCAAGCAGCGCGGCCATGTAGCCGGAGCCGGTGCCGATCTCGAGCACCTTCTCGTGCCGGCTGACACCGAGCTCCTGCAGCAGGCGCGCCTCGATCTTCGGCGCGAGCATGCGGTGTCCGGCCGCCAGCGGCACTTCCATGTCGACGAAAGCCAGCGATCGGTACGCGGCCGGCACGAAATCCTCGCGCTTGACCACCGCCAGCAGCGACAGCACGCCCTGGTCGAGCACCGCCCAGGGACGGATCTGCTGCTCGATCATGTTGAACCGCGCCTTTTCGACGTTCATGCTCATGGGGAAGGGACCTCCGCGACCGACCAAACTGAATTCTAGGCTGCCGCGGCGGCCGATCCGCGCCGGCGCAGCCAGCGATGGCGTGTCCAAGTCGACAAGTCATCGAGGTAGCAGTACACGACGGGCACGACGACCAGGGTCAACAACGAAGAAGTGATCACGCCACCGATGACCGCCTGGCCCATTGGCGCGCGCTGCTCCGCGCCCTCGCTCAATGCGAGCGCGAGCGGCAGCATGCCGAACACCATCGCCAGCGTGGTCATCAGGATCGGCCGCAAGCGCACCCGCGCGGCTTGCAGCAGCGCCTCGCTGCGCGGCAGGCCCGGTCCGCCGCCGCCAGCCCCGGCGGCCGACCCCTCGCGCGCCCGGATCGCGAAGTCGATGAGCAGGATCGCGTTCTTCGTGACCAGCCCCATCAGCAGCACGACGCCGATGACCGAGAACAGGTTGAGCGTCGAGCGGAACGTGAGCAGCGCCAGCACCACGCCAATCAGCGTCAGCGGCAGCGAGCTCATCAGCGCCAGCGGCTGCACGAAGCTGCGGAACTGGCTGCCGAGGATCATGTAGATGAAGATCACGCCGAGCGCGAGCGCCTGCAGCGCGTACGAAAAGCTCTCCTGCATGTCGCGGGTCGCGCCGCCGAAACGCGTCGTGTAGCCCGACGGCAGCGCAGCCGACTGCAGCACGTTGCGGATGCCGGCCGACACCTCGCCCAGTGATCGGCCCGCCACGTTGGCGGTGAACTCGACCTCGCGGTTGAGGTCGCGCCGGTTGATCTGGCTGGCCGTCGTCGACGGCTCGAGGTCGGCCACCTGCGAGAGGCGCACGACGCGCGCGCTGCCGTCGCTGTTGGTGCCGACAGCAAAGCCGATTCGCGCGAGGTCGGCGGTGCGCTCACGGACCTCGGGCGCGAGCCGTACCTTCACGTCGTAGTTCTCGCCGTTCGAGGCGCGCCAGTTGCCCACCGTCTGCCCGCCGACCAGCGAGCGCAGCGTGCTGGTGATGCTGCCCACCGACAAGCCGACGTCGGAAGCCGCGTCGCGGCGCACCTGCACGGACAGCGTGGGCTTGTCGGGTTTGAGGCTGGTGTCGAGGTCGACCAGACCGGCGACGTCGCTCAGGCGGGCCGAGAGTGCGCGCGTCAGGCGCTGCAGCTCGTTCAGATCCGAGCCCTGCAACGAGAACTGAATCGGCTTCGCGCCCCCAACCGGATCGAGCAACCCGACATGCGTGACGGTGATGCCGGCGATGCGCTGCAGGCGTTCGCGCAGCGGCCCGGACATCTCGTCTACGCTGCGCGCGCGGTCCTTGCGGTCGACCAAGCGCACATACACCGTGGCCTGGTTGCGGCCCTGCGCCTGCCCGGTGTTGATCGTGGCCACCGTGTAGCGCACCTCGGGCAGCTCGCGCAGGATCGCATCGACCTGACGCGCCTTCGCTTCGGTGAACTCGATCGACGATCCCACCGGGGTGTAGAAGCTGACGGTGGTCTCTGAGAAATCGGCGCGCGGCACGAATTCGCTGCCCAGCAGGGGGACGATCGCGATCCCGCCGGCGAAGGTCGCTGTGGCGATCGCCAGCGTCGCGACGCGGTGGGCGAGCGACCAGCGCAGGATGGCCTGGTAGCCCTCGCCGAGGCGCTGCGTTGCGCGGTCGAACCCGTGTGTCAGGCGGCCGAGCGTGTGGTCGTACAGGCTACGCGGCGTGAAGGGCCGGCCCTCGCGATCGATCGCCGGGTCATGCCACACCGAGCTGAGCATCGGGTCGAGGGTGAAGCTCACGAACATCGAGATCAGCACGGCTGCGACGATCGTGATGCCGAACTCGTGAAAGAACTTGCCGATGATCCCGCCCATGAAGCCGATCGGCAGGAACACCGCGACGATCGACAGCGTGGTCGCGAGCACGGCCAGACCGATCTCGCGCGTGCCGTCCAGCGCGGCGGCACGCGCATCCTTGCCCATCCGCACGTGGCGCACGATGTTCTCTCGCACGACGATCGCGTCGTCGATGAGCAGTCCGACGCACAGGCTCAGCGCCATCAGCGTGACCATGTTGACCGAGAAGCCGAACAGGTACATGAACAGAAAGGTGCCGATCAGTGCGATCGGCAGCGTCAGGCCGGTGATGACGGTCGACCGCCACGAGTTGAGGAACAGGAACACGATCAGGATCGTCAGGCCCGCGCCCTCGAGCAGCGTGTGCCGCACATTGCGCACCGAGACACGGATCGGGCGCGAGTTGTCGCGCACGACATCGACCTGGACGCCGGCAGGCAGCTGCGGCCGCAATGCATCGATCGCGCGGTTCAGGCCATCGACCACCTCGATCGTGTTCTCGCCCTGGCTCTTCTGCACGTCGAGCACCAGCGTGCGCCGACCGTCGTAAAGCGCGACTGTTTCCACCTCCTCGGGCCCGTCCACGACACGGGCGACTTGGCCGAGACGGATCGGCGCCGTGGTCGCGCCATTGCCACGGCGGCCGACGATCAGGCGCTCGAAGTCCGCTGGCTCCGCGATGCGCGCGTCGACCTGCACGACGCGCTCGGCTTCCCGCGAGCGCAACGCGCCGGCGGGCAGCTCCTGGTTCTCGGTGCGCACGGCGTTCATCACCGCGTCGATGCCGATGCCCGACCCCTCCATCGCCAGCGGGTCGACGTAGACGTTGAGCTCGCGCTTGCGGCCGCCCACCAGCGTCACGGCACCGACACCGGGCGCGTTCTCGAGGCGCTTCTTGATGACCTGGTCGGCGTAGGTCGTGAGCTCCTGCAGGCTGCGCGAACCATCGGGTGAGGTCACCGCGAGCGTCCAGATCGGGCGGGAGGCCGGGTCAAAGCGCGAGACGCGCGGCTCCTTGACGTCCTCGCGCAGCAGCGGGCGGATCGATGCGAGCTTCTCGCGCACGTCGTCGGCTGCCTTGCGGCTGTCGACATCGAGGTTGAATTGCACGATCACCAGCGACGTGCCCTCGTAGCTGCGCGAATACAGCTGGTTGATCCCCGCGATCGTGTTGACCGCTTCCTCGACGCGCTTGGTGACCTCGGTCTCGACAATCTCCGGCGACGCACCGGGGTAGTCGATCTGCGCGACGACGGTGGGGAAGTCGATGTCCGGGAACTGATCGACCTTGAGCCGCTGGTAAGAGAACAGGCCGAGCACGAGCAGGGCCGCCATCACCATCACGGCCATCACGGGATTGGCGACCGAAAGTCGCGTGAACCACATGGCCGAACTACCGTTCGGACGAAGCCGAGGCGCGGGCGGTTGCCGCAGCGCTGCCGCCTGCAGGGTCGGCGAGCCTGGTCAGTCGCACCGGCGTGCCGTCGCTGACCGCGCCGACCTCGCCGGCCAGCAGCCGCGTGCCTTCCGGCAGGCTGGCGCCGAGCTCGCGCAGCGTGCGGCCTGCGCCCTCGCCAATGGGACCGGGATCGACGAAGCGGCGCACGATGCGCTCGCCTTCGACGACCAGCACATACGGTCGCGCCTGGTCGGTACGGACCGCCGATGCGGGCACCGCGAGCACCCAGCGCCGCTCGAGTTCGACGCGGCCGCGCGCGAAGAGGCCCTGACGAAGTGCCGGATGCGGATCGACGGCCAGGTAGACCATCAGCGCTCGCGAGCCTGGCTGCGCGCTCGGATTGATACGTGCCACGCGCGCCGCGATCGCCTCGCCCATGCCATCCACACGCAGCACGGCCGACGCGCCGATGCGCAGCGCGCCGACGTCATCGGCTGGCACCGCCGCCTCGAGCTCGATGCGCGAGAGGTCGACGATCTCGAGCAGGCGTGCATCGACGCCTGCACGCTCGCCGGGCTCGACCAGCCGCTGCGAGACGATGCCCGAGATCGGTGCGGTGAGTACCGCGTCGGCTCGTGCCTTGCGCGCGATCTCGACGGCTGCGAGTGCGGCCTGCAGGTTGGCTTGCGCCGCGGCCTCGTTGGCGGCCGAGTTGTCGAGTGCGGTCGCCGAGATGAAGCCCTGCGCGACCAGCGCCCGGTTGTTCTGCAGCGCGCGGCGCGAGATGTCGAGCTGCGCGCGGGCGGCACTGGCGGTCTGCTCGGCCTGGCGCAACCGCCAGTCCAGCTCGGTGGTCTCCATTTCCACCAGCACCTGGCCGCGCCGGACTGTCTCGCCCTCGCGCACCGCCACGCTGCGGACCTCGCCGGCGACGCGCGCCTTGACAGCCGCACTCGTGACCGCCTTCAGGCTGCCCGAGATCTCGAGCGAACGCGTCAGTTCGGTGTGTTGCACCGTCACGAGGTCGGCATCGCTCAACTCGAGCACGGCGACGGGCAGGGTGCTTGGTGCGGCGGCACCGCGCGACTGCTGGGCACGGGCCACCAGCAGCCCGACGGCTGCAACCACGAGCAGCGACACGATCCAGGGCAGCGTGCGCTTCATGCGGCTTCCCGTCGTGCACGGCGCGCGGCCGCTGCGGGCTTCTCGGGTGCGGCATGCGCGCTTGCACTGTCAGCAAGCAGCCCGCGCAACACGAGCTGGAAATGCTGGGCAATGAAGTGCTGCGGATCGAGCACGGGTACGCGGGAGGCGCAACCCGGCGCCGTCTCGGCGTGCGGGCAGGCCGCCAGCGAGTGTTTGTGCAGGCACAGCATCACCATCGGCAGCACGAGCGAATAGACCGTCGCATCGACATCCACGGGCCGGAACTCGCCGCTTGCGATGCCGCGGCGCAGCACGTCGCCGATCAGTCGGTGGCCCGGCTCGACCACTTCGCGGTAGTAGAAGTCGGCGATTTCCGGGAAGTTGCGGACTTCGGTGATGATGAGCTTGAACACACCGGAGGCCGGGCTGTCGAAGATCGACCGCCACCAGCGGACCATCGAGCCACGGAGCAGTTCGGCGGCGCTCCCGCCGTGACGCGCGACCTCGTCGGCGCTGGCCGCGATCGCGCTGGACAGCCGTTCCCGGATCACCGCTTTGAGCAGTTCCTCCTTGCTGGGGTAGTACAGGTACAGCGTGCCCTTCGAGACGCCGGCCCGGGCGGCCACTTCGTCGGTACGCGTCGCGGCGAAACCCTTGCGAACGAAGACGTCGAGCGCGGCATCGAGCAACTCTTTGGGGCGAGCTTCCTTGCGGCGCTGGCGGGTGTGGGAGGCGATCATGTTCGTTTACTGACTGACGGGTCAGTACTATAAGTGATGCGCCGCGTTCAGGTCAACGCAAGGCCTTGGCAATGACCGCGCCGATGAAGGTTTCAGCAGACATCGTTCAGAATGGCTTCGAGGTCCGGAGCACGCACGGCCCGTCGAATGCGCGGCGCGCAACGCCTCCTGCGTTGGAGGGGTGACCGCACTCTCGCGCTGTGGCCTGCGCCGGCCTCGGGCGGTCGCTCCGAAGCTGCAAGGGGACGAAGTCATGCAACGAGCCAACCGCGCA
>CP070653.1:501048-511703 GCA_020354665.1 Burkholderiales bacterium
CCATTGAGGTCGTAGACGTCGAGCGGGCTCCTGCAATCGGGAAAGTTTCCGGCCGGATAGGTGTTGGAGCCGCAGATGTTCCAGCCGCGGCCGCCGCAGCCAGGGGACTTCTGACTGCCCGTCGCACAAACGCCGCGCTGGTAGGTGGGCCCGTAGCTCCATCGCTTGTCGGGTTCGCGCGACGCGTTGTGGGCCGCGCGCATGCGCCGAATGGCCTCGTCGGGCGGCACGTTGCGCGCGAGATCGAAGCGATAGTCGGGCGGCTCGAGCCGGCCGTCGCAGGCGCCTTCCCATTCGTGCGCGTCGCACAGGCGCTTGCCGATGGCTTCGCACAGCTGTGCGGCTTCGCGGGCGCGCACCCACACCGCCGGGTATTCGCAGGGGATGTCCGGGAACTCGAACTGGTCGATGCACGCCTTCGCGTCCTCCGGTTGCTCGCGGCGCGGGTCGTACAGCGGCGCCATGTACTTGCCGCCGCAGATCCGCTCGAAGCGCTCGTTCTCGTAGCGTAGCGATTGGTGCGCCAGCGTGTCCCTGCACTGTGCAGGGGTCTCGGGGTGACGCGAGATCGCCGGGTTGCCCTGGCTGAGGAAGCCCGAGCGGGCAAAGAGGGCGCGAACCCGTTCAGTCTGTGCGGCATCGAGTGCGTGCACCCGCTGCAGTTCGTCGATCAGTGCCGCGTTGCGCGATGCCAGCGCCGGGTCGGCATGCGCGGGCGTCGCCGCGAGCACGATGGCCGCCAGCGGGCAGAGGAGTGCAGCGCGCCAGTTCATTGGTTGCCGGGCCGGCGTGCGACGTAGAAGAAGTCGCGGTCGTCGGGAAACGCCAGAAAGCGTGGCAACAGGCTGTCGCCGGAGGCCTTGTCGAGCTGCGACATGTCGCGCACGAGGTGCTGCACGACGATGCGCTCGCCGCGTCGCGGGTACAACGCCAGGTACGTGTGCTCCAGCGCGTTCATGTCCAGATGCATGGCGTAGCGGCAACCATACGCGAGGAACACGCGTGCCATCGTCGAAGGCCGCGCGGTGGAGAAGTAGCCGTAGACGAGGTGGCGATGCCGGCCGTTCTGGAGCAGGCACGCGCCGGCGCGAAGCGTACGCAGCTGCTCGTCCGCCGAGCCTGACCAGTTGCCCAGCCCCCATCGTTCCACCAGCGCTCCTGGCATCGGGACGCCGGTGAGGGCATCCGGCTCGACGAGCGGCACGCCGTTCTGGCGCGCACTGCCCAGTCGTGCAGACAAGGCGTCGTCTTCGCCGGTCCAGGTCTTCATGCCGACCGTTCCGTCATCGAGCGCATACAAAGTCGCCAGGCCGGGTATCAGGCGGCTGAAGACGACTCCCTGTTCGACGAAGCCGTAGTGGCTGCCGCGGTTGCGCTGGGCGAGCGCACCGTAGCGAAAAGCCGAGTGCTCGCGCTTGAAACCGCCGGTGAAGGTCGCGACGACAGCGGCTTCGGCCGACGGAACCATCATGCCGGTTCGAACCAACGGTGCGGCCGTGTCAAAGCCGTCCGGACCGGGCAGTGCCGGGTCACGCACTTCGTCCCGCGTGCGCGGCGACCACCCCAGCCGTGGATGGTCGGTGCCGAGTACGAAACCGAGCTGGTAGCGCGACAGGTCGAATGCCACCAGATAGAACAGCGCCCGCGCTTCGACGGTGTCGGGGCGCCAGGACGGCGCGATGCTCGCCGCGGCCGACCCGATCACAGCCGATCCCTGCATCAGGCTCACGAAGATGCCGTCGAGCCCGCGCACCGCCGTCCATTCGCCGGGCACCATCGCGCCGCCGGCCGCGTCGACATCGAGACCGAGCGACGCGGGCGTGATCGCGTCGTCCTTGCGACCCGGCGCGAGGGCGGCCGGCGACGGTGCGCCCGAAGGCGCCGTGCCGTTCGCAGCCGGCGTTGCGCCGGCGACGGGCTGGCCGCGCTCGATGAACGCGTCCTTGAAGAACTCGCGGCGCACGAAGCCGACGATCCGCTCGCCTCCCCACACATGATCGCGCAGGAACTCGGTCGTGGCCTCCAGCGTCGTGCGACGGCCGCGCACGGAATTGCGGAGAAACAACCGGCCGTCGCACAGCGGCGCGAACGGCAATCCGCTGCGTCGCGCGCGCTCCAGCTCGCTCAGCGGTTGCTGCATCCACGGCACACACGTGCTCGTCTGCGCGCGCTCGGACAGCAGCAGTGTGCCGCCGCCGGCTGCATCGAGATGGACGACTTGTGTGGCGGGGCGCGCATTTTCGAGGTGATAGACCGCCGCAGGCGCATCGGCGGCGCCTCGCAGCGTCAGCAGGAACCACGAGTTCGCTCCCGGGTGGAGGTTGACCAGGCTCGCGTCGCCTCTCGTGCCTGCTTCGAGCTCAAGCGAAGCCGTCTCGGTTTGCGCGAAGCGTTGCAGATCGGGCATCGAACTCGCGACCCCCACTGCCACGCCGACAGTGGCGGCGCCGAGCAGCAGCCAGACGAGCCGAGGCCTCATGACGCGAACACCAACAGGACCAGCACCGCGGCGCCCGCAGCGACGCTGGCGGGATCGCGCAATGCGAACAGCACCGGATCGTCGCGTATCGCTCCGCGGGCCGCGAGTCGCCACATGCGCAGCAGCCAGAGCGCGACCAGCGCGGACATCACCCAGACGGCCCCGCGGCCGGCCTGTGCGGCCGGCTCGACCAGCGGGTACGCCGCGAGGGCCGCGACGGCCACGAAGCCTGCACCGGCACCCACCGCCGCGAGCCGACGCTTGTCGCCCGGGCCGTACGCGCGTGCGCGACCGTCGACGCTGCCGTGTGTGTTCGCGGTCGTCAGTTCGGCCAAGCGCTTCAGCAGCGCCAGGCCGAAGAACATCGGTACGCTGCAGAGCAGCAGCCATGCCGGTACGGCGACGCCCACCGCGACCGCGCCAGCCACGATCCGCAGCGTGTATCCGAGTCCGAGCAGGAGGGCATCAACGAAGCGCAGATCCTTGAATCGCAAGCCGTAGGCAAGCATCAACACCTCGTAGACCGCCAGCACGACGAAGTACGACGCGGACAGACCCATTGCGATCGCCGTCGCGAGCAGCCACAGGACCGGGACCATGGCGATCGCGTGAGTCACCGAAATGCGTCCGGCAGCGAGCGGGCGCTCGCGCTTGCGCGCGTGGCGGCGGTCGACCGGCAGGTCGATCAGGTCGTTCACCAGATAGATCGACGAAGCCGCAAGGCAGAAGCCGATGAAGGCCAACGAGGCTTGCCACAGCGGCCAGGCCTCGTGTAGTCGATGCGCTGCGGCCAGCGGCACGAAGACCAGCAGATTCTTGAGCCAGTGATGCCAGCGCAGTTCGGTCAGCCAGAGCTCCAGGGTGGGGCGCGGAGCGGCAAAGACCGGCCCCAGTTCAGTGACCCCGCGCACCGCGTCAGCCAGGCGTGGCGACGGCGAGACGAGAATCGCGCGGCGCGCCGAGCGCCACACCGGCAGGTCACGGGCGTCGTTGCCCGCGTAGTCGTAGCCGCGCTCTCCGAACGCGGCCACCAGCCGCTCCCGCTTGCGCTCGCCGGTCAGGTTTGTCGACCCGTCGCTGGCGAAGACTTCCTCGAACAGCTCGAGCGGATCGACCAGAGCACGCGCCACGCGTTCGTCGGCGCCCGTGGCCAGCACGAGCCGACGTCCGCGCTGCTTCTGTTCGCGCAGATACGCGAGCAGTGCGTCGTTGAACGGTATCGTCGCGGCTTCCGGCAACGAGTTTGCGGCGAGCTGGCGCTTCAGCCCGGCGCGGCCGCGCACAAACCACAGCGGCACCGACAGCAGCGACCCCGGCCTGTGCTTGACCAGCACGAAGACGGACTCGGTCAGCGAATCGGTCTGGATCAGCGTGCCGTCGAGGTCCACGGCGATCGGGATCTCGGCGTCCGAGGGTTCGACGCGATCCGTCCCCGCAGTCGCGCCTTCCGTCGAGGCGCCGGGCTTCAGAACAGCCACTTGATCCATTCGAGTACCCCGTGGCGCCAGGCGACGCGGTGCGTCAGGCCGGTCCGGCCGCGCAGCCGTTCGCGAGTTGCCACGTACCAGTCGTAGTTGGCGACAAGCGCTTCCCGGTTGGAGCGTCTCGGCACGAAGCCGAGTCGGGATTGCAGCCGCTCGATCGAGACGAAACTGTCGAGCGCGGCTGTCTCGTAGATCCACTCGTACAAGGGCGACAGGCCGAGAGCGCGCAACAGGCGCAGCAGCGCGATGGCCGGCGCGGCCGGGATCGAAACGACGCGCTTGCCATGGCCGGCGCGATCCAGCACAGCCTGCACGTTGTCACGCATCGTGCCGAACTCGCGAGCGCCGACGTTGAACGTGTCGTTGACCACCGCCGCATCGAGGTCGAGACAGCGCTCGATGACTTCGCACAGGTCCGACACGTCGAGCAGCTGGTAGCGGTTCGCTCCCGAACCGAGTATCGGAAAGCCGCGGCCCTCGAATGCCCATTCGTACAGCAGCTCGAAGACGCCCAGCCGCTCGGGTCCGACAAATGTCTTCGGGCGGAGCACCGGCACGCACAGCCCCCTTGCTCGATACCGGGCACACAGTTGCTCGGCCGCAATCTTCGCCTCGCCGTAGGGGCCCACGCCGTGCAGCGGATCGTCCTCCAGCAGCGGATGGTGGTCAGGGATGCCATAGACCGCGGTCGATGAGATGAAAACGAAACGCGAAACCCTGCGCTGCTCGGCGCAGCGCAGCAACAGCTCGGTTCCTTCAACTCCCGTCGACGTGATCTCTTGCTCAGTGCCCAGCGGCAGCGCGGCCGCGCAGTGGACGACGGCATCCACTCCCTCGAGGGCACGCTCGACGGCCGAGATGTCGCGGATGTCTCCAGCCAGCGCATCCACCTGAGAGCGTTCGGGGTAATCGAACTCGGCGATGTCCAGCGAGCGCACGGACCACCCCTTGTGCAGCAGATGTCTGCACAGATTGATGCCGAGGAAGCCTGATCCGCCGGTGACCAGGACTGCTCGGGCTCCGGTGCGCGACATCCCTCGACATCCAATCAATCGACGCGATCTTCAACTGCAACCCTATACACGTGCCGCCGGCCAGGGGGCTGACATGGCTCAATGGACGGCGCAACTCGAGCCCTGGCTGCCTGGGGTAGCCAACCGGAACGGTCCCAGCCAAGCAGACCGCAACGCAGTCGAAAACTCGTGCGTGGCAGACGGGGGCAAAGATTCCGGCTAGGCTGTTGATGTGTACGACCTCCCGAGGATGGAGACCCTGCCATGTTTTCGACCACGATTGCCGGCAGCCTGCCCAAGCCCGATTGGCTCGCCGAGACGCACAAGCTCTGGCCGCAATGGCGCACGCAGGGCGAAGCGCTGGCGCAGGCCAAGCGCGATGCGACGCTGCTGTGGCTGAAACTGCAGGAGGACGCCGGGCTGGACGTCGTCGGCGACGGTGAACAGTCGCGCCAGCACTTCGTGCACGGCTTTCTCGAGGCGGTCGACGGCATCGACTTCGCGCACAAGGTCGAGATGGGCATCCGCGCCGACCGCTACAAGGCGATGGTGCCGCAGGTCGTCGGCCCGCTGAAGTTGAAGGGGCGCGTGCACGCGGTGGAAGCGCGGCTCGCGCGTGCACACACGAACAGAAGGCTGAAGTTCACGCTGCCCGGGCCGATGACGATCGCCGACACGGTGGCCGATCGCTTCTATGGCGACCGCGTCAAGATGGCCTTTGCCTTCGCCGAGCTGCTCAACCAGGAGGCGCTCGCGTTGCAGGCCGACGGTGTCGACGTGATCCAGTTCGACGAGCCGGCGTTCAACGCCTTCATGAAGGAGGCGGCCGACTGGGGCGTCAAGGCTCTCGAGCGCGCCGCGCAGGGCCTCACGTGCACGACCGCCGTGCACATCTGCTACGGCTACGGCATCCAGGCCAACATCGACTGGAAGCGCTCGCTCGGGGAGCAGTGGCGTCAGTACGAACAGTTCTTCCCGGCGCTCAGGAAGAGTTCGATCAAGCAGGTCTCGCTCGAATGCGCGAACTCGCACGTTCCGCTCGAGTTGATCAAGCTGCTGCGCGGCAAGGACGTGTTGGTCGGCGTGATCGACGTGGCGAGTGACATCGTCGAGACGCCCGAGCAGGTGGCCGACACGATTGGTCGCGCCTTGCAGTACGTCTCGAAGCGGCACCTGTACGCGTGCACCAACTGCGGCATGGCGCCGATGGATCGCGCGATCGCCGAGGCCAAGTTGCGCGCGCTGGTCGAAGGCGCGGCGTTGGCGCGCAAGCGTCTGGCCTGAGCCTCGCCGCCATGGATTTCAGTCAGACCAGCGAGTCGATTCGTCGGCGCTTGAGGGCGCGAACAGGCGTATGGGCTGCGATCGGTCGCCGACAATGAGCGCACGTCGGTTTCGCAAGACCCCGTCATGACGAGCGCGGTGCTGCACGAGGCCGACAGCCGCTACGCCTGGATGCGTCTGGCCGTTGCGCTGGCGCTGATGACGATCGGCAGCGGCGTGATGTATGTGGTCGCGGTGGTGCTGCCGGCGGTGCAGGCCGACTTCGGCGTTTCGCGTTCGGACGCGTCGTTGCCCTACACGATGCTGATGATCGGCTTCGGCATTGGCGGCATCCTGATGGGACGGCTCGCGGACCGGCGCGGCGTGATCGTGCCGCTGCTGATCGGCGCGGGGGGCCTCGGCGCGGGTTTCGTGCTCGCCGGCATGTCGGGCAGCATCTGGAGCTTCGCCGTGGTGCACGGCCTGTTGCTTGGCCTGGTCGGCAGCTCGGCCTCGTTCGCGCCGTTGGTGGCCGACACGTCGCTGTGGTTCGTGCGCCGGCGCGGCATTGCGGTGGCGATCTGCGCGAGCGGCAACTACCTGGCCGGCACGCTCTGGCCACCGATCGTGCAGCACTTCGTGCAGACGCAGGGCTGGCGTGCGACCTACGTCGGGCTCGGCATCTTTTGTGTGCTGACGATGCCGCTGCTTGCGCTGGCGATGCGTCCGCGGCCGCCGCTGCCAACACCATCGACGCCCGGCCGGCTTGGCGCGGCGGCGCACGCCAGTGTGCACGCGCGCCCCTTCGGCTTGACGACCGGGCGGGCGCAGGCGCTGCTGTGCGTGGCGGCGGTGGCCTGCTGCGTTGCGATGTCGATGCCGCAGGTGCACATCGTCGCCTACTGCGGCGACCTCGGCTACGGCGCGGCGCGGGGCGCGCAGATGTTGTCGCTGATGCTTGGCATGGGCATCGCGAGCCGGCTGATCAGCGGCGCGATCTGCGACCGTATCGGCGGCCTGCGGACGTTGCTGCTCGGCTCGATGCTGCAGGGTGTCGCGCTGCTGCTGTTCATTCCGTTCGACAGCCTGACCTCGCTGTACGTGATCTCGGCGCTGTTCGGTCTGTTCCAGGGCGGGATCGTGCCGAGCTACGCGATCATCGTGCGCGAGTACTTCGCGCCTGGCGAAGCCGGCCAGCGCGTCGGCACGGTGCTGATGTTCACGCTGTTCGGGATGGCGCTGGGCGGCTGGATGTCGGGCAAGGTGTTCGACCTGACCGGCTCCTATCACGCCGCTTTCGTCAACGGCGTCGCGTGGAACGCGCTCAACCTGTCGATTGCGCTGTTCCTGCTATGGCGCGTGCGCGGCGGGCCGGGACGCCCGTCACACGGCCCGCTGGTCGCGCGGAGCACTGCGCCGTGACCTGCTGTGGCGCGTGCGATGACGGTGCAATGACGAACTGTTAGCGCCGGCGGCGGATCAACGCCCAGCCAAGCAGAGCCATCAGCACCGCGAAGCTGATCACCGGATGGTCGAGCGCCGGTGCGATCAAGTCGCGGCCCTCGTAGATCAAGGAATCGAGTGCACTGAACAGGCCTGCGAACATCGTGCCGCCGCCGCCCGAAAGCAATCCGTAGTCGATCAGGGTGCCCCTCCCGAGGGTTCGCGAAGGCCTGCGCAAACATTTTGCATTACCAGTGTGGTTGTCAAGAGATGCCAATGGTTCCAAGGGGTTTTTGCGGATGCGGGTTTTCCCTAGTCGCCCGCGACGCCGTCCGAGCGTGCGCCCTGGAGGGAGAAGAGGGCGGCGCAATCAGGCCGTGGCGCCTCGCAATGCCCCGGTCAATTCCTTGAGCGCTGCCTCGTCGAGCGTTTCCTTGACGAGCAGCTCACGCGCGCAACGCTCGAGCACTTCGCGGTGCATCTGCAACAGCTCAGTGGCACGGTCGAATGCGCCCATCACGATGCCGCGCACCGCGACGTCGATGCGTTGCTGCGTGTCCTCGCTGACCGGGCAACCGCCGGGCATGTAGCCCTGCACGTCGAGGAAGCGCGGCTGCTGCGCTTCGTACGCGATGTAGCCGATCTCCTCGACCATGCCGTAGCGCATGACCATGTCGCGCGCGATGTCGGTGACCTTGGCGAGGTCGTCGGCCGCGCCGGTCGACAGCTGCCCGAATACCAGCTTCTCCGCTGCGCGGCCCCCGAGCAGCACCATGATCTTGTGCTCGAGCTCCTCGCGCGTCATCAGGAAGCGGTCCTCGGTCGGCCGCTGAATCGTGTAGCCCAGTGCACCGATGCCGCGCGGAATGATCGATACTTTGTGGACCGGATCGCTGCCGGGCAGCGACATCGCTACCAGTGCGTGGCCCATCTCGTGGTAGGCGACGACCTCGCGCTCGCGCTGATTGAGCACGCGGTTCTTCTTCTCGAGTCCGGCGATGATGCGCTCGATGGCCACCGTGAAGTCCTCCAGCGACACCTCCGCCGCGTCGCGTCTTGTCGCCGCGAGTGCCGCCTCGTTGCACAGGTTGGCCAGGTCGGCGCCGGAAAATCCGGTGGTCAGCGCGGCGACCTGTTCGAGGTCGACGCCGGTGGCGAGCCGAATCTTCTTGATGTGCACCTTCAGGATCTGGACGCGGCCGCTCTTGTCGGGCCGGTCGACCAGCACCTGGCGGTCGAAACGGCCGGCGCGCAGCAGCGCCGGGTCGAGGATCTCGGGGCGGTTCGTTGCCGACAGCAGCACCAGCCCGGACGAGCTGTCAAAGCCGTCGAGCTCGACCAGCAGCTGCTGCAGCGTCTGCTCGCGCTCGTCGTGCCCGCCGATCGGGCCGGCGGCGCCGCGTGCGCGGCCGAGCGCGTCCAGCTCGTCGATGAAGATGATTGCCGGTGCCTTGGCACGCGCCTGTTCGAACAGGTCGCGCACGCGCGCCGCGCCGACGCCGACGAACATTTCGACGAACTCGCTGCCCGAGATGCTGAAGAACGGCACGCCGGCCTCGCCGGCCACGGCCTTGGCCAGCAGGGTCTTGCCGGTGCCCGGTGGGCCGACCAGCAGCACGCCCTTGGGCATGCGCGCGCCGAGCCGCCCATAGTCCTTCGGGTTCTTCAGGAACGAGACGATCTCCTGCAGCTCGGCCTTCGCCTCGTCGACGCCGGCCACGTCGGCGAACGTGACGCCGGTGTCGGTCTCGACGTAGACCTTCGCGCGGCTCTTGCCAATGCTCATGAAGCCGCCGAGGCCGCCGCCGGCCTTGTCGGCCATGCGGCGGATCAGGAAGAACCACAACCCGAAGAAGACGAGCGCCGGCACCACCCACGACAGCAGGTCGCGCAGGAACGTGCTCTCGACCACGCGCGTGTACGGCACGTCGAACTTGGACAGCCGTTCGGCCACGTCGGGCTCGACGCGGTTGGCGACGATGACCGTCTTTCTGCCCTCGGGCGTCTTGAGCTTGCCGGTGATCGTCGTTTCGCCGACGACGATCTCGGACACCTTGCCCTCGGACAGCGCCTTCTCGAACTCGCTGTAGGGCACCGCTTCTACCGTGCGCTGCGTCTGCCAGATGTTCTGCAGCGTGAACACCGCCAGCAGTGCGAGCAGCCAGTAGCCGATGTTCCACTGCATCTTGGGGTTGGGTTTGATTGCCATGGTGTTCTCAGCTTCCGGGTTGCAGGGTCACTCTCGCCTCGGTCTTGCGGCCGTCGCGCAGCAGCGTCAGCGGCACGGTCTCGCCGACGCGGTGGTCGTCGAGCCGGCCGAGCAGGTCGCCCACGCTCGCCACCGGCTTGCCGTTGACGGCGACGATGATGTCGCAGGGCGT
The DNA here is from genome assembly GCA_020354665.1 of Burkholderiales bacterium. Taxonomy (GTDB): domain Bacteria; phylum Pseudomonadota; class Gammaproteobacteria; order Burkholderiales; family Burkholderiaceae_C. Next base: position 511,112 of record CP070653.1, read on the forward strand.
GAACTGGTCGCGCTCGATCCTCGAACCGCGCAGGCGGGCGGCCGCGGCAGGCGACCCCGGTTGCACGCCGAGCACGACGACGCCCTCGATGTCGAGCAACCGTTGCAGCCGCTGATTCAGGCCCTCGTCGATCTCGATGCCGATCAGGCGATCGGCCGAGTCGAGCAGGGGGCCGCCGGAATATCCGGGATTGATGGCCGCGTCGGTCTGGATGAGGTGCTCGATCGTCGCACGCTCGTCGGCGGCGAGCTCGCCGCGCGCGGTGACCGGGCGCGGCTCAGCGCCGCCGGCGGCCTGCGCCAACGGCCAGGGTCGCCACAGCAACGCCAGCAGCGCGACGGCCAGCGTAAACACGCCGAGGCGCCGGAGCCATCGCTCGTTCATTGCAGCGCGACCCGGTTGCATGTCGCCCCGCTCATTCTTCCAGCCCGGCGCGCCTCAGCCGCGCGCGCAGCGCGTCGATTTCGTCGAACAGGTCGGCGACCAGCGCAGCGAGCTCCGGGACCGCATCGAAGTCGCGCTCGATGCGTCGCATCCGCCGTACGCGGCGCACCGTCACGGCATCGAATCGCCAGCTCGCGAGCTCGCCCTC
>CP070653.1:511803-515603 GCA_020354665.1 Burkholderiales bacterium
GACCGATCGCCAAGGGCGAGACGATCATCGAGTACACCGGCGAAGTCATTACCTGGCCGCAGGCGCAGCGCCGCCACCCGCACGATCCGAGCGACCCGAACCATACCTTCTTCTTCCACATGGACGACAAGCACGTGATCGATGCCAACGTCGGCGGCAACGCGGCGCGCTGGATCAATCACGCGTGCGACCCCAACTGCGAGGCCGACGAGGAAGACGGACGCGTCTTCATCAAGGCGCTGCGGCGCATCAAGCCGGGCGAGGAGCTGTTCTACGACTACGGCCTGATCATCGACGATCGCCTGACCCCCGCGGTGAAGAAACAGTTCGCGTGCTACTGTGGCAGTCGCAAGTGCCGCGGCACGATGCTGGCGCGCAAGCGGTAACCCAAGATCAATGACCTGGCAGACGGTGGAGTGGGACGTCGAGCCATTGTGGCAGCAGCTCGAACCGCTGTTGCCCGGCCTGAGTGTCGAGGTGGTGGCGCGCTGCGATTCGACCAACACGCAGTTGCTCGATCGCGCACGCGCTCGCGGCGACGCCGGACTGCGACAGCACGCCGCGGACAGGCAGCCTTGCCTGCTGGTCGCCGAGCAGCAGACGCAGGGTCGCGGCCGCTTCGGCCGCACCTGGCAGTCGAGTGCCGGCGCGTCGCTGACGTTTTCGCTCGCGCTGGTGCTCGATCGGCACGACCTCTCGGGCCTGTCGCTCGCCGTGGGCGTCGCACTCGCCGACGCGCTCGATGCGTCGGGCTCGCGCGTGCGCGTCAAATGGCCCAACGACCTCTGGCTCGTCGATCCCGATGGTGCACAAGGCGGGCGCAAGCTCGGCGGCGTGCTGATCGAAACCACATCGATCGGCGAGCGCCGTTGGGTCGTGATCGGCGTGGGCATCAATGTGGGACCCCGGCGCCTGGCCGGCGAGCCGGCCACGGCCACCGCCTGCCTGCACGAACTCGACGCCGCTGCGACGCCCGCCAGCGTGTTGCGCAGCGTGGCACCCGCGCTGGTGGGGGCCGTCGTGCAGTTTGAACACGAGGGCTTCGCGCCGTTTGCGGCACGCTTCGAGGCACGCGACGCGCTGCGGGGAGAAGCGGTCGTCACGGCGCCGGACGGATCGGTCGCCGGCGAAGCGCGCGGCATCGATGCACGCGGTGCGCTGATCGTCCAGACGGCACAAGGCGTCGTCGCGTTGTCCAGCGGCGAGGTCAGCGTGCGGCGCGCTGCGCAAACGCAGGGACATTGAGGCGTGCTGCGCGCAATCGTCGTCGTGCTGCTGGCCGTCAACGTCGGCTTCTGGGCCTGGACCCAGGGCTGGCTCGACCTGGTGGTGGGGGTGCCCGCGCGGGGCGACCGCGAGCCCGGGCGCCTCGGGTTGCAGGTTGCGCCGGATCTCGTGCGCGTGACACCGGTGGAGTCGGAGGCCGCCAAGCCGGTCCGGCGCGAACCCGCTGCGACCAGCCCGCCGGCGCCGCCGGTATGGAATGCGCCCGACGCAGCTGGCACCGCCGAACCGCCGCCGGTGGCGCCAGCCCAGCCCGACGCCGCAGCGTCCGAGACATCGAGCACCGCGTCGCCGCAAGCTGCCGCGCTGGCCCTGGCGAGCGCCACCCTCTCGCCCGATTGCCTCGAGGCCGGACCGTTCACACCCGCCGAGCGGGTGGCCGCAGAAACCGCGCTGGTGAGCGTGGCGCTGCCGCCCGACGCCTACAGGGACGTGGCAGTCCGGAAGCCCGGCACGTGGATCGTCTACATGGGACGCTATCCGGACGCCGCGCAGCTGGCGGACAAGGTCGCGCAGATCAAGCGCATCGGCGGCATCAATTTCGAGCACCTGCGCGGCTTGCCGCAACTCGAGCCCGGCCTGGCGCTCGGCCGTTTCAGCGACCGCGCAAGCGCTGAATCTGCGTTGGCCGACCTGAACAACCGCGGCATTCGCACCGCGCGCGTCGTCACGCTGGCGGCGCCGGTCACGATGCACCGGCTGCGTGCGGAGTCGCCCGACGCCGAACTGAAGAAACGGCTGCTTGCGCTGAAACTGCCCGCGCTCGCCAAGGGCTTCGTCCGCTGCGTGCCGAACGGCAGCGCGGGCGCCTTCGCGCAGCGTTAGCTGCGGCGCACCCTGGCGGTTGGTCGCAGGCGCAATCTCGCGAGCTCGACCGTGGCGAGTGCGAGCAGGATCAGCCAGCCGATGCCCGTCGCTCCGCCGCCCCCGCCTCCTCCTTTGCTGGTCGATCCGTCGGCCACCGGCGGATTGGGGTCGCGGTCCTTGGGACTGACCTGCACGGCGGCGCGGATCTCGGGGTTGTCGAGCACTACGGTTGGCCAGTTCGGCGCGGTGTACGGCTGGTCGGTTCTGACCGCTTCCGCGTAGCGCAGCGCCTGCTCGGCGTCGAGGATGCCGGCGCCGCAGGTGCTCGTCGTGCAGATGCAGCGCCCGGGGTTGTCCCAAGAACAGGTACCGATCAACGGCGACGTGACGTGCGGTCGCGCACTTGCCTTCAGCCCATCGACGAGCTGCTGGGCGGTGAGATTCTTGTTCACCGCGAGCATCAGCGCGGCTGCGCCGGAGACGATCGGCGCCGAGAAACTCGTTCCGAACAGGAACGCGTACGGTCCATTCGGGCACGTCGAAGGCATGCGCGGCACCGTGCTGCCGCAGTTGTCGACGGTCAGGATGCCGTCGTCGGCGAGGTACGGCGCCCACAGGCCGCTGTCGGCGCCGTCATCGTCGCCACCCACCGTGGCGATCACAGCTTTCGCGCCAATATTCGAATCTCTCGCGTCAAAGTTCGAATAGTTGTTCTTGAATCCGTCGCGGTTCAGTCCGACGACGCCGACGACCTTGTCGCAGCTGGCCGGACGGCTCAGGCCGGCGTGCTCGTTGCCGGCCGCGGCGACGACGATCGCACCCTTGCTGTTCCAGACCTCGTCGATCGCTGCCTGGTACTCGGCATTGCACGCAGCGTCGCCGCCGAAGCTGATGTTGATGATGCGCGCCGGATTGGGATTGATGATCGGCACGCCGACCACAGGCAATCCGGCCGCCCAGCGGATGCCGTCGACGATGTCACTGACCGTCGCACCGCACTTGCCCGCGACACGCACCGCGAGCACCTGGGTGTTCCAGCCGATGCCGGCCACCCCCTGGCCGTTGTTCGTCAGCGCCGCGATCTGCCCGGCGATCAAGGTGCCATGCCATGAACTCGCCTCCAGCAGGCAACCAGCGAACGCCGGGTTCGCGAGATCGCCGTGGTCGACCCAGTCGCCGGGGTCGGAGGGATCGGCGTCGCGGCCGTCTCCGTCGTTCGCATACTCGACTTCGGAGACGAAGTCATAGCCGGCGATGACTTTGCCGGCCAGCTCCGGATGCGCATACGCGCCGCTCGTGATCCCGGTGTCGAGGACCGCGACGATCGTCGAAGGATCGCCAAGGCTGCCCGCGATGCCTGTGCTCCACGCCGCCTCGAACCCCGCCACGCCGCGCAGTCGATCGGCCAGCACGTTGCCGTCGCTGCCGCTGACCCGCCGCAGCCACCATTGCCCGCTGCCGGGTGCGGTTGCGGGGTAGTACGGATCGTCAGGCACCTGCAATCGACGCTCGCGCTCGTTCGGGACGACCCATTCGACATCGGGTTGCCGGCGCAGCATCTCGGCGATCTCGCGCGCCTCGGCGGCGGGCAGCGGCCGGCCGAAATCGAGCAGCTGCGACGCGCGCCCGACCGGCCGCATGCGGCGCGGCGCGACGTGCGAACCGTCGAGCACGCGCTGCCAGCGCGGCTGGTCGATCTCGTGCTTGCC
>CP070653.1:515703-518714 GCA_020354665.1 Burkholderiales bacterium
GAGCGCCCGTTTCACGGCCCGCTCGCCGGCATCCCAGTCCCAGAAGTAGTCGATCTCGGCGAGCGCGAGTGCCACCCAGGCGTCCGGTAGCTTGCCGTCCAGCGCGATTGCCCGCTCCGCCATCGCCTTGGCCTTCGGGTAAGTCTCTGCGGGCGGCAGGAAGGCCTTCCAGGTCAAGTCACCAAAGACGAGCGCGAGGCCGGCGTAGGCCGGGGCGTAGTCGCGGTCAGCCGCAAGCGCCTTCTCGAAGTACTGCTGCGCTTTCTCGAGACCCTCCTTCGTCCCCTGATTGAAGAAATAGCGGCCCTTCAGGTACAGGGAATAGACCTCGAGGTTTCCCGCTTGGGGTCGGCCCGACGAGCCCGCTCCCCCACCAACTAACGTGACTTTCAAGGCATCCGCGACCTTGTCGGCAATCTCCGACTGGATGGCAAAGATGTCCCCGAGATCGCGGTCATAGTCCTGGGACCAGAGGTGAGCCTGGCTGCCCACGTCAATGAGCTGGGCCGTGATCCGCAATCGATCACCCGCCTTCCTGACACTGCCTTCCAGAATCGTTCCGACCGCGAGTTCGCGACCAATCGCGTCAATGCGTTTGTCAGTGTCCTTGTACTGCATGACCGAGGTCCGCGCGATGACGCTGAGCTCGCCAATTCTGGAAATCCGCGAGATCAGCTCCTCGGTAACGCCATCGGCGAAATACGCATCCTCCGGGTCGGGGCTGATGTTGGTAAACGGCAGGACCGCGACGCGGTGGGCGTCGAGTCCGGCCACTTCGGCGTGCTGCCAAGGCCGGAGCCAGACCAGCGCTCCGGCAGCCAGCAAGATGCAGGCGGCAACCACGGTCGTGGCGACGCGCCGGCCGACCGGCCATCCGTGGCTGGTCTTCGGAATCGACCGGCGCCGGCCGACCGGCACCCCATCCGCGAGCACTCGATACGCGTGGATTGGCTCGGGGATGTTCTTGACCGACTGCTCGCCTCGGTCCTCGAACCCCGCGCGCACCTTGCCTTGGACTGCCGCACGAATCGACTCAGATACGGTAATTCCGCCGGGTTCTGCGAGCGCCTGCAGCCGCGCCGCGATGTTCACTCCATCGCCGTACACGGTGCCGTCGGGCTTCTCAATAATGTCCCCTAGGTGAATGCCGACGCGAAATCGCAGCTTGTGGTCTGCAGGACTCGCGGCGCTCGCCAAGGCCAGGGCTTTCTGGATCGCCAGAGCGGCGTCGACCGCACCGGCCGCGGTCTCGAGGACGGCCAGTATCGAGTCGCCCGCGGTGTCGACGACGCGACCCTGGTGCGCTTCAATCGCGGTCCTGAAGATCGCGCGCGCGGCATCGAGGTCCCTGACGGTGGCGACTTCGTCCGCGCCCATGAGGCGGGAGTAGTCCGCGGCGTCTGCCGCAAGGATCGCCGCTAAGCGACGCCTGAGGTCGGTGCTTGCCACAAGCAGAACCCCCACCCCTCGTTGAGCTGCAAACATCCTAGCGACAGGCGCTGTAATCGGCAATTCCAGTGGGTTGCGACCCGATCAGCGCAGGGCCGTGCATCGCCTGGCTTCGGCCGTGCCCGCAGGCAGGTCCGGGTGAGCGCCACGCGACCCAGACGCCCTCACACCGCGAACCTGGGAGTGACGCCGCTCAGCGCAGCCAGGGTGGCGTGCGCTCAGTTGCGATGCCGTAGCTTGCGATGGCGCGGTCACAGGTCGCCGTGTCGACGCGGCCCTGTTCGCGCAGCGCGGTCAACGCTGCAAGCACGATCTGACCGCGGTCGACCTCGAAGAAACCCCGCAGTGCAGCACGCGTGTCGCTGCGCCCGAATCCGTCGGTGCCCAGTGCCACAAACGGCGCACGCAGATGGTTCGCGATGAGCTGCGGCCAGGCGCGCACGTAGTCGGTCGCCGCAACGATCGGCTCGGCGCCGTGCAGGCAACGGTCGAGATGGCTCTCGCGCGGCGCCTGCGTCGGGTGCAGTCGGTTCCACCGCTTGACCTCCCGTGCGTCGCGCTCCAACTCGCTGAAGCTGGTCGCGCTCCAGACTTCGGCGTCGATCGACCAGTCGCGCGCCAGCAGTTCGGCCGCGGCGATGACTTCGCGCAGGATCGTGCCTGATCCCAGCAAGCGCACGCGGCGCCGGCTGCGCGGCGCGCGATGCTCGGCGAAACGGTACAGGCCCTTGACGACGTCGCCTTCACTGCCCGCCGGCAGCGAAGGCTGCGCGTAGTTCTCGTTCATCAGCGTGACGTAGTAGAAGACGTCCTCACGCTCCTGCAGCATGCAGCGCATGCCGTGATCGAGGATCACCGCCAGCTCGCCGGCAAAGACCGGATCGTAGGCACGGCAGTTCGGCACCATCGCCGCCTGCACCAGGATCGAGCCGTCCTGGTGCTGCAGGCCCTCACCGCCGAGCGTCGTGCGACCGGCCGTCGCGCCGAGCAGGAATCCGCGCGCACGCTGGTCGGCAGCCGCCCAGATCAGGTCGCCGACACGCTGGAAGCCGAACATCGAGTAGTAGATGTAGAACGGCAGCATCGGCTCGCCGTGCACCGAATAGCTGGTGGCTGCGGCGGTCCAGCTGCTGATCGCGCCGGCTTCGCTGATGCCTTCCTCGAGGATCTGGCCGTCGGTCGCTTCGCGGTAGCTCATCAGCGATCCGATGTCCTCCGGCTCGTAGCGCTGGCCGGCACTGGAATAGATGCCGACCTGCTTGAACAGATTGGCCATGCCGAAGGTGCGTGCCTCGTCGGCGACGATCGGGACCACGCGCGGCCCGAGCGCGTCGTCCTTGAGCAGGCCGGTCAGCATGCGCACGAACGCCATCGTCGTGCTCATCACCTTGCCGGCCGCCTGGACTGCGAAATCCGCATAGCGCTCGACCGGCGGGACGGCCACGCTCGGCGCCTGCGCGCGTCGTGCCGGAACGAATCCGCCCAGCACCTCGCGGCGCGCGAGCAGGTAGCGCAACTCGGGACTGTCCGGCGCGGGCTTGACGAATTCGAGCGCGGCGGCC
>CP070653.1:518814-526139 GCA_020354665.1 Burkholderiales bacterium
AACCTCGTCCTGCATGGGCGCCGGGACAACCGGCTTCGACGGTCAGCGTCGCGTTGAGGAGCAGCACCCCCCGCGCGGCCCACGGACCCAGATGGCCACTCGACGGACGGGCCAGCGACAAGTCGCGGGCGAGCTCGCGGAAGATGTTGCGCAGACTCGGTGGCGGGACCACGCCGGGAGGTACCGAGAAGGCGAGCCCCTCGGCTTGACCCGGGCCATGGTAGGGGTCCTGGCCGAGGATCACGACCTTCGCGTCGCGAAGCGATGTCACCTCGAGCGCCCGCAGCGGCCGCGCCGGGTAGATCACCGCCCCCTCGGCCAAGCGCGCCTCGACGAAGCGCTCGAGGTTGCGGCCGGCCGAGCTGGTCCGCCACCGTGAGACGGCGGGCATCCAATCCGGCTGGACCGCGTCGAACGCCGCCGCAAGCGGCGAACACAGCCAGCTCACGCAAACAAATCGACGAGCGCGAGGCCAGGATCACCCGCGCGCATGAACGCCTCGCCGACAAGGAAGGCATGCACGCCGGCTTCTCGCATCCGCTGCACGTCGGCACGGCCGAGGATGCCCGACTCGGTAACGAGCAGCCGACCCGCCGGCACGTCGGGCCGCAGGCCGAGCGTGGTCTCGAGCCTGACCTCGAACGTACGCAGGTCACGGTTGTTGATGCCGATCAGCGGGGTACGCAGCTTCAGTGCACGCGTGAGCTCCGCTCGGTCGTGCACCTCGACCAGCACCGCCATGCCCAGCGCATGGGCGCAGGCCTCGAGGTCTGCCATCCGCGCGTCGTCCAGACACGCGACGATCAGCAGGACGCAGTCGGCACCGGCGGCACGCGACTCGAAGACCTGGTACTCGTCGATCACGAAATCCTTGCGCAGCACGGGAAGCGCGCAGGCGCCGCGCGCCTGCTGCAGGTGCGAAAGCGCACCTTGAAAGTAGTGCTCGTCGGTCAGCACGCTCAGGCAGGCGGCGCCGTGGTCTTGGTAGCTCGCCGCGATCTCGGCCGGCACATACGTTTCGCGCAGCACGCCTCGGCTCGGGCTGGCTTTCTTGATCTCCGCGATCACTGCGGCATGGCCGGCGGCGATGCGCGAGCGAAGCGCGCCGACGAAGTCCCGCAGGTCGCGCCGTCCCTCGGCCTCGCGCCGCAGCGATGCCAGGTCGCGCGAAGCGCGTGCCGCAGCGACTTCTTCGCCCTTGGTCGCGACGATCCTGCGCAGGATGTCGTTCGTCGCGGCTGTGGCCTCGCCCGTCATCCCGCCAACGCCTGCGTTGCGGCGACGAATTGAATCATCTTCGCCAGCGCCTTGCCCGATGCCAACGCCTCGCGCGCCTGCGCCACGCCGTCGGCAATCGTCGACGCGATGTTGGCAGCGTACAGCGCGACGCCGGCGTTGAAGATCACGATGTCGCGCGCCGGACCCGCCTCGTCGTCGAGCACGCTTCGCAACAGCACCTTGCTCTGCTCGGGCGTGTCGACCTTGAACGCCCGGTTGCTGGCCATCGGCAGGCCGAAATCCTCGGGGTGGATCTCGTACTCGTGAAGTCCGCCGTCCTTGTATTCGCCCACCATCGTCGCCGCGCCGAGCGAGACTTCGTCCATGCCGTCGCGGCCGTAAACCACCACTGCGTGTTCGACGCCCAGGCGCTGCAGCGCGCGCACCTGGATGCCCACCAGGTCGGGGTGGAAAACACCCATCAGGATGTTCGGTGCGTCGGCCGGATTGGTCAGCGGGCCCAGGATGTTGAAGATCGTTCGCACGCCCAGCTCCTTGCGGACCGGGGCGACGTTCTTCATCGCCGGGTGGTGGTTGGGCGCGAACATGAACCCGATGCCGGTCTGCTCGATGCATCGCGAGATCGCCTGCGGCGACAGCATGATGTTGGCGCCGAGCGCTTCGAGCACGTCGGCGCTGCCCGACTTGCTCGATACGCTGCGGTTGCCGTGCTTGCTGACGCGCGCGCCGCACGCCGCGGCGACGAACATCGAGCAGGTCGAGATGTTGAACGTGTGGGAGCTGTCGCCGCCGGTGCCGACGATGTCCACGAGGTGAGAGCGGTCGGCCACGTGCACCTTGGTCGAGAACTCGCGCATCACCTGCGCGGCCGCCGTGATCTCGCCGATCGTCTCCTTCTTGACGCGCAGGCCGATCAGCAGCGCAGCAATCATGACCGGTGACATCTCGCCGCTCATGATCCGGCGCATCAGCGCGAGCATCTCGTCATGGAAGATCTCGCGGTGTTCGATCGTGCGTGTCAGCGCCTCGGTGTTGGTGATGGTCATGGCCTGGCCTCCAGTGTCGCTGGCAAGTGTAGAAGTTCGAACGCTGCGGTCACCTCGTCGTCCCCGCCCGCGCAGGTGCTTTCACGATCCTCGACGCGCATCGCGTCCGACCCCGGCGCGGCGCGCCAAGCGCTGGGGCCATGCACCGAGCGGGCCGTCGTCACGCGGACATGAACTCCGCGACCGCGGCCACCGTGCGATCGATACCCGCAGCATCGACATCCAGGTGCGTCACGAAACGCAGCCCGATCAGGCCGGTTGCCAGCACGCCCCGACGCTCGAGGTGCCTGAGCAGCGCTTGCGTGCGTCCATCCTCGAGGTTCGCAAAGACGATGTTCGTATCGGGTGGGACGACACGCACGCCCGGGATGCGTGTGAGCCCGTCGGCCAGACGTCGGGCCAGGGCGTGATCCTGGGCGAGCCGGTCGACATGATGATCGAGTGCATGGGCGGCCGCAGCGGCCAGCAGACCGACTTGCCGCATACCGCCGCCGAGCATCTTGCGCACGCGCCGCGCCCGTGCGATGAATTCCCGCGGCCCCACCAAGGCGGAGCCGACGGGGGCGCCCAACCCCTTGCTGAAGCACACCGAGACGCTGTCGAAGCCGCGCGCGATCACGTGCGGCGGCGTTGCGCTCGCCACTGCCGCGTTGAACAGGCGCGCGCCGTCCAGATGCGTGGCGAGCCCCCGCCGCTGCGCCAGCGCCGTCGCCTCGTCCAGGTAGGCCTGCGGCAGCACTTTGCCGTTCCAGGTGTTCTCGAGGCAAAGCAGCCGCGTGCGCGCGAAGTGCTCGTCGTCGGGCTTGATCGCCGCTTCGATGTCGGCCAGCAGCAGCGTGCCGTCGGGCTGTTGCGGCAGCGGCTGCGGCTGAATGCTGCCCAACACCGCCGCACCGCCCGCCTCGTAGCGGTAGGTGTGCGCGAACTGGCCGACGATCGCTTCTTCGCCGCGGCCGCAGTGACTCATCAGCGCGCACAGGTTGCCCTGCGTGCCGCTGCTCACGAAGAGCCCGGCCTCCTTGCTGAGCATCGCGGCAATGCGGTCCTGCAGCGCGTTGACCGTCGGGTCATCGCCGAACACGTCGTCACCGACGTCGGCGCGCGCCATCGCCTCGCGCATCGCCGCGGTCGGCCGGGTCACGGTGTCGCTGCGCAGATCGACGATGCTCATGTCCGATGGCTCCGGCTCAGCTGCAGGAAATTGCCGAGCATCGCGTGGCCGTGCTCAGTCAGGATCGATTCGGGGTGGAACTGCACACCTTCCAATGGAGTGGTCGTAGCAGCCAGTTCGCGGTGACGGACCCCCATGATCTCGCCGTCCTCACTGGTCGAGGTGACGTCGAGCTCCCCCGGCAGGGTGTCGCGTTCGATCGCCAGCGAGTGATAGCGCACCACCATGAAGTGCTTCGGCAGGTCGCGGTATACGCCCTGGCCGTCGGTCGTGATCACGCTGGTCTTGCCATGCATCTGCATCTGGGCCCGGATGATGCGGCCGCCGAATGCCGCGCCGATGCTCTGGTGACCGAGACACACGCCGAGGATCGGCAGCTTGCCGGCGAAGTGCTTGATCGCCGGCACGCAGATGCCCGCTTCGGCCGGCGAGCACGGGCCCGGCGACAGCACGAGCTGCTGGGGCTTGAGTTCGCTGATGCCCTCGAGGGTGATCGCGTCGTTGCGGAACACGCGGACGTCCTCGCCCAGCTCGCCGAAGTACTGCACCAGGTTGTAGGTGAAGGAGTCGTAGTTGTCGATCATCAGCAGCATCGTCGACCCCTTCAGAAGCCTTCCTCGACCAGCTCGGCGGCACGCAGCAGCGCGCGCGCCTTGGCTTCCGTCTCCTTCCACTCGAGCTCGGGCACCGAGTCGGCCACCACCCCTGCGGCCGCCTGCACGTACAGCGTCTGGTCCTTGACGATGCCGGTGCGGATCGCGATCGCGAGATCCATGTCGCCGGCGTAGCTCAGGTAGCCGCAGGCCCCGCCGTAGATGCCGCGCTGCACCGGCTCGAGCTCGTCGATGATCTCCATCGCACGGATCTTCGGCGCGCCGGTCAGCGTCCCGGCCGGGAACGTGGCGCGCAGCACGTCGAGGTTCGAGAGGCCGTCCTTGAGCAGGCCTTCGACGTTGCTGACAATGTGCATCACGTGCGAGTAGCGCTCGACGACGAACGCTTCGGTCACCCGCACTGAGCCGGTCTTCGCAATGCGGCCGATGTCGTTGCGCGCGAGGTCGATCAGCATCAGGTGCTCGGCACGCTCCTTCGGGTCGGCCTTCAGCTCCGCCTCGAGCGCCCCGTCCTGGTCGGGTGTTGCGCCGCGCGGCCGGGTACCCGCCAGCGGACGGATCGTCACCTTGTCGCCATCCGTGCTGTGTTCGTGCCGCACCAGGATCTCCGGCGACGCGCCCACGATCTGGAAATCGCCCATGTCGTAGAAATACATGTACGGCGACGGATTGAGCGAGCGCAGCGCGCGGTACAGGCTCAGCGGCGACTCGACGTAGCGCTTGGACAGGCGCTGGCCAATCTGTACCTGCATCATGTCGCCGGCGGCGATGTACTCCTTCGAGCGCAGCACCGCGCCGATGAACTTGTCCTTCGCGAACTCGCGCTGTACCGGATGTTCGGTGCTGCGCCTGACCGCCGGGGCGCTGACCGAGAACCGCAGCTTGTCGGTGAGCTCGGCCAGTCGCCGCTTGCCGCGGAAGTACGCCTCGGGCTGGGACGGATCGGCGTAGACGATCAGATACAGCCGGCCGGACAGGTTGTCGATGACGCCCAGTTCCTCGCAATGGAGCAGCAGGAGATCCGGCGTGCCGAGCCCGCCCGACTTCGTGACCTGGGCGAGCCGGGGTTCGATGAGGCGTACCGTGTCGTAGCCGAAGTAGCCTGCCAGACCGCCGCAGAAGCGTGGCAGGCCAGGCCGCAGCGCAACCTTGAAGCGCCGCTGGTAAGCATCGATGAAGTCCAGCGGATTGCCGTCGTTGGTCTCGATGACCTCGCCGTCGGCGACAACCTCGCTCTTGGATCCGGTCGCGCGCACCAGCGTGCGCGCCGGCAACCCGATGAACGAATAGCGCCCGAAGCGTTCACCGCCGACCACCGATTCGAGCAGGAAGCTGTGCTTGTGGCCGCCGGCGAGCTTGAGGTACAGCGACAGCGGTGTTTCGAGGTCGGCGAAGGCCTCGGCAATCAGCGGAATGCGGTTGTACCCGTCCGCAGCGAGGCTCTTGAATTCGAGTTCGGTGATCACGTTGAAGGCCCTCCTGGCCCGGCGGTGCGCGTAGGCGGCGGACCGCCACGACGTCTCAAGGGGAGGGTCGCCGGTGACCTGCCCTGAGCAGGCGGTGGGCGACGACAAGCTTCAGGTGTGCGCCGGCCGACGACGCCAGGGCCAGGCCCCCCGGTCGTGCGACACCATGGTCTGCTTGCGCGACGTGAACATGCGGTTTGAGTTTATCGCACGCCCGCCGGCCCGCGGACGGTCAGCGCCGGGCGGGTCAGACGCTGCAGCGCCGCGTCGACGGTCACGCCGGACGACGTGCCGAACAACGCGGTGTACGCATCGAGCACCGGTGTCACGCAACAGTCGTGGCTCGCGAAAAGCCGCACCCACTGGGCCTGGTCGCGTCCCGCAAAAACCGCCGCGACTTCGTTGATGCACTCGCGCGCCCGGGCGCTGCCGGGCGCCTCGCCGAGGCTCCAGTGCCGGTCGCGCCACTCGGACCGCTCGAGCGCGTCGCACAGCGCGCGCCAGAACTTCAATTCGAGCGCGCCGACCGCCATCCAGCGGCCGTCGCGCGTTCGATAGAGGTTGTAGCAGGGCACGCCACCGTCGAGCAGTGATGTGCCCGGTTCGGTGTTGCGGCCAGCAGCGAGCATGTCCGCCCCGGCAGTGACGAGGTGCTGGCGCACCGCGTCAGTCATCGACACGTCGACCCAGCGCCCGCGTCCGCCGAGCAGAGCACCGACGATGCCGGCCAGCGTGCCGATTGCCGCGCTCTGCGCACCGCCGAGCAGATCGGCAATCTGCAAGTGGCAGATCGCAGGATCCCCGCTGGCCGCGCGCGTCTGGTCGACCAGGCCGGCGAGCGCGAGGTAGTTGATGTCGTGTCCGGCCACGCCCCGCATCGGGCCGTCCTGGCCGTAGCCGCTGATGCTGGTCAGCGTGAGGCGCGGATTGATCGCGGCGAGCGCGTCGTAGCGCAATCCCAGCCGCTCCATGACGCCAGGACGAAAGCCTTCGACGAGGGCGTGCGCTTCGACCACCAGCGCCCGCAGCTGCGCCAGCCCTTCGGGCCTCTTCAGATCGATCGTGACTCGGCGCTTGCCGTGGTTGACGACGCGGTAGAAGTACGAGAAGCCGTCACTCGCGAGCGCACCCATGCGGGCTGCGTCATCGCCCGGCGCACCGTCTGGCTGCGGCGGCTCGACCTTCAGCACCTCGGCACCGAGATCGGCGAGATGGCGCGTGGCCATCGGCCCGGGCAGCAGGCGCGACAGATCCAGGATGCGCAGGCCCGCAAGCGGTCCCGGCTCGGCCGGCACGGCGTCGTGCGCGAGGACTGCAGCGGCCTGTTGCCAGGCACGCGCCCAAGCACCAGCGTCTTCGTGTGCGCTCACGGGGCGCCTCCGTGAAACCATCGTCCCTCAGCCAGCGTGCCGTCGGCGCCCCGCCGCGTTCGCTCGCTGCGATCCCCATGCCATGGGGTTTCGGCGCAGCGACCGTGCCTGCGCAGCTGCACAGCAAAGCCGAAACATCGCAGCACCCGTGCGCTGCACGTGCCGAGCCGTCGCGCTTCGGTGCTGCCTCTTCCGCGGCTCACGCCGCGAGCTCCGCGCGCATGGCATCGATCACCGCCTTGTAGTCGCGCTGCCCGAAGATCGCACTGCCCGCCACGAACGTGTCAGCCCCCGCCGCAGCCACCCGAGCAATGTTGTCGACCTTGATCCCGCCGTCGACCTCCAGCCGGATCTCTCGCCCGCTTCGCTCGATCAGCCGCCGCGCCTGCTCGACCTTGCGCAGCGCACTGTCAATGAAG
>CP070653.1:526239-530595 GCA_020354665.1 Burkholderiales bacterium
CCTGCTGCCACAACAGGTGATCGAGCTGATCGACCCGGTCACGCGCCGGCTCGTCGATCACGGACTGGCCGAGACGGTGCGCGCGCACGGCTGGCTGCTGGCGCCGACCAGCCCCGATCGCGCCGCCTACGGGCCGGTGATCTTCCTGCTCGGCATCGCGGCGAGCTGGCTGCTGGCATGGCTGCTGGTGCGCCGGCTCTACCACGGCCGCGTGCGCCGCTCGATCCCGTGGGCGTGCGGCTTTCCGTGGGGCACGCCGCGCATGCAGGACACGGCGGAAGGCTTCGGCCAGCCGATCCGGCAGATCTTCGAGCCGTTCTTCCGGATGCAGCGCGAACTGCCGACGCCGTTCGACGAGCGGCCGCGCTATCGCGTGAGCGTCGACGACCCCTTCTGGCACTGGCTGTACCGCCCGATCGCGAGCGCGGTCGAGCGGCTGGCGCGGCTCGTCGGCCTGCTGCAGCAGGGCCGCATCGCGGTCTACCTGCTGTTCAGCTTCCTGACGCTGATCACGATGCTGTGGGCGGTCGGGCGATGAGACGGCGTGCGGCGCAGCGCGGCGTCGAGGCGACGCGATGACCTGGTCGGGCCTGCTCTCCCAGCTGCTCGAGATCACCTCGGCGCTGCTGCTCGCGCCGCTGCTGCTCGGCTGGGTCAACCAGTGCCGCGCCTGGCTGCAGAACAAGTCCGCGCCGAGCGTGCTGCAGCCCTACCGCATGCTGCACAAGCTGTTCAACAAGGAGTCGGTCGTCGCGGATCAGGCCTCGGCGATCTTCCGCGTTGCGCCGTACCTCGTGTTCGGCTGCATGGTGCTCGCCGCATCGATCGTGCCGACCCTGTCGACCGACCTGCCGTTGTCGCAGGCGGCCGACGCGATCGCGCTGGTCGGACTGTTCGCGCTGGCGCGCGTCTTCATCTCGCTCGCCGCGATCGACATCGGCACCGCGTTCGGCACGCTCGGCGCACGGCGCGAGATGCTGATCGGCTTCCTGGCCGAGCCGGCGCTGCTGATGGTGCTGTTCTCGACCTCGCTGATCTCGGGATCGACTTCGCTCGCGACGATGGTCGAGACACTGGCCCACCGCGAGCTGGCGATCTACCCCGCGCTCGCCTTCGGCGGCGTCGCGTTCACGATGGTCTCGCTGGCCGAGAACGCGCGCGTGCCGGTCGACAACCCGGCCACGCACCTGGAGCTGACGATGATCCACGAGGCGCTGATCCTCGAGTACTCCGGCCGCCACCTCGCACTGATCGAGTGGGCCGCGAGCCTGAAGCTGTTCGCCTACTCGTGCATCGGACTGGCGCTGTTCTTCCCGTGGGGCGTCGCCGAAGCCAGTGCGCCGGTGGCGCTGCTGTGGGCGCTGCCGGTGCTGTTCGCCAAGCTCGCGCTCGGCGGCGCCGCGCTCGCCTTGCTCGAAACCCTGAGCGCGAAGATGCGCATCTTCCGCGTGCCCGAATTCCTGGCCACCGCGTTCCTGCTCGCGGTGATCGGCATGCTCGTGCACATCCTGCTCGCCCCCTGACATGAACCCGCTGTTCATCCAGTTCGTCAACCTGCTCGGCGCGCTGCTGCTGCTGCTGGCCTTCGCGATGCTCTCGCAGCGCCGCATCCTGTCGCTGATCCGCCTGTACACGATGCAGGGCGTCGCGCTGGTGCTCGCCACCGGCGTGGTCGGCTACGTGACGGGCCAGCCGCACCTGTACCTGTCGGCGGGTCTGACGCTGCTGCTCAAGGTGGTGCTGATCCCGCTGCTGCTGCACCGCGTGATCGAGCGGCTCGACGTGCGCTGGGATGTCGAACCGCTGATCAACATCCCGACCACGATGCTGATCGGCATCGCGCTGGTGATCTTCGCGTTCCACCTCGGCGCGCCGATCGCGCGGCTGTCGGCGTCGGTGGCGCGCGGCACGCTGGGCATCGCGCTCGCCAGCGTGCTGCTGTCGTTCCTGATGATGATCACGCGCGCGAAGGCGATCCCGCAGGTGATCGGCTTCCTCGCGAAGGAGAACGGGCTGTTCTTCGAGGCCACCGCGGCCACCTACGGCATGCCGATGGTGGTCGAGCTCGGCATCGGGCTGGACGTGCTGATCGGGGCGCTGATTCTGGGCGTGTTCATGTTCCAGATCCGCGAGCAGTTCGACAGCCTGGACATCCGTCACCTCGAGCGGCTGAAGGAGGAATAGCGGTGAGCATCGTCGTGCTGCTGCTGGGCATTCCGCTGGTCGGCGGGGCGGTGCTGGGGCTGATCGGCCATCGCAACGCGGCGATGGAGGTCAACGTGGGCTTCAGCCTCGCCACCTTCGTCGCCGCCTGCGTGCTGACGGCCGGCGTGATCACCGACGGACCGCAGCTGTTCTGGCAAGAGGCGTTCTACATCGACGCGCTCAACGTCTTCCTCGTCGCGCTGACGGCCTTCGTCGGCTTGACCACCGCGATCTTCTCGGGGCCGTACATGCGCGTCGAACGCGACCACGGCAAGATGACGCCGCCGCGGCTGCGCCTGTACCACAGCATGTACCAGGTGTTCAGCTTCACGATGCTGCTGGCGCTGACGACCAACAACATGGGCATCCTGTGGGTCGCGATGGAAGGCGCGACGCTGGCCACCGTGCTGCTGGTCAGCGTCTACCGCACCGCGGCCAGCCTCGAGGCCGCGTGGAAGTACTTCATCCTGTGCGGCGTGGGCATCGCGCAGGCGCTGTTCGGCACGGTGCTGCTGTACATGGCGGCCGAGCCGGTGATCGCCACCGAAGGCGGTGCGCTGCTGTGGAGCCACCTCGACGCCGCCAAGGCCCAGCTCGACCCGCGCATCATCGCGATCGCGTTCGCGTTCCTGTTCATCGGCTACGGCACCAAGGTGGGCCTGGTCCCCGTACACAACTGGCTGCCCGACGCGCACGCCGAGGGCCCGACCCCGGTGTCGGCGGTGCTGTCGGGCCTGCTGCTCAACGTCGCGCTATACGCGGTGCTGCGCTTCAAGGTACTCACCGACGGTGCGCTGCACGGCAGCGTGCTGACCGGGCGCATGCTGATGGGCTTCGGCCTCGCGTCGGTGGTCGCGGCGGCGTTCCTGCTGTCGCGGCAGCGCGACGTGAAGCGGATGTTCGCGTACTCGTCGATCGAGCACATGGGGTTGATGACCTTCGCCTTCGGCTTGGGCGGTCCGGTCGCGACCTTCGCCGGCCTGCTGCACATGACGGTGCACTCGCTCGTGAAGTCCGCCATCTTCTTCGCGGTCGGGCATGCGGCGCAGAAGGCCGGCACCCAGGTGATGAGCGAGATCCGCGGCCTGATCACGATCAGCCCGACCGTCGCGTGGGGCCTGATGCTCGGTTCGCTGGCGATCCTCGGCATGCCGCCGTTCGGCGTGTTCGCGAGCGAATTCCTGATCATCACGACGGCGATGCGCGAACAACCGTGGGCGACGCCGCTGCTGCTGGTCGCGCTCGGCGTCGCGTTCGCGTCGGTGTTCAGCCGCGTGCAGCCGATGGTGTTCGGCGACACGCAGCTCAAGCGGCTCGCCCACCCGCCCGCGCTGATTCCGGTGTTCGTCCACCTGGCGCTCGGCCTGCTGCTCGGCCTGTACATCCCACCGGCGCTCGACGCGTGGTATCGCGAGGCGGCGCGGATGATCGGGGGTTGACGCCGTGCGCGTAGCGGGCCTCGACATCGACGCCGCGCCACTGTCGGCGCCGCTGCCAATCGCGCGCGCGCAGGTGCCGGCAACGCAGTGGACCCGCACTGCGCAGGCGGTGCGCGAGGCCGGCGGACGGCTCATCGCGCTGTGGGGCGTCGACCGCAGCGAGGGCGCCGCGGGCGCGCAACTCGTCGTCTGCGCAGCGTACGCGTTGCGCGAGGGGCTGCGGTGGCTCGAGCTGCCACCCGTCGGCCCGGATCAAGCGGCGCCCGATCTCGCCAGCGTGTTCCCGTCGGCGGCACGGATGCAGCGCGCCACGACCGACCTGCTCGGCGTGCGCTTCGACGGCGCGCGCGATGCGCGGCCGTGGCTGGATCACGGTGTGTGGCCCGCAGGTCTGCGGCCGCTGCGCCGCGACACGCTGCCTGGGCCTGCCGCCACGCACCCGCTGCCCGCCGACTATCCGTTCGTCGCCGTCGAAGGCGACGGCGTGCACGAGATCGCGGTCGGGCCGGTGCACGCCGGCATCATCGAGCCCGGCCACTTCCGCTTCTCGGTCGTCGGCGAGAAGGTGCTGCGGCTCGAGCAGCGCCTGGGTTACGTGCACAAGGGCATCGAGCGGCGCTTCACCGAGCTCGCGCCGTTGCAGGCGCACCGCATGGCCGGACGCATCTCGGGCGACTCGACGGTCGCGCATGCCTGGGCCTACTGCATGGCG
>CP070653.1:530695-541166 GCA_020354665.1 Burkholderiales bacterium
GTCTGACCACCAAAGGCCGCTTTGCGGTCACCGCGATGATCGACCTGGCACTTCGCGAGCACACCGGGCCCGTGGCACTGGCTGCGATCAGCGCGCGCCAACAGATCTCACTTTCGTATCTGGAGCAGCTGTTCGGCAAGCTGCGCCGGCACGAGCTCGTCGAGAGCACGCGCGGCCCGGGCGGCGGCTATTCGCTCGGCCGCAAGGCCGAGGAGATCACGGTCGCCGACATCATCCTTGCGGTCGACGAGCCGATCGACGCCACCGGCTGCGGCGGCAAGGAGAACTGCATGGGTGACGACACCGGGCGCTGCATGACCCACGACCTGTGGGCCAGCCTGAACACCCGGATGATCGAGTACCTCGATTCGATCTCTCTTCGCAAGCTGGTCGAGGAGCAGTTGGCCAAGGGTATTTCGATCGAGGAAGCGCCCGTCAAGCGGGCGATTTCCAGCACGCCGGTGGTCAAACCGATCAAGGTCACGGCACCGAATTCCGTGTTTGCGCTGGGCAGCGCGTTTTCCAAGTAAAGGCTGCGACCCCGCCGGCCCGGCGACGTTTGAGGTTCCCCTGCGAGATGGCGATGACCCCCCACTTCCCGATCTACATGGACTACGGCGCCACCACGCCGGTGGACCCGCGTGTGGTGGACGCGATGATTCCCTGGCTGCGCGACCACTTCGGCAATCCCGCTTCGCGCAGCCACGCCTGGGGCTGGGAGGCCGAGGCGGCCGTGGAGAAAGCGCGTGAACAGGTGGCCGAACTGGTCGGTGCGGATCCGCGCGAGATTGTGTGGACATCCGGCGCCACCGAGAGTGACAACCTGGCGCTCAAGGGCGCCGCGCACTTCTACAAGACCCGCGGCAAACACATCATCACCGTCAAGACCGAGCACAAGGCCGTGCTCGACAGCGTGCGCGAGCTCGAGCGCCAGGGCTTCGAGGCAACCTACCTCGACGTGCAGCCCGATGGCCTGCTCGACCTCGAGGCCTTCAAGGCCGCGCTGCGGCCCGACACCATCCTTGCGTCGGTGATGCTGGTCAACAACGAAATCGGCGTGATCCAGGACGTCGCCGCGATCGGTGCGATCTGCCGCGAGCGCGGCGTCATCTTCCACGTCGATGCGGCGCAGGCTACCGGGAAGGTGACGATCGACCTGAGGACGCTGCCGGTTGACCTGATGAGCCTGGCGTCGCACAAGACCTACGGCCCCAAGGGCATTGGCGCCCTGTACGTGCGGCGCAAGCCGCGCGTGCGGATCGAGCCGCAGATGCACGGCGGCGGGCACGAGCGCGGATTGCGCTCCGGCACGCTGCCGACACATCAGATCGTGGGCATGGGAGAGGCGTTCCGCATTGCGCGCGAGGAGATGGGCACGGAAAACGAACGCATCCGCATGCTCCACCAGCGGCTGGTTCGTGGCTTGTCGGACATCGAGCAGGTCTTCCTGAACGGCCACCCCGATAAGCGCGTGCCGCACAACGTCAACATGAGCTTCAATTTCGTCGAGGGCGAGTCGCTGATCATGGGCACCAAGGGCATTGCGGTGTCCTCCGGGTCGGCGTGCACCTCGGCCAGTCTCGAGCCGAGCTACGTGCTGCGCGCGCTGGGCCGCAGCGACGAGCTCGCCCATTCGAGCCTGCGCATGACGATCGGCCGTTTCACCACCAGCGAGGAGATCGACTACGCGATCAGCGTCCTCAAGGACCGCGTGGCCAAGCTGCGCGAGCTCTCGCCGCTGTGGGAGATGTATCGCGACGGCATCGACCTGAACACCATCCAGTGGACGGCTCATTGATGCCGTTCGCATTCGACGCATCGGAGTAGACCCATGGCATACAGCGACAAGGTCATTGAACACTACGAGAACCCGCGCAACGTCGGCTCATTCGACAAGGGTGACGAAACGGTGGGTACCGGCATGGTCGGCGCCCCGGCCTGCGGCGACGTCATGAAGCTGCAGATCAAAGTCAATCCGCTGACCGGCGTGATCGAGGACGCGCGCTTCAAGACGTACGGCTGTGGCTCGGCGATCGCGTCGAGCTCGCTGGTCACCGAGTGGGTCAAGGGCAAAACGCTCGACGAGGCCGTGACGATCAAGAACACGCGGATTGCCGAGGAGCTCGCGCTGCCGCCGGTCAAGATCCACTGTTCGATCCTGGCCGAAGACGCAATCAAGGCGGCCGTCGAGGATTACAAGGCGAAGGGGGCCCAGTGACGTCGGGGAACCGGGCGACATCATGGCCGTCACCTTGACGGAAGCCGCGGCTCGGCACGTTGCGCGTTACCTTGCCAGGCGCGGCAAGGGCGTGGGCGTGCGTCTCGGCGTGAAGACCACCGGTTGTTCCGGTCTGGCTTACAAGCTCGAGTATGCGGACGACTTCGCGCCCGAGGACCTGGTGTTCGAAGGACACGGGGTCAAGGTGCTGGTCGACCCGAAGAGCCTGCCGTACATCGACGGCACACAGCTGGACATCGTGCGCGAAGCCCTCAACGAGGGCTTCAAGTTCAATAATCCCCGCGAGAAGGACCGCTGCGGCTGCGGCGAGTCGTTTCGCGTCTGAGTTTCTTGTCGGGCCGGGGGGTCCCTGGTGGCCGCCGCGATCTCGGCGCGTCCTGTGTTGCCATGTCGAACCTCGAGATCCGCGTTGAGCGTCCCGATCATCCTGGCGTCGCCGGACTGCTGTCGGACCTCGATGCCTACCTGGCCGGGCTCTACGCGCCTGAGGACAACCACATTCTCGACGTGCAGGCGCTGCGCGCACCAGACGTGACGCTGCTGGCGGCCTGGTTGGACGGCGAGCCGGTGGGTTGCGGGGCGGTGCGCCGCATGCCGGCCGAGGCGGCCACCGACGGTGCACCGTATGCCGAGATCAAGCGCATGTTCGTCGTTCCGCACGCCCGCGGCCGGGGCCTGGCCGGCCGGGTGCTGGGGCGGCTCGAGTCGATCGTTGCGGCCGAGGGCTTTACGCGATCCCTGCTCGAAACCGGGCGCGACCAGTCGGCCGCACTCCGTGTCTACGAGCGTTTTGGCTACATGAGGCGCGGGCCCTTCGGCGGTTACCCGGACAACGGATTGAGCCTGTTCTACGAAAAGCGGCTGGCAGCATGAACCTCGCGAGCACCGATTTCGAGCTGTTTGACATGTTGCCGCGCTTTGCGCTGGATCGTGCGACGCTCGATGCGCGCTGGAAGGCGTTGCAGGGCGCGGCGCATCCGGATCGCTTCGCTGCCGAAGGTGCACCTGCGCAGCGGGCCGCGATGCAGTGGGCGGTGCGCATCAATGAGGCCTACCAGCGAATGAAGGACCCGCTCAAGCGCGCGGCCTATCTGTGCAAGCTCAACGGCGTGCCAGTGGAGGCCAGCGACAACCAGGCCATGCCGGCGTCGTTCCTGATGCAGCAGATGCAGTGGCGCGAGGCGCTCGAAGTCGCAGGCGACGAGGCTGCAGTCAAGGCGCTGGCCGACGAGGTCGAGACAAGGCACCGCAGCATGCTCGATGAACTGGCAGTGCTGATCGACGAGCGCGCCGACTGGCGGGCGGCCGCGCGGCAGGTGCAAGCCCTTATGTTCGTCGTGCGATTCGCCGAGGACATCGACCGTCGCCTCGAGGCGCTGGGACAATGACCGAACCATGGCGCTGCTACAAATCTCCGAACCCGGCCAATCCCCCGATCCGCATCAACGCCGCATCGCGGTAGGGATCGACCTCGGTACGACGCATTCGCTGGTCGCAGCGGTGAGGCACGGCGTAGCCGAGTGCCTCCCCGATCACGCAGGCCGCGTGATCCTGCCTTCCGCCGTGCGCTATCTCGGCGCAGGGCGACGGCAGATCGGGTTCGACGCGCTGGTTGCGCAGGCCGAGGACCCGGAGAACACGATCGTCTCGGTCAAGCGCTTCATGGGCCGTTCGCTGGCGGACATCGCCGGGCGCGAGAAACTGCCCTACCACTTCGTCGATCATCCCGGCGGGATGCTCGGGCTGGCGACGCGCGAGGGCGAGAAGTCGCCAGTCGAGGTCTCGGCTGAGATCCTCGCTGCGTTGCGGCAGCGCGCGCAGGAAACGTTCGGCGACGATCTGTTCGGCACGGTGATCACGGTGCCGGCCTACTTCGACGACGCACAGCGGCAGGCGACCAAGGACGCGGCGAAATTGGCCGGCCTGAACATCCTTCGCCTGATCAACGAGCCCACTGCCGCGGCGATCGCATACGGCCTCGAAAATGGCAGTGAAGGCCTGTACGCGGTCTACGACCTGGGTGGCGGCACTTTCGACATCTCGTTGCTGCGTCTGTCGCAGGGTGTGTTCGAAGTGGTGGCCACGGGCGGCGACTCGGCGCTCGGCGGCGACGACCTGGATCGCACGCTCGCCGACTGGGCGCTGGCGCAGGCCGGGCGGGAGGCGCGCAGCGCCCAGGACAAGCGCGCCGTACTCGTGGCTGCCCGGCAGGCCAAGGAAGAACTGACGACGCAGCCGCGCACAACGCTGCGTTGTGCGCTGGCGGGCGGGGCGATCGATGTTCCGGTCGGGCGCGAAACGCTGGAGGCGCTTGCCAGACCGCTGATCGACCGCACGCTCGCTGCGGTGCGCAAAGTCCTGCGCGACGCGAAAGTTCGCAGCGACGACGTTCAGGGCGTCGTGATGGTCGGCGGCGCGACCCGGATGCCCGCGGTTGGCGAGGCGGTGGGTGCGCTGTTCGGCCGCGATCCGCTGGTCAACCTCAACCCCGATGAGGTCGTGGCACTGGGCGCCGCGATCCAGGCCAACGCGCTGGCTGGCAATTCGAAAGAAGGCGAACTGCTTCTGCTCGACGTCATTCCGCTGTCGCTGGGCATCGAAACGATGGGTGGTCTGGTCGAGCGCATCATCGAGCGCAACACGACCATCCCGGTCGCGCAGGCGCAGGACTTCACGACGTTCAAGGACGGGCAGACGGCGATGGCGCTGCATGTCGTGCAGGGCGAACGCGACTTGGTCGCCGACTGTCGTTCGCTCGCGCGCTTCGAGCTGCGCGGCATCCCGCCGATGGTCGCGGGTGCCGCGCGAATCCGCGTGACCTTCCAGGTCGACGCGGACGGAATGCTGTCGGTGGCGGCACGCGAGCAGACATCGGGCGTCGAGGCAGCGATCACCGTCAAGCCGAGCTACGGCCTGTCTGACGACCAGGTGGCGCGCATGCTGCAGGAAGGATTCGCCTGCGCGGAGTCCGACATGAGGACGCGCGCATTGCGCGAATCTCGGGTCGAAGCCGAGCGACTGGCGCTGGCGACGCGCTCGGCGCTTGTCGCCGACGGCGACCTGCTGTCGGATCGCGAGCGCAAGGCGATCGTCGCGCTCGCCGTGCAGGTCGAGGCTGCGGCGTCGGGCAACGACCACCATGCGATCGATGCCGCGATCGAGGCACTCGCACGTGGCACCGAAGCGTTTGCCGCGCGGCGCATGAATCGCGGCATCCGTGCCGCGCTCGCCGGCCGCAAAGTCGAGGAGGTCTGACGTTGCCGGCGATCCGCGTGCTGCCGCACCCTGAGTATTGCCCCGAAGGAGTCACGATCCAGGCGCGACCGGGCGACTCGATCTGCAAGACACTGCTCGAAAACGGCGTCGAGATCGAACACGCCTGCGAGATGAGTTGCGCGTGCACCACC
The DNA here is from genome assembly GCA_020354665.1 of Burkholderiales bacterium. Taxonomy (GTDB): domain Bacteria; phylum Pseudomonadota; class Gammaproteobacteria; order Burkholderiales; family Burkholderiaceae_C. The sequence continues at coordinate 536,342 of CP070653.1, forward strand.
TGCCACATCATCGTGCGCGAAGGCTTTGCGTCGCTCAATGAGATGCAGGAGAAAGAGGAGGACCTCCTCGACCGCGCCTGGGGACTCGAGGCCAATTCGCGGCTGAGTTGCCAGGCGATCGTCGACCAGCAGGACCTGGTCGTCGAGATCCCCAAATACTCGATCAACTACGCGAAGGAACGCCATTGAGGCCCGGGGCTGCGCTCGTGGCGTCAATGCGCTGGCGAGCGGCGCGGCTGCCGCAAAGCACGAAGGCCCGCGGAAGCGGGCCTTTTCACTAGCCAGGATATAGGGTTGCGGACTCAGCGGCGACCCAGCTCCGCGGACAGCGTGCGCATGATCCAGCCGCCGATCGGCTTGAGCGAGTCGAAGATCGAATCGGGCTGCGTCGCCTCGCGCTCAAGCAAGAGGCCGCGCTCGTCGAGCATCGCCATGAACTGGCGCACTTGCTGCTTGCCGACGCCGCTCGCCGAAACCAGGTGCGGAAGCGACACGTAGCGGTGTGACATGTCGCAGATCATGCGCCGGTAGGCGGTGCGGTGGTACGGGGCCGAGAGTTCCGGCCAAGCAGACAGTCTGTACTCTTTCATGACGCCAACGACCTCTTTCTCTACGTTCTGGAGCTGCCCGCCGCGAGTGGCTTGAGCGCCGGGCATCCGGGGGGATGCGAGCGGCGACCTGCATTAGGCGTCAGTCTGACGGGCGCTTTGCACCGGGTTGTTTCGAGTTACAGCCAAAGTACGAGGCGCTGTCACATCCTGTTGCCAGCGGTGACGCCGTGGTGACATCGATACACTGGCTCGATGTTGGTTTTGGGCATCGAAACGTCGTGCGACGAGACGGGTGCGGCGCTGGTCGAGGCCGCACCCGCCGCCGCGCCGAGTCTGCTTGCCCAGGCATTGCACAGCCAGGCACGCATGCACGAGGCCTACGGCGGCGTCGTGCCCGAGCTGGCTTCGCGCGACCATATCCGCCGCGTGCTGCCGCTGGTGGAGCGCGTTCTCGCCGAGGGCGGCGCAACGCTCAGTGCAATCGACGTGGTCGCTTTCACGCGCGGGCCTGGACTGGCGGGCGCGCTGCTCGTTGGCGCGGGTTGCGCCTGCGCGATGGCGTGCGCCGTCGGCCGGCCAGTGCTTGGGGTGCAACACCTCGAGGGGCACCTCTTATCGCCGTTCCTTTCGGTCGACCCGCCCGAGTTCCCGTTCGTCGCGCTGCTCGTCTCCGGCGGACACACGCAGTTGATGCGGGTGGAAGCGGTCGGCCGCTACGAGCTTCTCGGCGAGACAGTCGACGATGCGGCCGGCGAAGCCTTCGACAAGACTGCCAAGCTGCTCGGCCTGGGCTACCCCGGGGGGCCGGCGCTCGCCCGGCTGGCGCAGGGGGGCGACGCGCAGGCCTTCGCATTGCCGAGGCCACTGTTGCACAGCGGCAATCTCGACTTTTCCTTTGCCGGGCTGAAGACAGCGGTGCTGACCCAGCTCAAGCGGCGCAGCGGCGCGGCATGCGACCAGGATCTGGCCGACCTCGCCGCCAGCACGCAGGCGGCCATCGTCGACGTGCTTTGCGCCAAGGCGCTGCGTGCAGTCGAGATCACCGGCCTGCCGCGCCTCGTCGTCTCCGGGGGTGTCGGCGCGAACGCCGAACTTCGGCGGCAACTCGACACTGCCGCCGGTGCGCGCGGCGTCCACGTGCACTATCCCGAACTCGAGCTGTGCACCGACAACGGCGCGATGATCGCGTTGGCCGCCGCACTGCGATTGCAGCACGGCGTCGCACAGCCGACGCGCGAGTACACCTTCGAGGTGCGACCGCGGTGGCCGCTGTCGGACGTGTGACGGCTTCCCGTGGCATGTGGGTTCGACCGCGCGGCACTGCCGCGTGTCGGTGGCGAGCGCTGCGGTTGGCTCACGGGGGCGCGGCGGAGGGCCCAGCCGAAAGCGGCGCATGGACTGCTCGGCGGTGCTCCGCGTTCGTTGCTGCGACCTTGCACAATGCGCTCTGCGCCTCGGGCAGCCCTGGCCGCCGCGCGGGCCGGCTTGGTCGCGCGCGCCGCGCCCGGGGCTGTGCCCGGTGCGGGTACAACGCGCTGCTTGTTCCCCCTAAGAGATAACCATCCCGATCAACTATGCCGCGCCTGACGATCGACGAGTTGCCGGCCTCGCGCATCCGCGAGGTGGCCAATGCGGGCATCGGCCGTGACGACGTGCTCGCGTTCTGGTTCGGCGAGGGCGACGAGGTCACCCCCGACGCCGTCCGCGGCGCCGCAGTGCGTTCGCTCGAGCAGGGCGAGACGTTCTATGCGCACAACCTCGGCCTGGCCGAGTTGCGCGAGGCGATCGCGGGCTACATGAGTGAACTGCACGGTCGGATCGGCGCGCAGCGCATTGCGGTGACCTCGGGCGGGGTCAGCGCGCTGATGATCGCGATGCAGCTCCTCGTGGACCCGGGTGACGAGGTTGCTGCAGTCGTTCCGGTGTGGCCCAACCTGACGGCGCAGCCGGCGATCCTGGGAGCCCGTGTGCGGCGTATTGCATTGCAGGCGCAGGGCGGCGCGTGGCGGCTCGACCTCGACAGGTTGCTCGCGGCGGTTACGCCGCACACGCGTTTGCTGCTGGTGAATGCGCCGAACAACCCCACCGGGTGGATGCTGACGCGCGAGGAACAGCACGCGATCCTCGAGCACTCCCGGCGGACCGGCACGTGGGTTGTCGCCGACGAGGTCTATGAACAGGTGGCGTTCGAGGTGCCTTGTGCGCCGAGCTTCCTCGACATCGCCGCGCCCGACGACCGGCTGATCGTCGTGCACAGCTTCAGCAAGAGCTTCCTGATGACCGGCTGGCGGCTCGGTTGGCTCGTTGCGACGCCGTCGCTGCTCGACGCGGTAGGCAAGCTGATCGAGTTCAACACCTCCTGTGCGCCGGTCTTCGTGCAGCGGGGGGCGCTGGCGGCGCTGCACGGCGCGGCGCTGTCGGTGCCTGCACTCGTCGAGCGACTGCGCGTCTGCCGTGACCGCCTGATCTCAGACCTCGCCCGGCTGCGGCGTGTCGAGGTCTCGCCGGCGCGAGGCGGCCTTTATGCCTTTCTGCGGATCGACGGCGAGAACGACTCGATGGCGCTTGCACAGCGGTTGGTTCGGCAGGTCGGCCTGGGGCTCGCACCGGGTGTGGCGTTCGGCCCGGAGGGGGAGGGCTGGCTGCGCTGGTGCTTCGCCTCGCGCGATCCCGAGCGGTTGAGTCGTGGTGTCGAGCGCCTCGCCGGGGCGATCGGGGGGTGAACGTATAATTCATGGCGCTCTCTTCTGTGCGAGGGGGCAGCACGGCGCCGGTCGGTTTCACTGGCGACCGCAAGTGGCATTTCAGGAACCGTAGCCTTTCAGAGCCTCGCCATCGACCAGATGGTGCGCGCCATGTCCGGCCGGTTCCACCCATCAGGAAACTGACGACATGGCAATCGCAGACATCAACAAGTCCGCAATCATCAAGGACAACGCGCGCGGCGCGTCCGACACCGGCTCTCCCGAAGTGCAGGTGGCGTTATTGACCGCGCGCATCAATGAGTTGACCCCGCACTTCCGGACCCACGCGAAGGATCACCATGGCCGTCGCGGACTTCTCAAGCTGGTCAACCAGCGCAAGCGGCTCTTGGCTTACCTCAGAGACCGGGACGCCGACCGCTACACCGCGCTGATCCAGAAGCTCGGCCTGCGCAAGTGATTGCGCGATGACTGGGCAACGCCTGTGCGCATCGGCATGCACGGGCCTCCTGTGTTTGGAGCGGCAAGCCAGCGGCGCTGCTGTGTCATTCCATCGGGGTGGGCGCGAGTGCCCCGCTGGAATGGCATCCCGCCGCGACGTACCCGCTTCGGGTTCCCCGGGTGCGCCTCGAAGTCACCCATGAAAAAACCGGAGTTGCGAACATGAGCATGTTCAACAAAGTCAGCAAGACCTTCCCGTGGGGCGCTCACACGGTCACGCTGGAAACAGGCGAGATCGCGCGCCAGGCCACCGGCGCAGTGTTGGTGACGATGGACGACACCGTCGTTCTGGCCACGGTCGTCGCGGCCAAGACGGCCAAGGAGGGACAGGACTTCTTCCCGCTGACCGTCGACTACATCGAGAAGACCTACGCTGCCGGCAAGATCCCCGGCAGCTTCTTCAAGCGTGAGGGCCGGCCGAGCGAACTCGAGACGCTGACGTCGCGGCTGATCGACCGGCCGATCCGGCCGCTGTTCCCCGATGGTTTCTACAATGAAGTGCAGGTCGTCATCCACGTGCTGAGCCTCAACCCCGAGGTGCCGGCCGACATCCCGTCGATGATCGGCGCGAGTGCGGCGCTGGCCGTCAGCGGGATCCCGTTCAACGGCCCGATCGGCGCGGCGCGCGTGGGCTACTGCGCTGGCGAGTACGTGCTCAATCCGACCAAGGCGCAACTGGTCGACAGTCGCCTCGACCTCGTCGTCGCCGGTACCGAGGCGGCCGTGCTGATGGTCGAGTCCGAGGCCGATCAGCTGAGCGAGGAAGTCATGCTCGGTGCGGTGGTGTTCGGGCACGAGCAGAGCAAGATCGCGATCAACGCGATCCACGAACTCGTGCGCGATGCCGGCAAGCCCGAGTGGCAGTGGACGCCGCCAGCCAAGGACGAGACGTTCATCGCCACCGTAACCGCGCTGGCTGAACCGCCGCTGCGCACGGCCTACCAGATCCGCAGCAAGCAGGCGCGAACACACGCCTGCCGCGAGGCCTACGCAGCCGTCAAGGCACAGCTGGCAAGCGACAACGTCGAGTTCGACGAAGTCAAGCTCGAGGGGTTGCTGTTCGACATCGAA
>CP070653.1:541266-543783 GCA_020354665.1 Burkholderiales bacterium
AGCGGCGGCGAAGGCATTGAGCGACGCGGACATCAACGAACTAGCCAAGCACTACGCGGGCCTGAAGGCGCGGCCTCCCCCCGCTGGCACCGCCAGTGCCGCCGAGGACGCCGCGGGCAAGCGGCTCGCAGATGACTGCGCTGGCTGTCACGGCGACAAGGGCATCAGCAGCGATCCGGCATGGCCGAACCTTGCAGGACAGCAAAGGGAGTACCTCGTCACCGCACTGAAGGCGTACCGGGACGGCAATCGCAAGAACGAAATGATGGCCGGGTTGGCGAAGGGATTGACGGATGCCGACATCGCAGCGCTCGCGGGCTACTACTCGCGATTGCGTGGGCAATGAGGCGGCGCTTTTGACCCAGGATGCCCCGGCAAGGAGCGCTTGCATGAGCGAACAGCGTGACAAGAGCGACGAGGCGCGCCGCAGATTTCTGCGGCTGCTGGGCGGAGCCGTTGCCGGCGCCGGCGTCGCGACGGTGGGTAAGGCGGCCGTGGCGCCGGCGCAGGCTGCAGCCCCAGCGTCGTCGCCACCCGCTCCGGCCATCCCCGGCTATGACTGGTCGCAGCACAGCTATGCCTTCGGCGTCGATGCGTTCAAGTGCATCGGCTGCCTGCGCTGCGTCGAAGCGTGCAAGCACGAGAACGACGTGCCAGGCGACGCCCACCACTTCCGCACCTGGGTCGAACGCTACGTGTATCTCGAGGGCGAGGAAACGCCGCACGTCGACAGCCAGGCCCACCCGGTCAACATCGAAGCGTCGGGTTCCGAGAGCCAATACCGCTTCGCCAACCGCTACAAGGACGCCAAGGTCACGAAGGCGTTCTTCGTGCCCAAGCTGTGCAACCACTGCACGCATCCGGCGTGCGTGCAGGTGTGCCCGACGGGCGCGACCTACAAGACCGAGGACGGCGCCGTCGTCATCGACCACAAGTATTGCATCGGCTGCCAGTACTGCGTGCAGGCTTGCCCGTACGGGGCGCGCTACTTCAACCAGGAGAAGGGCGTCACCGACAAGTGCACCTGGTGCTACCACCGCATCACCAAGGGGCTGCAGCCGGCTTGCGTCGAGGTGTGCCCGGTCGGCGCGCGCATCTTCGGCGACCGCCGCGACAAGGACAGCGTGATCAACCGGTTCATCCGGGAAAACCGTACGCGCGTGCTCAAGCCGGAATCCGGAAACGCTCCGAACGTGTTCTACGTCGGACTCGACAAGGACGTGCTGTGATGGAAGCGGTCCACATCTCGCCGTTCATCGGCTACGTGTATCCCAACGAGACGATCGTCCCGTGGACGCTGCTGATCGTCGTCTACCCGTACCTGACCGGGCTGGTCGCCGGGGCGTTCACCGTCTCCAGCCTCTATCACGTGTTCGGCATGGAGCGGTTCAGGCCGGTCTCGCACCTCGCGCTGCTGACCGCGCTGTCTTGCATGGTCGTCGTGCCGCTGGCGCTGCTGCTGCACCTCGGGCACCCGGAGCGGGCGTTCAACGCGATGATCACGCCGCACACGACGTCGGCATTCGCGATCTTCGGCTACGCGGCGAGCTTCTACGTCATCCTGCTGATGCTGGAGAACTGGTTCGTCTTTCGCCCGCACATCGTGCGGCAGGCACAGACGGCCAAGGGTGCGCTGGGCACGTTCTATCGCGTGCTTTCGCTCGGTTCCAACGACCTGTCGGACAACGCGATGCGCTACGACCGCAAGTGGATCTTTGCGCTCGCGGTGATCGGCATCCCGGCCGCGCACGGCCTGCACGGCTACGTCGGATTCGTGTTCGGCTCGCTGAAGGCGCGCGAGTTGTGGTCGTCGGACCTGATGCCGGCGATCTTCCTGTTCTCCGCGATCATCTCGGGCACCGCGCTGCTGATCGTCATCTACGTGCTCACGTGCCGGTTCCGCAAGGTGCCGATCGACCTGGCGTGTCTGAAGGGCATGGCATACGCGCTGTGGGGCTTCACGATGTTCACGCTGGTGCTGGAGGCCGTCGAGTTCATGAGCCTCATCTACCGTGCGCGCGAAGGCACCGAGATCATCGTCGAGTTTCTTCTCGGTCCGCTGCTGGTGCCCTTGATCCTGCAGTTCGGCGTCGGCTCGGCGATACCGCTGATCGTGCTGACGTTGCTGTTCGTCAGCGGTGCCGGTGGGCGCACGCTGGTCGTGAGCGTCTTCGTGAGCGCGTGGCTGGTGCTGTTGTCGGTGCTGATGATGCGCTACAACGTCGTCATCGGCGGGCAGGAGATCGCCAAGACGGGGCACGGCCTGATCGCCTATATACCGCCGTTGCTGGGCCGCGAGGGCTTGCTCGCCTCCGGCGTGGTCCTGTTTCTGCCTTTCGTGCTGCTGGCGATCGTGGTGCGTTTCTTCCCGCCCTGGCGCACGGCCCAGCCGCATTGACGAACGCTGGCGCGAGTTGCCGTTCGCGCAAGGGGTCGGCCTTGCGCATGTAATGGTGCAGCGGGCGCGCGGCGCACCGGCCGCGCGGGCGCAGCCGAAACGGGCGGGCGAGCCGTCGC
>CP070653.1:543883-550845 GCA_020354665.1 Burkholderiales bacterium
CCGCCGGCGGCCTGTGCCAACGGCCAGGGTCGCCACAGCAAAGCCAGCAGCGCGACGGCCAGCGTAAACACGCCGAGGCGCCCGAGCCATCGCTCGTTCATTGCAACGCGACCCGGTTGCATGTCGCCCCGCTCATTCCAGCCCGGCGCGCCTCAGCCGCGCGCGCAGCGCGTCGATTTCGTCGAACAGGTCGGCGACCAGCGCGGCGAGCTCCGGCACCGCATCGAAGTCGCGCTCGATGCGTCGCATCCGCCGTACGCGGCGCACCGTCACGGCATCGAATCGCCAGCTCGCGAGCTCGCCCTCGCAGCGCGGCAGCAGCCCGGCCTCGAGTCGCTCGTGCAGCCATTGCGGATTCACCGCCGACGCACGGCACAGTTCGTCGAGCGACAGGCCGGCGTCGTCGAACGCGGCCTCGATCAGCGCATCGGTGGATCTCATCGCGTCATTCTCCTCGCTCGCTCTGCGCCTGCGCGACCTTGCGCGCATCGAAGTCCCGAAGCTCGGCGGCCATCTGTTCGTAGTGTTTGCGCGCGCGCGGATCGAAAGCGCTCGGCAGCACCACGCGCACCGTCAGCTCCAGGTCGCCGGGTGTCTTGCCCGGCAGTCCCTTGCCCGGCACGCGCAGCGTGCGGCCCCCCTGGGCACCGGCCGGCACGCGGACCTTCAGCGCCGAGCCGTCGGGCAACTGCACCGGCACGACCGCGCCGAGCGCGGCCTCCCACGGCGCCACCGGCAACTCGCCGACGAGGTTGCCCGCTTCGACGTGAAAGCGCGGATGCGCCCGGAAGTGCACTTCGAGGAACAGGTCGCCCGCCGGTGCGCCGCCGTGTCCGGCACCCCCTTGGCCCGCCAGTCGAATCAACTGCCCCGGCTTGACGCCGGGCGGGATCTTCACGTCGAGCGTGCGCGACTGCAGCGTCACCCGACCCTCGGCGTCGAGCTGCGGGCTCCGCAGCGACAGCTGGCGGGTCGCGCCGCGCCACGCGTCTTCGAGGTCGAGCACGATCTTGGCGTGATGCTCCTCGCCGCGCATCCGGAACGGGCCGCCCGCGCGCGGCCCGCCGCCCGTCGCGGCGCGTCCCCCGCGCGGCGCGCCCATGCGGCCGAACAGCTCGGCGAAGAAGTCGCTGAAATCGCCGGCGTCCATGCCCTCGAAGCCACGGCCCGAGAACTCGAACCCGGCGTCCCAATCCGGCGGGGGCGTGAAAGGCTCACCCTGCTGGCGGCCCTGGCCGATGGCGTCGTAGGCCGCGCGGCGCTCCGGGTCGGACAGCACGGCGTGGGCCTCGTTGACCTCGCTCATGCGCGCCGCGGCGTCGCGTTCCTTGCTGACGTCGGGGTGGTACTTGCGCGCGAGCTGGCGGAAGGCCTTCTTGATCTGGTCGGCCGTGGCGTCGCGCGGTACCCCCAGTACCTGGTAGTAGTCCTTGAACTCCACGAAATTTGATCTCCCGCAACTGCGAGATGCAGGCCGCGGCCGACTTGTTCAAGTCCCCCTTGAAGCCGCGCCCGCCTGTCCCTACCTTTAACGTGCCCGGGCACGGCGGACGTGCCCGCTACCCCAATGTAGGAGGTTTGATCATGCTTTATCGAAGCCTGTTTCCCCGAGACATGTTCGCCGAGCTTGATCGGCTCCAGCGCGAGATGCAGAACGTCTTCGATTATTCGCCGAGCATTCGCGGCCTCGGCCGCGGCGGCTATCCGGCGTTGAACGTGGGCAGCACGCCCGCGTCGGTCGAAATCTACGCGTTCGCGCCTGGCGTCGACCCGGCCAAGATCGAGGTCAACCTCGATCGCGGCGTGTTGACCATCTCCGGCGAGCGCAAGCTCGCGGTGCCCCAGAGCGACGAGAAGAACACGCTGCACATCAACGAGCGTTTCGACGGGCGTTTCCGCCGCGTCGTCAGCCTGCCCGACGACATCGATCCGAGCGCGGTGAGCGCCGATTACCACGATGGCGTGCTGCACGTATCCGTCCAGCGGCGCGCGGCTGCGCAGCCGCGCCGCATCGAAGTGCAGTGACCGGAACCCGACAAGGAGCATCACGATGAGCAACAACGTGACCCAGACCAGCCAAAGTGCGAGCCAGGCCCGTCAGGAGCCTGCACTGCTGCCGCCGGTGGACGTCGTCGAGGACGCCACGGCCATTACGCTGTACGCCGACCTGCCGGGCGTACCGAAGGACAAGCTCAACCTGCGCGTCGAGGGCGATCAGCTCTCGATCGAAGGCGAGGTCGTCCTGACCGTGCCCAAGGAGATGGAGGCGAGCCACGCCGAAGTGACGCTGTCGCGCTACCGCCGCACGTTCACGCTGAGCAAGGAACTCGACCCCGAGAAGGTCAGCGCCGAGCTGAGCCAGGGCGTGCTGCGCGTGCGTATCCCGAAGGCCGAACACGCTCAGCCGCGTAAGATCAACGTCCAGGTGAAGTGAGTCTGCGCGCAGCCGGGTCGGTTCGGCCGGCCCGGTTGCGCTCGGCGCGTGATGGAGGCTCAAGCCATGAACTTCGACGACATCCGCCACGGCCTCGAGACGCTCAAGGATTCGTTCGCCGAAGGCTGGGACCGGCTGCGCCGTTCAGCCGCCGGCGCGTTGACGCGGTTCAGGCCCGGCGAGACGACGCAGCTTCCGGCGCGCGACGAGATCGACGACGTGCTGTTCATGTCGGGCCAGCGCTGGGCGATGCTCGGCGGCGACGTGTTCGAGGACGACAACCGGCTGGTCGTGCGTATCGAGGCGCCCGGCATGGAGAAGGACGACTTCGACGTGCAGGTGTCCGGCGACCACCTGGTGATCCGCGGCGAGAAGCGCTTCGAGCGCGAAAGCACCGAGGGTCGCTGGCGTCTGTTGCAATGTGCCTACGGCAGCTTCGAGCGCAACGTCGCGCTGCCGGTGCCGGTGAAGAACGACGAGGCGCGTGCGACGTACAAGAACGGCGTGCTGAAGGTCGAGCTGCCCAAGGTGCAGCCGGGCCGGCCGAGTGCGCGCACCGTCAAGGTCGACTGAAGGGCGGCGCGCGGCGCTGCGTGGTTGCTAACACGCGGCACGGATGGCTGTTCGTCGCAGCCTCAGTCCTTGATGAGAGTCTCGCCCGGGCGGACTCGCACGAAGCTCACCGGCTGCATGGTGATCGGGAACGAGTCGCCGGCCTTCCGCGCCACGGTGTAGGCCGATTGGTTCATGTCGCCGGCCTCGGGGAAGTCCTCGCGATAGTGGGCGCCGCGCGAATCCTCTCGCGCGAGCGCGGCGGCGGTGATGGCCCGGCTGACCGTGACAAGGCTGTCGAGGTTGAGCCAGTCGTGCCACGCGAGGTTGAAGGCCCGGCCGCTGTCCGAGACCCGTGTGTCGCGCAACTGCGCCTGCAGTTCGGCGAGACGACGCTGCGCATGCTGCAGGCGTGACGCCTCGCGCATGATGCCGACATCGTCCCACATGAGGTCGTAAAGAGCCTCGCGCAGTGCGTTGACGGAGCCGGTGGGGCGGCCGAACGGGCGTTCGCAGCAGGAAATCGCTTCCTCAATGGCCGCCGCATCGGGCTCGCTGAGCGTTCCCTCTTGCGGCACCCACGTTCCCATGACGTCGCCCGCGATGCCTCCGAAGACGGTCGAGTTGGCGACACCGTTGCCGCCCAGGCGGTTGGCACCGTGCACGCCGCCCGTGTCCTCGCCGGCGGCAAACAGCCCCGGCAGTTCCGTTCGGCAGTCCTTGTCGAATATCACGCCGCCCATCATGTAGTGCGCCGTGGGCACGACCTCGACCTTGTCGCCGGCCAGGTCGAAGCCGCAGTCGGCGCAACGATCGACCATGCCCTTGAACTGGCGGCGCACGCTGTCCGGTCCCAGGTGGTTCATTTGCAGCCACACTCCGCCGTGCGGAGTCGTGCGGCCGGCGCGCATTTCTGCGTACATGCCGCGCGAGACGACGTCGCGCGTCGCGCGTTCGCCGCGCGGATCGTAGGCATTCATGAAGCGCTCCCCGGGGCCGTTGACGAGCCAGCCCCCCGCGCCGCGCAAACCTTCCTCCAGCACCGTTCCGGTCATGCGCGTGTGTGTGCCGGCCAGCAACCCGGTGGGATGAAACTGCACCATCTCCATGTCGCGCAGCGACAGGCCGGCGGCGAGCGCCATCGCCATGCCGTCGCAGCTCTTGTCGCCGGACGGCGTGTGGAACTTGTACATCGTCGGGCCACCCCCGCTGGCAAGCAGCACCGCCTTGGCCTGCACGAAGAGGTAGTCGCCCTCGCGCACGTCGATCATCAGTACGCCGGCGAGGCGCGAGCCATCGCGCGAGCGGATCAACGCAACGGCGCGGTGCTCTTCCAGGCGGTCGATGTTGCGCGCCCACACCTGCTCGGCAAGCCGGTTGATGATCTCGATGCCGGTGAGATCGCCCTTGTGGACTGTCCGGTCGAAGGTCTGGCCGGCGAAGGGCTTCTGGTGGAGCGTGCCGTCGGGGTTGCGGTCGAAGAAGCAGCCGAGCTCGTTCTCGAGTTCGTGGACGCGCTCGACGGCCTTGTGGACCAGCGTCCACGCGAGCTCCTGATCGGGAAGCCACTTGCCGCCCTCGATGGTGTCCATGAAGTGACGCTCGACGGAATCGCCGGCGGCAATCGCCACGTTGTAGCCCCCTTGCACCATGCGCGTGCAGCCGGACTTGCCGAGCAGGCCCTTGACTGCCACCGTGATGCGAAGGGTCGGTGCGCTCTGATGCGCGTGGAGCGCGGCGAACAGCCCGGCACCGCCCGATCCGATGATCAGGATGTCGGTCTGCACGCGCCGCAGCTTCACCGACCAATGCCGAGAGAGGCCAGCGCCCGGGCGCGGCGCGACTGGGCGTCGCGCTTCACCGTCTCATAGAGGCTGCCGCCGTGGCTGTCCATTGCGACGAGGAGGGGACCGAAATCGCGGATGCGGAACTTCCACAGCGATTCGGGATTGAGGTCGTCCAGATCGACGTCCTCGATCGCCTCGATCCACGTCGTCTCGAGCGCCGCGGTGCCGCCGACGATGGCGAGATAGATCCCGCCGATCTCGCTGAAAGCCGCAGCCGACGCGGCGAGCAATCCACCTTTGCCGATGATGATCCGCACGCCGAGCTGCTCCATCAGCGGGCGCGTGAAGCGCTCCATGCGCGCCGATGTCGTGGTGCCGATGCACACCGGGGCATAACCCGCCGGGTGCTCCGGGCAGGCGGCGACCTTGCGCACGTTCGGCGCGGTATGGATGACCGCGTGACCGTGCAGGTCAAAGCGTGTCCGGCGACCGCGGTCGAAAAGGTGGATCTGGGTTGCGTCGCGAATGCCGAACAGCGTGCCTTGCAGGGTCACCGTCTCGCCTACCTTGAGCGCACGAACCTGCGCCTCGGTCACCGGTGTCGTCAGTTCGTGGTGCATGGACTAGAACCCGTAGCTGACGCCATGCGGCGTGAACGTCGCGCTTGCGCGACGGGCGGAATGGCACTGCATGTTGACCGCAACCGGGTTCATCGTGATGTGGGTCGCTGCGATTTCGACGTGCACGGCGAATGCGGTGACATCTCCGCCAAGCCCCTGCGGGCCAACACCGAGCAGGTTGACCGCGGCGGAAAGCTCACTCTCGAGTGCCGCACCGTCCGGGTCTGCGCAGCGGCTGCCCAGCGGCCGGGTCGCGGCCCGTTTGGCGAGGTGCACACAAAGGTCGGCCGTGCCTCCGATGCCGACGCCGACGATGGTCGGGGGACAGGTCTTGCCGCCGGCTTCCAGCACGCAGTCCACGACGAAAGCCTTGACGGCATCGATGCCCTCCGCGGGGATCGCCATCCGTAGCCAGGAATTGTTCTCCGAACCGCTGCCCTTCGGGATCATCTCGATCACGAGGCGCTCGGTGGTGTCATCGAAGTCGATCTGAACGACGGGCACGCCGATGCCGCACGACGTGTGCTCGTTGCGGCGGGTGATCGGATGCACCACGGACGAGCGCAGCGGATGCTCCCGCGTGGCCCGCTCGCAGCCGCGCCGAATCGCCTCCTTCAGCGCGAATCCATCCACCTGCACGCCGCGGCCGATCGTGACGTTGTAGATCGGGATGCCCGTGTCCTGACAAAGCAGGTTCTCATCGCGTTCCGCCACGGAGATGTTGACGACCATCGTGGCCAGCACGTCCTTCGCGATCGGCGACGATTCGCTCGCCACGGCACGCCGGAAACCTTCCTTGACATCCGGCGGAAGGATCTTCAGCGCGCGGATGTAGAGCTCGCGGGCGGCTTCCTCGATCGCCGGGGCATCGATCTTCAATGCTGCATCCCCCAGCGACGCACCGTGCGCACCTCGATCGTGCGGAAGATCAGGTTCTCGACCAGCAGTCCGATGATGATCACCGTGAACAGGCCCGCAAAAACGCTTGGAATCTCGAGCTGGTTCTTGTTCTCGTAGATGAACCAGCCCAACCCGCCCGAGCCCGAGCTCACGCCGAAGACCAGTTCCGCGGCGATCAGCGTGCGCCACGCAAAAGCCCAGCCGATCTTCAGCCCGGTGAGGATGCTCGGAAAGGCGGCCGGTATGAGGATCTTGGCGATATAGCGAAAGCCGGTCAGCCCGTAGTTCCTGCCGACCATGCGCAGCGTCGCCGAGACCGCGAGAAAGCCGGAGTGCGTGTTCAGCGACACCGGCCACAGCACCGAGTGGATCAGCACGAAGACGATGCTCGCGTTGCCCAGCCCGAACCAGATCAGCGCCAGGGGCAGCAGCGCGATGGCCGGCAGCGGGTTGAACATCGATGTCATCGTCTCGAGGAAGTCGGTGCCGATCCGCGAGTTGATCGCGAAGATGGTGAGCAGCGCGGCCAGTGCGAGCCACGCTGCGTAGCCCGTCAGCAGGACTTTGATCGAGAACCACGCCTTGCCCGGCAGCCCGCCGGTCGCGATGGCTTGCCCGAACGCCTCGAGCGTCGCTGTGAAGGTGGGGAAGAGGAGAGGGTTGTTGAGC
>CP070653.1:550945-639177 GCA_020354665.1 Burkholderiales bacterium
ACAGGATGTAGGCCAGCCCGATCAGCGGCGCGGCAAGCAGCAGGCCCGTGTTCTTCGCCACGCGGCCCACCGTGCTCAGCGCGCGGTTCTTGGCAGCCGCCTTGGTTGCGGTCCACGCCAGCATGCCGAGCCCGACGAACGGAAGCGCGAGGATGTAGGCGAGGCCGACGAATGGCGCGGCGAAGAACAGCGCGACGTTCTTCGCAGCGGTCATCACCGCCGACCCGGTGGTCGACTCCTCTGCGACCTCGGCGGCCGCTTCGGCCGCGACCTCGACCACCGCCTCGACCGGTAGCGCGACAGCTTCGGCGACTGGCGCCCTCGCGCGTGAGAAGACGCGCCGCGCACTCGATTCGATCAGCTCGGGCGACAGCGGCTTGTGAATGAACTCGACCACGCCGGCCGCTTCGGCGCGTGCGTGGTTCTCGGCGGAGCCGTATCCAGTCACGATGACCACCGGTGTCCACGGCCGGCGCGCCTTCACCTTCTCGGCGACCTCCAGACCGCTCATTCCGGGCATCTTGATGTCGGTATAGACAGCGTCGTATTCCTCCTTGGCGAGCCGCTCGAGCGCCGCTGCGCCGTTCTCGGCCGTTACCACGATGTACCCCTTTGCGGACAGCACGCGGTCGAAACTCTTTCCGACGACCGGATCGTCGTCCACGACCAGCACTTTGCGTAATGCGCTCATGACTTTCTCCTTGACAGCGATGTTCCAAACCCTTTGTCAGTGGGCAACCCCGGGTCGCCCCTCTACGGAAGCCGCCTCAGCGACACGTCCCTCGCGCTGCATCCCCAGCGGGTGCAGCGCCCACTGTTTCTGCGTCACTGCATCGCTCGTGGCCTTGATCACCTCCACCGGGCCGACCGGCTTGGCGAGGTAGTTGTGCGCACCGAGCTGCACCGCCTCTTTCGCGGTCTCAACGGAGGGATAGCCGGTGATCACCACCACTTCGGTATCCGGCCACTTTTCCTTGATCGCCTTGAGCACGTCCATGCCACTCATTCCGGGCATGCGAAGGTCCAACAAGACGACGTCAAACGGCTGTTCTTCCATCGCGCGCAACGCCTCATCGCCGTTCCAGGCCGTTTCGACATTGCACTGAGCAGCCGTCAGCGACCGCAGGTAGCTCAACCGCACGATCTCGTTGTCATCGACCACGAGGACTCTTCGCTTTTCGGTCATTGCAGTCACCTTGATCGATATCTGGTTGCGTTCTGACCTTTGTGACGCAAGCACCGTGCCAGCGACCCGTCCCAGGGGGCTAACTCGTTGATATTCAGTGCATTCGGCCTGTGGATCGTGGGCACGAGCGGTATCGAAGCGGGAGCGCGGCGTGCCGCGAAGTACATCGGCGCTATGCACCCCCACACGCCTTGGCCCGACAGATCGTTTGATATCAATGCGTTAGCTCGCGGCGGTGGGTGCATGTTTCCTTTGTTCAGTGCTGCGACCAACGCATTTTTCGCTTGACCGCCGGCCGGCGGCGACGGCGCAGCGTGAGTTCGTCGAGGCGGACCGATCTGGCCGGCCGACCCACTCACGCACGGCTGAGCGTCACCTTCGGCCCATGCCAGCGCGGGCGATCGACAGGGACGTCGGGAAGTCGAAAGGGTGAGCGTCGTCGCGTGCCGCAGAGCGACGCGTCATGCCGGGCGCATCGCGCCGCAGTTCCAGCACTGCTCGAACGGGCCGTCGACCGACTCGCCGCATGCGCGACAAAGCCAGTGGTGCCACGGCAGGCGGCGCCACTCCTCGAGGAGCTTGCGCGCCGCATCGAGCTGCGCGTCGTCGAGCACCCACACCTCGGGCAGGCTCTGGTCCGGCGGGATTTCGCCGGCGATGCTGCTCGCGTAAGGTCGCTGCACGGTCGCGTCGATGCCAGCCGCGCACAGCTGGTCGGACCACAGCGTGGCCAGCGCGAGGTTGGGGGCCTGCAGGACGCGCTTCACCGTTGCTGCGGCCGGAGCGAACGCTACGCGTTGTGGCGATACGCCGGCGCGCGCATCGTCACCCACTCTTCGCCGGCGGTCGGATGCACCGGCAGCGTCGCGTCGAACTGTGCCTTCGTCGCGCCGGCCTGCAGCGCGACGCCGAGCAGCTGGGCCATCTCGCCGGCATCGGGCCCGAGCACGTGGCAGCCGAGCACGCGGTCCGTGTCGCGGTCGACCAGCAGCTTCATGAAGACCTTGTGGCCGTGGCCCGACAGGGTGGCTTTCATCGGCCGGAACTCGGTCCGGTACACGTCCAGGTGCGGGTGCTTCGCCAACGCCTGCGCCTCGGTCAGGCCGACCGTGCCGAGCTCGGGCGTCGAGACCACCGCGCTGGGCACCAGCGCGTGCTGCACCGGCGTCGGCCGGCGGCCGAACACCGTTTCGGCGTACGCGTGACCCTCGCGGATCGCCGCGGGCGTCAGATTGACGCGGTTGGTGACGTCACCCACCGCATGGATGTGCGGCACGTTGGTCTGCGAGTACTCGTCGACTGTGATGGCGCCGTGCGCGTTGTGGCGGACCCCGGCCTCGGCCAACCCGAGGTCGACGATGTTGGGCATGCGGCCGATCGCGAACAGCACCTGGTCGGCACCGAGCGTGCGCTCGTCGGCGAGCGTGACCAGCCGTGCACCGCCTACCGCCTCGATGCTCTGCACGGTCTGGCCGGTGATCACCTCGATGCCGCCGGTCTGCATCTGAGCCTGCAGCCGCGCGCGCAGGTCGTCGTCGAAGCCGCGCAGCACCTGCTCGCCGCGATAGACGAGGCTCACCTGCGAGCCCAGGCCCTGCAACAGGCACGCGAACTCGACCGCGATGTAGCCACCGCCCTGGATCACGACGCGTTGCGGCAGCCCGGGCCATTCGAACAGGTCGTTCGAGTTGTGCGCCAGCTCGGCGCCATGGATGCGCGGCCCCATCGCCGGAATCGCGCCCGTGGCGATCAGGATGTGCGCGGCGCGCACCGTCTCGCTGCTGCCGGCCAGGCGCAGCGTGTGCGCATCGACGAATCTCGCATGGTTGCGTAGCAGCGTCACGCCGGCCTTCGTGAGGTTGGCGGTGTAGATCTCCTCGAGTCGTGCCACTTCGCGGTCGCGGTTGGCCTTGAGCGTGCGCCAGTCGAAGCGGTGTTTGCCGGCCTGCCAGCCGAAACCTCGCGCTTCGTCGAACTCCTGCGCGAAGCGCGACGCGTAGACCATCAGCTTCTTGGGCACGCAGCCGCGGACCACGCAGGTGCCGCCGATGCGGTACGACTCGGCCAAAGCGACGCGCGCGCCGTACTGCGCAGCGATCCGCGCTGCGCGCACGCCGCCCGAACCGCCACCGATGACGAACAGATCGAATTCACGCATGTCGGTATCGCGGTCGCCTCCGCGGCGCCGCGAAAGATCTCAAGCGCTGGGTGGTGGCTGTCAGCGCTGCTTCTGGTAGGTCCCTACCAGCTCGACGCTCGCCAGCACGTGGCCGCGCAGCGCCTGTTCGAGCCTGGCCTTGGTCGGACGATGCAGATCGCCGAGCAGTGTGTCCAGCGCGTAGAGCTTGAAGAAGTAGCGGTGCCGGCCGATCGGCGGGCAAGGCCCGCCGTAGCCAGTGCGCGTCCAGTCGTTGAGCCCGTCGCGCGCCGCCGCGATCGCGGGGCGGCCGCCCTCCGGAAGCCCGGCCAGCGCCGGCGGGATGTCGTAGAGCACCCAATGGACCCACGTCATGCGCGGTGCAGCCGGATCGGGCGCGTCGGGATCGTCGACGATCAACGCGAGGCTTTTCGTGCCCGCCGGTGGCGCGCTCCACACCAGCGCGGGGGCGAGATCGTCGCCTTCGCAGGTGTGGCGCATGGGAATCGCTCCGCCGGGTGCGAATGCGGGCGAACTCAGTTCCATCGTTGCACTCCTGTCGGGTTCGCCAAACACCGGTCAGGCCACCCTCACGTTGACAAACTGCCACGGGTCGCTCGAATCGGTCTCCTCGGGAAAGAGGTGGCTGCGATCGGTTAGGGGGGTCCAGTCAGTGTAACGCCCGACCACGGGGCCGAGGTAGGGTCGCGCGATCGCGAGCGCGCGGGCGTAGTCCATGTCGTCGGCTTCGACCACGCCGGCGCGTGGATGCTCGATCGCCCAGACAATGCCCGCAAGCACCGCCGCGCACACCTGCAGGCTGGTCGCGCCGTTGTACGGCGCCAGCCGTCGCGCCTCGTCGATCGACAGCTGCGAGCCGTACCAGTAGGCGTTGCGCGCGTGGCCGGCCAAAAGCACACCGAGCTCGTCGATGCCCGAGACGATCTCGTCGCGGATCACGCGCTGCGATTGCTGCATACGGAAATTGCGTCCGGCCAGCTCGTGCAGGCTCACCACCGCGGCGTCGCACGGGTGGTAGGCGTAGTGGCACGTCGGCCGATAGACGACGCGAGTGCCCTCACGCAGCGTCAGGTAGTCGGTGATCGAGATCGATTCGTTGTGCGTGATCAGGAAGCCGTGGTACGGGCCTTCAAGCGGCGTCCAGCTGCGTACGCGCACGGTTGCGCCAGGCCGCTCGAGGTAGATCGACGCACCACAGCCGCTTTCGTGGCGATGGCCGTCGTGCGGCAGCGCGTGCTCGTGCGTGCCCCAACCCAGCTCGGCGGGTTGCATGCCTTCGCCGGCAAAACCGTCGCATGACCAGGTGTTGACGAACTCGCCGACGCGCTTGGCGCGACTCGGCACCTGCGTGTCGTGCTCGGCGATGTGGATCATGCGCACACCCAGGCGCATCGCCAGTCGCGCCCAACCCTCGCGCGTGTCGGGCACCCCGGTCTCGCCGGTGATCTCGTGCTGCAGGTCGATCAGCGCCTGCTTCACGAAATACGAAACCAGCCCCGGATTGGCGCCGTGTGCCACCACCGCGGTCGGGCCGTGGGCAAAGCGTTTGCGCAGTGCGAGTGCGGCCTCGCGCAAGGCATAGTTGCTTCGCTCACCCATCGGCACGCTGGCGTCGACATAGCCGCCAGCCCAGGGTTCGATGCAGGTGTCGAGGTAGAACGCCCCCGCCTCCTGACACAGTTCGACCAGCGCGATCGAGGAGACGTCCACCGAGAGGTTGAGCAGGAACGCTCCGGGCGGCAGCAGGGGCTGCAGCACCTGCCGGTGGTTGTCCGGCGTCAGCGCCTTGTGGATGACGCGCGCGCCGTAGGCGGGCGGCTCGGCGAGCCCGTGATGGCCGGCGGTGATGACGGTGATCGCCTCGGGGCTGATGTCCAGGTGCCGTAGCAGCAGCGGCAGCGTGCCTTGCGCGACCGAGCCGAACCCGAGCAGCACCAGCGGCCCCGGCAGGCGGGCGTGGATGGGTCCGCTTCTCATGGGGCGGCCCCTTGCCGGCGCGCGACGCGGGTCGGCGCCCGCTTCATCCCACCAGCAGTGCGGGTTGTTCCAGGCGCGCGAGATCGCCCGGTTGCACGAGCGAGCGCGGCACGACGAGCAGATCGCAGCGGCCCACCAAGGCCGGCGTGATGCCCGCGCCGGCGGTCTGGCGCACCAGCAGCATTCCGCCAAGCGCCTGCACGATCTGCCTTGCGACCTCGCGTGCCATCTGGCCCGCTGCGGAGTCGTCGACCAGCGCAGTGACGACCGGCCGGTGGGCGCGCAGCGGTCGGCGCAGTGTGGGCAGCGCCGCCGCACCCGTCGCGCGGGCGATCACGACCAGATCGGACTGGGACTGCAATTCGAAGGCGATCTGCTGCAGTGCGCCACGCATGACGCGCATCGACCAAGTCACGGCCTGGTGCGTCAGGAGGCGCTCGGTCAGCTCGCGCAGCCGCTGCGCCTGGGCCCGATAGCCGCGCTCGACGTCCTCTGGTGCAAAGGGCGCCCACTGGGTCGCACCATGCGCGAGCACCTGTGCGAAGGGCAGAGCGGCAGCGAGCAAAGCGGGGGCATTCTCGACGTAGATCACCTCCAGCGGGCGCTGCAATTGGCGCGCGAGGATCGACGACATCTCGATCACTTCGCGCGCCAGCGCCGCGTCGTCCAGCAAGGCCAGCACGTGGCGTGGCGGAATAGCGGAGCTCACGATTCATCCCCGCCTTTTACCACTTGGCGCACCAGCACCTGCGCCCGCCGTCGCGCGCCGCGGGGTTCACCGCGCCGGATCTTCGAATACTCGTGCAGACGGCGCGCGATGCGGCCGTTGACGGTGTCGCTGCTCGGCAGGCCGGGGTCGCCAGCCGGCAGTCCCGTCATCGCCTCGAGCGCCTCGTCGACGTTGCGCACCGCGTGGATCGCGAAGCGGCCTGATGCAACCGCATCGACGACGTCGTCGCGCAGCATCAGGTGCGCGACGTTGGCCTGCGGGATCAGCACGCCGTGCGTACCGTCAAGCCCACGCGCCGCGCAGATGTCGAAGAAGCCCTCGACCTTCTCGTTGACGCCGCCGATCGCCTGCACGTCGCCGAACTGATTGACCGATCCGGTCACCGCGAAGCACTGCTTGACCGGTACGTCGGCGATCGACGACAGCAGCGCGACCAGCTCGCCGAGCGACGCGCTGTCGCCCTCGACCAGCCCGTAGGTCTGCTCGAACACCAGGCTCGCGACGATCGAGTGCGGCTGCAATCGCGAATAGCGCGCAGCGAGGAACGACGACAGGATCAGCACGCCTTTGGCGTGCAGCGGGCCACCCAGGTGCGTCTCGCGCTGCACGTCGATCACCTGACCGTCGCCCAGACGCGAAGTCGCGCTGATGCGCGAGGCCATGCCGAAGATCTCGCTGCCGACCTCGTAGACCGACAGCCCGTTGACCTGGCCGACGCGCGCGCCGACGGTGTCGATCATCAGGATGTCGCGCAGCACGGCGTCGCGCAGCCGTTCGTTGATGCGCGCGGCGCGCTCGCGCTGCGCGGCGATCGCCGCGGCGACATCGGCCGCCTCGACGCTGACCTGCCCGCGCGAGCGCGCCACGTGTTCGGCTTCGAGCAGCACGTCCTCAAGACGTCGCACCTGCGCGGTGATTCGCGTCGCATCGCCGGCCAGGCGCACGCCATGGTCGATCAGGCGCGCGAGCGCGGTCACGCTGGCCGGCAGCAGCTCCTTGGCGCGCAGCTGGTTCGCCAGTATCCGCGCGAGGTCGCGCTGCGTGGTGGGCTCGCGTGGCATGTCGTCGCCGAGGTCGGCGACGACACGGAACAGCTCGTCGAACTCCGGATCGAGCGCCTGCACCAAGGCACACAGCCAGCGTTCACCGAACAGCACCACCTTGACCTGCAGCGGAATCGGTTCGGGTTCGAGCTGCACGGTGGAGACGAGGCTGTACATCTCAGCCAGCGACTCGATGCGAATCTCGCGCTTGAGCAACGCACGCTTGAGCGCCGGCCACGCGAACGGCTGCTGCAGCAGTTTGACCACGTCGATCAGCAAATAGCCGCCGTTGGCACGGTGCAGCAGCCCGCCCTTGATGAGGCGGAAGTCGGTGAGCAGCATGCCCAGACGGGCGATGTGGTCGATGCGGCCGACCAAGTTCTGGTACGAGGGCAGGTCGGCCTCGATGATCGGCACCTCGGGGCTTGCCGCCGCGTCGAGCATCAGGTTGACCTCGTAGCGGGCGAGCTCGGCACGCTCGCTCGAGTGCGATCCCGATGAGTCTTCGTCGTCGTGGGCGCGGAAGTCGCTGGCATTTTCGACGACGTCGGCGCGCACCGCGTCGAGGTACTCGCACACGCGCGGCAGATCCGCATAGCGGCTCTTGACCTCATCGACCGCGTGCTCGACGGCGAGCAACGTCGTCGAACGATCGAGTGCGCGAAGGCGGTCGACGTGCTCCTTGCGCGTGCGCATCTGCGCCCGCAGCACCCGCAGCAACTGGTCCTGGACGTCGCTGACGGCCTTCTGCAGCTCGCTGCGCTGGGCTTCGGGCAGCGCCTGAAACGCCTCTGGCGACATCACCTCGCCTTCCTTCTGCGGGGCGAAGGTGAAGCCCACTGGCGTGCGGATCATCGCGAGCCCGCGCTTGCCCGCTTCCTGGGCGACCTCGGCCAGCGCGTGTTCGGCCCGCTCCTTGAATTCGTTGTTGATCCGCTCGGCCTGTGCGGCGTATTCGTCCGACTCGAACACCGCCGCGATCAGCGTGCGCAGGTCGGTCACCAGCTCGCGCATGTCGTTGCGCAACTTCGACCCGCGTCCGACCGGCAGTTCGAGCGCAATCGGCTGGTGGGGGTGCGCGAAGTTGTTGACGTAGACCCAGTCGCTGCGATGTACGCCACCCTGCAGCGCGTGGGCCTCGATGACATGGCGCGCCAGGCTGCGCTTTCCCGATCCTGGCGGCCCCATCACGAACAGGTGGAACCCGGGATGCCTCGTCGCGACGCCGAACTCGACCGCGGCGCGCGCGCGGTCCTGGCCAACGATGCGGCCGACAGCCGCGCCCTCGGCCGGTGCGACGCCATCGAGTTCGAGCGTGGCGGCGTCGCAGCGGGTGATCAGTTCGTGAGCTTCGAGGAGGCGGGCGGGCATCGTTGGGAGTGGTCTTGGGTGAGAGACCGTACCAACGATAGACACCCTGAGGCGCAGCGGGTTGCGGCGCATCAAGGTCGCGCGGTGCAGGCGGTTGCGGCTATTGACGCCGGCTACTGGACGGCCGAGGCTATCGTGATGACCGACCGCTGGGAGCATTTTGCCCATGGCGCCGACATTGGTGTGCGTGGCTTCGGTGCGACCAAGGCCGCCGCGTTCGAGCAGGCGGCGCTCGCGCTGACAGCCGTGGTCACCGACGTTTCGACCGTCGCGTCGCAAGAGGCGGTTGAAATCCGCTGCGAGTCGCCCGACGACGAGATGTTGCTGGCCGACTGGCTGAACGCCATCGTCTACGAGATGGCCGTCAGAAGCATGCTGTTCGGTCGCTACGAGGTGCGGATCGACGGTACGTGCCTGCAAGCGCGAGCGTGGGGGGAGCCGGCTTCGGTGGCGCGGCATCACCCGGCCGTCGAGGTCAAGGGTGCCACGTACACCGCGCTGCGCGTTGCGCCGCTCGAGCAGGGTGGCTGGGTCGCGCAGACGGTCGTCGACGTCTGACCGACGAGGAGCAAGGCGATGGATCTCACTGCATTCACGCAACGCGGGCCCTGCGCGTGGGAGCTGCCGCCGCGCGGCGCGATGCGCGTGCCGGTCGTGATCTACGCGAGCGCGGCGCTCATGCGCGAGATGGACGACAAGGTGCTAGAGCAGGCGGTCAACGTCGCAACGCTGCCGGGCATCGTCGGTGCGTCGTATGCGATGCCCGATGCTCACTGGGGTTATGGCTTTCCCATCGGTGGTGTTGCCGCCTTTGACGCCGAGCGCGGCGGCGTGGTGTCGGCCGGCGGTGTGGGCTTCGACATTTCGTGCGGCGTGCGCTGCCTGCACACCGGGCTCGCCAGGGCCGATGTCGAGGCGGTGCAGCGCCCGCTCGCCAATGCGCTGTTCGAGCACATCCCGGCGGGCGTCGGCAGCACCGGCGCAATCCGCCTGAATGCCGAGCAGATGGACGCGATGCTCGCGGGCGGCGCGAAGTGGGCGGTCGAGTGCGGCTGGGGCAGCGAGGCCGACCTCGACCGTATCGAGGAGCGCGGCCAGATGCTGCACGCCAAGCCCGGCGAAGTGTCCGACCAGGCGAAGAAGCGTCAGCGCGCGGAGATGGGCACGCTCGGCAGCGGCAACCATTACCTCGAGGTGCAGGAGGTCAGCGAGATCCACGACGCGGCGATCGCCGAAGTGTTCGGCCTGAAGCGCGGCGACATCGTCGTGATGATCCATTGCGGCTCGCGCGGGCTCGGCCACCAGATCGGCACCGAATTCCTGCGGCGCATGGCGTTGCAGGCGTCAGCGCACGGCATCACGCTGCCCGACCGCGAGCTCGCGTGTGCACCGCTGCGCTCGGAGCTTGGCGAGAGCTACCTGGGCGCGATGCGCGCGGCGATCAACTGCGCGTTGGCGAATCGGCAGATCCTGACGCACCTGGTGCGCGAAGTGTTCTCGCAGGTGCTGCCGAAGGCGCGGCTGCCGGTGCTCTACGACGTTTCGCACAACACCTGCAAGCTCGAAACGCACGTCGTCGATGGCGAAAAGCGCGAGCTCTACGTGCATCGCAAGGGTGCGACACGCGCGTTCGGGCCCGGGCATCCCGACGTGCCGGTGCCGCTGCGCGCGGTCGGCCAACCGGTACTGATCGGCGGCTCGATGGGCACGGGGTCGTACGTGCTCGCCGGCACGAAACCGTCGGAGTCGCTGGCTTTCTCGTCGGCGTGCCACGGCGCTGGGCGGGCGATGAGTCGCCACCAGGCGCTGAAGACCTGGCACGGCCGCGAGCTGATGGACGAGCTTGCGAAGCGCGGCATCGTGATCCGCAGCCCGTCGCCGCGCGGCGTCGCCGAGGAGGCGCCAGGCGCCTACAAGGACGTCAGCGCGGTGGTTGATGCCGCCGATGCCGCCGGCCTGGCGCGCAAGGTGGCGCGCCTTCAGCCGCTGGTCTGCATCAAGGGGTGACGGACGGCCGTGGCTGACGAGGTCACGCTGATGCTCGCGGGCGACGTGATGACCGGCCGCGGCATCGACCAGGTGTTTGCACGGCCGAGCGAGCCGCAGCTGTTCGAGCCGTATGTCCGCGACGCGCGCGAGTACGTGCGTCTGGCCGAGCGGGTGAACGGGCCGATCGGCGCGACCGTCGCGCCGCATTACATCTGGGGCGACGCGCTCGCCGAGATCGCGCGATCGCGCCCGGATCTGCGGATCGCCAACCTCGAGACGGCGGTCACCACGTCCGACACGCCATGGCCCGGCAAGGGCATTCACTACCGGATGCACCCGGATAACGTCGGCTGCCTCGCGGTGGCCAAGCTGGACGTCTGCACGCTGGCCAACAACCACGTCCTCGACTGGGGCCGCGCCGGCCTGTCGCAGACGCTCGAGGTGCTGCGGCGGGCGGGTTTGCACAGCGCCGGCGCGGGTGGCAACGCCGAAGCGGCCGAGGCGCCCGCTGCACTGCCTTTGCCCGAGGGTGGGCGCGTGCTCGTCTTTGCCCGCGCCACGGCAAGCAGCGGCGTGCCCGACGACTGGGCCGCGCAAGCGGCTCGCTCGGGCGTGGCGTTGCTGCCCGACCTGAGCGAAGCGACCGCGCGCCGTCTGACCGGCCAGGTGGCTGCGCAGCGGCGGCCTGGCGACGTTGTCGTCGTGTCGATTCACTGGGGCGCCAACTGGGTCCCGGCGGTGCCGGCCAGCCACCGCCGCTTCGCCCGCTGGCTGGTCGAGCTGGGGGCCGCGGACGTGATCCACGGCCATTCGTCGCACCATCCGCTGCCCGGCGAGGTACACCGCGGCAAGCTGATCCTGTACGGCTGCGGCGACCTGATCAACGACTACGAAGGGATCACCGAGCGCCCACCATACCGCTCGGACGTCGGCTGCCTGTACTTCGCGACCATCGTGCGGTCGAGCGGCGCGCTGCGCAGCCTGCAGATCACGCCGATGATGTTGCGCCGGCTGCAGCTCGTGCGCGCCGATGCGGACGCGCGCGACTGGGTGCAGCCGTGGCTGCACGGGTCGGGCGAGCGGCTCGAGCCGCTCGCCGAGGGCACCGGCTGGCGCTGGCGCTGGCAATGATCGAGCGACAAGCCGCGCTCTTCGCGGCTCAATCGGCCGCGCAGCCGCGGGCTACGGCCGCATCGTCTCCTCGCGCTTGCGCTCGCGGCCGATTGCGCGAACGATCGACTGCAACTGCTCGGCGGCCAGCTCGACGAGATCGTCGACAGCCACCACGCCGACCAGCACGCCGGCCGCCGTCGTCACCGGCAGGCGGCGCACGCCCTTGCGCTGCATCGCGGCGAGCAGGTCGGACAGCGAGTCCTCGGCGCGCACAGTCACGAGGTCCGTCGTCATGATGTCCTCGACGCGCAACGTGCGCGGGTCGAGCTCACGCGCGACGACGGCGGTGACGATGTCGCGGTCGGTGAGCATGCCGACGACGACGCGACCGGATTTGGTCTCGTCGACCACCACCAGACTGCCAACGTGCTGCTCGCGCATCACGCGCGCCGCCTCGGTCACGGCCGTGCTCCCGAAGGCGATCGCCACCACGCGGGTGCAGATGTCGCCGGCGGTCAGACGTTCACCGTTCATGGCTGCTCCTTACCGTCAGAAGAAACCCGATTTGGCACGGACCCCACTGGCCCGTGCCACGGAATCATTCTGGGCAATGCGCGCGCCGCGTTGCTGAGCCAGCTCAAGAAAGCCCTTGAATGGCTCAGCACTTCCGAGGGGCATGGGGCGAGGCGACGCGGCCCGGTCCACAAAGCTGGCACCATTGGGCTAGCAAGCTGTTGAAATACCTGCTTGGGGGTATTTCAACGGCCTGCCAATCAACACCCGAGAGGAGCATGCGATGGCCAAAGTGATCCAGATTGCCAAGTACGGCGGCCCCGAAGTCCTGCAGATGGTCGAGCGAGACGTCGGCGATCCCGGCCCGGGCGAGATCCGCATCCGCCACCATGCCTGCGGCCTGAATTTCATCGACGTCTACCAGCGCACCGGCCTGTATGGCAACCCACTGCCGCTGACGCTCGGCATGGAGGCCGCGGGTGTCGTCGAGGCGGTGGGCAGCGGTGTCGAGCATCTGCGTCCCGGCGATCGCGCCGCTTACGCGAGCCAGCCGCCGGGCGCCTATTGCGACGTGCGCGTGATGCCGGCGAAGTCGGTCGTGCGGCTGCCCGAAGCGATCTCGTTCGAGCAGGGCGCGGCGATGATGCTCAAGGGACTGACCGCGCAGTACCTGTTTCGCAAGACTCAGCCGCAAGGGGGTTTGCGTCCGGGCGACTTCGTGTTGCTGCACGCGGCTGCCGGTGGCGTCGGGCTGATTGCCTGCCAGTGGGCGCGGGCGATGGGCCTGCAGCTGATCGGCACCGCCGGCAGCGAAGAGAAGTGCCGGCTCGCGCTCGAGCACGGCGCGGCGTTCGCGATCAACTACGCGAAGGAAGATTTCGTCGCACGCGTCAAGTCGATCACCGATGGGCGCGGCGTGAAGGTCGTGTACGACGCGGTGGGCAAGGACACCTTCGAACGCTCGCTCGACTGCGTGGTTCCGCTCGGACTGGTGGTGAATTTCGGCAATGCGTCGGGCAAGCCACCGCCGCTGGACGTCGGCGTCCTCATGGCAAAGGGGTCGCTCTATGTCACGCGGCCCACGCTGTTCACCCACCTCACGACGCACGAGAGCACCCAGGCGATGGCCGACGACCTGTTCGCGATGGTCACTTCGGGGCAGGTGAAGATCCGCATCGACCAACGCTACGCGCTGGCCGACGTAGCGCAGGCGCATCGCGACATCGAGGCGCGCAAGACCACCGGCAGCAGCGTACTGCTGCCTGGCTGAACGGGTCGGCGCACAGTTGCTTGTCTTCGCCTACTCGCCGCGGCCGACCGCGGCGCGGTAGGCATGCCACGACGCGTGGCCGAGCACCGGCCCGACCGCGAGCAGGCCGACGAACCACGGCAGCAGCGCGAGCACGACCAGCGTCGTGATCACGATGCCCCACCAGATCATCACCGCCGGCTGCGTCAGCACGAGCCGCATGCTGGTCAGGCCCGCGGTGATCGCGTCGGTCTGGCGATCCAGGATCATCGGGATGCTGATCACGCTGACTGCATAGATCAGCCCGGCAAAGATCCCGCCGATGGCCACGTAGGCGACGATGAAGTTGATGTTTTCGGGGTCGAGCAGCGCGAGCAGCGAGCCGCGCAGGTCGGGCATGCGGTCGAAGCTGACGGCGAACACCACCAGCGCGGCGCGGCCCCACAGCATCTCGAGCACGAGCAGCACGAAGCCGAAGATCGCGAGCTGGCCGGTGCGCGTGTCCCAAGCGAGCAGCGAGTCGCCGAAGTCGGGCTTCTCGTCCCTTTCGAGCCGCTGGCTCACGCGATAGAGCCCCATGCACAGGAACGGCCCCATCAGCAGGAACCCCGCCGATAGCGCGAGCACGTAGGCCGGCGCGTTTTCGTAGACCTTGAGCAGCACCCAGCCCATCACGACGAAGCAAGCGCCGTAGAACACGCCGATCGCCGGTGCGCGCGCGAAGTCGCGGGTGCCGAGCGCGAGCCAGCGCAACGGGTCGCGAAAGGTCAGTGGCCGCAATGGCACCGAAGGGGGCGGGGCCGGCGTGTCGCCGGGCGGCCCCTCCGATGCAGCGCGCGATTCGGGAGGAGGTGCTTCAGCGGGATTGCTCATGGCACTGCCCGGGTGTCGGCCGTGGAGGGTAGCGTAGCGGCCGCACGCTGTAGCGGCCACGCGGATTGACCCCAGCGGAGGCGGCGATCGCGCCGGCCCGCGCAGCCGGGCGCGGCGGCGTCACGGCCGGTGCTTGCCGCTGCGCGTGATCGAGACCAGCAGCCACACGCCACCCACCGCCGCGCCGAGAAAGCCGATCAGGCCGAACGCCGGCAGACCGAACAACTGCGGGCCGCCGCCGACCGTCATGACGATCGACGAGCCGATGATCAGCGCCGCGACAACGAGTCCGACCGTCAATCGGCTCGCGGCGTTGTCGAGCTGGTCGCCGACGCGCTGCAGGTTCTGCACGTCGATGTGCACCTGCACGCGCCCGCGTCGCGCGGCCCGCAGCAGCCGCGCCAGGTCGTCGGGCAGGCCGGTGACAACCTCGGCAATGCGGCGCACCGACTCCCAACCGCGCTGTGCGAGCGCCTGCGGCCGGTAGCGCTCGTGCAGCGCCTTGGTCAGCATCGGCAGCGCTTCGGTGGCCATGTGGAAGTCGGGGTCGAGCCCGCGTCCCATGCCTTCGAGCGAGATGAACGCCTTGATCAGCAGCGCGAGGTCGCCCGGCAGCGCGAGGCGGTGCTGGCGCAGGATCGTCGTCACGTCGACGAGCATCGAGCCGAGGCTGAGTCGCGCCAGCGGCACGCCGTGGTACTGGTCGACGAACGCCTCGATGTCCGCCTGCAGCACCGACTCGTCGACCGTTGCGGTGACGTCGAGGGTGTCGGCTGCGCTGTCGGTCCATTCGAGCAGCACGTCGGCCACCGGTTGCGGGCGGCGCTGCACCAGTCCAAGCAGCAGCCGCAGCAGCTCGTCGCGGCGCCGCCTCGACAGCCGACCCACCATGCCGAAGTCGATGAACGCAAGGCGGTTGCCGGGCAGGTAGAACACGTTGCCCGGGTGCGGGTCGGCATGGAACAGACCGTCCTCGACGATCATCTTCAGCACCGCCTGCGCGCCGCGGCGTGCAAGCACCTTGCGATCGAGCCCCGCGGCGTCGACCCGGACGAGGTCCTCGCCCGGAATGCCATCGATGCGCTGCTGCACGTTGACGCGTTCGCGCGTCCATTGCCAGTAGATCGCCGGAATCACCACCTCGGGATGGCCGGCGAAGTTGTGCGCAATGCGTTCGGCCTGGCGGCACTCGGTGCCAAAGTCGAGCTCGCGGCGCAGCGAGCGTCCGAATTGCCGTACCAGCTCAACGGGACGGTACGGCTGCAGGTCGGGCCACTCGCGCTCGGCCAACGCCGCGAGGCGTTCGACCAAGCGAAGGTCCGCCTCGATCTGCGGCTGGATGCCGGGTCGTCGTACCTTGACGATCACTTCGGTGCCGTCGGCCAGCGCTGCGGTATGGACCTGTGCGATCGACGCGCCGGCCAACGCCTCGCGATCGAAGCGCGCGAAAACCTGCTCGGGGTCGCCGCCGAGGTCCTCGGCGAGTTGCTGGCGGATCGACTCGTACGGCAGCGGCGGCACGCGGCTGTGCAGTTTCTCGAACTCGCTGATCCACTCGGGTGCGAACAGGTCGGCGCGTCCGGCGAGGATCTGGCCGAGCTTGACGAACGTGGGGCCCAGCTCCTCGAGGGCGCGCCGGGCCTGCACCGGCGGCGGCAGCTGCGCGAGGTCGGCCGCATGCTCCCAGCGCACCGCATGGCCGGCCTTCTCGAGCCATCCGGCCCAGCCGAGGCGCCGTACGACATCGCCCAGCCCGTGGCGGATCAAGACGCGCGCGATCTCGCTGACGCGCATGAAGTCAGCGGCTGCGCTGAACGGTGGATTGAGCATGGCGCGAGTATGCCGGGGCACGGCCGCGTTTCGCCGCGACCCGCTCCCTGGAGCTCCGGTGTTTGACGTGGCGCGTTGGCCAGCCTCTGCGGCCGCGCCCGCGTGCCGCGGTTCGGTCGGGCGCTGGATCAGCTTGTTGAAGCCGCGCGGCGCGGCGGGCAACTACACGCGCCGCGCCAACGACGACGCTGCGGGGCTCAGTCTCCCAGCTGCAGGCCGAGTACGCCGCCGCGGCCGTCAACCTCGCAGCGGTAGCTGAAGTGCGACGGCGACATGCCCGGGGCGCGCGCTGCCGACCCCTGGCCCTGAAGGCTGGTGTGGCCGTTCGGCGCCGGCCGCAGGGTGCGGGAATCCGAGCCAAACACGATGTTGACGACGTGCGGGTACCGGTCCTTCAGTGCGGTGGCAGCGGCCGTTTCGCAGGCAGCGGGCGACAGGTTTGTCAGGTCGGGTTGCCACGCCGGCTCAGCGGCTGCGCGCGGCGCCGCGCTGTCGTCGCGGAAGACCACGCCCGACGTGCCACCGGTGGCCGGGCTGAACGTGCAGGTGTAGGTGAACGGCGTCCCGCCGCTGGCACCGCTGCGGTACCTGCCTTCACCTTTGACGCCAATCTCCTCATCGGAAACGGTGTCGAGGATCCGCCGCGAGGGCACGAACCGCACGTTGCGCGCCGCGGTTCCGCGCATGCGCTGGACGGTCGAGGTGACGGCGTCCTCGCAGGCCTGGGCCGCGCGATCGTCTCGCTTGGCCGGCGCGCTCTGCGCCATGACCTGGCCGGCGATGGCGCCACACAGCAGCGCAGCGGTGATGGTGGGGATCGAGGCGATGTGCATGGTCGTGGCCTGATTCCGACAGGGCGATCTTGGACCGCCTCGCACGTGGAGGCAAGAGGCGCAAACCCCCGCAGAACGGCGCCGTTGCACTGGCCTTTCGGGGAAGCCGCTGCCCCGCGCGACGGCCCGTGTCGCGACGGCAAACTGCAACAGCGCGCATCGGCTGTCAAGCCGCGTGCCGCAGCGCGATTGCCGCGGTGCGAGGACCCACTGCCTTATCGTGACATGGCAAACGAGCCTGCGAGCACCTTGCGGGCCCGCTCACGAACATGGCGCGCGACGCGTCCTGTAACGGCCACCGATGCGCCAGCGGCGAGCATCCGTGCGAACGCCTCTCGCACGTCGGTGACGGTGACCGCGGTGATTCGCTCGAGCGCCTCCGCGTGCGTGCGAACCCGGCCGATCGCGAACAGGTCCAGTGCAGCGGCCTCGAGCCGCCGCCCCGGTTTCTCGAGCGCACGCAGGCGACGCACGACGAGCTGATTGCGTGCGCGTTCGAGATCGAGCGCATCGACCCGCGCCGACAGCGAGGTGAGCAACCGCACCACCTCACGCAGCGCGGCGTCGAATTTGTCCGGAGCCATCGAGGCTTCGACGACGAACTGCCCGTGCGTTGCAAAGACGTCGGCCGAGCACGCAGCGTAATAGAGGAGGCCGCGACGCTCGCGCAGTTCGGCCATCAGCGGCGAACTCATGCCCTCGCCGAATACCATGGCCGCGACCAGACACGCGGTGTCTTCATCCTTCAGCGACGGGATCGGGAATCCGAGCACCATGTGCGTCTGGCTGCTGCCTTCGTGGGCCCGCGTGCGCACCCCGCCGTGATACGTCGCGGGTGTAACCGTGTTGGGCTCACCCGGTGGCATCGATCCGAATGCGGCGTGCACAGCACGCTCGATCGCCCCGATATCGACGTCCCCGGCGACGCCGACCACGGTGTTGCATCCCGTGTACTGGTGCTGGACGTAGCCCGTCAGGTCGGCGCGGCTGAAGCGCCGGATGTTGCGGCGCGTTCCGATCACCGGCTGCGCGACCGGATGCAGCCCGTAACAGGCATGGTCGAACAGCTCGAACGCGGTGTACATCGGGTCGTCCTCGTCCTCGGTGAATTCCTCCAGCAACACCTGGCGCTCGCGCTCGAGTTCTTCTTCGGGGAACGTCGCGTTGCGCACGATATCGGACAGCATGTGCACGAACGAAACCGCATCGCGTGCCAGGCCACGCATGTGAAATGCGGTGTGGTCCTTGTCAGTGTGGGCGTTGACGTCGGCGCCCAGTCGCTCGGCGTCGAGGTTGACCTGGCGGGCGTCGCGCGTGCGCGTGCCCTTGAACGCCATGTGCTCGACGACATGGCTGATGCCGTTGAGCGCCCGGTTCTCGTGTGCGCTCCCCGAGCACAGGTAGACGCTGACATGGGCGGTCTGCAGGCCCGGCAGCCGCAGCGTGACAATGCGTACGCCGTTGGGCAGCCTCGTCAGGTGCAGGCCATCTGCCGGCGACGTCGGCGCGCTCTGGTGCGGCTCGGAGGTTTCAGGCATCAAGCAAGGATTCTCGTTCGAAGCGGCCCTGGGGCCCTGCCTGAGGGGGCGGTACCCGGCTCGCGGGATTGCTGCTGCACCGCTGTGCGATCACGATCCGCTGCATCGACCCACGCCGGTGCCGCATGGACAAGCCCAAAGCTCCGAACGTCAAGCCCGAGGATCGCCGTCCGATGACGGTGGAGGAGCGCACGCTGGTGCTGCTTCAGCTGCGGCAACAGATGCAGGAGCTGCACGCGCGTCTGGAGTTTCTCAAGCTGATGATCCGGCTCGGCGTGCGTTAGCGCCCGCGCCGCACGCGCAGGATCTCGTCGACGATCAACCCTGTCGCGCCAACGGTGATCGCACTGTCGGCCAAGTTGAAGCTCGGGAAGTAGCCTCCCGCGAACACGGGCTGCAGCAAGCCAAAGCGGAACTGCAGGAAGTCGACCACGTGGCCATGCTGCAGCCGGTCGATCACGTTGCCGAGCGCGCCGCCCATGATCAGACTGACCGACAGGCAGAACAGCTTCTGCGACGGGTGGCTGCGCATCATCCACACGATGAACACGGATGCGGCCAGTCCGAGCCCGACGAAGAACCAGCGCTGCCAGCCGGAGGCGCCCGCAAGGAACGAGAACGCCGCGCCCGTGTTGTGTACCCGCACGAGATTGAAGAACGACGTGACGCTGCGGCTCTCGCCGAGCTGCAAGGCGCCGAGGATAAGTGCCTTGGTCAACTGATCGAGCAGGATCACGGCCACGGCGATGCCGAGCCAGACGGCAAGACCCGGAGCGCTCGACCGCCCTGACATGTCAGCAGCAGCCCGGCCGCGTGCGCGCCAGTGAGGCGGCGGGGCGCACGCAGCCATGCAGCGCGGTCCGCAGCGCCAGCGAACGCGGTGCGGTTGATGCTGTATTCACGTCACGCCGCCACGCGCGTCTCGCCCGCGCCGTACAGATTGCTGGTGCAGCGGCCGCAGATCGTCGGGCATGCCGCGTCGTGGCCCACGTCGTCGCGCCAGTGCCAGCAGCGCTCGCACTTGGTGGCCGCCGACGGCGTGACCGTGACCGTGAGTTCGCCGCCCGGAACCAGCGTCGCGCGCGACGTGATGAGCACGAACTTCAGATCGTCCCCCAGCGAGGCAAGCAGCGCATGCGTTTCGGGCGGCGCGGTCACCGTCACCTCGGCTTGCAGCGAGGAGCCCACGCCGCCCGCGGCGCGCACCTCCTCGATGGCCTTGTTGACGGCGTCGCGCACGGACCGGATCGACGACCACTTGGCAAGCAGCGCCGCGTCGGTGGTCGCGCCGACGCCAGCGAAGGTCCAGTAGATCTGCTTGAAGATCGAGCCCTCGCCAGGCGCGAACACCGTCCACGCTTCCTCGGCGGTGAAACTGAGGAACGGTGCCATCCAGCGCAGCATGGCGTGCGTGACCTGCCACAGCGCGGTCTGCGCGCTCCGACGCGCGAGGCTCTTCGGTGCCGTGGTGTAGAGCCGGTCCTTGAGCACGTCGAGATAGAACGCGCCGAGGTCCTCGGAGCAGAACACCTGCAGCTTCGCGACCACCGGATGAAACTCGTAGACGTCGTAGTGCTTGAGCACCTCGGCCTGGAACTGCTCGGCCCGCGTCAGTGCCCATCGGTCGATCTCGAGCATCTGTTCGTAAGGAACAGCATCGCGCGCTGGATCGAAGTCGCTGGTGTTGGCGAGCAGGAAACGCAGCGTGTTGCGTATCCGCCGATACGAATCGACGACGCGCGCGAGAATCTTGTCGTCGCCGGCAATATCGCCGGAGTAATCGCTGGCGGCGACCCACAGGCGGATGATCTCCGCGCCCAGCGTCGCGAAGACCTTCTGCGGCTCGATGCCGTTGCCGAGCGACTTGCTCATCTTGCGGCCTTGCGCATCGACCGTGAAGCCGTGGGTGAGCAGGCCACGGTACGGTGCGCGGCCGAAGATCGCGCAGGCCAACAGCAGCGAGCTGTGGAACCAGCCGCGATGCTGGTCGTGGCCCTCGAGGTAAAGATCGGCCTCCGGACCCTCGTCGTGGTGGCCCAGGCAGCCGCCGACGTGGCTGTGCGTGCCGCGCAGCACGTGCCAGAACGTCGAGCCCGAGTCGAACCAGACTTCGAGGATGTCACTGCTCTTGGTGTAGTGCGCCGCGTCCTCGGGGCCGAGGATCTGCTCGGCGCTCGCGCGGCTCCACGCCTCGATGCCGCCGCGCTCCACGAGCTCGGCGGCCTGGTCGAGGATCTCCAGCGTGCGCGGGTGCAGGTCGCCGGACTCCTTGTGCAGGAAGAATGGCAGCGGAACGCCCCAGCTGCGCTGACGGCTGATGCACCAGTCGGGCCGGTTGGCGATCATGTCGCGCAGCCGCGCGCGGCCGTTCTCCGGATAGAAGCTCGTGCGCTCGATCGCCTCGAGTGCGAGCTGTCGCAGCGTCCTCGGCGCCTTGTCCCGCGTGAACACGCCTTCGCCCTCGTCCATGCGGATGAACCACTGCGCTGCGGCACGGTAGATGACCGGGCTCTTGTGGCGCCAGCAGTGCGGGTAACTGTGCGTGATCGTCTCGCTGGCGAACAGGCGGCCGGCGTCTCTCAGCGTCTCGAGGATCGCCGGCACGGCTTCCCAGATGTCCTCGCCGCCGAACAGCGGGAAATCCGCTGCATAGCGGCCGTCGCGCTGCACCGGGTTGATGATCTCCTCGACCTTCATGCCGTGCGCGCGGCACGAATTGAAGTCGTCCAGACCGTAGGCGGGCGACGAGTGGACGATGCCGGTGCCGTCCTCGGCGGTGGCGTAATCGGCGAGGTAGACCGGGCTGTAGCGGTCGTAGCCGGCATCGGCCTCGGCCAGCGGGTGCACGAAGTTCAGGCCGCCCAGCTGCTGGCCCAGGGTCGTCGCGAGCACCTTGCCTTGCAGGCCGTAGCGAGCCAGGCAAGTCTCGACCAGGGTGGTGGCGAGCAGCAGGACACCGCGCTCGGTGTCGACGAGCGCGTACTCGATGGCCGGGTTCAGGTTGAGCGCCTGGTTGGCCGGGATCGTCCACGCGGTCGTGGTCCAGATCACCACAAAGGCCGGCTTGTGCAACTTCTTCAGGCCGAAGGCCGCAGCCAGCTTGGCAGGCTCGGCGCACGGGAACGCGACGTCCAGCGCCTGGCTCTTCTTGTCGACGTACTCGATCTCGAACTCGGCCAGCGACGACCCTCAGTCGAAGCACCAGTACACCGGCTTCAGGCCGCGGTAGACGAAGCCGCGTTCGATCACGCGCTTGAACGCACGGATCTCGCCTGCCTCGTTGGCGGGGTCCATCGTCGCGTAACGGCGGTCCCAGTCGCCGAGCACGCCCAGCCGTTGGAAATCGCCCATCTGCTGCGCAATCTGCTCGGTCGCATAGGCACGGCTCCTGGCCTGCATCTCATCGCGGGAGAGATCCCGCCCATGCGCCTTCTCGATCGCGTTCTCGATCGGCAGGCCGTGGCAATCCCAGCCGGGCACGTACTGCGCGTCGAAGCCGGCGAGCTGGCGCGCTTTGACGATCATGTCCTTGAGCACCTTGTTGACGGCATGGCCCATGTGGATCTGGCCGTTCGCATAGGGAGGACCGTCGTGCAGGATGAATTTCGGCGCATCGCGCCGTGCTTCACGCAATTGGCGATAGATCCCCGCTTCGTTCCACTGCCTGACCCAACCGGGCTCGCGCTTCGGCAGATCGCCGCGCATCGGAAACGGCGTATCGGGCAGATTCAGCGTGGCGCGGTAGTCAGTGGTGCTCATGACGGGGCGGGCGGAGGAAACAGGCGCCCTCGTGGGCGTCGGTCGCGGGCGCGGCATCGGGCGGGCGCGGGCCGCACCCGCAGGCAGGCCGGACGAGGGCTAAATTCGGTCGCGCGTGGTCTGCCGGCGCAGCGCGGCGAAGTAGGCGCGAGCGTTGCGCGCATCGAGCGCAATCGCCTCGGTGAGCGCCGCGAGCGTGTCGTAGTGCAGTTCGTCGCGCAGCTTGTGCAGCAGTTCCACGCGCACGAGTTTACCGTAGCCCCCTTCGGGGCCGAGGCGCTCGGGCCAATCGAGGCAATGCACTTCGAGCAGCACGCGGCCACTGGCGTCCACCGTCGGCCGGTGCCCGAGGTTGGCGACACCGTCGAGCGGCTGCGCGTCGAGGCCGTGCACGCTGACGACGAAGATGCCGCGTGCCGCCGGCTTGGCATGGGGAAAGCGCAGGTTCAGCGTGCGAAAGCCGTCGCCGCGGCCGGGCTGCCGCTCGCCGAGCGCCCGGCCAAGTTTGCGCCCCTGCAGGACATGGCCGCTGATGCTGTAGGGCCGGCCGAGCAAAGCGGCGGCGCGGTCCATGTCGCCGACGGCAAGCGCGTCGCGGACCTCGGAGCTCGAGACGCGCACGCCGTGCACCTGGTACGCGTTCATGCGCGCGACGTCGAAGCCGTACGCATCGCCCGCAGCGTCGAGCAGCGCGTAGTCGCCTGCGCGCTTGGCGCCGTAGCGGAAGTCATCGCCGACCAGCACGTAGCGCGCATGCAGGCCGTCGACGAGGACATCGCGTACGAACGTTTCGGGCGATTGCGCGGCGAACGCCGCGTTGAAGCGCAGCACGACCGCCTGCTCGATGCCGCAACGCTCGAGCTCGACAAGCTTGTCGCGCAGCGTGGCCACGCGCGGCGGCGCCAGCGCGGCCTTGCCGGCCTGGGCCGCGAAGAAATCGCGCGGATGCGGCTCGAAGGTGAGCACGCAGCTCGGCACGCCACGGTGGCGCGCCTCGTTCGTAAGCAGCGCGAGCATTGCCTGGTGGCCGCGGTGCACGCCGTCAAAATTGCCGATCGTGCACGCGCACGCCGGCGCAATGCCCGGATGGTTACAGCCGCGAAAGACGCGCATGGGGGCGGATTATCGGGTCGGCGTCAATCGGGCCGTTGCGTGTTGCGCGGCTTGCGCCCACCGGGACGTTGCGCGAGCCGAAGGAACCCCTGGCGCCGACGCGCTGCGGTGCCGCGCTTCGGCGACTTCGCTCGCATGACGCAGGCCGGCGATCAAAGGCTCGCGAGAAGGGGGGGCGCCGCGAGCCGCACCGGCGCTTCAGGCCGCGGCATCGCCGAGCCCGAGATCCCTTGCGCTCGGCACGCCGGGCACGCCGGCTGCGTGCCGCACCGCGTTGAGCACCGCCTGCGCGACGACCGCGGCCGCTGCGGCGCCGAGCACAATCGGATCGGCCGTACTGGTACTCCTGCCGGTGGCCAGCGCGAACAGCGTGTCGCCGTCGAGCGCGGTGTGCACCGGGTCGATCGTGCGCGCGAGGCCGCCGTGGCCGATCTGCGCGAGCCGGGTGGCCTGTACCTTGGTCAGCCGCGCATCGGTGGCAATCACGCCGATCGTCGTCGCAGCGCCGCCCAGCGCAAGCGCGGGCACCTCGCCGCGCAGCAGCGCGGCGGTCTGCCCGAGCGGGCGGCCGTCGTCACCGCGTGCGCCGGCGACGATGCGGCCGCTTTGCGGGTCGACGACGTCGCCCACCGCGTTGACGGCCACGAGCGCAGCCACCGTCACGCCACCCACGCGCAGCGCGGCATGGCCGATGCCACCTTTCATTGCGCGTTCGAAGCCGAACAGCTTGCCGACCGTCGCGCCGGCGCCGGCGCCGATCGATCCCTGCGCCGGCGGTTCGGCGCTCGCTGCGCTGCACGCGGCGTAGCCCGCCGCAGAATCCGGACGAACAGTCGGATCACCGAGCGCCAGGTCGAACAGGATCGCCGCCGGAACGATCGGCACGCGCGCCGGTCCGACGTTCAGGCCGACACCGCGTTCCTCGAGCCAGCGCACGACACCCGACGCCGCATCGAGGCCGAACGCGCTGCCGCCGGCGAGCACGATCGCATGCACCTGCTCGACGGTCTGCGTCGGTGCGAGCAGCTCGGTTTCGCGCGTACCGGGCGCAGCACCGCGCACGTCGACGCCCGCGACCGCACCGCTCTCACACAGCACGACGGTGCAGCCGGTCGGGCGGCGTGGGTCGGTGAAGTGGCCGACCTTGAGCCCGGCGACGGCAGTGAACGGCAGCGCAGCCACCATCGCGTTCATCCGCCGGGGCCGAGCGTCTCGAACACCTCGAGGACCTTCCGGTCGCCCATGCTCCTGGCGCTCGAGAGTGCGCCGCCTTCGGTGGCCTTGATCAGGCGGCCCCCGCTGGCGAGTACCGCGACCGCCGGGATGCCTTGACGGATCGGATGGCCGAGCCGTCGTGCCAGATCGAGGTGGCGATGGGGATTCATGGGGCCGATCGGAAACAGCAGGCCTGCACTCGATGTCGCACCGTCAGGCAAACACACCTGCCGTTTCCTGCATCCGCGCGGAAACCTCGCCCAGGTGGTGCAGGGTGTCGCCGAACGCGAGCTCGAGCATGGCGAGCCGCTTGAAGTAATGGCTCGCGACGTACTCATCGGCGACGCCGATGCCGCCGTGCAGCTGGATGGCCTGCTGGCCGACGAGGCGCATGCTGTGGCCGAGCTGCACCTTGGCCTGCGACAGCGCGCGGCGGCGCACGTCGGGCGCGTCACCCAGCCGCAGCGTTGCAAGGTAGCTCATCGAACGGGCGAGCTCGAGCTGCATCTTCATGTCGACCACGCGGTGGCGCAGCGCCTGGAACGTCGCGAGCGCGACGTTGAACTGCCGACGCGTATTCAGGTACTCGACGGTGATCTCGAGCAGCCGCTCCATCAGCCCAACGCCCTCGGCGCACGCCGCCGCAATGCCGACGTCGACCGCCCGCTCGAGCACCAGCATGCCTTCGCGTGCAATGACCACGCCCGGCGTCCCCGACAGCGTGAGTTCGGCGGCGCGTGCGCCATCGTGCGTCGGATAGCCGCGCAGCTGCGATCCTGCAGCGCCGTTGTCGACGAGGAACAGCTGGATCCCCTGTTGGGTGTGGGCCGGAACGATGAACGCATCGGCTTCGTCGCCGGCCGGCACGACGTTCTTGGCGCCGTCGAGCATCCAGGTGCCGCCGGCGTCGCTGCCGGCACGCGTGTGCACCTCGCCAAGGCGGTAGCGGGCCGACCGCTCCTGGTGCGCGAGCGCGACGAGCGCCGAGCCGTCGGCGATACGCGGCAGCCAGATTGCCTGCAATTCCGCGCGCGCGTGAGCAAAGGCAGCAGGTGCAATCAGCGCGCCTTGCGCGTACGGCGCGTTGACCAGGCCACGGCCGAGTTCCTCCATCACGACCATCGCCTCGACCGCGCCGAAGCCCATGCCCCCGTGCGTCTCGGGTACGGCCAGGCCGGTCAGTCCGAGCTGTACCAGCTCGCGATAGACGTCACGCGCGGCGCCGCCGGCCTTCGCGATGCGGTGCCGGCGTTCGAACGGAAAAGCCTTGTCGACCCAGCGCCGCACGACGTCGCGTAGCGACTGCTGGTCCTCGGTGAACTCGAAATCCATCACGTCGTCCTTCTCTCTGAAGTCTGGCGTCGCGCAGGGCAACTCGGCGTCATTTCGTCGTCGCGCGTTCGCGCGCGCTACAGCGATTTCAACCGAGCACCGCCTGGGCAATGATGTTCTTCTGCACCTCGTTCGAGCCGCCGTAAATCGTCGTCTTGCGGGTGTTGAAATAGCTGGCGGCAATCGGAGCGAAGTGCGCGGCGCCGACGTGGTCGCCCTGCCAGCCGGCTTCCATCGCCTCGTAGATGAATGGCAGCGCGAACGGTCCGGCCGCGAGCATCATCAGTTCCGTGTAGCGTTGCTGGATTTCGCTGCCGCGGATCTTCAGCAGGCCGGCCACGTCGAGGGTCTGCTTGCCGTCACGCTCGGCGCTGAGCACCCGCAGCACCATCATCTCGAGCGCGACGATGTCGACTTCGAGCAGCGCGATCTGGTCGCGAAAGCGCGTGTCGTCCCACAGACCCTCGGCCCTGGCGAGGCGCTTCAGCCGCTCGAGCTCGCGCTTGGCGCGGTTGACGTCGGCGATGTTGGTGCGCTCGTGCGCCAGCAGGTACTTCGCGTAAGTCCAGCCCTTGTTCTCGTCGCCGACGAGATTGGTGACGGGAACCTCGACGTCGTCGAAGAACACCTCGTTGACCTCGGGTTCGCCGTCGAGCAGCACGATCGGCCGCACCGTGATGCCGGGACTCTTCATGTCGATCAGCAGGAACGAGATGCCCTCCTGCTTGCGCACGTCGGTGTTCGTTCGCACCAGGCAGAAGATCCAGTCGGCGTGCTGGCCGAGCGTGGTCCAGGTCTTCTGGCCGTTGACGACGTAGACGTCGCCGCGCCTTTCGGCGCGCGTCGTGAGCGATGCAAGGTCCGATCCGGCTTGCGGCTCGCTGTAGCCCTGGCACCACCAGACGTCGCCGCTGGCAATGCCGGGCAAGAAGCGGCGTTGCTGTTCGGGCGAACCGAAGGCCATGATCACCGGCGCAACCATCACCGGCCCGAACGGCACCACGCGCGGCGCACCGGCCAGCGCGCATTCCTCTTCGAACAGGTGCTTCTGCACCGCATTCCAGCCCGGCCCGCCGAAGTCCTTCGGCCAGTTCGAGCCGAGCCAACCCTGCTTGCCGAGAATGCGCGCCCAACGTTGAAAGTCGTCCTTCGACAGGCGCAGGCCGTTGCGCACCTTGTGGCTGATGTCGGCCGGCAGATGCGTGCCGACCCAACGCCGGACTTCGTCGCGAAAGGCGAGCTCGTCGGCGGTGAAGTTCAAGTCCATCGGCGTGTCTCCATCGTCGCACAGCGGGGCTTCAGTCAGCTGAATCGACAGTCTATGCGCCAGCGGGATGAGCGCGCAGACGGCTCGACAGCCGGGGTCCGTGTCGACGGCGGTCAGGGCCGCTTGTCGAGCGTGAGCCGGTCGTTCTCGCGCTTCATCTGGAAGCGTGTCAGGAAACTGTTGCCGAGCAGCACGTGGGGCAGCGCGTTGGGCAACACGATCGCCTCGACGTTGTGCACCTCGACATCGCCGACACGCACCACGCTGAGCAGCACGCGGTGCACCGCGACCATGCCATTGGCCGTCGTCGCGCTCAGGCGGTCGGCGGACCGCAAGTCGAGGCCGATGCGCTGCGCGTCGGGCTCGCCGATCGAGACGGCAGTGGCGCAGGTGTCGACGATGAAGCTTACCGCCTTGCCGTTGATGCTGCCGGTGCTGGTGAAGTGGCCGCCGAGCCCGGCCGTCAGCACGATCTGCTGGCCGCCGCCGCCCGCGTTGCCGCCGGCCACGCGCACCGGTGCCTGGCCGATGCGCAGCGTCGAGCGCCGACCCTGCATCTCGATCTGCGCCTGGCCATCGGCGAGCCCAAGCAGCGTGACGCCGCGAAAGCTCTCGCCGACCGCGAGGGTACGCGGCTCGCCATCGATGACGAGCACGGCCTTGCGGTTGCCGAGGCTGCCGCTGAGTGTGACCGTCTGCCCGGCCGCTGGGCCGCCGGTGGCGAGCACCGCGACCAGGAGGGCAGCGCAGAGAGTGGCAGCGGACCCGCGGCGCACGGCTGGCGTTGTTCAGTCGCGGAAATTGGTGAACGCGAGTGGCAGGTCGGCGACCTCGCGCTTGATCACTGCGATCGCGGCCTGCAGGTCATCGCGTTTGGCGCCGGTGACGCGTACCGTTTCGCCTTGGATCGCCGCCTGCAACCTGAGCTTGCTCTGCTTGACCAGGCTCTGAATCTTCTTGCCTGTCTCGCTGTCGATGCCACTCTTGACCGGCACCGGCTGCCTGAGCTTGTCGCCACCGAGCTTCTCGGGCTTCTCGTCGAGCTTGACGAAGCGCGCGTCCACCCCGCGCTTGGCCAGCTTGGCCAGCAGGATGTCGCGCACCTGACCGAGCTGGAAGTCGCTGTCCGCACACAGCGCGATCGCGCGCTCCTTGCCCTTTTCCGTGAGCTCGACGCGTGCGTCGGAGCCTTTGAAGTCGAAGCGCGTGCCGATTTCCTTATTGGCCTGGTCCACCGCGTTGCGGAGTTCGACCAGATTGGGCTCGACGACGACATCGAAGCTGGGCATGACGGATCGATCGGCAAATCGCGCTGGGGATGCGAAAATTGTGCCATGCAAACCGACCTCGTGATCGAGGAAAACTGCAGCCTGCGTGACTGCAACAGCTTTGGCCTGCCCGCGGTCGCGCGCCGACTCGTGCGCGTGACGAGCGAGGCCGACGTGAAACGGCTCGTCGACGATGCGCGGCTCGGCCGTGCGCCGAAGTTCATCCTCGGCGGCGGCAGCAACATCGTGCTGACGCGCGACATCGCGTCGGATGTCGTGGTCAAGGTCGAAGTGCGCGGCCGGCAGCTCGTCGAGGAGCGCGACGATGCGTGGATCGTCGAGGCGGGTGCCGGCGAGTCCTGGCATGACTTTGTCGCGTGGACGCTCGACCAGCAGTGGCCGGGGCTCGAGAATCTGGCGCTGATTCCTGGCACGGCCGGTGCGGCGCCGGTGCAAAACATCGGTGCCTACGGTGTGGAATTGAGTGACCGCTTCGACTCGCTCGATGCGGTGGACCTGACGACCGGTCGGACCGTGACACTGGCTGTCGATGCGTTGCGCTTCGGCTACCGAGACAGCATCTTCAAGCACGAACTCGCGGGCAAGAGCGTGATCACGCGGGTGCGGTTTCTTCTGCCCCGACCTTGGCGCCCGGTGCTCGGCTACGTCGATCTGGCGCGCAAGGTGGCCGAAAGGGGCCCTACGGCCCCCGACGCGCGGCAGATCTTCGACTGGGTGTGCGAAATCCGCCGTGCGAAGCTGCCCGACCCGGCGGTGATCGGCAACGCCGGCAGTTTCTTCAAGAATCCCGTCGTTACGCTCGAGCAGTGCCGCGACATCATCGGCCGCGATCCTTCGGTCGTGCACTACCCGATGACCGACGGCAGCGTGAAGCTCGCGGCGGGCTGGCTGATCGATGCATGCGGTTGGAAGGGCAAGTCGATCGGTCGCGCCGGCGTCTACGACCGGCACTCGCTGGTGCTCGTCAACCGGGGCGGCGCCAGTGGCGCCGAGGTGGTCACGCTCGCACGCGCGATCCAGGAAAGCGTCTACGGCCGCTTCGGCATTCGGCTGGAACCGGAACCCGTGGTCGTTTGAGGCGGCCTGCGGCGCGCGTGAGCGGGCGCCGCGACGAGCCGGCCAGTCCGCAACGGCCGTTGGCGCGAGGGCGGTGCGCGAGGCGTTGCGGCCGCGCAAGCGGCGATGCACTGCTTGCTACCATGCACGCCTTCGCTCTGAGTTCAAGGTGGCCGATGGGCACGCATCCGGGTTTTCGATCACCGCGTCTCCTGCTGCCCAGGTCCGGCATGGACCTGCGCAAGTGGGCCGTGATCGCCTGCGACCAGTACACGTCGGAGCCCGAATACTGGCATCGCGTTGCGCAGGAAGTTGGCGATGCGCCGTCGACGCTGCAGCTGATCTTTCCCGAGGTGTACCTCGAGTCGGCCGATGCGTCGGCGCGCGTTGTGCGAATTCAGCAGGCGATGCGGCGTTATCTCGCGGATGGGGTTTTCGTCGAGCATGCCGGCCCGGTCTACGTCGAGCGGACCGTCGACGGGCGCGTGCGCCGCGGCCTGATGCTCGAGCTCGACCTCGAGCACTACGATTTCAGCGAAGGTTCCACGAGCCTCATTCGCCCGACCGAGGGCACGATGGTGGCTCGGCTGGCGCCGCGCATCGAGGTGCGCCGCGGCGCCGAACTCGAGCTGCCGCACATTCTCGTGCTGATCGACGATCCGGCCTGTACCGTGATCGAGCCGATTGCCGCCGCGCGCGCCGCGGCCGCGCCCTTGTACGAGACCGAGCTGATGCTCGGCGGCGGCAGCGTT
Organism: Burkholderiales bacterium; assembly: GCA_020354665.1. Taxonomy (GTDB): domain Bacteria; phylum Pseudomonadota; class Gammaproteobacteria; order Burkholderiales; family Burkholderiaceae_C. Next base: position 581,132 of record CP070653.1, read on the forward strand.
GCGGGTTACGCCGTTGATGCGACGCTCGCCGAGCGCGCATTGCAGGCGCTCTCCGATCTCGCGCGGCCGCAGGCCTTCGCGCAACGCTATGGCGTGAGCGCCGAGACGCCGCCGATGCTGTTCGCGGTCGGCGACGGCAATCACTCGCTGGCCACCGCCAAGGCGATCTGGCAGCAGGCGAAGGCGACCGTCGGTGCGGAGCATCCGAGCCGTTACGCGCTGGTCGAGGTCGAGAACATCCACGATCCGGCATTGCACTTCGCGCCGATCCACCGGCTGCTGTTCGGTGTGCGCAGCGACGTGCGGGCGGCGCTGTCCGAAGCATTCGGTGATCGCCTGACCTGTACCGACGTGGCGAACGCTGCGGCGATGCGCGAGCGCGTCCGCGCCTTGCGGGCTCAGGCGGCCGGCGCGGCGTGGGCGCACCCATGCGCGGGGCTGATCGGCCCCGGCGCGCGCTTCAGCGTGATCGAGATCGCCGACCCGCCGTCGGCGTTGGCCGTGGGTACGCTGCAGCCGTTCATCGACCGTTTCATCGAGCGTGGCGGTGCCGTGCAGATCGACTACGTGCACGGCGACGACGTGCTCGAGCGTTTGGCGCAGCAGGGCGACTCGGCCGGGTTTTACCTCGGCACCGTCGGCAAGGGCGAGCTGCTACGCCGTGTCGTGCGCGAAGGACCGCTGCCGCGCAAGACGTTCTCGATGGGCGAGGCGCACGAGAAGCGGTACTACGTCGAGGCGCGCCACATCCGCTGAGCGCAGGCAACTTGGCCGACCCCGCGGCCTGCGGCGCGACGCTGATGCGTCGCGCCTGCCGCTCGCGAATCCCTGCGCGTCGTCAAATCCTCGGTCCGCCGCCGCGCTCGCGCACTGCCTCGCATCAGTCGAAGGGGCATCCGGGGCCCATGCCCCAGCCCGGGCCGCCGCCGTAGCCGCGACCGGGCCCTTGCCCGTAGCCGCGGCCGGGTCCCGCCCCAAAGCCAGGGCCGGCAAGGCGGCGGTCAGCCACGGTCTTCTGGTCGGCCGTGAGCACCGCGTACAAGTCCTTCACGACGACCGCGCGCGCCTCCGCATTGGCCTCGCGCAACTTGAACATCGCGGCGCGCAGGGCCTCGAAGTCGGCCGGTGTCTTGCCGGCGGCCTGCGGACCATGCATCTGCTCCTGCATCTGCCGGTGCATCGCCTGTAGCGACTCGGCCTGCTCCTTGGTCTGCTTCTCGAGCGCGGCCCACGCAGGTTCCTGCGCGGCGGTGATCTTCAGTTCGGTCTTCAGCGCCGCGAGCCAGCCGGCGACCGCGGCTTCGGCTTCGGGGCCGGAGGCCCATCCGCCCATGCCGGGCCCCATGCCGTAACCCATGCCGCCGTGCATGCCATAGCCGGGCCCCATGCCGTAACCCATGCCGCCGTGCATGCCATAGCCGGGCCCCATGCCATAGCCGCCACCCGGGTGAGCGAGGCTCAGTCCCCCGGCGGTCAATGCGAGGGCAGCAACGGCGCCTGCGACGATCTTGGTGGTAAGTTTCATGATTCGTGTCCTATCTCTGGTCCTCTGTTAGGACAGGGCCTGCCGGCTCCGCCCGGTTGCGAGGGCTCTCGCAACGCCTTCATTGGGCGACCGCAATGTAAGCGGGGGATGTCGGCCGCAGGCCTTTTTGTCGCGCAGCGCGACAGCCAGGCGGATTGACACGCTGTGATACTTTTTCGCCGCCGGACCGCACGGTGGCGGCGCTAGGCTCAACGCCGAGGCTATGGAACGCACCGACCACATCCTGATCGTCGACGACGACGCCGAAATCCGCAGCCTGCTCGGCCGCTACCTCGAGAAGAACGGCCTGCGCGCGACCGCGGTGGGCGACGGGCGCGCGATGTGGCAGGCGCTGGACGCCGGTGTGTTCGATCTGGTCGTGCTCGACCTGATGCTGCCCGGCGACGATGGGCTGACGCTGTGCCGCATGCTGCGCGCGAAGTCCGACATTCCGGTGATCATGCTCACCGCCCGTGGCGAAGAGACCGACCGCATCGTCGGCCTCGAAATGGGCGCCGACGACTACGTGCCGAAGCCGTTCAGCGCGCGCGAGCTGCTGGCGCGCATCAAGGTCGTGCTGCGCCGTACGCGCAGCCTGCCGCGCAACCTGCACCCCGAGCAGGAACCGCAGTTGCGCTTCGGCGACTGGGTGCTCGACACGGCGCACCGCCAGCTGGTCGGACCCGACGGCGTGGTGGTGCCGCTCTCCGGCGCCGAATACCGGCTGCTGCGCATCTTCGTAAGCCATCCCAACCGGGTGCTCAATCGAGACCAGCTGGTCGAGCTGACGCAGGGTCGCGAAGCCGACGCACTCGATCGCAGCATCGACGTGCAGGTCAGCCGGCTGCGCCATCGACTGGGCGACGACCCGCGCGAGCCGCGGCTGATCAAGACCGTGCGTGGCGAAGGCTACGTGCTGGCGGTGTCGGTGCAGCCCGTGCACGCCGGCAACGCCGCAGCGCCGGGCGGTGCGGCGGGGTCCCGATGAGCGTCCCGGCACGCGCGGCGGAAGGCGCGTCGTCCAGCCCGACGGCAGCCATGCAACCTTGCGCTCAAAGCGGATGGCTGGCGCGGCTGCTGCCGCAGTCCCTGTTCGGCCGCCTCGTGGCGGTGCTGGGAGTGGGACTGCTGGTGGCGCAATTGCTGAGCGCGGCGATCAACCTCGCGGAGCGTGAGAGCCTGCTGCTCACGTCAGGCGGCATGCAGCAAGCACATCGAATCGCCGACGTGGTCAAGCTGCTTGACTCGATGGGGCCGGCCGAGCGCGAGCGCATCGTCGCGGTGCTCAATGTGCCACCGCTGGTGCTGTCGCTGAACGATGCTCCGACGGCACCGGCTGCCTCGGCCGGCAACGGCGCCGGACCACCCGCCCGCATGTACCGCACGATGCTGCGCGCGCTGCTGGGAGATGAACGCGAAGTGCGTGTTGAAACGGCACCTTCGACGGACCCCCCGGCAACACCCGGGCCCGGGTGGGGTGGTGTCGGCCCGAGGCACGGTCCCGGGATGATGGGTGGCGACATGAGCAACATGCACGGGGCGCACGGGGCGAACGTGCTGCGCACGCAGGTGCAGTTGATCGATGGGCGCTGGGCGCGGTTCGACAGCGAGGCCCCATCGCTGCCGGACGGTCCGCCGTGGCGGCTCGCGCTCACGCTGGCGGTGCTGCTCATCGCGGTTCTCGCGCTGTCTTACCTGGCGGTGCGCTGGGTGACGCGGCCGTTGCACGTCTTGGCGACGGCGGCCGACGAACTCGGCCGCGACCTGCGACGCCCGCCGCTGCCCGAGGCGGGCCCGCTCGAGATTCGCCGAGCGGCACGCGCCTTCAACACGATGCAGGCCCGGCTGGCGCGGTTCATCGAGGACCGCACGCGCATCCTGGCGGCGATGTCGCACGACCTGAAAACGCCGATCACCCGCATGCGGCTGCGCGCCGAGCTGCTCGACGACGACGAGACGCGCCGGCGCTTCGAAGCCGATCTCGACGAAATGCAGTCGATGGTGCACGAGACGCTGGACTTCATGCGCGGGCTGGGCGGCAGCGAGGTGGCGCAGGCGGTCGATGTCAACGCGCTACTCGAGAGCGTGCAGGCCGACCAGCAGGCGATGGGCCGAGAGGTACGCCTCGAGGGCAGGGCGCGGACGCCTTACGTTGGCGTCGCTTCGCTGCTCAGGCGCTGCCTGGCCAATCTGATCGACAACGCGGTGCTCTATGGCGGCCGGGCACGCGTCGAGGTTGACGATGGCCCGGCGTGGCTTACGGTACGCGTGTGCGATGAAGGGCCGGGCATTCCAGAGCGCGAGCTGCACAACGTGTTCGAGCCTTTCTATCGACTCGAGGCATCGCGCAATCGCGCCACCGGTGGCACCGGCCTCGGCCTGACGATCGCGCGCAACATCGCACAGACGCACGGCGGCGACATTTCGCTGCGCAACCATCCCGACGGTGGGCTCGAGGCCGTGCTCACGCTGCCACGCGCACCCGGCGGAACGTGACGCGAACGGCGAGGGGGCGGCCGATGCACCAAGTGTGTAAAGATCGCCAGAGCTTCCAGCGTTGCGAGGGAATTCCATGCCGACGACCGACTTGCTCCACCCGCAATACGTGATCGATATCGGACCGCGCCCGTCGCTGCCGGTGGCGGGCCGCGCGGAGCGGTTTCCGGTCGGCCGCATCTACTGCGTCGGCCGCAACTACGCCGACCATGCGCGCGAGATGGGCCACGACCCCGACCGCGAGCCGCCGTTCTTCTTCATGAAAGCCGCCGATTCGATCGTGCAGGACAACGCCGTGCTGGCCTACCCGGTGGGCAGCAAGGACGTCCACCACGAAATCGAGCTGGTGGTGGCGATCGGCAAGGGTGGCAGGAACATTACGGTGGACAAAGCGCTCGAGCACGTCTGGGGCTACGGCATCGGCCTGGACATGACACGGCGCGACATCCAGGGCGAGGCGAAGAAGATGGGGCGGCCCTGGGAGATGGGCAAGAGCTTCGACGAGTCAGCGCCGGTGTCGGCGCTGCGGCCAGCCAGCGAAATCGGCCATCCGGCCCGGGGCGCGATCACCCTGCGAGTCAACGGCGTGCTCAGGCAGCAGGGTGACCTGGCGATGCAAATCTGGAACGTGCCCGAGCAGATCGCCTATCTGTCGAGCCTGATCACGCTGCAGCCCGGCGACCTGATCTTCTCGGGCACGCCGGCCGGCGTCGGTCCAATCCAGCCTGGCGACAAGCTCGAAGGACACATCGACGGCGTCGGTGATCTGACCGTCACCTACCGCAGATAGGCGCCACGCGTTGCCAGAAGCGCGGCGCCGGCCGAAACCGCGGGCCGGCAACCCTATTCGTCGTTGCCCAGCCGCGGCAGCGACACGCCCTGCCCGAGCGAGAGCAGGCCCGACTGCGCGTAGACACCGAGCTTGTCGCGCGTGTCGGCAATGTCGAGGTTGCGCATCGTCAGCTGGCCGATGCGGTCGCGCGGCGAGAACATCGAATCGCCCTTTTCCATCGTCAGGCGCTCGGGCTTGTAGGTGAGGTTGGGCGAGTTCGTGTCGAGGATCGAGTAGTCGTTGCCTCGGCGCAGTTCGATCGCCACCTCGCCGGTGACGGCGCGCGCGACCCAGCGCTGCGCGGTCTCGCGCAGCATGATCGCCTGCGGATCGAACCAGCGTCCCTGGTACAGCAGGCGGCCCAGGCGGCGGCCGTGGTCGCGGTATTGCTCAATCGTGTCCTCGTTGTGGATACCGGTGACGAGCCGTTCGTAGGCGATGAACAGCAACGCCAGGCCCGGCGCTTCATAGATGCCACGGCTCTTTGCCTCGATGATGCGGTTCTCGATCTGATCGCTCATGCCCAGGCCGTGGCGACCGCCGATGCGATTGGCTTCGAGCATCAGGTCCACCGCAGTCGCGAAAGATCGCCCATTGAGTGCGACCGGCTGCCCCTCCTCGAAGCGCACCGTCACTTCCTCGGGTTGGACGGCCACGTCGGACCGCCAGGACGCCAGACCCATGATCGGATTCACGATGCGGATGCTGCTGTTCAGCAGTTCCAGGTCTTTCGCCTCGTGCGTCGCTCCGAGCAGGTTGGAGTCGGTCGAGTACGCCTTCTCCGCCGACATCCGATAGCCGAAGCCGGCCTGCTGCATGAACGCCGACATCTCGGCGCGGCCGCCGAGCTCATCGATGAAGGCCTGGTCGAGCCACGGCTTGTAGATCTTCAGCGCCGGGTTGGCGAGCAGGCCGTAGCGGTAGAAGCGCTCGATGTCATTGCCCTTGAACGTGCTGCCGTCGCCCCAGATGTTGACTTCGTCCTCCTTCATCGCGGCCACCAGCATCGTGCCGGTCACGGCGCGGCCGATCGGTGTGGTGTTGAAGTAGGTCAATCCTGCGGTCGAGATGTGAAACGCGCCGCACTGCAGTGCCGCGATGCCCTCGGCGACGAGCTGCGCGCGGCAGTCGACCAGCCGTGCCTTCTCGGCGCCGTACTGCAGGGCGCGCCGCGGGATGTCGTCGTAGTCCGGCTCGTCGGGCTGGCCGAGGTTGGCTGTATAGGCGAAGGGGATCGCGCCCTTCAGCCGCATCCAGTGCAGCGCGGCGCTGGTGTCGAGCCCGCCCGAAAAGGCGATGCCGACCTTTTGTCCGACGGGCAGGGATTCGAGAATCGTGCTCATGGTCGCGTGAAAGCGGGTGGGGCGCATGCGTCGCGCAAGCCGGCATTGTCGCAGCGCGTGCACGCGGCGGCGGCGACGTGGCGGCCGGAGCCGGACCGGCGCCGGGCTCAGAACGACGAGCCTGGCTGTTTCAGGAATTCGATCTCTTCGGCGGTCGACGGCCGGCCGAGGATGGCATTGCGATGTGGAAAGCGGCCGAACCGCGCGATGACGTCATGGTGGCGCTGCGCCCAGCCGATCAGGTCGCCGAGCTCAGGCGCATCGGTAGCGAGTGCACTGAACAGGCGCAGCGCCTGGGCTTGGCTCGCCAGGTCCTCGGCGTGCTCGAACGGCAGGTAGACGAACTGGCGCTCGATCGGCCGCAGCGCGCGATCCTCGCCACTGGCGACGAGCACGCGTGCGGCGGCGAGCGCCTGGGCGTCGCCGACGAAGGCGCGCGGCGTGTCGCGAAATGCGTTGCGCGTGAACTGGTCGAGCACGATCACCCGCGCCAGCGCGCCACGCGGCGAGGCGCTCCACGCGTCGAGGTCGCCGGCCAGCGCAGCGTCGATCGTGGCGCCGAAGCGCTCACGGACCAGCGCGTCGAACGCAGCGTCCTTGCGGAACCATTCGGGCCGCTGGCGATCGCCGTCGAACCAGAATCCGAGCACGTCGTCGATGGTCGCGATATCGGGGGTTTCCATCTTTGCCCTCATGGATTCTCGTCGGCGAGCAGATCCTGCGTCTGCCGGTGGCGCTTCATGTAGACGCGCACGTAGCTGCACGCCGGCACCACCTTCAGGTTCTGCTCGCGCGCCCACTCGAGTCCCACGCGCACGAGTTCCGCCGCGATGGCTTGGCCGCGCAGCGGCGGCACGACGAAGGTGTAGGTGAACATCACCTCGCCATCATGCTCGTGCAGGCGGTAGTCGAGGCGGCACAGGTGGCCCTCGACGACCGCTTCGAAGCGATGCGCGCCGGGGTTGTGAACCACATGCATCAGCGATTGGTCAAGTCGAGGCAACGACCTGCGCCGGTCGCCGTTGGCACGATTGTTCGCAGCCGGCGATCACGGCGAAGGCGCCAGCCGGATCGTGCCGCCGGGCCACCGGTACGCTGGCATCTGCCAGGCCGGAGAACCCGCGCGAACGATCCTGCGCTATCGTTTGCTGGAGCGCGCAGGGCATGGGTCAGAAGACAAGCCATCATCCGTCGATCGTTCTCCGACGGCTGGCGTGCGAGCGTCACCGTCCGTTTCGCATGGGCACGGCGGGGCCCGTCTGCGGGTTGCAGTCGGCCCATCGGCCCGGCCCCATTGGCGGCCGTCACACAGCCGCAAGCCCAGAGCGCATGCGAACGCGACTTTGCCACAGCGGCGACAACAATCACGCTATTGGGTAATGCCAAGGAGACAGCATGAATGCGATCCCCCCGACTCGTGCTGGCCTGCGTCTGGAGGCCGACTTCGGTCGGCCACAGACGGGCTGGCGGCTGCGCGCCTACACCATCATTTTCGAGGCCGAGACGCGGGCGGGTCGGCTGTTCGACATCGCGCTGATCTGGGTGATCCTGGCCAGCGTCGCCGTGGTGATGCTCGATAGCGTCGAACCGATCAGGGCGCGCTGGGGTCGTCTGTTCGACGTCCTCGAGTGGATCTTCACCGCGCTGTTCACGGTCGAGTACCTGATCCGCCTGGCATGCGTGCGCCGGCCGATGCGCTATGCGCGCAGCTTCTTCGGCGTGATCGACCTGCTGGCCATCGCGCCGACGTACGTGGCGTTCTTCTTTCCCGCGCTGCAGGCGTTGATCGACGTGCGGGTGCTGCGTCTGCTGCGCGTGTTCCGCGTGCTGAAGCTCGTCGAATACGTCTACGAATATGGCGCGCTCGTGCGTGCACTGTGGTCGACCCGGCGCAAGGTGCTGGTCTTCCTTTCGGTCGTGCTGCTCGTCGTGCTCGTGATGGGCACACTGATGTACGTGATCGAAGGGCCCGGCAACGGCTTCACCAGCGTGCCGATCTCGGTCTACTGGGCGATCACGACGATGACCACGGTCGGTTTCGGCGACATCACGCCGAGGACCGACCTCGGCCGCCTGATCGCGTCATTGATGATGCTGATCGGCTGGGGCACGCTGGCCGTGCCGACCGGCATCGTCAGCGCCGAGTTCACCGCGCAGCGCCTGCGTCCGCCGCCGACCACGCGCACGTGCCCCGAGTGCCTCAGCGAGGGTCACCTCGCCAACGCCCGGTTCTGCCGGGACTGCGGTGTGAAGCTGCCGCCGCTGCAGCGCGATCCCGGCATCTGACCCTGCCCGCCCTGCACGCGAGTCGGCTTCAGGCCAGGGTGCCGACTTCGCTGCGTTGTTCGGCGCTGTGTCTGCCGGACTCGAGCAGCGCCTGCACCACGACGGCCTGGTCGGCCGGTATCGGGTTCGGACCGTGGCCGGCCAGCGCGTCGCGAAGCGCCGCGTAGTACGCGGGGTACGCGCCCGGCTCCAGCGCAAGCGCTTCGCGGCGAACCGTGTCGACGGTGGTGTTGCCCGTGGCGAGCCAGAGCGTCGCCTGGCGTTGCTCGGTGCCCCAGGCCGCTGATGCGATCGCCTGCGTGCTTGCGCCGGCCTTCAGGACCTCCTCCTGCGCGTCGAGCCCGTCGACCGAGAAGCTTCCGCGCGTCCCGTGGACCACGAAGCGCGGCACGGGACAGGCCGCCAACGCGCTCGCGTGCAGACGCACGCGCAGGCCGGCGTGCGGGCCACGCGACCAGCGCAGGATCGCGTGGAACCAGTCGTCACTGACCGCGCCATCGCGGGCGGCTGCCTGGTCGAGCCAGATCGCGTCGGGGACGCCGAACAGCTGCACCGCCTGGTCGACCAGGTGCGGGCCCAGGTCCATCCACAAACCGGCGCCCGGTCCGTCGCTCTCGCGCCAGCGCGCGCGGACGATCGGGCGAAAGCGATCGAAATGCGAGGCCATTGCGGTGATGCGTCCGAGCCGCCCGGCGGCCAGCACGCGCCTGAGGGTCAGGAAATCACTGTCCCAGCGGCGGTTGTGGAACACGCTAAGCAGGCGAGCGCGCCCGGCGGCCAGGCGGACGAGGTCGCGAGCCTGTGCAAGGGTCAGCGTGAAGGGCTTGTCGACGACGACGTGACGGCCCGCTTCGAGCGCGGCGCGCGCGAGCCCGAAGTGCGTGTCGTTGGGTGTGGCGATCACGACCGCGTCGATATCGTCGCTGGCGATCAACGCGCTCGGCGATCGTACCGGCATGTCGCCGCCGAGCGCCGCGCGCACCTTGGCAGCGTCGCCGCTGGCCACCGCTTGCAGCCGCAGCCCGGCGGTGGCGCCGATCAGCGGTGCGTGAAACACCTGCGCGGCGTAGCCGAAACCGATCAGTCCGATTCGCAGGGGTTGCATGTGCGCGGTGCTTCTGCTCTTGTTGCCATCCGGGGTCGCAGCGTAAGGCATCCAGTCGGTTGTGGAGCGTCTTCTTCCGATGCGAGCCCTGGCCGCCGCCGGGGGCCGGGGCAGAGCGATCGCGCAACCGCGTGCCGGGGACGCCGTGTTTGATGCATGCTTGCGCTTGATGACAATTCTTGCGCCCACCCTCACGCAGCCGATGGCGCTCGACGAGACGCTGCGCGAGCGGGGTCATGCAGTGCTCGATGTCGCCGGTTTGGCTTCGCTGATCGGCGAGGCCGGCTTGCGCGAGCTGCAGGGTCTTGCGCGGCTGTGGGAAGACTTGCCGCTGGATGGTCACCTCCGCGACGGCGGAAGCTACCGGCGCCGGCGCCATGGCTGCTTCGTCGTGACGGGCGAGAGGGTCGAGGCGGTGCCGCACCGCGCCCACTGGCAACCGGCCGTCTACAACGCTTTGCACGGTGGCATTGAACGCTGGTTCGAGCCGCTCGATGCGCGCATGAGCGAGGCCGCAGCATGGGAGCGGCTCCTCGTCGCGCTGGGCCGGCGCGCGTCGGCGCTGCGTGGTGCGCGCCCGTGGTTTGTCGAGGCGCACCCGTTCCGGATCGACACCGAGGGCGGCATCGGCCGACCGACGCCCGAGGGAGCGCACCGCGATGGCGTGGACCTGGTGGCAGTGCTGCTGGTGGCGCGCCACGGCGTGAAGGGCGGGGAGACGCGCGTGTTCGAGGCACGCGGCGCGCGCGGGCTGCGCTTCACGTTAAGCGAGCCATGGACGCTGCTGCTGCTCGACGACGCGCGCGTGATCCACGAGACCACGCCGATCCAGCCGCTGGCACCGGACGTGCGAGGCTGGCGCGACACGCTCGTGCTGACCTACCGCACCGGCGGTTTCCAGAGTCCTTGATTCACGTTGCGGGCGGAGGAGCCGGCGGCGCAGTGCCGAGGTGCTGCGACGAGGTCACGCCCATCGACACGTAGATGCTCGTCAAAGCTTCGACGCCGACATCGGCAGGCCGCACCCAGTCCTCCGGCACATAGATCAGAGCACCGCCGACCGGGACCGGCGCGGTTGGCACGATCACGCCCAGATAGCGCGCGTCGCCCAAGGTGACCGGCTGGGCCGTCGACAACAGCGCGAGCACCGCCGCACCGCCGGGTCCGCCGAAATGGCACCAGACCGGCCGCATCGACTGCAGCCCCTGCTGGCCCGCCTCGCTGCGCGGTGCGACGAGTTCGACGAAACGGCGGATCACGTCGTAGACGCTGCGCACCACCGGAATGCGTCCGACCAGCGCCTCGATGACACGGTGCAGCCCACGCTGCAGCCCGGTCTCGACGAGTACACCGAGCGCGAAGATCAGGCCCAGCACGACCAGCACGCCGATCAGGTAGCCGGCGACCTCGGAGCTGCCGACGCCCAGACCAATCGAGCGTAGCAGCCGCCCGATGGCACTGTCCGGTCCAACCCAGCCGTAGACGAGGCGGGCGCCCCAGACCACGATCAGTGCGGTTGCGGCCAACGGTAGCGCGGCGAGCAAGCCGGTCACGAAGATGCGCAAGAGCCGGTCGGGGAAATGCAATCGCATGGGTGCAGCGCCGCAGTGCTCAAAGGCCCATTATCCGCAGCGGTGACCGAGCGCCTGGCCGCCGTGGGCGATCAGTCGGGTGCCAGTCGGTCGCGACCGAGCAACTCGCGAAACCAGCGCATCCACAATGCGACAACCAACAACGTGCCGATGCCGCCGAGCAGCACCGAGCCCACCGCGCCGAGCAGCGCCGCCGTCGCGCCCGATTCGAATTCACCGAGCTGGTTGCTCGCGCCGATGAAGATCGAATTGACCGCGCTGACGCGCCCGCGCATTGCGTCGGGTGTCTCGAGTTGCACCAGCGACTGCCTGATCACCACGCTGACCATGTCGGCGCCGCCGGTGACCACGAGCGCTGCAAACGACAGCGCGAACACCGTCGACAACGCGAACGTGATCGTGGCCAGCCCATACACAGCCACGCCGATGAACAGCCAGCGTCCCGCGCGACGCTCGATCGGCCAGCGCGCGAGCGACGCCGAGACGAGCAACGCGCCCACCGCTGGCGCCGAGCGCAGCAGGCCAAGGCCCCACGGACCCGTATGCAGGATGTCCTTCGCGAAAATCGGCAGCAACGCGGTGGCGCCGCCCAGCAGCACCGCGAACAGGTCCAGCGAGACCGCGCCGAGCACCGGCTTGCGTCGCCAGATGAAAGTGAAGCCCGCCAGCATGCGCGCCAGCGTCGCCGGCTCATGCTGGGGCAACAGAGGACGCCAGGCGATGCCCAGCACGAGCGCGCAGCCGGTCAGGAAGAGGGCGCCGCACAGGCCGTACACGACGGCCGCGCCGGCCACGTAGACGAATCCGCCGACCGTTGGCCCGCCGATGATCGCCGCTTGGGTGGCCGCCGAGCTCAGCGCCAGTGCGCGTGGCAGCACGGCGGCCGGCACCAGCTGCGGCAGCATCGCCTGTTGCGCCGGCATCTGAAAGGCACGGCCAACGCCGAGCAGCACCGACACCGCGAAGATCAGGCCGCGGCTGGTCCAGTCGCCGAACGCAGCCAGCGCGAGCAGCACCGCAAGCGCGGCCTGCAGACCCAGGCACAGTGCGAGGATGCGTCGCCGGTCGAAGCGGTCCACCGCGTGTCCCGCGGGCAGCGTCAGCAGGAGGGCCGGCACGAATTGCAGCAAGCCGACCAAGCCGAGGTCCCACGCGCTGCCGGTGAGGTCGTAGATCTGCCAGCCCAGCGCGACCATCAACATCTGGGCTGCGGCGGTGCCTGTCATGCGCGCCCACCAGAAGCGCATGAACGACGGCACAGTGGTCAGCGCATGCAGCGTGTGCGGGGCGGCCATGGCGGCTGGAGCTTACGCGCCTTGCCTGCAGCGGCGAACTGCCGGGCGTGCGACGATCGAGGCTGTCCATGGATGCACCAGCGACCGCCCGCTTGTTCGTCGCGCTCTGGCCTGTTGATGCGCTGCGCCGGCTTCTGGCCGAGCAGGCCGGACACTGGGAGTGGCCGCGCAGCGCGCGTCTGGTGGCGCCCGAGAACCTGCACCTGACGCTGCACTTCCTCGGATCGCAACCGCGCGGCTGCATCGCGAAGATCGACCGACTGCTGTGGCAAGTGCCGAGTCGTCCCTTCGAGCTCGTGCTGCAAGCGGCCAATGTCTGGCATCGCGGCGTGGCCGTTCTCGAGCCGCTGGAGATGCCGCGCGAGCTGACCGACTTGCACGCGGCGCTCGGTGCGGGCTTGCACCGCATCGGCATCGCGCCCGAACGCCGTCCCTGGCTGCCACACGTGACGCTCGCGCGCCGCGCCCGCGGCGCCGAGCCATCAGCGGTCGGGCTGCCGCTGCGCTGGTACGCAGAGGGCGCGGTGCTTGTCGAGTCGCACGACGGCTACCACGTCGTCTCATCGAACCATCCGCGCAGCGAGCCTTAGGGCGGCACAGGCGCGCCTGGCGTCCCAACAGAAGCTACTCGACCTCGCCGGTGGCGCGCAGGCGCACGCACTGCGGGTGGTCGGCAAATTGCGCGCGCTCGCATTGCTGCTCCATGCAGTAGAGCAGCGAGAAGTTGGCTCGCCCGCCGCACGCCGCCCGCGGGCTTTCGGGCAGGGCGGCGGTCTTGTCCGTGGTCGATGACGGGGACTCCGTCGTCATGCCCGCCCCCGCGTCTGCTCGGCCGGTTGAGCGAGTCTCGATCGGCAGGTCCGGCGCAACGCCCGCTGGCGGCCGCGCCGGCGACGGCACCTGGGCCGCAGTTGGCGCCACCGGCAGCGTGCCGCTGGGCGCCGGCACCGGGGTGTCGAGGGGCAGCGACTGCGGCGTTATGCCGCTGTCAGGCAATGCCGGACGGGGTGCCGGCGCGACGGGCGAAACCGAGGCAAACGGATCGTACGCATCCCGCCAGGCACTGACCTTGGCCGGCAGGGCTTCGATCGCCTGCCGCAGCGACTGGCCGACCTCGCCCTCGTCGTGCCACAGGTAGGCCCCCGCCGCGAGCAGCGCGCCGAGGAGGACCAGCAGCAGCGGACCCAGCAGGCTACGCCGCGGCCTCGGCTCGCCCAACGGCCGACGTTCGCCGGCCAGCGCCGCAGAGCGCACGTTCGCGGCGTCGCGCGCCGCGTGTGCGGCGACCATGCCGAGCGTGCGCTCGATGTCGGCTGCGATGGCCTCGTTGTTCGGGCCGATCCAATGCGGCAGCTTGTCGGGGCCGTGCGTCGAGGTATCCGTCAACACGGGCAACTCTTGCGCAGGCACGCTGGGCATCCTGGCCAGCGGGGCAAGACCGGGTGGAGCAGACGGCGACACCGGCGCAGTGAGATAGCTTGGATCTTCTGCGATCGGCCGTGCGCTCGTCGCCGCTTCGACGGGATTCAATGCGCGACGGAACTGTGCGACGCTCTGTGGCCGGTCCGCAGGGCTTGCAGCCAGTCCCTGGTCGATCGCACGAACCAGAACTGAGCTGTAGTTCAGCCTGGGCCACTGCGAGCGAAGCGCGACCAGCGCACTGGCCAGTGGTCCCGGGCCGGTGGCCGGGCCAGGGGCGGTCGGCATCGCCGACGGCGCCGGCGCATGGCCGGTGATCGCGTGGAAGAGAGTCGCCGCGAGCGCATAGAGATCGGTCCAAGCGCCCAGCGGCAGGTGGTCCGCCGGCTCGCGCAGTTCCGGGGGCTGGTACGCTGCGCCGGGCCCGGCAGCGCCAGGGACCGCCAACTGCGCCCCTGGGCCCAGCAGTACCGGTCGTCCGTCGGCACGCAATGCCACGCGGTCCGGTGAAATCCCAAGGTGAAGCGCGGGCAGCGCGTGCAGGCTCTCGATCGCATCGAGCAGCGGCAGGATCACCGCGCGCAGCCACGATTCTTCGGGCGGCTGCGACATCGCGCGGCGCGCATCGGCGAGCGTGACGCCGCCGTGATACGGCATCGCCGCATACGCCGTGCCATTGCCGTACCAACACCGCCATAGCGGGAGGGTCGACGGATGATCGAAGCGCGCCTGACGCTGCGCGCGCTCGATAAAACCTCTCTGCGAGGCGAGGAACGCGTTCGCATCGCCGGCGGCGCGGAGTACCACCTGGCCGCTGCCGTTGCGATGGGCGAGCGTCGCAGGCAGGTGTTCGAGGACCACCGTGTCGCGCTGCAGCAGCAGGTCACGCGCCAGATAGGCAACGCCTGTCTCGTCGGCCTGCAGCACGCGCACGACGTGGTACTCGCCGATGCGCGCGCCAGCAGCGAGGCACTGGTCAGCCGTCGCATGGAGGGCCAGGACCTTGTCCTCATCAGCAGCCTGCGCCCGCGTGGCGTCCGGTGAGCCAGGCGCATGGCCGGGCGGGGTGGCAGGCGCGACGCGGACGGAACTCATGGCGGTGAAGAGTTGGCGACGGTTCGGACAGGCGCCGACTTTACAGCCGACGAGCGTTGCGACCCTTGAGGGCCGTAGCAGCGACCCCATCTTACGGCCATGGAATCCACCGCTCCCCCCAGCTCGACGCTGCACGTCGCCTGCCCGCATTGTGCCGCTACCAACCGAGTACCGGCGAGCCGGGCATCGCAAGACCCGGTCTGCGGTCGTTGCGGCGCGGCACTGCTCGACGGCAGCCCGGTCGAACTCGGCGACGCACAGTTCGACGCTGTTACCAGCAAGACCGACTTGCCGGTGTTGGTCGACTTCTGGGCCCCCTGGTGCGGCCCCTGCCGCATGATGGCGCCGCAATTCGAGCAAGCCGCTTGTGCCCTGAAAGGCAAGGCGCTGCTCGTCAAGGTCAACAGCGACGAGGCGCCGCGGCTGGCGGCGCGCTACGCGATCCGCTCGATTCCGACACTCGTCAAGCTCCATCGGGGCAGGGAAGTCGCGCGACGCTCGGGCGCGCTGCCCGCGGCCGAGATCACGCGCTGGGCGAGCGCCGCCTAAGCGCCGATGCGCGGCGTGCCGGGGACGCGTCGCGTCGGTGACCGGCCCGCGCTGCTGCGCCAAGTCCAGCCGCACCGGTTGGCGCCGTTTCGCGCATCAGCCCCGGCCATCGCTGTTACGCTGAGGCCCCGTTCGGTTCGTCTCGCGCTCGCGGCGGCGCGGCATCGCTGACTCCGACACGTTGAGAGAGGACGACATGGCTGCAACCCTGCTGTGGATCGCCAGCGTGCTGCTGATCGTGGTCGGTGTTGCCGGGACGGTGTTGCCGGCGCTGCCGGGCACGGCGTTGGTCCTCGCCGGCATCGTGCTGGCCGCGTGGATCGACGACTTCGCCCGCGTGGGCGCGACGACGATCGCGATCGTCAGCGTGCTGGCGGTGCTGTCGTGGGTGCTCGACTATGTGGCCGGCCTGCTCGGCGCCCGCAAGGTCGGCGCGAGTCCCATGGCGATCGCCGGGGCCGCGATCGGCACCGTCGTTGGCCTGTTCATGGGACTGGTGGGCGTGCTGTTCATGCCGCTGGTCGGCGCGGCCCTTGGCGAGTTCCTCGAGATGCGCGACCACCGGCGTGCCGTCTCGGTGGGCGTGGCGACCTGGATTGGAATCCTGGTCGGGCTGGTCGCCAAGGTGGTGCTGGCGTTCATGATGGTGGGTGTGTTCGTCGGGGCACTGATCGTCTGAGAGGGCATCGCTAGGCGTGGCGGCCGCTGCCGCGCAGCGGACTGAGACAATGGGCGCATGCCCGCGCTGTCTGTCGTCGATTGGATCGTTCTTGCGCTCCTCACGCTGAACCTGCTGTTGCTGCTGTGGACGCTGCTGCGGCGGCCCGACGCGGCAGCGGTGCAGCTGCTCGCGGAGAACCTGCGTGCATCGGCGCGCGACGAGACCGATCGTCTGGAACGACAGTTGCGCGAGGAGGTTTCGCGCAGCGGCAGCACCCTTCGGCAGGAGTTGACGCACGATGCGGGCGCACTGCGCCAGGAGATATCTCACGATGCCAGCGCGCTGCGCCAGGAGCTGACCACGTCGCTGGCGAGCTTCCAGCAGGCGCTGCTTGCGCAGAGCGGCGATGCGGTGCGCACGCAGAACGAGCAGATCGATACCTTTCGCACGCAGCTGGCCGCCCTGCAGCAGGCCATGGCCGATGGCCTGCAGCAGACCACCTTGTCGCTCGCCCAGCAGGCGCAGGGCGCGCGCGCGGCACAGGACGCGGCGCTGGCGACCGCCGCCGAGGCGCAGAGTATGGGACTGCGGCGCTTGAGCGATGTGCTCGGTGAGCAGCTGCGCGCGCTCGCCGAGGGCAACGAGCGACGCCTCTCGGAGGTGCGCACGTCAGTGCAGGCGCAGCTGACCGCGCTGCAGGAGGGCAACGAGAGGAAGCTCGAGCAGATGCGGGCGACGGTCGACGAGAAGCTGCACGCCACACTCGAGCAGCGGCTCGGCGAGAGCTTCCGCCAGGTGGCCGAGCGGCTGGATCTGGTGCATCGCGGCCTGGGCGAGATGCAGACGCTGGCGCGCGACGTCGGTTCG
Source organism: Burkholderiales bacterium (assembly GCA_020354665.1). Classification (GTDB taxonomy): domain Bacteria; phylum Pseudomonadota; class Gammaproteobacteria; order Burkholderiales; family Burkholderiaceae_C. Next base: position 598,197 of record CP070653.1, read on the forward strand.
CTCAACCGCGTGCTGACCAATGTCAAGACGCGCGGGATTTTCGGCGAGGTGCAGCTGGCCGGTCTGCTCGAGCAGGTGTTCACGCGCGAGCAGTACGCGACCAACGTGGAAACCGTGCCCGGCAGCGGCGCACGCGTGGAGTTCGCGATCCGCTTGCCCGGCGCGCGCGGCGATGCCGGTGCGCCAGGCGCGCCGCTCTGGCTGCCGATCGATGCGAAGTTCCCGCGCGAAGACTACGAGCGGCTCGTCGAGGCGCAGGAGCGGGCCGACCCGCAGGCCGTGGAAGTCGCGGCCCGAGCGATCGAGCAGCGGTTGCGCGCCGAGGCGCGCACCATCCGCGAGAAGTACCTTGCGCCGCCGCATACCACCGAGTTCGCGCTGATGTTCGTTCCTACCGAAGGGCTGTACGCCGAGGCGCTGCGCCGTCCTGGGCTGGTCGAGGCGATGCAGCGCGAGCACCGGGTGACGCTGGTCGGCCCGACCACCCTGCTGGCCACGCTGACGAGCCTGCAAATGGGCTTCCGCACTTTGGCGCTCGAGCAGCGGTCGGCAGAGGTGTGGGAGGTGCTGGGCGCGGTCAAGACCGAATTCGCGAAGTTCGGCGAAGTGCTCGCCAAGACGCAGAAGAAGCTGCAGGAGGCAAGCAACACGATCGAGTCCGCACGCACGCGGACCAACCAAATGGCGCGTCGCTTGCGGGACGTCGAGGCGTTGCCCGAACCGCAGGCGCTTCAGTTGCTGCCCGGCGCGATCGACGATGTCGAATCAGGCGCTGATGACGCGTCCGACCCGTTGCCACCGACGCCGTGAGGGCTGGCGTTGGCGGCGCGTCAGAATCTGAAGCCGGACGATGCGTCGGGAGCCGCCGCAGGCGGCTCGGCCGGCGGCGGTGGTTCAGGCGCCGGCGCGCGCGCGGTGGCGGTCGGCCGAGGTGGCGATAGCGGCTCGGCCGCCGCAAATTCGTATCCCGGCGGCAGGCTCGACGTGCGCGGGTAGCCCGCGGCATCGAGGTAAGCGTTCCACTCGGCGGGTGTCAGACCGCGCAGGATCTGTGTCCCGATGCGCACCGCAGGCGCCTCGGGCCCGCCCAGAGTTCGTTCCCAGACCTCGCGATCCTCGGTGCTCGAGGCAATCTTCTCGGCAAACGGAACGCCGCGCTGGCGCAGCAACTGCCGCGCCTCCTCGCAGGGCTTGCACGACGTCGTCGTGAACAGCGTGACCGGATAGCGCGCGATCACCTGCCGCAGTGCGAGCGGTAACTGGACGTCCGGCGCTGGCAGGCCGCCTGGCTTCAGCGCGGTGACGCGGCCGGGTGCGTCGGACGGCGCACGATCGGTGTAGGTGACCTTGCCATCGGGCCCGACGACCTTGTAGAGCGCATGCGCGGCACCCGCCACCGCCAGCATCGCCAGCGCCGCGGCGGCGGACGCGATCGCGCGCAGCCGCGCGCGGGTGGGAGTCAGGGTCATCAGTGTGTCCTTCAGGATGTCGTCGCGAGCGGGGCCCGCATGCCGCTCGAGCAATCTACCGCAGGGGTCCAGGCGGCTCAAGCCATGCCTTGATGACGCAACAGCGCTTCGATACTTGGTTCACGCCCGCGGAAGGCCTTGAAGCTCTCCAGCGCCGGCCGGCTGCCGCCGGCCTCCAGGATCGCGGCACGGTAGCGGCGGCCGGTTTGCGCGTCGAGCGCACCGGTCTCCTCGAAGGCGCTCCACGCGTCGGCGCTCAGCACCTCGGCCCATTTGTAGCTGTAGTACCCCGCCGCGTAGCCGCCTGCAAAGATGTGACCAAATGTCATCGGCATGCGATTGAAGTCAGGCGGCGTGACCACCGCGACCTCGCGCCGCACCTCGTCGAGCACTTGCATGATGTGCGCCTCGCTGCCCGGCTCGGCATGCAGCCGCATGTCGAACAGCGCAAACTCGACTTGACGCAAGGTCGCGAGCCCACTCTGGAAGTTCTTCGCTGCGACCATCCTTTCGTGCAGCGCGCGCGGCAGCGGCTCGCCGGTGTCGACATGCGCCGTCAGGTGCTTGAGCACGTCCCACTCCCAGCAGAAGTTCTCCATGAACTGGCTGGGCAGTTCGACGGCGTCCCACTCCACGCCGGCCAACCCCGAGACGGCAATCTCGTCCACCTGCGTCAGCATATGGTGAAGCCCGTGGCCGAATTCGTGGAACAGCGTGATGAGATCGTCGTGCGTCAGCAATGCCGGCCGTTCGCCAACGGGCGAAGCGAAGTTGCACACCAGGTGCGCGATCGGCGTCTGCAATCTGCCGCCGGGGCGCAGCCAGCGGCTGCAGACGTCGTCCATCCAGGCGCCCGGCCGTTTGCCGGTGCGTGCGTACGGATCGAGATAGAACCGGCCCACGAGCGTCGCGCCACGCTCGATGCGATAGAAGCGCACGCTGCCGTGCCAGACCGGCGCTGTGTCGGGTCGGATCGCAACGTCGAACAATGTCTCGACAATGCGAAACAGCCCGTCGAGCGCCTTCGGCTCGGTGAAGTACTGCTTGAGTTCCTGTTCGCTGAACGCGTAGCGCGTCTGCTTGAGCTTTTCCGAGGCATAGGCCATGTCCCACGCCTCGACGCTTGAAAGGGCGAGTTGCTCTCGGGCGAACTCACGCAGTTCGGCGAGATCGCGCTCCGCGTAGGGTCGCGCACGCCGCGCCAGATCGCGCAGGAAATCCAGCACCTCCGCTGGCGAGCGGGCCATCTTCGGCACGAGCGACACCTCGGCGTAGTTGGCATAGCCGAGCAGTCGCGCCTCCTCCTGTCGCAGCGCGAGCAGGTCGTGCATGACCGCGCTGTTGTCGAGCGCGGCTGGGCCGAGCTCGCTGGCGCGCGTCACGTAGGCGCGGTAGAGCAATGCGCGCAGCTCGCGGTTGTCCGCGTGCTTCATGACCGGCCCGTAGCACGGTGAGTGCAGCGTGAGCTTGAAGCCTTCGCGTCCTTCGTTGGCTGCGGCCTCTCGCGCTGCCTGCTTCACGTCGTCGGGCACGCCCGTCAGTTCGCCCTCGCTCGCGTAATGGGCGAAGCCGTCGGTCGCGTCCATCACGTGCTCGGAGAACTTCTGCGCCAGCTCCGCATGCCGCTGCTGGATTTCGGCGTAACGCTGTCGCGCCGCGCCCTGCAGTTCGGCGCCCGCGAGCACGAAATCGCGCAGCGCATTCGCGAGCGCCCGTTGCCGCGCCGCCGACAAGGCCGCCGCTGCGGGACTTGCCGCGATCGACTTGTACTTGGCGTACAGGCGCTCGTCGGCGCCCAGCCGGGTGTAGAAGGCGGTGATCTTCGGTAGCGCGGCGGTATAGGCGGCGCGCAGCTCGGGCGTGTCCGCGACGTGATGCAGGTGCGAGACCAAACCCCAGCTGCGCCCGAGGCGCTCGGTGGCGACGTCGAGCACGGCGGACACGGCCGCATAGTCGGCCGGCACCTGCGGGCCAACGGCGTGCTCGAGCGCCCCCTCGGCGCCGTGCAGCAGCGCGTCGAGGGCAGACGCCACGTGCGCGGGCCGGATGCGGTCGAACGCGGGCAGCTCGTCGGCTGCCAGCAGCGGGTTGCTGGTGTCGTCCGCTGACGCGCTGGCGGTCATCTGTGCGACCCCGCCAGCGTCCGCTGCGCCGCCTCGAGCGTGTTGACGAGCAGCATGGTAATGGTCATTGGACCGACCCCGCCGGGCACGGGGGTGATCCACCCGGCCACCTCGCGCACGCCGGCAAAGTCGACGTCGCCACACAGCTTGCCTTGGTCGTCGCGGTTCATGCCGACGTCGATCACGACCGCTCCCGACTTGACCATCCCGGCGCTCACGATGTTGCGACGGCCGACGGCGGCAACCAGGATGTCCGCCTGTCGCGTGTGGTGTGCCAAGTCGCGCGTGGCGCTGTGGCAGATCGTCACGGTAGCGCTGGCGTGCAGCAGCAGCATCGCCATCGGCTTGCCGACGATGTTGCTGCGCCCGATGATCACCGCGTGCTTACCGCGCGGCTCGCAGCCGATCGATTCGAGCATCTTCATGCAGCCGGAGGGCGTGCACGGACGAAAGCCCGGTTGCCCGATCATCAGAGCGCCAGCGCTCGCGAGGTGAAAGCCATCGACGTCCTTGGCGGGCGAGATCGACTCGATCACGCGGTGCGCGGCCAGATGGGACGGCAGCGGCAGCTGCACCAGGATGCCATGAATCGCGGGATCGTCGTTGAGTGCGCGCACGCGCGCGAGCAGCTCGGGCTCGGTCATCGAGGCGGGATAGCGTTCGAGTACCGAATGCAGGCCGGTTTCCGCGCAGGCCTTGACCTTGTTGCGTACGTAAATCTGGCTTGCGGGGTCGTCGCCGACGAGCACCACCGCGAGGCCCGGCCGCACGCCGCGCGCTGCGAGCGCGGCCGCGCGTTGCGCCACCTCGGCGCGCAGCTGCCGGGACAGCGCAAGCCCGTCGATGATCTGTGCGGTCATGCAAAGGACTCCAAACGCGCAAGGCCGCGCGAGGCGGCCTTGCGGCGGGGCGGTGCGGTCACGCCCGGGACGGCGCGCCGAGTGCGATCTTGAGCAGGTCGGCGACGGTGTTGGCGTTGAGCTTTTCCATGATATTGGCGCGGTGCGCCTCGACCGTCTTGATGCTGATGCCCAGATCGTCGGCGATCTGCTTGTTCAGCCTTCCCGCGACAATGCGTTCGAGCACCTGCGATTCACGCGTCGTCAGGCGCGACAGCAACGCGTCGCGACTCGCCTGTTCCTGATGATGGCTGAATGCGGTGCGTGCCTGCTCGAGCATGCGCTCGACCAGGCTGAGCAGCTCGTCTTCCTTGAAGGGCTTCTCGATGAAGTCCATCGCGCCCTTCTTCATCGTCGTCACCGCCATCGGCACGTCACCATGGCCGGTGATGAAGACGATCGGCAGCGGGCTGTTGCGCTCGACCAGCCGGTCCTGCAATTCGAGCCCGCTCATCCCGTCCATGCGGATGTCGGCGAGGAGGCAGGCCACCTCGCGCGGATCGAATCGCGAGAGGAACGACTCGGCCGAATCGAAGCACTTGACTCGGTAGTCCTTGCCCTCGAGTAGCCATTGCAGCGAATCACGCACCGCCTCGTCGTCGTCGACCACGTAAACGGTGCCCTTCTTGGGGATCAGGCTCATGGAATGAACGCGGAGTTGGAAGTCTCGAGCGGCTCAGCCCGCACCGTGTCAACGGGCAACGAGAAGGAAAATCGACAGCCCACGATCTCCGGCCCATTGTAGAGGTTCTGCGCCCGGATCCGGCCGCGGTGCGACTCGACGATCGAACGGCATAGCGACAGACCGATGCCCAAGCCGTCGTGCTTGGTCGAGTAGAACGCCTCGTACATGCGGTCGATCACTTCTTCCTTGAGGCCCGGGCCAGTGTCCGTCACCGTGAATTCGACCACGCCGCCTTCCTCGGGCGTGTGGCGCGGCACGACGCGCAGCTCGACGCGGCGACGAGCCGCCGGCAGCTTGGCGCCGTCGATTGCCTCGGCCGCGTTCTTCAGCAGGTTCAGCACGACCTGCTCGATCAGAATGGGGTCGACCATCAGCGGCGGCAGCCGTTGCGCGACGTACGTGTGCAGCTCGACGTGGCGTCGGTGCAATTCGATGCTTGCCAGTTCCACCGCGTCATCGACGATCTCGCGCGCGTGCGCGGCCACCCGCTGCGGCTCGCTGCGCTTGACGAACGCGCGGATGCGATGGATCACCTGTCCGGCACGCTGGGCCTGGCGGGCCGTCTTGTCGAGCGTGGCGATCAGGTCGTCCTTTGCGATCTGGCCGCTGCGCACGCGTGAGATCATGCCGTTGCAGTAGTCGGTGATCGCGGTGAGGGGCTGGTTCAGTTCGTGGGCCACCGAGCTGACCATCTCGCCCATCGTGACCAGGCGGCTCGTGACCTGCGCCCTCTCGGCCTGCTGGGCGGCCTGAATCTCCGTGCGCCGCCGTTCGGTCACGTCAGTGGCGATCAGCATCTGCGCGAGCCGCCCGTCGGTCCATTGCAGGTAGCGCGTCCGCACGTCGAACCATTTCTCCAGCGATTGGACCAGCACTTCACGCGGAGTGGTCGCGGTCTCCATCAGTGCTTGCGCGGGCAGGCCCCCCAAGGTGTCGACAGCATCGCCGTTGTCGGGCACATACGGTGCACCGGGTCGCGCGCCCGCCAACACGGCGTGCCCCGCGGCATCGGCGCCAAACCACAGCCGGTACGAGCGGTTGGCGAACAGCAACTCGCCTTCGTGCACCGAGACGACCGACACCGCGGCGTCGAGGCCCTCAAGCACGGTCGTGAACCGCTCGTGCGACGCAGACAACTGGTCGCGGATGCGCTTGGCCTCGGTGATGTTGGTCATCGAGGTCATCCAGCCGGTCTGCTGCCCCCGCGGGTCGATCAGCGCCGAGACGTACATGCGCGCGTCAAACAGCGACCCGTCCTTGCGCATTACTTTTACCTCGATGCCGCCGGCCGGACTGCGCCCGCGCAGTTCCTGCATCAACAGCCGGTTGTTCTCTTCGATCAGGTCCAACGGCCAGTAGGGGAACGGGGGCAGCCGTCCGACCAGCTCGGCCTCGGAAAAACCGGTCATCGCGCAGAAGGCGGGGTTGACGTAGGTGATGCGCCCCTCCAGGTCCATCGTCCGCATGCCGGTGAGCATGGAGTTCTCCATGGCGCGACGGAAGTTGGTCTCGGAGACCAGCGCGGCCTGCATCTGCGAGCGCCGACGCACGTGTCGCCACGTGCCCAGCAGCATCCAGACCGTCAGCCCGGAAAGGGCCAGCACCATCCAGAACAGCGTGTTGCTGATCAGGCCGACCGATGTCCGATATCCCTCGCCGCGCAGCACCAGACCGTTCAGCGCCGGCGCGACCGGAACCTCGTGCGCAAGCGGCGCGGCAGCCGGGGCCCGACCGACGCCCGAGACCGTGCTCGCCAGCACCTTGGCCTGTGGGTCGATCAGGCTGATCGCATGGCGCTGCGCGACCTCGGCCGGCACAAAGAAGCGCGCCAGAGCCTCGACTGAGTACTCGGCTATCACCACACCAGCGAACGTATTGCGCTCGATCAACGGGACTTGCACCTGAAAAACCGAGCGTCCATCGCGGTCGACAAAGGGTCGCGAATACAGGGGCTGGCGCAACTCGCGGACCGCCGAAAAGGCCTGCTCCGGCTCATTGTTGCTGCCTTCGACCGGGAGCGACGGGTCGCTGCCTTGGCCGCTGGACTCGGAAGCGGAGTGGTAGCTGAGCGCCGAGTAACTTGCCCGCGGCACCCGATTCGCGGTCAGCCAGATCAGGTGCGTGAGCTCGGGGCGTTCGCGCGTGAAGGCAGCCGCCTGCTCGACGAATGCCTCGGCATCGACCTGGCGCGTCACCAGCTCGCGGGCCATGCGCGTCAGCTGCTCCTGGTTTTCGATCAAGCGCAGCCGCATCTGCTGCTGGACCACCTCCGTGTCGCGCTGCAGTGATTGGTGTTCGCGCTCGAATTCCTCGTTGCGCAGGTACCAAAAGGCCGCGATGATGGCCGCGAGAAAGAGCAGGACGGAGACCAGCGGCCCGAGCGTCGCAAACCGGTCCTGGCGTACCGGGGACTGACGGCGCCACCAGCGGCCCAGCAGCCGTTGGCGGCGAGAAGAGCCCTGCAGGCCGTCGATGACCGGTCCCGGTCGCGAACTCATGATTCCATTATCGTGGGCTCGCAAAGGGAACATCCGGCACCGATTCGAGGCACAGCATCACGCGAGATACCATGATGCGGAATCAATAGCCATAATTTGAAATTTCACGTGGGCTGTGTCAGACTGCGCACCGCAGGCTGGCGCATCCGGCGGCCACGCTTCACCAACCCGAGGAGACACGCATGTCGGCAATGCCCGAGTCCCGTCCCGCCGTCGCTGCGAACGACAGCGACGCTGTCGAAACCCGCGAATGGCTCGACGCGCTGAGCGCAGTCATTGCCGCGGAAGGACCGGAGCGCGCGCATTTCCTGATCGAGCGGCTGCTCGAGCATGCGCGCCAGAACAGCATTGACATGCCGTTCTCGGCCACGACGGCGTATGTCAACACGATCGAGCCCGACCAGGAGGAGCGCAGCCCCGGCAATCTAAAGCTCGAAGGTAGGCTGCGCGCCTACATGCGCTGGAATGCAATGGCAATGGTCGTCAAGGCCAATCGGCTGGACCCCGCCGATGGCGGGGATCTGGGCGGCCACATAAGTTCGTTCCAGTCGCTCGCGCATATGCTGGCCGCAGGCTTCAACCACTTCTGGCACGCCGACGACACCGATGCCGGCGGCACCCACGGTGGCGACCTGCTTTACCTGCAGGGGCACTCGGCACCGGGGATGTACGCGCGCGCCTTTCTCGAGGGCCGGCTGACCGAGCAGCAGCTCCTCAACTTCCGCCAGGAGGTGCAAGGCAAGGGCATTTCGAGCTATCCGCACCCGAAGCTGATGCCCGACTTCTGGCAGTTTCCGACCGTCTCGATGGGGCTCGGCCCGCTGATGGCGATCTACCAGGCGCGGTTCCTGAAGTACCTGCACGCGCGCGGCATCGCCGACACCGCCAGGCGCAAGGTCTGGGTGTTCTGCGGCGACGGTGAGATGGACGAACCCGAGAGTCTCGGCGCGATCGGCCTGGCCGCGCGCGAGAAGCTCGACAACCTCGTGTTTGTCATCAACTGCAACCTGCAACGGCTCGACGGCCCCGTGCGCGGCAACGGCAAGATCATCCAGGAGCTCGAAGGCGGCTTCCGCGGCGCAGGCTGGAACGTGATCAAGCTCGTCTGGGGCAGCAACTGGGATCCGCTGCTGGCACGCGACAAGGACGGCGTGCTGAAGAAGATCATGATGGAGACGCTGGACGGCGATTACCAGGCGTTCAAGGCCAACGACGGTGCGTTCGTGCGCAAGCACTTCTTCGGTCGTGATCCGCGTGCCCTCGAGCTGGTCACCAAGATGAGTGACGAGGACATCTGGGCGCTACGCCGGGGAGGTCACGATGCGGCCAAGGTGTACGCCGCCTTCCACCGCGCATTCCACCACCAGGGTCATCCGACCGTGATCCTCGTGAAGACGGTCAAGGGCTATGGCATGGGCAAGGCGGGCGAGGGCAAGATGACCGCCCACCAGACCAAGAAGCTCACCGACGACGACATTCGCTACTTCCGCGACCGCTTCAACATTCCGATCCCCGATTCGGAGCTGCACAAGATCCCGTTCTACAAGCCGGCCGACGACACGCCGGAGATACGCTACTTGCACGAGCGGCGCAAGGCGCTCGGAGGCTATCTGCCGCGTCGCCGCGGGAAGGCCGACGAGCAGTTCACGGTGCCATCGCTGGAGACCTTCAAGGCGGTGCTCGAACCGACCGCGGAAGGGCGCGAGATCAGCACCACGCAGGCCTACGTGCGGTTCCTGGCGCAGCTGCTACGCGACAAGGCGCTCGGCCCGCGCGTGGTGCCGATCCTGGTCGACGAGGCACGCACCTTCGGCATGGAGGGGCTGTTCCGCCAGATCGGCATCTACAACCCCGAGGGTCAGAAGTACACGCCGGTCGACAAGGACCAGGTCATGTACTACAGGGAGGACAAGGCCGGCCAGATCCTGCAGGAGGGCATCAACGAGGCGGGCGGCATGAGCAGCTGGATTGCTGCGGCAACGTCGTATTCGACGAACAACCGCATCATGATCCCCTTCTACATCTACTACTCGATGTTCGGTCTGCAGCGCGTGGGCGACCTTGCCTGGGCCGCCGGCGACATGCAGGCGCGTGGATTCCTGCTCGGTGGCACGTCCGGCCGCACGACGCTCAACGGCGAAGGCCTTCAACACGAGGACGGCCACAGCCAGGTGCTGGCCAGCACGATCCCCAATTGCGTCAGCTACGACCCGACCTTCGCCCACGAGGTCGGCGTGATCCTGCACCACGGCCTGAAACGCATGATCGAGAAGCAGGACAACGTGTTCTTCTACCTGACGCTGCTCAACGAGAACTACGCGATGCCGGGGCTGAAGGCCGGAACCGAGCAGCAGATCGTCAAGGGCATGTACTTGTTGCAGGAGGCCGGCAAGACCAGGAAGGGCACGCCAAGCGTGAATCTGCTGGGCAGCGGCTCGATCCTGCGCGAGTCAATGGCTGCCCGGGAGCTCCTGCAGAAGGACTGGGGGGTTGTCGCCAACGTGTGGAGCTGTCCGAGCTTCAACGAGCTCGCGCGCGACGGCCAGGATTGCGAGCGCTGGAACTTGCTGCATCCGACCGGCAAACTGCGCGTGCCGTTCGTCACCGAGCAACTCGAACCGCACGCGGGGCCAGTGGTGGCAAGCACCGACTACATCAAGAACTACGCGGAACAGATCCGGGCTTTCATCCCGAAGGACCGCAGCTACCGCGTGCTCGGCACCGACGGATTCGGCCGCAGCGATTTCCGTAGCAAGCTGCGGGAGCACTTCGAAGTCGACCGCCGCTACATCGTCGTCGCCGCGTTGAAGGCACTCGCCGACGACGGCGCCCTCGCTGCGGGCAAGGCCGCCGAGGCAATCAAGAAGTACCGCATCGACACGACCAAGGTCAACCCGCTGTTCGCCTGACAACCACATCAACGGAGACGAGAAATGGCCGTGGTGGAAGTGAAGGTCCCCGACATCGGGGACTTCAAGGACGTTGCCGTCATCGAAGTGCTGGTCAAGCCGGGCGACACCATCAAGGCGGAGCAGTCGCTGATCACCGTCGAATCGGACAAGGCGTCGATGGAGATTCCGTCGTCGCACGCCGGCGGGGTCAGGGAACTGAAGGTCGCGCTGGGCGACACGGTCAGCGAAGGGTCGGTGGTGCTACTGCTCGAGACACAGGGCGCGGCAGCCGCGCCGCGCGAAGCGCCGGCGGCTGTGCCGGCCGCTGTGCCTGCCGCACCAGCCAGTGCGCCGGTTGTTTCCGCGCCGACGCCCGCCGCCGGCCGCGTCGAGGTATTGGTCCCCGACATCGGCGACTTCCGCGACGTGGCCGTGATCGAGATCTTCGTCAAGCCAGGTGACGCGATCCAGGTCGAGCAGAGCCTGATCACCGTCGAAAGCGACAAGGCATCGATGGAGATTCCCTCGTCGCACGCCGGCGTGGTCAAGGAACTCAAGGTCAAGCTCGGCGACAAGGTCTCGCAGGGTTCGCCAATCGCGGTTCTCGAGGGTGCTGCGGGCGCCGCCACGGCACCGCCGGCTGCGCCCGTTGCGACGCCCGCAGCCGCGGAGGCGCAGCCGCCGGCCGTGCCCTCGGCGCCTGTGCCCGCGCCGATGCCGCCGCACCAGCCAGCTGCTGCGAAGGGCACGCTGCCGCATGCCTCGCCGTCGGTGCGCAAGTTCGCGCGCGAGCTCGGCGTGCCGCTCGACGAGGTGACGGGCAGCGGATCCAAAGGCCGCATCACGCAGGAGGATGTGCAGCGCTTCGTCAAGGGCGTGATGAGCGGTGCCACACAGACCGAGGCACAGAAGGCCAAGGCGCCCACCCAAGTGGCCGCCGGCGGCGCGCTGCCTGGGCTGTTGCCGTGGCCGCAGGTCGACTACGCGAAGTTCGGCGAGGTCGAGCGCACGGACTTGTCGCGCATCAAGAAGATCAGCGGCGCCAACCTCCACCGCAACTGGGTGATGATCCCCCACGTCACCAACCACGACGACGCGGACATCACCGAGCTCGAGGCGTTCCGGGTCCAGCTCAACAAGGAGTACGACAAGAGCGGCATCAAGGTCACGATGCTCGCGTTCCTGATCAAGGCCAGCGTCGCTGCCTTGAAGAGATTCCCCGAGTTCAACGCGTCGCTCGACGGCGACCAGCTGGTGCTCAAGAAGTACTTCCACATCGGATTCGCCGCTGACACGCCCAACGGGCTGGTCGTGCCGGTGATCAAGGACGCCGACAAGAAGGGCATTCTGGCGATCAGCCTGGAGATGAGCGAGCTCGCGAAAAAGGCGCGCGAGGGCAAGCTCGGTCCCGCGGAGATGACGGGCGGCTGCTTCAGCATCTCGTCGCTCGGCGGCATCGGCGGTCGCTACTTCACGCCGATCATCAACGCGCCGGAGGTTGCGATCATGGGTGTTTGTCGCAGCAGCACCGAGCCGCGCTGGGATGGCAAGCAGTTCACTCCGCGGCTGATCCTGCCGCTATCGCTCAGTTGGGATCACCGCGTGATTGACGGCGCCGCCGCCGCGCGCTTCAACGCGTATTTCGTGCAGATCCTGGCGGACTTCCGCCGGGTGATGCTGTGAGCGGAGGCTCCGCCATGGGCATCCCCGCTCACGTTCGTTCGCTGGCCCCTGCGGGGGCGCAGGCCCCCGTTGGGGCCGGCCGGCAGGAGTCCTGACATGGCCCTCATCGAAGTCAAGGTTCCCGACATCGGCGACTTCAAGGACGTTGCCGTCATCGAAGTGCTGGTCAAGCCGGGCGACACCATCAAGGCGGAGCAGTCGCTGATCACCGTCGAGTCGGACAAGGCGTCGATGGAGATTCCTTCGTCGCACGCCGGCGTGGTCAGGGAAATGAAAGTCGCGCTGGGCGACAAGGTCAGCGAAGGCTCGACGATCCTGACGCTGGAGGCACAACCGGCGGCCGCACCGGCCTCGGCACCTGCAGCGGCGTCCGTTGCTGCACCGTCGGCTCCGGCAGTCAGCACGGCGCCGGCAGCAAGCTACGCCGGCGTGGCCGACCTCGAGTGCGAGATGCTGGTGCTTGGTGGGGGTCCCGGTGGCTATTCGGCGGCGTTCCGTGCCGCCGACCTCGGCATGAAGACGGTGCTCGTCGAGCGCTATCCGGCGCTGGGCGGCGTGTGCCTGAACGTCGGCTGCATCCCGAGCAAGGCCCTGCTGCACGTGGCGGCGGTGATCGACGAAGTCAGCCACTTCGCGGGCATCGGCGTCGAGTTTGGAAAACCGAGGATCGATGCGAAGAAGCTGCTTGCCCACAAGGTCAAAGTCGTCGGCAAGCTGACCGGCGGCCTGGCCGCAATGGCCAAGATGCGCAAAGTGACGGTGGTGCGCGGCTACGGCAGCTTCGTCGATCCGCACCATCTGGCCGTCGAGGAGACCACCGGCAGTGGCCAGGACAAGACTGGCAAGACGCAGACCATCCGATTCAGGCAGTGCATCATCGCCGCTGGGTCGCAGGCGGTGCACCTACCGTTCCTGCCCGACGATCCGCGCATCGTTGACTCCACCGGCGCGCTCGAGCTGCGCGAGCTACCCCAGAGGATGCTGATCATCGGCGGCGGCATCATCGGCCTGGAGATGGGCACCGTCTATTCGACGCTCGGGGCGCGGCTGGACGTTGTCGAGATGATGGACAACCTCATGCTCGGAGCGGACCGCGACCTGGTCAGGGTGTGGCAGAAGATGAACGCGCCGCGCTTCGACAACATCATGCTCAAGACGAAAACCGTCGGGGCCGAAGCGATGGCCAAGGGCATCCGCGTCAAGTTCGAGTCTGCCGACGGCAAGAGTAGCGACGGGTTGTACGACCTCGTGCTGCAAGCCGTCGGCCGCACCCCGAATGGCAGCAAGATCGGCGCGGAAAAGGCGGGGGTCGCTGTGACCGACCGCGGCTTCATCGCGGTAGATGTGCAAATGCGCACGAACGTCGGACACATTTTCGCGATCGGCGACATCGTTGGCCAGCCGATGCTGGCACACAAGGCAGTGCACGAGGCGCACGTTGCGGCCGAGGTGGCGGCTGGAGAGAAAGCGGCCTTCGATGCGCGCGTGATTCCGAGCGTTGCCTACACCGATCCCGAGGTCGCGTGGGTCGGCCTGACCGAGGACGAGGCGAAAGCCAGTGGCGTCAAGGTGAAGAAGGGCCTCTTCCCATGGACCGCATCAGGGCGCGCAATTGCCAATGGCCGCGACGAGGGCTTCACGAAACTGTTGTTTGACGAGCAGACGCACCGCCTCGTCGGCGGCGGCATCGTCGGCACGCACGCCGGCGACTTGATCAGCGAGATCGCACTGGCGATCGAGATGGGCGCCGATGCGGTCGACATCGGCAAGACGATCCATCCGCATCCGACGCTCGGGGAAAGCATCGGGATGGCCGCCGAGGTCGCCCACGGCTCGTGCACCGATCTGCCGCCCCAGAAGAGGTGAGCTACCCGGAGCCGGGTTTCAGCGCCGTCGGTTCTGCACAAACGCGCGATTCGCGCAAGATGCCCCAACACCGCGGCCGCATCGGCAGGGCTCGCCTACGCGTGCATGCGCTAACATTCCGGGGCGTGGCGGCTTGCGCGCGGGCTGACGCCTGACGTGTGGCGCGGCGGGCGGGTCGCCGACCCGCCATCGACCCCGATCGTTACCATGCGGCGTATCCCTGTAGTGCAGTTCAGTTTGTCGGTCCGGTGCTCGATGGTGGTGATGGCAGCCGCCGCTTGCATGCCCATGGTTGGCTGGACACAGCAGGTCGGCTCGGCGCCGGATCAAGGTAAGGACGCGGCCAAGGCGGCAGCAAATGCGGCATCGGCGAGCGAAGCGGCACGGCGTGTCGCGCGCTTTCTTGCATCGAGCCATCCGCTCGATCCGCAACTGCAGCTGCGCCGCGGGTTGAGTCTCGCCGAAGAAGGCCGTGCCGACGAAGCGATCAACATCTTCACGCGACTGACCATTGAGCACCCCGAGCTGCCGGAGCCCTACAACAACCTCGCAGTGCTCTACGCCGGCGAGGGTCAGTACGACAAGGCGCGTCAGTCTCTGGAGTCGGCGCTGCGAACGCATCCGAGCTATTCGGTGGCGTTCAGCAACCTGTCCGAGGTGTACTCGCAGCTGGCGAGCGAGGCGTATGCAAAGGCGCTTCCCGCCACCGCCGCGAGCGCGCCCGCGCCGCCGCGCTTGGCGATGATCCGCGAGGTGGCGCCCGCCATTGCGAAGGGGCCGACGGAAACCACCGAGGCTGCAACGGCCCCGACGCCTGCGCCCGCACCGGCGGCCGCTACCGACGCGGCGGCACAGTCGGCGGCCGCGTCGGCTGCGCGCTACCCCACCGCGCCGCCGCAGGTGCCGCCGCAGGCGCCGACGATTGCAACGCTGGCAAAGGCAGCGCCGCCGGCTGTTGCTCCAGCGTCGTCTGCAACGGCCGCATCGTCAGTCACTGCTGCTGCCAAGCCGGCGGCCAGTGTGGAAGCCGCGGCCGCACAAGCTGCCGCCGAGCAGGTGCACGCCGCAGTGCAGGCTTGGGCAAGGGCTTGGAGTCGCAAGGACCTCGATGCGTATTACGCGGCCTACACGCCCGATTTCGACGGCGGCAAGACACGCCAGGCGTGGCTGGCTGAGCGCCGCGCGCGCATCGCCGGCAAGAAGCAGATCTCGGTCACCGTGTCGGGCGTCGAGGTTGTCGTCGAGGGTAAGCGGGCTACCGCTCGCTTCCACCAGAGCTATGCCTCCGACCGCTTGAAGGTTTCCGGGTCGAAGACGCTGCGTTTCGTGAAGTCCGGCGAGAAGTGGTTGATCAACGACGAGAACGTCGAGTCGTGATGCGACAGCGAGTTCGTTCAGAGTCGGCGGGCCGGTCAGGATGGCCTGTCGTGGTCGCCGGCGCGCTTCTGCTCGCACAGGCGATCGTGCCCGCCGGCTGGGCACAGGCGGATGAGGGGAGCGATGGGCGCAGTGGCGCCGTCAGTGCCGCCGGCCCTCTCACCGCGGCGCAATCTCCGGAGCGGCGGTTGATTGCGGTATACCGCTTGATCGGTGAGGCGCGCCTGGGCGAAGCCCTCGAACAAGCCGACGCGCTGGTGCGCGACGTACCCAACTTCAGGCTCGCTCACCTGGTGCGCGGCGACCTGTTGACGGCACGGCGCGGCGTGTTGAGCGGATTCGCTGGCGGGGTGACGCGCACGGCGCCGGATTCGAGCGACCTGGCCCAGCAGAGCGAGCAGATTCGCCAGGAAGCCGTCCTTCGCCTGCTCGCATTGCAAGACATGCCGCCGCCCGGGGCGGTGCCGCGGCAGTTCGTCATGCTGCCGGCATCGACCAGGCATGCGATCGCGGTGGACGCGGCGCGCTCGCGGCTCTATCTGTTCGAGCACCGTTCGGGCAAGCTCGCACTGATCGAAAGCCACTACGTGTCGATTGGCCGGGCGGGCGTTGACAAACGGGTGGAGGGCGACCAGCGCACCCCGCTGGGCGTCTATTTCATCACCAGCAAGCTTTCTGACAAGCAGCTGAAGGACTTCTATGGCGCCGGTGCGCTGCCGTTGAACTACCCCAACGAATACGACCGCCGCATCGGGCGCACTGGCAGCGGAATCTGGTTGCACGGCGTTCCGAGCGAGAGCTATGCGCGCGCGCCGCGTGAGACCGACGGTTGCGTCGTGTTGGCCAACGATGACCTGCGCCGGATCATGAGCACCGTGCGGGCGCGGCAGACCCCGGTAGTCATCGTCGAACGCATCGATTGGGTGGCGCCCGATTCGCTCGACGGCGAGCGCCGCCAGGTTCTTGCGCTGCTCGAGGGGTGGCGGGGCGTGCGCTGGGACCCGTCCCGCGCGGTGGACTTCTACGCCACCTCGCTCGGTGATGACGACAAGGCGCAGCCGTCGCGCGTCTCCCCCGAACGCCTGTTCAAGACTTCCCGGCCGCGGCCGACCCAGCTCAAGGAGGTCTCGATTCTCGCCTGGCACGATGGCCGGGATTTGCTCGTCGTGACCTTCGGCGAGGTGCCGCAGGGTGCGCGTTCAGGCGCGGTGCTGCGGCAGTACTGGGCGGACGACGGCAATGGCTGGAAGATCGTCCACGAGGGGGTCGTCGGCTGAATGTCGGCGGAGTCGCAGCCGGTACTTGCCGAATCACAGGCCGGCCAACAGGCGCATCCGACAACCGTGAATCGCCTGGACGCCGGCGGATGCGCGCAAATCAGGGCATTCGCTCGCTGACGATGAGCGACTGACCCCCGATGCGTCTGCATACCTGCTTCTTGGCGAAGCGGTCACGGTAGTCATCGGACGTGTAGGCCGGATCGAACGACACCTCGACCGTCTCCGGCCCCGATGCCGAGCCATTCACGCTCTCGATCCGTACCTCGATCGCGCCGTTCTTGCCGACCCGGCACCTACGCTGCTTGACCCGCTGCAGGCGTCGAGCCGGGCGGGGCATACGCGTGATCGTAGAAGGCAAGATAGCGGTCGACATCCTTCGCCGACCACGCCGCCACCCCTTCATGAACGCGTCGCGTCGCTTCGCCGATCGCGCTGGCTGCCGGGCGCATGACCTCGAGCGCCGTTTGCTGCGACACGTCCTCGAGGTCGAGGTCGCGCGCCAGCTTCTCGTGTTCGGCGCGCCGCACGTCGTTGTGCGTGAGCAGGCCATCCCTGATCGTCGGGTTGACGCTCATCGCCGCACCGGTATGCGACAGGCTCGCTGATTCCGGCAGACGCGAAGTGATGTGGCCGCGGTCCTGGGCCACGCGAGCCTCCAGATCAACTCGCGGCAGGTAAGGTCCACGCGCAATGTCGACGCCGCTCGCTGCTGCGGGCAGCGCGTTGATGCGTGCCGTCGGGTCGAGGTCCCGGGTCGGCGCGACGACGGGGCCAGTCCACTGGAGCCGCTGGGCACGGGCGCCGGGGATTGCGAGGACTTCGCAATTGCCCAGTACTTCACGCTCGTGGCGCTTGGGATCCCCGATGCGAAGGCGCCCCTCGTGTACGTCAACGCGATGATCGGCGGGCTGGGGTCAACAGCGAGGGCTTGTGGCGTGGTGGACCCAGCAGCTCCATCTCCGTCGGCGATACAGCAGCGCGGCGCTCGCGGTGGGGCTACCTCCTGGCCAGGGCGCGCCAGGAAGGTTTCCTGTGATGCCTTTCCTTCGTCACGTTGCGCCACTGTGATTTACTAGGCGGCCATGTCGCTGATCCGTCAGATCCGGCTCCTGCTGCTGGCTGCGCTCGTGCTCGCTCTGCTCGCGAGCACGGGGGTCAGTATCGAGACCACGCGCGGCACCCTGCAGAAGCAATTGCGGCTAAAGAACAACGACAACGCGCAGTCGCTTGCGTTGGAGCTTTCGCATCAGAAGGGGGACCGTGGACGGATGGAGCTCGTGCTGGCCGCGCAGTTCGACACGGGCTTCTATCGACGGATCCGCTTCGTCCCGGATGACGGCGTGGGCGGTTTCGCGCGCGAATCCGAGGCACCTGCTGCGCAGGCCCCTAGATGGTTCAAAGTGATCGTACCCATCGAGTCGGTGCCGGGAGTTGGGCAGGTGTCCGACGGCTCGAGGGCGCTCGGGTCGGTCGAGGTGGTAAGCCACACCTCGCACGCGGACGATGCGCTGTGGGAGGCTGCGCTTTCCATTGCGGGCCTGCTTGCGCTGATCGGTGCGGCGGTGGCGATCGGCGCGGCTTTCGTCGTCCGCAGCTTGCGCCAACCGCTCGACGATACGGTGGCACAGGCCAATGCCCTCGTCGAGGGCCGTTTCGAGCGCGTGACCGAGCCGGCAATGCTCGAATTGCAGCCCGTCGCGAGGGCCATGAACACGATGGTCGAGCGCGTGCAGTCGATGTTCAATGCCCAGTCACGCCAGGTCGAGCAGTTGCGGGTACAAGCGCAGTGCGACTCGCTCACCGGGCTCGCCCATCGGCGACAGTTCATGGCCCAGCTTGCGAGCGCCCTTGGGCGCGAGGACGGGCCGATCGACGGTGGCCTGGTGCTGCTGCGCGTGTGCGACCTCGCTGGCCTCAATCGCGCGATCGGCCATGAGGCGACCGATCGCCTCCTGCAGAGCGTGGCTGACGTGCTGCGCGCCTATCCCGACCGGGGGGGTGGCTGTTTCGTCGGCCGGCTCAACGGCTCGGACTTCGCGCTTGGCCTGCCGGTGCCGGGCGTGGCTGCCGAGAGCGCGCAGTCGCTGGCGCAGGCGCTGAGCGCGGCCCTGACGTCGTTCGGGTTGCCCGTCTCGGTCGCACTCGGTGCGGTGGAGATAAGACCGGGTGCGACGGCCAGCGCATTGCTCGCCGCGGTGGATGCCGCGCTGGCCCGCTCGGAGACGAGCGGGCCGTTCACGGTCGAGGTGGCCGATCCGCCGGTCGCTGGCGAGCCGCTGCGCGGCGAAAGCGCCTGGCGGCAGGAGATCCTCGATGCGCTCGCGCAGGGGCGCTGCAAGCTGGTCGAGTTTGTCGTGATCGATCGCCAGCGCAGGTTGTTGCACCTGGAGTGTCCGATGCGACTGCAATTGCGGACCGATGGCCCGTTCGAAATGGCCGGGCGCTGGCTGCCGCTGGCGGTGCGCAACCGGCTGACTCCCGCCGTTGATGAACAGGCCGTGCGGCTTGCGCTTGCCGCGATCGCCGCCGACGGGCGGCCGCGTTGTATCAACGTTGCACGCACCTCGATCGGCGACAGCGGCTTCGGGGCACGAGTGCGCGCCGCGATGCAGGATTCACCTCGCGAGGCGCGCCTGCTGTCCGTGGAGATTCCCGAGGGCGCGGCGGTTGACCATTTCGACTGGTTGCAGGAACTCGGCCGGCAGCTGCGTCCCGAAGGCGTGCGTGTCGGGCTGGAGCATGCCGGAACGCAACTGGCTCGCATCGATCGCCTCTATGAGGCGGGGCTGGACTACGTGAAGCTCGATGCTGCGGTGGTTAACGGTATTGCCTCCGACCCAAACCGTGCCGGCCACGTCGCAGGAATCGTGGCGATGCTTCATGGACTCGCCTTGCGCGTCATCGCCGAAGGCGTGATCGACGAGCAGGACGCGCTCGCCCTTTGGGATTGCCATCTCGACGGCATCACCGGGCCGTGGGCCACGGCGCAGCCGCTCAATCAGGCGTAATCGGGAAGGCGGCGCAGCAATTCCCGCGGCATGCCGCGCCAGCAGGCGCCCGCCGCGCCGCGCCGATCGCGCGGTGCACCACAGCCGAGGAAGCCGATGACGTCATGTCAGGCTATATCGGCGCTGTGCACGCCGAAGTGGCCGCGGCGCCGGTCGTCGAAATAGCGCACCAGCGTCTCGCGCACCGTGCGGAAAGCGAGCTGATCCCAGGGCACTTCGGCCTCGGTGAACAGGCGCGCCTCGATCGTCTCCGGGCCGGGTGCGAAGTCGGTGTCCAGCAGTCGCGCGCGGTAAAAGAAGTGCACCTGCGCGACCCTGACCACGTTCAGCACGCTGAACAGGCCGAGCAATTCGACACGCGCGCCGGCCTCTTCCTCGGTTTCTCGCAACGCGCCCGTCTCGGTCGTTTCGCCGATTTCCATGAAGCCTGCGGGCAGTGTCCACAGGCCGTAGCGCGGCTCGATATTGCGACGGCATAACAGGATGCGTTCTTCCCACGCGGGCACCGTGCCGACCACGTTCACCGGGTTCTCGTAGTGAACGGTGGCGCATCGCGCGCATACCGCCCGCTCCCGGTTGTCATCAGCGGGTACGCGGTAAGTGACCTCGCCGCCGCAAGCCCGGCAGTGGCGAATGCTGCGTGACTGGAACATGACGCAAAGAGTGTAGCGGCGTGGCATGATCGAGCCGTCGTAGGGGCCGAGATTGTTGGCACGCGTCACGGAAAGCGGGATCTGCCGAAGTGGAACTGTTCAACTACTACCGTTCGTCCGCCTCGTACCGCGTGCGCATTGCGCTGGCGCTCAAGGGGCTGGAATACGAGTACCGCGCGGTCCATCTGCAGCGCAACGAGCAATTCCACGAGTCGTACGCGGCAGTGTCGGCGGCGCGGCTGGTGCCGCTGCTGCGTGACGGCGAGCACACGATCACGCAGTCGCTGGCGATCATCGAGTACCTCGAAGAGACGCATCCGCAGCCCCCGCTGCTGCCGGTCGATCCAGTCGGTCGCGCCCGTGTGCGCTCGCTGGCGCTCGACATCGCGTGCGAGATCCACCCGCTGAACAATTTGCGCGTGCTGCGGTACTTGGTCGGACCGCTCAAGCTGTCGGAGGACGACAAGATCCGCTGGTACCGCCATTGGGTCGAGACGGGGCTCGAGACGGTCGAAAGGCAGCTTGCCGCGCAGCCTTCGACGTTCTGCCATGGCGAGACGCCGACGGTCGCCGACTGCGTGCTCGTGCCGCAGATCTTCAACGCGCGCCGTTTCGATTGCCGCCTGGATCACGTGCCGACCGTGATGCGCGTGTTCGACGCATGCATGCGGCTCGAGGCGTTCAGCAGCACGCGCCCCGAGGTGTGCCCGGACGCACCGGCCTGAACCTTGTCTCGTCGATGCGCCGTCGACGGTCCGGCTGCCGCGTCGACTGCCATTCGAGACGGCTCCAATCGCGACGCGATGAACCTGCACGCGGACTGGATCGTTCCCGAGCACCTGCCGCCTGGCGTCGGGGCCGTGGTGACGACCCGCGCCGGCGGCCGCAGCGCGCCGCCATGGGACACGATGAACGTCGGCAACGCGGTCGGCGACGACCCGCAGGCGGTGGCCGATAACCGGCGGCGGCTGGCCGCCGCGATCCAGGCCAGACCGGTGTTCATGCGGCAGGTGCACGGCGTCAGCGTGGCCGATCTCGACGCTGCCGAGACCGCTGTCGAGCCGCAGGCAGACGCGGCGGTCTGTCGCACGCCGGACGTTGCCTGCGCGGTGCAGGTGGCCGACTGCCTGCCGGTGCTGTTCGCGGCGCCTGCCGCGCGGGGTGTCGCGGCTGCCCACGCCGGCTGGCGCGGACTGGCCGCCGGCGTGATCGAGGCGGCGGCTGGCGCGCTGTGCGAGCGGGCGGGCTGCGCGCCGCGCGACTTGTGGGTCTGGCTCGGGCCTTGCATCGGCCCGACCCGGTTCGAAGTCGGGCGCGACGTACTCGAAGCGTTTGGAGCCGATCCGCGGCGGCCCGACGCGGCGCGCTTTCGCGCGACGCAGGCCAGCAGCGACGCGCCGAAGTGGCTTGCCAACCTGCCGCTGCTCGCCCGCGACCGCCTGGGCGGGCTCGGCGTCTCGCAAGTGGGCGGCGGGCGGTGGTGCACCGTGCTCGACCGCTCACGGTTCTTTTCGTTCCGGCGCGATCGCGTCACCGGTCGCATGGTCGCTGCGATCTGGTTGCGCAGCTGAGCCGGGTGCTTCGGTGAGCGCTTCGGTTGCGCGTTTGGCGCGGCGGCGTACCGGCGTGCCCAACAGGTACAGCGTCAGCGCCAGTGGCCCGATGCCGTAGAGCAGCAGCGTGAAGAAGGCGCCCAGCAATGTCCCCTCGGGCGCTGTGGCCTCGGCGGCGGCCATCAGGACGACGACGTACAACCAGGCGACGGCGACGAGGATTCGAACGGCCATATGTGTTGTCACTATGCGCGATGGGCGGCCGTCGTGCGGTACCCTCTGTCTCCCGCGGGAGGTCCTCAGGCGTCGATCAGTATCCACCGAATGCCGGACGCCAGGCAGAGCGCGCACGCGGATCGGCATGCGAATGCGAGAAGACGATGAGCAGCAAGCATCAACATGGCGAGCCTGTGACGGGCGAACATGCCAAGGCCTTGGGCTCGGCGGTCGGTGAGATCTGGAAGTCGATGGCCGGCCTGAAGCTGCCCGCTGCGGCGGTCGGCGAGCTGCAGGCCGACTACCTGAAACAGGTGGCGTCTCTCTGGAACGATTCGCTCAAGCGCTTGCGCGACGGTGCGGACGTCGCCGGCCGGTTGTCGGACCGGCGCTTCGCGCACGCGGACTGGGCGCAGAGCCCGGCGGCGGCCTTTATGGCGCAGACCTACCTGCTCAACGCGCGCACGATGATGCAATTGGCCGACAGCGTCGAAGGCGACGAGAAGACGAAGGCCCGCGTCCGCTTCGCGGTGCAGCAGTGGATCGATGCCGCCAGTCCGAGCAATTACCTCGCGCTCAATCCGGAGGCGCAACGGCTGGCGCTCGAGTCGAAGGGCGAGAGCATCACCCGCGGCATGCAGCAGCTGTTTAGCGACGTGCAGAAGGGGCGCGTCTCGCAGACCGACGAGAGCGTGTTCGAGGTCGGCCGCAACGTCGCGACGACCGAGGGTGCGGTCGTGTTCGAGAACGAGCTTTTCCAGCTGATCGAGTACAAGCCGCTGACGGCCACGGTGCACGAGCGGCCGGCGCTGTTCGTGCCGCCGTGCATCAACAAGTACTACATCATGGACCTGCAACCGGACAATTCACTGATCCGGTTTGTCGTCGAGCAGGGCCACCGGCTGTTCGTGATCAGCTGGCGCAATCCCGACCCGTCGCTGGCGGGCAAGACATGGGACGACTACATCGCCGACGGGGCGATCCAGGCCATCGAGGTGGTGCGCGAGATCACTGGCGCGAGGACGCTCAACACGCTCGGTTTTTGCGTCGGCGGCACGATCATCGCGACCGCGCTGGCCGTGCTGGCAGCGCGCGGCGAGCGGACGGCGCAAAGTCTCACGCTGCTGACGACATTGCTGGACTTTTCCGATGCGGGCGTACTCGACCTGTTCATCGACGAGCCTTCGGTCAGGCTGCGCGAGATGACGATTGGCGCGGACGCGCCGAATGGCCCGGGCCTGCTGCGTGGCCGGGAGCTCGCCACCACGTTCAGCTTCCTGCGCCCCAACGATCTGGTCTGGAACTACGTTGTCGGCAACTACCTGAAGGGCGAGACGCCGCCGCCGTTCGATCTGCTCTACTGGAACAGCGACAGCACCAACCTGCCGGGCCCGATGTTCTGCTGGTACCTGCGGCACACGTATCTGCAGGACGAGTTGAAGAGGCCGGGCCGCCTCAGCGTCTGCGGCGAAAAAGTCGACCTCGGTGCGATCAGGGCACCGGTGTTCGTTTACGCCTCGCGCGAGGACCACATCGTGCCGTGGGCAGCGGCGTACCGTTCGCTGGCGCTGATGTCGGGTCCCAAACGCTTCGTGCTCGGCGCCTCGGGCCATATCGCGGGTGTGATCAACCCACCGGCCAAGAAGAAGCGCAGCTACTGGACCAGCCCGGCGGCGGGTGCGGCGTACCCGACTTCTGCCGACGCCTGGCTCGCCAAGGCCACCGAGCATCCAGGCAGCTGGTGGACCGACTGGTCGCAGTGGCTCGCGGTGCACGGAGGCGAACAGGTGCCGGCGCCGAGGACGCTGGGCAGCCGCGCCTACAAGCCGATCGAGCCGGCGCCGGGTCGTTACGTCAAGCAGAAGGCGTGACGGTTCCGCCGGTTGAGCGGCGGCCGACGCGTGGGACAGGGTGGCGCGACGCCGGCGCTGCGCAACCGGCGGACTGATCAGGGGCGGCCCCGGTTGACTCAACTGCGGTGCTGGCGCAGGCTGGGTACGATCAGGTTTCACCACAGGAGAGACAGCGATGGCACAGAAGGTGGCTTACGTGACGGGCGGCATGGGCGGTATCGGCACCGCGATCTGCCAGCGTCTGGCCAAGGAAGGACTAAAGGTGATCGCGGGCTGCGGGCCGAGCCGCGACTACAACAAGTGGCTCGGCGAGCAGAAGTCGCTGGGCTTCTCGTTCTATGCGTCGGTGGGCAACGTGGCCGACTGGGAATCCACCGTCTCGGCGTTCACCAGGGCCAAGGAGGAGCACGGCCCGATCGAGGTGCTGGTCAACAACGCGGGCATCACGCGCGACCGCATCTTCGTGAAGATGAGCCCCGAGGACTGGCGGGCGGTGATCGACACCAACTTGAACAGCATGTTCAACGTCACCAAACAGGTGGTGCCGGACATGGTCGAGCGCGGCTGGGGCCGCATCATCCAGATCAGTTCGGTCAACGGCGAGAAGGGCCAGGCGGGCCAGACCAACTACTCGGCCGCCAAGGCCGGCATGCACGGCTTCACGATGGCGCTCGCGCAGGAAGTCGCCGCCAAGGGAGTGACCGTCAACACGGTGAGCCCGGGCTACATCGGTACCGACATGGTCCGCGCGATCAAGCCCGAGATTTTGGACAAGATCATCAACCAGATCCCGGTCAAGCGCCTGGGTACCCCCGAGGAGATCGGTTCGATCGTCGCCTGGCTGGCCGGCCCCGACTCGGGTTTCACCACCGGAGCCGACTTCAGCTGCAACGGCGGCTTGCACATGGGCTGACGCTTCGGCCTGCAGCCACCGCCGGCGACGCCGGCCGCGGCTCTCAGCCTGACGCCCGGCACCTCGCGGTGGCCGGGCGTTTTCATGGGCGTGGATGCGCGCCGCTTTGGCAATCGGGTCTGTGCTGCCCGTACCGGTGCGCGCTACCGACGGGGCGGCTCACTCGCCGCCGATGAACCACTTGATGATGCCCTTGGCCGCGAAACCGACCAGCCCGACACCGAGCGCAAGGAACAGCACGAACGAACCGAACCGGCCGGCCTTCGACTCGCGCGCCAGCTGGATGATGATGAACACCATGTACAGCATGAACGCGCTGACGCCGAAGGTCAGCCCGAACCACGCGATCTGCTCCTCGCTGAAACCGAACATGCCGGTCCTTCACTGCCGCAGTTCGACCAGATCGCGATAGGCATGCCAACTGGCGTGCGCGAGCCAAGGAACGATCGGCACCCGCCCGATCAGCAAGGTGGCCATGCCGAGCAGGTTGAGCGCCATCAGCAATGCGGCCCACAGTGCGATCGGCAGCGGGTGCTCCATCACGACTCGCCAGCTTGTCAGTACGGCGCCCATCACGCTGATGGGCCGGTCGAGCAGCATCGGAATCGCAACCACGCTCGAGGCGAACACCGGCGCGGCCAGTACACCGCCGAGCGCAAGCCACGCCTCGAACAGGTATGAGTCCGGGGCCAGCACGACGGCCCGCACGAAGTCCTGCGGATTGCGTACCGGCGCCGGTGCGAAGCCGGTGATCAGCGACGCCGACGTCAGCACCCATCCCGTGCCTGCGGCGGCCAGCAGCAGGCCAAACACGATCAGCCGCGAGTCTTTCGGCCGCCATGCGGCCAGCGCAGTGGCCAGGCCGGCCGGCTCGCCCCGTTCGATCGCGCGGCTGATCGCATACAAGCCGGTGGCCAGGATCGGCGCGACGAGCAGGAACCCCGAGAACGCCCCCGCGAGCAGCCAGAAGCGATCACGCGCAATCCAGAGCAACGCCGCGCCAACCAGCGCCAGGATCAATCCGTGCAGCAATCCGGGCAGCGGACAGCGCGCAAGATCGCGCGCGCCAGCGGCCAGCCAGCCCAGCGGTCGCAGCATTGGAATGTGCCGCACACCGAACCGACGCGAGGCCTGCAGCGCCGGCGAAACGCGTTGCGAATCAGCCATGGCGCTATGCTGCCACACGCTCAACGCATGTCCGCCGGGGCACGCAGCAGATCAAGCGAGTAGCGAGGTCGCAGCGGCCACGACGCTGGCCGCGCTGGCGTCCGCGAGCCGCACCTTGCGTGCCATCGGGTAGCCGGCAAAGTTGCGCTCGATCGACCGTGTATAGGTCGGGTCGTAGTGCAGGTGCATCAGATCCAGGAACACTTCACCGAACCGGCCCTCGCGTGCAAGCTGCTGCCAGCCACGCACGACGTCGCGGCCGCGCAGCGCGACCAGCGCATCGAGCAGCCGGCAGAAGCTCTCGACGTCGTCAGCGAAGAAGCCGTATTCGTCGAGCAGCAACTGCAGGCGCGCGGCATCGGGCATCTCGATCTCGACGCACTGTCCGGCGGTCCGCATGCGTTGCATCAGCGCTTCGGGCACGCGCAGGTTGCCGACCTTCCTGCTTTCGCTTTCGACGTAGACCGGCCGTGCCGGATCGAAGCCATGCAGTGCATGCCACACCCGTGTTTCGAACGCCCTCTGCGACGGCTGCGGGCGTGCCGGCAGCGCGCCGAGCACCGAGCCGCGGTGGCACGCAAGCGCCTCCAGATCGAGTACCTGCGCTGCCGCGTCGCGCAGCGCGTGCAGCAGCCGCGTCTTGCCGCTGCCGGTGCGCCCGCAGACGACGGTGAACTGCAATGGCTGCGGGAGGCGCTCGAGCTGGGCGATGACCTCGGCCCGGAATGCCTTGTAGCCGCCCTCCAGCACATGCGTACGAAAGCCGATCTGGTCGAGGAACCAGGCGAGCGTGCCCGATCGCTGGCCCCCGCGCCAGCAGTAGACGAGCGGCTTCCAGCCCCTCGGTTTGTCGAGCACCCAGCGCTCGAGGTGGTCAGCGACGTTGCGCGCGACCAGCGCGGCGCCGCGCTTGCGCGCATCGAACGCCGAGATCTGCTTGTACTCGATGCCGACGGCACGGCGCTCGTCGTCGTCGAGCACGGGCCAGTTGACGGCGCCCGGCAGGTGATCATCGGCGAACTCGGCGGGCGAGCGCGCATCGACGATCGCGTCGAAGCGGTCGAGCTGCCCGATCGCGTCGGCTGCACGAATCGCGACGACAGGCATCGGCCGCTCAGCGCGCCTCGGCCGGGATCGCGGGCGAGATCGCGTCGAGCAGCTCGCTCTCGATCTCGAGCTGCTGCTTGGACTGATGCAGCTCGGCGCCGTCGATCAGGAAGGTGTCTTCCACGCGTTCGCCGAGCGTGCTGATCTTGGCCAACTGCAGGTTGATGTGGTGTTTGGCGAGTACGCGGGCGATGGCATAGAGCAGCCCGGTGCGGTCGCTTGTGCTCACGCCGAGCACCCAGCGCTGGCCGCGTTCGTCGGGGTGCAGGCTGATGCGCGGTGTGATCGGGAAGCTGCGCACGCGTCGCGACAGGCGGCCGCGTGCCGGCTCGGGCAGCGGGCCGGTGGAGGCCACCGCCTGCGCCAGCTGTGCCTCGACCATCGGGATCAGGTCGCGCTGGTATTGCTCGCCCAGGGGGCTCACGACCTGGAAGGTGTCGAGCGCGTAACCGGTCTTGGAGGTGTGCACCTTCGCGTCGAGGATGTTGTACCCGGCCGAATCGAAGTAGCCGCAGATCCGCGCGAACAGGTCGCGGCGGTCCGGCGTGTAGACCAGCACCTCCAGACCCTCGCCAAGACTCGACAGCCGCGCGCGCACGACCGGCACGGTCGTCTTCAGGTGACGCCACAGCGAGCGCGCGTGCCAGGCGATGTCGGCCGCGTCGTGGCGCACGAAGTAACCGATGTCCAGGGCGGCCCACAACGGCAGTTCGGTGCCGGGCAGCGCCGAATGCAGCGCCAGGATCTGGCGTGCCTCCTGCTTGCGCATCTCCGTCTCCGCGTCGAGGTTCGGCTTGGCGCCGCCGAGCGCGCGCAGCGTGAGGCGGTAGAGGTCCTCCAGCAGCTTGCCCTTCCAGGCGTTCCACACCTTCGGACTCGTGCCGCGGATGTCGGCCACCGTCAGCAGGTACAGCGCCGTCAGGCGCTGCTCGCTGCCGACCAGCCGCGCAAAAGACTCGATCACCTCGGGGTCCGACAGGTCCTCCTTCTGGGCGATGCGCGACATGCGAAGGTGCTGCGCGACCAGGAACTCGACCAGCTTCGTGTTCTCGCGGTCGACGCCGTGCTCGCGGCAAAAGTGCCTGACCTCGCGCGCGCCGATCTCCGAATGGTCGCCGCCGCGCCCCTTGGCCACGTCGTGGAACAGCGCAGCGACGTAGAGCACCCAGGGATCGTCGAACTGCGCGGCCAGCTGCGAGCACAGCGGGTACTCGTGGGCGTGCTCCGGAATGAAGAAGCGCCGCACGTTGCGCAGCACCATCAGGATGTGCTGGTCGACCGTGTAGACGTGGAACAGGTCGTGCTGCATCTGTCCGACGATGCGGCGGAACACCCACAGGTAGCGACCGAGCACCGAGGTCCCGTTCATCAGCCGGAAGACATGGGTCTGGCCTTCAGGCTGCCGGACGATCTCCATGAACGTCGCGCGGTTGACCGGATCGCGCCGGAAGGCGCCGTTCATCAACGAGCGCGCGTTGTACAGCGCCCGCAGCGTGCGCGCCGACAGGCCGTTGATGCCTGGTGTCGTCTGGTAGACGAGGAAGGTCTGCAGGATTGCGTGCGGATCACGGACGTAGACGTCGTCACTCGCGACCTCGAGCAGTCCGCTGCGGTCGAAGAAGCGCTCGTCGACCGGACGCATCGGCACGTCAGTTGACCCGGTGATGCGTTCCTCGAGGTTTTGCAGCACGATCTCGTTGAGCTGCACTACCGCCTTGGCGGCCCAGTAGTAGCGGCGCATCAGCACTTCGGAGGCGCGCTGCGCCCGCGTCGGCCGGTAGCCGATGCTGTCGGCCACCGACGTCTGCAGGTCGAACACCAGCCGGTCTTCGCGACGGCCGGCCACCAGATGCAGCCGCGCGCGCACGAGCCGCAGGATGCCTTCGTTGTGCTGCAGCTGCTTGACCTCGAACGCCGTCACCAGCCCTCGGGCCGCGAGCTCGCTCCACGTGCGGCCCAGGCCAGCAGCCCGCGCAACCCAGATCAGCATCTGCAGATCGCGCAACCCGCCGGGGCTTTCCTTGCAATTGGGCTCGAGCGCGTACGGTGTGTTCTCGTACTTCTGGTGGCGTTGCGCCATCTCGAGCGTCTTGGCGCGCAGGAACGTCTTGGCGTCCATCGCCTGCGCGGTGTCCTCGCGAAACGCGCGAAACAGCGAGCGCGAACCCGCGAGGAACCGGCTCTCGAGCAATGCGGTCTGCACGGTGACGTCGCGCCGGGCCTCGGCGACGCATTCCGCGACGGTGCGCACCGACGAGCCGATCTCCAGGCCGATATCCCAGCAAGCGGTGATGAAGCCCTCGATCGCCGCCTTGAGCGCCGCATTGCCGTAGACATCACCGGGCGGCAGCAGGACCAGCACGTCGATATCGGAATAGGGGAACAGCTCGCCGCGCCCATACCCGCCGACCGCGACCAATGCAGCGCCGAGCGGCATCGAGGTGTGCTGCCACAGGTCGACGAGCGTCTTGTCGACGTGGCGCGCGAGCGTGCGCACCAGGTACGAGGCCGCCGTCGCGCTCGGCCGCGCGTGTCGGAAATGGTCGAGCAGCGTCGCCTTGCCGTTGCGAAACTGCTCGCGCAGCGCCGGCACGCTGCGCGGCACCTGCGCCTCGCGCTCGTGCAGCGTCGCCGACATCACACCGCCAGGGCGGCCGGCTGCGCAGTCACGAAATCCGGGATCGCCGGGCTGCCGGCCGACAGCGTCAGCACCTCGTAGCCCGTCTCGGTGACCGCCACCGTGTGTTCCCACTGCGCGGAAAGCGAGCGGTCCTTGGTGACGATCGTCCAGCCGTCGCCCAGTTCGCGAATCTCGCGCCGGCCGGCGTTGATCATCGGCTCGACCGTGAACACCATGCCCGGCACCAGCTCCTCGAGCGTGCCGGGCCGGCCGTAGTGCAGCACCTGCGGCTCCTCGTGGAACTTGTGTCCAATGCCATGGCCGCAGAACTCGCGAACGACCGAAAAGCCGCTGCTTTCGGCGAAGGTCTGGATCGCGTGGCCGATGTCGCCCAGCCGCGCGCCGGGCTTCACCTTCAGGATGCCCTTCCACATGGCCTCGTAGGTCAGCGCACACAGGCGCTTCGCCGCGATCGAGCCTTCGCCGACGATGAACATGCGGCTGGTGTCACCGTGCCAGCCGTCCTTGATGACGGTGATGTCGATGTTGACGATGTCGCCGTTCTTCAGCGGCCGATCGTTGGGGATGCCGTGGCAGACCTGATGGTTGATCGACGTGCAGATCGACTTCGGGTAGGGCCGATAACCGGGCGGCGCGTAATTCAGCGGCGCAGGCACCGTTCCCTGCACGGTGACCATGTGGTCGTGCGCGAGGCGGTCGAGCTCCTCGGTGGTGACGCCCGGCTTGACGTGCGCGGTCAACATGTCGAGCACCTCGGCCGCGAGACGGCCGGCGATGCGCATGCCGGCCAGGTCCTCGGCGCTCTTCAGGCTGATCGTCATGGCGCGGGATTATCTCACCCCCCTCATAGAATCATGGTCATTGCGGGCTTGTGTTCGTTCGACGAGCGCAGGCGCGCAAGTCCTCGATCTGCCCGCCAGCGCCAGGCCCAGCGTGACATCCCCATCTCCACAACGTCTCCATTTCGCAGGCGGCAACGCACTGCCCGCCTATCGTGCGCGGGCGCTGCTAAGCCGGCTGCGCGAGGACTGTGCTCGCATCGAGTCGGTCCATGCGCGGTACGTGCATTGGGTCGCGGTCGACGAAGCACTCGATCGGGGCCTGCTCGACAAGCTGCAGGCGCTGCTCGATTACGGACCGGGGTACGACGGCCCGGCCGATGGCGAGCTGGTGGTGGTGATGCCGCGGCTGGGCACCGTCTCGCCGTGGGCGAGCAAGGCCACCGACATCGCGCACAACTGCGGGTTGCCGGTTCATCGCGTCGAGCGCGTCACCGAATACCGGCTGACGATCAAGAGCGCAGGGCTTGGCGGACGCAGATCCCTGACGCGCGAAGAGCGCGACGGCTGCGCGGCCCTGCTGCACGACCGCATGACCGAAACCGTCGCCTTCGAGCGCGAGGCGGCACGCCACCTGTTCGACGTGCAGGCCGGCACGCCGATGGTGCACGTCGACGTGCTCGCCAACGGCCGCGCCGCATTGGTCGCGGCCAATGCGCAGTTCGGGCTCGCGCTGTCGGACGACGAGATCGACTATCTGGTGCAGGCCTTTGGCCGGCTCGGCCGCAACCCGAGCGACGTCGAGCTGATGATGTTCGCGCAGGCCAACAGCGAGCACTGCCGGCACAAGATCTTCAACGCAGCGTTCACGATCGACGGCGTCGCGCAGGAGCACTCGATGTTCCAGATGATCCGTGCGAGCGAGAAGGCGAGTCCGCAGCACACCGTGGTCGCGTACAGCGACAACGCTGCGGTGATGGAGGGCGGCCCGATCGAACGCTGGTTGCCGCAGGGGTTCACCAACGCGCCGCAGTACGGGGCGCGCTTGCAGACCGCGCACGTGCTGATGAAGGTCGAGACGCACAACCACCCGACCGCGATCTCGCCGTTCCCTGGCGCGGCCACCGGTGCCGGCGGCGAGATTCGCGACGAAGGCGCGACCGGTCGTGGCGCGCGGCCGAAGGCGGGCTTGACGGGCTTTTCGGTATCGAACCTGCTGCTGCCCGAAACGGACGAGCCATGGGAGCGCGAACGCATCGGCAAGCCTGAACACATCGCGAGCGCGCTGCAGATCATGATCGAGGGGCCGCTCGGCGGCGCTGCGTTCAACAACGAGTTCGGGCGGCCCAACCTGGGCGGCTACTTCCGCGTCTACGAGCAGCGCGTCGCGGGCGTGCAGCGCGGCTATCACAAGCCGATCATGATCGCCGGGGGCCTGGGCAGCATCGATGCCGAGCAGACGCACAAGCTGCCCTTTGGCGCCGGTACGCTGCTGGTGCAGCTCGGCGGGCCGGGCATGCGCATCGGCATGGGCGGCGGCGCGGCGAGCTCGATGGCCGCCGGCGCGAACACCGCCGCGCTCGACTTCGACTCGGTGCAGCGCGGCAACCCGGAGATCCAGCGCCGCGCGCAGGAGGTCATCAACCACTGCTGGGCGCTGGGTGGGCACAACCCGATCCTCGCGATTCACGACGTCGGCGCGGGCGGCCTGAGCAACGCTTTTCCGGAGCTCGTCGACGGGGCCGGCAAGGGAGCGACCTTCGACCTGCGCAAGGTTCCGCTCGAGGAAAGCGGGCTCGCGCCGAAGGAGATCTGGTGCAACGAGAGCCAGGAGCGCTACGTGCTTGCGATTGCGCCCGATCGGCTGCCGCTGTTCGAGCAGATGTGCGCTCGCGAGCGCTGTCCGTTCGCGGTGGTCGGAGTGGCTGCCGAGGAGCGCGAGCTGATCGTCGAGGACGGCCCGGGCGGCGAGCGGGTGATCGACATGCCGATGGACGTGCTGCTCGGCAAGCCGCCGAAGATGCACCGCGACGTGCAGCGCATGGCGCGCGAGGAGCCGCCGCTGGACCTCACCGGCGTCAAGCTCGAGCAAGTCGCGTTCGACGTGCTGCGCCATCCGACGGTGGCGTCCAAGCGGTTCCTGATCACGATCGGCGACCGCACGGTGGGGGGGCTCGCGCATCGGGACCCGATGGTCGGCCCGTGGCAAGTGCCGGTGGCCGACTGTGCGGTGACGCTCGCCGACTATGCGGGCTTTTGCGGCGAGGCGATGGCGATGGGCGAGCGCACGCCGCTCGCCGCGCTCGACGCACCGGCTTCCGGTCGCATGGCGGTGGCCGAGGCGATCACCAACCTGCTCGCCGCGCCGATCGAGCTTGCGCGCGTCAAGCTCAGCTGCAACTGGATGGCCGCGTGCGGCGAGCCGGGCGAAGACGCGGCGCTTTACGACACGGTGCGCGCGGTCGGCCTGGAGTTGTGCCCACAGCTCGGCATCGGCATACCGGTGGGCAAGGACAGCCTGTCGATGCGCACGCGCTGGAGCGAGGGTGGCCAGACGACGCAGGTCGTCGCGCCGGTGTCGCTGATCGTCAGCGCGTTCGCAACGCTGGCGGACGTGCGCGGCACGCTGACCCCGCAGCTGCAGCGCGGCGACACCACGCTGATCCTGATCGACCTCGGGCAGGGCAGGCGGCGCATGGGGGGCTCGATGATCGCGCAGGTGCTCGGCCGCTTCGGCGACGAGGTGCCCGACCTCGACGACCCGGCGCAGCTCAAGGCGCTGGTGGCCGCCATCGGCGAGTTGCGCAGGCAGGGCAAGCTGCTCGCCTATCACGATCGCAGCGACGGCGGACTGTGGGCCGTTGTCTGCGAGATGGCCTTTGCCGGCCGGCTCGGTGTCAGTCTCAATGTCGACATCCTCGTCACCGAGAGCGACGGCATCGCCGACAGTCGCGCTGAATACGGCGACTCGAAGAACTGGGCGAGCCAGGTCGGCGAGCGGCGCAACACGCTGATGCTCAAGGCGCTGTTCAACGAGGAGCTCGGCGTGGTCGTGCAGGTGCACAGCAGCGACCGCGATGCGGTGATGAGCCTGCTGCGCACGCATGGGCTGTCGCGCCACAGCCATGTCATCGGCAAGACCAACGACCGCGGTGTCGTCGAGGTGTGGCGCGACACCAAGGCGGTGTTTCGCGCGCCGCTCGAGCAGCTGCACCGGGCGTGGGACGAAGTGAGCTGGCGCGTCGCCCGCCTGCGCGACAACCCGGCCTGTGCCGACGCCGAGCACGCGGCCGCCGGTCGCGCCGACGACGGTGGCCTGCACGTGCACCTCACGTTCGATGTCCGCGACGATGTGGCCGCACCGTTCGTCAACCAGGCGCGTCCGAAGGTCGCGATCCTGCGCGAGCAGGGCGTCAACTCGCAGGTCGAGATGAGCTACGCGATGGCGCAGGCCGGATTCGACACCTTCGACGTCCACATGAGCGACCTACAGGCGGGCCGCGCGCGGCTCGATCAGTTCCAGGGCATCGTGGCGTGCGGCGGCTTCAGCTACGGCGACACGCTCGGCGCCGGCGAGGGCTGGGCGCGCTCGATCCTGTTCAACCCGCAGCTCGCCGAAGCCTTCGCCGCATTCTTCAACCGCAGCGATACGTTTGCGCTCGGCATCTGCAATGGCTGCCAGATGATGGCCGCGCTCGCGCCGCTGATTCCCGGCGCGCAGGCGTGGCCACGGTTCACACGCAACGCGAGCGAGCAGTTCGAAGCAAGACTCTCGCTGGTCGAGGTGCTCGCGTCACCGTCGATCTTCTTCGCGGGGATGGTCGGCAGCCGCCTGCCGATCGCGGTCGCGCATGGCGAGGGTCAGGCCGACTTCTCGCAGCGGGGTGACGCCGGCGCGGTGCACCGGGCGATGCGTTTCGTCGACCACGCCGGCCGGCCGACCGAAGACTATCCGTTCAACCCCAACGGCAGCCCCGACGGGCTCACCGGTGTGACCACCGCCGACGGCCGTTTCACGGTGTTGATGCCGCACCCCGAGCGCGTATTCCGCAACGTGCAGCTGAGCTGGAGCGGCGGCGACACGAGCGCGCCGAGTCCCTGGCAACGCATGTTCGCCAACGCGCGCCGGTGGGTCGGCTAGGCCGCGGGCACCACGAGGGCGACGCCACGCTGCCAGCGGCCTTACGCCCAGTCGACCACGCAGCCGGCCGCGACGGAGGGCCTCGCGAGGCTGGAAGAGTCAAGCGTGCCCTGGATACGAAATCCTATGACAACAGATATCGGACGCCGCGCGGCCGGTGGGTCGGCCAGTGAGAGGCGTCGCTCGTGCTCGATGCACTGCAACCGCGGCCGGGAGAATCGTTGCTCGACGTCGGTCGCGGCAACGGCTGGTCGACTCTGCGGCGTCCTCTCGGTGACCACGGGTTGGGCCGAGCGGGGTTCCCGGTCCGACATCGTTGGCGAGGCGCCCCCGGCGTGTCATTAGCATAGGAGGACCGCCGCAATGACAAGGTCGCCCCGCTCAATGACGGCTGAAGATCGCTGCAGATTCGACGTCACCCCTCGAGGAGGCTCTTCAACGATGACGAATACGAAGCCGTTCGGCATCGGCCTGCTCCTCGTCTTGCGCCAGGCAGCGCAGTGCTTGGCGTGGCTGTGCGCGCTGTGGCCGTCGCTGGGCGCGCACGCCTTCGAACTCGGTGCCCTCCGGCTCGAGCGCGGGTCGGGGCAGACCGCGACCGGGCATATCGTCATCAAGGGCGACATCGTTGGCAGCCAGTTGACGTCCTGGGTCGTCAGCCCGGACGGCTACCGCGCCGCCGGCCTGAATCCGCAGCATTCGATGCAGGGCGTCCGCATCACGCCGTATCGCACCGCAACGGGAGAATTGTGGCTGCGGCTCGATGCGATTCCGCTGGTGCCGAGCCGCTACGATCTGCTCGTCATCGCCGGCGATTCCAGCGGTGCGAAGGTGGGCAAGTACGACATCGACGCGAACGTCGGCGCGCGTGAGATTCCGGTCGCGCCGATCAGCAACCCCTTCCTCGGCGCCGCGGAGCCGCGCCACCCGCTGGCGCGCAAGGCCGGCGCCGCGAGGGGAGCCGCCGCCGCGGCAGCGCCGCCCGCTTCTGCGCCGCGAGCGGCAAACGTTGTGCCGGCCGTGGATTCCGAACGTCGCGAGCAGTTCGCGCAGGCGGGTGCGGCGGTCGAAGCGTGGCGCCAGGCCTGGTCGGCGAAGGACTTCGACGCCTACATTGCTGCCTACGTGCCGACCTACGCGGGGCGCGTCGCCGGGCGGTCGCGCGACGACTGGCTCGACGAGCGCAGACGGCGCATCCTTGCGCGGCGCGCGATATCGGTCGAGGTCGCTGGTCTGCGCTTGACCGAGCGCGACGACAACATCGTGGCGACATTCGATCAGACGTATCGCGCCGACGACCTGGTGCTGCGCTCACGCAAGCAGTTGACGCTGGCACAGGGCGAGGGCGGCCGCTGGCTCATCGTCGGCGAGATCGAGCTGCGATGATCGCGGCCCTGCCGCACCTCACGGCGTCGCCTTGCCGCCCCACAGTTCCTTCAGCCGGGCGTCGCGGCCGCAGCTGCTGCGGTAGTACTGGTAGCGCAGCGGGTTCTTCTTGTAGTAGTCCTGGTGGTACTCCTCGGCTGGGTAGAACGCGCCCGCCACCACGATCTCGGTCACGATCGGCTGCTTGAACGGCTTGCTCTTCTCGAGCGCCGCGCGCGACGCCTGCGCCGTCTTCAGCTGCGCCGGGTTGCCGGCGAAGATCGCGGTTCGGTACGGCGAGCCGGCATCGCAGAACTGCCGGTCCTTCGTCGTCGGGTCGATCGTGCGCCAGAAGTAATCGAGCAGCTTCTCGTAGCTGACCGTTGCCGGGTCGAACACGATCTGCACGGCTTCGGCGTGCCCGGTCCGCTCCGACGACACCTGCTCGTAGGTCGGGTTCGCGACGGTGCCGCCGGTGTAGCCCGACGTTGTCGAGATGACGCCGGGCACCTTGTCGAAATCGGCCTCGACGCACCAGAAGCAGCCACCGGCGAAGATGGCCGTTTCGGTGGTTGCCTGCGCTGCGACCGGTCCGGTAGCGCCGCAGGCGACGATCGCTGCGACGCCCATCAGTCGAGTGAGTCTGTTCATGCCGCCCCCGGCTTGAAGGTCAACGCCACGCCGTTGTTGCAGTAGCGCTTGCCGGTCGGCGGCGGGCCGTCGTCGAACACGTGGCCGTGGTGGCCTTCGCAGCGCGCACAGTGGTACTCGGTGCGCGGGAAGAGCAGCTTGTAATCGGTCTTGGTGGCGAACGCTCCCGGCAGCGTCGTGAAAAAGCTCGGCCAGCCGGTGCCGCTGTCGAACTTCATCTCCGACGTGAACAGTGGCAGATCGCAGCCAACGCAGTGATAGGTGCCCTTGCGCTTCTCGACGTTGTGCGCACTGGTGTGCGGGCGCTCGGTTCCCTCGCGCCGCAGCACCAGGTACTGCTCGCGCGTCAGGCGCTTCTTCCACTCCTCGTCGGTCAGGCGCACCGGCTCGATGGGCGCAGCCGCGGGTGCGCCGTCGGCGGCGACCGCGTGGCTCGCCAGGCCGAATCCGGACAGCAGAGACAACAGGTTGCGGCGGGTCATTTGCAGGGCCTTTCGTTATCGTGACGCAGCTTGGTCGGGTGGGGCGTCAAAACCTTTCGCGGTGTGGCGTCCGAACACGAGCGTCAGGTTGTTGGCGGGCATCTCGACGCGCTCGCGCAGTGCCAGCCCGGCATCGCCTGCCTGGCGCGCGACCTCCCGCAAGCGCCGCAACCCCCACGCGGGGTTGCGCTGGCGCAGGTCGGCGTCGAAATCGAGGTTGCTCGGCGCGGTCGGCCGCTCGTCGTCGAGATAGGGTCCGTAAGTGATCAACACGCCCCGCGTCGTCAAGTGGCGTGCTGCGCCTTGCATCAGCGCGGCACAAGTCGCCCACGGCGCGATGTGCAGCATGTTGGCGCAGAAGATCGCATCGAACGGACCATCGACCGGCCAATCCGTCGCCAGCACGTCGAGCACCTTCGGCGCGCGCACGTTGGTCAGGCCGCCGCACCAGTCGGCAATCGACTCGAGCGCTTCGCGGTCGGTTTCGGTGGGCTGCCACACCCAGCCGGGCAGCGCCGCAGCGAAATGCGCGGCGTGCTGCCCGCTGCCGCTCGCGACCTCGAGCAGGCGGCCGCTTTGCGGGAGCACGCGCTGAAGCACGGCGAGGATCGGTCCTGCGTTGCGGTCGGCAGCGGGGCTATGTCGACGTCGCGTCGGGTCGTTCATCGGGCAGGTCGGGGTGCTCGAACAAATCCAGCGAGTATGCAGACTCGCATGATTCGCGCGGCAGCGGGCAGCGAGTTGGCGGTTGCCCCTCTCGCCGCAAAGGTTCTGTCGTGCCGCATCGTCTCCACGGCCCCTAGCCGCAGCGCATCGGCAGCGTCGCCGCCTTCGACGATCGGGGCCAGGTCGAGGACCGATAACGGTGGCATCGGACGCCTTGAAGAGCGGAAGGCCAAGATCATGCCGCACGTTGGCTGACCGCCTCCGCGAGCGGCGATACTCGGTGCCATGGCTCAGTTGGTCGTGCGTCGCCTGCTCGTCGAACTCGAAGCGCCCGTCGCGCGTCATTGGAACGGCAACGATGCCTTTCGCACCGCGTTCTTCAATGCGTTGTCGATGAGCTTTCCGCTCGGCGAGCAAATGTTCATCGACGCGGTGCGCGACGGCGCAAAGCAGCTCTCGCCGGCCGATGCGACGCGATTCGCCGACGAAGTGCGTGGCTTCGTTGGCCAAGAGGCGACCCACCGGCGCCTGCACGCGCTGTTCAACGCGCAGCTAGACAGGCACGGGCTGGTCAATCACTGGGAGGGCCGCATTCGGCGTCGCCTGAAGTTGCTCGACGGCGTGGACGTGCGGGCCCGGCTGGCGGTGACGGCGGCCGCCGAGCATTTCACCGCGATCCTCGCTGAGCACCTGCTCTCGCATCCGCAGGCGCTCGAGGGGGCCGAACCCAGACTGGCCGCGCTGTGGCTGTGGCACGCGAGCGAGGAAAGCGAGCACCGCAGCACTGCGTTCGACCTCTATCGCTTGCTCGGCGGCAACGAGAAATGGCGGCTGCGCCTGTTTCGCGTCGTGACGTCCAACTTCGTCACCGACTTGCTGCGCCAGACGGTGCACAACCTGTGGCGCGATGGGACGCTATTCGAGCGCCGGACGTGGGCCAGCGGATGGCGGTTCCTGTTCGGGCCGGGCGGCGTCGTGCGCGAGTGTTACGGGCCGTGGCGGCGCTACTTTCGCGCTGATTTCCATCCCGAGCAGCAGCGCACACCCCGTGCAGAGGAATGGCTGCGCGAACATGCCGACATGTTCAGGCCGGCCGGCGAGGCTTGATGAGTGGTCGGTCGCGATAGAGCACCGCTGGCCCGGCATGCAGCGCTTCAGCTGATCACGTAGGCGGCCGCGGCGGTTGCGATCAGCGTGGCCTGCTCGTTGGCGAGCCGCATCTGCGTCGACCCGATCCGCCCACCCAGCCGGGTGACTTCGGCGGTCGCGACGAACTCCTGACCCAAGCCGGGGCGCAGGTAGTCCACGCGCAGATCGATCGTCCCCATGCGCGCGAAACGGTGCAGCACCTGCTCGGTCGTTTCATGGCCATGCGCCTCGCCGATCGCGATCATCAGCGCCAGACTGCCCATCGCGTCGAGCGCGGAGGCGATCACGCCGCCGTGCAGCCGGCCGTACAGATAGTGGCCGACCAGTTCGGGCCGCATCGCAAAGCGCATCTTGGGCGTGCCGGCGGCGACCGAGACGACGGTGAGCCCGAGCGTCTGGTTGAAGGTGATGCGCTGCTCGAACAGCTCCTTCAGCGCAGCGTCGAGCTTCTCCTGTTCGGCGGCGCTGCGGCGCACGGGCTGGGCATGGGTCGTCATGCCCGCAATGGTACGGTGCGCGACCGTGCGCGCCGTAAACTGACCCTGCCTGATTGCCGCCGCCGATGGGGTGACCGAGGAGTGCCGCCGGAGCATGCCCTACCAACTGCTCGCCGACCTGGTGCTCGTGCTGCACGTGGCCGTGGTGCTGTTCGTGGTGGGCGGCCTTGCCGTCGTGATCGCCGGCAATACGCGGTGGCGCTGGCGCTGGGTCAATGTGCCCGCGTTCAGGCTCGCCCACCTCGCGGCGATCGGCGTCGTCGTCGTCGGGGCATGGATCGGCGCGGTCTGCCCGCTGACCACGCTCGAGATGG
Organism: Burkholderiales bacterium; assembly: GCA_020354665.1. GTDB lineage: Bacteria > Pseudomonadota > Gammaproteobacteria > Burkholderiales > Burkholderiaceae_C. The sequence continues at coordinate 638,123 of CP070653.1, forward strand.
CGCTGAGGCTGCGAGCCGGCAGCGGCGTCTACGAGGGCAGCTTCATCCAGCATTGGCTGCAGCGCCTGCTGTACTACGAGGCGCCGGCATGGGTCTTCGCGCTCGCCTATTCGGTGTTCGGCTTGCTGGTGGCGCTCGCCTGGTGGTACTTTCCACCAACGTTCCGCCGCCGCCGTCGCAGCGACGGTTGAGCGTCTCCGTCAACCAGCAAAGACAACGCAGGGTCAACCATGTACCGCCTCCATTGCTTCAGCCAGTCCGGAAACAGCTACAAGGTGGCGTTTTTGCTGCGCGCGCTCGGTCAGCCGTTCGAGCCGGTGTTCGTCGACTTCATGCACGGCGCGACGCGTGACCCGAACTGGCGCGCCCACACCAACGAGATGGGCGAGGCACCGGTGCTCGACACCGGCACGCGCAGGATCACACAGTCCGGTGCGATCCTGACCTACCTGGCCGACACGCACGGCGCCTACGGCGGTCGCACGCCCGACGAGCGGCTCGAGATCCTGCGCTGGCTGCTGTTCGACAACCACAAGTTCACCAGCTACTTCGCCACCTACCGCTTCTCCAAGGCCTTCGGCCCCGTGGCGCCCGACCCCGCGGTGATGAACTGGCTGAAGGGCCGCATCGACAACGCATGGGGCATCGTCGACAAGCACCTGGCGAGCTCGCCATACATCGTCGGCGGCGAGCCGACGATCGCCGACTTCTCGTTGTCGGGCTACGTGTTCTATCCGCCCGAAGAAAGCGGCTACGACATCCCGGCGCAATTCCCGCACCTCGGTGCGTGGATGGGGCGCATGAAGGCGATTCCGGGCTGGGGGCCGCCGTACGACATCCTGCCGGGCGAGCGGATCGCGCCGAAGTGGTAGCGCAGCGCAGCGCACGGTGTGCGGGGACATGCGCGGGCTCCTCGGCACCCGAGGCATCGCCTTGACGCCGGCGTCGTCGCGCAGCCTTGGTCGGCGCGTGCTGTGGCTCGGCGTCTGCCTGGCTGCCGGGCTGGGCGTCGGCGCAGGTGGCCAGTGGCTCACCGGTGATGCAGCGTGGTTCCT
>CP070653.1:639277-644735 GCA_020354665.1 Burkholderiales bacterium
CTGGCCCGGTGCGACGGTCGAACTCTCCGACGATCCCCAGCAGGCGACCGAGGAACTGCAGGATCTGTTCGCACGCGATGAAGAACTCGTGGCGCAGCGCCGCAGCAACATCCGGCACATGCTGCAGCGCCACGACTGGCGCGACCGCATCCGACAGATGTGCCGGTTGTTTGAATGGTCGGTGCCTCCGGCGCTCGACGAGGATCTCGGCCGGGTGAGGGCGCTGGCGGCGCAGTTCGCGTGACGATCCAAGCCGGCCGCCGCGCCGGCGGGATCGGCGTAGAGCGCCTCGGCGGCGCGGTCAGGTCATCACGCGCCTGAACTTGAATGGGGACGGCGGGCTGGGCGGACTTTCGACCGGCCGGTTCCTGACGCTCTCCCCCCATCCCAGCAAGAAGAACAGCATCGGTTCTGTCTGTGAGCCCATGTAGACCGTCGCGAAGGCTATGAAGCACATCAGGTAGATGCCGGAGAACGTGAAACCCAGCGGCGCTTCGCCGACAGGTGCACGCAGCCCGAACCGGGTCTGCGAGACGATGGCGACCGCAAAAATGGTGACGAAGAGCGCCGGTGCAATCACCCCGTGCTGCAGCGCCATCAAGAAGAATGCGTTGTCGACCGATTCCATGCCGACGATCTTCGGCACCGTCGTGAGCCCCCAGCCGGTCCAGAGCTTCTCCAGCAGGAAGGCCTTGTACTGGTCGATCATTACCTTGCGATAGAGCATGGTCTTGGCTTCACCGGACAGGATCTCGCCTTCCTCCGGCGTGATGTAGAGATCAAGCGCCAACTGTCCGAGAACGGCGGCCACGGCCAGCGCCGTGCAGACGATCACGAGCCCGCGCTTGCGGTTGGCCAGGTTCCCGACGGCGGCCAGCGCAGCGCCGGCAAAGGCGCCGATCCAGGGTCCGCGCGAGATCGTCATCAGCGCCATGACGATCAGGACGACCGAGATCTGGTACTTGAAGGCAATCGGCAGTCGGCGGCTCCAGGTCTGTAGCGTGCCCAGGAGTCCCACTTGTCGTCGGTCCCACTCCCCCTGCCAAGCGAGCCACCGGTGCAGCCGGTAGACCGCGACGATCATGATGCAGGCAAGGATCGGATGCTCGAACGTCCCCGCGGTGCGCGCGATCCCGTAGCGCAATGAGAGACCGCTGCCAGCCTGCGGAAAGAGCGGCGAAAGCAGCTTGTAGACCGGGCTGACCCAGAACTTGGCTTCGAACAGGAACATCGGAAAGAACAGCAGAAACATCAGCACGAACATCCGCGCGGTCGCGATGTCCATCTGCCGGCTATCGATCAGGAAGCGGCCCAGCAGATAAGAGCCGACCAGCGAAGAGAGCATGTAGAAAGCGTAGTTCTGCGCGTCCGAGTAGCCGCGGCCGAGGAAGTCGCAGTAGACGCGGACGATCACGTAGAGCGCCAGCAGGATCTCCATCCGGCCGAGGCGCACCTCGCTGTGCCGCTGGACCAGGAGCACCAAGAGGATCGGCAGGATGGCTGCCTGCATGAAATTGGGGTCCGGCAACCCCGGGATGTCGACCCGGAAGTTGGACGGCACCGCCAGGAAAGACGGGATCCAGACGTACAGGAAAGCGAAGGCGAGGCCGCGCCGGTGGATCGCCCAGATGGCCAGCAGCGTGGCGACGAAGACGACGTAGGCGGTCACGGGCAGGCGCGCTGCGGCGGCAGAGTTTGCATGTTCGTCACAAGTCGGTCCGGATTCTTTCCTATCGTGATGGCCATGAACGCGTGGTACCCCTGCGGTTTCGGTCGAATCGTGCTCGTCTTGGTGACGGCCCTCGCACTATCGGCCTGTTCGAACCTGTCCAAGACCCTGCGTGACGGCGAGGCTACCGCTATCGCGGGCGGCGCTTTCAAGCCGGTGCAGAAAGCGACGAACGCGCCGCTGCTGTCGAAGGAGGACCTCGCGCTGATCGAGGAGCCGACCACTCCGATCTACCGGATCGGCGCCGGCGATGTCGTGCGGCTGGACGTCTACGGCCGCCCCGAGGTCAGTGGCAAGCACGTGGTCGGCCCCGACGGCACGATCACGGTGCCGCTGGTCGGCGACGTGATTGTCGGCGACCTGACACGCGAGGCCGCAGTGCAGACGTTGAGCGGTCGGCTGCGCGTGTACTTCTCGCAGCCGCACGCGACGCTGGCGGTCGAGGACTACACGTCGAACCAGGTGACCGTGCTCGGCCGCGTCGAGCGTGCGGGACCGCAGAAGTTCTCGCACACGCCGACACTCGCGGAGGTCCTGGCCAACGCCGGCGCGATGCCGACGATTGACAAGCAGGCCACGCTGACCCGCTGCGCCATCATGCGTGGGCGGGAGAAGATGATCTGGGTCGACTTGAAGGCGCTGCTCAACGGCGATCCCGCCTACAACCTGCGGATGAAGAAGGGCGACATCGTCTTCATCCCGGACTCGGCCGACACCTCGGTGTACGTGCTGGGCGCGGTCACCAAGCCAGGCTCGTACCGCCTGACGCCCCGGATGACTGTCCTGGATGCGCTGTCGCAAGCCGGTGGGCCCACCGAGAACGCCGAGGCCACCAAGATCGGCGTCTATCGCCCCGGGGCCGCTCGGGCGGAGGTCATCGATCTGGCGGCGCTGATCGACCCGGCGCGCGGCGCCAACTACGCCCTCGAGGACGGCGACGTCCTCTTCGTGCCGAACAGCGCTATCGCCGACTTCGGCTACATCGTGCGCCAAATTGCGCCGGCGATGTCGGTCCTGACCTTCGGCATCGGTCTGAACCAGGCGCTGGGGTTGTGATGATGACGAGTCTGGACATCGCGGCGGACGCGCGGGTGCAGGACACGCCTGCAGCACCTGTCGTCGACGTCTCGGTGGTCGTGATCGGGCGCAACGAGGGTAATCGGCTCGTGCGCTGCCTGGCGTCGGTCACGGCGGCACGCTGGGGCGCGACGACCTACGAGCTGCTGTACGTGGACTCGCGCTCAAGCGACGGCAGCATCGAGCGGGCCGCTGCGATGGGTGCGCGGGCTTATGTGCTCGACGACGCAGCACCGTGCGCGGCAAAGGCGCGCAACCTCGGCTGGCGGCGCTCGCGCGGCGAATTCGTGTTGTTCCTCGACGGCGATACCGAGCTCGATCCCGACTTTGTCGGCCACGCGCTGATCGCGCTGCGGGACCGCAGCTTGTGCGCCGCCTGGGGCCACCGCCGCGAATCGAATCCGGGTCAGTCGCTGTACACGCGGGTCGCGGACCTCGACTGGGTATACCCGACCGGACGCACGCTCTATTTCGGCGGTGACGTCCTCGTGCGGCGCGCGGCGCTGGAGGGCGTCGGCGGTTTCGATCCGACGCTCAACGCGGGCGAGGAACCCGAACTGTGCGCGCGCCTGCGCGCGGCAGGCTGGCAGATCGCACACATTGACGTGGCGATGACGCGTCACGACCTCGCGTTGACGACCTTTCGTGCGTGGTGGCGGCGCGCGTACCGTTCGGGCGTCGCCTATGCCGAGGTCGCTGACCGGATGCGCCGGCGCGGCGACGCGCTGTGGCAGCACGAGGCGGCGCGCGACTTCCGACACGGGCTGATGTTCCTCGTCGCGCCGGTGGTGCTGATGGCCAGCCTGATCTGGGCGCCACTGCTCGCGGCCACCCTCGTGGCGGTCGCTCTCGCCATGCTTGCACGCACCGCGACGCGCTGCGCCTGGAAGGCACCGGGACGCACGCTGCTGCACTGGCAGTATGCATTCTTCACGCATGTGCAGAAGATCCCCGCGCTGTTCGGCCAGCTTGCGTGGCGCCGAGCGCGACGACAGCGCTCCGCGCTCGGCCTGATCGAATACAAAGGTCCCGGTCGGAGCGGGGCCGGCAGCGATGCGCGCCGATTGATCAAGCGCGGCCTCGTTCGTGCCCTGGTTCCGGTGGCCCGTCTGTGGCGGCGCCTGGTGCTGGACCGCTGGATGCGCGTCTGGAGCTTGGCCCGGCTACAGGAAGCGATCCGCACGCCGGTGGACCCCTCGAACGTCGTCCACGGCCCGGTGGAGGTGCATGGCACTGGCAATGTTCGGTTCGGCCGCAACGCCTTCATCTACCCGGGCGTATACCTCGAAACGCAGGGCGAGGGCCGCATCGACATTGGCGACGACGTGGTCCTCTCGCGCGGTGTTCACATCGTGGCCTTCGAGCGCGTCAGCCTCGGCAACGGCGTCATGGTCGGCGAATACGCCAGCCTGCGCGACGCCAACCATCGCGCTGACGGCGACAACCTCCGGACCAGCGGCCACCGCCATGCGCCGATCACCGTCGGTCGCAATGTCTGGATCGGCCGTGGCGCCGCAGTCCTGAAGGGCGCTGCTCTCGGCGACAACTGCGTCGTTGCCGCAAATGCGGCGGTGACTCGTCATGTCGCGCCTGGCGTTGTGGTCGGCGGCGTACCGGCGGCGGTCCTGAGGACACCCGCCGCGGGAGTTGCCGACGCGAGCGGTCGGCGCGCCACCGTCGTCGCCATTCCGTCCCATTGAAGAGATCGAACATGCCCGGCCATCGCATTTCGCCCAAGCTCGCCTACCTCGTCAGCGCCTATCCGGCAATCTCCCACACTTTCATCTTGCGCGAGGTGCGATACCTGCGCGCGCTTGGGCACGAGATCGTCACCGCGTCGATCAATCCGCCCGATCGGCCGGTGGACGCGATGGAGCCCTACGAGCGCAAGGAGGCGTGCGACACCTACGTTGTCAAATCCGACGGTGTGCTCGGTGCGGTGCGCGCGCTCGGCTACTGGCTGTGGCGCTCGCCCGCGCGGCTGTTCGCCACGCTCGCGGCGGGCCTCGGGCTGCGCGGCCGCGGCCGCCCGTGGCTGGGGCTGGCCTACGCCGTAGAAGCGGCGATGGTCGCGCGCTGGATGCAGCGCCAGCAGGTCGAACACCTGCACGTGCACTTCGGCAGCGCCGGCGCGACGGTGGCCGTGCTGGTCAAGCGGCTCAACGGCTGCCACCTGTCGCTGACGATCCACGGCCCGGACGAGTTCGATGACGTGCCGGGGCAGCATCTGGCGCTCAAGATGCAAGTGGCCGACGCCGTCGTCTGCATCAGCCAGTTCGCTCGCGGTCAGCTGATGCGCATCAGCGATCCGGCCCACTGGCCCAAGATGCAGGTTTGCCGGCTCGGCGTGTCGCCGTCGCAGTTCCGCTTCGCGCCGCGAAACGGCGGCGATGTCGCGCGGCTGCTCTGCGTGGGTCGGTTCACGCCGGCCAAGGGCCAGGTGCTGCTGGTCCAGGCCTGCGCGCGGTTGCGCGACGCCGGCGTGGCTTTTCACCTGACGCTCGTTGGTGCCGGACCCGACCGGGAACGCGTGCAACGCGCGATCGCGCATCACCGGGTGGAAGACTATGTGACGCTGACGGGCGCGCTGAACCAGCACCAAGTCGTCAAACAGTTCACGCGCGCAGACATCTTCGTCCTGCCGAGCCTCGC
>CP070653.1:644835-648915 GCA_020354665.1 Burkholderiales bacterium
AAAGCGCCGGGGCCGTGAATGCTGCGATCGACAGGGCTTTCGGCGGCGAAGTGCACGATCGCTCGCGGCCGGTGATCAGTCAGCAGGCGATCCACCAAGACGCGGTCGCTGTTGTCGCCACGCACGAAGACGTGGCGTGCGTCGCCTTCGATCGCTTGGAGCGACTCGAGGTTGCCTGCGTAGGTGAGAGCGTCGAGATTGACGACCGGCTCGTCGGTTTGCTTCAGCCAGTCGAGCACGAAGTTCGCGCCGATGAATCCAGCGCCGCCGGTGACGAGGATAGTCACTCAAGTCTCCAGACGCTGGCTACTCGCATCAGCGACGGCCAAAGGCCGCGCGAAGCCGAGCAATCTTTTCTTCGTTCTGCGGCTCCCGCGAAGACTCGCGCCAGGAGTGTCGGACCAGCACGCCGATGCCAAGCAGCAGCAATGCGCCAGCCCAAGTGACCGCCGCGGTCAACGCACGCTTCGGCCAACTCTTCTTCTCGGGTGGTTTGGCCACGTCGACCACCTGGATCAGCGCCCCTTCGCGGCTCTCGTCGGCGCGCGCCAGTTCGTACTGGCGGGCGTACAGCTCAAACAGCGTCTCCTGGTACTTGAACTCGCGATAACGGCTCACGTAGTCGGCGTCGCCCGACGAATCGGTCGCTGCCTCGACCTTGGCCAACTGGCCGCGCAGCGCCGATAAGGCAGCCAGCTGCTGCTGCACCTCGGGCGTGTTGTCGGAGAACGCGCGGCGCAACGCCTGCAGCCGCACTTCGGCCGCCGTCGCTTCGGCGCGCAGCTTGGCGTAGCCCTCGGCCGCGGCTTTGGGCTCGGCCTTGATCGCACCGGGGTTGAAGCCGCTTGCCTGCAGCGCCTGCTGCGCAGCGGTCAATTTGTCGCGCGTCTGGACGAGCTCCTGCTCGAAGAAGATGCGCCGCTGCTGTGCCTCGGTGATCGCGATCTGGCTGGTCAGCCGGCGCAGCTCGTCGACGTAGCGGTTAGCCATCGCCGCGGCGCGCTGGGGGCTCTCGTCGTCAACCTCGACCGAGATCAGCCCGTCCTTCCTGCCTACCGCCATGCGCACGTTCTTCGCCAGCTTCTTGCGGACGTCGATTCGGTACTCCTCGTCGTACACCTGCATAAGTTTGAATTCGTCGATGATTCGGTCGGACGCCGTCGCGCTTTCCATCAGCGCGACGTACTGCTCCGCCGGGCTCTTGATGCCTGTGGCGGCGCCCGCCAGGCCGGCCAGGGCGCCGAGCGACGAGAGTGCCGATGCGGCGGCACTCTGCTGCTGTTGCGGTGGCAGAAAGCTGGTGCGCGCCGTGAACGTTGGCGCGATGAGGTACGTTATCCCCAAGGCAACCAGGCCCGCCAGGATCGGCCCGATGATCAGAAGTTTCAGATGCTCGGCCAACGGCACGGCCAGGTCGAGCAGGCTCAGGCCTTCGTCTTCGAAGTCAGGCGACATCGTCGGCTGGTCTGTGGCGTCGTCTCGCATCACGCTATCAACGTAAAGTTCTTGTGGCGGCAATGCCGATGTCGAATCTAGCGGAAGCTTCCGGCCGACGACGGCCCGCCCCAGCCTTGAGCGACTCGGTATGGATACGTGGCGCCCAGGTGACGGTCAGCGAGCGCATGCCGTACTGGGTCTTCAGCTCGTGCGCTGCATAGGAGCTGTCTTTGTCGCGCGAGCCCGGGACGACGCAGTCGTCGGAGCCGTCACAGCGGCGCGGGCACTTATGCATTTAGGTCCTTGTTGACGAGTCGCCGAAACCGCTCGAGGTCGGCCATGGTATCGATGTCGAGCGAGCGCTCGGCCGGCATGACGACCGCTACCGTGCCGTCGCCGACAAAGCGCCGCTCGCGGCGCAGCCAGTCGACGCGCGCCGCGTAAACGGCACCGTTTAGCGCGTGGATCGGTGGAAGCTCCTGGCGTCGCGTCGCACTGACCGGCGGCTCAAGCAGCGGAGTTACTTCCCAATTATCAGCGATCCGCACCATCCAGTACGGGCTTTGCTCGACGGAAACGACACTCACGCACGACGGCGCGCCAGTGGCTACCAGCCGCTCGATCGCAGCGTCGATGTCGGCGGCGGTGCGCAGCGGTGAGGTCGGCTGCAGCAAGACGAGAAGGTCATACCCGGGCAGGATGTCGAGCGCATGCACCACGACATCGATGGTCGCTGCGGTGTCGGAGGCCAGCGCTGTCGGCCGGCGAAACGGCACCTCCAGTCCGCAGCCTTCCCCGGCAGCGGCAATCGCCTCGTCGTCGGTGGACAGCACGGTGCGGTCGAGGTAGCGCGAGCCGTGTGCCGCGTCGGCAGTCCACGCGAGCAGTGGTCGTCCTCCGACCGGCGCGATGTTCTTGGCCGGTAGTCCCTTCGAGCCCCCCCTTGCCGGCACCAAACCGAGCACACGAAGTCCGTCGATCACCTGAACACCTCGTGGAACTCGGCGTTCGCCCGCTCGTAGTCGGGCAGCCGGCCGATATCGAGCCAGTAGCCTTCGACCAGGTGACAGCGCGTGTGCCGGCCGTGCTGGACCAGTGACTCGAACAGCGACGGCATGTCGAAGTAGCGCTGCGGCGGGACAAAGTCGAGCGCCGCCGGCGAGAGCACGTACATGCCGGCGCTGACGACGAAGCGCTGGATCGGCTTCTCCTCGACCGATTCGATGCGTCCGTCGCGCTCGCGCACGACACCGAACGGGACCTGCATTTCGTAGTCGCGCACGGCCATCGTCGCGTCGGCGCCGCTCTCGACGTGGCGGTCGACCATGCCGCCGAAATCCTCCTTCGTCAGCAGGTCGGCGTTGGTGACGATCAGCGGCGAGCCGGGACGCTCGGGCAGCAGGCTCAACGCGCCGGCGGTCCCGAGTTGCTCGCGCTCGCGCAGGTAGCAGACTTCCACGTTGAAGGCCGAGCCGTCTCCGAAATGCTGCTCGATCTGTTCTGCCTTGTAGTTGACGGCCAGCCAGAAGCGTCTGAAGCCCTGCTCGGCATAGCTGCGCACGATCGTCTCGAGTAGCGGCCGGTTGCCGATGTGCAACATCGGCTTGGGCGTTTCGTGCGTCAGCTCCTTCAGCCGCGAACCGATCCCGCCGGCCATGATGACGACCCAGTTGTCGCGTACCGGGGCTACGAAGTAGTCGTTGACCACCTCGAGGCCGACGACCCGACCGTCGCGGTCAACGACCGGTAGCTGGTGCAGCCCAAGCCGGCGCATCGTTGCCAGCATCGAAGCGCGCGAGTCGCCCGACCGCGCGACGGTCGGTGTCGCGTGCATCGCCTGCGCGACCGGGTCCGACAGAGCCAGCCCACGCAGTAGCCCGCGGCGCACGTCGCCGTCGCTCAGCGTGCCGAGCAGCCGCCGGCTGCCGTCCACTACCACGGCCATCTGGCTACCCGCTGCGTCGATCCGTTGCAGCGCTTCGCGCAGTGTCGTCGAAGGTTCGACGAGTACGCTTTCCCACGCCTTCATTGCGTCCTGTCCCTTGCAAGGGCCGGCACGCCGGCGAGGGTGCCAGGCCCGGAAAAATCGCGCACGACGACCGCCCCCGCGGCAATGACGACGCCCTCGCCGATCGTCACCGCCTGCCGAACGACCGCCCCTGCGCCAACGTGGCTGCCCGCGCCGATGCGGACGTCGCCGCACAGGAGGGCCCGCGGCGCGACGTGGACGAACGCACCGACATTGCAGTCGTGCTCAATAACTGCTGCGGTGTTGACGATCGCGCCGTCGCCAATCCGCGCGCCCGGCTGGACGATGGCGCCGGCCATGACCTGCACCCCCTCACCGAGCCACGCGCTTGGGCTGACGATCGACGACGGATGGCGCACCGTCGCGAGCGTCCAGCCGGCCGACTTCAGCCGTTCGTGAATCATGCGGCGCAGCGATTCGCCACGCGCGCCGCCGATGCCGACCGCGAGCTGCACATCGGAGGGCGAGTGCCGGGCGAGCACCGTGTCGTCGCCGAGCACTGGAACGCCCGCGGCGTCGCCGCCGTGGCGAGCCGGGTCGGCGTCGGTGCAGCCCAGTACGCGCGCGCCGGCGGCGAGTAATGCATCGACGACGACCCGCGCATGGCCGCCGGC
>CP070653.1:649015-680303 GCA_020354665.1 Burkholderiales bacterium
CCGACAGGCCCGAGTTCGCCTTGATGGTGATCTTGTTCTCCTTGCCGGTGCCCTTGTCCTTCGCATGGACGTGCAGGATGCCGTTGGCGTCGATGTCGAACGCGACCTCGATCTGCGGCACGCCGCGCGGCGCCGGCGGGATGCCCTCGAGATTGAACTCACCGAGGCTCTTGTTGCCCGCGGCCATCTCGCGCTCGCCCTGATAGACCTTGATGGTCACCGCAGGCTGGTTGTCGTCGGCGGTAGAGAACACCTGTGAGAACTTGGTCGGGATCGTGGTGTTCTTCTTGATCATCTTGGTCATCACGCCGCCGAGTGTCTCGATGCCCAGCGACAGCGGCGTCACGTCGAGCAGCAGCACGTCCTTGCGGTCGCCCGACAGTACCGAGCCCTGAACCGCCGCGCCCACCGCCACCGCCTCGTCAGGGTTGACATCCTTGCGCGGCTCCTTGCCGAAGAACTCCCTGACCTTCTCCTGCACCTTGGGCATGCGCGTTTGCCCGCCGACGAGGATCACGTCTTGGATGTCGCTGACCTTCACGCCGGCATCCTTGATCGCGATGCGGCAGGGCTCGATCGTGCGCTCGATCAGTTCCTCGACGAGGGCCTCGAGCTTGGCGCGAGTGAGCTTGATGTTCAGGTGCTTCGGGCCCGACGCATCGGCCGTGATGTAGGGCAGGTTGATGTCGGTCTGCGTGCTGTTGGACAGCTCGATCTTGGCCTTCTGGGCGGGCTCTTTCAGTCGATGCAGCGCCTGCACGTCCTTCGTCAGGTCGACGCCCTGGTCCTTCCGGAACTCGGTGACGATGTAGTCGATGATGCGCTGGTCGAAGTCCTCGCCGCCGAGGAACGTGTCGCCGTTGGTCGATAGCACCTCGAACTGCTTCTCGCCCTCGACGTCGGCGATCTCGATGATCGAGATGTCGAACGTACCGCCCCCGAGGTCGAACACCGCGATCTTGCGGTCACCTTTGCCGTGCTTGTCCAGACCAAAGGCCAATGCCGCCGCGGTCGGTTCGTTGATGATGCGCTTGACATCGAGCCCGGCGATGCGTCCCGCATCCTTCGTCGCCTGGCGCTGGCTGTCGTTGAAGTAGGCCGGCACCGTGATCACCGCTTCGGTGACTTCCTCGCCGAGGTAGTCCTCGGCGGTCTTCTTCATCTTGCGCAGGACCTCGGCGCTGACCTGTGGCGGCGCGAGCTTCTTGCCGCGCTCCTCGACCCAGGCGTCGCCGTTGTCGGCGGCGACGATCTTGAAAGGCATCAGCGCGATGTCCTTCTGAACCTCTTTCTCGGTGAACTTGCGGCCGATCAGTCGCTTCACCGCATAGAAGGTGTGCTTCGGGTTTGTGACTGCCTGGCGCTTGGCGGAAGCGCCGACGAGGATCTCGCCGTCTTCCTGGTAGGCAACGACCGAAGGCGTCGTACGCGCACCTTCGCTGTTCTCGATCACCTTGGGCGCTGAGCCCTCCATCACGGCCACGCAAGAATTCGTGGTTCCGAGGTCGATGCCGATGATCTTGGCCATGTTGGTGTTCTCCTGAGATTCGCGAGAGGATGTTCGTGAAGTGCGGGCCGCTACCAGCCTTTCAAGGGCGCCCCGGGGTCGGGCGGGGCACCCTCACTTGGGGCCTGCCACCGTGACCAGCGCGGGTCGGAGCACGCGGTCGGCGATCAGGTAGCCCTTCTGGAGCACCGCGACCACCGTGTTGGCCTCCTGTTCGCTGGGTACGACGCTGATCGCCTGGTGCTGGTGGGGGTCGAAGCGGGAGGCAACCTCCGGGTTGATCTCAACAATCTTGTTGCGCTCGAGCACGCCGGTGAGCTGGCGCAGGGTGGCATGCACGCCCTCGAGCATCTGCTGCGGGTCGGCGGTCTCGACAGCGATCGCCGCTTCGAGGCTGTCCTTGACGGGAAGCAGGGCCTCGGCAAAGCCTTCCAGCGCGTACTTGCGCGCCTTGGCCATCTCTTCTTCGGCCCGGCGGCGCGTGTTCTCGGCCTCAGCCTTGGCCCGCAGAAAGCCGTCGGCCAGTTCGGCGTTTTTCGCTTCCAGCTCGCTCAGCTCCTGCTGTAACGAGGCCGTTTCCTGACTTGAAGTATCACCTTCTGTTTGTGATACATCGTCTTGATTATTTTGGATATTTCGTTCGTCTGTCATGGTCGCGCGATTATCCTCTCCAATGACATGGCGGCAAAGGACACGACTTCAAGGCCGTCGGCGCAATCCAGCGTTGCATGACACGTCGCGTTCTTCACGAAGCTTGTGGATCTCCCGGGTCGTCGGCGCAAGCGGACCAGCGCCGCCATTGCGCGAGCCGGCGCCGGTCCCGCTTGGTCGGCCGGCCCTGTTCGATGGCCAGCGCGGGCTCGGCGCGGTGGCGCCGCTGCTCCTCGAGCCTGGCCCGAAGCGCGAGGCTTTCAGCCGTCTCCTCGTAGAGCAGCTGCGCTGCGCTGGCCGGCCCGCGTCGGTGGCTCAGTGCCTTGAGCAGTACCGTGCGCGGCAGGTCGCCCTGGCGCAGCGAAATCAGGTCCCCGGGACGCAGTTCGCGAGAGGCTTTCGCCGCGATGCCGTTGACGCTCACGCGGCCCTTGTCGATCGCTTCGCACGCGAGCGCACGCGTCTTGAAGAAGCGCGCGGCCCACAGCCACTTGTCGAGCCGCATTCGCTCCGGGCGCCCCGAGGCATCGTTCATGTGTCGTTCAATCGAGGCTCACTTCTGGCGAAGGGTCACTCGACCTTGGTATCCGGGCCGGCGATCCGGCCGGCTTCGGACCGATTGTCCCGCGAGAACGCGCCGCAGAGGCTCTCCACCGCCGTGCGCGTCACGCCGGGTGGCGTTCTGCCGTTTGGCGCGCGGGATGCGCGTTGGTGCCAACGACCGCCTCCGCGGGCAAATGCACGCCGGGGCACCACCGCACTTTGGACCTGGATCCATGGCCTGGCGCGCCCCGACCCGGCGGCGCGGTTCACAGGTCGACGGAACTAGCATTTGCCCTAGTATTGCGGACAGCCTGCAGACAGCCTTGCGGGCGAAGATCGGCGCATCGTCCACCGACCTGAAAGGAGACACGATGCGTCGCGACACTTTCGTCAAATCGCTGCTCGCACTGGCCGCTGCAGGCGCGCTGCCGATCACGGCACGCGCAGCCGCCGCGCTGAAGATGATGATCCCGGCCAACCCGGGCGGCGGCTGGGACAGCACCGGCCGCGCGCTCGGCAAGGCGCTGCAGGATGCCGGAGTTGCGTCTTCGGTGACCTACGAGAACAAGGGCGGTGCGGCCGGCGCGATCGGGCTGGCGCAGTTCGTGAACGCGAGCAGGGGCGACCCGAACGCGCTGATGGTGATGGGCGCGGTGATGCTCGGCGGCATCATCACCGGCAAGCCGCCGGTCAGTGTCACACAGGCCACACCGATCGCGCGGCTGACCAGCGAATACAACGTGTTCGTGCTGCCGCAGAACTCTCCGTTCAAGACGATCAAAGACGTCGTCGACGCCATGAAGAAGGACCCGGCGAGCGTCAAGTGGGGCGGCGGATCGCGCGGGTCGACGGAGCACATTGCCGCGGCGATGATCGCGCGCGAGGTCGGCGTCGATGCCGCGAAGATCAATTACGTGCCGTTTCGCGGCGGCGGCGAAGCCACCGCGGCGATCCTCGGGGGCAATGTCACGGTCGGCGGCAGCGGCTACAGCGAGTTCCAGCAGTACATCGAGGCCGGCAAGATGAAGGCGATCGGCGTCACCTCCGAGAACCGGCTCAAGGGCATCAATGTGCCGACGCTGAAAGAGCAGGGCATCAATGTCGTGATCGGCAACTGGCGCGGCGTCTACGCGGCGCCGGGCATCACGCCCGAGCAGCGCAAGGCGCTGACCGACCTCGTGGTTGCGGCCACCAAGCACAAGAGCTGGCAGGAGGCACTCGAGAAGAACAACTGGACGCCCGCCCTGCTGGCGGGCAAGCCATTCGAGGATTTCGTCGACGCCGAGTTCGCGAGCCTGCGCGCGACGATGGTCAAGGCCGGCATGATCTGACGTCGTGGCCGGCCCCCTTCCGCACTCGTCTCGTTCGGTCCCCGCCCAGGCACTGATCGGCGCCGGCGCGCTGGTGCTGGGTGGCCTGCTCGCGTGGGGTGCCAGTGGCCTGCCGCCGGTGGTTGGTTATTCGGGCGTCGGGCCGGCCGTGCTGCCGTGGTTCGTTTCGCTGGTGCTGATGGGCTGCGGGGTGACGTTGCTGTGGCAGGCGCTGCGTGGTGGCTACGCGGTGCTCGAGCAGGGCTCGGGCGCTGCGCGCGGCGACTGGCATGCGATGGCCTGGGTGTCGGCCGGTGTACTCAGCAATGCGGCACTGATGACGCGGCTGGGCTTCGTGCTCAGTTGCGCGCTCTGCTTTGCGTTGGCCGTGCGTGGGCTGCGGCTGTCCGAAGGCAGGGCCGGCGGTGGCTTCGTGCAGCTGCTGCTCGACCTGCTGACGGGAATGGCGATCGCGGCGCCGGCGTTCTGGCTGTTCACCAAGGTGCTGGCGATCAACCTGCCAGGCGTGACGGCGACGGGCTGGATCTGAACGTGCTGCGGTACCCGGGCCGGCCGATGCACGCACCGCTGGCCACGATGCATTGGCATCGTGCGGGGGGGCGTTGAGATGACCGAAATCCTCAATTTGCTGGCCGGTGGCTTTGCCACGGCCGCAACGCCGGTCAACCTGATGTGGGCGTTCATCGGCTGCGCGCTCGGCACCGCGATCGGTGTGTTGCCGGGGATCGGACCGGCGGTGACGGTGGCGATGCTGCTGCCGATCACCGCGCAGGTGGAACCGACCGCGTCGATGATCTTCTTCGCTGGGATTTACTACGGCGCGATGTATGGCGGATCGACGACGTCGATCCTGCTCAATACGCCCGGCGAGACCGGCACGATGGTGACTGCGCTCGAGGGCTTCAAGATGGCCAAGCACGGGCGGGCGGGTGCGGCGCTTGCCACCTCGGCGATCGGCTCGTTCGTCGCCGGCACGATCGCGACGGTACTCGTCACGTTGTTCGCGCCGGTGGTCGCGGACTTTGCGGTCAGGCTTGGCCCGCCGGAGTACTTCTGCATCATGCTGCTGGCGTTCACGACCGTCAGCGCCGTCCTCGGCAAGAGCGCACTGCGCGGCATGACGGCGCTGTTCGTCGGCCTGGCGATGGGGCTGGTCGGCATCGACCAGATCAGCGGCGCGGCGCGCTATACCGTTGGCGTGCCGGAATTCTTCGACGGCATCGAGGTCGTGTTGATCGCGGTTGGCTTGTTTGCGGTCGGCGAGACGCTCTACAACGCGCTCTACGAGGGCCACAGCGTTGCCGAGATGACGGCGATGGGCAAGGTGCACATGACGCGCGCCGAGTGGCGGCGCTCGTGGCCGGCCTGGTTGCGTGGCACCGCGCTGGGTTTTCCGTTCGGCACGATCCCGGCCGGTGGCACGGAGATACCCACCTTTCTGAGTTATGCGACCGAACGCAAGCTCAGCCGGCACCCGGAAGAGTTCGGATCGCGCGGGGCGATCGAGGGCGTTGCCGGCCCGGAAGCGGCCAATAACGCCGCGGTCACCGGCACGCTGGTACCGCTGCTGACGCTGGGCATCCCGACCTCGGTGACCACCGCGATCCTGTTGTCGGCACTGCAAAACTACGGACTGAACCCGGGGCCGCAGCTGTTCACGACGTCGTCGTCGCTGGTGTGGGCGCTGATCGCGTCGCTGTACATCGGCAACGTGATGCTGCTCGTGCTGAACCTGCCGATGGTCGGACTGTGGGTCAAGCTGCTGAAGATCCCGCGCGCGCACTTGTACGCGGGCATCCTGATCTTCGCGTCGGTCGGCGTCTACGGCATGCGCCAGAGCGCATTCGACCTGTTCCTGATGTACGGCGTCGGGCTGCTCGGCGTGCTGATGCGGCGCTACGACTTCCCGACCGCGCCGGTGATCGTGGGTCTGATCCTCGGCCCGCTCGCCGAAGCGCAACTGCGCAACGCGTTGTCGATCGGCGAGGGCAGCTGGACCATCTTCATCACGCGCCCGGCTTCGCTCGTCCTGCTCGTCATCGTGCTCGCGGTGGTGCTGGTGCCGCGCATGGTGCGCTGGCGCAGGGCCGCGCGCGCAGGCTGAGCAGCCGGCCACCGGCCGGCCCGTGGCGACGCATCGGACGGGGCCGATGCCCTCACGCGCGGGCGCCGGCGGCGAGCGCCCGTTCACGCGAGGCGTGCAGTTCGCTTGAGTCTGTTTGCGATTGCGTCGGCCAGCCGCCGAGGTTCGCGATTGCGATCTGCGCCAGCGCGGCGATCCATTCGTGCTGGTCGTTGAGGGCCGGGATGTAATGGAACTCGCGTCCGCCCGCACCGATGAAAGCGCGACGCGCCTCCTGGTCGATCTCCTCGAGCGTTTCCAGGCAGTCGGCGGTGAAACCGGGGCAGATCACGTCGGCGCGGGCGAGCCCCTGCGCCGCGAGCTGCTTCAACGTGGGTTCGGTGTATGGCTCGAGCCACTTCGCTTTGCCGAAGCGGCTCTGGAACGTGACCTGCCACTGCTCTGGGCCGAGCGCGAGCGCCTGCGCGAGCAGCCGGGCCGTCTTCTGGCACTGGCAATGGTACGGGTCACCGAGTGTCAGGCTGCGCGCCGGCAGGCCGTGAAAACTGATGATCAGCTTGCCGTCGCGGCCGTGTGTCTGCCAATGGTCCTGCACGCGCCGCGCCAGCGCGGCGATGTAGCCCGGGTGGTCGTGATACTGGTTGACGAATCGCAGCTCGGGCTGCCAACGCTGGCGCATTGCCCACGCCATCACTGCATCGTTGGCGGTGGCCGTCGTCGCGGCTGCGTAGTGCGGATACAGGGGCAGCACGAGGATGCGCGTTACACCCTCGATCTTCAGCGCATCGAGCCGCATTGCAATCGAAGGCTTGCCATAGCGCATCGCGGCGCGGACAAGCAGGCGGTGACCGCGCTCGCCGAGGTAGCCCTCGAGCAACCGGGCCTGCTTCTCTGTCCACACCAGCAGCGGCGAACCGTCGGGCTGCCAGATCGACGCGTACTTTGCTGCGGACTTCGCCGGCCGCACACGCAGGATGATGCCGTGCAGGATCGGCCACCATGCGGCGCGCGGGATCTCGACCACGCGCGGGTCGCTCAGGAACTCGGCCAGGTAGCGGCGCAGCGCGGCCGCGATTGGCGCCTCTGGCGTGCCAAGATTGACGAGCAGCACCGCGGTGCGCTCGGCGCGCCCGTGCTCGAACGGTGGCTCGGTCGCGAAGCTCATGGGACGGCACCGGCGATCGGGATCTGGCGCCGTTCGGCAAGTACCTGCGCGAGATCGATCGGCATTGCCCTGTCTGACGGCGTGGTCAGTCCATGCTCGACGGACGCCGCGCCAGGATCCGCGCGATCTGCGGGATGCGTTAGCAACGCGCCCAGTGACGCCGGAATCACCATCGTGGCGGATGGGGCAGGGTATCCGATAAATGGACCACCTCGAAGCGCACCACCGGAGCAGTCGGGTCGCTCGGCGGCGTGCCCAGACCGATCACTCCGTGACCGTGAAGCGTGCAGCTTCCGCGGCGCAGTGTGACAATCTCGCTATCGCCCGCAAAGCGAACGTAGGTGCCGTTGTAGCTGAGGTCGACGAGTTGAAACGTGCCCCCGCTCCAGTCGACGCGGGCGTGCGAGCGCGACACCCGCGAATCGTCGATGCAGTAGGTGGCCTGCGGGCTGCGGCCCAGGACGACCGGCAGGTTCGCGCTGTCGAAGACGCGCTGCACATCCAGCCAGGACAGACGGATCGCTTCGGGCTCGTAGCTCTCGGGCACGGCATCGCCGAACAGGGTCGTCGCGCTGTCGGGGCTCGAATGGCGGTCGTCGAGCAGCAGCACCTGCACCGGTTCGAGGCGGCCGCGCAGGTGCAGGCGATCAAGGCTGCGAAAGCGGCTGCGCAGCGCGGCGGGCAGTCCGGCAACGACCTCGGCGGTCACGAGGGTCTCGTTGTCGCCAGCATGGTCGATCAGCCGCGCCGCCACGTTGACCGCGTCGCCATAGCAGTCTCGGGCCATCTCGACGACTTCGCCGCGCGCCAGCGTCACTTGCAGACGCAGCGCGCGCAGCCCCGCCGAAGCGCCCCGCTCCTGGCCGCGCGAGACAAGCTGGGCCAGCGCGTCGTGCATTCGGTTGGCCGCTTCGAGACCGGCGGCGGGCGTCTCAAAGACCGCCATCAGCCCGTCGCCGAGCGTCTTGACGACCTGGCCGCCGCACTCGGGCACGACGTGCACCAGCGAGCTGACGGTGTGCGTGACGACCGACGTGGCCTCGGCGTTGCCGAGCGTCTCGTAGAGCGATGTGCTGCCGCGTAGGTCGGCGAACAGAACGGTACGCTCGGCGATCAGGGTCATGCGCCGAAGTTTAGACCGATCGGAGGGCGGCCCGCGATCCGCCCCTCTCCAGCGTGCCGTGCCCGCCGGCTGCCGACACGGCTCAACGAGTGTCGAGGTACGTGCGTAGAGTTTGTGCCTGCGGCGCAAGCCGATGCGCGCTCGCGGTGCAAGCGCGGCCGCCATCGGCCGCACGCAACCGGACAGTCTCTTTCAGAGATTGTCCAGGTACGTCCTCAGCTTGTCCGAGCGGCTCGGATGCTTGAGCTTGCGGATCGCCTTGGCTTCGATCTGGCGGATGCGCTCGCGCGTGACGTCGAACTGCTTGCCAACCTCCTCGAGGGTGTGGTCGGTGCTCATCTCGATGCCGAAGCGCATGCGCAGCACCTTCGCCTCGCGCGGCGTCAGGCCATCGAGAATGTCCTTGACCACGTCGCGCAGGCCGGCGTGCATCGCGGCGTCCACCGGAGCGACGTTGTTGGTGTCCTCGATGAAGTCGCCCAGGTGCGAGTCGTCATCATCGCCGATCGGTGTCTCCATCGAGATCGGCTCCTTGGCGATCTTCATGATCTTGCGGATCTTGTCCTCCGGCATCTCCATCTTCTCCGCGAGCGTCGGCGCGTCCGGCTCGAAGCCGAACTCCTGCAGGTGCTGGCGCGAGATGCGGTTCATCTTGTTGATCGTCTCGATCATGTGCACCGGGATGCGGATGGTGCGCGCCTGATCGGCGATCGAGCGCGTGATGGCTTGCCGGATCCACCACGTGGCGTAGGTCGAGAACTTGTAGCCGCGACGATATTCGAACTTGTCGACCGCCTTCATCAGCCCGATGTTGCCTTCCTGGATCAGGTCGAGGAACTGCAGGCCGCGGTTGGTGTACTTCTTGGCGATCGAGATCACCAGACGCAGATTCGCCTCGATCATCTCCTTCTTCGCGTCGCGCGAGGCCTTCTCGCCCTCGTTCATCTTCTTGTTGATCGCCTTGAGGTCCTCCAGCGGCACCACCGCCTTGGACTGCAGGTCAATGAGCTTTTGCTGCAGCTCCTGGACGGCTGGCAGGTTGCGCAGCAGCACCGCGCTGTAGGGCTTGGCGCCGGCGATCTCCTTCTCGGCCCACTTCAGGTTCAGCGCGTTGGCGGGGAAATGCTTGACGAAATACTCCTGGGGCATGCCGCACTTGTCGACGACGATCTTGCGGATCTCGCGCTCGTAGCGCCGCACGTCGTCGACCTGCGAGCGCAGCACGTCGCACAGCCGTTCGATCGTCTTGACCGTGAAGCGGATGCCCATGATTTCCGCGCTCACGGCCAGCTGCGCCCGGTTGTAGGGGGGGGACTTGTAGCCGTCCTTTTCGTAGGCCTTGCGCATGCGGTCGAAGTAGGTCGACAGCGCTTCGAAGCGCACCAGCGCCTGGGCTTTCATCTCCTCGAGCTTCTTGGTCAGCGCCTTGCTGCCGCCGCCTTCCTCGTCCTCGTCCTCATCGAACTCGTCGAAATCCTCCTCGGCCACGTAGTCGTCCGCCTCGTCGTCCGAGACGAAGCCGTCGACTGCCTCCGAGATCTGCATGTCGCCGCCGCGAATCTTGTCGGCCATCAACAGGATCTCGGCAATCGTGGTCGGGCTCGCACTGATCGCCTGCATCATGTACTGTAGGCCACCTTCGATGCGCTTCGCGATCTCGATCTCGCCTTCGCGCGTCAGCAGCTCGACGGTGCCCATTTCGCGCATGTACATGCGCACGGGGTCGGTCGTGCGTCCGAACTCCGAGTCGACCGTTGACAGCGCCGCCTCCGCGGCCTCCTCAGCCTCCTCTTCGGTGGCAGTCGCGCTGCCGCCGCCGGCGATCAGCAGCGTCGCGGCATCGGGGGCCTGCTCGTAGACCGCAATGCCCATGTCGTTGAGCATCGAGACGATCGCCTCGAGGATTTCGTTGTCGACCAGCTTTTCCGGCAGGTGGTCGTTGATCTCCTGGTGCGTCAGGAAGCCGCGCGTCTTGCCCATCTTGATGAGCGTCTTCAGCTCCTGGCGGCGCTTGGCAACCTCCTCCTCAGTCAGTTGCGTTTCGTCGAGACCGAATTCGCGCATCAGCGCGCGCTCCTTCGCGCGGCTGACCTTCATGCGCAGCGGTTTGGCCTTGGCCTTTTCGGCTTCCTCGGCCTCGACAGCGTCGGCCTCGGCGTCGAACTCGGCGTCGACGTCGCCCAGGTCTTCTTCGACCACCGCCTGCTTGCCCGCCTTCGTGACCTCGCTCGCCTTGCCCGGTTTGCGTCCCCGCTTGGTCGGCGCGGCTGTCTTTGCGGGCTGCGCCGCCTTGGCCGATGGCGGCGCCTTGGCTGCTGCCTTGGCGGCCTTGGCAGGCGCCAACGGTCGTGGCGTTGCAGCCGCCTTCTTCAGGTGGTCATCAGTTGCGCGGGCGGGCTTGCCGGTCGCAGCGGCCTTGGCCGACTTCGAAGGCGCGCTCTTCTTGGCGGTCATGCGAATCCTTTGGTGGGTGTCAGACACACGTGGGCGCGAGCGCGGCGAAATTCAAGTCCGCAGGCTCGGCAGTGGCGCGTGCAAGCTGGCGTGAACGTCTGAGGCGGATGCAGCCCTGTCGGAGGTTGCCGGGGGGCGGTGGCCTTGATCGATTCGACCCTGTGTCGCAGGGTGGCCGGGGCCCGGGTATGCTGCTGTCACTCTTGCCGCGCGTCAAACTGCATATTTTATCAGCCAGACCGCGGCCACCGCAAAAAACCTCTGCGTTGCAGGTTTTCAGCTCGGGCGACCAGCCCCGCCGCGTCTGCGCCGGCGGCTGTGACCGGCCGGCGTGTCAGGCGCTGGTCGCGCCGGCTCCGCTCAATTGCGCCTTCAGCTCGCGCTGCAGCCTGCGCAGCTCGCTTTCGCGCAGGCGGGCTTCGCCCGACAGCTCGCCTGACTCGAACAGCAGGGCGAGCTCGTCCTCGATGGCCCGCAGGCGCAGTCGATCGACAACCCGAGCGAGCTCGCGAGGCAGGTCGGCGTCCAGATCCGGGTCGTGCAGCGCGCCGACCCGCTCGAGCACCGCGTCGCGTGCGGCGTCGGGCTGCTCTTCACGAAGGTGCGCGAGCAATGCGGCCGGCGTCATCGCGCCGTGCTCCACCAGGCATCGCTCCAACGCCGCAAACAGCATGCCGTAGGTCCCGGGTGGGCCGGCAAGCAGGTCGTGGGCCTGCGCATCCAGCGTCGCCCACAGTTCGCTGCGATGGACCAGCAGCCAGAGGGCACGATCCAGCAAGTTGGCCGTGGCCCGGTTGATTGACCGCGCCGGTTGCCGCCACGACCCGCGCATGAACTGTCGCTGCGAGTCGGTGCCTGCGACGGCAGCGGTGGCGCGGCGAGCACCGCCCCAGAGCTCGCGCAGCTCCGCCGGTTCGATCCGCCCCGCCGCCGCCAGATCGGCGAGCAGTTGGCGCTTCAGCGCGCCGTCGGGCAACCGAGACCACAGCGGGCGAGCGTTGGCGAGCAGCCGCGCCCGACCCTCCGCGGTGTCGAGGTCGCACTCGGCACCGGCCTGTTCGATCAGCTGCCGCGACAACGGCACGGCGTCATCGACGCAGGCCTCGAACGCGGCTGGTCCCTGCGCACGGACGAAGGAGTCCGGGTCGTGCTCGGGTGGCAGGAACAGGAAGCGAATCTGCCTGGTGTCGCCGGCGTGCGGCAGCGCGGCCTCGAGCGCACGCGCTGCGGCACGGCGGCCCGCTGCGTCGCCATCGAAGCTGAAGACGATCGCGTCGGTGAAGCGCATCAGCTTGGCCACGTGCTCGGCGGTGCAGGCGGTGCCGAGCGTCGCCACCACGTTGCCGATGCCCAGCTGCGCCAGTGCGACGACGTCCATGTAGCCCTCGACCACGATCACGTGACCGCGCTCGCGAATGGCCTGGCGCGCCTCGAACAGCCCATACAGCTCGTGCCCCTTGACGAACACCGGGGTCTCGGGGGAATTGAGGTACTTGGGCTCGCCGCCGTCGAGCACGCGGCCGCCGAAACCGATCACCCGACCCCGCGCATCGCGGATCGGAAACATGATCCGGTCGCGGAAGCGGTCGTAGCGGTGCTGTTCCTCGCCGCCTTCGCCCTGGACGACGACCAGCCCGCTCTCGACGAGCAATGGGTCGTCGTAATGCGGGAAGACGCTGGCCAGCGCACGCCAGCCGTCTGGCGCGTAGCCCAGCGCGAATCGCGCGGCGATTGCACCAGTCAGGCCGCGCTTCTTGAGATAGTCGATTGCGCGCGGACTGGCCTTGAGCTGCTGGCGGTAATGCGCCGCTGCGTGGGCCAGCACCTCGGTCAGGGACGACTGGCGGCCCTTGATCTCGCGTGCGCGCTCGCGCTCGGCGGCCGAGCGCTCGTCCTCGGGCACCCCCATTCCCGCCTGGGTGGCCAGCTCACGCACCGCCTCGACGAATCCCAGCCCCGCGTGTTCCATCAGGAAGCGGATCGCGTCGCCGTGGGCCCCACAGCCGAAGCAGTGGTAACTCTGCCGCGACGGGCTGACGATGAAGCTCGGTGTCTTCTCGCCGTGGAAGGGACAAAGGCCCTTGTGATTGATGCCGGCCTTCTTCAGTTCGACATAGCGGCCCACCACGCCGACGATGTCGGCGCGGTTGATCAGCTCCTGCACGAACGATGCGGGGATCATGTGCGCAGTCTAGCGACCGCGCCGCGGTGTCGTCGTCAGAGCGCCACCGCGCGCGGACCGGCGAGGATCCCGCGATGGTGGCGGGCCCAGCCCGGCACCTCTTCTGCAGGCATCGGCGCGCCGATGCCAATGCCCTGGCCGATCTCGCAGCCCACCGACAGCAGCTTGCGCGCCTGCTCGGCGGATTCCACGCCCTCGGCCACGGCCAGGCAGTCGAACGTTCGCGCAAGCCGCACCACGCCCTCGACGATGGCAAGGTTCTCGCTGTCGGCGAGCATGCCATGGACGAACGAGCGGTCGATCTTGAGGACGTCCACCGGCAGCTGCTTGAGGTACGTGAGGTTCGAATACCCGGTTCCGAAGTCGTCGAGCGCGAAGCGCACGCCACGCGCCCGGCAGCGTTCCATCAGGCTCGAGGTGTAGTCGATATCGGCCAGCGCCGCCGTTTCGAGCACTTCGAGCTCGAGACGGGCCGCCACCTGCGGGCGGTGGGGCGCGAGAAGCTGCTCCAGTCGTGGCACGAAGTCCGGTGATTGCAGGTGCCGCGCCGAGACGTTGATGCTCATCGACAGGTCGAGTCCCGAATCCAGCCATCGGACGAGCTGCGCGATGCCGTTTTCGAGCACCCAGTCGCCCACCGTCGCACCCAGTATCGTGTGTTCGATCAATGGCAGGAATCCGCTCGGACCGATCACGCCATGGTCCGGATGGATCCAGCGCAACAGGGCTTCGACGCCCAGCAGTCGCCCGGTACGCATGTTGACCTTGGGCTGGTAGTACAGCATCAGCTCACCCTGCTGCAGGGCGTCCTGGATACGACCCACCGCGAGGACACGGGCCTCGCTGCGGCGGCTCTGCTCGGTGTCGAAGAACAGGAACCCGTCGCGTCCTCCCTGCTTGGCGCCGTACATCGCATGGTCGGCATGGCGCAATAGCGTTTCGGCGTCGGCGCGGTCAAGCGGATACACCGTCGCACCGATGCTCGCCGAAAGCTCCAACGGCTGGGCGGCGCCTTCGATCCGGTAGGGCTGCGAAATGAGCTGCAGCATGCGTTCGACGGCCTGACGGCTCTCGTCGAGTGAACTGCTGCGCATGAGCAGCACGAATTCGTCGCCGCTCAACCGGGCCACCGCGTCGACCCATTTCCCTCCGCGCCGCAGCCCGCCGCGCAGGCGCTTGGCCATCTCGACCAGCACGCGATCGCCGACCGCGTGGCCGTGCTGGTCGTTGACCTCCTTGAAGTGGTCGAGGTCGATATAGCACAGTGTCAGCAGGAAACCCTCTTCATCGCTGGACCGCAATGCGTCGGCCAGCATCTGCGCCAGACGCGTGCGGTTGGGCAAACCCGTCAGCTCGTCGAAGTGCGCCTGTCGCTCGAGCTGCGCGCGCTGCCGATGCTGTTCGGTCACATCCGACACCACCACCGTGAGGTACGCTGGCGCGTCGTCGCGCTGCACGCTGGCGATCGTGACGCGCAGCGCCCGCGGCTGCCCGTCGTCGCCGGGCTCGACGATTTCGCCCGCCCATGCGCCGCGCTCGCGCAGCGATTCCCAGATCGCCTTGCGCTCAGCCGAATCGGCAGAGCCCGCGATCTCGTCAGCCTGCGA
This sequence comes from Burkholderiales bacterium, assembly GCA_020354665.1. Lineage (GTDB taxonomy): Bacteria > Pseudomonadota > Gammaproteobacteria > Burkholderiales > Burkholderiaceae_C. The sequence continues at coordinate 663,662 of CP070653.1, forward strand.
GCCGAGCAGGGCCGGCACGGTCCCGATCAGCGATTCGCGCGTCTCACCCGTGAGACTGCAGAACGCCTGGTTGACGTCGAGCACGCGCAGCTGCGCGTCCGCGATCAGGATGCCCTCATGCAGGTTCTGAAACAGGTGGGTCGACAGACGGTGCCGCTCGGTCGCCGCGCGTCGCGCGTTCACGTCCGCGATCGTGACGACCAGACGCGTCGGCACCGCCTGCGTGTTGCGTTCGGCGATCGAGGCATCGCATGCAAACCAGCGCCACGTGCCGTCCGCACACCGGATTCTGATGTCGCGGCGAAAGTGGCCCTGGCCATCGGGTTCCGGCGCTTGCAGCGCGCGCCGCAGCTCGGCTTGGTCGTCGGGATGAACAGCTGCCAGCCAGTCCTCGAACCGATCTTTGTCATCGTCGATCGCCAGCCCGAGCAGCGCCAGCCAGCGGTGCGATCGAAATCCACGCCCCCGGCGCAAATCCCAGTCGGCCACGCCGATATCGGCGCCTTCGAGCGCGGTCTGCCAGCGTTCCGCGCTGTCCGCGAGTTCACCGGAATACCCCGCAATCAGCAGGCCGACGGCAGACAGCGTGCAGAGGTAGCCCCACAGCAGGGTCAGCGCCCCGGTAGTCTGGGGCTGTGCGAACGGGCCCAGGCCGAACGCAGTGGCCGTCGCGGCAACCAGCGCAACAGCCAGCACGGTCGCCGACGTGGTGAAGAGGCCGCCACGCGTGGCCAGCCACGCAAGCAGCAGAGGCGGTACGAACAGCCACGCCGACAGCTGAACCGCCGCCGATGGCACGGCCAGGAAGACAGCGGCACTCACGCCGACCACGGTCAGTGCGAGCAGGGCTGATGTCGCGCTGCGCCGTCCGCGGCGAATCATCGAACCGGGCTGCCGTGAGAGCGCAAGCAGCGGCACCGCCGCGACTGCGACGCCCAGCGCGTCGCCGAGCCACCAGACGAGCCAAGCGCGCCCAATCTCAGTCATCGAGAAGGGGCCGCCGAGTGCCAGCGAGATGACCCCATTGGTGGCGGCAAGCAGCGACCCGCCCAGTGCGCCGACGCCGATCAGCAGAGCGAGGTCGCGACGACGGTCGAGCAGTTGGCTGAAGCCAAGGCGCTGCAGCAGATGGGCGGCGATCAGCGCCGCCCCCGAATCTCCGGCCGCAATCAACGTGGCCACTGCAACCGACGCGCCGGCGGCGATGTTGACCGCGACCGCAGCCAGCGCAACCGCAGACGCCATCCACGGACCCCAGGCGATCACCGCAGCGAGTGCGACGCCACTGGGTGCCCAAAACAGGCTGACCTGCGTCCCGACCTGCGGGATCGCCAAGCCGAGGCGCCCGCCCACGTAATAGCCGACCAGCACGAGTGCCAGGCGAACCGATAGCGTGCGCAGCGTAACGGTGCTGCGCGCCGATCCGAACGGCTGCGCTGGAGCGCTGCTCACGGGTCGCTCGGACGTGCCGGGAACGCGGTCTGGCAGGGGGCCGACTTCAGCGGCGGCTGGTCAGTGACCAACGGGCTGGCCAAATGCAAAAGCCGCGCCAGGCGGCTTCGACTGGCGACAACCGAGCGGACATCTGCGGGCCGCTAGACGGCGAAGTCTTCGAGTTTCCGACCGGCTGCCAGCGCCGCCTTGAGCCAGCGCGGCTGCAGACCACGACCACTCCAGGTCTCGCCGGTCGCCGTATTCCGATATTTCGCCGGCACCTTGCCGCCTCCGCCCGTTTTCTTGCGTTTGCCCGTCGGCTTTCCGGCGAGGTCAGACACCGTGATGCCGAACTGCTCCATCAGCGCACGAATTTGCGCGAGCGCTTGGGCGTGTTCGCTGCGTTGGGTTTGTGCGATCTGTTTATCCAGCGCTTCGCGCTGCGCCAGCAAATCCTTGAGCGATGCCATAAATCCCCTTCTCCGAATTCTGCCAATCCGGGCCGGGATTCTATCGCGGCGAGGCGACTAACCAAGTATCAGGGCAAACACCTATAGAAGCAGTTGCGGCCCACGAAAGGTGGTCCGTGCAGCCGTCGAGCGCTATCGATAACCGACGCGGTCGAGCATCTGCTGCACCTTGACCTGATTCATGCCGACCACCGAGACAGGAATCGTCTCGGCGCGGAAGGAGCCCATGCGCTCGAGCGCAGGGTTGCGCGGCTTCACGCTCGCCAACGCCGGCCATTCGTTGTTGCCGTTCGCAAAATAGACTTGTGCCTCGTCGCTCGCGAGGTATTCCAGAAACTTCCTGGCGGCTTCGCCGTGCTTCGCGTGGCTCGCCACGGCGCCGCCAGCGATATTCACGTGCGTTCCCCAGCTATCCTGGTTGGGAAAAACGATGCCGACCTTTTCCATGACGGCACGATCCTCGGGCTTGTCCGAGCGCATCAGTCGTGCGAGGTAATAGGTGTTGGTCAGTGCGATTTGGCATTCGCCGCTGGCCACTGCCCTGATCTGATCGGTATCGCCGCCTTTGGGCGGGCGGGCCATGTTGTCGACGACGCCTTTGAGCCAAGCCTCGGTTTTCTGAGCTCCCAGGTGCTCGAGCATCGATCCGAACAGCGACAGGTTATAGGGGTGCGATCCAGAGCGCGTGCAGACCTTGCCCTTATTCTTTGCGTCGGCCAATTCCTCATAGGTATCGACGTCGTCGCGTTTGACGTCGGTCTTGCGATAAACGACGACACGCGCACGCGTCGAGAAACCGAACCACGACGACCCTTCGCCGCGATCCTGGCCGCGCAACGCAGCTGGAATCCGGGACTCGAGCACGCTGGAGCGCAGCGGCTGGAACAATCCATCGACCTCGGCGCGCCACAGCCGCGCTGCGTCGACGAGCAGCACCACGTCGGCCGGGCTTGCGGCGCCTTCGCTCTTCAGCCGCGCGAGGATGCCCGCATCGTCGGCGTCGACGCGGTTGATGCGGATGCCGGTTGCCTTCGTGAATCCGCCATAGAGGGCTTCGTCGCCCGGATAGTGGCGCGCCGAATAGATGTTGAGTTCCTGTTGCTGCGCGGGCGCTATCGCTGGTAGCGCGGCTGCCGCCGCGACTCCACAGGCAATCGTCATTCTGGCAACGAGGGTTGCCGCAGGCGTGCGACCCATGGGTAGACCTCCTCCGAGCTGAATCAACCCGGGGATGTTATCGCAAATGCGAATGAGTCGCAATAGCCTGCGGGTCCTGAGGCAGCAACATGCCCTTGCTCGGCCGGTTCGCCCAGCAGGCCACCGCTGCGGGCGTGGCCTTCGTATGGCCAGGCCTTGCTGCGGCGTCGCGCACGCTTCAGTTCGACGGCGGCACGTAACCGGCAGGGCGCTCGGCGCCGGCGCCGAAAAAGAACTGCTCCATTTGTCGCGCGAGGTACTGCCGTGCGCGCTGGTCGGCGAGGTTCAAGCGGTTTTCGTTGACGAGCATCGTCTGGTGCTTGAGCCAGAGCGACCACGCCTCCTTGCTTACCTCGTTGTAGATCCGTTTGCCGAGCTCGCCGGGGTAGGGCGGGAAATCGAGGCCATCAGCCTCCTTCTTCAGATAAACGCATTGGACCGTGCGGGCCATGGCAACTCCTTGAAACGTGATCGGGCCGCGTCGTCTCAGACGAGCTTCTTGACGAGTACCTGCGAACGACGATCGCGGCTGTACTTGCGCTTGCGCGCTTCGGGCAACCAGTCGGCCTCCATCTGCTCGAAGCCGCGCTTGACGAACCAGTGCATCGTACGGGTCGTCAGCACGAAGATGCTGTCGAGTCCCATCCCGCGCGCGCGCTGCTCGACGCGCTTGAGAATGCGCTCGCCGTCGCCCTGGCCCTGGACCTCGGGCGACACCGTCAGCGCCGCCATCTCGGCGGTGCGCGCCTCGGGGTACGGGATCAACGCAGCGCAGCCGAAGATCACGCCGTCGTGCTCGATCACCGTGTAGTGGCCGATTTCGCGCTCGATCTCGGTGCGGTCGCGCTTGACCAGCGTGCCGTCGCGTTCGAACGGCTCGATCAGCGCGAGGATGCCGCCGACGTCGTCGGCGGTGGCCTCGCGCAGGCTCTCGAGCTTTTCGTCGACGACCATCGTGCCGATGCCGTCGTGCGTGAACACCTCGAGCAGCAACGCGCCGTCGACCGCGAACGGCAGGATGTGCGAGCGCTCGACGCCGCCCTGGCAGGCCTTCACGCAATGCTGCAGGTAGAACGCCGCGTCGGTGGGCTGGGTCGGACTGGGCAGGCTCGCCAGCAGACGCTTCGCGCCGGCCAGTGCAAGCTCGGTATCGATCGGGCTCTGCGGATCGTCGAGCTTCTCGTGGATCCCGGGCACCTCGGTCAGGAACAGCAGCTTGTCGGCCTGCAGCGCAATCGCCGTGCTCGTCGCGACATCCTCCATCGTGAGGTTGAAAGCCTCGCCGGTCGGCGAGAAACCGAACGGCGACAGCAGCACGAGCGCGCCGGAGTCGATCGCCCGGCGGATCGCGGCACCATCGACCTTGCGCACCACGCCGCTGTTCATGAAGTCGATGCCATCGATGATGCCCACCGGCCGCGCGGTCAGGAAGTTGCCCGAGACCACCCGCACCGTCGCGTTGGCCATCGGCGTGTTCGGCAGCCCCTGCGAAAAGGCCGCTTCGATCTCGAAGCGCAGTTGGCCGGCCGCTTCCTGGGCGCTGTCCAGTGCGACCGGGTCGGTGATGCGCATGCCGTGGCTGAAGCGCGACTCATGCCCCTTGGCGCGCACCTGTTCGCTGACCTGCGGCCGAAAGCCGTACACGAGCACGAGCTTGACGCCGATCGCGTGCAGGATCGCGAGGTCCTGCACGGTGGGGTTGAGCTTGCCGGTTGCGATCAGCTCACCGGTCATCGCCACGACAAACGTCTTGCCGCGGTACGCGTGGATGTACGGCGCGACCGAGCGGAACCACGGGACGAAGACGTGCGGGAAGACGAGGCTCATCGTGGCGTGATTGTGCCGTGATTGACCCGCCGCGCCCGGCGGCGCACGATGGGACCTTGGGCGCGGGAGGGCAAGGCACTGGATCCCTTCAAGACACACGGTGCCTTCAGCTGGAACGAACTCATGACGAGCGATCCGGCCGGCGCCGCGGCGTTCTACCGCCAGTTGTTCGGCTGGCGCATCGACGAGGTGAACATGGGCACCGGACCGTACCGCGTCGTCCACGCGGGCGACGCCGCGGTCGGCGGCATCATGGCCATGCCGCCTGGCGCGCCGCCGATGCCGCCGGCCTGGGGCTGTTACGTGACGGTGGCCGATCTCGACCAGACGCTGGCCACCTGCAAGGCACTGGGCGGCAAGGTCGCAATGCAGCCGATGGTCGTGCCCAACGTCGGTCGCATGGCGGTCATCCAGGACCCCCAGGGTGCCACCCTCAGCGTGATCACTTACGCGAGGTCCGGCTGAGGCGCGTCCCGCACAGCGCGACCGCGTCGTGCGTCGGTGGTGGTGGCCGGATAATCCGCGCCCCGTGAGCACGCGCCCATCTGCTGTTCGCGCGGCGCATCCCGTTCCGCCGATCACCTATCCCGAGTCGTTGCCGGTATCGGCGCGACGCGATGAGATTGCGCGCGCGCTGCGCGGCCATCAGGTGCTGATCGTCAGCGGCGAAACCGGTTCGGGCAAGACGACCCAGTTGCCGAAGATCGCGCTCGAGCTCGGCCGAGGGCTCGGTGCAGGCGGGCGAGGACTGATCGGGCACACGCAGCCGCGGCGCATCGCCGCCACCAGCGTGGCCAAGCGCATTGCCGAAGAACTGAACACGCCGCTCGGCGAAGTGGTGGGCTACAAGGTGCGCTTCCATGATCGGCTGCAAGCGGGCGCCTCGGTCAAGCTGATGACCGACGGCATCCTGCTGGCCGAAACGCAGAGCGACCCGCTGCTTCGTGCCTACGACACGCTGATCATCGACGAGGCGCACGAGCGCAGCCTGAACATCGATTTCCTGCTCGGGCACTTGAAGCAGATCCTGCCGCGCCGGCCCGATCTCAAGATCGTCGTCACGTCCGCGACCATCGACGCCGAGCGATTCGCCGGTCACTTCGCGAACGGCGCTCCGGCGCCGGTGATCCAGGTGTCGGGCCGGCTCTACCCGGTCGAGGTGCGCTGGCGGCCTTTCGAGGAAGCGAAGGATCGTGATCTGAACGACGCGATCGCCGATGCCGTCGACGAGCTCTGGCGGGGCGGCGCAGGCTTCGCCGCGGCCCGGCCGGGGGACATCCTCGTTTTCCTGCCAGGCGAACGCGAAATCCGCGAGGCGGCCGAGCATCTGCGCAAGCACCTGCTGCAGCAGCACGGACCACCGGCAGAGATCCTGCCGCTGTTCGCGCGCCTTTCGCAGCCGGAGCAGGAGCGCGTGTTTGCTGACAGTGGAGGCCGGCGCATCGTGCTGGCCACCAACGTCGCCGAGACGTCGCTGACCGTGCCCGGCATCCGATACGTCGTCGATTCGGGCCTGGCGCGTGTCAAGCGCTACAGCTACCGCAGCAAGGTCGAGCAGTTGCAGGTCGAGCCGATCAGCCGGGCCGCTGCCGACCAGCGGGCCGGGCGCTGCGGGCGCGTCGCCGACGGCGTCTGCATCCGGCTCTACGACGAGGAGGGCTTTGCCGAACGCCGGCGTTTCACAGACGCCGAGATCCTTCGATCATCACTCGCCGGCGTGATCCTGCGCATGAAGGCGCTGGGCCTGGGCGCCGTCGAGGAGTTCCCGTTCGTCGAGCCGCCGCCGAAGAAGGCGATCGCCGACGGCTACGACTTGCTCGGCGAGCTCGGGGCGGTCGACGACGCGAGCGTGCTCACGCCGATCGGGCGCGAGCTGGCGCGGCTGCCGCTCGACCCCCGCGTCGGCCGCATGATCCTCGAGGCGCGCGAGCGCCAGGCGCTGAGCGAAGTGCTCGTGATCGCCGCCGCGCTGTCGGGGCAGGACGTGCGCGACCGGCCCATGGACCAGGCGCAGGCCGCCGACGAGAAGCACCGCATCTTCGACGACGAGAAGTCCGAGTTCAGCGGCTACCTCAAGCTGTGGCACTGGATCGAGCAGGGGCGCGGCGTGCACGGCCATGCCGCGGAGTCGCCGCAGCAGGCAGTCGATTCACACCGGCTGTCCAACCGCCAGCAGGAGCAGCGGCTGCGCGCGCAATTCGTGTCGCCGCGCCGCGTGCGCGAATGGCGTGACATCCAGTCGCAGTTGCACACCGTCGTCGCCGAGCACGGCTGGCGGCTCAACACCGTGCCCGCGAGCTACGAACAGATTCACCTCAGCCTGCTCGCGGGGCTGCTCGGCAACATCGGCTGCAAGGCCGATGCGGAGGCATCGCAGGCCGGCGCCGGCGGCCGTCGCAGCACGGACGTCGACGAGTCGTACCTCGGTGCACGCGGCATCCGATTCTGGCGCCATCCGGGCGCACACCTGAGCAAGAAACCCGGCCGGTGGGTGGTGGCGGCCGAACTGGTCGAGACGACGCGGCTGTTCGGCCGCGTCGTGGCGACGATCGAACCGGCGTGGATCGAAACCGTCGCGGGCCACCTGCTGAGTCGGCAATTGCTCGAGCCGCATTGGGAGAAGAAGGCCGCGCAAGTGGTGGCACTCGAGCGGGCGACGCTGTATGGCTTGGTGATCTACAACAACCGTCGCGTCGACTTCGCCCGGGTCGACCCGCGCGCGGCGCGCGAGATCTTCATCCGCGAGGCGCTGGTCGCCGGACTGACCGAGGACACCTGGGACACCACGCTCGCGTTCTTCGCCCACAACCGCAAGCTGGTGCGCCAGGTGCAGGAGCTCGAGCACAAGGCCCGCCGGCAGGACGTGCTGGTCGACGAGGACCTGATTCACGCCTTCTACGACAAGCTGCTGCCCGCCGACGTCGTCAGCGGCGCGACGCTGGAGCGGTGGTACCGCGCCGAAGCGAAGCGCCAGCCGAACCTGCTGAAGCTCACGCGCGAGGAGCTGATGCGACACGAGGCCGCCGGCGTGACCAGCGCGGCATTCCCGCAGGTGCTGCGGCTCGGGGGCGTGGACTGTGCGGTGACGTACCTGCACGAGCCGGGTGACGCGAGGGACGGCGTGACCGTGACGCTGCCGATCTACGCACTGAACCAGGCGAGCGACGAGCGCTGTGAATGGCTCGTGCCCGGCATGCTGAGAGACAAGGTGCTTGCGCTGCTCAAGAGCCTGCCGCAAAAGCCCCGCGCGCGACTGCTGCCGTTGCCGGCGTTCGCTGCGCAGTTCGTGCAGGCGACGACGTTCGCGGACGGTTCGCTGATCGAACGGCTGCTCGCGGCAGTGCGCGAGCGCACCCAGTTGCCCGTCCAGCGCAGCGACTTCAAGCTCGAGCAGGTGCCGGCGCACCTGGTCATGAACCTGCGCGTCGTCGACGAACACGGCCGCCAGCTCGGCATGGGGCGCCACCTGCCGGCGCTGAAGGCTGAACTCGGCAGCCTGGCGAGGAGCGTGTTCCAGGCGTTGGCCGCGCTCAAGGTCGCAGGCGCGGGCCACGCCGAGCACGCCGCCGGCGCGCAAGCCCGGGCGCCCGTTGTCATTTCGGGCACGGGGACGCGCGGCGCAACGGCCACGAGACAGCCGGCTGCGACTGTCCAGACGCAGGCCTACACCGCCTGGACCTTCGGTGAACTGCCCGAGCTGATGGAGATCCGCAAGGCTGGCCAGACGCTGGTCGGTTTTCCGGCGCTCGTCGATTGCGGCACGCATGTCGAGATCGAGGTCTTCGACGAGCCCGAGGTCGCCCAGGCACGCCACCGCGCGGGACTGCGGCGGCTGGTTGCGCTGCAGATCCGCGAGCCGCTGAAGTATCTGGAAAAGAACATCGCGGGCCTGCAGGCGCTCGCCGCCGCGTACCTGAGCCTGGGCACGCTCGAGGAGTTGCGCGGCCAGATCGTCGACCTCGCGATCGAGCGCGCGTTCCTCGGCGATCCGCTGCCGCCGGACGAGCACCGTTTCAAGGCACGGATCGACGAAGGGCGGCCGCGGCTCACCCTGATCGCGCAGGAGATCGCCCGCCTCGCAGGCGCGGTGCTGGCGGAGTACGGCGCGGCGACACGCAAGCTGAAGGACAGTCGCATCGCGAAGGAAGCGGCGGACGACATCGCGGCGCAAGTGCAGCGGCTCGTACCAAAGCGGTTCGTCGTCGAGACGCCCTGGGCGCAGTTGCAGCACCTGCCGCGCTACCTGAAGGCCGTGCAACTCAGGATCGAAAAGTGGCGGACCGATCCGGCCCGGGACGCGCAGCGGCTCGCCGAACTGCGTCCGCTCGCGCAGCGCTGGCTGCGGCGCCTGGCCGAGCTCAAGGGCCAGCGCGACGCCCGCCTCGACGAGTTCCGCTGGCTGCTCGAAGAGCTGCGCGTCGGCCTGTTTGCACAGGAACTGCGGACGGCGCAGCCGGTCAGCGTCAAGCGGCTCGAGCGCGCCTGGGCACAGATCGGCAGCTGAGCGGCCGCCATCACGAGGCATCTGCGGTACGCAGCCCGAGGATCGCGCGGGCAGGTTGCCCGGTTGTCGATCGCGAGCCTGCGTCGCGCGAAGGCGCTACAGTGTCAAAGACATGAACTTGCTGCGGAGGCGATCATGGGCATCGGCGCGTTGAGAGGGATGCTGGTCGTGGGCCGGGTGGTTGGGTTGCTCGCCCGAGCGAGCATGCCCGGCACGCTCAAGAAAGACTCGGGTGGTGCCTGAGCTCCATCTGCCGGTGCGCGCCGCAGCCCCGCGGGGAGTCCCGCACACCCGCGCCGACATCGACGCAGTGGCACGCGAGTGCCGGCGTCTCGTGACCAAGCGTGCGCTGCTGGCCGCCGGCGTCGCGATGGTGCCGGTGCCGGGACTCGACTGGCTCACCGACGTCGGGGTGCTGATCCGGTTGATCCCGCAGATCAACCGCGCGTTCGGATTGACGCCGGAACAGATCGAGCGCCTTGCACCTGATCGGCGGGTCGTCGTCTACAAGGCGATCTCGGCGGGCGGAAGCCTCGTGATCGGCCGGGTCGTGACGCAGAACCTCGTGCTGCGCATGCTCAGGCTGGTCGGGGTGCGACTGACCACGCAGCAGGCGGCGAAGTTCGTGCCGCTGGCGGGCCAGGCGGTTTCGGCGGCGCTGACGTTCAGCGCGCTGAAGTACGTCTGCGAGCAACATATCCGCCAGTGCATGGACGTCGCGCGCCAGCTCGCGTTGCCAGCGCCACAGCCTGCCAAGTGACGCAGGGACCGACGGCTACAATTTCAAGTTCGTCGGGGTGTGGCGCAGCCTGGTAGCGCAACTGCTTTGGGAGCAGTGGGTCGGACGTTCGAATCGTCTCACCCCGACCATCTCGAGCCTTGCTCGTTCGCCATCCCACCTGCCCGTAGCTCAACTGGATAGAGCAGCTGCCTTCTAAGCAGCAGGTCGGGGGTTCGAGTCCCTCCGGGCAGGCCAATCTCGCGGAGTCACGTCGCCCGGCGCCATGTCGCAGGGCGGTTTCGATGGTCCGGCGAGGCTCAGGCAGGGCGCGCTGCGGTTGCCCCTCGTTGCCGGCCCGGCGGGACGATCGGCATCAACGGTCATTGCGGTGTTTGAAGCAGGCCGTTGGGCAATCGCGCATGCGCGCACGCATAGCCGAATCGTCATCGGGTGGCTGCGCTATGCTTTACTTGGCAGGGAGGGTCCATCGGCCACCTCGCGCCGGCGATGAAAAGAAAGATTCTCCCTGTCATGCTGCTCGTTGCCCTTGCTGCGGCCGCAGCCGCAGCGTGGTGGTGGCAGCGAGAGTCGCCGCAGCCGTTGCGCAACGTGATCGTCCTGCACGGCAACGTCGACATCCGCCAGGTCGAGCTCGCGTTCAATGCGGCGGGGCGCATCGATCGGGTACTGGTCCACGAGGGCGACCGGGTCCAGAAGGGCCAGTTGCTCGCGGTGCTCGATTCGCAGCGGCTGCAACGCGCGGTGGAGCTCGCCGAGGCACAGGTCGCCGCGCAGCGCGAAGTCGTTGCGCGCCTGCGCGCGGGATCGCGCCCCGAGGAGATCGGCAAGGCCAGGGCGGACGCAGAGTCTGCACGCGTCGATGCGAGGAACGCCGTGCGCACGGCCGACCGCCTGAAGGAACTCGCCGCGCAGCGCTTTGTTCCGCAACAGCAGGCTGACGACGCGCGCGCCGCGGCGGACGCCGCCGAGGCGAAGCTGAAGTCCGCCGAGGCGGCGCTGCGGCTGGTCGTCCTTGGACCGCGCAAGGAGGACCTGGCCGCTGCCGAGGCGCTACTCGAGGCGAACCGGGCGACGCTGGCGATTGCACAGCGCGACGTCGCCGAAGCGTCGCTCTACGCGCCCATCGGCGGTGTGATCGAGAACCGCGTGCTCGAGCCCGGCGACATGGCCTCGCCGCAGAAGGCCGTGTTCACGCTGGCACTGGCCGAGCCGCTGTGGGTGCGGGCGTACGTTTCGGGGTCCGACCTCGGCCGGATCCGACTGGGCAGTCGCGCCACGGTGCTCACCGACAGCTATCCGGGCAAGCGCTATCGCGCCTGGGTCGGATTCATCTCGCCCACCGCCGAGTTCACTCCGAAGTCGGTCGAGACACAGGACGTGCGCACCCAGCTCGTCTATCAGGTGCGGGTGTTCGTTTGCTCACCGCAGGATGAACTCAGGCTGGGCATGCCTGCGAGCGTCGAGATCGTGCCCGACACGCCGCCAGCGGCTGGCAGCGGTCGCGGTCCGGATCCCTGCCAAAACGGCCCATGAGCGGTGCCGAAGTCGTCCTCGACGTGGAGGGCGTGGTCAAGCGCTTTCGCGCCGGCGAGCGCACCGTGGAGGCGCTGCGCGGTGTGAGCCTCGTCATGCGCGCCGGACTGGTGTTCGGGCTGGTCGGCCCCGACGGTGCGGGCAAGACGACGCTGATGCGGCTAATTGCCGGGCTGCTCGTGCCCGAAAAAGGGCGCATCACGGTGATGGGACTCGACGCGACGCGCCAGTCGCTCGCGGTTCAGGCCGCACTCGGCTACATGCCGCAGCGCTTCGGCTTGTACGAGGACCTGAGCGTGCAGGAAAACCTCGATCTGTATGCCGACCTGCAAGGCGTACCGAAGTCCGCGCGTGCCGCGCGCTATGCCGAGTTGATGCAGATGACCGGCCTCGGGCCGTTCACGCGCAGGCTGGCAGGGCGACTCTCGGGTGGCATGAAGCAGAAGCTCGGGCTCGCGTGCACGCTGGTGCGTGCTCCGCGGTTGCTGGTGCTCGATGAGCCGACGGTCGGCGTCGACCCCGTATCCCGACGCGAGCTGTGGGCGATCGTCTATCGGCTGGTGCGCAGCGAAGGCACGAGCGTGCTGCTCTCGACGGCCTATCTCGATGAAGCCGAGCGCTGCGACGAAGTGGTGTTGCTGCACGAGGGCGAGGCGATGGTGCAGGGGCGGCCCACCGAGCTGGCCGCCGGCATGCACGGTCGCAGTTTCACGGTGCGCGCCGCAGGCCCGTTGCGGCGCCGCGTCCAGGAAGTGCTGGCCCGTCAGCCGGGTGTCGTTGACGCGCTGATCCAGGGCGACGACGTCCGCTTCGTCACGCAGGCGGCGGGGCCGCCACCCGAGATCGGCGCACTGGCCGTCGGCTTCGGCGGCCTGCGCACCGAGTCCGTCAGGCCGCGCTTCGAGGACGCGTTCGTGGCGCTGCTGCACGAGCGTTGCGCAGCCCGCGTGCGGGCGAGTCCGGCCGACGACGGTTCGCAAGCCACTTCGGCCTCGTCCGACGTGGTGATCGACGTGCGCGGCGCACAGCGGCGCTTCGGCGATTTCTACGCGGTCAGGAACGTCAGCTTCGAGGTGCGCCGCGGTGAGATTTTCGGGCTGCTGGGCGCCAACGGGGCGGGCAAGTCGACCACTTTCAGGATGCTGTGCGGGCTGCTGCCCGCGAGCGCAGGGTCGTTGCGCGTGGCCGGCGTGGAGCTGCGCACCGGCGCCGCGGCGGCGCGCGCGCGCGTGGGCTACATGTCGCAGAAGTTCTCTCTGTACGGCAACTTGAGCGTGCGCCAGAACGTGCACTTCTTCGCCGGTGCCTACGGCCTGCGCGGGGCGCGCCGTGCGGCGCGCGAGGCGTGGGCGATCGGAGACTTCGATCTGGGCGACGAGGTCGACGCGGAGAGTGCGAATCTGCCGCTCGGCTTCAAGCAGCGGCTCGCGATGGCCTGTTCGCTGATGCACGAGCCGGAGATCCTGTTCCTCGACGAACCGACCTCGGGCGTCGATCCGCTTGCGAGGCGCGCCTTCTGGCGCCGCATCGGCGCGCTCGCCCGGCACGGCGTCACGGTCATGGTCACCACCCACTTCATGGAGGAAGCCGAGTACTGTGACCGGCTCGCCATCATGGCTGCAGGGGAAATCCTCGCCATCGGCACGCCGGCCGAGATCAAGGCGCGCGCGCGTGCGCCGGACGCCGCAGAGCCGACGATGGAGGACGCGTTCATCCGACTGATCCAGCGTCCGGGACAGCCGGCATGAGCGCGCGGGGGGGCGTCCTCACGCGGCTGCGCGGACTGGTGCGCAAGGAGTTCCTGCAAATCGTGCGGGACCCGAGCAGCATCGCCATCGCATTCATCATGCCGGTCGGGCTGCTGCTGCTGTTCGGCTACGGGCTGTCGCTGGACACCGATCACGTGCCGGTGGCCGTGGTCACGGAGCACCCCAGCGCCGACACGACCGACTTCATCGGTTCGCTGGCAGGCTCGCGCTACTTCACGCCGATCGTCGTGCGCGACATGCCTGTGGCGGAACAGGCACTGCTCGACGGACGAGTCAACGCGATCGTCCGCCTGCGCTCGGACTTCGCGGCGCGCGAGCGCGGGCCCGACAGTGCGCCGGTGCAACTGATCATCAACGGCGTCGACGCCAACACGGCGCGCCTGGTCCAGGGCTACATGGAGGGTGCCACGACGGCCTGGCTCGCGCGACGTGCCGCCGAGCGCGGGCAGCGCTTCGAGAGGCCGGTGGAGGTCGAACACCGGGTGTGGTTCAACCCCGCCGTGCGAAGCCGCAACTTTCTCGTCCCCGGGCTGGTGGTCGTCATCATGACGCTCACCGGCGCCTTGCTGACCGCGATGGTGATGGCGCGCGAGTGGGAGCGGGGCACGATGGAGGCGCTGATCGTCACCCCGGTGACCATCGGGGAGATCCTGCTCGGCAAGCTGATTCCGTATTTCATTCTCGGCATCGGTGGAATGCTGCTGTCGGTGGCGATGGCGAGAGGGCTGTTCGCGGTGCCGATGACGGGTTCGTTTTGGCTGCTGTTCGCCACGTCTGCCGTGTTCCTGCTCGTTGCACTGGGCATGGGGCTGTTCATCTCGAGTGTCGCGCGCATTCAGTTCGTTGCCGGGCAGATCGCGCTGATCACCACGTTCCTGCCCGCCTTCCTGCTTTCCGGGTTCATCTTCGAGATCCGCAACATGCCCGCGGTGGTGCAGGCGATCACGCACCTGTTTGCCGCGCGATACTTCGTGGCCATCGTCACCACGCTGTTCCTTGCCGGCGACATCTGGTCGGTGATCGTGCCGAACACGCTCGTGCTCGCGCTGATGGCCGTGATCTTCCTCGGCCTGACCCGGCTGAAGACCCACAAGCGGCTGGAGTGATCGCGAGCGATGTTCAGCCGCATCCTGGCACTCGTCGTCAAGGAATTCATCACGCTGCTCAAGGAGAAGAGAAGCCGGGCGGTGCTGATCGTGCCGCCGCTGATCCAGCTGCTGGTGTTCGGCTACGCGGCGACCTACGACCTCAAGCACGTGCCGTACGCGGTCTACAACGAGGATGCGGGTTCCGGCGGACGGCGGGTGGTGGCGATGCTGCGCGGATCGCCGGTCTTCACCGAATCCGCGACCGTTGCCTCGATCGACGAGGTCGCGCCACTGGTGGACGCGCGCAAGGTCCTGCTGGTCGTCCACATCGACGCGCGCTTCACGCGCAACCTGTTGGCGGGCCAACCCGCACGCCTGCAGCTGATCGTCGATGGCCGCAATTCGAACACGGCCCTGATCGCGGTGGGCTACGTGCGCAACCTCGTCACGCGCTTCAACCGGGAATGGGCGGACGAACGGGGGTTGCCGGCACCGCCGGCGGTGCTCGAGACGCGCGCCTGGTTCAACCCGAACCTCGAGAGCCGATGGTTCTTCCTGCCGGGCATCATCGGCATCCTGACCCTGCTCATCACGATGGTGATCACCGCGATGTCGGTCGCGCGCGAGCGGGAGCAGGGGACGTTCGACCAGTTGCTGGTGACACCGATGACGCCGGTGGAGGTGCTGGCCGGGAAGGCGTTGCCGGGGTTCATCATCGGCTTCCTCGAGGCGACCGCGATCACGCTGATCGCCGTGCTCTGGTTCGACATCCCGCTGCGCGGAAGCGTCGCGACGCTGTACGGTGGGCTTGCGCTCTTTCTGCTCTCGGCGGTCGGCGTCGGGCTGATGATCTCGGCCATCGCCGTCACCCAGCAACAGGGCCTGCTGGGCGCGTTTCTGTTCATGGTGCCGGCGGTGATCCTGTCGGGCTTCGCGACCCCGATCGCCAACATGCCGACGGCGATCCAGCTCATCACCTATGCCGATCCGCTGCGCTACTTCCTCATCATCCTGCGCAAACTGTTTCTCGAGGGAGCGCCGGCCGTCGCGCTGCTGCACCAGCTCTGGCCGATGGCCCTGATCGGCGTCGCGAGCATGGCGCTTGCCGGCTGGCTGTTTCGCCACCGGATGTACTGACGGCGGGACTGTTGCGTCGCGGGTGCAGGACTGCATGGCGACTGGCAGTCGCGGTGCGTTTCACCCGTAGCGCTTTGATTCGGCCAGCAGCGTTGGGGTGCCGATCAATGCGTTCAGGCCGTCGAAATCGAGCATCCGGCTGGCGAACGGCCGCGTGCTGCCGTGCGCCGCGAGGCTGGCGTAGTAATCACGCAGTGCAAACGCCGCCGCACGCGCCGCCCCGCCCGGAAAGATGACGATGCGAAAGCCGCGGGCACCCAGTTCCGCGGCCGACTGCACTGGGGTCTTGCCGCCCTCGACCATGTTGGCGAGCAGCGGCACGCGGGCCGCAAACTGGGCGCACGCCGCGTCCATCTGCGCCGAGCTGCGAAGCGCTTCGATGAACAGCGCGTCAACACCGCAGGCGAGATAGCGCTCGGCGCGCTCCAATGCCGCATCGAGACCTTCGACCGCCAGCGCGTCGGTGCGGGCAAGAATCAGCGTACCGGCATCATGGCGCGCGTCGAGCGCGGCGCGCAGCTTGCCGCACATTTCGTCGACCGGGACCACCGCCTTGCCGTCGAGGTGACCGCACCGCTTCGGAAAGGCTTGGTCTTCGAGCTGAATCATCGCTGCGCCAGCCCGCTCGAAGCGTCGAACGGTGCGCTGCACATTGACTGCATTGCCGAAGCCGGTGTCGGCATCGGCGATCAGCGGTGCCCGGACACGTTCGGCGACGCGCGACAGCACGTCTTCGACCTCGGTCTCGGTCGTCAGGCCCACGTCACCAAGGGCGAGCCGCGTGTAGGCAATCGAGGCGCCGGACAGGTACAGCGCCTCGAACCCGGCCTGCTCGGCGATCAGCGCCGACAGGGCGTCGTAGACGCCGGCGGCCAGCAGCACGCGCGGCTCGGCAATGCGGTTCTTCAGATTCATCGCAGCTCCCTGGCGATCGTGCGTGC
>CP070653.1:680403-691133 GCA_020354665.1 Burkholderiales bacterium
CTGCCGGGCGATGAAGGCGGCCAGCCAGGGGCCGATGAAGGGGGTGATGGGCTACACCGAGGACAAGGTGGTGGCGAGCGACTTCCGTGGCGAGAGCTGCACGTGTGTGTTCGATGCCGAGGCGGGCATTGCGCTGGACAAGACGTTCGTGAAGGTGGTGGCCTGGTACGACAACGAATGGGGCTACTCGTGCAAGGTCCTGGAGATGGCGCGGGTGATTGCCGCGCATGGCCGTTGACGGGGCGCCTGCGATGCAAATCCTGCGTTTGAGCGATCTGGTCGCGCAAGGCCGCGTGCGCGGCAAGCGCGTCTTTATCCGTGCCGATCTGAACGTGCCGCTGGACGAGGCGGGGCGCATCAGCGAAGACACCCGCATCCGGGCTTCGGTGCCGGCGATCCGCATGGCACTCGATGCGGGTGCGGCGGTGATGGTGACCAGCCACTTGGGACGCCCCAGCGAAGGCAAGTTCAAGCCCGAAGACTCGTTGGCGCCAGTCGCCAAGCGGCTGGGCGAGCTGCTCGGCCGCAACGTTGCGCTGGTGGCCAACTGGGTCGACGGCGTGGACGTCAAGCCCGGCGACGTCGTGCTGCTCGAGAACTGCCGGGTCAACAAGGGCGAGAAGAGCAACGACGAGGCGCTTTCGAGGAAGATGGCCGCGCTGTGTGACATCTTCGTGCACGACGCCTTCGGCACCGCGCACCGCGCCGAAGCCAGCACCTACGGCATCGCGCGCTTTGCGCCCGTGGCCTGCGCCGGGCCGCTGCTGGCCGCCGAGATCGACGCGATCACCAAGGCGCTGGCCAATCCGAAACGGCCGCTGGTCGCCATCGTGGCGGGCAGCAAGGTCTCCACCAAGCTCACCATCCTGCAAAGCCTGGCGAAGAAAGTCGACCAGCTCATCGTCGGCGGGGGCATCGCCAACACCTTTGCGCTGGCGGCCGGGCTGCCGATCGGCAAGAGCCTGGCCGAGCCCGGCCTGGTGGCCGAGGCCAAGGCCGTGATCCAGGCGATGAAGGCGCGCGGTGCCGAAGTGCCGATTCCCGAAGACGTCGTTTGCGCCAAGGAATTCAAGGCCGACGCGCCCGCCGGCGTGAAGGCCGCTGGCGATGTGCAGGCCGACGACCTGATCCTGGATATCGGGCCCAAGACCGCGCGCCGGCTGGCCGAACAGCTGGAGCGCGCGGGCACCATCGTCTGGAACGGCCCGGTCGGCGTGTTCGAGTTCGAAGCGTTCGCCAAGGGCACCGAGGCGATCGCACGGGCCATTGCCAAGTCCAGCGCCTTCAGCATCGCTGGCGGGGGTGACACGCTGGCGGCCATTGCCAAGTACGGCATCGAAAAGGATATCGGCTACATCTCCACGGGTGGCGGGGCGTTCCTGGAGGTGCTGGAGGGCAAGACGCTGCCAGCCTTCGAGGTTCTGCAGCAGCGCGCCAACGGATGAGGGCGCTGCGCGCTGCCGCGCCGTTGCTGCCGGCAAGGAGACCATGATGGCGCGACCGCAAGCGGTCTTGTGGGACGTCGACGGCACGCTCGCGGAAACTGAACGCGACGGCCACCGTGTCGCGTTCAACCTGGCGTTCGAGGCCTGCAGTGTGCCGTGGCGGTGGGACGAGGAGCATTACGGCGAGCTGCTGCGGATCACCGGTGGCCGCGAGCGCCTGCTGCACGACATGACCCTGCGCAAGGACGCGCCGCCGCTCGCCGCGGAGCGGCAGGCGCTGGCGCGAGCCATCCACGACAGGAAGAACGCGTTCTACGCGAGCCTGATCAACGAAGGGCACATCGCGTTGCGCGGTGGCGTGCGGGAACTGATCGAGGAATGTCTGCAGCGCGGCGTCCGGATGGCGCTGACCACGACCACCAGCCGCTCCAACGTCGAAGCGCTGCTGTGCGCTCATTTTGGCCCGCACTGGCACGACAGCTTCGCGGCGGTCGTGTGCGGCGAGGATGTGAGTGTCAAGAAGCCCGACCCCGAGGTGTACTTTCAGGCGCTGCGGCGCCTCGCCGTGAGCCCGAACGACGCCGTCGCGATCGAGGATTCGCCCGGTGGCGTGGCCGCCGCGCGGCTGGCCGAGGTGCCGGTGGTCGTGACGCTGAGCGCGTACTTTGCGACCGCGACCATCGAGGGCGCGATCGCGATCGGCCCGGGCCTTCACGACCGGCGTGGCTGGCGTCCGGCGCTGCGTGCCAGCGCCAGCGCCGCGGAACGGGTCGGGCTTGACGACATCCAGGCCTGGTGTGCGCAGATGGAGACCGTGTCGCAGTTCGGCTGACCCCCGCTGCTCGCCCGTTTCGATCGATGCGCACGATGTTCGTGCCAAGGCAGCGTTGCTGTCGCGAAGCCAGAAAGGCTCCGCTGTTACGTCTCCGGGCGGTGCCGCGACGCTGCAGCGTGGTCACGATGCCGCGCCGCTGATGCGCCTAAGATGGAGTCGATCGTGATCGACGCGATCGACTCAGCGCTGCCGCTGAACGAAAGGAGAGAACCATGGCCGCCGAAGCACCCCTGGCCGCGATCGGCACGCCGGCACCACCGTTCGAACTGCGCGGCACCGACGGCCGACTGCACACGCTGCAGTCGCTGGCCGGACCGCGCGGCACGGTGATCGCGTTCATCTGCAACCACTGTCCCTACGTGAAGGCAATCCTGCCGCGGCTGGTGCGCGATGCGCGCGAGCTGAAGGCGCTTGGCGTGCACGTCATCGGCATCAACGCCAACGATGCGAAAGCCTATCCGGAGGACCGTTTCGAGCGCATGGTCGAGGTGGCGCCCACGCTGTCGTTCCCATACCTTTACGACGAGACACAGGCCGTCGCGAGGGCGTACGGCGCGGTCTGCACGCCCGACTTCTTCGGCTTCGACGCGTCACTGCGGCTGCGCTACCGGGGCCGGCTCGACGCGTCGCGCAAGGAGACCGCGCCGGAGGGCGCTCGGCGCGAGCTGTTCGAGGCGATGCGACAGATCGCGGAATCGGGCCAAGCGCCGGCCGAGCAGCACGCCTGCATCGGCTGTTCGATCAAGTGGCGCGACGAGGCGGCCTGAACCCGCGCACCCCTTGAGGGGTCAACACGAACAGGGCCGTGTCCGGACAATGGACCGGTCGGCGCTGTCAGCCGAGCCTTGCGCCAGCGCAAATGCTGTGGCGGGCACGGGTGTCAGCATGGCTCGTGTCGAGTTCCACCAGGAGACGCGCGATGAACAGATCGATTCGCACCGGCCTGCTCGCCGCACTGGCCTGTTCGGTCATCGTGCCGGCAATGGCCCAGCAGGGAAGTTTCACGATCCGCGTGCTGACACCGGAGACCGCATTGAAGGCGGCGCGCGCGGCGCTGGAGCGCTGCCGCCAGCAGGGATACCAGGTAGCGGTCACCGTGGTCGACCGCGGTGGCCTGCCCCAGGTGCTGCTGCGTGATCGCTTTGCGGGCGCGCACACCGTCGAGATGGCGATCAACAAGGCGTGGACGGCGGCGAGCTTCAAGCAGGCGACCAGCTCGCTGGCCGCGGAGACGCAGGCGGGACGCCCGATGAGCGGCATCCGCGACCTGCCGCGCGTGATTGCCGCCGGCGGGGGCGTGCCGATCGACGAGGGCGGCATGCTGTTCGGCGCCATCGGCGTCTCCGGCGGACCGGGTGGCGAGGCCGACGAATCGTGCGCGGCGGCGGGCCTGAAAGCGATCGTCGACGACCTGACGTTCTGACGCACCGCCGCGCCGACGCTTCGGCGATTGAGAGGGCGTGCGGCGCGGGCCGCATCGCGATCGGTGCGGCGCGCCTCGCCCGCTCGGCGGGACGTGTTGTTTCACGCTCCTGGCCAGCCCGGGCATTCACGGTCTTGGATTAGATTCGTGGATGCTCATAGAATGACCCAGAGAATCTTTTGGGAGCAGGCCCCGACATGGACACTCGGCCGCCGCAGGACGCGGTTTTCGATGCCGTGGCGGAGCTGTTTTCGACGCTATCGACGCCGATCCGCCTGAAGATCATCAGCGGCTTGTGCAGCGGCGAGAAGAACGTCTCGCAGCTGCTCGCGGAGATCGATACCACGCAGCCCAACATGTCTCAGCACCTGTCTACGCTGTACCGCGCGGGCATCCTGGGCCGCAGGCGCGAAGGCACCCAAATCTTCTACTGGCTTCAAAGCGAGCGCGTCGCGACGCTGTGCCGCGCGGTGACCACACAGGTGGCGATCGAACTGGGCGGTGAAGACCTCGTCAACAGCAGCGAGCGCCTCCTGCCGCGCGGGCTGCGGTAGCCCCTCATCCGGCAGCCGGGGTCAAGCGTCCGAAGCGCCGACAGGACACTAGGCCTGGCCCATCACCGATGCCGTGGCCACCAGCTCATCAAACAGCGCCATGGACGCTTCGCCGCTGACCACGTAGGGGTCGAGCCTTGCGCACTCCGAGTACTTCAGCAGCAGTGCCGGGTTGACCCGCGACATGTTCACCTGGCCCATTGACCAGCCGGCGAATCGCCGTTCACCGATCTCCTGGTAACGCAACAGGATCACGTCGGTGTGCCGCGGGTCCGCGACGATGCGTTTGTAAAGCGCGTTGACGACGTCGCGCCCACCCTCGAGCACCTGCAAAAAGATGCCGTCCGAGAAGCAAAGTGCGCCGGTGACGCCGAGCTTCGGATTCTCGGCGCGGCTCTTTTTGAGTATCGCGAGCAGCGCGTCGTGATCGAGGGCGGCAGCAGCCCGGCTCGCGTACATCAATCGGACCAGCACGGTTGAGGCTCCTTCAGATGCTGTCTTTCTTGGACAACAGCGACAGGAATTCCCGCCGCAGGGTCGAGTCCTTCAGGAAGGCGCCGCGCATCACCGAATTGGTCATCATCGACTCGTCGTCCTTGATGCCGCGCCAGTGCATGCAGAAGTGATCGGCCTCCATCACGATCGCCAGGCCATCCGGCTTGACGCGCTCCTGCAACTCGTTGGCGAGCATCGTGACCGCCTCCTCCTGGATCTGCGGCCGACTCATGATCCACTCGGTGATGCGCGCGTATTTCGACAGGCCGATCAGGTTGGAATGCTCGTTGGGCAGTACGCCGATCCATACCCGCCCGAGGATCGGGCAAAAGTGGTGCGAGCACGCGCTGCGCACCTTGACCGGCCCCACGATCATCAGCTCGTTCAGACGCTCGACGTTCGGGAACTCGGTAACCGCAGGGATCGGCACGTAGCGGCCGCGGAACACCTCCTGCAAGTACATCTTGGCCACGCGCTGCGCGGTGTCGTTGGTGTTGTGGTCGCCTTCGGTGTCGATCACCAGCGAATTCAGCACCGCCTTCATCCGGTCCTCGACCTCCGCCTTGAGCTCGTCGAGCTCGCCGTCGCGGATGTAGTCGGCAATGTTGTCGTTGGCGTGAAAACGGCAGCCAGCGGCCATCAGCCGGCGGCGCACGCGCTCGGAAGCGGGCAACCCGGCCAATTCCTGCTCGGTGCCCGCAGCCGCGATTGAGTGTCTTGAAGAAGCCTTGGAGCCGGACATCTGTTACCTGAGACCGTACGGCGAAAGGGAGGAGCCGATTGTCGCCCCCCTCATGCGACGCCGCGCCCAGTTCATCCCCCTACACTGCATTGGGTGAATCTGCCACGATCCGCCGCCGTTGTCGATGCACGCGCCGCAGCCGTGCCGCTGTCGGACCTGCTGGCGGCTGCCGCGGACGCGGTGGCGGCAGTGCGGGCTGGCCGGTCGCTGAACGACGCCTTGGCCGCCTGCCCGGCGACGCTGCGGCCGGGGGCGCAGGCGATCGCCTTTCACGCGATGCGCTGGCTCGGCGCGGCGCAGACGGTGCGCACGATGCTGGCGCCGAGGTCGCCGTCCCCGCCGGTCGACGCGCTGCTGCTCGCGGCACTCACGCTGCTCTGGCCCGACAGCGGCGAGCCGTATGCCGCGCATACCGTTGTCGACCAGGCGGTGACCGCAGCACGGCAACGGGCGCCGCGCGCCGCGTCGTTCATCAATGCGGTGTTGCGGCGATTCGTGCGCGATCGCGACGCCCTGGTCACCGCGGCGCGGCGCGACCCGCTGGCTGCATACAACCACCCGGTCTGGTGGGTCGATCGCGTGCGCGTCGATTGGCCTGACGTCTGGCAGGCGTTGCTGGAGCTCGACCAGCAGCATCCGCCGATGACGCTGCGCGTCAATGCACGCCACGGCAACGCCGAGACGTACCTGCGGGAACTCGCGCAGCACGGGCTGGCTGCCGCCGCGATCGGGCCCCACGCCGTCGTGCTCGAGGTCCCGCGGCCGGTGCAGCAGGTTCCCGGTTTCGACGAGGGCCGCGTGTCGGTGCAGGACGCGGCCGCGCAGCGCGCGGCGCCCCTGCTGATCGGCGGCGGATCGGGGGTGCCTCAGATGCCCGCCGGCGCGCTGCGGGCGGGGGCACGCGTGCTCGATGCGTGTGCGGCGCCGGGCGGCAAGACCGCCCACCTGCTCGAACTCGCGGACCTCGACGTGCTCGCACTTGATGTCGATGCCGGCCGGCGGGCTCGCGTCAAGGACACGCTCGATCGCCTCCACCTCGCCGCCACGTTGCGCGTCGGCGATGCGTGTGATCCCGGCTCCTGGTGGGACGGCCGGCCGTTCGATGCGATCTTGCTCGACGCACCATGCACCGCGTCGGGTATCGTGCGACGCCATCCGGACGTGCGCTGGCTGCGCCGCGCCGGCGATGTCGGCGCGCTGGCACGCACCCAGGCGCGTATGCTCGACGCGCTGTGGCCGCTGCTGCGGCCCGGTGGACGCCTGCTCTATGGCACCTGCTCGATCTTTCGTGCCGAGGGGCAGGACCAGATCGACGCTTTTTTGCAACGTACCGCGGGGCCAGAACCCCGCGTAGACCCGGAGTCGCCCGGCCACCTGCTGCCGCTGCCCGACAATGAAACCGAGGGTCCCGTCCCGTCGCCCGCCGACGGGTTCTTCTACGCCCTACTGCACAAGCCCTGAGTC
Source organism: Burkholderiales bacterium (assembly GCA_020354665.1). Classification (GTDB taxonomy): domain Bacteria; phylum Pseudomonadota; class Gammaproteobacteria; order Burkholderiales; family Burkholderiaceae_C. The sequence goes on from CP070653.1 coordinate 687,362, forward strand.
AATTCGAGCGCACCGTGCCCTGCATCGAAACGGCCCGCTGTTGCACCCAGCCCCGTGCGATGCCCGGCACGGAGGCGCTGGGCTGGGGGCGCCGCCGGCGCTCCCTGCTCGCGTTGGCGACGGCCGTGCTGATGGCGGCGGGGGTGGCCTTGCCGTCCCACGCGCAAGGTGTCGAGATCGAAGCGCTCGAGGTGCAGCGCGACGACGAGGGTGTGCAGCTGGACTTCGCGGTGCGCTTCAGGCTCTCGCACGCGCTCGACGAGGCACTGCACAAGGGGGTGCCGCTGCACTTTGCTGCGCAGGCCGCGGTCTATCGGTACCGCTGGTACTGGCGCGACCAGCGCATTTCGCGCGTCGGGCGCACCTGGCGGCTCACCTGGCAACCGCTGACGCGAACGTACCGAGTCAGCTTCGGACCGCTGGCGCAGAACTACGGCAGCCTGGACGAAGCGCTCGGGGCCGTGAGCCGCGGCGCGCGCTGGCAGATCGCACCACCGCTCGCGGTCGACGAAGACCGCTTTTACGTGGACTTCACCTACCGGCTCGATACCTCGCTGCTGCCGCGCCCGATGCAGATCGGCATTGCTGGTTCCGCGGACTGGCAGCGGTCGGTCGAGCGTAGCGTGCCGGTGCCTGAACCCGTGCGATGAATCGCCGCGCCATCCGCTGGGCCTTGCTGGTGTCGTCGGTCGCGCTGGCCGCGGCGGCTGTCGTGCTGGCGTTCTTGCTCGCGATGACCACGCGCAACAGCGCATTCCTCGAGCGGCACTATGGCTGGCTGCTGCCGGTCAATCTCGCGTTGGCTGCCCTGCTCGCGTTGGTCATCGCAATCGCCGTGGGCCGCTTGGCCATGCGGCTGCGGCGCGGCAAGTTCGGCAGCCGGCTGCTGCTGAAGCTCGCGGGCATCTTGGCGCTGGTGGGGCTGTTGCCGGGGTTGCTGATCTACACGGTGAGCTACCAGTTCGTGACCCGCAGCATCGAGAGCTTGTTCGACGTCCAGGTCGAAGGCGCGCTGGACGCCGGGCTCAACCTGGGGCGCAGCTCGCTCGATGTGCAGGCCAGGGAACTCGAAGCCAAGACGCGACTCGCGGCGGAGCGACTCGTCGAGGCGCGCGGCCGCGTGCAGTTGCTGACGCTGGAACGGCTCCGTGAGCAACTCGGCGCGAGCGAAGTCTCGCTTCTGACGGGCAGCGGCGGCATCCTGATGACGGCGGGCACCGCCACCCTGGCGCCCGAGCGCGTGCCTACACAGATGCTGCGTCAGGCACGTGCGCAGCGGGCGGTGGCGCAGGTCGAGGGTCTGGACGAGGAAACGGCGACAGCCCGTCCGCGTGGCGCAGGCACCGGAGCGAGGGTGCGTGTGGCCGCGTATGTGCCCGAATCGGACATCACCTTCGCCGGCGAGGAGCGTTACCTCGTCGTCACGCAGCCGCTGCCGGAGGCCCTGGTTCGCAATGCACTCGCCGTGCAAGCCGCATTTCGCGACTACCAGCAGCGCACGCTGGCCCGCCAGGGCCTGCGCAACATGTACGTGGGCACGCTCACGCTCGCGCTCGTGCTCTCGGTATTCGGAGCGTTGCTGCTCGCGGTGGCGCTGGGCAACCAACTCGCCCGACCCCTGCTGCTGCTCGCCGAAGGGGTGCGCGAAGTGGCCGCTGGTGACCTGAGCACCAAACCGGTGTTCACCTCGCGTGACGAACTCGGCGGACTCACGCGTTCGTTCGCCAAGATGACCGGGCAGCTGGCCGAGGCGCGTGCGCAGGTGCAGCGCAGTGTTGCGCAACTCGAAAGTGCACGGACGCGGCTGCAGACCATCCTCGACAGCATGAGTGCCGGCGTGATCGTGTTCGATCGCGATGGCCACATCGATACGGTCAATCCGGGCGCCACCCGCATCCTGCGGCTGCCGCTGTCCGCGTACCGGGGCCGATCGTTGACCGACGTGCCGGGGTTGCGGCCGTTTGCCGAGGCCATCGATCAGCGGTTCGCGCTGCACCAAGCCAGTCCGGAAGCGGGCGAACGCGACCACTGGCAGGACCAGTTCGAGTTGCAGACCCCGCCGGATGAAGACACGCTGACGCTGCTCGTGCGCGGGGCCGGCCTGCCGGGTGGTGCGCAGCTGATGGTGTTCGACGACATCAGTGATGTCGTGTCGGCACAGCGTCAAGCTGCCTGGGGCGAAGTGGCGCGACGGGTCGCGCACGAGATCAAGAATCCGCTCACGCCGATCCAGCTATCCGCCGAACGCATCCAGCACCGACTCGAAGGCCGCCTCGAGCCGGGTGACGCGGCCGTTTTGAACAAGTCCGTGGCCACGATCGTCGCGCAGGTGCGGTCGATGAAGCAGCTGGTCGACGAGTTCCGCGACTATGCGCGACTGCCGTCGGCGCAGCTCGCTCCGCTGGACCTCAATGCCCTGGTGACCGAGGTGCTGGCGCTGTACGTCACGCCGCAGGAGTCGGGTGTGCTCGACGCCCAGTGCGACCCGAGTGTTCCACCCATCCTGGGCGACGCAAGCCAGCTGCGCCAGGTCATTCATAACCTCGTGCAGAATGGGCTCGATGCGGTGGCCGACCAGGATGACGGGCATGTCAAGGTGTCGACCGAGGTCGCGCGCACCGACAACGGCGCGATCAGTGCGGTGCGCCTGAAAGTGGTCGACAACGGCCCCGGATTTGCCGACAAGGTGCTCAAGCGTGCCTTCGAGCCTTACGTCACGACCAAGAGCAAGGGGACGGGGCTGGGGCTCGCGGTGGTCAAGAAGATTGCCGAGGAGCACGGTGCCCGACTGCGGGTGGGCAACCTCAGCGAGGGCGACATCCCACGGGGTGCCTCGAGGGGGGCGCAAGTTTCGTTATCATGTTCAAAACTGGCCCCCTCGGAGGGAATGCCCGCGATGGCGGCGGACGATCATCAGGCCGCAGCGGCTCGATAAGACCCTATGGCGACGATTCTTGTAGTTGACGACGAGCTCGGCATCCGCGCCCTGCTGTCCGAGATCCTGACCGACGAGGGACACACCGTCGAGCTGGCCGAGAACGCAGCACAGGCGCGCGCGATCCGCGAGCGGATGCAGCCCGACTTGGTATTGCTCGACATCTGGATGGCCGACGTCGACGGCATCACGCTGCTCAAGGAGTGGGGCGCCACCGGGCGGCTGACGATGCCGGTGATCATGATGAGCGGCCACGGCACGATCGACACCGCGGTCGAGGCGACGAAGTACGGTGCGATGGCGTTCCTCGAAAAACCGATCACCCTGCAGAAGCTGCTCAAAGGGGTCGAGCAAGGCCTGTCGCGAACGCCGCCACGCGCTTCCGTGGCCGCGCCGGGTCATTCGCCGCGGCCAGAGCCCGCGCTGACGATGGAATCGGCCATGACTGGTGGTCAGATGCTGCCCGCCGTCCCGATGCTGATCGGACCGCAGAGTGAACAGATCTTCGACCTCGACCGACCGCTGCGCGAAGCGCGCGATGCGTTCGAGAAGAGCTATTTCGAGTTCCACCTCTCGCGCGAGAACGGCTCGATGACGCGCGTGGCCGAGAAGACCGGACTCGAGCGCACGCACCTGTACCGCAAGCTCAAGCAGCTCGGTGTTGACCTGTCGCGCAACCGACGCGGCGGCGCCTTCTGAACACGCCGGGCGTGATCGACGCGCCCGGCTAGAATTCCTTTCACGGCCAAGTAGCTCAGTTGGTAGAGCAGCGGACTGAAAATCCGCGTGTCGGTGGTTCGATTCCGCCCTTGGCCACCAAGCAGATCGACTATGAGC
>CP070653.1:691233-693880 GCA_020354665.1 Burkholderiales bacterium
AGCAGCACCAGCCAGTTCACGTACAACCAGATCATGAACAGCACGAGGATCGCGAAACCCGAATAGATCGCGGCGTACTCATTCGACGTTGCGACGAACGTCGCGAAAGCCCAACCGGCGCTCTGCCACGCGATGCCGCCGACTGCGCCGCCGACGATCGCCGGCGCGATGCGCACACGGGTGTTCGGCAGGAACAGGTAGACGAACGTGAACGCGGCGATCACCAGCAGGTAGGGCATGAGCCGGCTCAGCGCCTGCGCCGCCTGGCCGAGCATCTCGATCGCCAGCAGCTCGCGCACCGTTTCGATGTTCATCACCGTTGCCGTAATGCCCAGTGCCGAGAAGACGAGGATCGGCCCGACGAGCAGCACGCTGACGTAACGGCTGAAGCTTTCGCCGATCGGGCGGGGCCGCGGCACGTGCCAGATGAAGTTCAGCGACTCCTCGATCTTCTGCACCAGTGACACCGCGGTATAGAGCAGCAGCGCCAGCCCCATCGCGCCGAGCACGCCGACGTTCATGTTCTGGATGAAGGTGACGATGCGCTGCACGACCTCTTCGCTTTTCTCGCCCAGCGGCGCCAGGAAGCTCTGCAGTGTCGGCCGGATCTTGTCGGCGACCCCCAGGGCCTTCAGCACCGAAAAGCTCAGCGCGAGCAACGGGACGATCGACAGCAGCGTCGTGTAGACCAAGCCCATCGCGCGCAGTGTCAGTTGCCCGCTCGCGAGGTCGCGCGCGAGGCTCGACAGCGTACGCACGAAGCGCAGCGCGCTCGCCTGCCAGGAGCCCGGCGGCCAGTCGCGCTCGCCCCACACCAGGTGCTCGAGCCGGACGCGGCGGCCCTCGCGTGACGGATCGTTCATTGCCCGCCTCCCCATGCCGTCGCCGCGCTGGCGTCAGCGGACAGGACGCTATCCGGTGTGTCGTGCGCGACACGGGCCGCACTGAACGCCGTCCTCGCCCAGACAGTCGTCGCGCGCCAGCGGCCAACAAGGCTTCGCGGGTGCTCGAACATCATCAGCATGCGGTCAACGTGCTTCTCCCCAAGGGGTTACGACGATAGGCCGGCCTTTCCGGCGTTGGCGGTCCGGCCCGCAGGCCCAGCTACCGTCCTGCGACCGCCCGCTATTCCGGAAATAGTCTCTACTCTACCGGCGGCCGGTCGATCAGCAACATACGCAGCCGTTGACCGCAGTGGCGCGGTGCGGCATGCACGCAGCGACGGCGGGCGCGAGCAGCGGCGAGACGTCTGCGGGCCGTTAAGCTGCGGGGTGATCGTCTGACCCGGTTGACCATGCTCGACATCATTGCGCTCTGCCTCGTCGTCACTGCGCTCCTCGCGTACCTGAATCACCGCTTCGTCGGGCTGCCGACGACGATCGGCGTGATGGCTGCAGCGCTCGGCCTGTCGCTGCTGCTGGTCGCGCTCGATGCGTTTGACATCGTTCGCGGCCTGCGCGCGTACGAGGAATCGCTGCTGCGCTCGATCGATTTCTCCAGCGTGCTGATGCAGGGCATGCTGTCGCTGCTGCTGTTTGCCGGCGCGATGCACGTGGATTTGAGCGAGCTGCGCGCTTATCGCTGGCAGATCGGGGCGTTGGCAGTGGCGGGCACGCTGCTGTCCACCCTGGTCGTCGGAGCGGCGCTGTACTGGGCGCTGCCATGGGTCGGCTTGCCGCTGCCGTTGATCTACTGCTTGCTGTTCGGTGCACTGATCTCGCCGACCGATCCGATCGCCGTGATCGGCATTCTCAAATCGGTGGGCGCGCCGAAGAATCTCGCGCTCGTGATCTCCGGCGAATCGCTGTTCAACGACGGTGTGGGCGTCGTCGTGTTCTCGTTGCTGCTCGGCATGCTGCTGACAGGCGCGACCCCGACCGTCGGCCACGGCGCGCAACTGTTGCTGCAGGAAGCGGGCGGCGGCCTGCTGTTCGGCCTCGTGCTCGGCTACGTCACGTTTCGGTTGTTGCGCACGATCGACCACTACCAGGTCGAAGTGCTGCTGACGCTCGCGGCGGTGATGGGCGGCTACGCGCTCGCCAGCCGGCTGCACGTCTCAGGGCCGCTCGCAATGGTCGTGGCCGGACTGGTGATCGGCAACCACGGCCGCGCGCTCGCGATGTCCGACACGACGAGACACCACGTCGACCTGTTCTGGGAACTGCTCGACGAGATCCTCAACGCGGTGCTGTTCGTGCTGATCGGCATGGAGGTGATCGTGATCAAGTTCGCCGACGGCATCGCGGCCGCGGCACTGACTGCGGTGCTGGTGACGTTGTTCGCTCGCTGGCTCACGGTGGGGGTGCCGGTCGCATTCCTGCGCGAGTTCTTTCGCCTGCCGGCCGGCGCGGCAAAGGTGCTCACCTGGGCCGGGTTGCGCGGCGGCATCTCTGTCGCACTGGCGTTGTCGCTGACCGCCGGCCCCGAGCGGGAAACGATCGTCGCGCTGACCTATTGCGTGGTGGTGTTCTCGATCCTCGGCCAGGGGCTGACGATCAAGCGCCTGCTGGCTCGCGTGATCCGTGGCTGAACCTGCGCTGCGCCGGCCCGTGAGGACGCCGCCGGGCAGCGAGAAGCAATCCACCGCGCGGCAGATCGCGAGCGGCCATGGCGGGGGCGCGGTGATCCTCGGTCATGTCGACACGCT
>CP070653.1:693980-696701 GCA_020354665.1 Burkholderiales bacterium
GCAGTTATTTGTCGTTAGCTTGTCGCGACCTCGCAGCTTACACAACTTCGCCGGCGTCTTCGACGCGCGACGGCCGGGCAACGCAGGCCGCGGCCGCTACCATCGATCTATGTCAAGAAAACGATGGAAACCCAGCGTCACGGTGGCCGCAATCATTGCGCACGACGGTCGCTATCTGCTCGTAGAGGAAAGAACCGCCGAGGGATTGCAGTACAACAACCCCGCAGGCCATCTGGATCCCGGCGAGTCACCGATCGACGCGGTGATGCGCGAAGTGTTCGAAGAAACCGCGCGGCGCTTCGTTGCCGAGGCGCTGGTCGGCATCTACCTGTCGCGCTTTCAGCGACCGGCCACCGGCGAGGACGTGACCTACCTGCGGCTGGCGTTCACCGGCAGCGTCGGCGAGGCCGATCCGGCGCAGCGCCTGGACAGGGGCATCGTGCGCACGCTGTGGCTGACGCCGCAGGAGATCCGCGCGAGCCGCGAGCGCCACCGCAGCCCCCTGCGGCTGCGTTGCGTCGAAGACCACCTCGCCGGGCGGCGGTTTTCACTCGATCTGATCACGACCGACGCATCGATCTACACACCGCACGTCAAGCGCTGACTCGAGGCGCGTGCCGGCGGTCGCAGCGCAGCTGGCCGACAATCGGGCCGTGTCGCACCGTCAACGCATCGTCGTGGGTTTGAGCGGCGGCGTCGATTCCGCCGTCAGCGCCTGGCTGCTCAAGCAGCAGGGCTGGGACGTCGTGGGCCTGTTCATGAAGAACTGGGAGGACGACGACGACGAACACTGCTCGTCGCGCCAGGACTGGCTCGATGCCGCTGCCGTGGCCGACGTGATCGGCATCGACGTCGAGCACGTCAACTTCGCCGCCGAGTATCGCGACCGCGTGTTCGCCGAATTCCTGCGCGAGTACCGGGCCGGCCGCACGCCCAACCCCGACGTGCTGTGCAACGCGGAGATCAAGTTCAAGGCGTTCCTCGACCATGCCGTGCGGCTCGGCGCGCAGAAGATCGCCACCGGCCACTACGCCCGCGTGCGCGCGGTGGCCGGCGATACCCCTGAGCGCTTCGAGTTGCTCAGGGGAGTGGATGCAACGAAGGACCAGAGCTACTTCCTGCACCGTCTGAACCAGGCGCAGCTGGCCCGCACGCTGTTCCCGCTCGGCGAGCTGCGCAAGGCCCAGGTGCGTCGCATCGCGGCCGAGATTGGCTTGCCGAACGCGCAGAAGAAGGACTCGACCGGCATCTGCTTCATCGGCGAACGGCCGTTTCGCGCCTTCCTCAACCGCTACCTGGCCAACACGCCCGGTCCGATCGAGGACGAGCGCGGCCGCGTGATCGGCGAGCACGTCGGGCTCTCGTTCTACACGCTCGGCCAGCGCAAGGGCATCGGCATCGGCGGACTGAAGCCCACACCGTCGGCGCAGGGTGGCGCCCGGCACGAACCTTGGTTTGTCGCGCGCAAGGACCTCGCGCGCAACGTGCTGGTCGTGGTCCAGGGCCACGACCACCCGTGGCTGCAGTCCGGCGCGCTCGTCGCCGACGATGCGAGCTGGATCGGCGGCGCACCCCCACCGCCCGGTCGCTACACCGCGAAGATACGCTACCGCCAGGACGACGCGCCCTGCACCCTCGCACTGCTCGAAGCGGGTCGCTTCGGGTTGTCGTTCGATCGCCCGCAGTGGGCCGTCACGCCAGGCCAGTCGGCGGTGGTCTATGACGGTGAGGTCTGCCTGGGCGGGGGCGTGATCACTGCGAGCGTCGCGCAGCCCATGCCGGAAGTCGCAGGGTCATCGGCGGTCGTCGCCTGAGTCCACATCCTGCTCGTCCTGCACACGCCGCCCCGTGAGGCGACCCCGTGTTTTCGCCTATGGGGCTTTGCCGATGCGCCGCATCCGCCGCGCCGCACTCGGCGAGAATGACCTGGGCGCATGCGCCGGCACAAGAACGCCTTGTCCCGCGCACGCGCCATGCTTGCAATGACGAACCAGCCGTCCCGCGATGTTCTCCGCGATCCATCGCCTGTTCCACCATCAGCCGCGCACGCGCTGGCGTGCCGCCGCGGCGATGGCCGCGATGGCATCGGTCGCGGTGGGCGCAGCGGTCGCGCAAGGCGTCGATGCGCCGGCCGGCACGGCCGATGCAGCAGGCTTGGTGACCACGCAACGATTCGCCGACGTGGCGATCCACCCGCAGCGCGAAGCCGCCGCGGCCGTGCTCGCCCGCAACGAGTCCAAAGTCGCCGCTGAAGTCAGTGGCCGGCTGCTGCGCTGGACACGCGACGTTGGCGAATCCGTCGCGCGGGGTGCGCTGCTGGCGGAGATCGACCCCTCCGACTACCGCCTGGCGATCGACCGTGCACGCGCCGCGCTGCAGGCCAGCCAGGCACGCCACGAGCTGGCACGCACCCAGCTGCAACGCGCGCGTGAACTGGTCGCCCAGGGGTTCCTGTCGCAGGAAGTCGTCAATCAACGCGAAACCGAAATGCAGGCACTTGCTGCAGAGATCACCGCCAATCGCAGCCAGCTTGCAACGGTCCAGCTGCAACTCGAGCGCACGCGCGTGAGCGCACCGTTCGCGGCCAGCGTGACCCAGCGGCTCGCGCAAACCGGCGAGTTCGTGACGCCCGGAACGCCGCTGTACGTGCTGACCGAATCCGGCGCCGCCGAAGTCAGCGCGGCCCTGGCACCCGCCGACGTGCCGAGCGTGCGCGCGGCC
>CP070653.1:696801-708495 GCA_020354665.1 Burkholderiales bacterium
CCGGCTCGACGGGCACTGGCGCGGCCCGATGCGACGACGCCACCACGACGCCGAGCCGTCCCCGGTAGCGCTGCAGTTCGCGATCACCGGCGCGCCAACGCGCACTGCCCGGCCGCGGCAGCTCGAACACAAGCCGGTCGACCAGCGCGGCCGTTGGCGCCTGGCCAATGGCCTGCCGTAACCAGGCGGCCAGCGCGTTGGCACGGCGGCCGGGCGGCAGCACCTGCCAACGGGCAACGAGCAGCACTCCGCGCTCGCAGACAAGCGCCAGGTCCGCAGCGGCCGATTCCTCGAGGCATTGCCGCGCAGACTGTGCCTGCCGCGCCGACTCCGCGAGCGCGGCTTCGGCGTCGGTGAAAGCCTCGAGCATGGCCGGCCAGACGATCGCGCGCAGTCGGTTGCGAGCGAACCGCTGGTCCGCATTGCTTTCGTCGTCGACCCATGTCAACAGATGCTGCCTGAGGTACGCCTCGATCGCGCTGCGCGGTTGGTCGAGCCACGGACGAGCCCAAACGAGTCCTGCGCGCTCCGCGCACCTGGGCATTGCAGCCAAGCCCGCCGGCCCGCCGCCGCGCAGCGCTTGCAGCAGCCAGGTCTCCGCCTGGTCGCGGCGATGGTGCGCCAGCAGCAGCAGACTCGCGCCCTCTTCGCGCGCCATCTCGTCGAGCATCCGGTAGCGTCCTGCGCGTGCCCAAGCCTCGACGCTTTCACCTCGACCGGGCCGACCCGAAAGGCGCCGCCACCGCAGGCGCACCGGCAGGCCGTCGGCAGCCCAGCGCCGACACTGAGCCTGCACGTGCTCGAGCCAGACGTCGGCGCTGGCCAGCAGTCCGTGGTGGACGTGCAGCGCAAGCACCTCGAGACCGAGCGAGGAAGCCATGCGCGCAGTGGCATGGAGCAACGCCGTGGAGTCGCGCCCGCCGCTGTAGGCGACGGCGACGCGGCGCGGCCGTGAAGCAGTCAACGCTGTTTCGTGTCGCTGAATCGGCCGTAGGCTTGCAGGCGCTCGTGGCGGCGCTGCAGCAGCTCCACGGTCTTCAGATCGGCGACCTGGCGCAGCGCATCGTTGAGCGCACGCTTGAGTTGCACGCACATCTGCTTGAGGTCGCGGTGCGCGCCGCCCACGGGCTCGTTGATGATCTTGTCGACGAGGCCGAGTGCCTTCAGGCGGTGGGCCGTGATCCCCAGCGCCTCGGCGGCTTCCGAGGCGCGCTCGGCCGTCTTCCACAGGATCGACGCGCAACCTTCCGGCGAGATGACCGAGTACACGGAGTACTGCAGCATCAGCACCTGGTCGGCCACGCTGATCGCTAGCGCACCGCCCGAGCCGCCCTCGCCGATGATCGTTGCGACGATCGGCACCTCGAGCTGTGTCATCTCGAAGATGTTGCGGCCGATCGCCTCACTCTGGTTTCGTTCCTCGGCGCCGATGCCGGGATACGCTCCGGGGGTGTCGACGAACGTGAACACCGGCAGACCGAATTTCTCGGCCGATTTCATCAGGCGCAGGGCCTTGCGGTAGCCCTCGGGGCGCGACATTCCGAAGTTGCGCGCGGCGCGCTCCTTGGTGTCACGGCCCTTCTGGTGGCCGATCACCACGCAGGCCTGGCCGTTGAAACGCGCGAGTCCGCCGACGATCGACTGATCGTCGGCGAAGTGCCGGTCGCCGTGCAGTTCCTGGAACTCGGTGAAGATCTCGCTGATGTAGTCCAGGGTGTACGGCCGTTGCGGATGGCGCGCGACCTGGGTCACCTGCCAGGGCGTGAGGCTTGCGTAGACGTCCTTCGTCAGCTGCTGGCTTTTCTTGCTCAGGCGGTCGATCTCCTCGGAGATATCGACCGCTGATTCACTCTGGACATAGCGCAGTTCCTCGATCTTGGTTTCGAGATCGGCCATCGGCTGCTCGAAGTCGAGGAAATGCCGTTTGCTCATGCCTGCTCCTTGCCGTCCCGCCCGGGGCCACGCAGTCTAATACTCGACGGGCAGCGGGTCGAGGCTACGCCACATGTACCAGGTCGCCACCGAACGGTACGGCGCCCACGCGTCGCCGACCTCGCGCGCCTCGGCGCGTGAGACCGGCTCGCCGCTGAAGTAGTTCACGCTGATGCCCTTGATCAGGCCCAGGTCGTCAAGCGGCAGCACGTTCGGGCGCATCAGGTGAAAGATCAGGAACATCTCGGCCGTCCAGCGGCCGATGCCCCGGATCGCCACCAGTTCCTCGATGATGGTCTCGTCATCCATCTGCTGCCATTGGCGCACGTGCACGCGCCCGGACTCGAAATGCTGCGCGAGGTCGATCAGGTACTCCACCTTGCGCGCCGACAAGCCCGCGCGACGGAGCTCGTCAGTGGGCATCGACAGCATGCCGCCCGGCGTGATGCGCATCAACGGGCCCGGCATCACTGCACAAAAGCGTTCCCAGACCGACTGCGCGGCCTTGACCGAAATCTGCTGGCCGACGATCGAGCGCGCCAGCGTCGTGAAGGCATCACCGCGGCTGTGCAGGCGCGCCTGGCCGAACTGCGGTATGAGCTTTCGCATCACCCGGTCGCGACGGGTGAGGTGCTTGCAGGCGTCGTCCCAATAGTTCGGGGTGACAGCCGGCGTGCCGGTGGGACGCAGCGAGGATGCCATCGTTGACTAGGCCCTGACCCAGGTCGTGCCCTGCGGCGTGTCCTTCAGGACGATCCCCAGCGCTGCCATCTCGTCGCGGATTCGGTCGGCCGCAGCGAAATCGCGCGCCTTCTTCGCTGCCGCGCGCTCGGCGATGCGCGCCCGGATGGTGGCGTCGTCCAACGGGCTGCCCGCCTGCAGGAAGGCGCGCGGCACCTGCTGCAGGATGCCCAACGTCGCGCCGAGCGCCTTCAATAATGCTGCCGTCTGCGGCGAGCGGCTGCGGTTGAATTCTCCGGCCAGCTCGAACAGTACGGCCAGCGCTGCCGGCGTGTTGAAGTCGTCGTCCATCGCGTCGCCGAACGCGGCCGCCGCGGGCTGCGACCAGTCGATCGGCGTGGCGGGCACGTCGCCCGCGGCATCCAGCGCGATATACAGTCGTCGCAGCGCCGCCCTGGCATCGTCCAGGTGCGCGTCGCTGAAGTTGAACGGGCTTCGGTAGTGCGTACGCAGCAGGAAGAAGCGCATCGTCTCGCCGTCGTAGCGCGCCAGCACGTCGCGGATGGTGAAGAAGTTGCCGAGCGACTTCGACATCTTCTCGTTGTCGACGTTAAGGAAGCCGTTGTGCATCCACACGTTGACGAAGGTCTCGCCGTTGGCGCCCTCGCTCTGCGCAATCTCATTTTCGTGGTGGGGAAACTGCAGATCCAGCCCGCCACCGTGGATATCGAAGTGCGGGCCGAGCAGCGCGCAGCTCATCGCGGAGCATTCGATGTGCCATCCGGGGCGCCCGGGACCGAACGGCGATTCGTAGCGGGCCTCCGCCGGCTCCTGCGGCTTGGCTGCTTTCCAGAGCACGAAGTCCAGCGGATCGTGCTTGTCGGCCTCGACGGCTACCCTCTCGCCGGCGCGCAACTCGTCGAGCGACTTGCCAGACAACCGGCCGTAGCCGGGAAACTTGCGTACCGCGAAGTTCACGTCGCCATGTGGCGCGCGATAGGCCAGCCCCTTGCGCTCGAGCGTGTCGATCATCGCGATCATCTGCGGAACGTAGTCCGTAGCCCGGGGCTCGTGCGTCGGCGCCTCGATCCCTAGCGCACCGATGTCGCGATGCATCGCTTCGAGCATCTCGCCCGTTAGTTCACGCAGCGTGATGCCCCGCTCGACCGCGCGCCGGATGATCTTGTCATCGATGTCGGTGATGTTGCGAACGTAAGTCACGCGATACCCCCGCACCTTCAGCCAGCGCTGCACGATGTCGAACGTCATCATCATGCGCGCATGGCCAACATGGCACAGGTCGTAGATGGTCATGCCGCACACGTACATGCGCACGTGGCTTGGCTCGATCGGTTCGAACAACTCGACCGCCCGCGTCAGCGAGTTATAGATTTGAAGGGGCATCCAGAGGACGGATTGTCATCGGCGCCCCGCGCGGCGCGCTTGCCGTCGGTAGGGGGCCTGCCGTGTTCGGGGACGATCGTAAAATCAAAATCAGTATAGCGGCAGGCTTTGCGGAGACGCCTGCGAATATCGCCACGTGTCTTGCGACCCAGCCTGCAGGCTTCGCGCGACCGGCCGGCCGGGCTGCCGTCCGGGTGAGCAGCTGAACGTCGCGGTCGGTTGCGCAGCGAGGCGCGTGAGACATGGCGGCAGGGTTGGCACAGTCGCTGGCCGAGGCGCGTCTCGACCGCGGCACCGTTTTCTAAGGAGCCCCTGGCATGATCAAACCCCTGTTGCGCATCACGATTGCATTGGCCGCGCTCGCGGCCGCTGCCTCGCCGGCTTTTGCACAAAAGGTCAGGCTCGCCACATCGATGGGCGACGTCGTGATTGAACTCGATGCAGCCCGGGCGCCCAAGACTGTGGACAACTTCGTGCAATACGTGAAGGCCGGTCACTACGATGGAACCGTGTTCCACCGCGTGATCGACGGCTTCATGATCCAGGGCGGTGGAATGACCGCCGACATGAAGGAGAAACCGACGCGAGCACCGATTGCGCTCGAAAGCCGCAACGGCCTGTCCAACCAGCGCGGCGCTGTAGCGATGGCGCGCACGATGGTGCCCGACTCTGCAACGGCGCAGTTTTTCATCAATCTCAAGGACAACACGTTTCTCGACGCCGCTAACGCCCGCGACGGGAACGGCTACGCGGTGTTCGGCAAAGTCGTTTCGGGGATGGAGGTCGTTGACAAGATCAAAGCGGTGCCCACCGGCAACCGGGGCGCGCACCAGAACGTTCCCCTCGAGCCCGTCACGATCAACAAAGCCATCCTGGAGAAGTGAAATGAGTACGCAAGTCGAACTGCAGACCACCGCCGGAACGATCCGTGTTGAACTCGACGAAGAGAAGGCGCCGCGGTCCGCGGCCAACTTCGTCGACTATGTGCGCAAGGGCCACTACGACGGAACGATCTTCCACCGCGTCATCCGGGGCTTCATGATCCAGGGCGGTGGATACGACGCGGCGATGAAGGAGAAACCCACCGCCGCGCCAATTCCCAACGAGGCCAACAACGGCGTCAAGAACCGCAGATACACGCTGGCGATGGCCCGCACGTCAGACCCGCACTCGGCCACTGCGCAGTTCTTCGTCAACACCGTCGACAACAACTTCCTCGACTTCCGCGGCGAGACCGCGCAGGGGTGGGGCTATGCGGTGTTCGGGCGGGTGGTGAGCGGCAGCGAGGTGGTCGATGCAATCGAGAAGGTGCGCACCGGTCGCAGCGGGTTCCACGACGACGTTCCGCTCCAGGCAGTCGTGATCGAGAAGGCGACGGTCGTCGCCTGAGCGCTGAAGCGGCGCATGACCGACGCCGCCTCCGAGAAGCGGCCAGCGCGCGGCCCCGTGCCGGCGGCGGCCATCGTGCGGGCGCCGCTGCAGTGGCGCTCGATCGAATTCATCTCCGATCTGCACCTGGCGCCGGAGACGCCACGCACGGTCGAGGCCTTTCGCTGCTACCTCGCCGGAACCGACGCGCACGCTGTCTTCATCCTCGGCGATCTGTTCGAGGTATGGGTCGGCGACGACGCGCGCAGCGACGCGTTCGAGGCGACGTGCGTGCAGATCCTCGCGCAGGCGTCAGCGCGCCTTGCGCTGTATTTCATGCCGGGCAACCGCGATTTTCTCGTCGGCGCAGCGCTGCTGGAGGCGGCCGGCATGCGACCGCTGGCGGACCCGACACGGCTGGACGCGTTTGGCGGTGCCTGGCTGCTGACGCACGGTGACGCGCTGTGCCTGGCCGACGTCGACTACCAGCGGTTCCGGGCCGAGGTGCGCAGCGAGTCGTGGCAGCGGGCTTTCCTCGGCCGCCCGATGACCGAGCGGCTGGCGATTGCCCGCCAGTTGCGCGACGCCAGTCAGCGGCGCAAGCAGGCGGGCGAAATGGAGGGGTGGGGCGACGTCGATGTCGATGCCGCGGCGGCCTGGCTGCGCGCGGCTGGCGCACAGACGATGATCCACGGGCACACTCATCGACCGGGCGTGTCCGAGCTCGCGCCATCGTTGGTCCGCCATGTGCTCAGCGACTGGGACTTCGACCTCGATCCAGCCCGGCCGCGCGGTGAGGCACTGCGACTTGACGCAGCCGGGCTCGTGCGACGAAGCGTGCGCCTCCCTGCGACGCCGCACGGGAACGCCGGTCCGTGATTGCGCGATGGTGGTCGAGCTGGCGCGGTGCGCGCGAGCGGCGCGCCCTGCGGCGGCGCGCCATCCCCGATCGTCTGTGGGACCTGACGATCACGCGCTACCCTTTCCTCGCACGCCGCCAGGAGGCCGACCGCGCGGAACTGCGCCGGCTCGCGACGCTCTTTCTCGATCGCAAGGAATTTGCCGGTGCGCACGGCTTCGTTGTCACCGACGAGGTGGCTGTGGCCGTGGCGGCACAGGCGTGTCTGCCAGTGCTGCGGCTCGGACTGCACTTGTACGACGGGTTCATCGGCATCGTGATCCATCGGCAGGAGGTGGTCGCGCGCCGCGAGGTCATGGATGCCGATGGTGTCGTCCACGAATACGACGAGCACCTCACCGGCGAGGCGATGGACGGTGGGCCGATGATGCTGTCCTGGCATGACGTGGCGACATCGGGCGAGACCGCTGCCGAGGGCTACAACGTCGTCATCCACGAATTCGTTCACGTGATCGACATGCTCGATGGCGCTGCCGATGGTGTGCCGCCGATCGCGGAGCGCGCAGCGCGCGACCACTGGGCCGCCCTCATCGAGGCGGAGTACGCCGCGTTTTGCCGACGTGTCGACGCGGCCGATGCAACCGTGCTCGATCCGTACGGCGCCGAAGCGCTCGAGGAATTCTTTGCCGTGGCCGCCGAGGCGTTCTTCGTCGTGCCCGAGGCGATGCGCGACGAGCATCCGGCGCTCTACCGCGCCTTCGCCGACTGGTTCCGTCAGGATCCTGCAGCGAACTGAGCGACTCGCCCGCGGCCCGCGCGGCGCCCGTGCAGCCCGGGTCGGCCGCAGGCGCCGCCCCGCCGCCGCACCGAACCTCAAGCCGTGGCGGGTTCGGCCTTGGGCTTGTCGCTCTTCTTGGGCTCGATATCGAGCTTGATTTCGCCGGCCTCGTCGATGCCGACCGTCAGGCGTCCACCGTCGGCCAGCCGGCCGAACAGCAGCTCGTCGGCGAGCGCGCGGCGGATCGTGTCCTGGATCAGGCGCTGCATCGGGCGCGCGCCCATCAGCGGGTCGAAGCCCTTCTTGGCCAGGTGGTGACGCAGGTCGTCGGTGAACGTGACCTCGACCTTCTTCTCCGCCAGCTGGCTCTCGAGTTGCAGCAGGAACTTGTCGACCACCCGCAGGATGATCTCCTCGTTCAGCGCCTTGAAGCTGACCATCGCGTCGAGCCGGTTGCGGAACTCCGGCGCGAACAGGCGCTTGATATCGGCCATCTCGTCACCGGGCTCGCGCTGCGTCGTGAAACCGATCGTGGCCCGGTTCATCGTCTCGGCGCCCGCGTTGGTCGTCATGATGATGATGACGTTGCGGAAATCCGCCTTGCGGCCGTTGTTGTCGGTCAGCGTGCCGTGGTCCATGACCTGCAGCAGAACGTTGAACACGTCGGGGTGCGCCTTCTCGATTTCGTCGAGCAGCAGCACCGCGTGCGGCTTCTTGCTGACCGCCTCGGTGAGCAGTCCGCCCTGGTCAAAGCCCACGTACCCGGGCGGGGCACCGATCAGGCGGCTGACCGCGTGGCGTTCCATGTACTCGGACATGTCGAAGCGGATCAGCTCGATGCCCAGCACGTAGGCGAGCTGCTTGGCGACCTCGGTCTTGCCCACGCCGGTGGGGCCGCTGAACAGGAACGAGCCGATCGGCTTGTCGGGTTTGCCGAGCCCCGAGCGTGCCATCTTGATCGCCGCGGCCAGTGCATTGATGGCTTCGTCCTGACCGAACACCACGGCTTTCAGGTCGCGGTCCAGGCTCTTCAGCTTGCTGCGGTCGTCGGTCGAAACCGACGCTGGCGGGATGCGCGCGATCTTGGCGACGATGTCCTCGACCTCCGCGCGCGTGATCGTCTTCTTCTGCTTGTTCTTCGGCAGGATGCGCTGGGCCGCGCCGGCCTCGTCGATCACGTCGATCGCCTTGGCCGGCAGGTGACGGTCGTTGATGTACTTGGCCGAGAGCTCGGCCGCCGCCTGCAGGGCCCCCAGCGCGTACTTGACGTTGTGGTGCTCCTCGAAGCGCGACTTCAGGCCCTTCAGGATCTCGATCGTCTGCTCGATCGACGGTTCGACGACGTCGACCTTCTGGAAGCGGCGGGACAGGGCTGCATCCTTTTCGAAGATGCCGCGATATTCGGTGAACGTCGTCGCACCGATGCACTTCATCGTGCCGCTGGAAAGCGCGGGCTTGAGCAGATTGCTCGCGTCCAGCGTGCCGCCCGAAGCGGCGCCTGCGCCGATCAGGGTGTGAATCTCGTCGATGAACAGGATGGCGCCCGGTTCATTCTTCAGCTGTTTGAGAACGCCCTTGAGGCGTTGCTCGAAGTCGCCGCGGTACTTGGTGCCGGCCAGCAACGCGCCCATGTCCAGCGTGTAGACCGTCGAGTGGGCGAGCACCTCGGGGACCTCGTTCTGGGTGATCCGCCATGCGAGGCCTTCGGCGATCGCCGTCTTGCCGACGCCCGCCTCGCCGACCAACAGCGGATTGTTCTTGCGACGCCGGCACAGCACCTGGATCACCCGCTCGACCTCCGCCTCGCGCCCGATCAGCGGATCGATCTTTCCTTCGCGCGCCAGCTGGTTGAGGTTCTGCGTGAACTGGTCCAGCGGCGAACCCTTGCCCTCGGCAGCCTCCTCTTTCTCGGCTTCCGTGCCGCCGCTCTCGCTCGACTTGGTCGGTTCGGGCGGCTCCGACTTCTTGATCCCGTGCGCGATGTAGTTGACGACATCCAGGCGCGTGACGCCCTGCTGGTGCAGGTAGTAGACCGCGTGGGAGTCCTTCTCGCCGAAGATCGCCACCAGCACGTTGGCACCGGTGACCTCTTTCTTGCCGCTGCCCGTGGACTGCACGTGCATGATCGCGCGCTGGATCACGCGCTGGAACCCCAACGTGGGCTGGGTGTCGACTTCGTCGCTGCCGCCGACGGTGGGCGTGTTCTCCTTGATGAACTGCGTCAGATTCTTGCGCAGGTCGTCCATGTTGGCCGCGCAGGCGCGCAGCACCTCGGCCGCGGACGGATTGTCCAGGAGCGCCAGCAGCAGGTGCTCGACGGTGATGAACTCGTGCCGCTGCTGTCGCGCCTCCACGAACGCCATGTGCAGGCTGACTTCCAACTCTTGCGCAATCATGCGGCCTCCATAATGCACTGCAACGGGTGCCCTGCCCGCTTGGCGGCAGCCAGCACCAACTCGACCTTGGTTGCCGCGACGTCCTTGGTGTAGACGCCACAGACACCGCGGCCCTCATGATGAATCTTCAGCATGATCTGGGTCGCTGTCTCCAGGTCGCGCTTGAAATACTCCTGCAGAACCATCACGACAAACTCCATCGGTGTGTAGTCGTCATTGAGCATGACGACCTGGTACATGCGGGGCGGCTGAGTCTTCTGTGTCTTGCGCTCGGCGACGACCGCTCCCTGCCCCCCTTCGCGACGGGGTCCGACGCTCGGTTTGCGGGGCGGGGGGACGGGCGTATCCGGCATGGAATCATTCTATCGACTTGACTTCTTCCCGTTGCGTGACGGTCGCGAGAGTCACTCACCGCTGCACAACATGCCTGCAGTGCGAAGCCACGCCAACCCGTACGGGATTCGCCGGCCGCGCCACCGATTGCAACGCTCCGCGTGGCGTCCCCCGGGAAGCCGGCATTGACACCCCGTCGAGCCGAGCACCAGAATTTCCGGCGCGACAGCTTGGGGTGGAGGTGGCAGATGATGTTCGGCACGGTCAAGTGGTTCAATGATGCCAAGGGATTCGGATTCATCGAGCCCGAGGAAGGAGGGGGGGACGTCTTCGCCCACTTTTCCGCAATCCAGATGGAGGGTTTTCGCACGTTGAAGCCCGGCGGCCGGGTCAGCTTCGATCTGGTGCAGGGCCCGAAGGGAAACTTGGCCCAGAACATTCGCGCGATACCGGCACAGCCCGGCGGGCGAGCCAGTCAGGGCACCACGGACGGCGCGGACAGCGCGGGATCAAGCGCTGCCCCCTGAGACCGGAATTCGAAACGAAAAAGAAAAAGCCCGCCATCCGGCGGGCTTTCTTCGTGGCGCGACCAGGCGCTTACATGTGTTCGATCATGACCTGGCCGAAGCCGGAGCACGAAACCTGGGTGGCGCCTGGCATCAGGCGCGCGAAGTCGTAGGTGACCTTCTTGCTCAGGATCGCGCGTTCCATCGAGGCGATCACCAGGTCGGCGGCTTCCCGCCAGCCCATGTGGCGCAACATCATCTCCGCGGACAAGATCTCGGAGCCGGGGTTGACGTAGTCCTTGCCCGCGTACTTCGGCGCGGTGCCGTGCGTAGCCTCGAACATTGCCACCGTATCGGACAGGTTGGCCCCGGGGGCAATCCCGATGCCGCCCACTTGCGCCGCGAGCGCATCCGAGATGTAGTCGCCGTTCAGGTTGAGCGTCGCGATCACCGAGTACTCGGCCGGGCGGAGCAGGATCTGCTGCAAGAAGGCGTCGGCGATCACGTCCTTGATGACGATCTCCTTGCCGGACTTCGGATTCTTGAACTTGCACCATGGGCCGCCGTCGATCGGCTGCGCGCCGAACTCGCGCTGCGCGAGCGCGTAGCCCCAGTCGCGAAAGCCCCCTTCGGTGAACTTCATGATGTTGCCCTTGTGCACGAGGGTCACACTCGGTTTGTCGTTGTTGATCGCATACTGGATCGCCTTGCGCACGAGCCGCTCGGTCCCCTCGATCGACACGGGCTTGATGCCGATGCCCGACGTTTCTGGGAAGCGGATCTTGGTGACTCCCATTTCCTCCCTCAGGAACTTGATGACCTTGCGTGCCCTTTCGCTCTTCGCCTCCCATTCGATGCCCGCGTAGATGTCCTCCGAGTTCTCGCGGAAGATGACCATGTTGGTCTTCTCTGGCTCCTTGAGGGGGCTGGGCACGCCCTTGAAGTACTGGATAGGGCGCAGGCAGACGTAGAGGTCGAGCTCCTGCCGCAACGCCACGTTGAGCGACCGGATGCCGCCGCCCACCGGCGTGGTCAAAGGCCCCTTGATCGACACGACGTACTCGCGCACGGCCTGCAATGTCTCTTCGGGCAGCCAGACGTCCGGACCGTACAAATTGATGGATTTCTCGCCGGCAAAGACCTCCATCCAGTGGATCCTGCGCTTGTCGCCGTAGCACTTGTGCACGGCCGCGTCGACGACCTTGAGCATCACCGGCGTGATGTCCAAGCCGGTGCCGTCGCCCTCGATGAACGGAATCACCGGCTGGTCCGGCACGTTGAGCGAGAAGTCCTTGTTGACGGTGATCTTCTGCCCGCCCTGGGGCACCTTGATGTGCTGATACATGACATGCAGCTCCGCGCGGAGCGCTTGGTCGTTGAGGAGGTTGCTGGAAATTCTATGCGACCAAAAATCGCGGCCCTGGCCGCATCGTCGGC
>CP070653.1:708595-712404 GCA_020354665.1 Burkholderiales bacterium
GGCGGTGCTCCAGCGCGGCGAACTGACCGCGGTCTACGTCGTGCAGAACGGGCGTTTCGTGCTGCGCCCGGTGCGCACCGGGGCGAGCCTGGGTAAGGACGTCGAAGTGCTCGCCGGACTCCGACCCGGCGACCGCGTCGCGACCGATCCGGTGACGGCTGGCCTTGCCGGCGCGGTGCCGGCGGCGCAATGAGGATCGCGCGATGAGCCAGACGGCTGATCCGACGACCGCTGGCGTGCCCAGCGGCGCGCCGCTGGGCATGTCCGGCCGACTGGCGCGCGCGTTCCAGGCCAACGCGATCACGCCGCTGCTCGCGCTGGTCGCGCTGCTGCTTGGGTTGTTTGCCGTGCTGGTGACGCCGCGCGAGGAAGAGCCGCAGATCAACGTCACGATGGCCAACGTGCTGATCCCGTTTCCCGGCGCGAGCAGTGCCGACGTGCAGAACATGGTCGCGCGTCCGGCCGAGCAGGTGCTCTCGCAGATTCAAGGCATCGAGCACACGTATTCGGTCGCGCGCCCCGGTCTGGCGGTGCTGACGGTGCAGTTCAAGGTCGGCGTGCCGCGCACCGATGCGCTGGTACGCGTCTACGACGTGCTCAACGCCAACCAGGACTGGCTGCCACGCGACCTGGGGCCGCTGACGCCGATCGTGCGTCCCAAGGGCATCGACGATGTGCCGGTGTTTGCGGTGACGCTGTGGGCGGGCGACGCGCGCCCGGCGCAGGACCTCGAGCGCGTGGCCGCGACGGTCGAGGCCGAGCTCAAGCGCGTGCCGGGCAGCCGCGAAGTGCAGACGATCGGTGGTCCGGGCCGCGTCGTGCAGGTCACGCTCGAGCCCAGCCGCCTGCGCGAACGCGGCGTCGACGTGATGCGGCTCAAGCAAACGCTCGCGGCGGCCAACCTCGGCATGCCTGCCGGCGCCGTCGCCCAACCCGGCAGCGGCCAGATGCTCGCGGTGGAAACCGGCGAGTTCCTGCATTCGGCCGACGAGGTCGGCGACCTCGTGGTCGGCGTCAGCAATGGCCGGCCAGTCTATTTGCGCGAGGTCGCCCGGGTCGAGGCCGGCGCCGCGCAGCCGCAGCGCTACGTCTGGTTCACACCGGGCAGCGCGCCAGGAGCGGACGGCACCGTGGGCACGTCCGGCTCGCCGCAGAGCGGGCAGGTCTACCCCGCAGTGACGATCACGCTGACCAAGAAGCCGGGCGAGAACGCGGTCGACGTCGCCGCTGCGGCGCGTGTGCGCATCGACGAGTTGCGTAACACCGTGATCCCGGAAGGCATCAGCGCGACGGTCACGCGAAACTATGGCGAAACGGCCGCCGAGAAGGCCAACAAGCTGATCCAGAAGCTCGCGTTCGCAACCGGCTCGGTGATCGTGCTCGTCGGGCTGGCGCTGGGCCGGCGCGAGGCGGTGATCGTCGGCGCGGCGGTGATCCTGACGCTGACAGCCACCTTGTTCGCGTCCTGGGCCTGGGGCTTCACGCTCAACCGGGTGAGCCTGTTCGCACTGATCTTCTCGATCGGCATTCTGGTGGACGACGCGATCGTCGTCGTCGAAAACATTCATCGCCACCAGCAGCTCGAACCTGGCAAGTCGCTCGCTTCAATCATCCCCGTGGCGGTCGACGAGGTCGGCGGCCCGACCATTCTCGCGACGCTGACGGTGATCGCCGCGCTGCTGCCGATGGCGTTCGTGACCGGGTTGATGGGCCCGTACATGAGCCCGATCCCGATCAACGCCAGCCTCGGCATGGCGCTCTCGCTCGCGAGCGCGTTCACCGTGACGCCGTGGCTTGCACTCAAGCTTATGAAGGCGCACGACGACAGCGGCGCCATGCACCACGAGCCGAAGGGGCTGGCGCGCCAGCTGCCGGCGCTGTTCGGCAAGCTGCTGATGCCGTTCCTCGACAGCGCGCGCAAGCGCTGGCTGCTGCTCGCGGGAATCCTCGCGGCGCTGATGCTGTCGGTCGGACTCGCGCTGGTCGAGTGGGTGGTGCTGAAGATGCTGCCGTTCGACAACAAGAGCGAGTTCCAGGTGGTGGTCGAGATGCCTGCCGGCACGCCGCTCGAAGGCACCAGCGCCGCGCTGCACGAGATGGGCGCCTTTCTCGCCCGGCAGCCCGAGGTACGCGACCTGCAGGGCTACGCCGGCACCGCGAGCCCGATCACCTTCAACGGGCTGGTGCGCCAGTACTACCTGCGCGCCGATGCCGAGCAGGGGGACCTGCAAATCAACCTGGTCGACAAGAAGGATCGCGACGAGCAGAGCCACGCGATCGCGACGCGGCTGCGCCCCGATCTGCAGAAGATCGCCGCGGCGCACGGCGCGCGCATCAAGGTCGTCGAAGTACCGCCGGGACCGCCGGTGATGAGCCCGCTGCTGGCCGAGGTCTATGGCCCGGACGAGGCCGGGCGCCAGCAACTGGCGCGGCGCATCGAGAAGGCGTTCGCCGCCACCCCCGACATCGTCGCGATCGACACATCGCTGAAGGAGGACGCGCCGCGGGCCTTCCTGCGCGTGCAGCGGCAGCGCGCCGCATCGCTCGGCATTCCGGTGGCCACGGTGGCGCAGACGGTGCAGGGCGCGCTCAGTGGCGCCGACGCGGCCTACCTGCACGACCAGCAGAGCAAGTACCCCGTGCCGGTGCGGCTGCAGCTGCCACGCGATGCGCAGGTCGGCCTAGATGCCCTGCTCGCGCTGCCGCTGCGCGCGGCCAACGGCCAGCTGGTGCCGCTGAGCGAGCTCGTGCGCGTCGAGCGCGGCGTGATCGACAAGCCGCTGTACACGAAAGACCTGCAGCACGTGAGCTACGTTTTCGGCGACATGGCTGGCAAGCTCGACTCGCCGCTGTACGGACTGTTCGCGATCCGGCCGAAGCTGGCCGAGGCGATGCTGCCCGGCGCGGGTGAGCTGGGCGAGTACTGGATCAGGCAGCCGAGCGACCCGTTTCGCCAATACGCGATCAAGTGGGACGGCGAATGGCAGGTCACCTACGAGACGTTCCGCGACATGGGCGCCGCCTATGCGGTGGGGCTGGTGCTGATCTACCTGCTGGTGGTCGCGCAGTTCAGGAGCTATCTGACGCCGCTCGTGATCATGGCGCCGATCCCGCTCACGGTGATCGGCGTGATGCCGGGGCACGCGCTGCTCGGCGCGCAGTTCACCGCGACGTCGATGATCGGGATGATCGCGCTGGCCGGCATCATCGTGCGCAACTCGATTCTGCTGGTCGACTTCATCGAGCTGCAGACCGCGCGCGGCATGGCGTTCAAGCAGGCGGTCGTGCAGTCGGCCGCCGTGCGAGCGCAGCCGATCGCGCTGACTGCGCTCGCCGCAATGATCGGTGCGTTCTTCATCCTCGACGACCCGATCTTCAACGGCCTGGCCGTTGCGCTGATCTTCGGCATCCTGGTTTCGACGCTGCTCACGCTGGTCGTGATTCCGGTCCTGTATTACGCGGCGTATCGGCGCCGCTACGAATCTTCTGCAACCTGAAACTTCACAAGGAGCTTTGCCATGACCATCGAACGCTACATCCGCATCATCGCGGGCCTGTTCATCCTCGCCTCGTTGACCCTCGGCATCGAGGCCTCGCCGCTATTCGTCAGCCACTGGTGGCTAGCGTTTACCGCCTTTGTCGGCTTCAATCTGTTCCAGTTCGGATTCACCAACGCGTGCCCGATGGTGTTCTTCCTCAAGAAGCTCGGCGTGCCCGACGGTGGGCTGTCGCGTGCCGGCTGACGCGTCGTCGTACGGCGCTGCGAAGCCATCCGCCGCAAGCCGTGCTGACGCCGGCCTCGCCGATCA
>CP070653.1:712504-717332 GCA_020354665.1 Burkholderiales bacterium
CGCCGCATCGGCTTCGAGGATGTGCCCACTGCGGGGGCCTTCATGGTCTTCGACCATCGCCGCGACATGTTCGAAGTCGCGCGCGGCTTTGCCCACTTCTTTGCACACGAGAGCTGCGGGTTCTGTACGCCCTGCCGCATCGGCACCGAGCTTGTCGTGCGCAGGATGGACAAGCTTGCCGCCGGCTATGGCTCGCTGTTCGACGAAGCCGAGCTCGACGAGCTGCAGGGGTTGCTGCACGGGACGACCCATTGCGGCCTCGGCGCCACCGCGACGAACCCGCTGCGCGATACGCTGATGCGCTTCCGCGCCGCCTACGAGCGCAGGTTGCATGCGACGCACTTCGTGCCGGCGTTCGACCTGGACGCCGAGTTGGGGCCCGCCCGACGGGTCACCGGCCGCGACGATCCGTTGGCCCATCTGGAGCGTTACGGGTGAACGCCTTCATGCTCGACGGTGTCGCGGTGCCGTTCGAGGGCGGCGACACGCTGATGGCGGCGGCGACGCGAGCCGGACAGCACGTGCCGCATCTGTGCTGGCACCCACGGCTCGGACAGAGCGGCGCCTGCCGCCTCTGCACGGTCAGGGTCGACGGGCATTTGGCCGCTGCCTGCACGACGCGGGCAACGCCGGGCCTCGTGGTCGAGAACCGCACGGCCGAACTCGACAACAAGCGGCGCCTGCTGGTGCAGCTGCTGTTCATCGAGGGCAACCACTTCTGCCCGAGCTGCGAGAAGAGCGGCGCCTGCCGGCTGCAGGCCTCGGCCTACCAGGTCGGAATGCACGGGCCGGAGTTCGAGGAGTTCTATCCGCACCGACCGGTCGACGCGAGCCACCCCGACATGTGGCTCGACTTGAACCGCTGCATCCTGTGCAAGCTGTGCGTGCGCGCGAGCCGCGAGATCGACGGCAAGGACGTGTTTGCGATCGGCGGCCACGGCATCGCCTCGCACCTGATCGTGAATTCGCCGAGCGGACTGCTCGGCGACAGCGCCTTCGAGGCGAGCGATTTCGCTGCCGAGGTCTGCCCGGTGGGCGCGATCCTGCCCAAGCGGCGCGGATTCGCCGTGCCGATCGGACAGCGCCCGTTCGATGTCGCGCCGCTGCCGGCCGGCCCTTCGCTGCCTACGGATACCGACGATGACACCAGATGAGTCGCCGAGCAGCGCGCCGGCGGGGAAGTTGCGCGTCGCCACCGTGTCCCTCGCGGGCTGTTTCGGGTGCCACACGTCGCTGCTGGACATCGACGAACGGCTGTTCACGCTGGTCGACCACGTGCACTTCGACCGCAGTCCGTTCACCGACCTCAAGCATTGCGGCGATTGCGATGTCGGGCTGATCGAAGGCGGCCTGTGCAACGCCGAGAACGTGCACGTGCTGCGCGAGTTCCGCGCGCGCTGCAAGGTGCTGGTGGCAGTCGGCGCCTGCGCGATCAATGGCGGCCTGCCCGCGCAGCGCAATGCGCTCGACGTCGGGGCGCTGCTCACCGACATCTACCGCGACCGGCCCGGGCTGAGCGCAGCCAGCGCGGTGCCGAACGATCCCGAGCTGCCGCTGCCACTGGCCCACGTGCACCCGATCCACGAAGTGGTGCTTGTCGACCACTTCCTGCCGGGTTGCCCGCCGAGCGCCGACGCGATCTGGTCGTTCCTGACCGCGCTGATCGAGGGGCGAATGCCCCACCTGAGCGCAGGACTCATCCGTTATGACTGAGCTGGAAACCGCATCGCACCCCGAGAGGCTGCGCCGCGTCGCGATCGACCCGCTATCGCGTGTCGAGGGGCACGGGAAAGTGACGCTGCTGCTCGACGAGCACAACCGCGTGCACCAGGCGCGGCTGCACATCGTCGAGTTCCGCGGCTTCGAAGCCTTCATCGTAGGCCGGCCCTATTGGGAAGTGCCGGTGATGGTGCAACGACTGTGCGGCATCTGCCCGGTTTCGCACCACCTCGCGGCGAGCAAGGCGCTGGACGTGGCACTCGGTATCGGCGCCATTCCACGCACCGCCGAGGTGATGCGCCGGCTGATGCACTACGGGCAGATCATGCAATCGCACGCGCTGCACTTCTTCTACCTGTCGTCGCCCGACCTGCTGTTCGGCTTCGACAGCGACGCGAGCCGGCGCAACATCGCCGAAGTCGCCGCCGCGCATCCCGAGATCGCGCGCCAGGGCGTGCTGCTGCGCCGGTACGGCCAGGAGGTGATCCGTCTGACGGCCGGCAAGCGCGTGCACGGCACCGGTTCGGTGCCTGGCGGCGTGAACCGCCGGCTCAGCCGCGACGAGCGAGACGATCTTGCGGCGCAGCTGCCACAGATGATCGACTGGTGCGAGCGTGCGGTGGATCTGGCGGCCTCGCTGTATGCCCGCAACCAGCCGCGGTACGAGCGCTTCGGCAGCTTCGAGTCATCGCTGCTGTCGATCGTGCGGGCCGACGGCGCAATGGACCTGTACGACGGTGCGCTGCGCGTGCGCAATGCCCATGGCCACGTGATACTCGACGCGGCGAACGTGCAGCGCTATCTCGACGTGATCGAGGAAGAGACGCGGCCGTGGAGCTACATGAAGTTTCCGTACCTGCGCGCGCTTGGCCGCGAGGCCGGCTGGTACCGCGTCGGTCCGCTCGCGCGCGTGCAGAACTGCGACTTCATCCCGACGCCGCGGGCCGAAGCAAGGCGCGGCCAGTTCGTCGCCGGCGGCGTCGTCCACGCCACGCTGGCTTACCACTGGGCGCGCATGATCGAGATGCTGCACGCGATCGAGGTGATCGCACAGCTGCTCGATGACGAAGCGGCACTGCTCGACGAATTGACGGCGCCGCTGCCCGCCGACCGGCCGGCACGGCGCGAAGGCGTGGGCGTGATCGAAGCACCGCGTGGCACGCTGATCCACCACTACACGATCGGCGACGACGACCTCATCACGCGGTGCAACCTGCTCGTCGCCACGACCCACAACAACCAGGCCATGAACGAGGCCGTGCGGGCGGTCGCGCGCGACGAGTTCGACGGCCGTGAAGTGACCGAGAACCTGCTCAACCATATCGAGGTCGCGATCCGCGCCTATGACCCCTGCCTGAGTTGCGCCACGCACGCATTGGGCCGCATGCCGCTGCAGGTCACGCTGGTGGACGCTGCCGGGCAGGCCATCGACTGCGTGAGCCGGGGTAGCGACGGGCAGTTCGAGCGCACGGCCGCATGACGGCGCCGGTCCTCGTCATCGCCGTCGGCAACCCCGGTCGGGGCGACGACGCACTGGGGTCGGCGCTGCTCGACGCGCTGCGCGGCGCAGGCGCCGAGCGGTCCGGGGAGGTCGAGCTGATCACCGACTTCCAGCTGCAGATCGAGCACGTCGTCGACCTCGAAGGACGCCGCGCCGTGCTCTTCGTCGATGCCGCGCTGCCCGGCGCGGTGCGCGGCGCAAGCCTTCGCCAGATCGAGCCCACCGGTTCGCGCGCAGCGCCGGAATGGACCACGCATGCATTGCGCCCGCAGGCGCTGCTCGACGTCTATTGGCAAGTGCTGGGCCACGCACCGCCCGCCGCCTGGCAACTCGCCATCGAAGGCGAGCGCTTCGAACTCGGCGCCGCGCTCAGCGAAACGGCCGAGCGTCACCTTCAACACGCGGCGACACTGGCTCTCGATTGGTTGAGGGCCGCCCCCACCTCGACGGCAGGCTGACGCGCAGCCCCACGACGCAGCGCGGCTCGCGGCCACGCCTGCCCAGCCGCAGCGTCAGCCGAGAGCCAGCGCAACCACGCCGCCGGCGATGCAGGCTGCACCCAGCAACCGCCAAGCGCGGTCAGCCTCGCCAAGCAGATGGCCGCCGATCAGCGCGGCGAACAGCATCGACACCTCGCGCGCGGGCGCAACGTGCGACAGCGGCGCGATCGTCACCGCGTACAGCACCAGCACGTAGGCGAGCGGGCTCAGCAGCGCCACGACCAGTGCATGCCGCCACTGGCTGTGCAGTGCCGGGCGAAAGCCCGCGCGGTCGCGCAGCGACGCCGGCAGCATCAGCGGCACGCGCAACGCATGACCCATCCAGTCGACCAGGATCGGCGAGATCAACAACACCTTGACCGCGTAGCCATCGATCAGCGTGTAGGCACAGATCGCCGCACCGGTCGCCGAACCCCAGCCGATGCCGAGCGCGACGCGGTGGCGCTGGGCCGGGTCGCGCGCCCGCCGCGTGAGCCCGGGCCCGCCAGCAATCAGGAACACGCCGAGCGCAATGGCGATCACGCCGGCCGCGCCGCCGGCGCCCATTGACTCGCTGAGCAGCAGCACCGCGCCGATGGACGACAACAGCGGCCCGGTGCCGCGCGCGACCGGATAGACCACCGTCAAATCCGCGGCGCGGTAGCCGGCCAGCAGCGTGCTGAAGTACACCACGTGCACGGCGGCGCTGGCGGCGACGGCGCCCCATTCGGCAAGTCCCCAGTGCGGGATCGCGTGCCACGCGAACCACAGCCCCACCGGTGACCACAGCACGACGACCGTCACCGCGACAATCAGCATGAAGTGCGCGCCGCCGCCGGCCTTCTTGGCGGCGATGTTCCACAGCGCGTGCAGCAGCGCGGCGGCGATCACGAGCGCAAGGGCAAGCGGCGGCATGGCGCCGGGAGTCTACGGGCCGTGCCGTGCCGGCGCCGCCGACCGCTGACGCCGATGGGTGCGATTCTCGGTAGCGATCGCAGCCAAGGCCGTGCGACGATCGGCCGTCGCATCCCCCCGCATCCTCAAAGGCATCGACCATGCAAACTCCCATCGACCTCGAGCACCTGCGCCAATGGGTCGGACGCACGCGCACCGACACCGACGTCGTCGC
>CP070653.1:717432-726233 GCA_020354665.1 Burkholderiales bacterium
CAGGTAGTCGACGATGATCAGCCCGAGCGTGCCACCGAACTGCCTGGCCATTCGACGCGCCCGCGCCCTGACCTCACCCGGTGTCAGCGCGGGGCTCTCGTCGATGAACACACTCGCTTTGCCGAGCTTGTCCACTGCCTCGGACAGACGGCCCCATTCGTCGTCGCGCAGTGCGCCCGTGCGCAGGCGGCTCTGGTCGATGCGGCCGACCGATCCGACCATCCGCAGCGCCAGCTGCGCTGCACCCATTTCCATCGAGAACACGACGACCGGCAGGCCCTCGCTGACGGCCACGTGCTCGCCGATGTTGATCGCGAGTGCGGTCTTGCCCATCGACGGGCGCGCTGCAAGTACGATCAGGTCACCCTTCTGCAGGCCGGCGGTCATCCGGTCTAGGTCGTAGAAGCCGGTGCGTACGCCCGTGACCTCCTCGGCGCCGTTTTCGGCCAGCTCGTTCACGCGGTCGAGCAACTGCACCACAAGCTGATCGATCGGCTTGAAGCCCTGTCGAGCGCGTGCGCCCTCCTCGCCGATCCTGAAGATCCTGCTTTCGGCCTCGTCGAGGATCTGAGGCACCGGCCGGCCTTGCGGATTGAAGGCAATCGTGGCGATCTCGTCGCTCGCCGCAACGAGCTTGCGCAGGATCGCGCGCTCGCGAACGATCTCGGCATAGCGACGCAGGTTGGCCGCGCTCGGTACGCTCTGGGCCAGCGCATTCAGGTAGGCGAGCCCACCGCAGTCGTCGGCCTTGCCGAGGCTCTGCAGGTGCTCGTACACGGTGATCACGTCGGCCGGCTTGGACGCGTTGACCAGGCTGACGATCGCGCCGAAGATCAGCCTGTGCTCGTAGCGATAGAAGTCGCTTTCGCTGAGCACATCGCCGGCGCGGTCCCACGCCGAGTTGTCCAGCAGCAACCCGCCGAGAACGCTTTGTTCGGCTTCGATCGAGTGCGGCGGCACGCGCAGCCGCGCAACCTCGTCGTCGCGCGCGCTCGGCGCATCGGAAGTCGAATGAACTGCTGACATCAGGAGGTCGCCTGGCGACGATGATACGGGTCTGGAGTGACCCCGGCTGTGTGCAAGCCTGTGGAGATCCGGTGTGCGGCCGGTGGATCTTGCCGGGCCCGGAAGAAACCGAAGGGCCGGCAGCGCCGACCCTGCCGGCTGCGACGCTGTTATTCGGTCTCGGCGATCACCGCTACCGGCAGGTCGACCACCACGTCGGTGTGCAGCACCACCGACACCAGATGCTCGCCGACGGTCTTCAGCGGACCACTGGGCATGCGGACCTGTGCCTTGGGCACGGTGTGGCCCAGCTTGGCCAGAGCCTCAGCGACATCCACGTTCGTCACCGAACCGAACAGGCGGCCGTCGACCCCGGCCTTCTGCGTGATGCGCACCGTCATTCCAGCGAGCTTCTCGCCGAGCGCCTGCGCTACGGCGAGCTTGTCGGTGGCCACCTTCTCGAGCTCGGCACGCTTGGCTTCGAATTCCTTCAGCGCGGCTTCGGTCGCACGCCGTGCGCGGCGGGTTGGGATCAGGAAGTTGCGGGCATAGCCGTCCTTGACCTTGACGACGTCGCCGAGATTGCCGAGGTTGGCGAGCTTCTCTAGCAGGATCACTTGCATGGCGTACGGTTCCCCTCAGACCTTGTGCTGGTCGGTGTAGGGCAGCAGCGCGAGGAAGCGCGCCCGCTTGATCGCGGTGGTCAGCTGCCGCTGGTAGAACGAGCGCGTGCCCGTCAGGCGCGCCGGCGTGATCTTGCCGTTGTCGCCGATGAAGTCGCGCAACGTATCAACGTCCTTGTAGTCGATCTCTTCGACTCCGGCGACGGTGAAGCGACAGAAACGTTTGCGCTTGAACAACAGCGACTGCTGGCTGCGCTTGGGCTTGCGATCCTTGCCGAATCTACCTTTGCCACGGGGTGGGGGCATGACGAGTTCTCCGTTGTATCAATGCGAGGGTTGCAGCTTGCCGACTTTCGAGCCTGCGGGCTCGATCGCCGTCAGATGGAACAGGACGCCACGGCCGTTGCGCCGGGCCCCGAGGAAGCCGGTAAAGACACCCTCGAATCCCACGGTCTGCCCGGCCAGTTCGTCCGCAATCGGGCCAATCGCCAGCGCCGGCAGCTTGAGCGACACCTTGCGCGCGTGCCCTCCCTGCTCGACGACCGACTCATGGGCAAGACCGAGATCAAGTGCCGGCAGGCCTGCGGGCGTGTAACGCATCGCGCCGCGTTCGGCCACCTGCGCCGTCAGAACCAGCCGGTTCATCGTCGCTCACTGCGGTGGGCACCGCTGGCCAGATTCAGGGTGCCGCCTCCTGCGGCGCTCGGCGGGCCTCTTCCTTTTCGACGGCCTTCATCATCACCGACGGTGTCGTCTCGGCCTTTGTCTTCGCCACCGTCAAGTGCCGGAGCACGGCGTCGTTGAAGCGAAAACCGGTTTCGAGCTCGTCGAGCGTCTCCTTGCCGCACTCGATGTTCAGGCACAGGTAGTGCGCCTTCGCGAGCTTCTGGATCATGTAGGCCAGCTGGCGCCGGCCCCAGTCCTCGACCCGGTGCACCTTGCCACCGCCATTGGCGATCAGGTTCTTGTAGCGTTCCAGCATGGCCGGAACCTGTTCGCTCTGATCCGGATGGATCAGCAGCACGATCTCGTAGTGACGCATGGTTCTCCTTGGGGATTCCGTCGGTCGGAAGCCACCCCGCCGCGGCTGAAAGCCGAACATAGAACGCCGGGTGTGGCAAGGAAAGCTGTAAATTATAGCGGCCAAAGGAAGCGGCCCGCTGAGTCGCCTCGGCGGGCCGCGGACCAGCAAGCGGCGCTGCCGCTCCTGGTCAATTCGTGTCGCTATTCAGCGTTCAATGGTGAGCGCGTGCCAGTCCTTTCGCATCAGGCCTTGGCCAGTCGCAGGTTCGGATAGCGAACGTGCTCGACCAGTTCCTGCACCTCGCGCCCCGGCGCCTTGGTCAGCAGGCTGACGATGATGATCACCGCGAAGCCCAGCGGCACGCCGAACAAGCCGGCCGAGATCGGCTGGATGCCCCACCACAGTTCGATCGGGCTGGTCACACCGAAGATGCCGCGCATCCACGGCTGGGTCGTGGCCATGTAGTAGAAGGTGGTGCCCAGGCCGGCGATCATCCCGAGGGTCGCGCCCCACTTGTTGGCGCGCTTCCAGAACACGCCGAGCACCAGCGCCGGGAAGAACGCTGCCGCCGCGAACGAGAAGGCGGCCGACACCAGGAACAGGATGTCTGCCGGTTTCTGCGACGCCACCCCTGCTGCCGCCAGCGCGACGACCAACAGCAAGACCTTCGAGATCGTGACCCGGCGCGCGGTCGTCGCGTTGGGGTCGATCATCTTGTAGTACAGGTCGTGCGACAACGCGTTGGCGATCGTCAGCAACAGTCCGTCGGCAGTCGACAGCGCCGCCGCGAGACCGCCGGCGGCGACCATCCCGGAGACGACGTAGGGCAGTCCGCCGATCGCCGGCGTCGCCAGCACGATGATGTCGCCGCCGATCCGCATTTCGCCCAGCTGCAGGATGCCGTCCTTGTTGACGTCGGTCACCGACAGCAGAGCGGGATCGACCTTGTTCCAGGCTGAGATCCACTCGGGGAGCTTGTCGAACGGCGTGCCCACCACCAGGCTGAACATCTCGTACTTGACGAGCACCGCCAGCGCAGGCGCGGTGAAGTACAGCAGGAAGATGAAGAACAGCGACCAGGTCACCGACTCGCGCGCCTCCTTCACCGACGGTGTCGTGTAGTAGCGCATCAGGATGTGCGGCAACGCAGCGGTGCCGACCATCAGGCAGAAGATCAGCGCCAGGAAGTTACGCCGCGACGTGTCGAACGCCTTGCGCGCCGCCTCGTCGCCGCTGGGATCGCCAGCGAAAACCTGCGCGTGCGGCACCATGCCGGCCAGCGGCCTGGCACGCGCATCGGCCGCGGCCTTTGCCTTGGTCCAAGAGTCCTTCGCGGCAACGACGTCCTTCGGCACTGCATCAAGCGCCTTCTCGGCGGCCTGCACCTCCGACAGCGGCGCGTTGGCACTCTTCAGCTCGGCGAGTTTCTGCTCGGCAGCGCCTTTGTCCGCGGCGAGCGCGGCGGCCGGATCCTTCAGCTTCGCGGCGAGGTCGTCCGATTGCTTCTTGAAGATCGCAACGACTTCCTGCTCCTTCGGGTCGGCCTTGATCTTGTTCTCGAGCTGGGTCACCTTCTCCAGCTGGTAGCCGTAGACCGCCTGCGGGATCGGCACACCCGTCTGCTTCACCGATAGCCAGATCACGGGAGACAAGTAGGCAATGATCAGGATGATGTACTGCGCCACCTGCGTCCACGTGACCGCGCGCATGCCACCGAGGAACGAGCACACCAGGATGCCGCCCAGGCCGACGAAAATACCGATCTCGAACGCAACACCGGTCAGTCGCGTGGTAATCAGCCCGACGCCGTAGATCTGTGCCACCACGTACGTGAACGAGCACAGGATCGCCGCCAGGATGCCGATGAAGCGCGGCAGGTTGCCCTCGTAGCGCGCCCCGAGAAAGTCGGGAATCGTGAACTGCCCGAACTTGCGCAGGTACGGGGCGAGGAACAGCGCCACCAGGCAGTAGCCACCGGTCCAACCCATGATGAACGCCAGGCCGCCGTAGCCGGTCAAGTACAACGTGCCGGCCATGCCGATGAACGACGCAGCGCTCATCCAGTCGGCGCCGGTGGCCATCCCGTTGTAGATCGCCGGCACGCGCCGCCCGGCCACGTAGTACTCGGCCGCGTCGGTGGTACGGCTCATGATGCCGATGCCGGCATACAGACCCACCGTCGCAAGCAGGAAGATGAACCCGATCCAATTCTTCGGCAACCCCAGCTGCTCGAGAATCCCGAGCACGATGATGAACGCGAGGAAGCCGCCCGTGTACCACCCGTAGACCTTGTTCAGCTGGGCCTTGAAGGCCCGATGGTCGGCGCGCGACGCACCCGCGCCATGATCCAACATGCCGGCCATGTCAGTCCTCCTCGGCAACGCCGTGTTCTTGGTCCAGCTTGCCCATGTAGCGAGCATAGAACCCGATGATGAGTACGTAGACGACCAACGCGCCCTGGGCTCCGACCCAGAAACTGAACGGCCAGCCGAAGAACGTGAAATTGAGGTCGCGGGCGAAGTAGCCCACGCCGTAGGTCACTACGAACCAGATCGCCAGCAGGATCCCCGTCACCCTGACGTTCTTGGACCAGTAGTGCCGATGGTTTTCCGACACTTGCATCGCTCGTTCCCCTTGCCAAGGACGCTCGAGGCGCCCGTCTCCTTGCACATCGGCGCCATCCCCGACCCTGCCTGCCGGCCGGGGCGGCGCCACCTTCACAAACGACGACGAACCTCGCCGGTTCGTCTTCCCCTCGAAACCTAGTGCCCTCCCCGGTTCGCGAGCAGCCCGGTTTCGCGCTCGAGCTGCGCGGCCACCTTGGGTTCGAATCCCCGCAGGTGGCGGATGATCTTCACGGCCTCGTCCGGCTCCTTGCGATCGACGTGCACGCGCGCGAGCTGGTACCAGCCGTACGGACTCATCGGCTGCAGTTGCGTATTGCGCTTCAGCGCGGCGGCCGCTTCGTCGAGGCGGCCGAGCCGGATCAGCACGAGGCCCATCCCGTACCAGGCGCGGTCGAGGTCGGGAGCCAAGCCGGTGGCTCGTCTAAACGCATCGAGTGCGGGCGCCCACGATTCCTGCTCTTCGAGCAGGAAGCCCAGGTTGAACCACGCCGCGGCTTGGTCGGGGTGCAGCGCCAGCAGCTCCCGGTAGGCATCAATGGCCTGGATGCGCCGGCCGGCCATCGCGTGCAGGTGGGCCAGGCTCGCCATCGCGTGCGCGTCACCGGGACACGCCTTGAGCATTTCGCGAAAGAGCCGCTCGGCATCACCGCGGCGGCCCAGCGCGAGCAATACCCAGGCCCGCAGGCTGAACCATTTGTGGCGCAGGTTCAACGGCAGGCCCCGGCGCCCAACGACAGGCACAGGTTGATCTTCTCCAGGGTCACGACCACATAGGCGATCGCGAGCAGGAAGAAGGTGACCACTGGCACGTGGCGGTCGGCCACTTTCGCCGGCGTCAGCTTGCGCACCGGCACGGTGAAGGGCTTGGAGACGATCTGCAGCAGCTGGTAAAAGAGATTGGTCTGCCGCTTCGCCCCGGCCAGAAGGTAAAGGACGCCCTGGCCAAGCAGTGCCAGCAACGCAATGTAGAGAACCAGTTGTGCGACGTTGAGCAGAGCCAACATGTCCGCCTGCCGGATGACGAGGCGACTGTTCGAGTACCGGCTTACTGATCTCTGACGAGTTCTGCGGAATCCGGGTGGATCCGGATAGGTGTTTCCCTAATCCGTTGCGAGCGCCATGAATGGCAAACGGCCCCTCGCGGGGCCGTTCGTCGGGATGGTCTGAAGCCCCGCGGCCGGCGCCTCAGCGCTGGGCGAGCAACCGCCAGGTGTCGATGACCGAATCGGGATTCAGCGAAATCGACTCGATGCCTTCGCGGGCGAGCCACTGCGCAAAGTCGGGGTGGTCGCTCGGGCCCTGTCCGCAGATGCCGACGTACTTGCCGACCGCGCGACAAGCGGTGATCGCGCGCGAGATCATCGCCTTGACTGCCGGGTCGCGCTCGTCGAAGTCGGCCACCAGCAGTTCGAGCCCGGAATCTCGGTCGAGCCCGAGCGTCAGCTGGGTGAGGTCGTTCGAGCCGATCGACATGCCGTCGAAGTGCTGCAGGAACTCCTCGGCGAGGATCGCGGTGCTCGGCACCTCGCACATCATGATGACGCGCAGCCCGTCGGTGCCGCCGGCCGCGGCACGCCGGAGCCCCCGCTCGGCGAGCATTGACACGACGCGCTCGGCCTGCTTGAGCGTGCGCACGAACGGCACCATGATCTCGACGTTGGTCAGGCCCATGTCGCTACGGACCCGCCTGAGCGCGTCGCACTCCATCGCAAAGGCCTCGGCGAATTCCTCGCTGACATACCGCAGCGCGCCGCGGAAGCCGAGCATCGGGTTTTCCTCCTCCGGCTCGTAGCGGCTGCCGCCGATCAGCTTCTTATATTCGTTGCTCTTGAAGTCCGAGAGCCGAACGATCACCGGCCGCGGCCAGAACGCCGCTGCAATCGTTGCGATGCCTTCGGTGAGCTTGTCGACGTAAAACGCGCGCGGGCTGGCATGCCCGCGTGCCACCGACTCCACCGCCTTCTTCAGGTCGGGATCGATGTTGGGGTAGTCGAGGATCGCCCGGGGGTGCACGCCGATGTTGTTGTTGATG
The DNA here is from genome assembly GCA_020354665.1 of Burkholderiales bacterium. GTDB lineage: Bacteria > Pseudomonadota > Gammaproteobacteria > Burkholderiales > Burkholderiaceae_C. The sequence goes on from CP070653.1 coordinate 724,744, forward strand.
ATGAACTCGAGACGCGCCAACCCGACCCCAGCGCTCGGCATCTGCGCGAACTCGAACGCGAGCTGAGGATTGCCCACGTTCATCGTGATCTTCACCGGGCAGTACGGCAGCTCGCCGCGATCGACGTCCTTGACTTCAGTCTCGGCCAGCCCGTCGTAGATGTAACCCGTGTCGCCCTCGGAACACGCCACCGTGACGAGCGTGCCGTCGCTGAGCACCTCGGTTGCGTTGCCACACCCGACCACTGCCGGAATGCCGAGCTCGCGCGCGATGATCGCCGCGTGGCAGGTGCGCCCGCCGCGATTCGTGACGATCGCGCTGGCCCGCTTCATGATCGGCTCCCAGTTCGGGTCGGTCATCTCGGTGACCAGCACGTCGCCCGGCTGCACCCGGTCCATCTCGGCGAGGCTGTTGATGACGCGCACCATGCCGGTACCGATCTTCTGGCCGATCGCGCGACCCTCGGCCAGCACCGGACCGTGACTCTTCAGCCGGTAGCGGTGCTCGACCTTGCCTTCGGCTTGGCTCTTCACCGTCTCGGGCCGCGCCTGCAGGATGTAGATGTGCCCGTCGGCGCCGTCCTTGCCCCACTCAATGTCCATCGGCCGCCCGTAGTGCTCCTCGATCACGACGGCGTACTTGGCCAGCTGCACCACGTCCGCGTCGGTCAACGAGTAACGGTTGCGCTGCTCGGGCGGCGTGTCGATCGTCTTGACCAGCTTGCCGCTGGCAGCGCGTTCGGCGTCGCTCGCGAACTGCATCTTGATCAGCTTCGACCCGAGGTTGCGGCGGATGATCGGCAGCTTGCCGGCCTTGAGCATCGGCTTGTGCACGTAGAACTCGTCGGGATTCACCGCGCCCTGCACCACCGGTTCGCCCAGGCCGTAGCTTGAGGTGATGAACACCACGTCGGGAAAGCCACTTTCGGTGTCGATCGTGAACATCACGCCGGAGGCGCCGAGGTCCGAACGCACCATGCGCTGGATGCCGGCCGACAACGCAACGTCGCTGTGCGCGAAGCCCTTGTGCACCCGGTAGCTGATCGCGCGGTCGTTGTACAGCGACGCGAACACCTCCCTGACCTTCAGCAGCACCTCGTCGATGCCGTGCACGTTCAGGAAGGTCTCCTGCTGGCCGGCGAACGATGCGTCGGGCAGATCCTCCGCCGTGGCCGACGAACGCACCGCGAAAGTCGCGCCAGGGTGTCCGGCACTGAGCTGATCGAACCGCGCGCGAATCTGCGCCTCGAGTTCGGGCGGAAACGGCTGCGCCACCACCCAGCCACGGATTTCCGCACCCGCCTCGGCCAGTGCTCGGACATCGTCGGTATCGAGCGCCGCGAGGCGCCGATTGATGCGCTGGTCGAGGCCACCCTCTCTAAGGAACTCGCGAAAGGCGCGCGCCGTGGTGGCAAACCCGCCCGGCACGTTGACGCCGGAGTTCGCGAGCTGCGAGATCATTTCGCCGAGGCTGGCGTTCTTGCCGCCGAC
>CP070653.1:726333-731019 GCA_020354665.1 Burkholderiales bacterium
GCACGGTGTGGATGTCGAACTCGGGCTTCTCGTACTCCTTGGCCAGCCGATGCAGCAGGTCGAAGCTGGCCGACATGCGCTGCGACAGGGGCATGTGCGCGAACGGCGAGAGCGGGTGGTTGTAGAGCTTCGCCGCCGCGCTCGCGAACTCCGAGAACGGGCTCAGCAAGGCGCGCTGGGTCTCGTAAAGCTGATAGAGCATGCGCTCTCCTCGTCGAACGCGGATCGGCCGCGGCGCAGAAGGCCCAGCCGACCCACACTGGACGGTCCGCACAATGAACTGACCGTCGTCCGTACCTTCAGCCTCGATTTTCGACGATCTAGCCGCCCGATGCTGCACTGCGGCATCGAGAAGGCGAGCATCTCCGCGACAAATCGGCGCACTTTGGCGACCGCCGCCACGTGGGGGTGCCGGGACCGCATCGCCAGGCTGTCACCGCTGAGCGGACGCCTCCCTCGACCGGGCGAAGCGGAGTGATCAGAGCACCTTTGCGATGGCGGCAGCCACGGCGTCGAGGTTGCGGCCGTTCAGCGCGGCCACGCAGATGCGACCCGAGTCGATGCCGTAAACACCGAATTCGCTGCGCAGGCGCTGCATCTGCTCGCGGCTCAATCCCGAGTAGCTGAACATGCCCTTCTGACGGGTGATGAAACTGAAGTCCTGCTTGACGCCGGCGGACTTGAGCTTGTCGACTAGCGCGACGCGCATCTGCTTGATGCGCAGCCGCATCGCCGCAAGCTCCTCCTCCCACCGCTGGCGCAGTGCAGGGGTGTTCAGCACCGTCGCCACCACCTGGGCGCCGTGGGTCGGCGGGTTGCTGTAATTGGTCCGGATGACGATTTTGAGCTGCGAGAGCACCCGTGCGGCCTCATCGGCGCTCGCACAGACCACGCTCAGCGCGCCGACGCGCTCGCCGTAGAGGGAGAAGCTCTTGGAGAACGAGGTCGATACGAAGAAGTCGACGCCTGCGGCAAGAAACTGCTGGACCACGGCACCATCCTCGGCGATGCCATCGCCAAAGCCCTGGTAGGCCATGTCAAGGAAGGCGACGAGGCCCCGCGCCTTGACCGCAGCCACCACCTGCGTCCATTGCGCGGGCGTCAGGTCGTAGCCAGTCGGGTTGTGGCAGCAGGCGTGCAGCACGACGATCGTGCCGGCCGGCGCTGCCGCGAACGCGCCCAGCATGCCGGCGAAGTCGATGTCGCGGGCGCGCGCGTCGTAGTACGGATAGCTTTCGACGGCGAATCCCGCGTTGGTGAACAGCCCCCGGTGGTTCTCCCAGCTCGGATCGCTGATCAGAACCTTCGCGCTGGGTTTGACGCGCCTGAGGAAGTCGGCGCCGACCTTCAGGCCGCCGGTGCCGCCGAGCGTCTGGACCGTGGCGATGCGGCCTTCCTTCACGGGCGCGCTGCCCGGCCCGAACACGAGGCCCTGTACCGCCTGGTCGTAGGCCGCGATGCCATCGATCGGCAGGTAACCCCGCGCCTTGGGCGCGGCCATCATCTGCCGCTCCGCCTCGGCCACGCACTCGAGCAGCGGCAACTTGCCCTGTTCGTCGTAGTAAACGCCGACGCCGAGGTTGACCTTGTTCGGGTTCGGATCGGCAACGAATTGCTCGGTCAGCCCCAGGATCGGGTCGCGGGGGGCCATCTCGACGGCGTCGAACAGGGGCATCAAGAAACTCCGGGAGGTGTGCGGCCGGGCCGGCCATTGGCGCCGAGCAGGGTGCAATGCGCTGCGCTACGCTTCACAGTTTATCCGGGCGCCGATTCCGTACCCGGCAAACCTCTCCGGCAGGAGCGACGAAACAGCGATGGCACAAGTGTCAGAGGCACCCCCGACCGATCGGCCCGATCTGCCCGGGGAATTCGTGACCTTCGCCGGCTCGCCGTTCCAGCTGCTGCAGCCTTACCCGCCGGCGGGAGACCAGCCGTCGGCGATCGCCCAGCTCGTCGAGGGCATCGAAGACGGACTGGCGTTTCAAACGCTGCTCGGCGTCACCGGATCGGGCAAGACGTACACGATGGCCAACGTGATCGCACGCACCGGTCGGCCCGCGATCGTGTTCGCGCCGAACAAGACGCTGGCCGCGCAGCTGTACAGCGAGTTCCGCGACTTCTTTCCGAAGAATGCGGTGGAGTACTTCGTTAGCTACTACGACTACTACCAGCCCGAAGCGTACGTGCCGCAGCGCGACCTGTACATCGAGAAGGACAGCTCGATCAACGAACACATCGAGCAGATGCGACTGTCGGCGACCAAGAGCATCCTCGAGCGGCGCGACGTGATCGTGGTGGCGAGCGTCAGCGCGATCTACGGCATCGGCAAGCCCGAGGACTACACGCAGATGCGGCTGATCGTGCGCGCCAGGGACAAGCTCGGGCAGCGGGACCTGATCGCGCAGCTGATCCGCATGCAGTACCGGCGCAACGAGACGGAGTTCTCGCGCGGCACCTTTCGCGTGCGCGGCGAGACGATCGACGTCTTCCCCGCCGAGCACTCCGAGCTGGCGCTGCGCGTGGAGCTGTTCGACGACGAGGTCGAATCGCTGTCCCTTTTCGACCCGCTGACCGGCCGTGTGCGGCAGAAGATTCCCCGCTTCGTCGTCTATCCGTCGAGCCACTACGTGACGCCGCGCGAGCAGGTGCTGCGGGCCATTGACGGCATCAAGCAGGAGCTGCGCGAACGGCTCGATGAACTGGTCGCGGCCGGCAAGCTCGTCGAGGCACAGCGGCTCGAGCAGCGCACCCGCTTCGACCTGGAGATGCTGCAAGAGGTGGGCCACTGCAAGGGCATCGAAAACTACAGCCGGCACCTGTCGGGCGCCGCCCCCGGCGAGCCGCCGCCCACGCTGGTGGACTACCTGCCGGGCGACGCGCTGATGTTTCTCGACGAGAGCCATGTGCTGATCGGGCAGCTGGGCGGCATGTACAACGGCGACCGTGCGCGCAAGCAGACGCTGGTCGACTACGGATTTCGCCTGCCGAGCGCGCTGGACAACCGGCCGCTGAAGTTCGAGGAGTTCGAGCGCAAGGTGCACCAGGCGGTCTTTGTTTCGGCCACGCCGGCGGCATACGAGCAAGAGCACTCGAGCCAGGTCGTCGAGCAGCTCGTGCGGCCGACCGGTCTCGTCGACCCCGAGGTGGAAGTGCGGCCGGCCAGCGATCAGGTCGACGACGTGCTGCAGGAGATCCGCGACAAGGTCGAAAAGCACGAGCGCGTGCTGATCACGACGCTCACGAAACGGATGGCCGAGCAGCTGACCGACTACCTCGCCGACAACGGTGTCAAGGTGCGCTACCTGCACTCCGACGTCGACACGGTCGAGCGCGTCGAGATCATTCGGGACCTGCGGCTGGGCGCCTTCGATGTGCTGGTGGGCATCAACCTCCTGCGCGAAGGCCTGGATATCCCCGAGGTGTCGCTGGTGGCCATCCTCGACGCCGACAAAGAAGGATTCCTGCGCGCCGAGCGCAGTCTGATCCAAACGATCGGGCGCGCGGCGCGCCATGTCAACGGCAAGGCGATTCTCTACGCCGATCGGATGACCGATTCGATGCGGCGCGCCCTCGACGAAACCGAGCGCCGTCGCGCCAAGCAACTGGCGTTCAACGAAGAGCAGGGCATCACGCCGCGCGGGATCACCAAGCAGATCAGGGAACTGATCGACGGCGTGGTCTCCGACAAGACGGCCCGCGACGACCTGAAGGCGGCGGTGGCCGCCGCCGAGGTGGCGACCTTGAGCGAGAAGGATCTCGGCAAGCGCATGCAGCAACTCGAGCGGCAGATGCTTGAACACGCGCGCAACCTCGAGTTCGAGCAGGCTGCGCGCGTGCGCGACCAGCTCGCCGCGCTGCGCGAACAGGCATTCGGAGCGACGGTCCACGACAACGTGGTGCCGATCGCGGCCGGCTCGCGCCCGCCCGGGGCCGGCCGATGAGTGCCGCGGGCCTGCGCGTGCTGATGGTCTGTATGGGCAACATCTGCCGCAGCCCGACGGCCGAGGGCGTGCTGCGCCACAAGCTGCGCGAGCGCGGACTGGATCGCGTCGTCGAGGTCGATTCCGCGGGCACCATTGACTGGCACGCGGGCGAGCCTCCGGACGAGCGCAGCCAGCTGCATGCGCGAAAGCGCGGGTACGACTTGTCGGGTCTGCGGGCGCGACCGGTCCAGCCGAGCGATTTCGAGACGTTCGACCTGCTGCTGGCCATGGATTGGGACAACCTGGCGGCCCTCGAGGAGGACTGTCCGCCCGAGCACCGGCGCAAGCTGCAGCGGCTGATGGCGTTCGCGCCAAGGGCGCTGCAGCCGGTCGTTCCCGATCCGTATCACGGCGGTGCCCGGGGCTTCGACGAGGTGCTCGATCTGGTCGAGGCCGCTTGCGACGGGCTGATCGACCACGTGCTGGGCGTGCTTTCGCAGCCGTCGGCGGGAACTTCCTGAGCCATTGCCGACCAAATTAGTCGGCTTCCGCTATAATTGACCAAATTGCTCGGGATCTGCCGGCAACCGCCGGAGGGGATTCGGACCTGATTGCGGTGCACAACGCCGGAATCCGCGGGCAATCGAAGGCCGAAACGTCAAAGGAGAGTTTCGATGCGTCTGACCACCAAAGGCCGCTTTGCGGTCACTGCGATGATCGACCTGGCGCTTCGGGAGCACACCGGGCCCGTGGCACTGGCTGC
>CP070653.1:731119-741860 GCA_020354665.1 Burkholderiales bacterium
CCGAGCCGCACAGGCCATCGGCGGACTCCTGGTGGCGGTGGCTCGCGCCGGTGGTAGCCACGCGGGCGCGGCCCCAGGCCGTCGGACCGGCGAGCCTGGCGGCGCAGGCCGTGCGCAGCGTGCGCGAACTGCCACCGCTGATGATGCCGTCGGCCGTCGACAACGGCCGCGCTCAGCCTGCACTGGTCGACGATCTGGCGGTGCGACTCGGTCAGGCGGTGCACCGTGTCCTTGAGTGGGCCACTGGCCCCGTGCCGAATACCGACCTCGACCGGCTGGCACGCGCGGCGTTGCAGGAATTGCGTGCGCCGGCCGTTGCGGCCGAGCGCGTGGTCTCGGTCGTGCGCGCAATCCTCAACAGTGCCCCGTGCCGGCGGTTCTTCGACCGCTCCGCTCTGCGCTGGGCGGGCAACGAAGTGGTGGTTTGCGACGGCGACGAGATTCTGCGCATCGACCGGCTGGTGGCCTGCCACGAAGCGGGAGCGGAGCGGGGCGACGTCGTGCAGTGGTGGGTACTTGACTACAAGCTCAATCACGAGCCCGAGGCGCTCGGCGCGTACCGCGCGCAACTGCGCCGCTACCGCGACCTGGTGCGTGCGATGCAGGCGCAAGCCAATGTCCGGGCGGCATTCATCACCGGCCGCGGCGAACTGATCGAACCGGACCTCGAACGGGCGGCCGACCGCTGAAGCGGTGCCGCACCGCCGTGGGCGGCTGACACGGCTCGCCGGCAACATGTGGTGCAAAGGCGCTTCAGTTCGATGCGGTGCCAGGCGCCGATCCGCGCTCCAAGGGCGGGGAGAGAACGCTGCGATGATTGCCAGCGCGAACGAAGTCGTCGCTGTGACCGATCGCCCGGCAGCGCCCCGCGTCGTGGCACTGGACAATCTGGCACACCGCCACCTCTGGGCACTCGGCATGACGGCAAAGGACCTGCACGCTGCGCTACGGCGCGCGCCGGACCATGGCAGCGACCCGATGCATCTCGACGAGCGCGGGCCGCCGACGCTGTCCGATGGCGTTGCGCTACCGGCTGGTGTCGGTGCGGTTCCACCGACGATCGGGTGATGGGGGGTCGTGGTTTGCGCCAGAGAAGCGCGCAGGCGCTGCCAAGAAGTGACGAGCCTTACCCCCGGCACTGAGTACGCGGTTAGGGCTGCTTGGTTCCCCACCTGACCCGGTTGGCCGCTTTCCCATGCGGGGAGGCCCGTCGCGATCCATTGTAGGTGGGTCTGCGTCGCGCGCCGGCGGCGCCGTCTTGAATCAACGCACCCGCAGATCGTCGCTACCGTAGGTGACGCCCAACGGCTCGATGACAAGTTGCTTCGGTCCGGCTTCGACGTGCCCCGCGACGACAGCCTCGACGCCAAGCGCGCGGGCGATCGTCGTGGTACGCACTGCCTGCTCGGCAGCCACGAAGAGCGCGAATCCTGCGCCCATGTTGAGCGTGCCGTAGGCCTGCCGGTCGTCATGTCCCGCCTGCTGCTGGATAAAGCGCAACACCGGCGGCACGGGGGGCAGCTCGAGGATGCGATAGGTCAACGGTTTGGGGTGGCGCAGCAGCTTGCGCCAGCCGTGCCCCGTGATGTTGGCGCTGTAATGCACGGCCACACCCTCACGGGCCAGCGCCTCGGTGACCGGGGAATACAGCACCGTCGGCGCGAGCAGCGCCGCGCCATACGTCAGCCCCTCGCCGACCGGCGTCAGGTAGCCTTCGGGGAGTCGCTCGGCGAGCTTGCGCGCCAGACTGAGGCCGTTTGCATGAATGCCGCTGGACGCGAGCAGCACGATCGCGTTGCCCGGCCCGAGCCGGTCACCGAGCGACAGACGCGACTTGGGCCGCACGATGCCGGTGCACGAAGCAGCCAGGTCGATCCGCCCGTCGGCGACGATGCCCGCGAGCGCCGGCGTCTCGCCCCCGCCCCAGGCCACCGCGCACGCATCACAGGCGCGCTTCCAGCCGTCGATGAGCGCCTGCGCGCGCTTGGCGTCGCGAAACCACTCGCTGCCACCGGCCGCCCAGTACGCCTGCACGACCAGTGGCGTCGCGCCGACGGTGATCAGGTCGTTGATCGCCATGGCGATCGTGTCCTGGGCGATGCCGTCGTACCAACTGTGGCCGGTCAGCCGCGTCATCTCGTCGGCCACCAGCGCCTTCGATCCGAGACATTCGACGATGCTTGCGACGTAGAACGGACCGACGTCGACAACGTAGGCCGACTCGCCACGCGAGGCACTGATCTCGTTGAAACCGTGGCCCACCAGATGGGCGCCCGTCGATGCCGCGGCGCGCTGGGCCGCGATCTTCAATGGGTCGATCAAGTCATAGTCGACGCCGGCCAGCCCGTAGCTCAGCGCCTCACTTGCGGCCTTCGGTTCCATACGCACATTATCGGCGACCCGTGGCAGGGAGCGGCTCGCGTGCCTGTGCGCTGATCGTCGCCACAGAATGAGCCGAAGCGCGTGCCCTTGCGCCGCAAGGGGTTCGGGGGGGGCGTTTCGCGCAGACCGCCGATCCCGCGGCGCGCATCGCTGCGATGCACGCGACGATCTATCGGCACAACCAGGGCAAGCGATCTGTTGAACAGGCCAGTGGGGTCAACACAGAGCGGGGCGTGACGCGCCCGTAGAATGGCCCGCATGTCGTACCTGGTTCTGGCTCGCAAGTACCGCCCGCGCACGTTCGAGCAGATGGTGGGCCAGGAACACGTAGTGCAGGCGTTGGCCAATGCGCTGGCGCGCCAGCGGCTCCACCATGCTTACTTGTTCACCGGCACGCGCGGCGTCGGCAAGACCACGGTGGCACGGATTCTCGCCAAGAGCCTGAACTGCACGGGCGTCGACGGCCGCGGGGGGATCACGGCCCAGCCCTGCGGTGCTTGCGCGGCGTGCACCGATATCGATGCCGGCCGGTTCGTCGACTACCTAGAACTCGACGCGGCGTCAAACCGCGGGGTCGAGGAGCTTTCGCAACTGTTGGACCAGGCCATTTACAAGCCGGTGGTGGGGCGTTTCAAGGTGTACATGATCGACGAAGTGCACATGCTGTCTGCGACCGCGTTCAACGCAATGCTCAAGACGCTCGAGGAACCGCCCGAGTATCTGAAGTTCGTGCTGGCGACCACCGATCCGCAAAAAGTGCCGGTGACGGTGCTGTCGCGCTGCCTGCAGTTCAACCTGCGGCCGATGGCTGCTGACACCGTGCAGGCGCACTTGGCGCGCGTGCTCGCTTCGGAGTCGATCGAGGCCGACGCGCCAGCGCTGCGGCTGCTGGCCCGGGCCGCGCACGGCTCCATGCGCGACGCCCTGTCGCTCGCTGATCAGGCGATCGCCTACGGCGCGGGACGGGTCGACGAGCGGTCAGTCCGGCAGATGCTCGGCGCGGCCGATCGTGGGCACGCGGTGCGGTTGATCGAGTCGATCGGTAACGGCGATGGCGCAGCGCTGCTGGCCAGCATCGATGAATTGCGCAGTCTCGGCTTGCCTGCGGCCGGCGTGCTCGAAGAGATCGCGCTGCTGGCACAGCAGATGGCGGTCGCACAGGCGGTCCCCGACGCAGTGGACGAAAGCGATCCGGCAACGCCGGCGGCTCGGCGACTGGCCGGCCTGCTCGCCGCCGACGAAACGCAATTGCTCTACGCCGTCGCGCTGCATGGCCGTGCCGAGCTGCCATTGGCGCCCGACGAATACAGCGGTCTGGTGATGGTGCTGCTGCGCGTGCTGGCCTTTCGCAGAGGCGCTGATGAAGTGGGACCGGCGGCGCCACGCACCGGTGAGAACGCCGGCGCGGCAGCCTCTGCAGGGGCGGTTGCCGCGGCGCGTGCCGGCGCGCCGTTGGGCGATGCGTCGGAGCGGCCGGCTGGCGAAGGCCGCAGGCAGACGGTTGTCGGCCGCGCGCACGCCTCGGCTCAGGCCGCCGGGCCACGAGAGCCATCGCCCAGGGCGACGACACGGGGTTCGGCGCATCCGCCACCGTGGGTCGATGCGCCGCCTGAAGCGCCGATCGATGAAGCGGCTCGGACGCGATCGGCCACGGCGGAAGCGGCGGCGCTTCCGTCTGCTGACAGCCGGCTGGTGACCACCCCCCTCGGTGACCGTTGGGACGTCCTCGTGCGACAACTCTTGCGAAGCGGCGCAATTGCCGCACTGGTTCGCGAGCTTGCGATGCAGGCTGAGTGCGTGGCGTTCGACGACGCGGCATCGCCAGTGCGCGTCCGCCTGCGCGTCGAGCGTGAATCGCTGCGCGCGGACGCCCTGCAAGACAAGCTGGCCGCGGCGCTCGGCACTGTCGTCGGGCAGGCGGTCTTGCTCGAGGTCGAGCCTGGCGTTGCTGGAGACTCGCCGGCGCGGCGCGAGAACGTCGAGCGCGCACGGCGGCAGCATGAGGCCGAGCGCCTCATTCACGACGATCCGCTGGTGCAGGACATGATGCGTCAATTCGCGACGGCGCGCATCGTGCCGGGGTCGGTGAAGCCCCACTGAGCGAGACCATGCATCCCCGACAGCAACTCTGCGACATGGAGTGATTCGATGCTCAAAGGACAACTTGCCGGCCTGATGAAGCAGGCCCAGGCGATGCAGGACAACCTCAAGCGCGCGCAGGAAGAACTGGCGACGATCGAGGTTGAAGGCGAGTCGGGTGCCGGACTGGTGAAGGTCACGATGACCTGCAAGCATGATGTGCGGCGGGTGGCGATCGATCCCAGCCTGCTCGCCGAGGACAAGGACATGCTCGAGGACCTGGTCGCCGCCGCCTTCAACGATGCGATTCGGCGCGCCGAGGCCGTCAGCACCGAAAAGATGGGCAAGCTCACGGCCGGCATGGCGCTCCCGCCAGGGATGAAGCTGCCGTTCTGAGCTCCGCTGAGCGGATCGAACTGCGCTCCGGCCGATGGCCGAACCCTCGCTCAATGCACTGGTTGAGGCGCTGCGGCGATTGCCGGGAGTCGGTGTCAAGTCCGCGCAGCGGATGGCTTTTCACCTGCTCCAGCATGACCGCGACGGGGCGGCGCGTCTTGCCGCGGCGCTTGCCGACAGCCTGGAGAAGATACGGCACTGCGAGCGCTGCCACACGTTCAGCGAGCGCACGATCTGCGACACCTGCAGCGATCCGTCGCGTGACGCCAGCCTGCTGTGCGTCGTCGAGACGCCGGCGGATCAGGCTGCGCTCGAACGCACCGGCAGTTATCGCGGGTTGTATTTCGTCCTGATGGGACGCGTCAGCCCCTTGGACGGTGTCAGCGTGGCCGACATCGGCGTGGCACCGTTGCTGCTGCGGGCACTGGACGGTGCAGTGCAGGAAGTGATTGTCGCGACCAGTTTCACTGCTGAAGGCGAGGCGACCGCGCACGTGGTCAGCGAGGCCCTGCGCTCGCGCGGCATGAAGGTCACTCGCCTGGCGCGGGGGGTGCCCGCGGGCAGCGAGCTCGAGTACGTTGACCTGTCGACCATTGCGCACGCGCTGGTCGATCGCCGTTGAACGGCCAAGCAGTGTCCTCGTTCGCGTACGGCCAGCGCAGGCATCGCCGGCTGTCCGCGCCCGGCCGACGGACCGATGGGCGCCGTGCTACTGCCGAGCCACCGTGGTGGGCGAAATCGCCGGCTTCTTCGCGGCGCGGGCGGCCGGTCTGGCGGCGGTGGCCGGCCGGGCTTTCGCGCTGCGCGACGTGACGCCGGCCGCCGAGCTTCGCGACTTCGCTGCTGTCGCTGGACGCACTGCCGGAGCGCGCTGCGGCAGGAAGATCACCACGGTCTGTCCGGCACGGAAGAGCGCCGACTCGCCGACGCCGTTCCAGCGGGCCACCTGCGCGGCTGACAAGCCATACCGGCGCGCCACGCCCGTGACCGTATCGCCCTTGCGTCCGACACGCAGCGCCTGTCTGCGCAGCACCGTCGGATCGGGCGTGAACGAGATCTTCGCGCTATCGGCGATGCGTTCGGAAACGTTCGATTGCCGCTGCTCGCTGCGTTCGATGAGCAGCGTCGATCCGGCCTTGACGAGCATGCCCGACGGGATGTCGTTGATCTCGCGCAGCGTCTCTTCGCTCATGCCGACCTGCTTCGCCGCGTCGGACGGTCGGAGCGTGCGCGGCGCGACCCACGCCGTCCAGGTCGCCAGCGGCTCTTCGTGCCGTGCGACGCGGCGCACGAATGCGTTGGCATTGTCGTAGGGCAGCAGGATCTGCGGTGTGCCGGCGGCCAGGATCACCGGGCCGTTCATCTGCGGGTTGAGTTCCCTGAACTCCTCGATGGGCAACTCGGCGAGTCGTGCGGCGACCTCGACGTCGATGTCGTGCTGGATCGGCACGCGCAGGAAGTACGGATGGTTATCCAGCGCCGGCAGCGTCAGCCCGAAGTCTTCGGGCCGCGATACGATGTTCTTGACGGCTTGCAGTTTCGGCACGTAGGAGCGTGTCTCGTTGGGGAGCCTCAGACTGAGATAGTCGGTCGGCCGGCCCGCCCTGCGGTTAACGGCGATCGCGCGCTGCACGTTGCCTTCGCCCCAGTTGTACGCGGCGAGCGCGAGCCGCCAGTCGCCGAACGTGCTGTACAGCTGACCGAGGTAGTCCAGCGCTGCCCGTGTCGATGCCAATACGTCGCGCCGGTCGTCGCGAAACACGTTCTGCTTGAGTTCGAAGTGACGCCCCGTGTCGGGCATGAACTGCCACATGCCCGTGGCCCTGGCCGACGATTTGGCCTGTGGATTGAAAGCGCTCTCGATGAACGGCAACAGCGCCAGTTCAGTCGGGAATTCGCGCTTCTCGACTTCGCCAACGATGTGGAACAGGTAGCGGCTGCCCCTCTCCATCATGCGGTCCACATAGTCGGGCCGCGCCATGTACCACTGTTCCTCGCGGCGAACGAGCGCTGCGTCGAGGTCGGGCATCGCGAAGCCCTTGCGCACGCGAAGCCACAGGTCCGCGTGCGACTTGTCATCGTCGAAATCGATCTTGGCATCAGGCTGCAGCGGATCCACCGGCCGTGGTGCAGCTTGCGCTGTGGGCGCCAGCGGGGCATTGCCGATGCTCGCATCGGGCGCCTCGGCCGTCGCGGGCCGCCGGGCGGTGCCGGTGGCCTGTGACACTGTGCTGCTCGCCGGCGACGAGGCTTGGGCGGCAGCGGGCGCGGGCATCGACGCGACGGGGGCGGGCGGCAGCGGATCAGCCGTTGCGGCCACCGGTGACGTCTCGGCTGCCTGAGTCGACACCGCGGCGTCGGTGATCGGCGTTCGCGCCGACGCTTGCTCCGGCGTCGGCGAGGGCGGCGTCGCGCAGCCGCCGAACAGCGCCGACAAGGCCAGCAAGGCGGTGCCGACGCCTGCACGCTTCATCCGAACCCGTTCTTCCATGCGCGCAGCGCGGCGAACACCGCTACCGGATCGTCGCTTGCCGCACCGTGCCCACGCGCGCTGCATGCGACAACGGGCTCTGCCCAGCGAAGAAACGGGTTGGTGCGACGTTCGAGGGCAATGCTGCTCGGCAGTGTCGCCTCGCCGCGTGCGCGAAGATCCCGACAACGCGCGGCGTAGTCCTGCAGATCGGTGTTGCCCGGCTCGACCGCCAGCGCGAAGCGCAGGTTGGCCAGCGTGTATTCGTGGGCACAACAGACGCGGGTGGATCCCGGAAGGGCGGCGAGCCGCGCCAGCGATGCGTGCATCTGCGCCGCCGTGCCCTCGAAGAGCCGTCCACAGCCGCAGGAGAACAAGGTGTCGCCGCAGAACAGAATCGGCGCGTCGGGCGCCTGCGCGGCGTAGAACGCGATGTGTCCGGCGGTGTGGCCGGGCACGTCGATGACTTCGAAATCGAGCCCGAGCGCTTCGATGTGGTCTGCATCGTCCAGCGGAGTGTACGGTGGAGGAATCGATTCGCGTCGCGGCCCCCAGATCGGACCGTGCAACCGATCACGCAGTTCGTCGATGCCGCCGATGTGATCTTCGTGATGATGGGTCACTAGAATGCCCACCAGCGTCAGCGCCAGTTCGTCCAGCGCGAACTGCACCGGCGCGGCCTCGCCTGGATCGACGACGACAGCGCGCGCTCCGTCGTGCAGCATCCAGATGTAGTTGTCCACGAACGCGCTGAGGGCGACGAGCTGCATATCGATGAGGCGGGAAGGCGAAATTATAGAGTTGGCTGACTGGCTATCGACTCCCGCGGGCCGGTATCTGCTCGACTGGGAGCAGCAGCAGATCGACGCGTGTGTGGCGGATGTATTCGGTTTTCACGCGCTGCAGGTCGGCCTGCCGCAGCTCGATGCGCTGCGTGCCAATCGCATGCCGCACCGCTGGGTGTCGACGGACGTGGCGTGGCCGGACGTGCAGCCTTCGCCGGCGGAGGGCGCATCCGCATCCTCACCGTCTCTGCTCCCTTTGGCGCTGCACTGCGACTTCGATGCACTGCCGTTCCCGGCCGCGAGCCTCGACCTGGTCGTGCTGCCCCATGCGCTGGAACTCGCGCGCGACCCGCATCGCGCACTCGCCGAGGTCGAGCGGGTGCTGGTGCCCGAAGGCCGCGTGGTGATCGCAGGCCTCAATCCGACCAGCCTGTGGGGGCTGCGCCAGACGTGTGGCCGGCTTTGCCGCCGCCTGCCCGGTGGCGGCAAAGACCTGTTCTTGCCCCGTGTCGGCGAATTCATCGGCTATCGGCGTCTTCGGGACTGGCTACGGCTGCTGAGCTTCGAGGTCGAGGGTGGGCGCTTCGGCTGCTACCGGCCACCGGTGCGCACGCAGCGGTGGCTCGAGCGCTTCGCCTGGATGGAATCGACCGGTCAGCTCTGGTGGCCGGTCTTCGGCGCCGCTTACGTGCTGGTGGCTGTCAAGCGGGTGCGCGGCATGCGCCTGATCGGGCTGGCACGGCGGGACCGGAACAAGCCGCAGCCGGCGCCGGCAGTCGTTGCAAACCGGCAGCGGGAAACGGAATCGGCATGAGGGTGTCTGCGTGAGCGAACCCAGCGGCAGTGCCGCCGTGCAGGTCTACACCGATGGTGCCTGCAAGGGCAACCCCGGACCTGGCGGCTGGGGCGTCTGGATGCGCTGGGGCGCCCACGAGAAGGAACTGTTCGGTGGTGAGGTCTCGACCACCAACAACCGCATGGAACTCACGGCGGTCATCGAGGCGCTGGCAGCGCTCAAGCGCCGGTGCCGGGTGACGATTCATACCGACAGCGAGTACGTGCGCAAGGGCATCACCGAGTGGATCCATCACTGGAAGACCCGCGGCTGGCGAACCGCCGATCGCAAGCCGGTGAAGAACGCCGACTTGTGGCAGCGGCTGGACGCGCTGCGCGAGGAGCATGACGTCCATTGGCGCTGGGTACGGGGCCACGCCGGCGACCCGGGCAACGAACGGGCCGACGCGCTCGCCAACCAGGGGGCGGCCTCGGTGATGCGCGAGTAGCTTTGCCGCGTCGGGTTCTGCTTAGCCGGTGCAGCCGGCGGCACCGGCTAAGCAGCGCGCCTGGGCGGCCCCAAGCACGCGGGGGCAACAACCGCTAAAGTGGCGCCCTGCGCGCCGGCTGAAATCCATGAAGGCACTTCACACTTTTGTCGCGGTGGTCGGCCTATCGATCGCTGGCGGCGTGGCCTATTGGGTGCAGAACCGCGGCAATGCATCGGACGCCGGATCGGTGGCGCAGGCGGCGGTCGAGCGATCCCCCAGCGGCGCAGTGCTCGGCGGCCATGCCCCGGTCGGGAAGGGCGGTGGCGCGGGCGAGGGTGATGGAGCGACCGCCGGACCGGCGGGCGGCACGGCGATCGCGGTTGAGGTGGCGAAGGTCGAGGCCATGACGCTTGCCGACGACGCGCAGGCTGTCGGCTCGCTGCGTTCGATTCAGAGCGTCGTTCTCCGGCCGGAGGTGTCGGGTCGCATGACTCGCATCGGATTCACCGATGGTAAGAGGGTGCTCAGCGGCCAGCTGCTGGTGCAGCTCGATGACACCCTGCAGCTTGCGCAGCTGCAGCAGGCCCAGGCCCAGGCCAGCATCGCGCGCGTCAACCTGCAACGCAATCAGGAGTTGGTGGCGCAGAACTACGTCAGCCGAAGCACGCTCGATCAAAGCTCGGCTGCAATGGAAGTCGCGCAGGCGCAGGTCGCGCTGGCGCAGGCGAATCTCGCGCGCATGCGCATCACTGCACCCTTCGATGGTGTCGTCGGGATTCGCAGCGTGAACGTCGGCGACTACGTCAAGGACGGCGCCGAGCTGGTGAGCATCGAGGACAGCGTGGCGATGTTCGTCGATTTCCGCCTGTCCGAACGCTATCTGACGCGGCTGCGGCTCGGCCAGGCGATCACCGCGAATCTGGACGCGCTGCCGGGGCGCGATTTCGCAGGCAAGGTCGAGGCGGTCGACTCGCAGCTCAACGCAGACGGGCGTTCGTTGCTCGTGCGCGCACGCATCGACAACCCCGGCGGCCTGTTGAAGCACGGCATGTTCGCACGCGTTCGCGCCGTGTTCTCGCTTCGCGAAGGCGCGCTGGTGGTGCCCGAGGAAGCGCTCGTGCCGCAGGGCAGCAAGCAGTACCTGATCAAGGTTATCGACGCCGGCGACGGCAAGAAGCGGTCGCAGCGCATCGAGGCGCAGATCGGCACGCGCATGCCAGGTCGGGTCGAGATCATGCAGGGCCTCTCGGTCGGCGACACCGTCGTGACCGCCGGGCAGAACCGGCTCCTGCGCGGCGACGGGCTGCCGGTGCAGATCGTCGAGATCGCGCCGCCGGCCGGCGCCGCTGGGAGCTCGGCGGGGC
>CP070653.1:741960-744466 GCA_020354665.1 Burkholderiales bacterium
CTGCAGCATGTGCCGGATGTTGCTGCGGCGCTGAGCCACGAGCTCTTCATCGCGCGAGAACAGATCCCGCAGTTCCTCCGATGCCTGTCGCGGATCGTCGGAGAGTTCAACCGTCGCACCGGGCCAGTCCAGCATCTCGTCGGCCATGCGCGACGTCGGTCGCTTGCCCGCGACGATGCAGCCCGACAGCAGCGACTCCAGCCAGCGGCTCGTCACCATCATCGAGCGCGGCCGATCCCCCTGTGGCTCGACGTAGAGGTGGAACGCGAGCGATCTGCGGGTGCGCTGCAGCAGCTTGAAGAGCATGCCGCGCTCGGCGTGCACGCCAGGACCCGTGATGCTGCCCAGCGGCGAGTGAAGGTAAAGATGCGGCGAGTCGACCGCATGGAACACGCTCTTGAATCGGTCATGGTACGAAGGTGGGATGCGGCCGTAGCCGATGAGGTCGATCTCGCGTCGCATCGGGCA
The DNA here is from genome assembly GCA_020354665.1 of Burkholderiales bacterium. Lineage (GTDB taxonomy): Bacteria > Pseudomonadota > Gammaproteobacteria > Burkholderiales > Burkholderiaceae_C. The sequence goes on from CP070653.1 coordinate 742,429, forward strand.
CCGCGGAGCCCAGGTCAGGCAATCGGCACCCTGGTAGAGGTGGTGGACCGGAATGCCGAACCGGGTGCGGACGAATTCGACGTCCTCGTGCGCCGTAACCGTGATCGAGTCGTAGGCAGCGGTCGCGCGCGGGAAGCCGGCATGGAAGTAGGAGTCGGTTACCCACGCGTGGATGCGCGCGAACTTGCGCCGGCAGTCGGGGATCGTTTCGATGAGCGCCAGATCAGCCGGGCTGTGCGCGACGACCACAAGGACATCAGCGCCGCCGGACGGCAGCGTCTCGTAGCGTTGCCGCTGATCGCCAATGGCGCGCCGCACCCATCCCTCGCGTTTGCGGCGCGGGGACAGCAGTGCAGCGCCGAGGTAATGAACCAGGAGATCCGCGAACTCGTCGATCGCGACCCATCCGGCATGCGGCTGTGCATGCCCAGCACACAGAATTGCGGTCTTCATGGACACCGGTCCCGGTTGAGTCGGCGTTCCGGCCTCGGCTATCGGCGACGGCGACCCACACGTCCCATGAGACGACCGTACCCGGCAGCGTTGGTATCGTGCCGCCGAAGCGGCATTGTGCGGGAAGCCGTTCGCCACGCACGATCGCGGAGGGTTCCGGTTCGACGAGTTTGCATTCCCGCCATGGTCAGCCCTGCCCCCGAGGCGGTGCGAGGGCGAAGGCGCAACAAAGGGCGAGCGAGGCCCGCCCGCGATCATGCCGAGGTCAGGCCGATGGCGTGTCGTCGATTCGGTCGAACCGGTACCCGTAGCCGTAGATCGGCGTGAGCCGCCAACCCTTGGCACCGTCAAGGAATAGCTTCTTGCGCAACCGGCTCACGTGGGTGTCCACGGTGCGGGTATCCACGTCGGCGTGAATGCCCCAGACCTTGTTCAGCAGATGATCGCGCGACAACAGCTTGCCGGGACTCTGGAAGAAGTAGACGGCGAGGTCGAATTCCTTCTGTGTCAGCGTTGCCGGCTTCCCGTCGATCGACAGCCGATGCAGCTGCACGTCGACCTCGTACGCGCCCAGGCGTAGCACCGGCAGCCCGCCGGGGCGGGACCGTCGGGCCACGGCATCGATGCGTGCCAGCAATTCACGCTGTTTGGCGGGCTTGATCACGTAGTCGTCCGCGCCAGCACCCAGCGCCGCGCAGACCGTGGCCTCGTCTTCGCGCGCGGTGACGACGATCACCGGCAGGTCCCATCCCAGGTTCCCTCGAACCCAGGTGAGCACCTCGGCACCCGTCCCATCGGGCAGCATCCAGTCGACCAACAGCAGGTCGAAGCGTTCCTTCTTCAGCGCGTCCAGCAAGTCGGCGGCACTCGCAAAGCCCTTGCTCGAGTGCTTGCGCTCCCCCAGCCAGAGCTCCAGCAGGTTCAGTTGGTCCGCATCGTCCTCTGCAATACCGATGTGCATGTCTTTACTGCTCGGGCAAGCCCGCCGCTTGAAAGCACCGCGCTCGTTAGCGTAACTCAAGTCGGATTCGCGCCAGCGGCTTGCACTATGGCGATGTCGCCACCACAAATTGAGCCGATTCTCAATACGCGGCAATGACCGCCCTCCGCCGCGCGCCGGTTCTGTACTCGGCGATGGCATCGGTTTGCAAAGCTGTGGCGAACCACGCTCCGCAGCACGCGTCCAACCCCGTGTCGCACAAAGTCATCTCGTTCCGCCAAAGCATCGACGCTATAGCAGACTCCGAGAGAACACGGAGCACAGGGAAGTCAAACCGTGCGCCGATATGCGCATAGACGTCACCACCCAGCACGCGAAGAGACGGCTTCGACGCACCTGTGGCGTCAGGCAATGCCGGAAGAACAAAGCCCAACCGAGACGGATTGGGCTTCGACGGTTGGTGGCCAAGGGCGGAATCGAACCACCGACACGCGGATTTTCAGTGTTGGGATCGACTCTTCCCGGAACTTCCGAGATCTTCCCAAGTTGTTGATCTCCAAAGAAAAAGCGAGATCCCCCGCCGGGGCAGCCATCCGCCAACTTCCCGCGATTTGTGTAGTCTTCGCTGCCGGATTACACAGGAAC
>CP070653.1:744566-747577 GCA_020354665.1 Burkholderiales bacterium
CGCATGCCCAGGGGATGTTTCGCGAGCGCTTCGTGATGGGGGAGGCGCAGCTGACGCCGATCGACGAAGCCGACGTGACGCTGGGCGAGATCGCCTGCGCCGAGCCGCTGTCGATCGGCCTGCACGCGGTCCAGCGCGCCGGGCCGTTGCTCGGCGAAACGGTACTCGTCGCCGGCGGCGGCACGATCGGCTGCATGTGCGTGATGGCGGCAAGGCTGGCTGGTGCCGCGCAGGTCATCGCCTGCGACATCAACGACCGTGCACTCGCGATGGTGCGCGCGGTCGGTGCCGACCGCACGATCCGCAGCGATCAGGCCACCCCCGACGAACTCGCCGACGTGGCCGAAGTGGCGATCGAAGCCGCCGGCAGTCCGGCCGCCCTTGCGACCTGCCTGAAGGCCACACGCCGCGGCGGTCGCATCATTCAGGTCGGGACGCTGCCGCCGGAGGTCCCGTTCCCGGCCAACAGCGTGATGCAGCGCGAGCTCGACTACCGCGGCGTCTTCCGCGCCCATCTCGAATTCGACTGGGCCGTGCAGGCGATCCGCACGCGCCGCGTCGACGTTCGGCCGCTGATCAGCGCACAGCTGCCGCTTGCCCGATCGAAGGAAGCCTTCGAACTTGCGCTCGATCGCACCCGCAGCACGAAGGTGCAGCTGGTGCTCGAGTGACCCTTTGCTCACCCCCGAGAAGGAGACGACGATGAAACGACTGACCCTGAAGGCCCTGCTCGCCGCCGCGGCGGTGCTGGTGGCCGGCCCCGCGCTCGCGCAGACCAAGCTCAAATGGGCCCACGTCTACGAGACCAGCGAGCCCTACCACACCGAATCGGTCTGGGCTGCCGAGGAGATCAAGAAGCGCACCAACGGCAAGTTCGAGATCCAGGTCTTCCCGGCCAGCTCGCTCGGCAAGGAAACGGACATCAACCAGGGCATGACGCTCGGCACGGTGGACATGATCATCAGCGGGCCCAGCTTTGCCGCACGCAGCTACCCGCGCATCGGCATCGCCTACTATCCGTTCATCTTCCGCGACGGCGACCACCTGCTCGCCTACAGCAAGAGCGATGTCTTCAAGGAGATGATCGAGGGCTACCGGCAGAAGACGGGCATCCAGATCCTGGCGTACACGTATTACGGTGCGCGCCACACGACCTCGCAACGCGACTTCAAGGAATGCGCCGGCATGAAGGGCCTGAAGATCCGCGTGCCCGACGTGCCCGCCTATACCGCCACGCCGAAGGCCTGCGGCGCCAACCCGACGCCGATCGCCTTCGCCGAGGTCTACCTCGCGCTGCAGAACGGCACCGTCGACGCGCAGGAGAACCCGCTGACGACGATCGAGGCGAAGAAGTTCTACGAAGTGCAGAAGCACATCATGCTCACCGGCCACATCGTCGACGGCCTGACGACGCAGGTCGCGCCGCATGTCTGGACCAAGCTCAGCGACGCCGAGAAGAAGGTCTTCACCGACGTCGCGCTCGAAGCCGCGGCGCGCGCCAGCGCCAAGATCAAGGCGCGCGAGAAGGAGTTGGTCGACGTGTTCAAGAGCAAAGGTCTGGGCGTGCACGAGGTCGATCGCGAGAGCTTCCGCCAAGCGGTGCTGAAGAGCTCGCCGCCGGAGTCGATGGGCTTCGACCGCAAGGACTACGACCGGATCATCGCGATCAAGTAGGCCATCCACAGCCACCCGTGGGCACGTCTGCCGGCATCCCGGCCGACAGGCACCCGCGGGTGCGCAGCGGCGGCTGGGCTCGACCAGCCGCCAACGGCATCGTCACCCCGACCCTGCGGACAGGGCGCACCGTCGCCCGATCACGCGAAACACTTCGAGAAGCGCCATGCATGCCGACATCGACGACAGCCAGAAGGTGATGGGCGACGACGGCGAGTTCCACGTCGTCGACGAAGCCATCGATCTGTCCTCGACGCCGTTCGAAGGCTGGGTGGCGCTGGTGCTGTTCTGGGCGCTGGGCGGCGTGGTGTTCCACCAGTTCTTCACCCGCTACGTGCTCAACGATTCGGCCGCATGGACCGAGGAGATCGCGCGCTACCTGCTGATCGGCACGGTGTTCGTCGGTGCGGCGATCGGCGTGGCGAAGAACAACCACATCCAGGTCGACTTCCTCTATCGCTACCTGCCGCACGGCGTGTCGATGTGGCTGTCGCGCTTCGTCGACGCGGTGCGCGTGGCCTTCTTCGCCGCGCTGTCGGTGCTCACGGTACAAATGATGATGAAAATGGGCAACTACCAGATGACGATCATCGACCTGCCGATGAACATCGTCTACGGCGTGTGCCTGTTCGGCATGGTGGGGATGACGCTGCGCTCGGTCTGGGTCGCGCGGGTGCACTGGAAGCGCGGCTACAGCGTGCTCGAGCGTCCCGAGTCGCACATGTCCGATCGCTGAGGCCGGAGCAGTCCCGATGCTCAAAGTCCTCTTCCTCGTGCTGATGGTCATCGGCGTGCCGGTGGCCATCGCGATGGCAGGCTCGTCGCTGCTGTACATCCTGGTGAGCGGAGACCTGCCGCCGTTTGCCGTCGTCCACCGCATGATCGGCGGCATCGACAGCTTCCCGCTTCTGGCAGTGCCGTTCTTCATCCTCGCCGGCAACCTGATGAACAACGCCGGCATCACCAATCGCATCTACAACTTCGCGCTCGCGCTGGTGGGCTGGCTCAAGGGCGGCTTGGGCCACGTCAACATCGTCGGCTCGATGATCTTCGCCGGCATGAGCGGCACGGCGATCGCTGATGCCGCTGGTCTCGGAACAATCGAAATCAAGGCCATGAAGGACCACGGCTACGCGACCGAGTTTGCGGTCGGCGTGACCGCGGCGTCGGCCACGCTCGGGCCCATCATCCCGCCGTCGTTGCCGTTCGTGATCTACGCGATGATGGCCAACGTCTCGGTCGGCGCGCTGTTCCTCGCCGGCCTGCTGCCCGGCATACTGCTCGCCGTGCTGATGATGGCCACCGTCGCGTGGTTCGCACACAAGAACGGCTGGGGC
>CP070653.1:747677-774849 GCA_020354665.1 Burkholderiales bacterium
AGGTGGCCAAGGCACAGTGGTTCGATGTCGTCACGCCGTTCGCGTTCGGCGTCCCGACCTTCGACCCGGTGATGATCGCGACGATGGTGCTGGTGATGATCGTCGTGATGATCGAGTCCACCGCAATGTTTCACGCGCTGTCGGACAACACCGGCAAGAAGATCGGCCCGGCAGAGCTGACCGCAGGCCTGCGCACCGACGGCCTGGGCACGCTGATCGCTGGCATCGTCAATACGTTTCCCCACACCAGCTTTTCGCAGAACGTCGGACTGGTCGGCGTGACCGGCGTGCGCAGCCGCTACGTTTGCGTGGCCGGTGGCGTCATCATGATCGTGCTGGGCATGCTGCCGAAGATGGCGGCGTTCGTCGAGGCGATCCCGCAGTCCGTGCTGGGCGGTGCGGGGCTGGTGATGTTCGGCATGGTCGCGGCCACCGGCATCCGCATCCTGGCGGCCGTCGACTACCAGAGCAACCGGCACAACCTCACGATCGTCGCGATCTCGATCGGCTTCGGCCTGATCCCGCTGGTCGCGCCGCGCTGGATGCAGCAGATGGCGCACAGCCTGCACCCGCTGCTCGAGTCGGGAATCCTGCTCACTGCGGTCTCGGCGGTTGCGCTGAACCTGTACTTCAACGGCAGCCGCGGCGACGCGGGCGATGCGATCGAGGCGGTGAAGACCGCCGAGGCCGGCTGAAGGCCGCGCGCGGGGCGGCACAATCGGCGGGCCCGCAAGCTCGTCGACCCCGCCGCCCCGTGACCGTCCAGCGACCGCCCCGCACCGAACGCCAGGTCCGCATCGATCTCGCTGCCGCCTACCGGCTCGCCGCGCTCAACGGCTGGGACGACACCGTCTACACCCACCTGTCGGCCACGGTGCCGGGCGAGCCCGGCGTGTACCTGATCAACGAGTTCGGGCTCGGTTTCGACGAAGTCACCGCTTCGCGCCTCGTCAAGGTCGACGTGCGCGGCCGCGTCGTCGACGGCAGCGGCCGTCCGGTCAACCCGACCGGCTTCACGATCCATGGGGCGGTGCATGCGGCGCGCCCCGAAATCGAATGCGTGGTCCACCTGCACGCGCCATGGGGGGTCGCGTTGTCGATGCTGCCCGAGGGCCTGCTGCCGACCTCGCAGTGGGCGATGCGGCTACACGGGCGGCTCGGCCGCCACCGCTACGAAGGACTGGCCCTCGGCGACGATGAACAGCAGCGGTTGGCCGCCAACCTCGGCACGCTCGATGGCCTGATCCTCGACAACCACGGCACGCTCACCGTCGGACGCAGTGTCGCCGAGGCCTACATGCTGATGCACCTGCTCGAGCGGGCGGCGCAAGCGCAACTGCGCGCGATGGCTGCGGGTGCGGGTCGCGTGCGCGTGGCCGAGCCAGCGCTGGCCGAGAAGACCCACCGCCAATGGGTCGGCGACGGCAGCGAGTGGGACGGCGATGTCGAGTGGCCCGCGCTGCTGCGCCGCGTCGACCGCCTGTTGCCCGGCTACCGAGACTGAAGCAGACCGCGAAAGGAGACCCACTGTGCCCACCATCCGAATCGAACTCTTCGAAGGGCGCCCGGCCGAGCAAAAGGCTGCGCTCGCCAGCGAGATCACCGCGGCGTGCGTGCGCGTGCTCGGCGGCAGCGCCGACAGCGTCGACATCCTCTTCTACGACATCGCGCGCCACGACTGGGCCACCGGCGGCGTGCTGTGGAGTGACAAGAGCGCGCCGCCGAAAACCTCGGGCTGACCGATGCAGACCTTGCCGGCCTCGGGCGTGCGGTCGCTCGAGGAGCCGATCGCGCGCGCGCTGCTGTTCATCGCGCCGGTGCTGTGGACCGTCAACTACCTGGTCGCACGCTGGGCGCCGGGCGTGATCGCACCGCACGCGCTCGCGCTGGGCCGCTGGGTGATCGCGGCGGCGCTGTTGTCGCTCGTCAGTCGCAGCGAGCTGTGGGAGCGCCGGCAGCACATCCGCAGCGAAGCGGGGCGTTTTCTGCTGCTCGGTGCGCTCGGCATGTGGGTGTGCGGTGCCTTTGTCTACATCGGTGCGCGCAGCACCACTGCCGTCAACATCGGCCTGCTCTATGCCACATCGCCGGTGCTCATTGCCGCTGCATCGACGCTGTGGCTGCGCGAGCGGCTCGGCTGGGCACAGGCCGCCGGGGTTGCGCTCGCGCTGACAGGCATGCTGCACATCCTCCTTCGCGGGAACTGGCACGCACTCGGCGAGGTGCGGCTCAATCCCGGCGACCTGTGGATCGCGGTGGCGGTCGTCAGCTGGTCGGTGTACTCGGTGCTGCTTCGCGCCTGGCGCTCGGCCTTCGGCGAGCTCGCGCGGCTGGCGCTGATCGCCTGGGGCGGCGTGCTGGTGCTCATTCCCTTTACCGTCTGGGAGGCGCTCGCCTGGCTGCCCACCGTGCTGTCGTGGCGCAGCGCCGGCCTCGTGCTCGCGGCTGCGCTGATCCCCGGCGCCGGCGCCTACGCAGCGTACTCGTTCATGCAGCGCGTGCTCGGCGCGGCGCGCGTCAGCCTCGTGCTCTACCTGAGCCCCCTGTACAGCGCAGTGGTCGGCTGGCTCGTGCTCGGCGAGCGCATCCAGCCGTTTCACGGCATCGGCGCGCTGCTGATCCTGCCCGGCATCTGGCTCGCGACACGGCGCTGAGCGCCGTGCCGCTCGAACGGTTCAGAACGGGTAGTGCCTCGGCTGCGTCTGAATCGTGATCCAGCGCAGGTCGGTAAATTCGGCGATGCCGGCCTTGCCGCCGAAGCGGCCGATGCCTGAACCCTTAACGCCGCCGAACGGCATCTGCGCTTCGTCGTGCACGGTCGGTGCGTTGACGTGGCAGATGCCGCTGTCGATCCGGCGCGCGACGTTGAACGCGCGCGCGATGTCGCGGCCGAACACCGCCGCGGACAGCCCGTACTCGTTGTCGTTCGCGCAGGCGATCGCCTCCTCGACGCCATTGACGCGAACGATGCACTTGACCGGGCCGAACGTCTCTTCGCGGTAGATGCGCATTGCGGGCGTCACGTGGTCGAGCAGCGTGGCGGGCATCAGCGTCGAGTCCGCCTTGCCGCCGCAGACCAGCTTCGCGCCCTTGGCGAGCGCGTCGTCGACGAGCGCGTTGCAGTGCTCGACGGTGGCCATCCCGATCACCGATCCGAGCACCACCGGCTCGGGCTTGCGCGGGTCGCCGAGTGGCAGGGACTTTGCCTTGTCGGCGAACTGGCGAACGAACGCGTCGGCCACCTTCGCGTCGACGACGATGCGCTCGGTCGACATGCAGATCTGCCCGCTGTTGGCGAAGCAGCCGAACGCGGCGGCGCTGACCGCGTCGTCGAGGTCGGCGTCGTCGAGGACCACCAGCGGGGCCTTGCCGCCGAGCTCGAGCAGCACCGGCTTCAGGTACTTCGCGCAGGTCATCGCGATCAGCTTGCCCACGCGCGTCGAGCCGGTGAAGTTCACGCGCCGCACCGCCGGGTGCGCGACCATCGCCTCGACGACGGCGCCCGCATCGGCCGGCGCGTTGGTGAGGTAGTTGACGACGCCGGCCGGAAATCCCGCGTCCTGGAACGCCTCGACGATCAGCGCGTGGGTGCGCGGGCAGTTTTCGCTGCCTTTCAGGATCACCGTGTTGCCGCACGCCAGCGGCGTCGCGATCGCGCGCACGCCGAGGATCACCGGCGCGTTCCACGGTGCGATGCCGAGCACGACGCCGGCCGGCTGGCGCACGGCCATTGCGAGCGATCCCGGCACGTCCGACGGGATGACCTCGCCGGCCACCTGCGTCGTCAGCGCCGCGGCCTCGCGGATCATCCCGGCGGCGAGCATCACGTTGAAGCCGGCCCACATGCCGGTAGCACCGGTCTCGGCCGGCACCGCTTCGACGAACTGCGGCGTCTTCGCCTCCAGCGCATCGGCGGCTTTGAGCAGCAGCGCCCGACGTTGACCGGGGCCGGTTTCGCTCCAGCTCCTGAACGCCTCGGCTGCCGCTTCCACCGCCATCACCGCGTCGCCGGGCGAAGCGGCTGGCGCGCGGGTAGCTACGGTGCCATCCAGCGGGTTGCGGCGTTCGAAGGTGGCGTTCCTTTCCGCGGTGACCCTCAGACCGTTGATGAGCATCGACAGATCGGACATGGTGTTTCTCCTTTCATGGGCGAGAGCGGCATGCTGCCGCCATGCAGCGCGCGCCGCTCAGGCAGCCGCCGTGCGGCGTCGGTGGGCCGCATCGGCGGCGGTTGTGGATTGGGAATCGGGGCTACCGAGATAGGCCTCGCGCAACACGCTCGATCGCGCGAGCAGCCGGGCGGGACCGCTGGCCATCAGAACGCCGCGTTCGAGCAGGTAGCCGCGGTCGGCCACCGCGAGCGCCTTCTTGACGTTCTGTTCGACCATCAGCACCGTGGTTCCAGCGTCCGCGATGCGTCTGGTCATCGCGAGCACTTCGTCGACCAGTCTCGGCGCCAGCCCGAGCGATGGCTCGTCGAGCATCAGCAGGCGCGGGTGGCTCATCATGGCCCGCGCCACCGCCACCATCTGCTGCTCGCCACCGCTCATCGTGCCGGCAAGCTGGTTCGCGCGCTCGCGCAGCTTCGGGAAGTTCGCGAGAACCTCTTCGACACGCCGCTTGCGATCAGCTTTCTGCGCCAGCCACGCGCCGAGCTCGAGGTTTTCCGTGACCGTCATCTGGGGAAACAGCTGTCGACCTTCGGCCACCAGCACGATGCCGGCACGCACGATCTGATGAGTGTGCGCCGGCAGGTCATCGCCGTCGAGCCGCACGATGCCGCGCATCGGGATCAGGCCGGCGAGTGCCTTGAGCAGCGTCGTCTTGCCGGCGCCGTTGGGGCCGAGGATCACGGTCAAGCCGGGGCGCGCCTCGAGCGTGAGGTCGCGCAGCACGAGGAATGGCCCGTAGCCGGCACTCAGATCCCGGACCTTCAAGTGCGCGCGGCCGCTGCCGCCGAGCACGAACGGCGTGTCACGCCACCACATCACGAAGCGCCTTCCCCGATGCCGTCGACCATCTCATCACCCAGATAGGCTTCGATCACTTCCGGGTCGCGGACAACCTCGGCGGGGGAAGCATCGGCGATCTTGCGACCCTCGTGCAGCACGATGACGCGTTCGACGTACTTCAGCAGCACCCTCACCGCGTGCTCGATCCAGATCACCGTCAGGTCAAGTTCGTCGCGCATGCGGCTGACGAGCCGCGCGGTCTCCTCGACCTCGCCCTCGGTCAGGCCGGCCGCCACCTCGTCGAGCAGCAGAAGGCGTGGGCGCGTGGCCAGCGCCATGCCGATCTCGAGCACGCGTTGCTGGCTCGGCGTGATCGCCGCGGCAGGCAGATCGGCGAGGTCGGCCAATCCGATCAGTTTGAGGATGCTCTGGGGAGTGCGCAGGGCCCACGGAACGGATTCTTCTTCGCCCCAAAGCACATACTTGCGCCGCCGCCGGCCGGCGAACTTCAGGCCGAATGCGATATTGTCGCGCACCGGCATCTCGGCGAAGGTGCGCGGGGTCTGGAAGGTGCGCGCGATCCCATGTGCGGCGAAGCGGTGCGGCCGCTGGCCAGTAACGTCACGGCCTTCGGCCACCAGGCGACCCGACGTTGGGACTTGGAGCCCGGAAATCGCGTTGAAGAACGTCGTCTTGCCGGCGCCATTGGGCCCGATGATGCCGACCAGTTCGCCGCGGCGGAACTGTGCGCTGACACCGTTGACCGCGGTCAGACCGCCGAAACGCACCGTGACCGCGTGCGCCTCGAGCAGCGGCACGGGCACGTCGCGTGGTACGCCCTCGGCCAGGCGATGGCTCGCATGGCGCTCAGAACTCAACGCGCCGCTCCTTCGCGCGCCGCTCGTCGCGCGCCTTGTTGCCGCTCCATTCGTAGCGCTTGTCCTTCCACCAGGCCTCGATATCGGTCCGCCACGCGCGCAGGGTCTGCCAACGCAGCGAAGCCAGTCCGCCGGGCAGGTACAGCACCGACAGGATCAGCAGCAGGCCGAGCGTCATCATGTAGACCTGCGGCAGTTGCAGACGCAGCGTCTCGGCGAGCAGACTGAACACGATTGCCGCGATCAACGGGCCCCACAGCGTGCCCGCGCCGCCGATCAGCGCGATCAAGACGGTCTGAAAGCCGATGAACGGGTTGAAGACCGTGGTTGGATCGATGTAGGTCCAGCGCACGCTCATCGCGGACCCGATCGCGCCCGCGAAGGCGGCCGTCAGCGCGAAGCCGGTGATCTTCACCCGCCGCGTGTCGACGCCAAGGGTCTGCGCGCGCTGCTCGTCGGAGCCGATGCCGCGCATTGCCAACCCGAGGCGAGTGCGCCGAATCAGGATTGACGCCGCCACCGCGAGTACCGCGATCAGCAGCACCGTGAGGTAGACCGTGTCGCGCTCGGGCACCACGGTGAGCACGCGGCCGACCGTGCCGGTGACCTGCTTTTCCCAGGTCGTGATCGCGTGCCGGATCAGCTCGGTCATGCCGAAGGTGAGCACGGCGAAGTAGGTGCCTCGGAGGTGCAGCACCAACGCGCCCATCGCGATCGCCACGGCGGTGGCGATGGCGGCGCCGAGCGCGATCGCCTGCGGCCATGGCACGTGCTCGAGCAGCAGCGCGCTGGAGTACGCACCGATGCCGAAGAACGCCGCGGTGGCCAGCGACAGGTAGTTCGTCGTGCCGCAGAACAGGCTCCAGCTCGTCGCCAGCGCGATGTACATCAGGCAGCTGAGGGCCATCGAGACGGCGAAATCGCTGCCGTAGTACGGGATCGACAGCGCCCAGCCGGTCAGGCCGAACAGCACCAGCAGGTCACGGTGCACGGCGGCCTCCGGTCGCGGACCGTTGCGGCCGTCCGCCGCAGCGGCGTCGCTGCGCTCGGGCCATCCACGACGTCGCGGCTGAGCTCTGCAGGTGGTTCATCGCTTGCGGTGGAACAGGCCGTTGGGCCGCAGCAGCAGCACGACGATGAAGACCGTGTACGACAGCAGCGACTTCAGCGACGGGCTCGTGAAGTGCATGCCAATCGCCTCGGCGACACCCAGCAGCAATCCGCCGGCCAGCGCGCCGCCCATGCTGCCGAAGCCGCCGAGCGTGATCACGATCAGCGCCGTCACCGTGAACGGCTCGCCCATTGCCGGCGAGATCGCGTAGGTCATCGACAGCAGGCAACCGGCCACGCCAGACAGCCCCAGGCCAATGCCGAACATCAGCGGATGCAGCGTGCCCGTGTTGATGCCCACGAGCTGCGCTCCGGTGGGCGACTGCATCAGCGCACGCACGCCCTTGCCCAGCAGGGTGGTGCGCAGCAGTGCGATCAGCACGCCCGCCAGTGCGAGCGACAAGAACAGCACCAGCAGCTTGTTGGCGGCGAACTGCGCGCCTCCGATGGCCACCGGCTCGGTCAGGTAGTCGTAGCCGCGCAGTTCCCCGCCCCACACCCACGAGGCGATGTTCTGCACCAGGAACATCAGGCCAAAGCTGACCATCAGGCCACGGGCCTCGAAGACGTCGACGTTGGGCGAGGTGTCGGCCAGCCGCTTGAACCACAGCCGGTGGATCGCGAGCCCGAGCGCGAAGGTCAGTGCGAAGGCGGCCGGGATCATCGCCAGCGGCGACCAGCCGAGCCCAGTCGCCGCGACCCAGGTGACGAAGGCCCCCAGCATCAGGAACTCGCCGTGCGCGATGTTGAGGATGCGCATCAGGCCGTACTGGAGATTCAGTCCCAGCGCGACGAGCGCGTAGATGCTGCCGGTGATGATCCCGGAGGCGATCAGTTCGAGCCAGGCACCGAGTGACATGCTGCCGATGGACGCGTGCGAACGGGCGCCGCCGGGCGCCACTGCACGCGCTCAGGAAGATCCGCCCGCGCTCAAACCCAGGCTGGCTTGGGTGCCAGCAACGGTGCCGTTGCGATGGACTTCGGCCACACGACCTCGAACTCGCCCTTCTGCCACTGGCTAACAGCACCGGGCGTCCCCACGTTCTCGCTGCCCACGAACTTCACCTTGCCGATGATCGTGCTGTGTTCCGTGTTCGCGACGTAGTCGCGGATGGCCTTGCGATTCAGGCCGTGCCGGGCGGCCGCGGCGGTCAGGATCTCCAGTGCCGCCCAGCACGCACCGCTGGCCCAGCGGTCGGGCTCCTTGCCTTCGAAGCGTTTGGTATGCGCATCGAAGTAGGCCTTCGCCCCGGCGCTGGTCTTGGCGTTCCACGACCCCATGCCGAGCACGCCCTCGGCGCTCTCCGTCATCACGTTGCGATAGAGCTGGAACGCCGTGCCGACCGAAGCGTAGAAGAACTTCGGGTTGAACCCACCCTCCTTGCTCTGCCTGCTCGCCAACAGGGTATCGGGCGGATAGGTGAAGCCGACGAACGCATCCGGGTTCTTGTCCTTGATCGAGCGCAGCACTGGCGAAAGGTCCTTCACGCCGCCGGGATAGCTCTTGTCCTCGACCAGGCTCATGCCGCTGCCGGCGAGTGCGACCTTCAGCGCCGCATAGTTCTCCAGGCCGAACAGATCGTCGACGTAGATCACGGCGATCGTCTTCACTCCCTGGCTCTTGAGCAGGTCGATCAGCGCGTTGCACATCGGACCGGGCTGTTGCAGCATCAGGAAGAAGTACGGCAGCTTCATCTCGATCAGCTTCTTGGACAGCGCCGTCGGTGCGAGGAAGGGGTAGCCGAAGCGGTTCGCCAGCGGCGCCACCGCGAAGTTCGCGTTGCTTCCCCATGGCGGCAGGATCAGGTCGACCTTGTCGCTGCCCATCAGCTTTTCGTAGGTACGCACGCAGGTCTCGATGTCGCTGCGGTCGTCGCTGCTGATGAGCTCGATCTTGCGACGGCTTCCCCCGACGCTCAGGCCGCCGGCGGCGTTCTGTTGCTCGGCCCACATGATGTAGTTCGGCTCCTGGCTCACCTGCGCGCCGCCGGCCCATGGGCCGGTGCGTGCGATCGCATAACCCACGCGCACCGGCTGAGCCTGCGCGAGTGACAGCATCGGCGCGGCCAATGTCGCAGTGCCGGCAGCGAGGCTTTGCACGACGCGGCGGCGCGTCACGCCGCGACGGTCCGAGGATGGACGAGGGATGCGGGTGCTCATGATCGTCTCCTGTCTGGGTGGCGGTCTTCGAAGGCGCGCGCTGGCCGTGCTGCCGTGAGCGGAATCGTAGGCGGTCAAGCTGACGCTGCATCGGCGATCATGCAGACAGACACGCTTGCCCGTTCGGGTCGTGGCGCCCCGGGGTTTCCCTAGGGTCGAGTGTCGTTGTGCGGTGTGTCGGCAACCGGCGCCACCTGTGCCGCGCGCACGCCGATCAGTTCGACCGCATGGCAGGCCCAGCAGTCGTCGCACGGCCGGCGAAGGTGTCCCGAGCGGCCTTCGACGATGCGCGGCTGGCCGATCGTTCCATCGCCGACATCGCGATGGAGATCGGCTTCTCGAACCTCGCCCCCGACCATCGACGGTCACGTCGGCTCGGCGGAGCCGCCGCGAGCGCTTGATGCGCGCGGGCAGACCGGCTCATTCCAGCGCTGGCACTTCATCGCTTGTTGCCGGCGGGCTGGCAAGCTCGTCGCCATCGATGCCACGCGCTTGCGGCGAGTCGCAGTTGGTTGTTCGCCTCGCCGCTCGTCCCGCCAAGTGCCGCCGCGGCCCCGGCACGGATATCAACAGCCTGTCAGGCCCGGCCGGAGCGCTCCCACCACCTGTCGCCGAACTGTCCCTGCAACCAGCTGACGAACGCAGAAACCTTCGTGGGCACCATCCGCGGCGACGGAAACACCGCGTGCACCTCCTGCGCCGGCAGGCCGTGGTCGGTCATCACCGGCTGCACGACGCCCTCGGCGACCGATTCGCGCGCGACGTACCACGGCAGCACCGCAAGCCCCAGGCCGTCGCGTGCTGCGGCGAGTACGACCGACAGGTTGTTCGAGCGCAGCGGCCCGCGCACCGGCACCGAGACCTCGTCGCCGGCCGGCGTCGTCAGGGTCCAGCGGTCATCGCCCTGCACGCTGCTGTAGACGAGACAGGCGTGCTTCGGCAGGTCGGCGGCGCTGCGCGGCGTGCCGCGCTCGCGCAGATACGCCGGCTCAGCGACCATGACCCAGGGGTTGGTGCCCAGGTAGCGCGCGCCGAGCGTCGAATCGGCCAGTCGGCCCATGCGGATCGCCAGGTCGATGCCTTGCTCGACGAGGTTCACGTAGCGGTCGTCGAAACTCAGCTCGATCTGCAGCTGCGGATGATCGCGCATGTAGCGCAGCACCAGCGGCGTCAGCACGCGCCGACCGAACGCGACCGACGTGCTGATGCGCAGCGTGCCGCCGACGCCGCCCTGCAGCAGCGTCGCGAGGTTGTCGGCCTCCTCGATCTCGCGCGCGATCAGCTTGCACTTGTCGTAGTAGAGCTGGCCGACCTCGGTCGGCGTGACGCCGCGCGTCGAGCGGTGCAGCAGCCGTGCGCCCAGCCGCGCCTCCATCGCCGCCACCGCCTTCGTCGCGGTCGGCTGCGTGATGCCCATGTCGGCGGCGGCGCGGCTGAAGCTGCCGGTCTCGACGACGCGGATGAAGAGCTGCACGCTGGTCACGCGGTCCATGGGCCGATGTTACGCCCGCCATTCCGCCACGGAATATCGGTTATCGAGCGCTTGCGGTTGCGCTGCGGCGGTCGTGGGGGGACCATCACGGCAATCCCGCAGACTCCACAGGAGACGTCCGATGGCAAAGATGAAGGCCGCGATGGCCGCCGTGCTGGTCATGGAGAAGGAGGGCATCACGCAGGCGTTCGGTGTGCCCGGTGCAGCAATCAACCCGCTCTATGCGCAGCTGAAGGAGCGACAGACGATCGCCCACGTGCTGGCGCGTCACGTCGAGGGCGCCTCGCACATGGCCGAGGGCTACACGCGTGCCCGGCCCGGCAACATCGGGGTGTGCATCGGCACGTCCGGCCCGGCGGGCACCGACATGATCACCGGGCTGTATTCGGCCGGTGCCGATTCGATCCCGATCCTGTGCATCACGGGCCAGGCGCCGCGTGCGCGGCTGTACAAGGAGGACTTCCAGGCGGTCGACATCGAGGCGATCGCCAAGCCGGTTACCAAGATGGCCGTCACCGTGCGTGAGCCGGCGCTGGTGCCGCGCGTGTTCCAGCAGGCGTTTCACGAAATGCGCTCGGGCCGCCCCGGGCCGGTGCTGATCGACCTGCCGATCGACGTGCAGCTGGCCGAGATCGAGTTCGACATCGACACCTACGAACCGCTGCCGGTGTACAAGCCCAAGGCCACGCGCAAGCAGATCGAGAAGGCGCTCGACATGCTGACCACGGCGAGCAAGCCATTGATCGTCGCCGGCGGTGGCATCATCAACGCCGACGCGAGCGACCTGCTCGTCGAATTTGCCGAGCTGACCGGCGTGCCGGTGATTCCGACGCTGATGGGCTGGGGCACGATGCCCGACGACCACCCGCTGATGGCCGGCATGGTCGGGCTGCAGACGAGCCACCGCTACGGCAACGCGACGATGCTCGCCAGCGACTTCGTGCTCGGCATCGGCAACCGCTGGGCCAACCGCCACACCGGCTCGGTCGAGGTCTACACCAAGGGTCGCCGGTTCGTGCACGTCGACATCGAGCCGACGCAGATTGGCCGCGTGTTCAACCCCGACCTGGGCATCGTCAGCGACGCCAAGTCGGCGCTCGAGCTGTTCGTCGAGGTCGCGCGCGAGCGCAAGGCCGCCGGCGCGCTGAAGGACTACGCCAGCTGGTCTGCCCGCTGCGCCGAGCGCAAGAAGCTGATGCAGCGCAAGACCCACTTCGACAACATCCCGATCAAGCCGCAGCGCGTCTACGAGGAGATGAACAAGGCGTTCGGCCGCGACACGATCTACGTCACGACGATCGGGCTGTCGCAGATCGCCGGTGCGCAGTTCCTGCACGTCTACGGCCCGCGACAGTGGATCAATTGCGGCCAGGCCGGCCCGCTCGGCTGGACGGTTCCGGCGGCGCTCGGCGTGGTCGCCGCTGACCCGACGCGCACTGTGGTCGGTCTTTCGGGCGACTACGACTTCCAGTTCCTGATCGAGGAGCTGGCGGTCGGTGCACAGTTCCGGCTGCCGTACGTGCAGGTGCTGGTCAACAACAGCTACCTCGGCCTGATCCGCCAGGCGCAACGCGGCTTCGACATGGACTACTGCGTGCAGCTCGCGTTCGACAATCAGAACGTCGAAGACCCGGCGCTGAAGGGCTACGGCGTCGATCACCAGGCGGTGGTCGAAGGCCTGGGCTGCAAGGCGCTGCGCGTCACCGATCCGGGCAAGCTGCAGGACGCACTGCGCGAAGCGCAGGCGATGGCGCGCGAGTACAGCGTGCCGGTGGTCGTCGAGGTGATTCTCGAGAAGGTGACCAACATCGCGATGGGCGCCGAGATCGACGCGGTGATGGAGTTCGAGGAGATCGAGTGCCTGCACCCGGAAGGCCGCGAGGGCCTCGTCGCCGCCGGTCTGCTCGAGTGAATTCGGAATAATCGCTGAGGAGCCAGAACATGCCGAAGTTCGCAGCCAACCTGACGATGCTGTTCAACGAGGTGCCCTTCCTCGAGCGCTTCGAGCGCGCCGCGAAGGCGGGGTTCGAGGCGGTGGAATTCCTGTTCCCGTACGCGTGGCCAGCCGCCGAGATCAAGTCGCGGCTCGATGCGCACCGGCTCAAGCTGGTGCTGCACAACCTGCCGCCCGGCGACTGGGACGCCGGCGAGCGCGGCATCGGCTGTCATCCCGACCGGGTCGACGAATTCCGTGCCGGTGTCGGCAAGGCGATCGAGTACGCACGCGCGCTCGGCGTGCCGCAGCTCAACTGCCTGGCCGGCAAGGTGCCGGCTGGCGTCGACGACGCAACGCTGCGCAAGACGTTCGTCGGCAACCTGAAGTTCGCCGCGGGTGAACTGAAGAAGGCCGGACTGAAGCTGCTGATCGAGCCGATCAACAGCTTCGACATCCCGGGCTTCTACCTGAACCACACCGCGCAGGCCGCATCGATCCTCGACGAAGTCGGTGCCGACAACGCGTTCATCCAGTACGACATCTACCATGCGCAGCGCATGGAGGGCGAGCTGGCGGCAACGATCCAGAAGTACCTGCCGCGCATCGCGCACATGCAGTTGGCCGACAATCCGGGCCGCAACGAGCCCGGCACCGGCGAGATCAACTACGCGTTCCTGTTCGCCCACATCGACCGCATCGGTTACGCCGGCTGGATCGGTTGCGAGTACAAGCCCGCCGCCGCGACCGAGGCCGGGCTCGGCTGGCGTCAGCGCCTCGCGCACTGACCGGCCGCAACATCACACAACAAGGAAGAGAACATGACCACAACTTCGCTCAAGCTCGGATTCATCGGTCTGGGCATCATGGGCACGCCGATGGCGGGCCACCTGCTGAAGGCCGGACACCAGCTGTTCGTGCACTCGATTCCGTCGATCCCGGACGAGGTCGTCAAGGCCGGCGCGACCGCGTGCAAGAGCGGCAAGGAAGTCGCGCAGAAGGCCGACATCATCTTCGTCATGGTGCCCGACACGCCGCACGTGGCCGACGTGCTGTTCAGCGAGAACGGCGTGGCCGCCGGCCTCAGCAAGGGCAAGACCGTCGTCGACATGAGCTCGATCTCGCCGATCGAGACCAAGGCCTTCGCCAAGAAGATCAACGAGCTGGGCTGCGACTACCTCGATGCGCCGGTCTCCGGCGGCGAGGTCGGCGCGAAGAACGCCACGCTGTCGATCATGGTCGGCGGCGACGAGTCGGTGTTCGCGCGCGTCAAGCCGCTGTTCGAGCTGATGGGCAAGAACATCACGCTGGTTGGCGGCAATGGCGACGGCCAGACCGCGAAGGTCGCCAACCAGATCATCGTCGCGCTCAACATCGAGGCGGTCGGCGAGGCGCTGCTGTTCGCCGCGCGGGCCGGCGCAGACCCCGCGAAGGTACGCCAGGCGCTGATGGGCGGCTTCGCGTCGAGCAAGATCCTCGAGGTGCACGGCGAGCGGATGATCAAGCGCACGTTCGACCCGGGCTTTCGCATCGAGCTGCACCAGAAGGACCTCAACCTCGCGCTGTCGAACGCGCGTGCGCTCGGGCTGTCGCTGCCCAACACCGCGACCGCGCAGGAGCTGTTCAACGCCTGCGCCGCGCACGGCGGCAGGGCATGGGACCACTCGGCGATGGTGCGCGCGCTGGAAAAACTGGCGAATTTCGAGATCGGCCAGAAAGCCAGCTGACGCTGTAGCGGGGAGTCTCCCGAGCCCGACTGGCGATGAACGCCGCGCGACCGCAGGTTGCTGCGCCGGCGCTGCTGCGGCGCATGTTCGACGCGGCGATCGCCAGCGCGCAGCCGGCGCTGTGCGTCCCGCCGCATCTGCCCGCGTCGCAGACGCTCGGCGGTGGCCGGCTGGTCGTGATCGGTGCCGGCAAAGCGTCGGCAGCGATGGCGCGCGCGGTCGAGGAACACTGGCCGGGCGAGCTGTCGGGGCTTGTCGTCACGCGCTACGGCTACGTGGTGCCGTGCCAGCGCATCGACATCGCCGAAGCGTCACACCCGGTTCCGGACGCGGCGGGTCTCGCCGCGGCGCAGGCCATCCTGCGACGCGTGCAGGGCCTTCGCGAAGACGACGTCGTGCTGTGCCTGATCTCCGGCGGCGGCTCGTCACTGCTGCCGCTGCCGCTGCCCGGAATCACGCTCGAGCACAAGCAGGCGGTCAATCGCGCGCTGCTGAAGTCGGGCGCGACGATCTCCGAGATGAACTGCGTGCGGCGCCACCTGTCGGGGATCAAGGGCGGCCGGCTGGCTGCGGCGTGCCACCCCGCACGCGTGCTGACGCTGTTGATCTCCGACGTGCCCGGCGACGATCCGATCGACATCGCGTCGGGCCCGACGGTGGCCGATCCGACGACCTGCGCCGATGCGCTCGCGATCGTGCAACGCTACGGCATCGAGTTGCCTGCGCCGGTGCGCGACGTGCTGCACAGCGGCCGCGGCGAATCGGTCAAACCGGGCGATCCGCGCCTGGCACGCGCCGAGACGCGGATGATCGCGACCCCGCAGATGGCGCTCGAGGCTGCCGCCGCGGTCGCGCGCGAGGCGGGCTATGCCGCGCACATCCTGGGCGATGCGATCGAGGGCGAGGCGCGCGACGTCGGCAAGGTGCTCGCCGCGATCGCGTTGCAGGTGGCCGAGCGCGGCCAGCCGTTCGCGGCGCCGTGCGTGCTGCTGTCGGGCGGCGAAACGACCGTGACCGTGCGCGGCAACGGGCGGGGCGGTCGCAACGTCGAGTGCCTGCTGTCGCTGGCGATCGCGCTCGGCGGCCATCCGCGCATCCACGCGCTGGCTGGCGACACCGACGGGGTCGACGGCCTGGAGGAGGTCGCCGGCGCGATCGTCGCGCCCGACACGCTCCAGCGCGCCTGGTCGCAGGGGCTCAAGCCGAAAGAACGGCTCGACGACAACGACGGCCACGGCCTGTTCGAGGCGGTCGGCGCATCGGTGGTTACCGGGCCGACGCTGACCAACGTCAACGACTTTCGCGCGATCGTGGTGGAAGGTTAGAACCCATCGCGAGACCCCCATGCGCAGAACCCGTAACGCCAAGATCGTCGCCACCCTCGGACCGGCGAGCTCCGACCTCGACACGATGCGCCGGATGTTCCTGGCGGGGGTGGACGTCTTTCGCCTCAATTTCAGCCACGGCAGCGCCGACGACCACCGTGCCCGCATCGACACGCTGCGCGTGCTCGAGCAGGAAACCGCGCGACCGATCGGCATCCTTGCCGACCTGCAGGGGCCCAAGCTGCGTATCGGCACCTTCGTCGGCGGTCCGGTCACGCTCGCCGAGGGCGGCGCGTTCAGGCTCGACCTCGACCCCGCACCGGGCGACACGCGGCGCGCGAGCCTGCCGCATCCGGAGATCTTCGCCGCGCTCGCTCCCGGCGCCGAACTGCTGCTCAACGATGGCCGCCTGCGGCTGGCCGTCGAGCGCTGCGGCGCCGACTTCGCCGAGACACGCGTGCTGGTCGGCGGCAAGCTGTCCGACCGCAAGGGCGTCAACGTGCCGGGCGTCGTGCTGCCGCTGACCTCACTGACGCCGAAGGACCGGCGCGACCTGGATCTTGCACTCGAACTCGGCGTCGACTGGGTCGCGCTGTCGTTCGTGCAGCGGCCCGAGGACCTCGACGAGGCGCGCGCGCTGATCAAGGGACGCGCGCTGATCATGTGCAAGCTCGAAAAGCCCGCCGCGGTTGACCGGCTCGAAGAGATCGTCGAGCGTTCGGACGCGGTGATGGTCGCACGGGGCGACCTCGGCGTCGAGCTGCCGGCCGAGCGCGTTCCGTCGATCCAGAAGCGCATCGTGCGCAGCTGCCGTCGCCTGGGCCGGCCGGTGATCGTGGCCACGCAGATGCTCGAGTCGATGGTCGAGAGCCCGGTGCCCACGCGGGCCGAAGCTTCGGACGTGGCCACCGCGATCTACGACGGCGTCGACGCGGTGATGCTGTCGGCCGAATCGGCCGCCGGCAAGCATCCGGTCGAGGCGGTCGCGATGATGAACCGCATCATCGAGCAGGTCGAGGCCGACCCGGCGTACCGCCAGATGATCGATGCGTCGCACACCCCCGCGCTGCCCGGCGAGGCGGACATCGCCGAAGCCGTCGTCGCCGCGATGCGCGACGCGGTCGCGCTGCTGCACGCGCGCGCGATCGTCTGCTACACGAGCTCGGGCCACACCAGCCTGCGTGCCGCGCGGGCGCGCCCCGAAGCTCCGGTGCTCAGCCTGACGCCGCGGCCTGAGACGGCGCGCCGGCTCGCGCTCGTCTGGGGGATCCACTCGGTGCAGATCAAGGACGTCTCCAACGTCGTCGAGATGACCGCCAGCGCCTGCGAAACGGCGCGGCGCGAGAGTTTCGCGCAGGCGGGGCAGACGATCGTCGCGATCGCGGGGGTACCGTTTGGTACGAGCGGCACCACCAACTTGATGCGCATCGCCACCGTGTAGCGGTGGCGGCACAGGGGCCGGCGCCGTGCGACCGGGATCGCGTCGCCCGCCTTGCGCCGATTCGCTCAGCAGCCCATCTGCGTCGCGAGGTCCTCGATGTCGCGCGCGATCACGTCCCACGCCTGCACGGCAACCAGATCGGTCGTCTGCGCCGGGCCGTGCTCACGCGGGCGAATGAAGAACGCCGTCGCGAGGCCGGCCGCGCGTGCGGCTTCGAGGTCCGAGTTGTGCGCCGCGCACATCATCACCTCGTGCGCAGCAAGATCGAAGAGCTCCGCGACACCGAGATAGGCCTCGCGCTGCGGCTTGTAGTGGCGAAACGTTTCGGCCGACAGCACCACGTCCCACGGCAACGCAGCCCGCTTGGCCATGTTGACGAGCAGCGCGACGTTGCCGTTGGAGAGCGTGCCGATCAGGTAACGCGCCTTCAGCCGCTTCAGCCCCGGTACCGCGTCAGGCCATGGATCGAGCCGGTGCCAGACACGGTTGACGTGCAGCAGCTGCGCCTCATCGAGCGCGTCGAGCCCGAACGCCGGCGCCAGCTCGCGCAGCGATTCAAGGTGCAGGTCGTCGAGCCGGCGCCAGCCGATCTCGCCGCTGCGCACCCGCTGCATCTGCGGCTGGTAGCGCGCGCGCCAGGCGTCGGCCAGCGCCAGCCAATCGGTGCGGCTGCCGTGCGCATCACCCCACGCGCCGAGATCACGCGCGATGCTGCCGCGCCAGTCGACGACGCTGCCGAACACGTCGAACACGAGGACCTTGACTGCAGGATGAGTCATCCTGAGGTTCCGCCGAGGGCAGGGTGACCATCATCGCGCCGGGGGGCTGCGCCATGACGCGCATTCAGCAGCATCTTGCGTGCTGCTGCTGCCGCACCGAAGCCGTTGTCGATGTTGACGCAGACCACGCCCGGCGAGCAGCTCGACAGCGCGCTGTGCAGCGCGACCGTGCCCCCCGAGGCGACACCGTAGCCGATCGAGGTCGGCACCGCGATGACGATGCCGGGGACGAGGCCCGAGAGCACGCTGAACAGCGATCCCTCCATGCCCGCCACCGCGATCAGCACCGCGTGCCGACGCAACTCGTCGGCGACCGACATCAGTCGCCAGAGGCCGGCGACGCCCACGTCCAGGTAGAGCTGGGACTCGACGCCGAGGTAGGTGAGGCTGCGTCGCGCCTCGAGCGCAACGGGCAGGTCGGAGGTGCCGGCGCACACGACGCCGACGCTGTGGATACTGCCGATCGGCACGGGCTCGCCGAAGATCGCGGTGCGCGACACGGCGTCGTAGTCGAGCGGCGCGCCACAGCGCTCGCGCACGGCCTCGAACTGATCCGCGGACAGGCGGGTGATCAGCACGGGATGCTGTCGCTCGAGCGCCTGTCGCAGCACCGAGACGATCTGCTCGTCGCTCTTGCCCTCGGCGAGCACCGCTTCCGCGACGCCGGTGCGTGCGGCGCGATCCCAATCGAAGCGGACGTCGTTCATCGGGAAGCGGCGGCGTCCAGCCGCTCGAGCCGAAACGCGCTGCCACGCCGATAGGCGCGTCGGCCCGCGTAGCGTCTGCCCTCCGCGGCACACAACCCGGCGACCAGCCGGTCCAGCCGATCGCCCGCGTCCGGCGTGCGCTCCAGCAGCTGCGGTTCGAGTTCCAGACGGATCCCGTCGGCCGTGACCCGGCAGCGGATGTCGCCCGGCCCGACGAGCTGCGCGACGGCCTCTTCGACCCTCGCGACGAACGCAAGGTCGCGCGCGTCGATCGCGATCCCGGTCTCGATCCGGCTGGCCAGGCACGGCTGCGCCGGCAGCTCCGCGATGTCGTCCAGCCGCAGGTACGCCGCAATCTCGCGCACTGTCGACTTGCCAATGCCGGCCTCGACGAACGGGTGCCGCACGCCGTGCTCGCGCGCAGCCTCCAAGCCGGGGCGGTACTCGCCGAGGTCGTCCAGGTTCGTGCCTGAGGCGATCGGGGCGTCGGTGACGCCGCGAATGCGCGCGTACAGGTTCGTCTTGCAGTGGAAACAACGATCGATCGGGTTGCGCCGGTAACCAGGGTCCGCGAATTCGCCGGCGTCGATGACCGACAGCGCCCAGCCGGCCTCGCGCGCGTGCCGCCGCACGCGCTCGGTCGCCGCCGCCGGCACCGCAGGCGAGACCGCGTGCAACACCGTCAGCACGAGATCCGCCTGTCGCGACGCGACGTGGGCGAGCGTGAGGCTGTCGACGCCGCCGCTCACCGCGACGGCGAGCCGCGGCAGCGTGCCGAGGATGCGCTGAAGGTGCGCGAGCGCCTCAGGCATCGCCGTTCTCCTGGCCCGCGGCCGTCGCGCGTTCATCACGGTCCGCGCCAGCCGCAGCGGATGAAGCGGCTGCGGCGTCGATCGCCCGGCGACGCTGGAGGCCCGGCACGGCCGCGAGCGCGTCAGACTCGACCTTGGCGGTGACGCTGGCGTTCGGCCGGAACGCCCGCTTCATGGGATAGCGCGTCCCTTCCAGCTCGAGGACATCTGTCGAGCGTCGCAGGATCAGCCGCGACGTGATGTCCACGCGAAGACCCAGTGTCGAGGTTTCGGTGAAGCAGGCTGCGGCCACGGTCTCGACCGCGTCCGGATCGCAGAGAAGCTGCACCGCGAACTGGGCTCGCCCCTTCTTGCCAAAGCGCGTCTGATGACTGGCATCGACAACGCCTGCGCAGGCGCGCAGGCGATCGAGCGCCAACGCGAGCTCCTCCGGCGTCATGTCGTCGACCTCGAAGGCGATGACACCGATCCGGTCGCGCAGCGGACGGGGCGCGTCGTCCGCGGCCGTCTGAACCACCCCTGCGCGCAGGACGTTGGGCAATCCCTCGAAGCGCCGTGTGCCGCAGCCGGTGCCGCTTCGAGCGAGGACGCCTGCGGGTCGTTGATGCGCGCTCCCGGCCATCAGGTGGCGCAGGATCGCCGCGCCGGTCGGCGTCGCACGCTCGCCCGGGTGCTCGTCGACATGGGTCGGGAAGCCTTCCAGCAGCCGGGCAGCGGCCGGCGCCGGCAACGGCAACAGGCCATGCGCCGTCTTCACCACGCCGCGGCCCACCGGCACCGAGCTGCAGCTCCAGGAACGTGCGCCGCAGCGCTCGATCAGGCTGGCGGCGGTGACGACATCAGCGATCGAATCCCAGTCGGCGATCTCGTGGAAGTGGACGTCGTCGCGCGCGACGCCATGCACCGCGGCTTCGGCGTCGGCGAGCAGGTCGAAAATCGCGATCGCCCGCCCGCGCACCGCAGCATCGAGCGCAGACGCCTGCAGCAATGCCCGGATCTCGCGGTAGTGCTCGGTCGGGCGCGGGTCGTCGGCCAGGAGCTTGACGGTGAAGGCGCGCGCGGCCAGGCCGTTGGCGCTGTCGCGTGCATGCGAGACGCGGACATGCTCGAGCACGCCCGCTGCAGCGAGATCGGACGTCAGCGCAGGCTCGAGGTCGGGGAACGCATCGAGCATTGCCGCGGCGAACATGTCGCCCGAGATCCCGCCGACCGGGTCGAGGTGGACGTGCAGCGTCATGCTGCGCCCTCGCTGCGCGCGGTGTCCTTTGGCGCGCGGGCGAACGGTACGACGTATGGCCCCTCCGGAATCACCGCGACCTCAGGATCGCCCTGCGACTCGATGCTGCGTGTGATCGCATCTTCCACGCTGAGCGTGCGTGCGACGCCGGTCAATGCATGATCCGCGTCGGACAGGCCATCGGAGTACAGCACGATCGAGCCGACACGCATCGGCTTGAGCTGCATCTCGGTCTGCCACTCATCCACGTCGGCGAGCGCCTTGCGTTGCAGCGATTGCAGGAAAGCGTCCGGACCCAAGGCGATCAACTTCTTCTGGGACTCGCGGAAGTGGATCGAGCCCAGACCTTCGGCGCATCGCGATGCAACGATCAACGTGCCGCCCGGCTCGAGAATGTCCAGCGGCGTGACCATGCCCTTGACCGTCTGGTAGTACGTCTGGTCCAGCGGATAACCGGCCGACGACGTGACGATCGTGCGAAAACGTCGGCCCACCGGGATTTCGGTGTACGCGCGGGTGAATTCCACCGCGGCCAGGTGGCTCGTGATGATCTCGCCGAAGTTCGCATGAACGAGGTGGCGGTGCTCGTCGAGCACTGTGTTTAGCGCATAGACATCGCCCAGCATGTGGACGATCTCGAGCTGCTCCTCGTGCAGCGGGTTGCGATCGAGGTTGCACTGCACCGCGCCGGGGTCCTCCATGAAGCGCGCGGTGTGGAAGGTGCGGATCGTCTCGTGATGCGCGACGCCGGGCGCGACCACCTTGCGCCCGCCGGAGTAGCCGGCCATGAAATGCGGCTCGACGAGGCCGGTCGCAATCTTCAGATCGGCCTCGACGAAGCGGCGGTCGAGCTTGACTGGCGTGCGGCGCGTGCGCGTGAACCCGAAATCGACATGCGCCGCGTCGTTCCGCGCGAAATGGTTCTCGACGCGCACCGTCTGCAGCACCCACGGATCGCCGACCAGCTCGGCCAGTTCCGCGTCCTCGTTCGGCCGGTGCAGGCCGGTGGCGACCAGCACGGTGATCTGCGGGGCCGGGATGCCGGCGGCCATCAGCCGGCGGATCATCGGCCGCAGGAAGAGGGCGTTCGGCACCGGGCGCGTGATGTCGCAGATCAGGATGCAGGCGCTTTTCTTGCCGCGCGCCAGTTCGTCCAACGTCGCGCAGCCGATCGGTGAGCCAAGCGCGCCGTCGATCACTGCCTGTGCGGACGGCGGCACCGGGAACGACGGCTTACGGATCACGGTCGGCCTGGCGCCGGTGGGCACCGCGACCTCGAGCACCGACTTTCCGTAGGACAGATCGATCTTCATTCGCGCTCCGATTCCGGGCGTGCAGGCAGCACCGAACGCCTCTTACTTGCGGATCGCCCGCTGGATGATGCCGTGACGCCCGCAGCAAGCACGGCGATCACGCCGGCCGAGGCTGCGTCGGCATTCGTCACGCCAGTCTAGCCAAAGATCCTCGTGCTGCGCGCGGTACCGTGCTGGGAGGTCCGCCACACGCCAGCTTCGGCTCGACGCCTGCGCTTCGGTGCCGGACGGCCACGCCGCGACTGCCCGGCGCGGCGCGGAAAGTTCGTGCTGTGCTTCCCGACGGCACCGGAATTGCGTAAGGTGCGCGCATTCGCGCTCGCGCGCGCTGCTGTCCGCCGCCCCATGACCCGCAACTCCGACCCCGACTTCTGGCACCGCGCCCGCAACCATCTCGTGCGCTACGGCGGCAGCTTCGAGCCGCTGATCGTCGAGCGCGCCGAGGGACGATTCGTCTACGACGCCGACGACCGGCCAATCCTGGACTTTACGTCGGGCCAGATGAGCGCTGTGCTCGGCCATTGCCATCCCGAAATCGCAGCGGTGGTCAGCGACTATGCGCACAGGCTCGACCACCTGTTCAGCGGCATGCTGTCGCGACCGGTCGTCGACCTGGCGACCCGGCTGGCGAACCTGATGCCGGCCGGCCTCGAGCGCTGTCTGCTGTTGAGCACCGGCGCCGAGTCGAACGAGGCCGCGCTGCGCATCGCCAAACTCGTCACTGGCAAGCACGAGGTGGTGGGTTTCACGCAGTCGTGGCACGGCATGACCGGCGGCGCGGCATCGGCGACGTACAGCGCCGGCCGCCGAGGCTACGGGCCGGCCGCTCCCGGTTCGTTCGCGATTCCCGCGCCGAATGCTTACCGGCCGCGCTTCACACGCAACGGCGAGCTCGATTGGCAGGCCGAACTCGACGACGGATTCGAGCAGGTCGACCGCATGTCCACCGGCAGCCTGGCGGCCTTCATCGCCGAACCGATCCTCAGCAGCGGCGGCGTCATCGAGTTGCCGCTGGGCTATCTGGCGGCGCTCAAGCGCAAGTGCGAGGAGCGCGGCATGCTGCTGATCCTGGACGAGGCGCAGACGGGCGTCGGCCGCACCGGCACGATGTTCGCGTGCCAGCGCGACGGCGTGGCGCCCGACATCATCACGCTATCGAAGACACTCGGAGCCGGCCTGCCGCTCGCGGCGATGGTGACAACGGCGGCGATCGAGGAAGAGGCTCATGCACGCGGATTCCTCTTCTACACGACACATGTCTCCGACCCGCTGCCGGCGGCGGTGGGGCTGAAGGTGCTCGAAGTCGTCGAGCGCGATGGCTTGGTCGAGCGTGCACGGCTGGCCGGCGCGCGTCTGATGGACGGCCTGCGCCGCATTCAGGCGCGCCACGAGTGCGTGGGCGACGTGCGCGGGCGCGGCCTGATGCTCGGCATGGAAGTGGTGAAGGACCGGCAGACCAAGGAGCCGGCATTCGAGCTGGGCACGGCGATCACGCAGGAATGCCTGAAGCTCGGGTTGAGCATGAACATCGTGAAGCTGCCGTTGATGGGCGGTGTGTTCCGCATCGCCCCACCGTTGACAGTAAGCGACCAAGAGATCGATCGGGGTCTGGAGTTGCTCGACGCCGCGATAGCGCGTGCTCGGTAACCGGGATACGTTGCGAAGGTCCGCACATGGAGGATCGTGCAGCCGCGTCGTGTTTCGGCAATGGCCGCACTCAGCGCCAGCGCCAGATCCAGATCGCGTCGAATGCGCTGTTCTCGCCGGTCTGTGCGTCGACCTGCGCGCGCAGCGTGAAGTGTTGCGCGACACGGTAGATCAGCTGCCACGTCGCGGAGGACGTATCCAGGCTGCGTTCGTAACCGATGTACCAGTGCTTGCTCACCTGTCGTCCAAGCGAAACCACCGTCTCCTGCACGCTGCCGGTCTCGCGCCGGCCGACGGACAGCGTGTCCAGGGGAAGTAGACGCGCGAGGTCGTCGGTCGGGCCACCGTCTTCGCCCGCAAACAGAGCCAGCGCAGCGCTTTGCAGCACCGCGGTATCGTTGCGTCCCAGCGCACCGGGCTCGCGGCCGAGCACCAGCCAGGTCAGCTTGTCGGAGTCGCTCATCGCGGGTTCGGAATAGAGCTTCACGCGCGGTGCGAGCGCGGTGCCTGTGATGCCGACGCCGACCCGCACGTCGAGGTTCGGGCGGATCGCGAGGATCTCGAGCCCCGGATTCTCGACCGGGCCGTAGAAGCGCACGAAGCCGCGCTCGATCTCGAGGTTCTGCTGGTAGGCGGTGTAGGTGCCTTCTTCGGCTCGGACGGTGCCGTTGACCGCCAGCCGCCCGCCCGGCGCGGTGATGCGGAGTTCGCCGCGCAGCATGGAGTCGAGCCCGCGGCCGCGCAGCCGCAGCTTGCGGCCGAGGTCGACGAGCAGGTCCACCGTTGCCATGCGTCGCGATTCGTGTTGCGTGCCGTCGTCGACCGCCACCGGCTCTGCGTCGGGGCGTAAGACCTCGACGTCGTCGCCGAGGCTCGGAGCATCGCTGCGCGTGAAGTCGATCAGGCCTTCGTCAATAGTGAACCGACCGTCGACCGCGATCGATTTCGTATCGAGCCGCACCGATGCCTGGCCACTCGCGGCGATGCGCCGATCAACCCGCTGCAGCAGCGCGAAGCGTTCGGCGACGAGATGCAGTTGCGCAGCGGGCTCGGCGCCGAAGCGCCCCTCGCCGCTGAGCTGTACCGCGCCTTCGCCGGCATGCAGGCGAAACGTCTCGATGCGCGCGCGCTCGCCCTGCAGCGATACCTTGAGCTCGCCATCGCGCACGTCGACGCCCTGCAGCACATTGCGCACGCCGATGCCCGCGCCGCGGAGTTCACCGATGTACTCCGGTGCGCCGAAACGCCCGCCGATCGCCGCGCCGGCGCTCGCGGTGCCGACGAGCCGCCAGCCCGGCGGCAGCCAGCCGCCCCAGCTGCCGAGGTCCGCGACGTTGGCCTGCAGCACGCCCTCGAGCGGCGTCTCCGGCGCCGGCCACAACGCCTGCGGCGACGTGCGCACGACCTGCGCGCCGGCGGCGTTGCCCAGGTGCGTGCCGGCCAGCGCTTGCGTGAACTGCCACACACCATCGCGCACGGTCAGCGCGACCCGCAGGTCGGTCAAGCCGAGCGACCGCACCGGCATCTCGGGCACCGTGAGGTCGCGCACGCCGAGGTCGCCGCCGCTGCGCTCGACCACGATCTCCGCGGCGACGTCGGGGGTGCTGCGCACCGCAAACTGTCCACCGACGCGCAGGTCGCCGACCCAGCCAAACGTCGGCTGCACGCGTGCGAGCAACGGCGCAACGGCGATGGGCTCGAGCTCGCCCTGCGCGTCGAGGCTCGCGCGCTGCGTGCCGCTGGCTGCGTGCCACGCGATGCGGCTGAAGCGCAGCGCAGCACCGACCATCTCGATGCGGCCGGGTTCGACCACGACGGCCGTGGGTGTGTGACTCGACGGGTCGAGGTCGACGCCGAGTGCGAGCTCACGCGTCGCGAGCCACGGTGCGGCGGCCGCATTGGCGCGCGGCCGCAGGTCGAGTTGCGGAAGCGATCCCTGCCAGCCCGTCACCCCGTGCGCGTCGGCGAGGTCGCCGCGTACGCCGCCTTGCGCGAGCAGCACCAGCTGCGACCCCGGCGGTGGCACGGCAGCGGCGCCGCTTGCCGCGGCGGCCGGCGCCGCGGTTGCCCGCGCCGGAACGGTCGCCATGCGGTCGACCCACTCCGGCGGGCGCACGGGTGTGCTCGCATGCAACTCGAGGTGGTGCGACGCCAGGCTGCCGCTTGCGTTGAGGGTAGCGCTTTCGACGATCACGTCGTTGCCCACGCTGAGCTGTTCGAGCACGGTCTTCAGCTCCAGCGGCGCGTTGCTCGGCGTTGCGAAGGTCCAGCTCACGTCCGCCTGTCTTGCAGCGAACGTGCCGATGTGCGCACGCTGTGCGTGGGCCTCGCCGCTGGTGGCAAGGCGCGGCCATCGGCCGTCGACAGTGGCGCGCAAAGCCAGCGCACCGTCGAGCGCGAGTTGCGGCGCGCTGGTCGGCTGCAGTAGCGCGGCCAGCGGCGCGAGTTGCGCCAGCGCGGGTGCGTTCACTTCGACCTGCCAGTGTTCCGACATGTCGCGCGCCGCGCCCGGCGCCGGCGCGACGTTCGTGCGGCCGGCGACGACGAAGTGATTGCCGGCGGCGTCCAGCGCTGCCTGCAACTCCAGGCCGGCCGTGCCGCGCAGCGTCGCGTCGGCGCTGACGGGCACGCCAGCGAGCAGGCTGTCTTGAAGCTGCAGCGTCGCCTCGCCACGCAGGCTCTTTTGCAGCGCGGCGCCGCCGCCGCGCAGTGCCGCCTCGGGAGCGCGCAGGTCGAACGCCGCATTCGCGTTGACACGATGCGGGCCGCGCCGCCACGGTGAGTCGTCGGGCCCGCGCCAATACGCGAGCGGGTCGAAGCGCTCGAGCTTTGCTTTGCCCTGAGCTCGCCAAGCGCCGCCGGCCGTCTGCTCGATGCGGCCCGACAGCTCGGCACTCGCATCACCGGCGGCAACCGCGATACGCTGCACGTCGATGCGCTGCGGCGTGCCGGCAACGTCGAGCGCGAACTGCATGCGCCGGGCCACCGCGTCGATCGGGCCGGCCAGCCGCGCGCGCAACTTCAGGTCGGGCTGCGCTGTCGTGTCGGGCGGTACCGCGCCGATCGGCAGGCCGTGGCGGCCCTCGACCTGCACGGTGCCGTCGAGCGTTGCGCCGGCAAGTCTCGCGTCGAGCACGCCAGGGCGCACGCCGCGCAGCGTTGCCTGCAGCTCGAGGCGCTCGCCGTCGAGCACGCCGCTGCCTTCGATGCGGCCGCCGGCGTCGCGCCCGGCAGCCAGCCGTGCGTCGAACGTGCGCACGTCGAGGCGCGTCGGCTGATCGGGCCGGCCTTCCACATCGAGCCGCAGCGACGCCAGCGGCACGCGCTTTTCGTTGATGCGCCCGGCCGCGCGGTTGTCCAGCGCGATGATCACTTGCGCGGGTCGGCGCCAGCCCTCCGTCTGCACGTCGACCGTGGCATCGATCAGCGTGGCGGGCGCGCCGCTCGCGAGCTGCGAAAGATCGAGCGCCTGCGTGCGCGCGGCCAGCGCGGCCAGCGGCCAGGCTTCGAACGGCCGCAGCACCGCACTCAGATCGAGCGCTTGAGACGCGGCGCTGCCACTGCGCGGCCGCGGCGATGGCGATGGCACGGTGCGCAGCGCAGCACCGGCCGCCAGGCGTTCGAGCGGTCCCTGCAGCCGCACACTCGCGCGCCAGTCG
>CP070653.1:774949-789558 GCA_020354665.1 Burkholderiales bacterium
CAGCTGGCGCAACCAGGGCATCGACTGGAACGACTATCCGCAGCTCCAGGGCTGGTTCGACGAGATCGGCGCACGGCCCGCGGTGATGCGCGGTGTCGAGGTGCTCGCCAGCCTGCGCCAGCCACTGACCAGCGACGAGGCACGCGAAGTCCTGTTCGGGTCGCGGCAGTACAGCAGACGCTAGGAAGTTTGCAGCAGTCGGCAACGTCATGACTGGCCAGGGCTGTGCGGTGCGGGTAGACCGGACACCGACGACGCCGAACCGGCCCGCGAGCTGCTGCTCAAATTGCAGCAGCGACTTCACGCGCGCCAATGACTCGGCCAGATTGACGGGTTGGGTGAGGAAGTCGTCGGCGCCCGCTCCGAGTCCAAACGCGCGTTCCTGCGCCGGGTCGAGCGTTGTCACCATAACAACGGGAAGCATCGCGTATGCGGAATCGATACGAATCGCCTAACGGACCCCTCCTACTCGCTCATGCCGGGCATCACGACGTCGGGCAGGACGAGGTCGGGCTTCTCGGACGCGAACCGTTCCAGCGCCCGGGGTCCCGATTCGACCGTGACCGTTGAGTCACCCTTGACGTGCAAGAGGTCGGCGAGAAACTTGACGTTCTTCGCGACCTCGTCGACGACAAGCATCTTGGCACTCATTTCTGCGTGTGCCCGCTGCTCAGGAAATGCTGCACGACCTCGAGGAACGGCTTCAGATTGATCGGCTTGGTCATATAGGCATCGAAACCAGAAGCCACAATCTGCTGCTGCTCGTCGGGCATCACCGATGCCGAGATGGCCAGCACTGGCGTGGTGTCGAGCGCCCGATCCAATCGGATCTGACGCAGCGCTTCGATGCCGTCGATGTCCGGCAGCCGGATGTCCATTAGCACCAAATCCGGCCGCAGCTCGCGCGCCAAGCGCACGCCGTCAGTGCCGGTGAAAGCCTCGATCGTCGTGTGCCCGTGGTGCTGCAGGATGTCGCGCACCAGCTTCATGTTCTTCTCATTGTCTTCAACGATCAGGATGGTGCTCATGGAACCTCCAGGGCACGCTCTGGGAGAATGAATGCGAACGTTGAACCCTTTCCCTGCGCGCTTTCGACGCGAATGGTTCCGCCGTGCAGCTCGACGAAGCGCTTGGCCAGCGACAGCCCGAGTCCAGTGCCCTCAGACTTGCGCAGGTAGTCGCCGCGGGCCTGGCGGAACTCTTCGAACACAAGCGCCTGATCCTCGCGCGCGATGCCCACCCCAGTGTCGATGACCGCGATTTCGATCGCGCCACCCGTGTTCTCTTGCACGCGCCGCGCGCGCAAGGTCACGCTGCCGCCGGCGGGCGTGAACTTGACGGCGTTCGACAGCAGGTTGATCACCACCTGCTTGACCTTCCGCTCGTCGGCGACCCATTCGTCCAAGCCTTCGGTCACATCGAGCGCCAGTTTCACCTCGTGGCGACCGGCACGCTCGCGCACCAGCATCGTCGCGCCCTCGAGCAGCTCGTGCAGATCGAAGCTCGAAAGTTCAAGCCCCAGGCGGCCGGCTTCGATCTTCGACAGGTCGAGGACGTCGTTGATCAGTGTCAGCAGGTGCTGGCCTGAACTGTGGATGTCCCTCAGGTACTCGAGCTGCTTGTCATTCACCTCGCCGAACATCTTTTCCAGCAATACTTCTGAGAAGCCGATGATGGCGTTCAACGGCGTGCGCAATTCGTGCGACATGTTCGCCAAGAACTCCGACTTGTGCTTGTTCGCCGCCTCGATCTGCCGATACAGCAGCCCGACCTCGGCGCTCATCCGGTTGAGATTGGCCGCCAGCGTGCCGAGTTCGTCGCGGTTTGATACCTTGATCTGCTTGGCAAAGTCGCCGGCGGCGATCTCGCCGAAACGCGCATCGATCTGGCGAACGGGCGCGATCAACGACCATGAGATCGAGTAACCGAGCGCGAGCGCCAATAGGATGCTGCCGAGCGCGAATGCGATCACCAGTGTTCTGGATCGACGGTAGGCGTCGCGCCCCTCGTCGGTCCTGGCGACCATGTCGGCCTCGGCTTTGTTGACCAGTTCGTTGGTCAGCCGCTCGAGGCGCTCGGCCAGCGGGCCGGCACGCCCGCGTTGCACCTCGCGCCCCTCGGCGACCTTGCCGGCGCGGATCAGTTCGATCACTTCGGTGACGACGGCAATGAATGCCTCGTGCTCGTCGCGCACGCGGCCCAAGGTCTCGACTTCGTCCTGCGCGACGAATTGCAGGCGGTCAAGGTCGTAGCCGAACTGATTGAGCTGGCGCAGCGTCGCATCGAGCGTGGGCTCGTCGGGCACCAGCAGCGCTGAGGCGACGCTGTACAGCTGTAACGTCGTGTCGTGCTGGATCTGCCGATACGCTGCGATCTTGCGCTGCAGCGTGACGACGCTTTCGGCACGCTCGTTGACGCGATCGAGCTCCGCAATGGCGACGCCGCCGCTGACGACCAGCAGGCCGGCAATGGCGAGAAACGCGATCAGCAGCTTGGCATAGATCGTTGTCGGTGCGCGCGCTACAGCTTCGGGCAGCCATCGCAGCAGCGGGAGCTTCATTCGCGCAGCAGCTTTTGCAGGTCGGCCTGCATCTCGGCCGGATCGAAGCGAACGCCGAGATACTGCACCCGGAGCATGCCCTCGCCGTCGATGAGCGACGTCAGGAACAGGTGATCGACATCACCACGGGAGCTCTTGCGCGCGTAGACACCATAGCGGCGAAGCACGTCCTTGATCTCAGCCGGCGTGCCGGTCAGGAAGCTCCAGCCCTCGTGGTCAGCGCCATGCGCTTTGGCGTAGCCGCGCAGGACCTCGGGCGTGTCGACCTCGGGGTCGACCGTGATCGAGACAAAACCGATACGTGGCCCGAAGTCTGCGCCGAGCCGGCGCTGGATCGCCACCATCTGTGCTGTCAGCAGCGGGCACGTATCGGCGCAGGACGCGTAAAGAAAGGTCACTGCGAGGACCTTGCCGCGCAGGTCGGTGAGCGCCACGCGCTCGCCGGTGGCGGCGGTCAGCGTGAACTGTGGCGCCGGCCCGACCACGGGTAGGCGTTCTTCGGCCCTCGCCGCGTGCGCCGACACTGCGGGGGACCCTCCTAGCAGCAGCGCAAGGACGAGCGCCAATCCGCAGGATGGCAGGCTCGTCATCTCAGGCCTTCAATTCCTTCTTGAGCTGGTCGATAAAACGGAAATCGGTGCCGCGGGCGAGCAACGCCTTGGGGTCGGTCTTGATGATGCCCAGTTCGCGTAGTCGCAAGCTGTAGAAGCGCATCGTGTCCTCCGACTCAAACTCGCGCCAATTTGCGTACCCGGTCTCGCGCACGGCCTGCAAGACAGGTTCGTATCCTGCCGAGACCCCGCGCTTCACCATCATGCGCGCCGCGCCTTCAGGGCGACTCGCGCACAGATCGGCCGCTTTCAACAATGCCCGCAGCGCACGCTTGGTGGCGATCGGGTTCCTGCGCACGAACTCCTGATTGCTGGCGGCGAGACAGCAGAAATACTGTGACCACGGTCGATCGGTGAACGTATTGATCAGCACGTGTCCGACCCCCTTCGAGCGCAGCACCTGGGGCTCGGGTACGAAGCCGAGCACCGCGTCGACCTTGCCTTGCTCGAACAGACGCATCGATTCCTCGGGCGCGTGGGCCTTCCATGAGATATCGCTACGAGGATCGAGGCCAACCGAAGCGACCATCGCCGAGATGAACGCCGCGCGACTGCTGCCCTCGGGGGCTGCGACGGTTTTGCCCTTCAAGTTGCGCATCGAGCGAATCGTCGTTTGCGCGAACAACTCCCAGCAGCCGGTATGCAGCCCGCCCAGTACGACGATCGGCGCCTCTCGGTCCAACTGCATCGCATACGCGATAGCGTCGTCCTGCGCAATGTCGATCTGCCCCGTCGCCACTGCCTCGCTCGGTCCTTGCGCCGGCGGAGTCTTGACGTATTGCACATCAGTGAAGCCCTCGGCGTTCAGCAACGCCTCGGAGACATACAGCGGCGCGAAGCACGCGACCGGCGCGTCCTGGAGGCGGATCCGATGGGTCTCCGGAGGCGGTTCTTTTGCCGCCAGCGCGGGCGCGGCACCGACGAGGCCCATAGCACCGGCAGCGTGCACGAAGTTTCGACGGGTCAACATCGCAGCGTTCATCATTTCAATCCTTCTTCAGGTCACCAAGGATTCGCCGGCCGGTACCCCGAGGTGAGCAGCTTCTACAGCGCGCTGTTCACCATGCCCGCTTCGCACATGCGCAGCGCGAAGAAGCGCACCGTTTCGTCCGCCTCGCAGTCGCGCCACTTGCCGTGCGGCAGCCGGCGCATCGCCTGCCTGTCCAGCTCAGGAACCGGCGAGTGGCCGCGGGCCATGAAGGACTCGACCGCGGAATTCGCGTCAGCCGCGTAAGGTTCGCTCGCTTTCATCATCGCGCGCAACCTTGTCGCCGCCGGCGCCGGTTCTGTCGGCGCGACGCCGGCGCTACACGCCCCATGCCCGCAGCCCCGCCCGCAAGCGCGCGCAAGGTGTTCCAACTCGAAGCGTCCATGCCGCCTCCGAAGATCAGCCACCGAACTGGCTGGTTGAGTTACTCCGCTGCTGCGCATCAATACGCAAACCTGGCGCAGAACCATCTTACTCAGCCACACCGTAATTGCAAACGCAGGCGGTTTCCGCCGCCTCAGGCCACTTCGCCCTCATGCTCCAGAAGGATCAACGCAACCGTCGAACTCTTCGCTTGCGCGCTGTCAACGACGAATCGTTGCCACCGTTGGGTTCAACGAAGCGCCTGACTAGCGACAACCCGACCCAGCATCTTCAGATCTGCGCGGGTAGTCGCCGCTGGCCTGTCGGAATTCTTCGAACACGAGCATCTGATCTTCGGGCGCGATGCCCACCCCAGTATCGATCACCGCGATCTCCATTGCCCCTGCATTCGCGCCGTCTACGCACCGCGCATGCAGCATCACAGGGCTACCTGCGGGCGTGAGGTTCATCGAATTCGACAGCAGGTTGCTAATGAATTGCCTGTTCTCGCGCCGGTCCACCATCCACTAACCGAGACCCTTGCCCGCATCGGGCAGCAGCGACAGGTCCTGACGGCTGGCACGCTCGTGCATCAGCGTCACAGCACCTTCGACGAGTCCGACCCGGTCGAAGCTCGATAGTTCAAGCCCCATGCGGCCGGCTTGGATCTTGGACAGGTCGAGGATCTCAACTGCACGTATTCCCGCACCGCGTCTCGGCCAGCACGGCACCCGATCTTCGAGGTGCGGACCTTGTGACCTCGTCAGCAGCGCGCAAATCGGGAAATAGACCCTTCCGCATTCACGGGTAAGCGTGGCCGCCTGGCGGTCAATCGCTACACCAACGAGGCCAAGCGTTTGTACGCGGTGATGAACCAGCGGCTCGGCGCAAGCCGCTACATCGGCGGCAACGAGTACAGCATTGCCGATATCGCGATCTTTCCGTGGCTGCGCAGCTGGCGCAACCAGGGCATCGACTGGAACGACTATCCGCAGCTCAAGGGCTGGTTCGACGAGATCGGCGCACGGCCCGCGGTGATGCGCGGTGTCGAGGTGCTCGCCAGCCTGCGCCAGCCACTGACCAGCGACGAGGCGCGCGAAGTCCTGTTCGGGTCGCGGCAGTACGCACGGCGATGAGTCTTGCTCACGCCGCCGAAGGCATCGTCCGCCGGCACTGCTCGGAAGATGCGCGCACCTGATCCCGCCACCGTCGGCGACCGGCGCGCTCCAGCGAGCGACACCAGCCCAGCGCCCGTCGTAGGACGGAGGGAGTCGCCCCGGCGCAGCCGTCCAGATGTCCCATTGACAGATCATTAAGACCTCTCGTACCTTCGCGGCGTGGCCGATCCGCTGCCCAAATACCACCGCATCTACCTGGTACTGCGCGAGCAGCTCGACGAGGGTCGCTTCCACCGGGTGCTGCCCAGCGAGCTGGCTTTGACGCGAGAGTTCGGCGTCGCGCGCGTGACGGTGCGCAAGGCGCTCGAGCGGCTGGCGGCTGAAGGCCGCATCGTTCGGGCTCGCGGCCTCGGTACCTTGCGTGCCCCCGCGTCCGGCCAGTCGAAAGCCGCCGCCGGTCCGGCGCGGGCGGCGCCGATGTGCCTGTCGGGATTTCTCGAGGATATCGTTGACATGGGTCTGCGTACGTCGGTGCGCGTGCTTTCGTGCCACACCATCGCCGCGCCCGATGCGGTCGCGCAGGCGCTGCAGATCGAAACCGGCTCGGCGGTGCAGAAGGCGGTGCGCGTACGCAGCACGCGCGAGGGACCGCTGTCGCACATCACCACCTGGGTGCCGCACAATCTGGCCCGAAGTTTCGGCCGGCGCGAGCTGGCTCGCCGGCCGCTGCTGCTATTGCTCGAGGCCTCGGGCGTGCGCATCGGCGAAGCGACGCAGACGATTTCAGCGAGATTGGCCGACGCAACCGTCGCAGCCCCCCTGGAGGTCGCCGTCGGGTCGGCGCTGCTTGCGGTCAACCGCGTGATCCGCGATGCCGACGGCCGGCCGGTGCAGTGGCTCAACGGCCTGTACCGCCCCGACCGCTATCAGTACACCATGCAGCTCTCGCGCGTTGGAGCGATCGACGCGAAGATCTGGGTAAGCAAAGACCTTCCCGCACAGTTCCACTGACCGACCAACCCACCTTCTATCGGAGGATAGACATGATCAAGCGCCGCAGGTTCATCGGGCAATCGGCCGCCGCCGCATCGGCGCTCGCGTTTCCGCTCATCGGCGGCGCGCAGCCCAAAGCCGTCAAGGTCGGGATCCTGCATCCCGTCACCGGCGCGCTCGCGTTCTCGGGGCAGCAATGTCGTGCTGGCGCCCTGCTCGCCGTCGAGGACATCAACCGGACCGGGATCCGCTCGCTCGGCGGTGCCAAGCTGGACGCGATGCTCGGTGACGCGCAGAGCACACCCCAGGCCGGCACCGCGGAGATCGAGAAGATGAACGAGGCCGGCTGCTCGGCGGTGGTCGGCGCCTACGCGAGCGCGATCTGCCTCGCCACGACGCAGGCCGCGGCCAAATACGACCTGCCCCACGTCGTCGACGTCGGGGTCGCCGACCAGATCGTGCAACGCGGCTTGAAGAACACCTTCCGCTTTGGCCCCGGCTACGCGACCTGTGCGCAGATCGCGGTGAGCAACCTGCACGTGCTCAACACCGTCGCCGGCAAGCCGGCGAAGACGGTGATGATCATCCACGAGGAAAGCCTGTTCGGCACCGGCACCGCGAACCTGCTCGCCCGCGAACTGCCCGGCTACGGCTTCGAGGTGAAGGACGTCGTCAAGCACGCCAACCCGACCCGCGACTTCAACAACATCGTGCTGCGCATGAAGTCGCTCAACCCGGATATCGTGATCCCCGCGAACTACTACAACGAGTACGCGCTGCTGGTGCGAACGATGCAGCAGCAGAAGGTGCTGCCCAAGGCGATCTACTCGGTGCTGGGCGGTGCAGCGTCGAGCTACAAGTTCCTGAAGGAGTTCCCTGACGCGGCCGACGGCATCATCGACTGCAACCACTGGTTCAACCCGAAGGACAAGCGCAGCGCCGAGCTGCGCCGCCGCGTCGAGGCCAAGGGCCTTTACTTCACCTACGAGGTCTTCATGACCTACACCGCGGTGCGTCTGCTGGCCGATGCGATCGAGCGTGCGAAAAGCGCCGAGCGTGCAGCCATCAACGACGCGCTCCAGAAGAGCACGTTCTCCGACCACATCATGCCCTACGGCCCGACCCAGTTCGTCAATGGCCAGAACCAGGGCGCCCAGCCCCTGATGACGCAGGTCATCAAGGGCGACATCCGGGTCATCGTGCCGCGCGAGTACCGCGAAGCCGAGCCGATCTTCCCGCTGCGCGCCTGATCCGTTGTTCGAGCTGTCGATCCTGTTCCCGTCGGTCCTCAACGGGCTGACGACGGGCGCGGTCTATGCGCTGATTGCGCTGGGCCTGACGCTGATCTACGGCGTGCTGCACATCATCAACTTCGCGCACGGTGCGGCGCTGATGATCGCGCTGTACGGCGTCTGGCTGCTCAAGGCATGGCTGGGACTCGATCCCTACCTCGCGCTGCCGCTGATCGTGCCGGCGATGTTTGCCCTCGGCTACGCGCTGCAGCGCCTGGTGATCAACCGCGCCAGCCACGGCAAGGACGAGAACATCCTGCTCGCCACGCTGGGCATCTCGATCGTGCTCGAGAACCTCGCACTGCTGATCTTCAAGAGCGACACGCGCACGATCGAGACCGCCTACACGCTCGCCACGGTGCAGATCGGACCGGCGGCGCTCGGCCCTGCATTTATCGCGTTGCCCAAGCTGGTCGCTTTCGCCGGGGCGCTGGTGGCCTCGGCCGTGCTGCTGCTGATCGTCTCGCGCACCGACCTGGGCCGCGCGATCCGCGCCGTGGCCAAGGAAAAGCACGGTGCCAAGCTGATGGGCATCGACGTCGACCACGTCTACGCGATGAGCTTCGGCATCGGCCTGGGCTGCCTCGGCGCGGCGGCGTGCTTCCTGCTGCCGGCCTACTACGTCAATCCGCACGTCGGCAGCGGTTTCGTGCTGATCGCCTTCACGATCGTCGTCCTTGGCGGGATGGGCAGCTTCGCCGGCGCACTGCTCGGCGGGCTGCTGATCGGGGTCGTGGAGTCGGTCGGTGGCCTGGTGCTGGGTGAGTCGCTCGGACAAATCGGCATCTTCGCGATCTTCATTGCCGTGCTGCTGCTGCGGCCGCAGGGCCTGTTCGGAGCGCGCGCGTGAAGCAGGCCGTGGCGATCGCGGCGTTCTCGGCAGCGGTGACCGGCGCGACGTTCATGATCGATTCGGGCGTTTGGCTGACTTTCATGATGATGGCGCTCTACGTTACGCTGCTGGCGCAGGCGTGGAACATCCTCGGTGGCTTCGGTGGGCAATTCTCGTTCGGCCATGCGCTGTTCTTCGGCACCGGAGCGTACGCGCAGACACTCGCACAGCTCAGCTTCGGCCTGAACGCCTGGGCCGCGCTGGTCGTCGCCGTCGCGAGCGCCGCCGCGCTCGGCGCCGCGGTCGGTGCGCTGACGTTCCGCTATGGCTTGAAGGGCTCTTACTTCGCGCTCGTGACCCTTGCCTTCGCCGAAGTGTTCCGCATCCTCGCCGTGTCGGTGGGTTTCACCGGCGGCGGCGTCGGCCTGATGCTGCCGCTGAATGAATCGTTCGCGAGCCTGCAGTTCGGCTCGCGCCGCGGCTTCGTGCTCCTCGCGCTGGCCTTCGTCGTCGCTGCGATGATGGTCACCGCCTGGCTGCAGCGCTCGCGCTTCGGCGCGCAATTGCAGGCTGTGCGTGACAACGAAGATGCGGCCCGGGCCGTCGGCGTCGATCCGTACCGCATCAAACTCGGCGCCATCGTGCTATCGGCGGCGTTCATGGGCGCCGGCGGTGCGTTCTATGTGCAGGTGTTCCAGTACATCGATCCCGCGATCGCCTACGGCCCGGCCAGCTCCGTCGAAGCGCTGGTCGCGGCGATCGTCGGCGGCATGGGTACGCTGTGGGGCCCGCTGCTCGGCGCCAGCGCCCTGCACTTGCTGGCCGAACTGACGCGCAACCTGTTCGGCTCGCTGCCCGGACTGAACATGGTGATCTATGGTTGCGTGCTGGTCCTGATCGTGATGTTCGCCCCGCGCGGACTGGCCGGGGTCGGCGCGAGGCGACGCGACAAGACACGAGGACGCCCCGGTGGCTGAGCCATTGCTGTCGCTGCGCGGGGTGTCGGTTGCGTTCGGCGGGTTGCGCGCCGTGCAGGACGTCAGCCTGGCGGTGGCGGCGGCCAGCCTGACGGCGCTGATCGGCCCCAACGGCGCCGGCAAGACGACGCTGTTCGCGCTGATGTCCGGGTTCCTGCGGCCCGACAGCGGTCGCGTGATCTTCGACGCGCGCGATATCACGGGCCATGCGCCGCATCGCAATGCCCGAGCCGGCATGACGCGCACTTTCCAGATCGTTCAGCCATTTGCTGCTCAGACGGTGCGCGAGAACATCGCGGTCGGCGCTCACCTGCACGAGCGCAACCGGCGGCGCGCGCTCGAGGCGGCCGAGGCCGTAGCGCACCGCGTCGGCCTGGTTGCCCAACTCGACCAGCCGGCCGGCGACCTGACGGTGGCTGGCCGCAAGCGGCTGGAACTCGCCCGGGCACTCGCCACGCGGCCGAGGCTGCTGCTGCTCGATGAAGTGCTCGCCGGGCTGAACCCGCAGGAAGTGACCGAGATGATCCCGGTCGTGCGCGGCATCGTCGACGGCGGCGTGACCGTGCTGATGATCGAGCACGTGATGCAGGCCGTGATGCACCTTGCCGAATACGTCTGGGTGTTGGCGCAGGGACAGTTGATCGCCCAGGGCACGCCGGCCGAGGTCACGTCAGACGCGCGCGTGATCGAGGCTTATCTCGGCCAT
This sequence comes from Burkholderiales bacterium, assembly GCA_020354665.1. Lineage (GTDB taxonomy): Bacteria > Pseudomonadota > Gammaproteobacteria > Burkholderiales > Burkholderiaceae_C. The sequence goes on from CP070653.1 coordinate 785,390, forward strand.
GGCACGGCAGCGCGACTACGCGGGTTGACTTCGTGAACGCGCTGCTCGCGATTCGTGCGCTGCGCAGCGGCTACGGCCGCGTCGAGGTGCTGCGCGGCGTGGATCTTGACGTACAGCCCGGCGAGACGGTGGCGCTGCTCGGCAGCAACGGCGCGGGCAAGTCGACGCTCAACAACACCGCGTGCGGCATCGTTGCGGCATGGAGCGGCACGGTCTGGTTCGATGGCGCCGATCTGACGCGCGCGCACTACCGCGACATCGTGCGCGCCGGCCTGATCCAGGTGCCCGAGGGGCGGCGCGTGTTTCCCAACCTGACGGTGCGCGAAAACCTCGAGCTTGGGGCGTTTGCACGCGGCCGCGAGCGGCGCGCTGCCAACCTCGACCGGGTGTTCGACACGTTTCCCCGGCTGGCCGAGCGACGCAGCCAGAAGGCCGGCACCATGAGTGGCGGTGAACAGCAGATGCTGGCGATCGGACGCGGCATGATGGCCGAACCGCGCCTGCTGATCCTCGATGAGCCGTCGCTCGGCCTCGCGCCGCGGGTGGTCGACGAGGTCTTTGCGCTGATCGCGCGTCTGTGCCAACAGGGTCTGGCCGTGCTGCTGGTCGAGCAGAATGTCGGCCAGTCGCTCGAAGTCGCCGATCGCGCGTACGTGCTCGAGAACGGCAGCGTCCGCTTCGCGGGAACTCCGGCCGAACTTCTCGCCACCAGCGAACTGCGCGTGGCCTACCTCGGCATGTAAGGCTGCGCGATGAAGACAACGCTCGCGCAGAAGATCGTCGCGCACGCCGCCGGCCGCGACGTCGTGAGCCCCGGCGAGATCGTCACCTGCCGGATCGACCTGGCGATGTTTCACGACAGCAGCGGGCCGCGCCGGCTGGCGCCGATGCTCGCCGAACTCGGCGCGCGCATCTGGGACAAGGATCGCGTTGTGCTCGTGATCGACCACTACGTCCCGGCAGCCGACGACGAATCGCGCCGGATCGTCAGGATCGCGCGCGACTGGGCACGCGAGCAGGCGCTGCCGAACGTCTACGACTCGCAGGGCATCTGCCACGTCGTGTTGCCGGAGCGCGGGCACATCCGCCCGGGTATGTTCTGCGTCGGCGGCGACTCGCACTCGCCTACCGCCGGCGCATTCGGCGCCTACATGTTCGGCATCGGCGCGACCGAGATGCTTGCCGCCATCGTCACTGGCGAGATCTGGCTGCGCGTGCCGCAGACGATCTTCATGCGCTGGATCGGCCGACTTTCGACAGGCGTGTCTGCCAAGGACATGATGCTTGCGACGATCGGGCGATTCGGCATGGCCGGCGGTCGCTACCAGGCGGTCGAGTACTGCGGTGAGGCCGTGCGCGCGCTGCCGATAGCCGAACGCATGACCTTGTGCAACATGAGCACGGAGCTGGGCGCGCAGGTCGGCCTGGTCGCGCCCGACGAGACGACACGCGAATGGCTGGCCGCGCACGGCGTACCGGAGGTGTCGACGCAGCCGTGGCACAGCGACGAGGATGCTCCCGGGGTCTGGCACCACTTCGACGCTTCCACGCTCGCACCGCAGGTGGCGCTCCCGCACAGCCCCGCCAACGTGCGCGCGGTCGACGACCTCGAGCCCACACGCATCGACATCGCCTATCTCGGCGCGTGCACCGGCGCCAAGCTCGACGACCTGCGTGCCGCGGCGCGCGTGCTGGCCGGCTACCGGATCGCACCGGGTGTTCAGTTGCTGGTGGCACCGGCCAGCGTGCGCGAAGCCGAGGCCGCAGCGCGCGAGGGCGTGATGCGGCGCCTGCACGAAGCGGGCGCCACGCTGTTGCCGAGCGCGTGCGGCGCTTGTGCCGGCTACGGCAGCAGCATTCCCGAAGGCGCCACGGTGATCGCGTCGACCGCCCGCAACTTCCGCGGCCGCATGGGAGCCGACAGCGCACAGATCTTCCTCGCCTCGCCCTACACAGTCGCGGCGTCGGCCCTCAGCGGTCGCATCAGCGACGCCCGCGGGGTGTTGTCGTGACCGTGCCTGCCGCCCGCACAACCCTCGCGAACCGCCGGCGCGGCGGCCCCGGACCGACTGCGCTCGCGGCGATGAGGGAGGCGCGATGATCCGCGGCCGCGTCTGGCGCCTGCCCGCCGAGGTCGATACCGACCAGCTGGCCCCCGGCGGTGCGATGAAATTCGGCGTTGAGGCCATCGCGCGCGAATGCCTGCGCAGCGTGCGGCCTGATTTCGCCGGTGGTGTCGCGCCCGGCGACGTGATCGTCGCCGGCGCCAATTTCGGCATCGGTTCGTCACGCGAGCAGGCCGCCAGCGTGCTCGTCCACCTCGGCGTCGCGGCGGTCGTGGCACCGTCGTTCAACGGCCTTTTCTTCCGCAACGCGTTCAATGTCGGCCTGCTGCTGCTGACCTGCCGCGACGCGGAGACGATCGGCGACGGCGAGACGATCAGCCTCGACGCCCGCGCCCGCCAGATCGCCCGGCAGGATGGCCAAGTGCTCTTCTGCGAGCCGATCCCGACCTTCCTGCTCGACATGGTCGAGGCCGGCGGGTTGCTGCCGCAGCTCAAGAAACGACTGGAGGAACTGCGATGAGTCGCCACGATTTCGACCTGCTGCTGAAGAACGTGCGTGTCGTGCGCCCGCACGGCAACGTGGTGCATGCGGCGGACATCGCGGTGCGCGACGGCCGTATCGCGCTGCTGGCGCCGGCCATCGACGCGGCGCGCGCCCGCGAGGTCCACGATGGCGGCGGGCGGCTTGCCTTCCCGGGTGTGGTGGACGCGCACATGCACAGCGGCATCTACTCGCCACTCGAGGAGGACGCGGTCAGCGAAAGCCGCGCCGCGGCCATGGGCGGCGTCACCTCGAGCCTGAACTACTTCCGCACCGGCCAGTACTACCTGAACCGCGGCGGCCCGTATCGCACCTTCTACCCCGAGGTACTGAAGATCTCGAAGAGCCGCTTCTACGTCGACTACGGTTTTCACCTCGCACCGATGGACCGCACGCACATCGGCGAGATGCCGATGCTGATCGCGAAGTACGGTGTCGCTAGCTTCAAGATCTTCATGTTCTACGGCAGCCACGGTCTGCACGGCGCAAGCGACAAGCAGCGCGACTTCCTGATGATCGCCGAGGACGAGCGCTACGACGTCGCGCACTTCGAGTTCATCATGCGCGGCCTGCAGAAGGCGCGCGAGGCGGTGCCAGACAAGGCCGCGCAGATCTCGCTTTCGCTGCACTGCGAGACCGCCGAGATCATGACCGCCTACACGAAGATCGTCGAGAAGGACAAGTCGCTCAAGGGCCTGGCCGCCTATCACGCGAGCCGCCCCCCGCACAGTGAGGGGCTGGCAGTCTTCACGGCCGCGTACCTGGCGCACGAGGCAGCGCTGCCCAACATCAACCTGTTGCACTTGTCGTCGAAGAAGGCGGAGCAGGCTGCCCTGACGATGGCCGAGGTCTTTCCGCACCTCGACTTCAGGCGCGAGGTGACGATCGGCCACCTGATGCTCGACATCACGTCGCCGGCGGCCGAGCTCGCCAAGGTCAACCCGCCGATCCGGCCGCGCGAGGACGTGGAGTTCCTGTGGGAGGCCCTGCTGGCGGGCAAGCTCGACTGGGTGGTCTCGGATCACGCCTGCTGCCGGCACGAGACGAAGATCCCGCGGCGCTACTTCGGCAACATCTGGATGGCCCAGAGCGGTTTCGGCGGTACCGAGTACTTGTTGCCTGCGCTGGTCAGCGAAGGCACGAAGCGTGGCATGTCGTACAACCACATGGCGCGCGTGACGAGCTGGAATCCGGCGCAGCGCTACGGCCTGAATCGCAAAGGCGACCTCGCCGAAGGTTTCGACGCCGACATCGCGCTGGTCGACCCCGCACGCACCTGGACGATCCGCGCCAAGGACTCGCCGAGCACGCAGGGTTACACGCCGTTCGAAGGCATCGAGCTCTCCGCGCGCGTCGATTCGACGTACCTGCGCGGCGTGAAGATCTACGACAACGGGCAGGTGATCGGCAGGCCGCGTGGCCAGTATCTGCACCGGCCCACCGCATGACGGACCCGCGTATCGTGCGCGCGGCGCGCCTTCCCGCGGGCACGCCGGAAGTCGCGGCTGCGATCGTCGGCGCCGGAGCCTGTGGCCTCACCGCTGCCACATTCCTCGGCGATG
>CP070653.1:789658-816173 GCA_020354665.1 Burkholderiales bacterium
GCCGCGGCTCGGGTGGTCAACCTCGACCACCGTGCCGCTGGCGCGCAGCGCAGGTTCATATGCCAGTTCCTTCATCGAGAGGATCGGCCCGCACGGGATATCGTACTTGTTCAGGATTTGCATCGCCTCGAACTTGTCCTTGCTCATTGTCCATTGTTCGATGCGGGCGAAGATCGGCTTCAGATGCAGCAGGCGCGCCTGCGGCGTGCTGAACGCGTCGTCCTCGATCCAGTCCTCCTCGCCGATGACCTTGCAGATTGCCGGCCAGACGGCCGCCTGCGTGATGAAATAGATGTAGGCGTTCGGATCGGTCTCCCAGCCCTTGCAACGCAGGATCGAGCCCGGCTGGCCGCCGCCGGAGGCGTTGCCCGCGCGCGGCACGGCATCACCGAACTTGCCGTCTGGGTATTGCGGGTATTCGTGCAAGGTGTGCGTGCGGTCCAGTCGCTGCTGATCGCGCAGCTTCACGCGGCACAAGTTGAGCACCGCATCCTGCATCGGCGCGAGCACCTTCTGGCCGCGCCCCGTGCTCACGCGCTGGTACAGCGCGGCCACGATGCCCAGCGCCCGGTGCACCCCCGTACCGCTGTCGCCGATCTGAGCGCCCGTGACCATCGGAATGCCGTCGGCCTCGCCGGTCGTCGACGCCGACCCGCCAACGCACTGCGCGACGTTCTCGTACACCTTGCAGGCCTCGTACGGCCCGGCGCCGAAACCCTTGATCGATGCGACGATCATGCGCGGGTTCAGCGCCTGGATGCGCTCCCACGTGATGCCCATGCGGTCGAGCGCGCCGGGAGCGAAGTTTTCGACCAGCACGTCACAGCTCTTGATCAGCCGGTCGAGCACCGCCAGGCCTTGCTTGTTCTTGGTGTTGATCGTCACCGAACGCTTGTTGTGGTTCAGCATCGTGAAGTAGAGGCTGTCCACACCCGCGATGTCGCGCAACTGCCCCCGCGTCGCATCACCCTCGCCCGGCCGCTCGACCTTGATCACCTCGGCGCCCAGCCACGCCAGCAGCTGCGTGCAGGTCGGCCCCGACTGGACGTGGGTGAAGTCGAGAATCCGAACGCCTTGCAGTGCCTTGTCCATCGAATCGATTCAGGTCGTCGAGTGCCCGTGGCGGCAAGTGCTGCAGTCGGGATGAACTGCGCGCACCGTCAAGCCGGCGGCGCGCCCGCTGCGACCTGCGCCTCGAGTTCAGCAACGCGTTTCTTGAGCGCGCGCTCCTCGGCGAAGCGCGCCGTCTCGTCGCGAATCACGGCGGCGATCGCACTCACCTTGCCGTCCGTACCGTGCAGCATCGCCACCGTGAAGGCGATCGACATCGATCGTCCGCCCTTGTCGATCGCGGGCACGCGCAGCAGGTCGTTGCCGTACTTGGTCGTTCCGGTGGCCATCGACTTGTCGTAGCCCTCCCAGTGGCGCTTGCGCAGCCGCTCCGGAATGATCATGTCCAGTGACTGCCCAAGCGCCTCGGCCTCGGCGTAACCGAACATCCGCGCCGCAGCGGGATTCCACATCACGACCTGGCCTTGCGCATCCGACACGATCACCGCGTCGCCGATCGCGCCCACCAGGGCCTTCAGGTCGAGTTCCGCTTGCATGGGTACCTCCGTGCAGGGATGGAAAAAACGGCGCCCGAACGGGCGCCGTTTCACAGGGCCGCGCCCCCGAGAGTCATCGGCGGGATCAGACCGCCTTGGTCTCGTGCATCGCCGCGATCTGCTGGGGCGTGTATCCCAGCTCGGCCAGCACCTCGTCGGTGTGCTCGCCCAGCAACGGCGAGCCAGTGATCTCGACCGTCATGTCGGAGAACTTGATCGGGCTGCCCACCGTGAGGTACTTGCCGCGCACTTTATGGTCGACCTCGGCGATCGTGCCGCTCTTGCGCAGCGACGGATCGTTCGCGATCTCCTTCATCGACAGCACCGGCGCGCACGGGATGTCGAACTTGCGGAAGATATCGACCGCCTCGTACTTGGTCTTGTCCTTGATGAATTCTTCGATCGTCTTGAAGATGTCGAAGATGTGCGGCTGACGCGCCTTGGCGGTCGTGTAGGCCGGGTCGGTCTTCCATTCGGGCTTGCCGATCGCATCGCAGATCGGCTCCCAGGCGTGGCCCTGGATCGTGAAGTAGATGTAGGCGTTGGGGTCGGTCTCCCAGCCCTTGCACTTGAGCACCCAGCCCGGCTGCCCGCCACCGCCGGCGTTGCCGCCGCGTGGCACGACATCGGTGAACTTGCCGTGCGGGTACTGCGGGTACTCCTCGAGGTAGCCCAGGCGGTCCAGGCGCAGCTGGTCGCGCAGCTTGACGCGGCACAGGTTCAGGCAGGCGTCCTGCATCGACACCGCGACCTTCTGGCCCTTGCCGGTCTTGTCGCGCATGCGCAGCGCGGTCAGGATGCCGATCGCCAGATGCATGCCGGTGTTGGAGTCGCCGAGCGCCGCGCCGCTGACGGTGGGCGGGCCGTCCCAGAAGCCGGTCGTCGACGCCGCGCCGCCGGCGCACTGCGCGACGTTCTCGTAGACCTTCAGGTCCTCGTAGTGGTGGCCCTCCGAAAAGCCCTTCACCGAAGCCATGATCATCTTCGGATTGAGCTCGAGGATGCGCTTCCATGGAAAGCCCATGCGGTCGAGCGCACCGGGGCCGAAGTTCTCGACCATCACGTCGGAGACCTTGATCAGCTTCTCGAGCACCTCCTTGCCTTCCTTCGTCTTGGTGTCCAGCGTCAACGAGCGCTTGTTGCTGTTGAGCTGGGTGAAGTACAGCGCGTCGGCGTCGGGGATGTCACGCAGCTGATTGCGCGTGACGTCGCCCGAACCGGGACGCTCGACCTTGATCACGTCGGCGCCGAACCAGGCGAGCAGCTGGGTGCAGGCCGGCCCCGCCTGAACGTGAGTGAAGTCGATGATCTTGATGCCGTCGAGTGCTTTCATGGGATGACTCCTTGGGGTGGGGCGAGGTTACTTCTTTTTGGCCGCGCTCTGCGGGTTCAGGTTGGTGATGCGACCGCTCTCGGTGCCGGCGGTCTCGTCGATGATCGCGTTGATCAGCGTCGGCTTGCCGGAGGCCAGCGCCTCCTTGATCGCGCGGCTGAGCTCGTCGGGCGTCTTGGCCAGCACGCCAACGCCACCGAACGCCTGCATCAGCAACTCGTAGCGCGCATTCTTGACGAACACGGTGGGCGCGGCGTCGCCGCCGCGCGGATTGACGTCGGTACCCTTGTAGACGCCGTTGTTGTTGAAGACGACCACGCACACCGGCAGGTTGTAGCGGCAGATCGTCTCGACCTCCATGCCGGAGAAGCCGAACGCGCTGTCGCCCTCGATCGCGATCACCGGCTTGCCGGTGGTCACCGCCGCGGCGACCGAGAAGCCCATGCCGATGCCCATGATGCCCCAGGTGCCGACGTCCAGGCGCTTGCGCGGCTCGTACATGTCGACGATGCTGCGCGCGAAATCCAGCGTGTTGGCGCCCTCGTTGACCACGATGATGTCGGGGCGCTCCTTGACGATCTCGCGGATGGCGCCCAGGGCACTGTGGAAGTTCATTGGCGAGGGGTTCTTCGCCAGCGTCTCCGCCATCTTCGTCAGGTTCTTGTCCTTGCGCTCGGCGATCGCTGCGGTCCAGTCGGTCGGCGGCTTGGCCCATCCGGCTTCGATGCCGGCCAGCAGCGCCGACACGCACGAGCCAACGTCGCCGACCAGCGGCGCCGCGATCGGCACGTTGCTGTCCATCTCGGTGGGCGAGATGTCGATCTGGATGAACTGCTTGGCATTCGGAGCGCCCCACGTCTTGCCCTTGCCGTGCGACAGCAGCCAGTTCAGCCGCGCCCCAATCAGCATCACGACGTCCGCTTCGGCCAGCACGTAGGACCGTGCGGCAGATGCCGATTGCGCATGCGTGTCCGGCAGCAGGCCCTTGGCCATCGACATCGGCAAATAAGGAATGCCGGTCTTCTCGATGAGCGCGCGGATCTCGGCGTCGGCCTGCGCGTAAGCCGCGCCCTTGCCGAGCAGGATCAGCGGACGCTTGGCGCCCTTGAGCACCGCCAGGGCGCGCCTGACGGCCTCGGGCGCCGGAATCTGGCGCGGCGCCGGATCGACGACCTTGACCAGCGACTTGCGGCCGGCTTCGGCTTCCATCGTCTGCGCGAACAGCTTGGCCGGCAGATCCAAATAAACGCCGCCGGGCCGTCCCGACAGCGCCGAGCGGATCGCGCGTGCGATGCCGATGCCGATGTCCTGCGCGTGAAGCACGCGATAGGCCGCCTTGCACAGCGGCTTGGCGATCGCGAGCTGGTCCATCTCCTCGTAGTCGCCCTGCTGCAGGTCGACGATCTCGCGCTCGGAGGAGCCGCTGATCAGGATCATCGGAAAGCAGTTCGTCGTCGCATTGGCCAGCGCCGTCAGGCCATTGAGGAAGCCCGGCGCCGAGACGGTCAGGCAGATGCCCGGCTTCTGCGTCAGATAGCCGGCCGCCGCCGCCGCGTTGCCCGCGTGCTGCTCGTGGCGGAACGAGATCACCCGCATGCCCTGCGCCTGCGCGAGACGCGTCAGGTCGGTGATCGGGATACCGGGCAGCGTGAAGATCGTTTCGATGCCGTTGAGCTTCAACGCATCGACGAGGAGGTGAAAGCCGTCGGTCAGTTCCCGAGATTCGTTGTCGCTGCTCAGGGGGAAGGTCTCCGTGTTGTCGCCATCTGGGGCGTCGAGGTCCCCGACAGGTCGGCACTTATGATAGGAATCGGCTTTTCGAAACACCGTTGACCGCGGTCAAGATTCAAAAATCGCTCCGCCGGGCGCCCGCGTGTGGCACTCGGGCCGACTCATGATTTCGACGCATCTCGACAACCATCCCGAGCGCAACGTGATCCGCCTCGAGTTGCGGCGCAACATCGTGCTGCGCGACCTCGACGACGAGGGACGCAAGGAGCTCGAGCGGCACCTGGTGATCGTCGACGCGGCCAAGGGCGACCACCTGCTGCACCAGGGCGTCCACGAGATGGAGCAGTACTTCATCCTGAGCGGCATCCTCAAGCGCGTGGTCACGAACGCCGAGGCGAAGGAAATGATCCTGCGCTTCGCCGACGAGGACAACATCGAGACCAGTTATGCGGCCTGGCGCCTGAACACACCCACGCCATACAGCATCGTCTGCGTGACCAAGGCACGCGTGGCCAAGCTTTCGATGCCCGCCTGGGTTGCCTTCATCGACCGCGCCCCCGCGCTCAAAGCCGCCTTCGAATACGAGGTCATGCGACTGATGAGCGAGGTGATGGCGCACACGATCACGCTGCACCTGCTGGATGCGCCGGGGCGCGTGCTGCGCTTCATGCGCAAGCACGCCGAGCTCGCCGACCGCATCCCGAAGAAGCAGCTCGCCGCCTACCTCAACCTGTCGGCCGAGACGTTGAGCCGGCTCAAGCAGCGCGGAAAGATCTGACCGCCGCCGGGCGCCGCGGGGCGCACCCGCGGCCTGCGCAGCCTCAGCGCCGGTAGGTCGGGAAGTGCATCGCGTCGGTCATCGCGTGCAACTGGTTGTCGACCGCTGCGACGCCGGGCACGCCCGCCGCGACGCGCTGCGCCGCCGTCCTCTCGGCATCGTTGGCGACCATGCCACGCAGCGTGACGCGCCCTTCCTGGCTCTCGATCGAGACGTCCACCGCATGTGTTTCCTCGTGCGCGCTCAGCGCGGCGCGCACGTGGGCGCTCAGCGCCATCCCCTGCAGCATCGCACGCGAGGCGTCGGTCTCGGCAAATTCGGGACGTTTCAGCAGGTTCTTGATCAGTTGCACGCAGGTGTCCACCGACAGGCGATCGGTGTTGAGCACCATGTCGAAGAGCACGGGGTCGCCCCAGTGCACGCCGAACTGGTCGTGCATGCGCGTGGCATTGGCATGGTCGCTGCGCCGGATCTCCTTTTCGGCGAGCTCGCGGTCGTCGGTGTCGAGCTCCTTCATCAGCGACTCGACCCGTTTCTCGAATGGCCGCATGACGCGAACGCACGGAATGTGCGGCACCGGGCGGAGCAGCTGGGTCGCGCCCCAGCCCCGGATCACGACGTTGCCCCGCGCCGCTGCCTCCAGGATGTCCTCGGCGGTGTAGACCGCGACTTCGCGGCTGTCGGTGCGCAGGCGCTCGATCGGCCCGGCCTTGCCGGCGCGCCGCCGGCTGATCAGGCTCTTGGGCACATGCATCTTCTGCGCAACGTGCTCCGCCACTTCGTGCTGCAGGGTGGACAGGTTGAGTTCACGGGCCAGCTGTTCGGCGATGTCCTGGGCCAGCGAACCCATCCCCTGGGTCAGTGCGATAACAGGCATGTCTGTTCCCCGTTGGTCAATCCACTGGCTGCTGGGCCGACAAGTCGTCCGTCTTGGGTTTGCGGATCATTGCCAGCATCTTGGCGATCAGCGGCCAGAACAGCAACACCAACGCCAGCGTGGTAATCGAGCCGACCAGTGGGTTGGACCACATGATCATGACATCGCCCTGCGAGACGAGCATCGACTGGCGGAAGGCATTCTCGGCCTTGTCACCGAGCACCAGCGCCAGCACCAGCGGCGCCAACGGGTAGTCCAGCTTCTTGAAAACGTAGCCGATGACCCCGAATCCGAGCATGAACCAGATATCGAGCAGCGCGGTGCTCACCGTGTAGGCACCGATCGCACAGATGACGATGATCACCGGCGCGATGATCGAGAAGGGGATGCGCAGGATCGACGCGAACAGCGGCACCGTCGAAAGGACGACGATCAGTCCGACGATGTTGCCCAGATACATGCTGGCGATCAGGCCCCAAACGAAGTCCTTCTGCTCGACGAACAGCAGCGGGCCGGGCTGCAGACCCCAGATCAGCAGGCCGCCGAGCAGCACCGCCGCCGTCGGGGAGCCGGGAATGCCCAATGCGATCATCGGCAGCAGCGCGCTGGTGCCGGCGGCATGCGCCGCGGTTTCCGGCGCGACCACGCCTTCGATCTCGCCGGTGCCGAACTTCGGACCGTTGCGCGACATCTTCTTGGCCAAACCGTAGCTCATGAACGAGGCCGGCGTCGCCCCACCGGGCGTGATCCCCATCCACATGCCGACCAGCGAGCTGCGCAGCGAGGTGACCCAGAACTTGGGCAGCTGCTTCCAGGTCTCCCAGACGACCTTCGGGTTGATCTTGGCCGACTTGCCGGAGAAGCTCAGGCCTTCCTCCATCGACAGCAGGATCTCGCCGATGCCGAACAGGCCGATCACCGCGATCAGGAAGTCAAAACCACGCATCAGGTCGTGGAAGCCGAACGTCAGGCGCAACTGTCCGGTGACCGTGTCCATGCCGACCGCCGCCAGCGCAAAGCCGATCGCCATCGAGACGAGGATCTTGAACGGCGAACCCTTGCCCATGCCGACGACACTGCAAAACGTCAACAGGTAGACCGAGAAGAATTCGGGCGAGCCGAACTCGAGAGCGAAGTTGGCCACCAGCGGCGCCATGAACGTGATCATCAGCACGGCGACAAACGCGCCGACGAACGACGACGTGAAGGCCGCCGTCAGCGCTTGCCCGGCCAGGCCCTTCTGCGCCATCGGATAGCCGTCGAAGGTGGTGGCCACCGACCAAGGCTCGCCCGGGATGTTGAACAGCACCGACGTGATCGCGCCACCGAACAGGGCACCCCAGTAGATGCACGACAGCATCACGATCGCCGAGGTGGGCGACATCGTGAAGGTCAGCGGCAGCAGGATCGCAACGCCATTGGCACCACCCAGCCCGGGCAGCACGCCGATCAGCACGCCCAGGACGATGCCGACGAACATCAGACCGATGTTGGCCGGCGTCAGGACGACGGCAAAGCCACCGATCAGTGAACCGAGTGCTTCCATGAGATCAAACTCCGCAGGGTAAGCCAGGGTGCCGGCGGCGCGTCCGAGCGAAGCGGGTCCGCGGCCTCAGTAGCCCAGAAAGCTCAGCGGTTCGAACTTGCCCTTGTACAGCGGCACCTTGAACCAGACTTCGAACATCAAGAAGAAGAACGCACTCACCGCGATCCCCAGCAGCACGCCCTTGGCCGGCGGATATTTGCCCAGCACGATCATGAAACCGCAGATGTAGATAGCCGCCGAGACGTAGATGCCCACGTACACGATGCCCAGCACGAACACGGCGGCCGGCACCAGGACCGACAGCACCCGGCTCAACTGCTCGCGGTTGACGAAGCCGGCGGTGTCGCGCGCCTTGCTGAACACCGCCTGGTAGAAGATGCCCACTGCGGAAATGCAGACGATCAGGCCGATGTAGAAGGGAAAGTAGCCCGAGCCTGGTCCGTCGTCGGTCCAGCTGGCACCGATTCGTCGCGCCTCGAAAACTACGACCAGGCCGACCACGAAAACGATGACCGCGACCACCGCGTCCACCGTGTTGTTGTTGACCAGCGCACGCGCCTCTGGCGAGTCCGATGACTTTGGGTCTGACACGATTTGCTCCCAGGATCAGCCAGGCATCACTGGCCTGGCCCTTTCGCCGGACACTTACGGTTGAACGGTTGAGGCTCGTTGCGGTACCCGCGCGTCGCGTACCCGCGCCTTGACGCGCCTTCCAGCGCTCGCGGCGGCAAGGCTCTCCGCCCCTCACGACCATCGACCGGCCCCTTTGGCGGCGCGCGCCGCCGCCTTCGATCGCCAGGGCGTGCGCGCTGGCGGACGGCCGGCGCGCACGCAGGCTTCGCTTACTTCGCCAGGAACCCAGCCTCGGTCATGAGCTGCCGGTGGTTGATCTCGGCATTGGTGAGCCACTTGACGAAGTCGGCGCCCGACAACGCGCTCGTGTTGAAGGCGCCCTTTTCCATGAACTCCTTCCAATCCGGCGTCTCGCGCACCTTCTTCATCAGGTCGCCATAGAAGGCCACCTGCTCAGGGGTCACGCCTCCGGCCATGAAGATGCCGCGCAGCATCACGTAATCGGTCGGAATGCCGGACTCCTTGCAGGTCGGAATCTCGTTCCACGACATCGTGTCGGTGACCTTGTCCTTGTACGGCATGCGGTCCGCGTCGAACACGCACAACGGGCGCAGCTTGCCCGCGCGCCACTGCGCGACCGCCTCGATCGGGTTGTTGACGGTGGAGTTGATGTGGCCCCCTACCAGCTGCACCGCCACCTCGCCGCCACCCTTGAACGGCACGTAGATGAACTTCGTTCCGGTGGCCTTCTCGAGGCCAACGGTGATGATCTGGTCTTCCTGCTTCGAGCCGGTGCCGCCCATCTTGAACTTGTTCGAGCCGGCGGCCTTGACGGCGTCGACGTAGTCCTTGGGCGTCTTGTACGGCGTGTCGGCGTTGACCCACAGCACGAACTGGTCGAGCGCCATCATCGTCACCGGCGTCAGATCCTTCCAGTTGAACGGCACGCCGGTGGCCATCGGGGTCGTGAACAGGTTCGACAGCGTGATGATGATCTTGTGAGGATTGCCCTTGGCTTCCTTGACGTCGAGGAAGCCCTCGGCGCCTGCGCCGCCGGACTTGTTCACGACGATCATCGATTCCTTCATCAGCTTGTGCTTGACGACGATGCCCTGGATCAGACGCGCCATCTGGTCGGCCCCGCCACCCGTGCCTGCCGGCACGATGAATTCGACGGGCTTCTCCGGCTCCCAGGCCCAAGCGGGCGTGGTCGCGCCGAGCGCAGCGGTCGCGGCGATGGCGAGCGCGAGGCGCGCAGCCTGGCGTACGCGCGGCGCGGACTTGAGGATTCCGAATTTCATTGTGCGTCTCCTTGCATGTCGTCGACGTGGAGTGAAAGGACCGCGTTCGATGGTCGATCGGCGCAGCCCCAACGAGCGAAGCGATGGTCCGGAGGATTGGGGCAAATTCCATTGACCGCAGTCAAGACCGGGAAAAACCGGGGGCCGGGGTAACGCTAGTGCGCCCCGATGCTGCGCACGCACCTGTTCGAGCTCGGCCGGCAGCAGGCGAGTGCTGCAGTCGAGGCTGCATGAATCACCCTGAACATCTGCACGACAGGACTCGCGCAACGCGCGCGTTTGCGCGCAGAACGTGGACCGAATACGTCTCGGCGCCGCCGAATCGCAGGCGAAGCGCGTCGGGTCAGGCAGGGAGATGGCGATCGAGACGGCTCGGGTGGGTCGAGCGCCAGCAACCGCATCCGGACGGGACGGACGCCTCCAATGCGGTCATGGCAACTCCAGGGTCTGACCGAGCAACGGACTGAGGCACTATTGCAGCAGGCACCCCAAGAGGGTAAACCCTCGGTACCGCCGGCTGCTCGGCACTCAGCGATCAGCGATAGTCGCGTGAAGTCCGCTCACCGATATCTGTCGCGGATCGACCCCAGCCATGACCACGCTGATCTACACCCACGAAGCGTGCTTCGCGCATCAACCCGGAACGCACCACCCCGAGTCGCCCAAGCGTCTGGAGGCGGTGCTCGGCGCACTCCGGAAGCCCGAATTCAGCACGGTGGTGTGGCGGGACGCCCCGCTGGGAACCCGCGAGCAGGTGCTGCTGGTGCATCGAGCCGAGTACGTCGACGCCGTCGAAGCCGCGCGCCCGAGCACCGGCTACCTCGTCCTTGACGCCGGCGACACGGTCATGTCACCGGGCAGTTGGGAAGCGGTGATGCGCTGCGTCGGCGCAGCTTGCGCGGGAGTCGACGACGTCGTGCGTGGTGAAGCGCGCAATGTGTTCTGCGCGACGCGCCCCTGCGGGCACCACGCCGAGGCCGACCGAGCGATGGGCTTTTGTGTCTTCAATCAGGCCGCGATCGCCGCGCTGCACGCGCGTCGGGCGCACGCGCTGCAGCGCGTGGCGGTCGTCGACTTCGACGTTCACCACGGCAACGGCACGCAGCACGCGTTCTGGGACGACGCCGATCTCTTCTACGGATCGTGCCACCAGTCGCCGTTCTATCCGGGCACCGGCGCGCGCAGCGAGTCCGGCGTGGCCGGCAACATCGTCAACGTCCCGCTGGCGCGCGGTTGCGATTCGGCCACCTTCCGCGACGACATGGGCAAAGAGCTGCTACCGGCACTGCGGCGCTTCGAGCCCGAGTTGCTGATCATCTCGGCCGGCTTCGATGCGCACCATCTCGATCCGCTGGGCGGACTGTGCTTCGCGGACGATGACTATCACTGGATCACTCGCGAGCTGATGGCCGTCGCCGACGCCAGCGCGCGCGGACGCGTGGTATCGATCCTCGAGGGCGGCTACAGCATGGAAGGCCTGGCCAGCGGGACTGCCGCGCACGTGCGCGCGCTGTTGAAGAGCTGATGACGCCGGCCGCAGCGGGTCCGCCAGCGGCGTGCCCGACCTCCGGATCGACATGGATCCGTTGCTGATCGGCTTGTTGCTCGCCGTCGGCGCCGCCTCAGGATTCCTCGCCGGCCTGCTCGGTATCGGCGGCGGCATGCTGATCGTGCCGTGCGTCGCCGCGGTCCTCGAACAGCGCGGCACGGCGCCGTCGCTGGCGATCAAGATGGCGATCGCGACATCGATGGCGACGATCCTCTTCACATCGCTGTCGAGCGTGCGTTCGCATCATCGGCGTGGTGCGGTGCGCTGGGATCTGGTACGCCGCCTCGCACCGGGGATCACCGCCGGCTCGTTGCTCGCCGGCGCTGGCGTGTTCGCAGTCGTCAGGGGTTCGGTGCTGGCTGGTACCTTCGGCTTTTTCGTCGCGTTCGCCGCGACGCAGATGCTGCGCGAGCGGGCAGTCGCGGCGACCCAGCCGTTTCCCGGTCGCCTCGGCCTGTCCCTCGTCGGCGCGGCGATCGGTTTCATGTCGGGGCTGGTCGGCGTCGGCGGAGCGTTCATCTCGGTGCCGTTCATGACACGGTGCGGCGTGCGGATCCATCACGCAGTGGCGACCAGCTCGGCGCTCGGCTTTCCCATCGCGTTGGCCAACACCGTGGGCTATCTGCTGGCCGGCCTCGCGCTGCACGAGGCGGCACCGGCGGCCCTCGGCTACCTCTATCTGCCCGCCCTCGCGACGATCGCGCCAGCCAGCGTCCTGACAGCGCCGCTGGGCGCACGTACCGCGCACGCGCTCGATGTCCGGCGGCTCCGGCGCGCCTTCGCCGTGCTGCTCTACGTTCTATCGGCCTACATGATCTATCGCGGCATCCACGGCTGACCGTGCCGCGGCCCCGCGACACGGCCGATGTCGCGACGCGTCACTCGACCGCGAGCCGGATGCTGGCGAGGCAGACGTTGTTGCCGCCGCGGCTTTGTGCCTGCGCGAGCGCCCTCTCGCAGGCGGACATCAGCTCTTCCTGCGAGCCGGCTGTATGCGGATAGCTCGCGACCCCCATCGACACGGTGAAGCCGAGCTCTTCACCGTCGAGCACGACGATCTGCGTCGCGCACTGGCGGCGCAGCCCCTCCACGCGCGAATGCGCGGTGGCCAGGCCCACGCCGGACAGGAGTACGGCAAAGCGATCGTCGCGCACGCGGCAGGACGCATCCATGGCACGCGTGTTGCCGCGCAGCAGCCGGCCCAGCGACTCGAGCACGCGGTTCTGCGCAGCCTCGCCGCGGGCACGCACCGCCTCGCTGGGCGGGTCGAGCGCGATCATCACCAGCGCAAACTCGCGGTGCTCGCGGTTGGACAGGTCGACCTCGCGCCGCAACTGATCGTCGAAGTGCCCGGGCGTGTACAGGCCGGTGACGCGGTCGCGCAGCGCCGCGTCGACCGCCTCGCGCCGCAGCAGGTCGTTGGTGCGCTGCAGCTGCTCGAGCTGCAGCAGCGCCTGCTTGAGCTGCGCTTCGCGCTGGCGTTCGCGCGTCTGGTCGAGCCACAGGCAGGCAACGTGCGTCGGCACGGTCGCACCTTCGACGGCAAACGGCCAGCGCACGATGCGCAACTCGCGTGCGGTACCGCCCGCGCTGACCTTGGCTTCAGCGACCGTCGCGCCGGAGCGCGCAACCGCAGCCTGCTCGGCGTGGCGCCAGGCAGGCGGAACCTCGCCGCCGAACAGCACACCTTCGCTCTGCCCCGCCAATGCCGCCGGCGTGCTGCCTGCCAGGTTGGCCATCGCCGGACTGACGAACTCGAGCACACCGTCGTCGAGCCTCTTGACGTACATCGGCAGGTCGCCCGCCTGCATCAGCTCGATACAGCCGCCACCGATCGCGCGGACCAATGCCTGCGGGGGCTGACGCCCGTCCGATTGTTCGAGAGCGCTCATTACGGCATCCATCAGCGGGCAGGCCAGGCCACCCTGGCCGGTCGAGCCGTGCTGCCCCGCGATTCACGCTACTCTAGGCGCTGATGGCACCCGACATCAAGGAAGACAAGGCCCCTGACGAGGTTGATATTAGGGATGGCGGGCCGGCGCCACACCCCCTGGCGCCCTCCATCTGTAAATTTGCGTAACCCTCAACGCGGAGCCCGACGTGTCATCGACCCAACGAAGCACTTACCGCATCGCCGTGATTCCCGGCGATGGCATCGGCAACGAGGTGATGCCCGAGGGCGTGCGCGCCATCGAAGCCGCGGCGCAGCGCTTCGGCTTCGATCTGCAGCTGACGCGATTCGAGTGGGCGAGCTGCACCTGGTACGCCAAACACGGCCAGATGATGCCCGACGACTGGAAGCAGCATCTGCAGCGGATGGACGCGATCTATTTCGGCGCCGTTGGTTGGCCGGATAAGGTCCCCGATCACGTCTCGCTGTGGGGTTCGCTGCTGAAGTTCCGCCGCGAGTTCGACCAGTACGTCAACCTGCGGCCCGTGCGGCTGTTCGAGGGCGTACCGTGCCCGTTGGCGGGTCGCAAGCCGGGTGAGATCGACTTCCTCGTCGTGCGCGAGAACACCGAGGGGGAATACAGCAACGTCGGCGGCCGGCTGTTCGAAGGCACCGACCGCGAGGTCGTCGTGCAGGACGCGGTGTTCTCGCGCCACGGCACCGACCGCGTGTTGAAGTACGCGTTCGAGCTCGCCCAGTCACGGCCGCGGCGACAGCTGACCGTGGCCACCAAGAGCAACGGCATCCCGATCAGCATGCCGTGGTGGGACAGCCGCGCCGACGCGATGCACGCCGCCTATCCGCAGGTCGCCGTCGACAAACAGCACATCGACATCCTGTGCGCGCGCTTTGTGCTGCAGCCGCAGCGCTTCGACGTCGTGGTGGCGAGCAACCTGTTCGGCGACATCCTGTCGGACCTCGGGCCGGCCTGTACCGGCACGATCGGGCTCGCCCCGTCGGCCAATCTCGATCCGCAGCGCCGCTTCCCCTCGCTGTTCGAGCCGGTCCACGGCTCGGCGCCGGACATCTACGGCAAGAACATCGCCAACCCGATCGCGATGATCTGGTCGGGCGCGATGATGCTCGACTTCCTCGGCCAGCGCGACGCGCACGACGCGATCGTTCGCGCGATCGAGCAGGTGCTTGCCGAGGGGCCGCGAACGCCGGATCTGGGCGGCCAGGCCTCGACCACCGACGTGGGCCAGGCCATCGCGGCGAAGGTATCCGCCGGCTGCTGAGGCGCGCGCAGGCCGGCTCGCCTTCAGACGAAGCCGGGCGCCTGCACGGCCTCCAGCACGACCTGCGCTTGGCCGCCGCGGACGCGGTGGCGCAGCCACCAGACGGCCCCTTTACGGATCGTCCAGCTGCGCTCCTCGCCGGCGAGCAGCCGCGCAACGACGAGACCGAGTGTGGGCTGGTGGCCGACGATCACCACCGTGCCGCCCGCGCGTGGCCAATGCGCCGCCGTGAGCAGCGCGTCGACGTCGCCACCCGGCGCGATCGCATCGCTCGTCCGGATGCGCCGGCCCAACGGCTGCGCCGTTTGCTGCGCACGGCGCGCTGGGCTGACGAGGATGCGTGCGCCGTCCGGCAGTCGCCGGTCGAGCCACTGGGCGATGCGCGCGGCCTGACGTTCACCCTTTGGCGTGAGCGCGCGTTCGAGGTCGTCCTGCCCCGCGGTCAGGTCGAAAGCCTCGGCATGGCGCCACAGCACGAGGTCCATCGAAACGCTCGGTCAGCTCGGAAAGCCGTAGCGGTGCATCAGTGCCTCCTGTGCGCAAACACCTTCGGTCGACACCCTGTTGTAGTGTCCGTCGGCGTGCAGCTCCCAGGCGTCGCGCCGGTCGTGCAGGTATGGCACCAGCAACTCGTCGATGGCACGCTGGCGCAGCCTTGGATCGCTGACCGGCCAGGCGACCTCGATGCGGCCAAACATGTTGCGACCCATCCAGTCCGCACTGCTGAGATAAAGCGCCTCGTCCTCATCGCTGTCGCCCCAGCGGAAGTAGAGCACACGCGAGTGCTCGAGGTAGCGCCCGACGATCGAGCGCACGCGGATGTTGTCGGTGAGCCCTGGCACGCCGGGCGGCAGCATGCAGGCACCGCGCACAACGAGGTCGATCTTCGCGCCGGCCTGGCTCGCCGCCACGAGCGCCTCGATCAGCGGCACGTCGGTCAGCGCGTTGACCTTCGCGACGATGCGCGCTGCGCGCCCCTCGCGCGCAGCGTCGGCGACGCGGTTGACGTGGCGAACCATCTGCCGGTGCAGCCGGAACGGCGCGGTCAGGAGATGGCGCGGGGGCTTGATGCGCCCCTGGCTTGCAAGCTGCTGGAATACCGCGTCGGCGTCCTGCGTCAGATCGGGGTCGGCGGTGAAGTAGCCGACGTCGGTATAGAGCCGCGCGGTCCGCGGGTTGTAGTTGCCGGTCGACAGATGCGCGTACCGGCGCAGGCCTGCCCCCTCGCGGCGCATCACGAGCAGCAGCTTGGCGTGCGTCTTCAGACCGACGATGCCGTAGACGACCTGCGCACCCACCGCCTCGAGCCGCTCGGCCCAGTTGATGTTGGCCTCCTCGTCGAAGCGCGCTTTCAGCTCGACGACGACCATCACCTCCTTGCCGCGGCGGGCCGCCTCGATCAGCAGGTCCATCAGCACCGACTGGCTGCCGGTGCGGTAGATCGTCTGCTTGATCGACAGCACGTCGGGGTCGTAGACCGCCTCGCGCAGGAACTGCAACACCGGCTCGAAGCTCTCGAACGGATGGTGCAGCATCACATCGCCTTCGTGACGCAGGCGCGCCAGGATCGAGCTGCCCCGCGGCAGTTGCGCCTGCGGCCAAGCCGGCTCGAACGGCACGAAGCGCAGGTGCGGCGCGTCGGCAAGGTCGATCAGCTCGTTCAGGCGCACCAGGTTGACCGGCCCATCGACCCGATACACCACGGCCGTCGGCAATCCGTACTGCTCGCGCAGGAAGTCGGCCATCGCCGGCGGGCAGCTGCGCACGACCTCGAGTCGTAGCGCCTGGCCGAACTGCCGCGTCGATAGCCCAAGGCGCAGGGCCTGCCGCAGGTTGATGACCTCGGCCTCATCGACCTCGAGGTCGGAGTCGCGCGTGACGCGAAACTGCGAGAACGATTCGACCTCGCGGCCTGGGAACAGCTCGGCCAGGTGCGCACGGATCACGCTGGTCAGCAGCACGAAGCCCTGTCGCCGCCCGGGTACCAGCGCGTCGGGCAGGCGGATCACCCGCGGCAGCACGCGTGGCACCTTGACGATCGAGATGTGGTTTTCGCGTCCGAACGCGTCGCGCCCTGACAGGCGCACGATGAAGTTCAGCGACTTGTTGGCCACTTGCGGGAACGGATGCGCCGGATCGAGCCCCACCGGGACCAGCAGCGGGCGCACCTGCTGCTGGAAGAATTCGTCGACCCATGCGCGCTGGGCGGCGTTGCGCTCGGCGTGGTTGAGGATCACGATGCCCTCGCGCCCGAGCGCCGGCATCACCTCACCGTTGAGCACGGCATATTGCTCGTCGATGAGTTCGCGGGCGGCCTGCGCGACGCTCTCGAGGTCGTGCTGCGCCGTCCTGCCCTCCGACAGGCGCGCCCCCTCGAGCACGTCGGCGAAGCGCACCTCGAAGAACTCATCCATGTTCGACGAGACGATGCAGACGTAGCGCAGGCGCTCGAGCAGCGGCACGTCGGGGCGCTTCGCCTGCGCAAGCACACGCCGGTTGAACTCGAGCATCGCGCGCTCGCGGTTCAGCAGTTCGAGTCGGGGGGCGGTCGGCGCGGGCGGACCGGTGGGCGCTGCCGCGCCCTGCGGCGTCGCCGGGCTTCGATCGTTCATGAACCAAGTCTATGAAGGTTTCGTGACGGCTGCGTGACGGCCGGCAGCTCGCCCGGCGCGGCGCGCTTGTGCACTGCAAAGCGCACTACGTCGCGTGAATATGCCCGGGGAGAAACGTGCAGTACAAACCGTTGCACGCCTTGGCATTGATCTGCCTCGCCGCCCCCTCTTAGGATCGAGCAGGATTTCCCGATCCAACCCGGCATCCCTTTTCGCACCCGCCGGACCCCGAGGAACCAGACAATGTCATTCGTGATGATCGCCGCGGGCAGGAATGGGCGACCGGGCGTGCGCACACTGTCGCTGGGACAGGTCGCGGCCGGCGGTGCCGTCGCGGCCGGCGCGTTGATGCTCGCGGGTATCGCAGTGGGTTACTGGCTCGCCGGGCCGCCGGCTACGCAGCCGGTCGCCGAAACGAACCCGATTGATCCGAATCCGGCCGCGCTGGCCCAGTTCGGCTCGATCTCGGGTCGTCTGTTCCGGCTCGAGAGCCAGGCCGTGCAGCTGAGCAAGCGCATCGGCGTGCTGCTGAAGGATGATGACGCGGCCAAAGCGGCGAAGAAGCCGGGCTCCGGCGGACCGATGTTGCCACCCCGTGCGGCGGCCGGCACCGCCGACATGATCGACGTCGCGCTGCTCGAGGCTCAGCTCGCGAGCGTCGAGCAGCAGATGGCTCGCCTTTCGGATGCGACGGCACACCGCAGTCTGAACTTCATGCGCGTGCCCAGCCGGGCCCCGATCGCAGGCGCCGAACTGGGTTCGTCGTTCGGGAACCGGCGCGATCCGTTCACGGGCCGTCGCGCGTTCCACGCGGGCCTGGACTTCGCGGCCGACAGCGGAACGACGATCCGGGCCGCCGGCGGCGGCGAAGTCGTTTTCGCCGGCTACCGGCCCGACTATGGCCGGTCGGTCGACATCGAGCACGGCAACGGGCTCACCACCCGCTATGCGCATGCGTCGCGACTGCTGGTGAAGCGGGGAGCGATCGTCGCGCCGGGCGAGCCGATCGCGATGGTCGGCTCGACCGGACGATCGACCGGCCCGCACCTGCACTTCGAGGTGCTGCGCCGTGGCGAGGCGGTGGACCCGATGCAGTACCTCGTCGCTCACCCGTGACGTCCGCATGAGGCCAATGGATCTGCATGAAGTCGATCGTTGCACGGGATCTCAGCCGCGTCGCCTTCGAGCTGTCCCGGCAGCCCAGCGGGCGCAGTCGGCTGGTGCGCGGACTCTTCGTTGCGGGCGTGCTGGCGGCAGTCGCAGGCCTCGGCTACCACCTCGGCGGCGTGCAGGCGGCCACGGCCGGCGACACAGCCAGCTGGACCACGATCCTCTCGTCACGCAAGCACGACCTGGACCAGGCCCAGATGATGCTGAGCGTGTCGCAGGCGCGCGGTCAGGAACTCGAGCGCCAGATCGACATCCTCAACCAACGGCTCAACGCGTGCCGGGAAGAGCTGACCTTCTTCCGCGAAGCGCGCACAAGCAAACGCTAGGCTCGGCAACACCATGTTCATGAAGCGCAAGCAAACCGTCACCGCGATGCCGAAGCTGTCCAGCCTGCTCGCAGAGGATCTCGAGATCGTCGGCGATGTTGCGTTCAGCGGCGGCCTGCGCGTGGACGGACGCGTGAAGGGCCGCGTGCTCGGCCGCGCGACCCAAGCGCTGGCACCGGCCCTGCTGGTTTTGTCCGAACGCGGCCGCATCGAAGGCGGCGTGCACTGCGGCAACGCAGTGATCGACGGCACGATCATCGGCGACCTGACCGTCGACGAATGCCTGAACCTGCAGTCGAATGCACGCATCGACGGAACGATCCGCTATCGGGAACTGCGCATGGACATCGGCGCCAAGGTCCAAGGACGCATGATGCGCGTCGAAGCGCTGATGCCGCCGCCAGCAGCCGATGAAGCCGTCGACGACGCCCCGGTGGCCGTGGCGAGCGCCCCCTGAGTTTGGCGCTTCGGCGCCGCACCCGACCCCGACGCTGCGATCGCAGTCTTTGGTGTCCGCGTGTTACGCCGCCGGGCTCACGACGCTATTTCACACGCAACGGGCCGCCGCGCCGCGTAAGCTTTCCGTGTGAATCCGCTGGGCTCCGAGCCTCCCGCCACACAGGTCGCACACGGCAACGGCGTGCCAACGCGGCCGACCGAACCGCCGGAACTGCAGCCCGCGCCTGCAGCCGTATCACCGAGCCCAGGCAGCCACTCGTTCGACGCGCTGCCAACCATCGGCCACATCGGTCGCTATGCGCTTAAGTACCGCATCGGCAGCGGGGGACTTGGCACCGTATACGCCGCACACGATCCGCTGTTATCGCGGCTGATCGCGATCAAGACCCTCAACATCGACCTGCCGACCGGCGAACACACCGCCTTCAGCAAGGTGTTCCTGAACGAGGCGCGCGCCGCGGCAGGCCTGTCGCACCCGAACATCGTCACCGTGTTCGACGCCGGCGTCAGCGAAGACGGCGCGTACATCGCGATGGAGCTGCTCAAGGGCCGTGACCTGCGCCAGCTGCTGCAGGACGGCTGGCGGCCCACCCCCCAGCAGGCGGCGCTGATCGTGCGCCGGGTCGCCGACGCGCTTGCCTATGCGCACACCAAGGGCGTCATCCACCGCGACATCAAGCCGGCCAACATCTTCATGGTGGGGCGCACGCATCCGCGCGTGCTCGACTTCGGCATTGCGCTGGTCGCGCAGCACCGCGATGGCGCATCGGGCGAGCAGGCGAGCGACGAGGAGCTGGCGGGCGGATCGCCCTACTACATGTCGCCTGAACAGGTCCGCCAGCAGCCGGTGGACCGGCGCTGCGACGTCTTCTCGCTCGGCGTCGTGCTCTACGAACTGCTCACCGGCTCGCGGCCGTTCCGCGGCGCGACACTGGCCGAGATCTGCCGTGCGGTGCTCGAACACGATCCGCCACCGGCCAATCGCGTCAACCCGAGCATTCCGGCACCGCTCGCCGAAATTGCCGAGCATGCGCTGGCCAAGGCGCCCGAGGGGCGCTACCGGTCGGCCCGCATGCTTGCACGCGAGTTGCGCCGCTGGATCGACGAGCACGCCGACGCACCGGACGCGCCGGTCGAGACGCTGCGACCGGCTGAGCCGCGCCGACGCGCCGTGCTTGGCATGGCCGCGAGCATCGCCGCGGCGGCCGCGATCGGCGTCGTGATGTTCAGCCGGCAACCGCCCGCCGAGCCCGAACCGGTGCAGGCGCAGGCGCCGATCGGGCCCGCAGCAGCGCCGGTGCAGGAGGCCGCGGCGCCGGACACCGTTTCGAGCTCACCCGTTGCCGCAGCGACACGCGAAGACACACCGGCGCACGACGCGTCGCCCGCGAGACCAGCGGCCGGCGCGCGACCCGCTGCCAAAGTACGCGTGGCGCGCCCGGGCGCGCGTGAGCCGAAGGCCGAACAGCGCGCGTCGTCGACGGGGCCGACCAACGTCGCCGCGGCCGGCGCAGCCCCCGCAGCCGAAGTACCCACCGGTACCGTCGTCATGGCGGTGAGCCCGTGGGGACAGATCGAGGTCAACGGCTCCAAAGCGGGAACAACGCCGCCGCTCGCGGAACTGCCGCTGCGCGAAGGCACCCACACGATCACGATCCGCAACGCCGATTTCCCTCCGCACCGCGTGACCGTTCATGTGCAAGCCGGCCAGACCGTCACATTGCGGCATCGGTTCGGATCATGAGAGGATGAACATGCGTCGGCTGCCGCTCGTTCTGCTGATGCTGCTCGCAATCGTCGCGAGCGGCTGTGCAACCGAACCCACCGTGGGGCTGATGGATGTGGCCGAGCGGCCCGCCGAGCGCGCGCTGCTCGCCGGCTTGGTCGCGTACGACTCGGCGCAATACCCGGAAGCGGAAAGACAGCTCGGCCGTGCGCTGGAGCTCGGCCTCTCGTCGCCGAAGGACCGTGCCGCTGCAGACAAGCACCTCGCCTTCATCTATTGCACGAGTGGGCGCACGACCGAGTGCGAGGCAGCGTTTCGCGCCGCACGCACCGCCGATCCGTCGTTCGCGCTCAGTCGGGCGGAAGCGGGGCATCCGATGTGGGGCCCGGTGTACCGTCAGCTGGCCGGCGCGCACGAGTAACCGCTCGCAACAGAGGGCTCGGTATCATCGCGGGTGCCCTCGCCGGATGGGGGCTGACCAGCCATCGATGCCAGAGTCCAACCGAGCCCCGTTCACGCATCGCCTGCGCGTGTACTGGGAAGACACTGACGCCGGTGGCGTCGTGTTCTATGCCAACTACCTCAAGTGCTTCGAGCGAGCACGCACCGAATGGCTGCGCGCGTTGGGCTTTGCCCAGCACGACCTGCTGCAGCGCGAAGGAGCCATGTTCATCGTTGTCGATACGGCGGTCCGCTACCTGCAGCCGGCTCGGCTCGATGACCTGCTGGACGTGAGCGTCGAGCTGCGCGAGGCGGGCCGTGCCGCGCTCACGCTCGCGCAGCAGGCGCGCCGCGACGGCGCGTTGCTCGCCGAAGGGACGATCCGCATCGGTTGCGTCACCCCCGGGAACTTCAGACCACGGCGCATTCCCACCACGATCCTCGAGCGCATCGGATGAACCAGGACCTATCGATCGTCACGCTCGTGCTGCACGCGAGCCTCATCGTGCAGATCGTCATCGCGGGCCTCCTGCTGATGTCGCTGGCCAGCTGGAGCGTGATCTTCGGCAAGCTGTTTGCGCTCAAGGGCGTCAGCAGCGCCAACGACGCGTTCGAGCGCGACTTCTGGTCGGGTCGCAACCTCAATGAGCTCTACGACGGTGCGGGCCGCAAGAAGGACGCCTCGCCGATGGAGCGCATCTTCGCCGCCGGCATGCGCGAGTTCCTGAAGCTGCGCGAGCGGCGCGTCGCCGACCCGGGGGCGCTGCTCGACGGCGCGCGCCGCGCGATGCGCGCGAGCTTCCAGCGCGAGCTCGACACGATCGAGTCGCACCTGAGCTTTCTCGCGTCGGTGGGTTCGGTGTCGCCGTACATCGGCCTGTTCGGCACGGTGTGGGGCATCATGCATGCATTCGTCGGCCTGTCGAACCTGCAGCAGGTGACGCTGGCCACGGTCGCGCCGGGCATCGCCGAGGCGCTGGTCGCCACGGCGATCGGGCTGTTTGCGGCGATTCCTGCGGTGATCGCGTACAACCGGTTTGCGCGGCAGATCGACCGCATCGCGATCACGCTGGAGACCTTCATCGAAGAGTTCTCGAACATCCTGCAACGCAACGTCGGGCACGCGCCGTCGCCGCCGTTGACGGCGCCCGCACCGTTGCGCTGAACGGAGGTCCGAACATGCCTGCCGTCATGGCCCGCACCGGCAGCCGCCGCAAGGCACTGTCCGAGATCAACATGGTCCCGTTCATCGACGTGATGCTGGTGCTGCTGATCATCTTCATGGTCAGCGCGCCGCTGATCACCACCGCGGTGATCGATCTGCCGAGCGTCGGCAAGGGCAAGTCGGCGCCGCAGCGCGTGATCGAAGTGGTGGTCGCGATCGACGAGACACTCAAGCTGCGCATCGATGGCAAGGACAGTGAAGAACGTGTGCCGCTGGCCGCGCTCGCGCAGCGGGTGCGGCAGGCGCAGCAGGGATTGGAGAACGCCCCGGTGATCATCCTGGCCGACCGCAACGTCAAGTACGAAGCCGTCGTGAAGGTGATGGACAAGCTGCAGTCCGCCGGCGTGCCGCGCGTCGGCTTGGCCGTCAGAACCACCGGCGCTTGAGGCGTATCGAACGGCCATATGAGCGCCCGGGCCGCCACGCCAATGCGTCCGCCGACCGCCGACCGGCTCGGCCGCGGCGCCATGTTCGCCTTGCTCGTGCACGGCCTGCTGATCGTCGCACTGACGATCGGGTTGAACTGGCGATCGAGCGAACCCCCCGGTGTCGAGGCCGAACTGTGGGCGGCCGTGCCGCAGGTGGCCGCACCGCGCGGCGAACCGCCCCCGCCGCCCGAGCCTCCAAAGCCGGTGCCGAAGGTCGAACCGCCGCCGCCCAAACCCGTGCCCGCGCCGGACCGCGAAGCCGAGATCGCGCTCGAGAAGGCCAAGCGCGAGGAACTGCTGCAGCAGCAGAAGGCGCGCGAGTGGGAAGCCGCGCGTCTGAAGTCCGAGCAGGAACGACGCGAGCGCGAAGAGGTTGAGCGAAAGAAAGAAGAGGAACGCGCGCGCCAGGCTTACATCGAGCGGCAGAAGGAAATCGAGCGGCAAAAGGAACTCGAGCGGCAGAAGGCCGAGGAACTCAAGCGCAAGAAGGAAGAGGAAGCGGCCCGGCAGAAGGCCGAGGAACTCAAGCGCAAGAAGGAGGAAGAGGCCGCCAAGCGCAAGGAAGCGGCAGAGCTCGCCCGCATCCAGAAACAGCGCGAAGAAAACCTCGAACGCCTGATCGGCCAGGCCGGCGCGACCGGGGCGCCCGGCTCGACCGGCACCGCGATGCGCAGCGCCGGGCCGTCCGCGGGCTACGCGGGCCGCCTGAAGGCGCGCATCAAGCCGAACATCGTCTACCCCGACGAGCCCGCCGGCAACCCGACGGCCACCGTCGAGGTCCGCGCGGCGCCCGACGGAACGATCCTGAGCCGCAAACTCGTCAAGAGCAGCGGCCTGAAGGAATGGGACGAAGCGGTGCTGCGCGCGATCGACCGCACCGCGGTGCTGCCGAGAGATGTCGACGGCACCGTGCCCTCGCCGATCGAGATCGACTTCCGGCCGCGCGAGTAGCCACGCGCGTGCTGCGGCGCCGGCGCTGCGCGGCGGCTCGCGCGAGCCACGCTGTCGGCGCAAAATCCGCTTGAGCGCGACCACCCTGCGCCGACCCACCCAGCCAACCGACGTGAATCTCAAGGAACACTGGGAGCGCATTTACGCGACGAAGCACGCGCAGCAGGTGAGCTGGTACCGGCCGCGCGCGGAGCGGTCGCTGCACCTGATCCGGCAGACCGGCGTGCCGCGCACCGCCGCGATCATCGATGTCGGCGGCGGCGCATCGACGCTGGTCGATGACCTGCTGCGCGAGGGTTACACGTCGCTGACCGTGCTCGACCTGTCGGCAACGGCGCTCGCCGCGGCGCGGGAGCGGCTCGGTGACCAAGCATGCAACGTGACATGGCTCGATGCCGACATCACGCAGACGCGCCTTCCAAAGGCCGCCTACGACGTCTGGCACGACCGCGCCGTCTTCCATTTCCTGACACAGGCGCAGCAGCGCCAGGCGTATCTCGCGGCACTGGCGCGCGCGCTGCGGCCCGGCGGGCATGCCGTGATCGCGACCTTCGCCGAGGACGGACCGGAGAAGTGCAGCGGCCTGCCCGTGGTGCGCTACTCGCCGGCGGAACTGAAAGCCGAACTCGGCCCGGCGTTCACACTCGTGCAATACGAGCGCGAGGAGCACCGCACCCCGGCCGGCGTCGTAGCAGTTCGTCTACTGCCTGTTTCGCCGGGCAGCGCCGTGAGATGCGATGTCCATGCGACGATCGCCACGGGTGATGTACTGCTGCCGAAGCGAAAGACCGCGCAGCGATGACCGCGTGCCACTGGGCCGACGAACCGCAATGAAAGGGCTCGCATGATGAACGCAACCTCGAACCGGCAGGTCAGGCTGAAGGCACGGCCGTCGGGCATTCCGCAAGAGGAGCACTTCGAGCTCGTCGACGCACCGATACCGCAGCCGGCCGAAGGCGAGCTCGTCGTGCGCAATATCTACCTGGCGGTCGAGCCGGCGATGCGCGGCTGGGTGAGCAGCGTCGCGAACTACGCCGAGCCGGTCCCGGTGGGCGGCGTCATGCGCGGTTTCGCGGTCGGTCGCGTGACCGCATCACGTCATCCGGACTTCCGCGTCGGCGACTATGTCACCGGGATGTTCGGCTGGCAGGACTACGCCGCGGTGGACGCCAGGACGGTCCAGCGCAAGATCACCGACACCGGCCTTCCGCTCTCGACGGCGCTCGGCGTGCTGGGGATCAACGGTCTGACCGCCTACTTCGGGCTGCTCGAAATTGGCGAGCCCAAGGCCGGCGAGACAGTCGTCGTCTCGACGGGCGCCGGCGCGGTCGGCTCGTGCGTCGGCCAGATCGCAAAGATCAAGGGCTGCCGCAGCGTGGCAATCGCCGGGGGCCCCGTCAAGACCGAGCTCTGCAGGCGCGAGTTCGGTTTCGACGCAGCGATCGATTACCGCGCCGATGATCTCGACGCACGCCTCACCGAGGCCTGCCCGGGCGGCGTGGACGTCTACTTCGACAACACCGCCGGAGAAATCAGCGATGCCGTGCTCAGGCATCTGGCGGTGGGCGCGCGGGTGGTGATCTGCGGCACGGCATCGGTTGCCAGCTGGAGCCCGCCGCCGTTGGGCCCGCGCGTCGAAAGGCACCTGATCGTCAAGCGCGCCCGGATGCAGGGCTTCCTGATCTTCGACTATGCGGCCCGCTATCCGGAGGGCCTCAGCGCGTTGACGCCATGGGTGCGATCCGGCGCCATTCGATACCGCGAAGAGATCCTCGAGGGAATCGAGCGCGCCCCGGGCTCGATCGCCGGGCTATACAGGGGCGAGAACCTGGGTCGGCGTCTGATACGCATCGCGCCCGACGACGCGCAATGAGGCCCGCGCAGCGGCAACGATCGACGCGCTGGAGCCCAAGGGCTGTACGCGTCACGCCGCAGGCGGAGTGACGCCTGCACGCAAGCATTAACATCTGCAGTGCGATGCGTCGGCGCACCCTGCTTTCCTGCCCCGTGCTGCTCGGAGCCGCGCTTGCGGTGCGGCCAGCGCGCGTGATCGCCGCCGAGCCGCAGAAGTTCCCCGACGTGGTCGCCGCCAAGGTGCGCGCGAGCGGGGCGGATGCCTTCGACTTCGACGTCACCGTTTCTTCGCCGTACGACACGCCGCAGCGCTACGCGGATGCGTTTCGCGTCGTCGGTGCCGACGGCACCGTGTTCGGCGAGCGCGTGCTGCTGCACGACCACGCCGGCGAACAGCCGTTCACCCGCGACCTCTACGGGGTCAAGATCCCTCGCGGCGTGCGCAGCGTCGTCGTCGAAGCACGCGACGGCAAGCACGGCTACGGCGGCAAGACCGTGCGCGTTGTGTTGCCCGGTCGATGATCGCTCACGACACCCTGCACGCGACGCGCACCCGCGCCCTGCTGGCCGCCACGGCCGTGCTGCTCGTGCTGCTCGCGCTGTCCGGCTGGCGCCCCTACGACCGCGCGACCTGGGCGATGGAGGTCGCGCCGGTCGTGATCGCGTTGCCGCTGCTGTGGACGACCTATCGCCGCTTTCCGCTGACCACGCTGCTCTATGCGTGCATCTTCGTGCACGCGCTCGTGCTGATGCTCGGCGGTGCCTACACCTACGCACGCGTGCCGCTGGGCTTCCAGATCGCCGAGCTGTTCGGCCTGCACCGCAATCCCTACGACAAG
>CP070653.1:816273-822966 GCA_020354665.1 Burkholderiales bacterium
ACTCGGCCCGATCAAGGTGAACATGGTTGTCAAGCGGGGCACCAATGACGGTCAGATCGTGCCGATGGCGCGGTATTTCCGGGACCATTTCGACGGCCAGGTCATGTTGCGCTTCATCGAATACATGGACGTTGGCGCGACCAATGGCTGGCGCATGGACGAGGTGCTGCCCTCTTCCGAGGTGATCGAACGGCTGAACGCGCACTTCCCGCTCGAACCGCTGGAAGCAGCGGCACCGGGCGAGACCGCCGAGCGCTGGCGGTACCGCGACGGCGCGGGCGAAATTGGTGTGATCAGCAGCGTAACCCGCGCCTTCTGTCGCGATTGCAACCGGGCCCGGCTGTCCACCGAGGGCAAGTTGTTCCTGTGCCTGTTCGCCTGTCACGGACACGACCTTCGCGCGCTGCTGCGCGGCAAAGGGGCTTGTACCGACGACCAGATCCGCTCGGCGATCGGCGCCATCTGGCAGGACCGTGGCGACCGCTATTCCGAGCTGCGCGGGGCCATGGCTGCCGAACCGGGCAGCGGTAGTCGGCGCGTCGAGATGCATTACATCGGGGGCTAGCTTGCGTTGGCGACCCGCCTGGACGGACAGCGGCTGCCGGTGCAGGCTCCGATGGGCGATGGCGGCAAGCTTTGCGCTGCCCTGGATGCTCGGCGAGGTGTTCAAGCGCGGCTACCAGTCAGGGCTGGTCGACGATCCGCCGCGCAGCCGCGACTCACTCCCGTTGCCCGAGACGTTTGATGATTGCGCCCGATGAAGTGACCGGTCTGGTCCTGGCCGGTGGCCGCGGCAGCCGCATGGGCGGCGTCGACAAGGGGCTTCAACTGCATCGCGGCGTCCCGCTGGCGCTCCACGCGATGTTGCGGCTGGCGCCTCAAGTCGGACACGTGATGATCAACGCGAATCGCAACCTGGGGGCGTACGAGTCGTTCGGCGTGCCGGTGTGGCCTGATGCGCTACCCGACTTCGCCGGCCCGTTGGCCGGCTTTCTCGCCGGGCTCGAGCACTGCGAAACGCCGTGGCTGGTGACCGTGCCCTGCGACACGCCCGACTTCCCACTCGATCTGGTCGAAAGACTGGGGCGTCACGCCGAGGCCGAGGACGCCGAAATCGCGCTCGCCGCGTGCCCGCAGGACGGCGTCCAGCGCGCCCAGCCGGTGTTCTGCCTGATGCGCGCGTCGTTGCTGGAGAGCCTGGTGCGCTACACGCACGGCGGTGGCAGGAAGATCGACCGCTGGACCGCGATGCACCGCGCGGTCGAGGTGCCGTTCGACGATCCGCGCGCGTTCTTCAACGCCAACACACTCGCAGAACTGCAGCGGCTGCAGCATGGATGAACGGATCGCCATCCGTGCCCTTCAACCGGGCGATCTGCCACCATACAAGGCGATGCGCGACGCGATGCTCGCCGCCTATCCGCTCGCTTACACGTCGGATTTCGAAGCGGAGTCGCTGCGCCCGGCCGACAGCTTCCGCTCGCGGCTCGACGCCGACCACACGGAGGGCGGGCATTTCACTCTCGGCGCTTTGGTCAGCGAGCAGCTCGTTGGAGCGATCAGCTGCGAACGTGACCCGCGCGCAAAGGTGCGCCACATCGGCCATATCACCGCGATGATGGTGTTGCCCGGCTGGCAGCGGCGCGGCATCGGTCGTGCCCTGATGCGGGCATGCGTGGCGCGAGCGCGCAGCGCCGCTGGCCTGACGCTGCTGACCCTGAGCGTAACGTCGACCAATGAAGAGGCGCGCCGCTTGTACCTGGATTCCGGATTCAAACCCTATGGGCGTCTCGAGGGCGCCCTCCGGTGGGACGGCCGTTACCATGGCAAGGACTACCTCTGCCTCTGGCTGACCGAGCATGAACCTTGAACAGATCGCTTCCTGCATCGCCGGCTACGACCCAAACGCCCTTCCCGTCGCCCAGGCACAGGAATTCATCGCCCGACTCGTGCCGCGCGTCGAGGCGGTCGAGCAGGTCGCGATCCGCTCGGCACTGGGCCGTGTGCTTGCGGCGGACGTCGTTTCGCCGATTGACGTCCCCGCGCACGACAACTCCGCGATGGACGGCTATGCGCTGCGCGGCAGCGATCTGGGCGCCGGTGGCGAAACCCGGCTGATCGTCGCGGGCGCCGGTTTCGCCGGCGCGCAGTTTGCGGGCGAGGTGCCGCCCGGGCATTGCTTGCGGATCATGACGGGCGCGGTGATGCCGCCCGAGTTCGACACGGTCGTGCCGCAGGAATTCACGCGGCTTGAAGGCGAGCACGTCGTGATCCCGGCGGGCGTCGTGCGGCCCGGCGACAACCGTCGGCTCAAGGGCGAGGACCTGGCACGCGGCGAACCCGCGCTGAGCCGCGGTCGGCAGCTGACACCGGCCGACCTCGGACTGCTGGCTTCGCTCGGCCGCGCCGAAGTGCCGGTGCACCGCCGGCTCCGGGTGGCGTTCTTCTCGACCGGTGACGAACTGCGGTCGATCGGTGAGCCCCTCGACGAAGGCTGTGTCTACGACAGCAATCGCTACACGATCTGGGGCATGCTGCAACGCCTGGGTGTCGATGTTCTCGACCTGGGCGTCGTTCGCGACGAGCCGGCGGCACTCGAGGCTGCGTTCCGCAGCGCTGCGGCGAGCAGCGATGCGGTGATCACGTCGGGCGGCGTCAGTGTCGGCGAGGCGGACCACACCAAGCAGATCATGAAGCGGCTTGGCGACGTGCTGTTCTGGCGCATCGCGATGCGGCCGGGCCGGCCGATGGCGATCGGTCGCATCTCGATCGGAGGCCACGACGCGCTTCTGTTCGGCCTGCCCGGCAATCCGGTCGCGGTGATGGTGACCTTCTACGCTTTCGTGCGCGACGCGCTGCTGCGCATGGCCGGCGCGACACCACAGCCGCTGCCCTTGCTACGCGCGCGATGCACCTCGGCGCTGCGCAAGAAGCCGGGCCGCACCGAGTACCAGCGCGGCATCGTTTCGCGCAGCGAAACAGGGCAGTGGCAGGTCGCGATCACCGGCAGCCAGGGCAGCGGCATCCTGCGCAGCATGAGCCAGGCGAACGGCATCGTGCTGCTGCATCACGATCAGGGCGATGTGGCCGCTGGTGACGAGGTGGACGTCGTTCCGTTCGAGGGGCTGATCTGAGCGGCAGCCGCTCTGAAGCAGTCAGCTCAGGCGTTCAGTCAACTCGCCGTTGAGTGGGCTCGAATGCTCCGAAGGCTCTTGCCACGCCTCTCTCGGCCTGGAGCCTTGCTGCCACGCGCCTGAAGGTACCCGAAGGCGCGAGCGGCAGGATGATTCGCGATGCCCCGACGACCGGTCACCCTTCCACTGCGGCGGTCTGGATTGCCGGCGCCGTGATCTCACCGGGCACCCGCTTGCGCGCGAACAGCAGGTACATCGTCGGCACGACGCACACCGTCAGCACCGTGCCCACCGTCATGCCGCCGACGATCACCCAGCCGATCTGTCGGCGACTCTCGGCACCGGCACCGGTGGCGAGCGCCAGCGGCAGCGCACCCAGCACCATCGCGCCGGTGGTCATCAGGATCGGACGCAGGCGCAAGCTCGCCGCCTCCACGACCGCATCGAGCGTCTGCCGACCCTGCTGGCGCAGCTGGTTCGAGAACTCGACGATCAGGATGCCGTGCTTGCTGATCAGCCCGACCAGCGTGATCAGTCCGATCTGCGAGTAGACATTGAGCGTGCCGCCCGACCAGCGCAATGCCGCAAGCGCGCCGACCATCGACAACGGCACCGACAGCAGGATCACGAACGGATCGACAAAGCTCTCGAACTGCGCTGACAGGACCAGGAAGATGAACAACAAGGCGAGCACGAACACCACGCCCAGTGCACCGCTGGAAGCGCGGAACTCTCGCGAAACGCCGTTCAGCTCGGTCGCATAGCCGACCGGAAGCACCTTCGTGGCCGTGGCGTCGAGGTACGAAAGTGCCTCGCCGAGGGAGTAGCCGGGGCCGAGGTTGGCCGTGATGGCCACCGCGCGCCGCTGGTTGAAGTGGTTCAGCTCGCGCGGGCTGACCGTTTCGCGCACCTTCACCAGTGAGGCCAGCGGCACCATCGCGTCGTTGCGCCCGCGCACGAACAGGCGTTCGATGTCCTGCGGTGTCGTCCGCCCCACCGCACCGGTTTGCGTGATCACGTCGTACTGTTCGGCGTCGCGCTTGTAGCGCCCGACGACGCGTCCGCCGAGCATCGTCTCGACCGTGCGCGCGACCTGATCGACCGTGACGCCGGCGTCCGCGGCCCGCTCGCGGTCGACCTCAACGAAGAGCTCGGGTTTGTTCAGTCGCAGATCGGTATCGACCTGCAGAAAGCCTGGGTTCTTGGCGATCTCGGTGAGCAGCTGCTGCACGACGCGAGAAAGATTGGCGTAGCTGTCACTCGTAACAATGACGAAATTGATCGGGCGCTCCCGAAAACCCTGGCCGAGGCTCGGCGGCGTCACCGGAAAGGCACTGACACCAGGCAGCCGTGCCAGCTTGGGCTGCAGCTCGCGCGCCAGCTCCAGGGTCGTCCTTTCGCGTCGCTCCCAGTCGACGGCGCGCAAGAAGCTGATGCCTTGCGACACCGTCGGGTTGCCGGCGACGACGAACACGCGGTCGAACTCCGGATAGGTCCGTCCGATCCGCTCGATCGCGTTCAGATACCTCGCGGTGTAGTCGAGCGTCGCTCCGTCGGGCGCATTGATCGTCGCGAGGATCACGCCGCGGTCCTCGAGCGGAGCGAGCTCGCTCTTCGCGGTCGAGTACAGCCACGCGCTGCCGGCCGCCGCTGCGGCCATCACGGCGAAGACGATCCACTTGCGGGCGAGGGCGAAGCGCAATGCGGTCGTATAGGCGCCGGTCAGCCGCACGAGCAGCGCTTCCATGCCGCGGTCGAACGCGCTGGGCTCAGGGTTGTGCCGCAGCAGCTTGCTGCACATCATCGGCGTCAATGTCAGCGCGACGAAGCCGGAAACGATCACCGCGCCAGCCAGTGTCAATGCAAATTCGACGAACAGCCGTCCGGTGCGGCCCGGCGTGAACGCCAGCGGTGCGTAGACCGCTGCCAGCGTGAGCGACATCGCTACGACGGCGAAGCTGATCTCCTTGGCTCCCTTGAGCGCCGCCTGGAACGGTTCGAGCCCTTCCTCGATGTGGCGGAAGATGTTCTCCAGCACCACGATCGCATCGTCGACGACCAGGCCGATCGCCAGCACCAGCGACAGTAGCGTCAGCGTGTTGATCGTGAAGCCTGCGGCAGCCATCAAACCGAACGCGCCGATCAGGCTCACCGGGATCGTCACCAGTGGAATGATCGAGGCACGCAGCGTGCGCAGGAAGACGAACACGACCAGCGCCACGAGCGCCGTTGCCTCGGCGATCGTCTCGTAGACGGACTTCACGGAGCGATCGATGAACACGGAGTTGTCGTTGGCCACCTGCACCCGCACCGAAGGCGGCAGGTCGGCCTGGACTTTCGGCAGCACCGCGCGCACGCCAGCGGAGATGTCGAGCGGGTTGGCCGTCGCCTGTCGGATGATGCCGGTCGAGATCGCCGGCACGCCGTTGAGCCGTACGCTGCTGCGTTCGCTGGCCGGTCCTTGCTCGATGCGGGCCACGTCGGAAAGCTTGACCGGGAAGCCGTTGACCGAACGCACGACGATCTCGGAGAACTGGGCGACCGTATTGAGGTCGGTGCGCGCGGTGACGCTGAACTCGCGCTGACGACTTTCGATGCGGCCGGCCGGCACTTCGAGGTTCTGCCGGCGCAGGGCATCCTCGACGTCCTGCACCGTCAGGCGATAGCCGGCCAGGCGCTCCGGATCGAGCCAGATACGCATCGCGAACTTGCGGTCGCCGTTGACTTGCACGTCGGCTACCCCCGGCACCGTTTGCAGACGGGGCTTGACGATGCGATTGATCAGGTCGGTGATCTCGAGCGGGCTCAGCGTCTCGCTGCTGAAGGCGAGCCAGACAACGGGAAATGCGTCGGCCTCGACCTTTGCGATCACCGGCTCGTCGATCGCGTCGGGCAATCGACCGCGAATGCGCGAGACACGGTCGCGCACGTCGGCGGCGGCGTCCTCGGGTGATTTGCTGAGCTTGAAGCGAACGGTGATCTGGCTCTGCTCGGAGCGCGACACCGACGTGATGATGTCCACGCTGTCGATGCCGGCGATCGAGTCCTCGAGCGGCTTGGTGACCTGCGACTCGATGACCTCGGCGGAGGCGCCGGTCAGCTGCGTCCGCACATTGACCACCGGCTCGTCGATGCGCGGGTATTCCCGCACCGACAGCAGCTGGAACGACACTGCGCCGACCAGCACCAGCATGAGCGACATGACCGTCGCCAGCACGGGCCGGCGGATCGACGTTTCGGAGATCCTCATCGACAGCTCAGGCTCGCTCCTTCGATCGGCGCGTGGCGGTGCCGCTCAGGCTGGCGATCCGCTGCGAGGCGTCACCGGTCGCCCGGCTGGAACGCCCGACGCCGCCCGCCCCGCCGAGCTCCCAGCGGCGCCGGCCGGCGGCGCGATCTCGACGATCTGCACCGGCAGCCCGTCGCCGCGCAGCAGCCGGTTCTGCCCGGCGGTCACGACGGTGTCGCCGACCGAGAGGCCCTGCACGATCTCGACCCGGCCCGGCATGCGCGTGCCGATCTGCGCCTCGATGCGCTGCGACCGCTTCTTGCCGTCGCC
>CP070653.1:823066-848500 GCA_020354665.1 Burkholderiales bacterium
TGTTCGTCGAGGACGGCGACCGAGTCGAAATCGACACCCGGACCAACGAGTACCGCAAGCGCGTCTGATCGCGGCCCCTCGAGCCGCTGAAGGGCACCCTCGGGGTGCCCTTCTTGCCGTTGGGCATCATCGCGACATGGCGTTCGATTTCGAGCACGCGGTGAGCGCTCCGTTCCGGATGCAGCCGGGCCTGCGGCGCATGGCGCCGGGTACGCCACACCTGACGCCCGCGCTGCCGGGCTCGCGCCATCAGCGCGAGAAGCTGGCCGTGCTGTCGGCCTTCGCCGGACAAGCGCTGCTCGCCCAGCCGGATTTCGATGCGCAGCCCGCACTGCACGCACTGGCTTCGCATGCCGCGTCCGAGTACCCCGACGCGTTTCGCTGGGATCGGCGCCGCGCGACCGCGCCGCGACTCGGCGTCGCCGTCGAGGCGGACGACGTCGTTCAATTCGCATCGTGCGGCTTCGGGGTCGGCGACGAAATCGGCCGCTGCCTGCACCGGTTGCCGCCCGGCTGGCGCCTGGCTGGACTGCTGAGCCTCGTTTTTGAAGAGGACTTCGCGATCGTCGATGGCCGCAGCGGCCGCATTCCCTGGCTTGCCGTGGCGCTGCCCAGCCACTGGGCGCCCGAGGAGAAGGTCGGTCGCCACTTCGCCGAGGTCCATGCTCCGGTCGCCGACAACCGGCTGCTCATCGCCGCCAGCGATCGACTGATCTCGCTCGTGACAGGGCCGGACCGTTGGGAGCGCTTCGTCTGGACGATCACCGGCCATCCGCATCTGCATGCGCATCCGCGTCGTACCGACGTCGCGCGCTGGCCCCGGACGCGCGAGGCCGAACCGCTCGTCGCGCAGGCCTGGTGGCGCACCGAGCACCAGACGTTCATCGCGCTGCCCGCGCTGCGCCAGGCGGTGTTCACGATCCACGTGCAGCTGCAGCCGCTCGCCCAGGCGCTCGCCGAGCCGTTGCGCGCCCGCCGCGTGCACGACGCGCTGGCCTCGATGAGCGACGCGGTGATCGCCTACCGCGGCCTGTCGGAGGTGCGAGCGCCGCTGCTCGCCTGGCTGTCGGCGCAAGCCCGGCGCGGCGCATCGTGAAGCGCGAGCCCATTGTCCCGGCGCGCATCGACTTCGACGATGCCGCCGCGCCACGCGCGGTGGACTTCGGTGACGTCTACCACCCGCGCGATGGCGCACTGGGACAGGCGCGGCACGTCTTCCTGGCCGGTAACGGCCTGCCGCAGCGCTGGCAGCACCGCAAGCGGTTCGCAATTCTCGAAACCGGATTCGGCCTCGGCAACAATTTCCTCGCCACCTGGGCGGCGTGGCGCAGCGACCCGGCACGCAGCGCGCGGCTGCACTTCGTGTCGATCGAGAAGCACCCGCCGCGTCGAGAAGACCTGGCGCGCGCACACGCGGCCTCGCCGCTGCCGCAGCTGGCGGCGAGCCTGCTCGCCCAGTGGCCACCGCTCGCACCGAACCTGCATCGGCTCACCTTCGACGGCGGGCGCGTCGAGCTGCTGCTGTTCTTCGGCGATGTGCATCACGGCGTGCGCGAGATCGTCGGCCGCTTCGATGCGTTCTTCCTCGACGGCTTCGCGCCGGCGCTCAATCCACGCATGTGGGACGCGCACGTGCTCGACGCGCTCGGGCGCCAGGCGGCGAGCGAGTCCACCGCGGCGACATGGAGCGTGGCGCGCGAGGTTCGCGACGGGCTGTCCGCTGCCGGGTTCGCCGTCGAGCGCGCACCGGGCTTCGCCGGCAAGCGCGAGATGACGGTGGCGCGCTACGCACCGCGTTTTGCCCGCGAGCCGCCGCCCGGCCGGCGCTGGCAACCGACCGCGGCGAACGACGCGCTGGTGATCGGCGGCGGGCTCGCCGGTTCGAGCATCGCCGCCGCGTTGGTCGACGCCGGCTTTGCCTGCACCGTCTTCGATCGCCGCGCCGAGCCTTCGCCCGAAGCCGCCATGCGCCTCGTCGGGATCTTCCACGGCGTGGTGCACGGACACGACGGCACGCACGCGCGCTTCGGACGTGCCGCCGCGCTGCACGCGGGGCGCGAAATTGCAGGCGCGATCGCTATGAACGGCGTGCCGGGCTCGGCCGCGGGCCTCCTGCGCCTGAGCGACGAATCGTTCGAATCGCTGTGCACGACCGCTGCGCGGCTGTCTCTGCCGCCCGAGTACGCACGACCGGTCGATGCACGCGAAGCCAGCTCGCTGGCCGGCGTCTCGCTCGACCGGCCGGCGTGGCTCTTTGGGCGCGGCGGCTGGGTGCAGACGGCCGCGCTGTGCCGCGCCTGGATGTCTCGTCAGTCGATCCGCCTGCGCCGCGGCGTGGAGGTCGCGGCGCTGCGCCGCGAAGGCGACCAGTGGGCGCTGCTCGACGAAGACGGCCGGTTGCTCGAGCGCGCGCCGATCGTCGTGCTCGCCGGCGCCGCCGACACGCTGCGACTGATTGGCGCGCCCGACTGGCCGGCGCAGCGGGTACGCGGCCAGACGAGCTGGCTTGCCGCCGACACGCCGGGCCTGCCTGCGCTGCGCCTGCCGCTGGCTGGCGCTGGCTATGCCGTGCCCCTCGCCGATGGCAGTCTGCTATGCGGCGCGACAAGCCAACCGGGCGACCTCGATCCGTGTGTGCGCGAGAAAGACCACCGCTTCAACCTGCAGCGCCTGGGCGCGCTGACTGGCTGCTTCGAGCCAAGCCACTGGATGCCGCAGGCCGGTCTCGTCGGCTGGCGCTGGGTGGCAGCCGACCGCCTGCCGGTCGTCGGTCCGGTTCCCGACCTGGCGGCGACCGCCGCCGGTTCGCCGCGCATCGATCAGCCGCGCTTCGCGCCGCGCCAGCAGGGCCTGTTCGTGCTGAGCGCGCTCGCCTCGCGCGGCATCAGCTGGGCCCCGCTGGCCGCGCGGGTGCTGGCGGCACAGATTGCCGGGGCCCCGTGGCCGCTTGAAGCCAGCCTGTCCGACGCGATCGACCCGGCACGCTTCGACGCGCGCCGCGCGCGGCGGCGCGGCACCGCCGGCTGAGCCGACCGCAGCTGCCGTCAATCGGCGGTTTCGCCCTCGGCGTCTTTCGGCCGTGCGGGTGACGTCGCGGGGGATGCTTCCTCGGCCGGCGCCGGCGCGTTCTTGTGGGCGGCTTTGCGTTGCGCCTTTTCCTCCTTCTTGCGCTTCTTCGCCAATTCGCGTTGCCGCTTCTCCCAACCGTAGTTCGGTGTTGCCATCAGGTCGCTATTCCCTTCGTTGGTCAAGCTGGCGCCGCCGCCGGCAAGAAATCGATCCGCCGCACGCCGCTCGGCGTGCCGAGCAGGCAGACGCTCGCGCGGTGGCGGCCAAAGATGCCCACCGTCACGACGCCGGGCCACTGATTGATCTCGTCCTCCATCGCCAGCGGCTCGGTGATCGCCAGGCCATGCACGTCGATGATCGTGTGGCCATTGTCGGTCACAATGCCCCGGCGCGTCTTCGGCTTGCCACCCATCGCCTCGAAACGCCGTGATACCTGACCCAGCGCCATCGGGATCACCTCGACCGGCAGCGGGTAGGCGCCGAGCACGTCCACGAGCTTGGACTCGTCGGCGATGCAGATGAAGCGCTCGGCCAGATCGGCGACGATCTTCTCGCGCGTCAGCGCGGCGCCACCCCCCTTGATCATGTGACCGCTGTGGTCGATTTCGTCCGCACCATCGATGTAGACCGGAATCGACTGCACGTCGTTGGCATCGAGCACGCGGATACCGATCGCGCGCAGCCGCGCGCTCGTCTCCTCCGAGCTCGACACCGCGCCGGCGAGATGGTCGCGTCGCGCCGCCAGCGCATCGATGAACTTGTTGACCGTCGACCCCGTACCCACACCGAGGATCTGGCCGGAAACGACGAATTCGACCGCGGCCTGGCCGACCAACGCCTTGAGTTCGTCCTGCGTCATGAGAGCGCACTACCCGGTTTGCGAGAATCGCTCTGATTATGGCCCTCATCCCGTACGCACTGACGCGACCGTTCCTGTTCGGGCTCGATGCCGAAACTGCCCACGCTTTGACACTCGACGCCATCGCGGCGCTGCAGAACACGCCGCTGCAGCGGCTTTGGGCGCGGCCGCGCATCGCCGACCCGGTGACGCTGGCAGGACTGCACTTTCCCAACCGCATCGGTCTGGCCGCCGGGCTGGACAAGAATGGCCGCTGCATCGACGGCCTGGGAGCCATGGGTTTTGGCTTCATCGAAGTCGGCACCGTGACGCCGAAACCGCAGCCCGGCAACCCGAAGCCGCGCGTGTTCCGCGTGCCGCAAGCGCAGGCGTTGATCAATCGCATGGGGTTCAACAACGAGGGACTCGATGTCTTCGTCGCCAACGTGCGGCGTGCGCGCAGCTTTCGCGCTGCCGGCGGCGTGCTGGGCCTGAACATCGGCAAGAACGCGGCCACGCCGATCGACCGCGCGGCCGACGACTACCTCATCGCACTGGCTGGCGTGTATCCGCATGCTGACTACATCACCGTCAACATCTCGAGTCCGAATACCAAGGACCTGCGCACGCTGCAGACCGACGACGCACTCGACGCACTGCTCGGCGCGCTGCAGCGGCGACGCCGCGAGCTGGCCGGCCACCATGGCAAGCGTGTGCCGCTGTTCCTGAAGATCGCGCCCGATCTCGCCGAGGCACAGGTCAATGCGATTGCAGCGCTCCTGCAGCGCCACGCCGTCGATGGCGTGATCGCCACCAACACGACGGTCGCGCGCGACGCGGTGCAGGGGCTGCCGCACGCCGACGAGGCGGGCGGGCTGTCGGGGCGGCCGCTGCTGGCGCCCAGCAATCGCGTGATCGCCCAACTGCGCGCTGCGCTCGGTAGCGACTACCCGATCATCGGCGTCGGCGGCGTGATGAGCGGTGAGGACGCACGGGCAAAGCTCGCGGCCGGCGCGAACCTGGTGCAGATCTACACCGGGCTGATCTATCGCGGGCCGGACCTGGCCCACGAGTGCGCCCGAGCACTGCGCGGCGCTGCGTGACGGTCGCGCGGAGCGCCATTTCGGTGGCAGGACCGACCGCTTCCGGGCGCGGTGAACGGTCAGTGGCGGGGCGAAGAAGGCCTGTCGCCTGGCCGAGACGGCGCGATGTCGAGCGGCGGGCCGTCAGTGCGCCGAGCGATCGAGCGCTGCGATCGGCACGGTCCGGCGCGGCACGGTGGGCGCCGCCGCGCGCAGTACCTCGGTCAGCTCGCGCCAGCGCGCCCTTGCGGTCGCGATGTTCGCCAGCTTGACGTGACCGTAGCCGCGAATGCGCTCGGGCACCTGCGCGATCGCGAGTGCCGTTGCATGGCTCTCGGGCGTGAGCGCAGCGATCGTGTCGCCGATCAGCACCTCGTAGTCGCTCGCCAGCCGGCGTTCGGTCCGGCGCTCCTCGGTCCGGCCGAACGGGTCGAACGGCGTAGCGCGCAGGTACTTCAGCGCCGCCAGCAACTGCATCACGGGCATCAGCCACCGCCCGAACTCGATCTTGCGCGGCCTCCCGTCGGGCCCGCGACGCGCAAAGAGCGGCGGCGCCATGTGGAAGCGCACACCGTCCCACCGTTCGAATTGCTCCGATAGCGACGCCACGAACCGTCCGTCGGTGTAAAGCCGCGCGACTTCGTATTCGTCCTTGACCGCGAGCAGTCTCGCGAACTGACGTGCCACCGCTTCGGTCAGCGTCAGGCAGCCGCCGTTGCCCGCGACTGACGTCTCCGCATCGCGGACGCGCTCGACGAGTGCCCTGTACCGGCGGGCGTAGGCGCCGTCCTGGTAGGCCACCAGGAACCGTTCGCGCCGCGCAATCAACGCATCGAGGGTGTCGGGCTCCGCGGCCTGGACCCCGTCGCCCTCGAGGCGCAGCAGCGCCGCCGGGTCGCAGACCGCGAGCCGGCCGAGCGCGAACGCGAGCTTGTTGTTCTCGATCGCGACACCGTTGAGCTCGATCGCCCTCAACAGCGCGGCCGCGCTGACCGGCACGAAGCCGCGCTGGAACGCCGCGCCCAGCATCACGATGTTGGCGGGCAGGGTGTCGCCGAGCATGCGCTGCGCGATCGACTGCGCGTCGACGGTGAAAACGCGATCGGCTCCGGCGGCGTAGT
This sequence comes from Burkholderiales bacterium, assembly GCA_020354665.1. Taxonomy (GTDB): domain Bacteria; phylum Pseudomonadota; class Gammaproteobacteria; order Burkholderiales; family Burkholderiaceae_C. The sequence continues at coordinate 829,177 of CP070653.1, forward strand.
GCATTTTTTCCAGCAACGCGGGCGCTTCGAGGCTGGCATCGGGGTCGCGCACGAACGCGGCGGTGGCCAGCTCGTGGGTATTGCCCAGGATCACCGTGCGGCCGTGCTTGACGGTGCCCAGCGCTTCGGCCGACGCACCGACCACGAGGTCGCACGCAAGCACCGCATCGGCCTGCTGCGTGTCGATCCGGACCTGGTTCAGCTGGTCGGCCGTCAGCGCCAGCCGCACGAACGACAGCACCGCCCCGCCCTTCTGCGCGAAGCCCATGAAGTCGAGCACGGACGACTGCTTGCCCTCCAGATAGGCAGCCATCGTGACGAGTGCGCCGACCGTGACGACGCCGGTGCCACCGACCCCGGTGACCAGCAGGTCGAACGGCCCGGTCCACGGCCACGGCGCGGGGGGCGCGATCGCCATGACCTCGCGCGCCACTGCGTCGGCACTGACCCTCTCGCCGACTCGCCTCTTCACCACCGCGCCCCGCACCGTCACGAAGCTCGGGCAGAAGCCATTGAGACACGAATAGTCCTTGTTGCACGAACTCTGTTCGATCTGGCGCTTGCGGCCCCAGTCAGTGGACACCGGAATCACCGAGACGCAGTTGCTCGCATCTCCGCAATCGCCGCAGCCCTCGCAGACCCGCTCGTTGATGAACACACGCGTGGTCGGGTCGATGAGCTCGCCCTTCTTGCGGCGTCGGCGCTTCTCGGCGGCGCACGCCTGGTCGTAGATCAGCAGCGTCACCCCAGGCACCTCGCGCAGCGAGCGCTGCACCGCGTCGAGCTCGCTGCGGTCGTGGAACGTCGTGCCGAGCGGAAATTCGCGCTCGCGCCCGCGGTACTTGGCGATGTCGTCGGATACCACTGCAATACGCCGCGCGCCTTCGGCCTCGACCTGGCGCGCGATCGCCGGCACGCTGATCTGGCCGTCCACCGGCTGGCCGCCGGTCATCGCCACGGCGTCGTTGTACAGGAGCTTGTAGGTGATGTCGGCACCGGCCGCGATGGCCTGGCGGATCGCGAGCAGCCCGGAGTGGAAATAGGTCCCGTCGCCGAGGTTCTGAAACACGTGCTTGTCGGCGGTGAAACGCGACTGGGCCGCCCAGTCGACACCCTCGGCGCCCATCTGGATGCATCCGCTGGTGTTGCGGTCCATCCAGCTCGCCATGAAGTGGCAGCCGATGCCCGCCTGCGCGCGCGCGCCGGCGGGCACTTTCGTGCTCGTGTTGTGCGGGCAGCCCGAGCAAAAGTACGGCTGGCGCCTGACCGCATCGGCCGCATTCGACAGTAATGTCGGCATCGTGAAGTCGACCACCAGTGCACGACGGTCGAGCGCCGGATTGAGCCGCGCCAGCCATTCGGCGACCACGGGCATGACCCGCGACGGCCGCAGCTCGCCGAGCGCCGAGATCAGCGGCGTGGTGCCATCCGGCGCCGTCTTGCCGGCAATGCGCGGGCGCTGCTCGGTCGGCACCGCGTAGAGCAGCTCCTTGATCTGCCGCTCGGCGATGGGCGCCTTCTCCTCGATGACGAGGATTTCCTCGAGTCCTTGCACAAACTCGAGCAGCCGCGTCGGCTCGAGCGGATAGACGAGGCCGATCTTGTAGACGCGCACGCCGGCCGCGGCCAGCGCATTCGGGTCGAGTGCGAGCCGGCGCAGCACCTCCATGAAGTCGAAGTGCGCCTTGCCGACCGTGACGATGCCCAGCGTCGCGCGCGGGCTCGCGACGACATGCTTGTCGACCGAATTGAGCCGCGCGAACGCCCGCACCGCGTCGAGCTTGAGCGCGAGCCGTTCCTCGAGCGCCAGCGAAGGCAGGTCGACGGTACGGACATGCAATGGCTGGGGCGGCGCGAAATCCACCGGCAGCGTGAAGTCCAACGGCACCGCGTCCAGATCGACCGTCATGGCCGACTCGACGACCTCGCTGATCGCCTTGAAGCCCACCCACGCGCCGGAGAACCGCGATAGCGCCCAGCCATACAGACCGAACTCGAGGTATTCGGCGACGTTGGCCGGATGCAGCACCGGCATGCTCCAGGCCTGCATCGCGAGATCGCTCTGGTGCGGCATCGACGAGCTGACGCATCCGTGGTCGTCCCCCGCCACCACCAGCACGCCGCCTTGCGCCGACGAGCCGTAGGCGTTGCCGTGCTTCAGTGCGTCGCCCGCGCGGTCGACGCCTGGGCCCTTGCCGTACCACATCGCGTAGACGCCGTCGACCGTCCGCTTCGCGTCGAGAGCCACGCGCTGCGTGCCGAGGCATGCGGTGGCGGCCAGGTCCTCGTTGATCGCGGGCAGGAACTGCACGTCCGCCGCGTCGAGCAGCGGCTTGGCCTTCCATAGCTGCTGGTCGACCATGCCGAGGGGCGACCCGCGGTAGCCGGCAACGAAGCCGGCCGTTTTCAGTCCCAGTGCGGCATCGAGCCGGCGCTGCATCAGGAGCAGACGCACCAGCGCCTGCGTGCCGGTGAGAAAGACCGTACCGCCAGCCGCGGACAGGTTGTCGGCGAGGCGATAGTCACGCAGCGGCGGGGAGGCTCGGACGTCCATCGCAACGGCCCTCGAAGGCGATGGCGCCATGTTAGGGTCTGTCAGAGATGAACCCAAGCCAGGCCAATGCCGTCGCGGCATCTGCTCTGGCAACCGTGTCAGCGGCACTGCGCTTGCGCCGCTGTCACGGCGAGTCTGGTCACCGCGCAACGAGGTTCCGATGGAAGACAGTGCCACCCCTTTGACTGGCGAGGGCCCCCCGCTGTTGGCGATCGACGGCTCGCGCGCGACGCTGAGCCTGAACCGCCCGACGCATCTGAACCGGCTGCACCGCGAGGATCTGCTCGCGTTGCAGGAGCACTTCGAGCGGATCGCGGCGCAGCGGCACATCCGCGTGCTCGTGCTGACCGCGCGCGGCCGCGTGTTCTGTTCCGGCTATCACCTGGGCGACCTGTCGGACGGCTCGGCCACCCGTGACCCGCGGCTGTTCGAGCACACCGTCGACGCGCTCGAGCAGCTCGAGGTGCCCACGATCTGCGCGTTCAATGGCAGCGTCTACGGCGGCGCGACCGACCTGGCGCTCGCCTGCGACTTCCGCGTCGGCATCGAAGGGATGGAACTGCGCATGCCGGCCGCACGACTCGGACTGCACTACTATCCGGGCGGACTGGCGCGGTTCGTCTCGCGCCTTGGGCTCGGAGCAGCCAAGCGGCTGTTTCTGCTTGGCGAGACGGTATCGGCCGGCGAGCTGCTCGCGATGGGCTATCTCGACCGGCTTGCGGCGCCAGAGGCAGTCGAGCAAGCACTCGACGATCTCGTGCGCTGCCTCGCGGCGGGCGCGCCCCTCGCGATCGGCGGGATGAAGCGCTCGCTCGACGAGATCGCGGGCGGCACGGCCGACACGCTCGCCATGCGGGCGCGCGAAGAGCGCTGCGCCGCGAGCGCCGACCTGCGCGAGGGCATCGCGGCCTGGCGCGAGCGCCGCCCGGCGCGCTTCAGCGGCGCGTGAGCTTGACGCCGGTGTGCAGCACGACCATGCTGCCGTCGGCCTTCGCGTCGATCACGTCGCCGCTGTCCAGCCGGAACTCGGTCACACCGCTGGGCAGCCAGTGCTCCTGCCCATCGTGCAAAGTGTCGTCGAGCCGCATGCGCTCGTACGCGCAGACCTTGTAGTCCTTGGCGTCGCTGCCGCGCGCGTGGAAGGTCTCGAGCAGGTGGAGCTTCAGGTCCATCGTTTCCTCCTGGAGGCGTTGGTTGCGCGGGCTCGGCCGCATGACCCGCGTCAAAGTGATCCTACGCAGCAAGCTGCTCGGCGCAAGAGGCACAGATCAAGAACCAGCCTCGGCGCGCGCACCGGCAGACGTTGGCTGCGGCGATCGCGGCCGGCGACGCCCATTGTTGGTGCGCGGCGCGCCGCACCGGTGAGGTGACGTTGCACCGCGGTGGACGGCAAGCCCCAGCGCGCCGTGCGTGCTTCACCTGCAGGGTCCGGATCGGTTCGGCGTCGGCAGCAGCGCTACTTGAAGAAGTCGCGCACCCATGCGGGCAGCGGCACCGATTTCTGCACCTCGAAATCGGTCCAGACCGTCTTGGCGCCACCTTCGGCGTAGATCACGCCAGGCTGATCGGTGCGCTCGAGCGTGACGTAGGTATCGAAGCTCGACCGGCCGGGATTGGTGATGAAGTGCCGTGCAAGCACATCACCCGGGTACTCGAGCTGGCGAATGAAGTTGCAGAACGCATTGACGATCACCGGGCCGCAGCCGCTGGGGTTCGCGCCGGCGCCGATCTTGTAGAGCCATTCGAGCCGGATGATCTCGATGTAGCGGAAGTAGACCGTGTTGTTGACGTGACCCATCATGTCCATGTCACCCCAGCGGATCGGGATGACCATCTCGAGGGTGAACTTCTTCTCCGCAGGAACGTGAAATCTCATGGCGCGTCGTGCTGTTCCGTCTTGGTGCCCAGTTCGCCTGCAAGACGCTGCACCAGCGCTTTCAGGCGCTCGATCTCGCTGGACAGGCGCGCCTGCTCGACCTTGATCGCCTCCCACTCGTCGAAGCCGATCGCGATCGCGGGAACCGGCGCGGTGGTCGGCGGCGGGGCGGGCTCGCCGCACAGCAGGTGCGCCCAACGCGGCTCGCGCTCACCGGCTGCTCGCGGTAGCCGGGCAACCAACGGGGGGTCCTTCGCGGCGAGCTCGTCGAGAAAACCCTCCACGGACGAGATGTCGGCAAAGCGGTGCAGCCGGTCGCAATGCGCGCGCAGTTCGGCCGAGGTCTGCGCACCGCGCAACATCAGCATCGTCAACAGCGCCACCGATTGGCTCGGTACGCCGAGCACACGACCGAGGTTGTGCTCGAAACGCACGACGCGGCTGCCGCTGGTCTCGAACACCAGGCTCTGCGCCTTCAGCGCATCGACGGCCGCGAGCACGTCGGCCTCGGTCGCGTTCATCACCGGCTCGCGCGCGGTCTTCTGGTTGCAGCCGGCCAGCAGCGCATTCAGGGACAGCGGGTAGGTGTCGGGAACGGTCGACTGCTTCTCGACCAGCACGCCGAGCACGCGGGCCTCGAGCGGTGCGAGCGGCTTCACACCCCGAGCCCGTCGTCGGCCGTGACCACGGCCCCGTTGACGAAGTGACTCTCGTTGGCGCACAGCATCATCAGCACCGCATCGAGGTCCTGCGGCTGCCCGACGCGCTTGCGCGGCAGCATCTGCACCAGCTTCTGCCCGCCATCGGTCTGCCAGTAGTCGTGGTTGATCTCGGTGTCGATGTAGCCGGGACAGATCGCGTTGACGTTGATGCCGAAGCGGCCCCATTCGAGCGCCATCGCGCGGGTCATGTGGATCATCGCCGCCTTGCTCATCGCGTAGACGCCGATCTGCGACAGCACGCGAAGGCCGGCGGTGGAGGCCACGTTGACGATGCGCCCGCCGGTGAAGGTACCGGGCGCGGCGCCCTGGGCGCGCGCGATCATGCGTTTGGCAACCGCCTGCGCGACGAAGAAGGCCCCGCGGGCGTTGGTGTCCATCACGTAGTCGTAATCCTCGGGTTTCACGTCGACGAGCCGCTGCGTCAGCGTCACGCCCGAGTTGTTGACGAGGATGTCGATCGCGCCCATCTCGGTCTCGGCGTGCGCAACGCCGGCGCGGATGCTGTCTGGATCGGTCACGTCCATGCCGATCACGTGCGCATCGCCGCCCAGCGACTCGATCTCGGCGCGCAGCGTCTTCAGCCGTTCGAGGCGCCGCGCCGCCAGCGCGACGCCGGCACCGGCCTTCGCCAAAGTTCGCGCGAACTGCACGCCCAGCCCGCTCGAGGCCCCGGTCACCAATGCGACGCGGCCCGACAGATCGATGCTGAAGCTCATGGAGTCTCCTGGCTCTCGGGTTCGAAGCGACGGCCACGATAGCACGCACACCCGCGCGGCCCGACGCCGATCACGGCGCCCGCGATGGCGGATAGCACGACCGTTCGATTCGTGAGCGAGGCCTGCTTAGAATCGATGCGCACGAACGCCAGGAGCAGCAGCGATGACGCCCGAACAAATTCTCGAGAGATTCGGCCCGCGCGAGTCGATGGAGTATGACGTGGTGGTGGTCGGCGCCGGGCCGGCGGGGCTGAGCGCGGCGATACGCCTGAAGCAGATCGATCCCGCACTGTCGGTGGTCGTGCTCGAGAAGGGTTCGGAGCCCGGCGCACACATCCTTTCAGGTGCGGTGATCGACGCGCGCGCGCTCGACGAGCTGCTGCCGGATTGGAAGGAAAGTGGCGCGCCGCTCAACCAGCCCGTGACCGGCGACGAGGTACTGATCCTCTCCCCCGGCCGCCATCGCCGCATGCCGCAGTGGCTGGTCCCGGATTGTCTCGACAACCACGGCAACTACGTGATCAGCCTGGGCGCGCTGACGAAGTGGCTTGCCGAGCAGGCCGAGGCGCTCGGCGTCGAGATCTTCGCCGGATTCGCCGCGGCCGAAGTGCTCTACAGCGACGATGGCAAGGTGCGCGGCGTGGCCACCGGCAACGTCGGCCTCGGCAGGGACGGCGAGCCGACCGCCAACTTCCAGCTCGGCATGGAGCTGCTTGGCAAGTACACGGTGTTTGCCGAAGGCGCGCGCGGCCACCTCGGCAGGCGCCTCATCGCCCGCTATCGACTCGACGCGGGACGCGATCCGCAGACCTACGCGATCGGCGTCAAGGAACTGTGGGAGGTGCCGGCCGAGCGGGCGCGGCCCGGCCTGGTCGTGCACACCGCCGGGTGGCCGATGGACGAGCACACGTACGGCGGCGGCTTTCTCTACCACCTGGAAGGCAACCAGGTCACGCTCGGCCTGGTCGTCGGACTCGACTACCAGAATCCCTGGCTCAGCCCATTCGAGGAGATGCAGCGCTGGAAGACCCATCCGGCGATTCGCGCACATCTCGACGGGGGCAAGCGGGTCGGCTATGGCGCACGCGCGATCACCGCCGGCGGCTTGCTCAGCCTGCCGCGGCTCGCCTTCCCGGGCGGGGTGCTGGTGGGCTGCGACGCGGGCATGCTCAATGCCGCACGCATCAAGGGCAGCCACTCGGCCATCAAGAGCGGCATGCTGGCCGCCACCGCGATTGCCGATGCGGTCAAGTCCGGGCGCAGCCACGACGAGCTTGGCGCCTACCCGGCTGCTTTCGAGAAGAGCTGGCTCTACGACGAATTGCGGGCAAGCCGCAACTTCAAGCAATGGTTCAAGAAGGGCAACACGGTTGGCACCGTGATGACCGGCGTCGAGCAGTGGCTGCTGCCGAGGCTGGGCCTGAAGAGCCCGCCGTGGACGATCCACCGCCATGCACCGGACCACGTGCGCCTGCACGCGGCGGGACAGGTCGAACCGATCCGCTACCCCAAGCCCGATGGCGTGCTCACCTTTGACCGACTGTCGTCGGTGTTCCTTAGCAATACCAACCACGAGGAGAACCAGCCGGCGCACCTGACGCTCAAGGACGCCAGCATCCCGGTGGCAATCAACCTCGCGCAGTACGCGGGCCCTGAGGCCCGCTACTGCCCGGCCGGTGTCTATGAGTTCGTGCAGAACGAGAACGGCGCCGAGCGCCTCGTCATCAACGCGCAGAACTGCGTGCACTGCAAGACGTGCGACATCAAGGACCCGACGCAAAACATCGTCTGGGTCGCACCCGAAGGCAGCGGTGGCCCGAACTATGCGGGGATGTAGGCAAGGGAGCGCCCGGGCGAGGGGCCCCGCGTAGCGGGGATCGACCAGCGGACGCAGCCGGCGAGCGCGCAGGGCTCGATGCCGGGCGCGCGAGGCAAGGGAGCGCCCGGGCGAGGGGCCCCGCGCAGCGGGGATCGACAGCGCAGGTGCCGCGGCTGCCGCCGCGATCGCGATCTGTCAGCGCAACGCGCAGGCCCCGGGGCCGTCGGGGTGGCCGCAACTGCCGCAAGGCCCGATCGCCGCTGGTGCGATGTCCTTCGCGGCCGAGCCGCCGACCTTGCCGACGACGGACAACTGCTTGTCGAGAACCGTTGAATGGCAGCACGGGCACTCGGGCACGCTGGACGACCGCACCAACGCCTCGAAGGCATGGCCGCACTGCTGGCACGCATATTCGAAGATCGGCATCGTCAACTCCGTGGTGTCGCCGCGCTGTCGCGGCTTGCGATGCGGGCGATTGTAGGAAAGCTATTTCCTCTTCGACCCTGACTTCAACGGCTCTCGCGTGACACTCGTCTCGGCGGTCGAACAACCGAGCGGGTCGAACGGTCCCCTCATGGGGCACCGGGACCGCGACCCCGAGAGGTCACACCCGCGCCGCGGTCGCGGCCTCGGTCCGCAGACCGGGATCGACCAGCAGGCGATAGCCGATCCCTGTCTCGGTGATCAGGAACTGCGGGTGCGAAGGATCCTTCTCGAGTCGCTGGCGCAACTGCCGCATGTAGATCCTGAGGTAGTGCCCCTGATCGACATGCGCGGGACCCCACACCTCGCGCAGCAGCTGACGCGACGTGACCACGCCGCCCGCGTGCCGGGACAGCGCCTCGAGCAGACGCCATTGCGTTGCCGTCAGCTTCACGCGCTCGCCGTCGCGCAGCACCGTCTTGGTCTTCAGATCGATCGTCACGGGCCCGAGCACCAGCCTGCTCTGTCCCGCTTGTCCCGTCTGGCTGGCGTGTCGCAGCGCGACTCGCAGTCGCGCATGCAGCTCGGCCACGCCGAACGGTTTCGAAACGTAGTCGTCGGCGCCGGCGTCCAACGCTTCGACCTTCTGCGACTCCAGTGTGCGCGCCGACAGCACGATCACCGGGCGCTGCGTCCAGGTGCGCAGGTGTCGAATCAGCGCCGTACCGTCCCGGTCGGGCAGACCGAGGTCGATCAGGAACAGGTCGATCCTGCGGTTGTTGGCAAGCCTTTCGGCCTCGCCGGCCGTCGCCGCCTCATGGACGACGTAGCCCTCGGCCTCGAGCGTCGTACGCAGCAGCGCGCGAATCAGCTCCTCGTCCTCGACGACAAGGATCTGCGCCCCACCAGTCGCTGTGCTCACTCACCCTCCCGTGGTAAGGCCGCCGCGCCGTCCGGCTGCGGAAGCCTCATCTCGATGCGCGCTCCGCGCTCGTTCGTTGCCGTGATCGTACCGCCGTGGAGTTGAGCCGCCACGGCGCAGATCGCCAGCCCCAGGCCCGTGCCGCGCGAATCGGGATCCTCCTGTCCACGGAAGAACTTCTTGAAGATTTGCTGTTCCTGGCCGGCAGGAATCCCCGGCCCGTCGTCGTGAACCACCAGGCTCCACGTGCCGGGCTGAACCTTCACGCTGATCGCGATCGTCGTGCCCGCCGGGGTGTGGCGCACGGCGTTGTCGAGCAGGTTGACCAGCACCTGTTCGACCAGCCGTGCATCGCACCACACGATGGCCTCTTCGGCCACGTCCACGGTGACGCGATGGCCGTCCAAGCGATCGCCGAGCGCGGCACGCGCCTGGTCGACCAGCTCGTCGGCCGGGCACCATTCGGGTTCGGGACGAACGGCACCTTCCTCCATCCGGGTCAGATCCAGCAAGTCGCTGAGCAGTGCATGCATCCGCTGCGCTTCGAGCAGCACGCCACGCAGCAGCGCCTCGCGATGTGCTTCATCGATCACGAGTCCCTGCTCGAGCAAGCTGGTCGCCGATCCGACGATCGTGGTCAGCGGCGTGCGGAAGTCATGGGAGATCCCTGCCAGCAACGTGCTGCGCAGGCGTTCCGTTTCGGTCTCGAGCGCGGCCTCAGCGCTGCGCCGCTCAAAGAGGGCCCGCTCGAGCGCTATCGCGGCCTGGTTGGCGAAGATCTTGAGCAGTCGTTGTTCGACCGCTCTGTCCGGCTCTGCACGGGCGGGTTCGACGGCCAATACGCCCAGCGGTCGGTCGGCGGCCAGCAGGGGGATGTAGTGCCTGCGCGCGTCGGCATCGAGTGCCGTGCCTGCACCGGCTTCACGGCACTCGCGCAAAGCGGTTTCCGCCGCGCGGAGATCGTCGTCGGACGCCGGCAGCCACCTGGGCAGGGCGCCGTTGTCATCGACGACGAGCAGCTCGGCCTGCACGCCGAGCGCTTCGTTGAACGCCGCCCGCAGCGCCGCGCCGATGGCGTCCGTGCCGCGTGCCTTGACCAGCTCGGTCGTCAGCCGGTTCAGTGCCTGCACGCGGCGCGCCCTGCCCTCGGCGGCTCTCGCCTCCTGCCGCACTGCGCCGGCAAGCTGGCCGATGATCAGGCCGACGATCAGCGTGACCGCGAAGGTGAAGAAGTACTGTGGGTCGGCCGGTTTGAACGCCCAGCGCGGCGGGACGAACAGCAAGTCAAACAAGACGATGCTGCCGACGACAGTGAACAGCGCCGCCGCGCGGCCGCTGCGCAACGCCACGTAGACGACACCCGCCAGGTACACCATGATCAGGTTGGCCGGATCGAAGTAGCGCTCGATGGCGACGCCCACCAGCGTGCAAATCGCCAAGGCGCCGCCGGCGGTCACCCACCCGAATGTGCGGTCGGGGTCACCTGAGTGCAGTCCCTGAACGGACGCTTCGGCGCGATCGGGGGTCGGCCCGTCGAACAGCGTGCCACCCACTGCGCGCGGCGGAGCGAGGAGGCCCAGAAGGCGAGTCAGCAGCGGGCCCCTTGGAACCCACGGGCGGCTGGGCGGAGTTAGGCGCGGCATCGCAATGGCCGCCACGCGCTGGCCGCGCACGCCTGTTCCCACCGCCGGTGTCGCGCCGGCAGCGTACGGGAGCGGTGCCACCGACCCACCAGCCGATCAGGCAGCGGGATTTGCACCGGCTTCGACGGACTGGACTGCTTGGGCATCAAGAGCAATTCTTCCACGCCAGCCATTCGGTGGCGTACCGGCCCGCGGCGGCCTGCCAATCGCTGGGAAAGCGCTCGAAGCATTACGCATTTTTTACGCGACGCGCTGTTCAATCGACGCCGTGGCGACAAGCCGTCTTCGCAGCTCGCCCGGTCACATGCACCCCTCGATGATCCAGCGCACCATTTACGCGATCGACCAGTTGAGCAAGACGGTGGGCCACGCCTTCGCCTGGTGCGGACTCGTGCTCACGCTGGGCACCTGCTACGAGGTCTTTGTCCGTTACGTGCTCAACGACCCGACCAGCTGGGCGTTCGACCTGAGCTACCTGATGTACGGCGGGTTGTTCTTCATGGCCGGCGCCTACACGCTGTCGCGCGGCGGGCACGTCCGCGCCGACATGTTCTACCGGCTCTGGCCCCAGCGAGTGCAAGCGGCGGTCGAGCTGGCGCTGTACATCGTGTTCTTCTTCCCCGGCATCCTCGCGCTGATGGTCGCCGGCTGGGGCTACGGCAGCGGCGCGATGGCGATCCGCGAGGTCAGCGTCAACAGCCCCGCGGGCATGCCGATCTGGCCGCTGAAGATGATGATCCCGGTCGGCGGCACGCTGATGTGCCTGCAGGGGGCGGCCGAGGTGATGCGCTGCATCCTGTGCCTGCGCGAAGGGCACTGGGCGCCTCGGCTGCACGACGTCGAGGAACTCGAGAACCAGCTCCTGGAAGCGGCGGCGCACGGGAAGGCACCCGAGGAGGTGCTGCGATGAGCAACCCCGCCGTTGCGATGCTGATGCTCGGCATCCTGGTGTTCACGATCATGATCGGGTTTCCAGTCGCCTTCACGATGATGGCGCTGGGGGTGGGCTTTGGCTTCTACGCGTACTTCCAGGCCGGCCAGGAGTTCTTCGACAACCGCGTGTTCTTCCTGCTCACGCAAAACACCTTCACGGTGCTCAACAACGATGCGCTGGTGTCGATCCCGCTGTTCCTGTTGATGGGCTACCTGGTCGAGCGCGCCAACATTCTCGACAATCTGTTCAAGAGCCTGCAACTGGCGTTGCGCGCGATACCGGCCTCGCTCGCGGTGGCGACGCTGGCCACCTGTGCGTTGTTCGCGACCGCCACCGGTATCGTCGGCGCAGTCGTCACGCTGATGGGCATGCTCGCGTTCCCGCAAATGATCAAGGCCGGCTACGACACCCGGCTGGCCGCCGGCGTGGTCTGTGCGGGAGGCTGCCTCGGCATCCTGATCCCGCCGTCGATCATGCTGATCGTCTACGGCGCGATGGCGAGCATTTCGGTCGTCAAGCTGTACGCGGCCGCGATGGTCCCGGGCTTCCTGCTGGCCGGCATGTACATCATCTACGTGCTGGGGGTCGGCATCTTCAAGCCCCACCTGGCGCCACCGCTGCCCAAGGAGCAAAGACAGGCGAGTACCGTCGAGGTAGTGGCGTTGCTCGCCAAGTCGTTCATCCCGCTGGCGCTGCTGATCCTTTCGGTTCTCGGCGCGATCATCTTCGGCATCGCGACGCCGACCGAGGCCGCTGCGGTTGGCGCGTTTGGCGCGGCCGTTCTCGCCGCGGCCTATCGCTCGCTGACCTGGAAGGGGGTTCGCGAATCGATGTACCTGACGGCGCGCACGTCGGCGATGGTGTGCTGGCTGTTCGTCGGCTCGGCGACGTTCGCCTCGGTGTTCGCGTACCTCGGTGGCAAGCAGGTCGTGCAGGATTTCGTGATCGGCATGGACCTGAGCCCGATCACCTTCATGCTGCTGGCGCAAGCGATCATCTTCGTGCTCGGCTGGCCGCTCGAGTGGACCGAGATCATCATCATCTTCGTGCCGATCTTCCTGCCGATGCTGCCGCACTTCGGCATCGATCCGATGGTGTTCGGCGTGCTGGTGGCGGTCAACCTGCAGACCGCGTTTCTCTCGCCACCGATGGCGATGGCCGCGTACTACCTCAAGGGGGTCAGCCCGCCGTCGGTGCTGATGACGCAGATCTTCAGCGGCTGCATGCCGTTCGTCTACATCGTGCTCATCACGATGGCGATGATGTACGTGTTCCCGCAGATGACGCTGTGGCTGCCCAGCGTGCTCTACGGGTCGTGACCGCAGCCACCGCGCAGGGCGCGCACCGCACACCAGCCGGGAGCCATCAACGATGACGATCAAGATCCTCGCCGCCGTCGTCGCCGTCGCGCTGTTGCTGGCCTACTTTGCGCCGATGGTCTTCAAGATGAACGACGCCGCGCTGACGAGCGTGATCGTGATTGGGATCGTCGTCATGCTCGCCGACCTCTGGTACACGTTCCGCCAAGAGGAAGACTGAACAATTACCAGGCGACCGCGGCCCTCCGCGGCCCCGGCCGGTGGGTCGCTTGCGCCGCCTCAGGCCGAGGCGGCAGCCTCGCACGGCAACGCCGGCGTATGGCACCGGTCAGTGCCCTAGACCGGTGACCGCGAGCCGGTGACGACAGCCTCGACGTCGGGCTGTCCCGGCCCGACGACGTATTCGGCGGCGGATCGCTCGGTCCAGGCAGAACCGACCGCTTCGACGATGCCGCCGAGCGCCGTGACGATGATCGTCGCGATGATGGCGCCGAGGAGAATCCGATCGACAGACATGGTGTGCTCCAGGCGTGTGTGTGTGTGGCTTTCGATGGCCCAGACTCTAGGCGCGCCGCAGCGACGACGACAGCACATTGCGACGAACCGCCCATTACGCCGACGAACCGCACCCGGCGCGTGACGAACCGCTGCGTCGGCGCCCCCCGCGTGCGCTCTCCGCGGCCGCCGGGCGTCACGAGCGATGTACCAGCGCCCTGGAGGTGCAGCGTCGCGTGATCGACGCCGACCGGGCCGGTCGGGCGTATCCCACTGCCACCGACCCAAGGCCGAATCCGGCCCGGCCTTTGCCGGCCGTGTCGCCCTTGACGCAGGAGCTGCCGGGATCGGTTGCGGACCATCGCGTCCGCCTGCAGTCTGTCGCGCAAGGGGTAGCGTCGGTCGCGCGGCCTGTGCCGGTGGGCCCCGCCGTGCGTACAGTGCTGGCGACGTCGCGGCAGGCCGGACCTGGCTGGTCCGTGGCGACGACGATCCCGACACCCGGGAGGCGAGGAACGCGTTGACGACCCCCTTTGCGTTGAGCGATGCAGAGTAACCCCTCCGATCAGGAAGCACCCTCCGACACGCCCTGGCGGATGCGTATCGAGCGACTCGCACGGGCGTTCGTGCGGGGCTTTCACGCCTACGCGAGCTGGTTGGTGTCGATCAGCTGGAAGCGCTTCTTCCTGCTGTCGCTGCTGCTGCTCGTACTCGCGGGAATCACGCAGTCGCTGCCGCCGTTCAGCTACAAGGTCACCGAGCAGGTTGACGAGCCGATCGAACGGCCGCCATCGCCCGATACTGCGACGCCACCGCAGGGCCCGGTGATCAGGATCGAGAAAGGTCAACCTTCCGCCAGCGATCCGGAAGGTCTCGACATCTCGATCGACGAGCGCGGCATCCGGATCCGGTCGCGCAAGCCGGCGCCAGCCGCTTCGGCGGCGTCTGGCACGGGGGCGGCATCCGACGACGGCGTCACGATCACCGTGCCCGGCAGCGCGGCGAAGGAAATCGTGCAGGAGGCGATCGACGCGACGCGCGAGGCCGTGCAGGATGCCACCGAAGCGCAACGCCATACGGAGCAGGCAACGCGAGCGGCGCACGAGGCGGCACGCGCCGCGAGCGAGCAGGCGCGCCGCGCAATCGAGGAAGCGGGCGTACCGGGCACCCCACGCACGGTCAAGCGCATCCGGGTCGTGCAGTGGGGCGACTTCCTGACCGATCTCGCGCTGATCTGGATCGTCGCATCGATCATCATCAAGATCACCTACAAGAGCCGCATGCAGGCGGAAGTCAAGGCCGCGCAGGCCGCCGAGACCGCCGACGCCGAGTCGCTCAAGCGCCAGGTCGTCGAGGCGCGCATGGCGGCGATGCAGGCGCAGGTCGAGCCGCACTTCCTGTTCAACACGCTGGCCAGCATCGACCACCTGATCGAGGCCGACCCGAAGCGCGCGAGCCAGATGCAGAAGAACCTGATCGCGCTGCTGCGTGCCAGCATGCCGACGATGCGAGAGGCGAGCGACGGCGGCCCGCGTGCGCTGGGACGCGAGCTCGAGGTGATCCGGCCTTACCTCGAAATCCTGAAGATGCGCATGGAAGAGCGCCTCGCCACCGAGATCGACGTTCCCCACGGTCTGTACTCGGCCGAATTCCCGTCGATGATGATCCAGACGCTGGTCGAAAACGCGATCAAGCACGGGCTCGAACCCAAACCCGACGGCGGCTCGCTCAAAGTCAAGGCCGAGATCGTGGCTGGCAGGCTCGCCGTGAGCGTGACCGACACCGGCCTGGGCTTGGGCCAGCCAGCGGTGACCGCGGGAACCGGCGTGGGGCTGGCCAACGTCCGCGAGCGGCTGCAGCTGCTCTACGGCGCCAAGGCGAGCCTGCGCATCACGGCGAATTCGCCGAGCGGGACGATCGCCACGATCAGCGTGCCGTACCGGAGCCTGGAGGACGAGCCGGCGTGAGCGAGCCGATCGCCGAATGTGCATCCTGCGGGGCCTTGATCGGACGGCGGAGCAGGCGCGGCAGCTGATCGCGTCGTAGCATCCGCGGCAATGGATCCCGCCCTGCCTCCCCGCGCGGTTCTCGCCGACGACGAGCGGCTGATGCGCGAGCAGCTGCGTGCCCGACTCGCCGAAGCCTGGCCCGAGCTGCAGATCGTGGCCGAAGCCAGGAACGGGCTCGAGGCGGTCGAGCTGGTCATGCAGCAGCGCCCCGACGTCGTCTTCCTCGATATCCGCATGCCGGGACTGACCGGCGTCGAAGCCGCGCGCCGCATCGCCCAGCTGGAGATCGACGCCGACGATCGGTTGCCCGAGATCGTCTTCGTCACCGCCTACGACCAGTACGCGATCGAGGCGTTCGAGCAGGGCGCGGCCGACTACGTCCTCAAGCCCGCCGAGCGCGCCCGGCTCGAGGTCACGGTCGAGCGCATCAAGAAGCGCCTCGCATCACGCGGCACGCCCGAGGAGGTCAGCGCACCGCCGTTGCAGCAGTTGCTGCACCAGCTCGCCGCGAAGCTCGATCCAGGTGCCGCACCGCACTACCTGAAGTGGATCCAGGCCAGCGTCGGACCGTCGATCCAGATGATCCCGGTCGACGACGTGCTGTTCTTCATCAGCGACGAGAAGTACACCCGCGTGCAGACCGCAACCATCGAGGCGCTGATCCGCAAGCCGATCAAGGAACTCGTCGACGAGCTCGACCCGCAGGCGTTCTGGCAGATCCACCGTAGCACGCTCGTCAGCGTCAGCGCGATCGCCGGCGTCACGCGCGACTTTCGGGGCCGCCAGATCGTCAGCGTCAAGGGCCACCCCGAGAAGCTCGAAGTCAGCCGCAGCTACGCGGGGCTGTTCAAGGGCATGTGACGTCCGGCGGCGCCACGACGCGCAGCCACGCGTCTGCAGCGTCGCACCTTGCGCGTCCTGGCTGCACCGGCGACGTACCCCGTGCGCGCCCGGCGGCGACGCGGGTGCTAGCGTTGCCGCACGTAGCGCCCGGGCGCGTTCTCGATCACGCGGTAGCCCTTGCCCGGAGCACCGATCGCCGGCGGCTTGGTCTTGCCGCTGGAATGCTCGACCAGCCAGCCCTGCCAGGCCGGCCACCACGAGCCCTCGTGCTTGGCCGCCGCTTCCAGCCAGTCCTCAGGAGCCAAGTGCGGGTCGGCGAGCCGGCGCGTGCGGATGCGGTAGTGCCGCTTCGGATGCACCGGGCCACTGACGATGCCGGCATTGTGGCCGCCGGAAGTCAGCAAGAACGTCACGTCGTCCGAGCGCACGAGGTTGTCCACCTTGTAGACCGACTTCCACGGTGCGACGTGGTCGGTCTCGGTGCCGACGATGAACATCGGCACGCTGAGGTCGGATAGGCGGATCAGCTTGCCGTCGACCGGAAAGCGGTTCGTCGCGAGCTCGTTGTCCAGGTAGAGCCGGTAGAGGTACTCGGAATGCATGCGCCACGGCATGCGCGTACCGTCGGCGTTCCACGCCATCAGGTCGATCATCGGATCGCGCTTGCCCTTCAGGTAGTTCTTGATCATCGGCTGCCACAGCAAGTCCTGCGCGCGCAGCAGCGTGAATGCCCCGCCCATCTGTCGGCTCTCGAGCACGCCCTTGCGGTGCATCGTCGCCTCGAGCATCGCGAGCTGGCTGGGATTGATGAAGAAGGCGAGCTCGCCCGGCTCGGAAAAATCCGTCTGCGCGGCGAACATCGTCACCGAAGCCAGCCGCTCGTCCTTGTCGCGCGCGAGCGCCGCCGCGCCGATCGAGAGCAGCGTGCCGCCGATGCAGTAGCCCACGGCGTGCACCTTGCGCTTCGGTACGATCGCCGTGACCGCATCGAGCGCAGCGCGCAAACCCTTCGTGACGTAGTCATCCATGCCGATGTCACGGTCTTTCTCGTCGGGGTTCTTCCACGACATCATGAACACGGTGTGGCCCTGGTCGACGAGGTACTTCACCAGCGAATTACGCGCGCTCAGGTCGAGGATGTAGTACTTCATGATCCACGCCGGCACGATCAGCAGCGGCTCCGCGTAGACCTGCTTGGTGGTCGGTTCGTACTGGATCAGCTCGATCAACTCGTTGCGGAACACGACCTTGCCCGGCGTCACGGCGACGGTCTTGCCAGGTGCAAACTCCTCGGCGCCGACCGGTTCGATTCCCTTGAGGGTGCGCTCGATGTCCTCGATCAGGTGCTGCAGCCCGCGCACCAGGTTCTGCCCGCGCTCGGACTGCGTCAGCGCCAGCAACTCGGGGTTCGACGCCAGGTAGTTCGACGGCGACGTGGCATCGAGCAGCAGCCGCACTGCAAACTCCAGCAGTTCGCCGTGATACTCGGTGACGCCGCCGACGTCACGCACGGCGTCCTTCAGCAGCGCCACGTTGTTCTGGTACGCACGCGCATAGACGTTGAACGGAAACCGCGACCAGTCCTGCGCTTCGAAACGGTGATCGGCGTCTCCGGCGAGGCCTTCGGATGGCGACACCGGCGCGCCGGTCAGCGCGCGCAGCGCGAACGCCCAGGTGTCCTGCGCGCGCTGCAGCGCGTGCCGCTGCAGCTCGCGCCGCTTGGCCGGCGACAGCGCCAGATGCATCGCCCAGTCCGCCCACGCGGTGGTGAACGCAGTCGGCGCGAGCCCGGCGGTCATCTGCGCGACCTGTGCGCGGAACTCGCGATCGAAGTCCTTGGTGGTCGGTGTGGATCGGGTCTTTGTCGTCATGGCTGCGTGTCGATGCAGTGATGAACCGGTCGGCGGGTCGATTCCGCTTCTGCGCTAGGCCGGGGCGTGCCAACCGGCATCGACCCACAGCTCACCGCTGACCGCGGAGTTCGCGAGCATGAAGCAGATCGCGTCGGCGATTTCGTCCGGCTGGATCAGCCGGCCGAGCTGTGTGAAGGGCAGGATGTTCTTGGCGACGTAGTCCATGCCCATCGCCCGCACCATCGGCGTATCGGTGAAGCCGGGGTGGATGAGGCTGCAGCGCACACCGTAGTACATCGCCTCCTTCATGATCGTCGCGGCAGCCCCCTCCAGGCCGGCTTTGGTACTGGCATACGAGATCTGGCCGCGGTTGCCCTGCGACGAGATCGAGCCGATGAACACCACCGAGCCTTGCATCCCCTCCTCGGCCGCCCAGCGCTTCAGGCCCTTCGCGGCGCGTTCCTCGGCGATCCGCCCGATCATCTCCAATGCCCAGTACACCGGCGCGATCAGGTTCACGTCGACCACGAGCTTGAACTGCTCGAGCGGATAGATACGCGCCTTGCCGGTCATCTTGTCGACACGCACGGCCAGATCGTCACGCGTGATCCCCGCAGCCGGCACGCACATCGTGACCGTGCCGTACTTGCGACTCATCGCGTCGTAAACGTGGGCGCGGAACTTCTCGTCGGTCGTGTCGCCCTGGAACGGGATCGCAAAGGTGCGCCCCGCCTCGGCATTGAGCTTCTCGGAAACGTCCTCGATCGCCTCGCTCACGTCGACCAGCGCGACAGCCGCGACCCCGCGCCGTGCCAACGCCGCGGCCACTGCGCGGCCAATGCCGCTCCCGCCACCGGTGACGACTGCGACTCTCTTGGAAATTTCCATGGAACCCCCGGAAGCAATGTTGCGGTGCAGCATTCTAGCGTTACGAACGGGTCGCTGTCCGCTTCCCAAGCTTTCGGCCGCGGCAGTTCTTGTTTCGTTTGCGCCGGCGCAACATCGACACGGCACGCGCGGCCGTCCTGACGACCGATCCAGCATCGCTGGAACGATGCGCAGCGCGCTTCTGCCGGCCGGCCCTCCCGAGCACGCTTGGCACCGCGGCGTCGGGGCCCGCCGTCGCTCCGCCCGGCAAGTGGGTCAGCTCGGCCCTGCGGTGGCAGCGGCTCGCGTGATGCGCCACGGCGACTGCA
>CP070653.1:848600-863948 GCA_020354665.1 Burkholderiales bacterium
AACGGGACTCGGCATCCACATCGCGCTGGCGAGCGTGCACGCACTGGTGCTGCTGTCGGTGTTGACCACGCTGGTCGAACTCGATCTCGCTCGTGCTCCGTCTGGCGATAACAGGCCAGCGCCGTCGCTCGCACGCACGCTGCGGCTGACGGCGCGCAACACGATCATCCATCCGGTCGTGCTGCCTGTGATCGCCGGCCTGGCGTGGAACGTCACCGGCGTTCCCTTGCCCGCGGTGGCCGACGAGGCGCTGCAACTGCTCGGCAGCGCGGTCGTGCCGCTGTGCCTCGTCCTGATCGGCATTTCGCTGGCGTACTACGGCATGCCGGGGGCGATGCGCGGCGCAGTGGCGATTGCCGTGCTCAAGCTGCTGGTGCAACCCGCGGTCGTGCTCGCGGTGGCGCACTTCGGATTCGGCCTGTCCGGCTTGCCGCTTGCGGTCGTCGTGATGATGGCGGCGCTGCCGGTGGGCAGCAACGCGCTGATCTTCAGCCAGCGTTACGCCACGCTCGAGGCGGAGGCGACGACCGCGATCGTGCTGAGCACGCTCGCGTTCGTCATCACGGCACCGCTATGGCTGGCGGTGCTGACAGCGCTCAGTTGACGCGCGAGCGCGGGGCGGCCTTGCCGCCCGCGCCGCGTGGATCGCCTACTGCTTGATGTCCACGCCGTAGAACGCGTGGCGCCCGAACGGGCTCAACTTGAAGTCGACGACTTCCTTGCGCACCGGCTTGAGCTGCACCGCGTGCGCGATCGTGAACCACGGCACCTGCTCCTTGAAGATCACCTGCGCCTTCGTGTACAGGTCGGTGCGCTCGGCCTGGTTGCTCACGCTCTTGGCCTTGACCACGAGGTCGTCGAACGGCTGGTAGCAGAACTTCGCGACGTTGCTGCCGCTGGCGCTCCTGGCCGAATCACACCCAAGCAAGGTGTGCAGGAAGTTGTCCGGATCGCCGTTGTCACCGGTCCAGCCGAGCATGCCCATCTGGTGCTCGCCGGCCTGCATGCGCTTGCGGTACTCGCCCCATTCGAACGTCTTGATCTCGGCCTTGACGCCGATCTTCGCGAGGTCGGCCTGCATCAGCTCCGCGATGCGCTTGGCGTTCGGGTTGTATGGCCGTTGCACCGGCATGGCCCAGATGTCGGTGACGAGATTCGCGGCGCCGGCTTCGGCGAGCAGCTTCTTCGCCGCTTCGGGATCGTAGGGGTCGTCCTTGATCGAGTCGTTGTACGACCACATCGACGGCGGGATCGGGTTCTTCGCCGCAACGCCAGTGCCGAGGTAGACGCCGTCGATGATTGCCTTCTTGTTGATCGCCATGCTGATCGCCTTGCGTACGCGCACGTCGTCGAACGGCTTCTTCTGCGTGTTGAAGGCGAGGTAGCCGACGTTCAGCCCCGGCTGTTCGAGCACCTGGACGTTCGGGTCCTTGCGGATCGCGTCCAGATCGGCCGGGTTCGGGTACGGCATCACATGGCATTCGCCCCTCTGCAGCTTGGCCCAGCGCACCGATGCATCCGGCGTGATCGAGAACACGAGGTCGTCGATCGCCGCCTTGCCGCCCCAGAACTGCGGGAACGCCTTGTAGCGGATGATCGCGTCCTTCTGGTACTGCACGAGATAGAACGGGCCGGTGCCGATCGGCTCCTGATCGATCTTCTCGGGGGTGCCCGCCTTGAGCATCGCGTCGGCGTATTCCTTCGATTGAACGCCGGCGTACTCCATCGCGAGGTTCGAAAGGAACGGCGCCTCGGGCCGGTTCAGCACGAACTTCACCGTGTAGTCGTCCACCTTCTGCAACGACTTGATCAGCTTGGGCATGCCCATGTCGTTGAAGTACGAGTGGTTCGGGCTGGTGACCTTGAAGTACGGGTTGTCCTCCTTCCACTGGCGCTCGATCGCGAAGATCACGTCGTCGGCGTTGAAGTCGCGCGTCGGCTTGAAATTCTGGTTCGAATGCCACTTCACGCCCTTGCGGAGGGAGAACGTGTACTCGAGACCGTCGGGCGAGACCGTCCAGCGTTCGGCCAGCCCGGGCACGACCTTGGTGCCGCCACGCTCGAAGTCGACGATGCGGCCGTAGATCTGGCTGTTGGCGTCGAACGAGGTGCCGGTGGTGTTGATGCCGGGATAGAAGTTCTCGGGGCTGCCCTCGGAACAGAACACCAGCGTCTTGGCCGACAGGCTGGTCGCGGCCAAGAGCGCCGGCACCGCCAGCGCGGCGACGAGTGTCCGCTTGGCGAATCGACGCGAGGGGTCAGGGGTGCGGTTGCGGTTCATTCGGGGATCTCCTCTGCGGCAGTGAAGGTGCCGTTCGTGTCGGCTATTGTGCGTCGCTCGGACGCGGCCGGGGATTAGCGTAAGCGCTCGGCATGGTGGCAGGCCACCAGCCGGTCGTCGAGCGGGCGAAGCGCCGGCCGCTCCTCGCGACAGCGCTCGGCGACGTGCGGGCAGCGCGTCGAGAACACGCAGCCCGCCGGCGGGTCCAGCGGCGACGGCAGTTCGCCCTTGAGCACGATGCGCCGGGCGCGGTCCACCCCGGCCAGGCCCGGCGTCGAGCCAAGCAGGGCTTTGGTGTAGGGGTGCAGCGGTTGCGCGAACACGCGCTGCTTCGGCCCCTGTTCCATCACCAGCCCGAGGTACATCACGAGGACGTCATGCGCGATGTGCCGGACGACGCCGAGGTCGTGCGAGATGAACAGGTACGCCAGCCCGAGCTCCTGCTGCAGGTCGGCGAGCAGGTTGAGCACCTGCGCCTGCACCGAGACGTCGAGCGCGGAAACCGGCTCGTCGGCCACCAGCAGCGAGGGGCTCAGCATCAGTGCTCGGGCGATCGCGATGCGCTGGCGCTGGCCGCCGGAGAACATGTGCGGATAGCGCCCGGCGTGCTCGGGGCGCAGGCCGACCCGCGCGAGCATCGCCTGCGCGCGCTCGGCGCGCTCCGCCGGCGGCTGGTCGGTGTTGATCGTGAGCGGCGCCTCGAGAATCGCGCCGATCTTCTTGCGCGGGTTGAGCGAGCCGAACGGGTTCTGGAACACCAGCTGGACCGAGCGGCGTAGCGCCGCCGTCGCGTCGGGCGGTGGATTCACCGCATCGATACCACCCAGGCTCAGCGCGCCGCTGGTCGGCTTCTCGATCAAGGTGACCATCCGTGCGAGCGTCGATTTGCCGCACCCCGATTCGCCGACCACCGCCAGCGTGCAGCCCGGCGTGATCGTGAAAGAGACGTCGCCCACCGCCTGCAGCAGCGCCCGCTCGCGCATCCAGCCCCGCCTGACTTCGTAAACACGGCGCAGCGCGCGCGCCTCGACGACCGCCGCCGTCACGGTGCGACCTCGGTGGCATGGGCCGACCCGAGCCGGCCGTGCAGGTCGAGCGCACTCTGCCGACCGGCGTCGCCGAGCGGATGGTGGCAGCGCACCCGGCCGCCCTGCCATTCGCGCAACGGCGGGCGCACGTCGCGCGAATGCGCCGTCGCATACGCGCAGCGCGGCGCGAACAGGCAACCCGCCGGGCGGTCGTAGAGGCCCGGCACGACGCCGGGGATGCTCGCGAGCTTGGTCGCACCCTGGCTACGCTCGGGCATCGCGGCGAGCAGCGCGGCGGTATAGGGATGCTGCGGGTCGCTGAACAGCGCGTCGGCGCTGCGCTCCTCGAGCACCTGGCCGGCGTACATCACGCAGACCCGCTGCGCCATCTCCTGCACCACGCCCATGTTGTGCGTGATCAGCACGAGCGCCATGCCGCGTTCCTTCTGCAGCGTTCGCAGCAGGTCGAGGATCTGCGCCTGGATCGTTACGTCGAGCGCGGTCGTCGGCTCGTCGGCGATCAGCAGACGCGGGTTGCAGGCGATCGCCATCGCGATCATCACGCGCTGGTTCATGCCGCCCGACATCTGGTGCGGAAAGTCATTGAGTCGGCTCGACGCGGCGGGAATGCCGACCTGCTCGAGCAGTTCGATCGCGCGCTTCTGCGCCGCGCGGCGGTCCAGGCCGAGGTGCAAGCGCAGCGTCTCGGTGATCTGGAAGCCGACAGTGAAACAAGGGTTCAGGCTGGTCGTCGGCTCCTGGAAGATCATCGCGACGTCCTTGCCGGTGAGCTGGCGTCGCGCCTTTGGTGACAGCGTCAACAGGTCGTTGCCGGCAAAGCGCAGGCGCCGCGCGCGCACACGGCCCGGAAACGGCACCAGCCCCATCAGCGCGAGCATCGTGACGCTCTTGCCCGAGCCCGATTCGCCGACGATGCCCAGCACCTCGCCCTCGTCGAGCGACAGGTCGACGCCGTCGACGGCGTGCATGACCGCCCCCTGGCCCGGGAACTCGACGTGCAGGTCGACGACTTCGAGCAGCGCCATGAGCGTTATCGCTTCAACTTCGGATCGAGCGCGTCGCGCAGCCCGTCGCCGAGCAGGTTGAACGCGAGCACCGTGATCAGGATCATCAGCCCGGGGAATGTGACGACCCACCACGCTCGCAGCACGAATTCGCGCGCGTCTGCGAGCATCGTTCCCCATTCGGCGGCCGGCGGCTGTGCGCCCAGGCCGAGAAAGCCAAGCGCGGCGGCGTCGAGGATCGCAGTCGAGACGCCGAGTGAGGCCTGCACGATCAGCGGCGCGGCGCAGTTGGGCAGCACCTCGCTGAACATCAGGCGCAGCCGCCCGGCGCCGGCGACGCGCGCGGCGGTGACATAGTCCTTCGCGGTTTCGGAGATCACCGCGGCGCGGGTGATGCGCACGTAATGCGGCAGCACCACCACCGACACCGCGAGCATCGCGTTCATCACGCCGGGGCCGAGGATCGCGACGATCACGATCGCCAGCAGCAGGCTCGGCAGCGTGAGGATGATGTCCATCAGCCGCATGATCGCGATCTCGACCAGGCCGCGCGTGAAGCCGGCGACCAGGCCGAGCACGATGCCCGCAGCGATCGACAGCGCCACCACCGCCAGGCCGATCAGCAGCGACAGCCTCGCGCCGTGGATCAGCCGCGACAGCAGGTCGCGGCCGATCGCATCGGTGCCGAGCGGATAAGCCCACGACCCGCCCGCCTGCCAGGCCGGCGGCTTGAGGAACACCGTGTTGTCGGTCAGGTCGGGCGGGTAAGGGGCGAGCCACGGCGCGAGCGCGGCCAGCAGCAGCACCGCGACGACGACGACGAGCCCGGTCACCGCGCCGGGATTGGCGCTGAAGTAACCCCAGAACTCGCGCAGCGGGCCAGGCGGCGCACCGGCGTCAACGATCGGCGGTGGCGCGGTGGCGCTCATCGGGCTCGCGAGATGCGCGGGTTGATCAGGCCGTAGGTCAGGTCGACCAGCAGGTTGACCGTCATCACCACGCCGCCGAGCAGCAGCAGCCCGCCCTGCAGCACCGGATAGTCGCGGCGGCTGATCGCCTCGATCATCCACTTGCCCACGCCAGGCCACGAGAAGATCGTCTCGGTCAGGATCGCGCCGGTGAACAGCACGCTGACCTGCAAGCCGATCACCGTGACCACCGGGATCAGCGCGTTGCGAAACGCGTGCAGTGCGACGACGCGGGTGGCCGACAGCCCCTTGGCGCGCGCGGTGCGGATGTAGTCCTCACCGAGCACCTCGAGCATCGAGGAGCGCGTCATGCGCGCGATGATCGCCAGCGGGTTGGTACCGAGCACGATCATCGGCAGCACCAAGTGGGCAGCCGCCGAGCGCAGCGCGCCCGGCTCGCCCGACAGCCAGGCGTCGACCAGGTGAAAACCGGTCACCGGCTCGAAGTAGTACTGCACGCCGATGCGACCGGACACCGGCGTCCACCCCAGCTGCACCGAGAACAGCAGGATCAATAGCAGGCCCCACCAGAAGATCGGCATCGAATAGCCGGTCAGCGAGCCGACCATCACGCCGTGGTCGAGCACCGTGTTGCGCCGCACCGCGGCGAGCATGCCGGCCGGAATGCCGACCACCAGCGCAAACAGGATCGCGCACACCGCAAGCTCGATCGTGGCCGGGAACAGCGCAGCGAACTCGCGCAGCACCGGCGCCTGGGTGATCATCGACCGGCCGAGGTCGCCGTGCGCGAGACGGCCGAGGTAGATCGCGTACTGCACGAGCACCGGACGATCGAGGCCGTATGCCTTGACCAGTGCCGCGTGGCGCGCCGGGTCGATGCCGCGTTCGCCGGCGAGCGTCTCGATCGGATCGCCGGGAACGAGCCGGATCAGGAAGAACGCGAGCAACGTCATCCCGATGAAGGTCGGAACGACGAGACTCAGTCGCGTCAGGACGAAGCGCAGCATTCGTGCAGTTTCGGAGGGGGGGCCGACGGCCGGGCGGGCGCAGCAGGCGTGATCATCGCATCAGTCGGCCTCCCGGCCTGCCGATGCGGCGCTCGCCTCAGAACTGCATCTTCAAGCTCGCGCCGAATGCCCAGGCGCGACCTCGCTCGCTCAGCGCACTGGGTCGCGGCCAGAAGTGGCCGACGATCACGTCACCGATCAGCCAGTCCTTGTGCACCGGTTGTTCCCAGCGCGCCCGCAAGCCGTAGTCGGTGAAGTCGACGCCCGAACCCTGCTTGCCTTCGACGATCCCCTCCAGCGCGAACAGGCGCTGGTTGCCGAATGCCTTGTAGCTACCGAGGATGCTCGACCACGCGAAATGGCCCGTGTCCTGCGTGATCGTCGCCGCGCTGAGCCAGCGCGCAGCCAGCGTCGGCGTGAGGGCGTGTTCGTACGTGAAGGCGGTGGTCGATCCGAAGCCGTCGGCGGCGGTCCAGAACAGCGTTTCGCGAAAGTCGACGAGATCGACGGGGGTCAGGTGCCACAGCCTGCGGTAGCGCGTCTGCGCATAGACCTTGAGTCCACCACGCAGGCCGATGCGGAAGTCGACGTAGTCGCTGACCGACCGGCCGAGGCCGGCGAAGAACGATTCCTCCTCGCGTTCCGGAGCGAGCAGCCGGTCCTGGCGCGACAGCGCGCCAGGCGTGTCAGCGACGATCTCGCGCTCATCGTCGCGACCGAAGAACAGGTAGGTCTGCTTCTCGACGTTGGGCAGGCGAAAGCGCGCGTGGAAGCGCACGCTCGCATTGGTGCCGTCGTCCTGCCGGTGCAGCAGGCCGACGCTGATCCGACCATCGCTGACCTTGCCGCCCTCTTCGAACGGGCGGTCGCCGAACCAGCTGTCGACACCGCGCGCGAGCCACACGGCGGACGATCGCACCGACGTGCGTGCTGTTTCGAGCATCTGCTCGGTTTGCGACGGCGGCTCGGCATCGGTTCCGTTGACAGTCGCGGCGGCGGGCGTTGCAGGCGGCTGCTGCGGGGCAGGCGGTGTCGAGCTGCAGGCGGCGACCAGCACGAGCGGCAGGAAAACGATGCAGCGAAGGCAAATCCAGGGCACGACTGGCCACTTTAGCGTGCGGCGCAGCACCCCAAACCACGTCCTGCAGGGGATCGAAACGGTACGTAACGGAACCGAGCAGGCCGGCCGGCATCGACGGGCATGCCGGCGCCGGCGCCGGTGCCAGTGGCGAGTAGCAGCGTGGTGCACGCTGCGGGATCACCCGACATGATGGCGTCGCGGATTGACACTAGCATGGCCGGTCGATCCACGTCTGTATCCGCCATGAGCCCGTCGACCGCTGACCACCGTCCGGCTGCGCCTGCGCCAGCCGCGCGCCGATGAGCGCGGTCGCGCTGCGCGGCATCAGCAAGCGTTTCGGCGACGCGCCGGCGGTGCAGGGGCTCGACCTCGACGTGGCGAGCGGCGAGTTCGTCGCGCTGCTTGGCCCCTCCGGGTGCGGCAAGTCGACCACGCTGCGCATCATCGCCGCCCTCGAGCAGCCCGACGAGGGCCGCATCGAGATTGCCGACCGCGACGTCACGGCGCTACCGCCGTCGGCGCGCGGGGTGGCGATGGTGTTCCAGAACTACGCGCTTTTCCCGCACCTCACGGTGGCGGAAAACATCGTCTTCGGTCTCACGGTGCGGCGGGTCGAGCGCGCTGAGCGCGAGCGGCGCCTTGCGCGCGCCGCGGGCCTGCTCGGCCTCGAGGCCCTGCTTTCGCGCAAGCCCGCGCAGCTCTCGGGCGGCCAGCGCCAGCGCGTGGCGCTCGGCCGCGCGATCGTCGCGGAGGCACCCGTGTGCCTGATGGACGAGCCGCTGTCCAACCTCGACGCGCAGCTGCGCCAGCAGATGCGCAGTGAGATCCGAGAGCTGCAGCAGCGGCTCGGCATGACGATGGTCTACGTCACGCATGACCAGACCGAGGCGATGACGATGGCCGACCGCGTGGTCTTGATGCGCGCCGGCCGCGTCGAGCAGCACGGCACGCCGCAGGCGCTGTACGAGCAACCGGCATCGACCTTTGTCGCGGGATTCATCGGTGCACCGGCGATGAATCTGTTCGACGCCGCGCTTGCACCGGCTGTACTGCGCGGCGCCGCTACCGATGATACGCTGATCGGCGTCCGGCCCGAGCAGCTGCAGTTCGGCGCGCAGGGCGAGGGGCTGCCCGCGAAGGTGGCGACCGTTGAATACCTCGGTGCCGAAAGCCTCGTCGTCTGCGAGGCCGGCACCGGCGAGCACGCCACGCGGCTTGTTGTGCGCAGCCCGGGCGGATCGCTACCGCGCCGTGGCGAGGCCGTCGGGCTGCGTTGGCCCCCTGCGGCACAGCATGCGTTCAACCGCGCGAGCGGCCGCCGCATCCCTTCCACTCACGAGGAGACCACACGATGAGAACCTGGCTCGAGCGTATCGTCCGCGCTGCCGGCGCGGCAGCCGTCGCCGCGGCATTCGCCGCACCCGCGTACGCGGTGGATCTGACCTTCTACTACCCGGTGGCTGTCGGCGGCCCGGTGACGAAGATCGTCGACGGGCTCGCCGCCGACTTCGAGAAAGAGAACCCCGAGATCAAGCTCAAGCCGGTGTATGCCGGCAGCTACCAGGACACGATCACCAAGGCGCTCACCGCGGCCAAGGGCGGCGACGCGCCGCACATGGCGGTGATCCTCTCCACCGACATGTACACACTCATCGACGAGGGCCTCGTCGTGCCCTTCGACGAGCTCGTCAAGACAGCCGAGGAACGTGCCTGGATGGGCAGTTTCTACCCCGGTTTCATGAAGAACAGCCAGACCGGCGGCAAGACCTGGGGCATCCCGTTCCAGCGGTCGACCGTCGTGATGTACTGGAACAAGGAGCTGTTCAAGGAGGCCGGCCTTGACCCCGAGAAGCCGCCCGCGACCTGGAACGAACTCGTCGAGATGGGCAGGAAGCTCACCCAGCGCGACGCCTCCGGCAACGTGGCGACCTGGGGTGTGCAGGTGCCCTCATCGGGCTTTCCGTACTGGTTGTTCCAGGGCTTTACGACGCAGAACGGCGTCGAGCTGATGAACGCCGCCGGCACGCAGACCTACTACGACAAGCCCGAGGTGATCCAGGCATTGCAATTCTGGGTTGACCTCTCGACCAAGCACAAGATCCATCCGCCCGGCGTGGTCGAGTGGGGTACGACGCCGAAGGATTTCTTCGAGCGCAAGGCTGCGATCATCTGGACGACGACGGGCAATCTGACCAACATCCGAAACAACGCGAAGTTCCCGTTCGGGGTCGCGATGCTGCCGGCCGGCAAGCAGCGTGGCACCCCCACCGGCGGCGGCAATTGGTACGTCTTCAAGAAGTCGACGGCCGAGGAGCGCGCGGCGGCGCTCAAGTTCATCGGCTGGGTCACGGCACCGCAACGCGCAGCGCAGTGGGCGATCGCCACCGGCTACATCGCCACGAGCCCTGCGGCGTGGGAGACCGCGGAGATGAAGAAGTACCTCGCCGACTTCACCGCACCGACGGTGGCACGCGACCAGCTGCAGTACGCGGTCGCCGAGCTCTCGACGCACGACAACCAGCGCGTCACGAAGGCATTGAACGACGGCCTGCAGGCTGCGCTGACCGGTGCGAAAACGGCTGACGCGGCGATGAAGGACGCGCAGCGCGAGGCCGATCGCATCCTGCGTCCGTACCGCTGAGCCTTGCCGCGGAGCCGAGGCGTGACGGGCCGCCACCACGCGGTCGTCGGCTGGCTGCTGCTGCTGCCGGCGGCGGTGCTGCTCGCGGCCTTCACGCATTACCCCGCGGTCGCGACGGTCTGGCACAGCCTGTGGAGCACACCGAAAGCGAACCGGCCGGCGCGCTGGGCGGGGCTCGAGAACTACCGCGCGCTCGGCGACGACCCGGTGTTCTGGACCTCCCTCGTCAACAACGCGTGGTACGCGCTCGGGACGATCGTGCCGTCGATCGCGCTCGCGATCGGCATGGCACTGTGGGTCGACCGCAAGCTGGTCGGTCGGGGGCTGCTGCGGCTCGCGTTCTTCACGCCGACCGTGCTGCCGATGATCGCGGTGGCCAACATCTGGCTGTTCTTCTATACGCCCGACTACGGCCTGCTTGACCAGCTGCGCGGCAACCTCGGCCTCGCCGCTCACAACTGGCTCGGCAGCCGCGAAACGGTGCTCGGCGCGGTGATGGCGGTGGCGGTGTGGAAGGAGGCCGGATTCTTCATGATCTTCTACCTCGCGGCGCTGCAGCAGCAGTCACCCGAACTGCGCGAAGCCGCGGCGCTCGAGGGCTGCAGCCGATGGCAGTTCTTCTGGCGTGTGACGTTCCCGCTGCTGATGCCGACCACGCTCTTCGTGCTGGTCAACGCGGTGATCAACGCGTTCCGCCTGGTCGACCACATCGTCGTGATGACGCGCGGCGGGCCCGACAACGCCAGCTCGCTGCTGCTGTTCTACATCTACGAGACGGGTTTCCGCTACTGGGACGCGAGCTACGCTGCGGCGCTCACCGTCGTGCTGCTCGCGATCCTCGCGTTGCTCGCGCTCGTGCAGTTCGGCTTGCTCGAGCGGCGCACGCACTACCAGTGAAGGCATGGCGATGCTGAATCCGGGGCGTACGGACACGCTGCTCAACACGGCGGGGGCGTGGCTGCTCGGCGCGCTGTGGGTGCTGCCGCTGGCCTACGCGGTGTGGTCGGCGGTGCATCCAGCGGCGTTTGCGGCGCGCTTCGAGCTGCTCGCCCCGCTCACGCTCGAGAACTTCCGCTCGGCCTGGGCCGCAGCGCCGTTCCCGCGCTACTTCCTGAACACCTTCACGCTCGTGACGAGCATCCTGGCCGGCCAGCTCGTGCTTGCCACGCTCGCGGCCTACGCGTTCGCGCGCTTCGATTTCCCGGGACGCGACCTCGTGTTCGGGTTGGTTCTCGTGCAGCTGATGGTGATGCCCGACGTGGTGCTGGTGGAGAACTACCGCACCCTGCACGCGATCGGCCTCGTCGACACGGTAGCGGGGATGGCGCTGCCGTACATGGCTTCGGCGTTCGGCATCTTCCTGTTGCGCCAGACCTTCAAGACCGTGCCGCGCGAACTCGAGGAGGCGGCACGCATC
The DNA here is from genome assembly GCA_020354665.1 of Burkholderiales bacterium. Classification (GTDB taxonomy): domain Bacteria; phylum Pseudomonadota; class Gammaproteobacteria; order Burkholderiales; family Burkholderiaceae_C. The sequence continues at coordinate 860,010 of CP070653.1, forward strand.
GAGGGCTGTGGCGCACTCGGCGTTCTGTGGCGCGTCTACATCCCTCTGGCCAAGCCGGTGTACCTTGCCTACGCGCTCGTCTCGGTGAGCTACCACTGGAACAACTTCTTGTGGCCGCTCGTCGTCTCGAACTCGGTCGAGACGCGGCCCCTGACCGTTGGCCTCTCGGTCTTCGCCGGCACCGACCAGGGCATCGACTGGGGCATCATCAACGCGGCCACGCTGATCGCAAGCGGCCCCTTGCTCGTCGCCTTCCTGATCTTCCAGCGCCAGTTCGTGCAGAGCTTCCTGCGTGCCGGGATCCGGTAGGGCGTGGCGCGTCACGCGATCACCGACTGCTGCGCGATGCCGGCGTCGACCAGCACATGCTGGCCGGTGATGCCGTTGCTGTCGTCGGCCGCCAGAAACAGCGTGGCGCGCGCGACGTGGCCCGGATCGAGGCGGATCTTCAGGCACTGCGCGTCGAGAAACGCCTGGTCGGCGGCCGGGTCGCGGTGCAGCGCGGTCTGACGCTCGGTGACGATTGCGCCGGGCACGATCGCGTTGACGCGGATGTTGCGCGGACCCAGCTCGCGCGCGAGCGTTCGGGTCAGGCCGAGGATGCCGGCTTTCGCGGTGGTGTAGCCGACCAGGTTGGGCCGGCCGCGCATCCAGCTCACCGAGCCCATGTTGACGATCGAGCCGCCGCCGGCGTCGGCCATCGCCGGGGCCACCGCCTGGATGGCGAAGAAGTAATGCCGGAGGTTGAGCGCGAGGCGGTCGTCCCAGAATTCGGGCGTGACGTCCTCCATCGCATGGCGGTCATCACGGCCGGCGTTGTTGACGAGCACGTGCACCGGTCCTTCGCGCGCGATCAGGTCGCGCAGCAGCGCCTGGTAGGCGGCCACGTCGCGCACGTCGCAGGCGGCGTACCACGGCGACCGGTGGCCGCTGGCCTGAATCTCGTCGATCACGGCGCGTCCGCCGTCGGGCTTGGTGCCGCAGAACGCGACGCGCGCCCCCTGCGCGGCGAACGCGCGAACGAGTTCGGCGCCGATGCCCGAACTGCCGCCCGAGACGAAGACGAGCCGGTTCGCGAGCGAGGGATAGGTGGCGTAGGTCATGCGTTCGCTCACCATCCGGCAGGCAGCACCTCGTTCATCGCAATTACGCGCCCCTCGTCGATGCTCCGGTGCGCCGCCAGCCCGGTGGCCACCGCGCGCAGCCCCTCTTCGAGCGGAATCTCGGCCGGGTGTCCCTCGCGGATCGCTTGCGCGAACTTCAGGTGCTCGATGTACGAGGCGCCGAAATGTTGGCCGGCGTACTTGATGTTGGTGTCCCACACGCGGCGCACCGAGACGCCGCGGCCGGTGCCCGAGGTTTCGCCCCAGACCGTGCGCGTTCCCCAGTCCGCGCGCCGGCCGTAGCGCAAGGTCAGTGACGGCAGCAGCGACTCGAGCTTGCCGGCATCGCCGACGACGACGATGTGCTCGTTGTCGATCGAGTTCTCGGCAAACATGCACAGATCGAGCATCGCGCGCGCGCCGCTCGGATACTCGACGATCACGTACGCCGAGTCGAGGATGTCGGGCACCCGTTGACCGGCGGGGCCGTCGTAGCGCTCGTCGAGATGGTTCACGCGTTGCCCACCCGACGCGAACACGCGCAGCGGCCGTTCCTTCAGGATCAGATCCATCAGGTTGAAGTAGTGGCAGCACTTCTCGACCAGCGTCCCGCCGGTGTTCGCGGTGAAGCGGTTCCAGTCGCCGATCTTCGGATAGAACGGCTCGCGGTGTTCGCGGATTGCGACCTGGTGCACGCGGCCCACCGCGCCGTCGTGTGCCATGCGCACCAGCTCGGCCACCGGCGGCATGTAGCGGTACTCCTGCGCGACCCAGACGATGCCCGCAGTGCCCTGGTGGCCGCGCAGCCGCTCGCGCTCGACCAGCTCGACGCCGTCGGCGATGCGCGTCACGAGCGGCTTCTCGACCAGGATGTGCAGCGGCGTAGCCAGCGCGTCGCGCATCACGTCCACATGCGTGAAGTTGGGCGTGGCGATCACCGCCGCGTCGACCAGTCCGCTGCCGAGCAGCTCGCGATAGTCCTCGAAAACTTGCGGCGAGCGCGCGCACAGCGCGACGGCCGCGTCGCGGCTCGGGCCGTGCGGATCGGCGATCGCGGTGACTGCGGTGCCGCCGACCACCGGGTTGAGCGCCTGGATGTTCTCGATGTGTTCGCGGCCCATGCTGCCGCAGCCGATGATGCCGTAGCGGATCGCGGTCGCCATATCAACCCTTGAGGCCGCCCTGCGTCAGACCGCTGACGACGCGCTCCTGGAACACCGCGATCAACACGGCGATCGGGACAATCGCGACGACGAGCGCGGCCGAGATGATCGGCCACGGGAAGACGAACTCGGTCTGGTACAGCGTGATGCCCACCGGCAACGTGCGCATCGTCGGGTTGGAGTTGAGCGACAGCGCGAGCAGGAATTCGTCCCACGCGTTGACGAAGGCGAGGATCCCCGCGGTGAACACGCCCGGCGCGGCCAGCGGTACGACCACCCTCCACAGCGCGCCCAGGCGCGTGCAGCCATCGATCATCGCGGCGTTCTCGAGGTCGCGGGGGATGCTCTGGAAGAAGCTCACCAGCACCAACGTGCACACCGGCAGGCTCAGCACCGTGTAGGGCAACACCAGCGCGACGTAGGTGTTGAGCAGGTTCAGCGAGCGCATCGTCTCGAAGATCGGCACCAGCAGCGTGATCAGCGGGAACATGCTCGACGCGACGATCGCGGTGAGGACCCACTGCCGGCGCTTCAGGTTCAGTCGCGCGATCGCATACGCGGCCAGCGCCGACACGATCAGCGTGATGGCCGTCGACATCCCGGCGACCGCAACGCTGTTGCCCAGGAACAGCAGCAGCGGTTGGTCGGTGAACGCCGCCACGTAGTTGGCCAGCGTCGCGGCGCGCGGCAGGTAGCTGATCGGACGGGTGACGAGCTCGGCCTCGGACTTCAGCGACGTCAGCAGGATCCACACCGCCGGAAAGAAGCCGTTGATGACGACCAGCGCCGCCGCGGCCAGGCGCAGCCGGGGCCCGGACCACATTGACGCGGCCGCCGCACCCATCGGCGTCAGGCGGCGCGGGCGATGCGCCGCAGATAGACCGCGGTGACGCACATTGAGAGGAGTAACATGAACACCGCCAGCGTCGAGCTGTAGCAGATGTCACCGTATTCGATCGAGTTCTTGTGGATCAGCATGGCCAGCGTCTCGGTCGAATTGCCGGGGCCACCGCGCGTCATCGTGTAGGGAATGTCGAAGGTCTGCAGCGCGGTGATGGTGCGAAAGATCAGCGCGACGACGATCGAGGGCATCAGCATCGGCACCGTGATCTGCCAGAACTGCTGCCAGCGGCTCGCACCGTCGACCTCGGCGGCTTCGTACAGCGAGCGCGGAATCATCTGCAGTCCGGCGAGCAGGATCAGCGCCATGAACGAGCTGGTCTTCCAGATGATCGTCGCGCAGATCGCCGTCATCGCCCAGCCCGGGCGCAGCAGCCACATCGTCGGCTCGGCGGCGCCCAGGCGAAGCATCACGTCGTTGACGAAGCCGTACTCGGTATGGAAGAACCACGCGAAGATCAGGCCCGCGAACGCAAGCGGCAGCGCCCACGGCAGCAGCAGCGACAGGCGCACCGGCCACTTGCGGCGAAACGGCAGGTTCGCGAGCATCGCCAGCCCGAGGCCGACGACGAGCGCGCCGGGCACGGTGACCAGCGTGATCAACACCGTGTTCCAGGTAGCGCTCCAGAAGTCCTTGTCCTGCAGCGCGATCCAGTAGTTCTCGAAGCCGACGAATGGCGCCTTGCCGCCACCCTGCAACCGCAGGTCGAAGAAGCTGTTCCAGATCAGCTTGCCGATCGGGTAGACGACGATCAGCGCGAGCAAGGCGAATG
>CP070653.1:864048-869158 GCA_020354665.1 Burkholderiales bacterium
CGGCCCATGTCGCGCAGCAGGTCCGCCTGCAGCATGGTGAGCGCGCAGCGCTCGTGCAGTTCCTTCGCCAGCTCCAGACCGCGGGACGCGAGTCGCAGCGCGCTCTCGTGGCGCAACCGATCAGACTCGTGCCGCGCTGCCTCCAGATAGGCGGCCGCGGCGCCGGGGTCGTCCGCGCGGTCGAGATGCTCGGCGCGCAGCGCCGCGTCGCGCTCGTCCACCACCTGTGCCGCGGCCCGGTGTAGCTCGCGCTTGCGCGTCTTCAGGATCGAAGAGTAGACCGCCTCCTGGATTAGCGCATGGGCGAAGGCGTACTCGTCGCGATCGGGACGCATCAGGTCGACGGCGACCGGCCGCTCGCACGTATAGGTCGCATCCCCCGTCACGCGGCGCAGCGCCTCCAGCGTGAAGCGCTTGCCAATGACCGATGCCGCCTGCAACGCCGCGCGGTCGCGCGCTTCCAGGCGGTCGATGCGGGCGAGCACCAGGCTTTGAATGGTGGGCGGCACGTCCGTGCTGTCGCTCTCCCGCGAAGCGCGCAGCAACTGCTCCAGGAAAAGCGGGTTGCCTTCGGCGCGCTCGATGCACTCGCGGGTGAACCCGCTGGAGGTCTGCACCAGCGACTCGGCGAGGGCCTGTGCCTCGTCGTCGCGCAGCGGCGGGAGATCGATGCGCAGCAGCGGAGCCGCACGCGTCGCACTGCGCCAGGTACTCTCCAGCGGATCACCCTCGATGCGCGAGGTCATCAGCAGGACGACGGGCGCCGACGTCACTGCGGTGCCAATTGCGGCGAGATGGCGCAGCAACCCCGGCGATGCCCAGTGCACGTCCTCGACCACGACCAGCCGCGGCGCCGCCGACGCTGCGCGCACCAGCAGGCTGCGGAGCACCTTCGCGCCGCGCTCCGCGCGGCTCGCGGCGTCCATCTCATCGTGAAGCGGCTGGAGCTCCGGCGGCAAGTCGAGGTCGAGCAGATCGTAGGCGAAGCCTTCCTCGCCGGCGGCCAGCAGGCCCGACTGCAGCGCACGGGCGATGCCCGCAGGCGGGGTTCCGGGGTCGGCATCGGCGATCTTCAGGACGTCGCGCACGATCACGGGGATCGCGTCCTGGCCCCTGCCGACGCCGAAATCGAGCACCTGCCCTGCGTGGCACAGCCAGCCGCGCTCGCTCGCCCGGTCGCGAACTTCCTCCACCAGGCGCGACTTGCCGATGCCAGCCTCGCCGCGCACGAACACCGCGGTGCCTGAGCCGCTTCCGAGCACGCTGTCCAGGACGCCGCAAATCTGGTGCAGCTCGGTGGTGCGCCCGACGAACGGCAGGCGCTGCGCGCGCTCTGGCCGCAGCCCGCGCAGGCGCCACACCCGCACAGGCGCCTCGAGCCCCTTCAGCGTGTGCTCGCCCAGCGCCTCGCTGTCGGCCAGCGCCGCCACTGCGCGGTGCAGCCCCTCCGATACCAGTGTTTCGCCGGGGCCGGCAAGGGCATCCAAGCGCGCGGCGAGATTCACCGTTTCGCCGGTCACCGAAAACTTGGGTTTCGCGCCGCCCATGATCACCGCCGCCACCACCTCGCCGATGGCGATGCCGATGTGCAGACGCAGCGGTTGCCCGGATGCATCGGTGATGCGCGCGGCCTCGGCGTGCATGTCGAGCGCAGCACGCACCGCGCGCTCGGCGTCGTTGCCGTGCGCCACCGGAGCGCCGAATGCCGCCAGTACGCCATCGCCGGCGTGATCGAGCACCTGTCCGCCATAGGCTGCCACCACCCGGTCCGTTGCATCGAAGAAGCGCGCCAGCAGGGCCTGCACCTCCTCGGGATCGGTGCGAGCGACCAGCGCGGTGTAGCCGGACAGATCGGCGAACAGCACCACGGCATGCCGGCGGTCGCCGTCGCGCGCGCCCCTGTCCTCGGGCCCCTGTGCGCGCCCGGCAGGCGTGGCGGCAGCGGCTGGGACGGAGGCCTGAACCTGCGCGCCGCACTCGGGGCAGAACTTCGCCTGCTCGGGCAGCACGCTGCCGCATGCGGCGCACCCGCGGGGCAGCGGCGCGCCGCATTCCTGGCAGAACTTGGCCGAGGGCTGGTTGTCGTGGCGGCAATGCGCGCACTGCATGCGGGAACACCTGGACGGATGCAAAGCAGCACAAAGCATACGGGAGACCATTTCCGCCGGCTGCCGGAAGTACGCCAGAGCGCCGGGTGCGGTTAAATCGGCGCTGCAGACACTCGCGGGCGCAGCGCCGTCGACGCTGCGCGCTGCAAGTCAACGACGACGGAGGTTCCGATGGACGAAGAAGCGTTCAACATCAGCATCCGCAAGTTCCTGAAGATGGTGGGCGTGAGCTCGCAGCGCGAGATCGAGCGCGCGGTACAGCAGGCGCTGGCCGCCGGCACGATCGCCGGCACGGAGTCACTGCCAGCGACGATGACGCTCGATATCGGCAAGCTCAAGCTGAACGTCAAGTTCGACGGCGAGGTCCGGCTGCAGTAGCGCCGCGAGCGCCGCGGCCGCGCAAGGTGTAAGGCCGCGCGGCGCTACTCGACGAACATCGTCGCTCTTCGCGACGGAGTGGCGAAGCGGGGCGTCGCCAGTTCCTGCAATGGACCCGAGCGAGGCCGTTCCGCTGGATGTTGAGCTGCCTCCGGTGGCCGATACAGAAGACGCCGGCAGCCGCGCGCAATCGGCCAAGAGGGAGCTGTCGATCTTCTTCCCGTAAGCGGTCACCGGGACGGCTCACTCCGATCCGCTACTGCCAGTCAACTCTGTCGTCCCGTTCGGTCCTGCCGCCACTCCCGCGGCGCCGAGCAGCAGGCTGCAGACGATCGATCGATTCCTCGGTGCTCCGTCGACTCGGGTTGGTGCGACCCGGTTCATCCATGTCCCGACATGGCGCCTACGGCTTCTTCGGCGTCTTGTATCCGGCTTCCTTTTGGAACGGTTTCCAGACGGTTTCGAAACCGACGAACCCCTTTTCGTTTGGCGGCATCTGACGCGTCGTCACAAAGCGCGTGACGCCGTCCGGAACCTTGGCGGGGGGCTGCTTCTGCTCGCTCATGAGTCACCTCTCTTGCCGTGGAGTGAGGACTGCCCGTGCAGTCGACCATGTCCGGAATTCATCCGATGGCGTTCACATCGCCGCTCAGACACGCCTCAAGAGCGACGGGTCGACATTGACGCCCGCACCGATCGCCCCGCCCGCTCTGGCCTCGGCATCGGTTGCGTCGCGCACGCTCAGTATCTGGAGCGTGAAGACGACCTCTCTGCCGCAAAGCGGGTTGTTGCCATCGACCGTCAGCGTCTCGTCGTCCATGTGCGTCACGAGAAAGCTGCGCGTCTGGCCCCTGTCGTTCTCCATCAGGATGGAGGTGCCGACTTGCCGATACTCCTCGGGGACGTTCTCGAGGGCATCGGAAAACACCAGCGATTCGTCTCTGGGGCCGAAGATCTGACTGCCATCGATCGCCACTTCGATGATGTCGCCGGCGGACCTGCCCTCGAGCTGCATGTGGACCGAAGGGGCCAGGATCTCGTTGTGCCCGTGGACATAGCCCAGCGGGAATTCGACCCTGGTGAGGACATGCCCCGTCTTCCTGTCGGTCACCTTGTAGGTCAGTTCGACGAACTTGCCGGCCCGGATGACTTCGCTCACGTGAGATCCCGACGAAGTGGTCAGAAGATGGATGCACCGAAGATGCGCAGCTTCCCGTCCTCGTAGCCGAGGACGAGGCGGCCGAGCCACTCGCCCGGCTTCTTGGTGCTGCGCTGCCGGTACACGACGCTCACATGCTCGCCGCGGCGGATGATGCCGAGCGGGTCGAACTCCTCGGACAGGTTGCGCGCCAGCTCGCTGTGCGCGAACTGGTGACCGGCAACGACCTGGTCCATGGCACGCGCCAGGGAACTCGAGAAGTTCCGCGAGAACTCGCCGTACTTGCCTTCGTTGGAGTACCTGACAAGTTCGCGCCACAGGGGCTTGGCCATGGCCAGGATCTCCTCGTCGGTCTTCTCGGTGATGTTCACGCCAACGTTTCCGCGGATGCCCGGAGATCGAAGCTACTTCTCGTCGGCCACCAGGTGATAACAGGGCGCCTTCTCCATGGTGTATTCGCCGGTCATCGGATCGCGGCGCGACACCGTCAGCACGTGCCAGTTCGCGTCGTCCACCTTCATGGCGTCGCCTCGGTAGTAGTAGCCCGGCCAACGGGTCTCCTTGCGGAACAGCGTGTGCTGCGTGACGCACTCGGCGGCGCGATGACGGTGCTTCAATTCCCACGCACGCAGCAGCTCGTGGATGTCCTTGGCGGCCAGGTTCTCCAGGTCTTCCTCCATGATCGCGAGCTTCTTCAGACCGATATTCAGAAGCTTCTCGTTGGTCATGTAGTTGACGGTCACACCGCCGCAATACTCGTCCATCAGCTTCTGCAGACGGTCCAGGCCCTGCTTGGGGTTGATGTAATGCGGGTTGACGTCGCCCGCCACGATCTCGTTGCGGTAGATCCTGTAGTGCTCCAGGGGCTTGTAGATCTCTTCCCTGCGGCGCCTGATCTGCTCGTCGGAGACGACGATGCCTTCGGCCTTGCCGTCGTCGATGTACTTGCAGGCGGCCTTTGCGGCGAGACGGCCTTCGGTGAACGACCCCGACGAGAAGGCGTGCGGCGTGCCGCCGACCGCGTCACCGGCGCCGAACAGGCCCTCGATCGTCGTCATGCGGTTGTAGCCCCAGAAATACTCGGGAGGCGAGATGTCCTCGGGGCCGGAGCACCAAGCGCCTGAACCGGTCGCGTGGGAGCCCATGACGTAGGGCTCGGATGTGGTCAGCTCGGGGTTCTCGTTCTTGGGATCTACATCGGTAGCGGCCCACAGAACCGCCTGGCCGACAGTCATGCCGAGGAAGTTCTCCCAGCCGACTTCTTCCAGATGAGGGTCCTGGAAGGCGCGCATGGTCACCATGTGAATGGGGCCGCGGCCGGCATTGACCTCGCTGATCAACGCATGATTGCGTAAACAGGTCGGGATCGGCCGATGCGTCAGGTGCGAGGCTTCCGGATCGAGATACTCCTTGCCGACCATCTTCTGCAGTTCGGGGAACCACTTGGACTCGTACTCTTCGCCCA
>CP070653.1:869258-887761 GCA_020354665.1 Burkholderiales bacterium
CCGCACCGCCTCGGGCAGCGACACGCCTTCCCAGGCATACAACGCCGACTGCACGATCAGGAACACCGCCAGCCCCCAGACGAACGAGATCACGATGAACAGCGGCGCGAGCAGCGCCGACTGATAGGCCTGGCGCGCGACCAGGAAGCCGAAGATCGACCCGGTGCCGGTGGTCAGCACGAAGCGCCAGATGAGCACCGCGATGCCGGTGACCTTGGCGAAGCGGTACATGCGGCGCTCGAACATCGTCCACAGGTAGAGCAGGACGACCGCCGTCATGCCCGAGTACAGGAAGACGTTCCACGCGAACACCGACGTGAAGTTGTAGTAGGTCGCTGCGACGATCACGCGCTCGGGCCGGCCGAGGTCGAGCATCAGCACCATCAGGCCGCCGGCGAGCATCGCCAGACACAGCAGGCCCGACAGCCGCGCGCGCGGCTTGTACATCGGCTGACCGAACACCGAGCCGATCGATGCAACGTTGAGCACGCCCGAGGCGGCAACGATCAGGAAGATCGCGAACACGTGCGGCAGGCCCCAGACGACCTGGTTGTTCATGCCGGTGACGATGTGGCCGTGCTCCTCCATGTAGTACGCCGCCGCGACGCCGATCGCCGTCACGACGCCACCGAGCAGCAGCAGCAGCCAGTAGTTGCGGGTCTTCGCGGCCGTTTCCATTCTCAAAGGCCCTGGTAGCGCACGCCCGGGTCGACGTTCAGGTCGGCGCGCAGCTGGATCGACGCGACCTCGCGCACGCGCCGCGCGATCTCGCTGTCCGGGTCGTTGAGGTCGCCGAACACGATCGCCGCGTGGCCGGCACGGCTGCAGGCCTCGGCGCAGGCGGTCGTCGGGTTGCCGTGGTCGAGGCGGTGCACGCACAGCGTGCAGCTCTCGACGCAGCCCTTGCCGCGCGGCACGTCGGGCTTCTGGTCGGTGAGCGGCTCGTGCACGAACGAGCGCGCCTTGTACGGGCAGGCCATCATGCAGTAGCGGCAACCGATGCAGATGTGGCGGTCGACCAGCACGATGCCGTCGGCGCGCTTGAACGAGGCGCCGGTCGGGCAGACATCGACGCACGGCGGATGGGCGCAGTGCTGGCACATCATCGGCACCGAACTCGTGCGACCGGTCTTGATCTCCTTGATCTCGACCTTGCGGATCCACTGCGGCGAGGTCGGCGTGGGCCGCGGGTCGAGCCCGTTCTCGGCGTTGCAGGCGCTCACGCAGTCGGTGCAACCGGCGGCGCACTGGGTGGTATCGATCAGCAGGCCCCAGCGCGACTTCGGATTCGCACCGGCGCTCGGTGCCCCAGGCGCGGCGGCCTGCGCGACTTCGACCAGCCGCACGCCGGGCGCCAGCATTGCGCCGGCCACGCCCGCCGCGGCGACACCGAGAAAGCCGCGGCGCGCCTTCGCGCTCCGCGGCGCGTCGGCTTCGCGACCCTGTGGTTCGGATCCGGCAGGCTGGCGATCTTCGCTGTTCATGATCGCGGTCTTCAGCGTGGGCGGGCGGTCGGCAAGCTCGCGACGGCGGCCGACGACGCGTCGCTGCCCGAGGGGGCCTCTGCCGTCTCGGGTGCAGCCGGGCCGCGGGCGGTCGCCGGCGGCTTCGTCGCATGGCACTCGAAGCAGTCGATGCGCACCGCGGTGTAGCTGTGGCAACTGACGCAGAAGTTGGTGTCGCTCTTCGTCACGCTGCCCGTGGCCGGGCTGGCGTGGCACTCGATGCAGGTCTTCAGACTGGCCTTGGCGCCGCGGATACCGCCGTGCACCGTCGCGTCGCGCTGGTGCTTGAGCATGTCGGGATGCTCGCGCCGCATGACCGCCGGCTCGGCAACGCACTGGGTACCGGCCTTGGCCTTCTCGATCACCGGCAGCGGCGTGCGCGAATCGCCGGCATACGCGGGCAGCAGCACGGCCAGCGCAGCCAGCGCCGCCAGTTCGCGCAGTCCGCCGATCTTCAGCACGTCTACTCTCCGAGCCCCATCTGGATGTAGCCGGTCGGACAGACGTCGTGGCAGATGTGGCAGCCGATGCACTTGGTGTAGTCGGTGTCGACATAGCGGCCGGTCGTCGACTGCGCCTTCTTGACCTTGAAAACGGCCGTCTGCGGGCAGTAGACGACGCAGTTGTCGCACTCGAAGCACAGGCCGCAACTCATGCAGCGCTTGGCCTCGGCCTGCGCCTGCGCCTCGAGCAGCGGCTACAGGCGCTCTTCGAAGTTGTCGAGCGCCTGCTCGGCAGTCAGCGTGATGACCTTGCGCTTGTTGCGCGCCACGTAAGGGAAGTGCCCGAGGACGAGGTCGCCATGCGGGATGACGTAGCGGTCCGAGCGGTTCTCGAAGTTGTGGATCGCGCCGGTGGAGCTGTCGGTGCCATGCAGCGGCTCTTCGATCTTGCCGACCGGCAATCCCTTTTCGACCAGCTTGCGCATCAGGTCGAAGCTGTGCACGTCGATCTTCGGCCGCCTCTCGAGCTCCTCACCGCGCAGCAACGCATCGATGCCATCGGCGGCGATCGCACCGTGGCCGATCGCCGTGGTCAGCAGGTGGGGGCGGATCACGTCGCCGCCGCAGAACACCCCCTTGTGCCCCTGCACCTGGTAGTTCTTGTCGGCAGCAACGGCGCCCTTGCCCGTGTCGAACGCCTCCAGCCCCGTGAAGTCCACCGCCTGGCCGATCGCCGAGACGATCAGGTCGGCTTCGATGTCCTCCTCGGTCCCCGGGATCACCTTGATCTCGAGCCGGGGGCCGACGAAACGGGCCTAGCACTGGGCAACGCGCAGCGCGGTTGCACGCCCGCTGGCATCGCGCACGACCGTCACCGGCGCCATGCCGCCGCGGATCGCGATGCCTTCGGCGAGCGCGTGCTCGACCTCGTGCTTGCTCGCCTGCATCTTGTCCATCGCGAACACCGAGGTCAGCGTCACGTCGGCGCCCTGGCGCTTGGACAGGATCGCCGCATCGTGCGCCGCGAACCCGGCGCCGCCGCTGGCGATCGCGACTTCGGGCCGGTCCGATTCGTGAGCCTGCTCGATGTGGCCCAGTCGCCGCGCGACCGTGGCGACGTCGATCGAGGTGTCGCCGCCGCCGATCACCACGACGCGCTTGCCGACGTGGCGCATGCGACCGTCGTTGAAGGCCTTCAGGAACGCGGTCGCGGTGACCACGTTGGGCGCGTCACCGCCTTCGACCGGCAGCGGCCGGCCGCTTTGCGCCCCCAGTCCGAGGAACACCGCGTCGAAGTCCGTGCGGATCTGCTCGAGCGTGATGTCGGTGCCGATTCGCGTGTTCACGCGCGCGGTGACACCGAGGTCGAGGATGCGCTGGATCTCGGCGTCGAGCACATCGCGCGGCGTGCGGTAGCCCGGGATGCCGTAGCGCATCATCCCGCCGAGCTCGGCACGCTCGTCGAAGATCGTGACCTCGTGGCCCTTGCGCGCGAGCTGGTACGCCGTGGACAGGCCGGCTGGGCCGCCGCCGATCACGGCGACCTTCTTGCCCGTCTTCGTCTGAGGCTTCGGGAACGCGAGCTTGTGTTCGATCGCCCATTCGCCAAGGAAGTGCTCGACCGCATTGATGCCGACGAAGTCCTCGACCTGGTTGCGGTTGCAGCCCGATTCGCACGGCGCCGGGCAGACGCGGCCCATCACCGATGGCAGCGGGTTGGCCTCGGTCAGGCGCCGCCACGCGTATTCCTGCCACGGCATGCCGGCTGGCGGCTTCTCGATGCCACGCACGATGTTGAGGTAGCCGCGGATGTCTTCGCCCGACGGGCACGAGCCCTGGCAGGGCGGCGTGCTCTGGATGTAGGTCGGGCACTTGTGCGAGTGGTCGGCGTCGAAGATCTCTTCCTGCCACGGCAGATGCTCATCGTCACCGTCCTTGTAGCGGCGGTAGGTCAACGGCTTGGTGGTGGTCGTGGGCGCGGAGGACATTGCCGGTCTCCAATCTTTCGAGGTCAATTCGGTTCGCCGAGGCGGATCGCCCGGCTCACCAGCTGGTGCACGCCGCCAATCACGCCCATGTCGAAGCCGTAGTAAGGCAGCACCTTGGTGAACTGCGCTTTGCAGATCGCGCAGATACAGGCCATGAAGTTCACGCCGTGGCGGTCGACCACGGCCTTGAGCGCCTCCATGCGCGGCAGCGCACCCTTCACGCGGATCTCGATCACCTCGTCGGAAAGCAGGCCCCCGCCACCGCCGCAGCAGTAGGTGCTTTCGCAGATCGTCTCGGGCGCCATCTCGTGGAAGTGGTTGGCCACCGCCTTGATGATGTTGCGCGGGATCGTGAACTGCCCACCGGGCTCGTCGCCCATGCGCGAGGCACGCGCGACGTTGCACGAGTCGTGGAAGGTGATGATGCGGTCGTCGTTCTTCTCTTTGTCGAACTTCAGTACGCCGCGCTGGATCAGGTCCCAGGTGAGCTCGCAGATGTGCGTGGGCTGCTTGTGGCGCGGGTCGAGCTGGCTCTGCAGCTGGATCGCGAACGGATCGTTGCCGCCTGCGCCGATGCCCACCAGCGTGTTCCAGAAGCTGTAGGCCACGCGCCAGGCGTGACCGCACTCGCCCACGACGATGCGCTTGACGCCGAGCTCCAGCGCGGCCTCGCGCACGCGCAGCGCGATACGGCGCAGGTGCTCGTAGTTGCCGATGAACAAGCCGAAGTTGCCGGCCTCGGAAGCCTTCGACGACAGGGTCCAGGAGATACCTGCGGCGTGAAAGACCTTGCCGTAGCCGATCAGGCTCTCGACGTGCGGCTCGGCGAAGAAGTCGGCCGACGGCGTGACGAGCAGCACCTCGGCGCCTTTGACGTCCAGCGGATAGCGCACGTCGACACCGGTGTCGTCCTTGACGTCCTCTTCCAGTCCTTGCAGCGTGTTTTCGAGCGCCGGTCCGGGCAAGCCGAGGTTGTTGCCGATCTTGTGGAGCTTGCCGATGATCTCGTTGCTGTACTTCTGGCCCATCCCCACCGAGTCCATCACCTCGCGGGCGGCCATCGTGATCTCGGCGGTGTCGATGCCGTACGGGCAGAACACGCTGCAGCGGCGGCACTCGGAGCACTGGTTGTAGTACACCCACCAGTCGTCGAGCACGTCCTTGGTCAGGTCGACCGCGCCGACCAGCTTGGGAAAGTGCTTGCCGGCGAAGGTGAAGTAGCGCCGGTAGACCTGGCGCATCAGGTCCTGGCGCGCCACCGGCATGTTCTTCGGGTCGCCGGTGCCCAGGAAGTAGTGGCACTTGTCGGAGCAGGCGCCGCAGTGCACGCAGGCGTCCAGGTACACCTCCAGCGAGCGGTACTTGCCGAGCAGTTCGCCCATCTTGGCGATTGCGCGCTGCTCCCAGCCCTCGGTCAGTTCGCCCGGGAAGCCGACCGCCGACTGAATGGCCGCCGAAGCGACGTAAGGCTTGCTGTGCGCCATCGTCCCCTCGGCCACCAGCGGAACGACCGGGTAGGGCTTGAGTTCGGGGGTCTGGAATTGGGCGGTGGCCATGGTGCCGGGCTCAGGCTACTTGTCCAGCGCGGTCGCCCAGGCCGCGAGATGGCGCGCCTCGCGCGGGTTGTCGATCTGATGGCGCGTCGGGCTGAAGAACAGCCCCGGCGCGTGCAACAGCTTGCTGATCGGAAAAACGATCAGCAGCAGCGCCACCAGCGCAAGGTGCAGCAACAGCAGGGGGTCGGTCGGTAGCGGCTGGATATCCAACCGCATCAGGCCCAGCATGAAGGCCTTGACCGCGACGATGTCGGTCGGCGCGACGAAGCGCATTCCGAGACCGCTGAGGCCGATCGCGAGCAGCAGCGCCAGGTGCAAGTGGTCCGACGGCGTCGAGATGTAGCGCACGCGGTCGACCAGGAAGCGGCGCGCCCACAGGCCGGCCAGACCAGCCACCATCGCAAAGCCCGCGTACATGCCCCACGGCTGCGCCCAGACGATCGGCGTCCAGACCGGCTGCTGGAAGTAGCGCAGATGTCGCACCAGCACCAGCAGCAGCGCCAAGTGGAACATCCAGCCGAACAGCCACGTCCACTTGCTGGACTTGAACAGGCTCTCGAAGAACACCACCTCGCGCCCGATGCGCAACGCCACGCCGGTGCCGGTGACCGGCGCCGGCGTCGTCGGGATCTTCAGCGGCGAGGGTGTGACGGCGTAGCGCCGGATCTTGAGCGCGAGCCCGACCACGAACAACACCGTGGCCGCGTAGAACAGGGCAGCGTAGACAAGCGAGAGCGCCGACATGGCCGTGGTGGCCGGCCCGTGCTGGGCCCGCCCGTGCGTCAGACGCAGCCCGTGGGCTTGGGCAAGCCGGCGATCTTGCAGGCCTGCTTGGCCGGACCATACGGGAACAGTTCGTAGAGGTACTTGCTGTTGCCCTTGTCAGGGCCGAGCGTCTTGCCGATCGCCTTGGTCAGCACGCGCACCGCCGGGGCGATCTGGTACTCGGTGTAGTACTCGCGCAGGAAGTTGACGACCTCCCAATGGTTGGGCGTCATTTCGACGTTCTCCTGCTTGGCGATCGCGTCGGCAATTTCCTCGCTCCAGTCGGAGAGATTGACGAGATAGCCTTCCTCGTCGGTTTCGTAGGTCTTGCCGCTGACTTCGATGGACATGGAATTCTCCTGGTGGGGCGGGTGAGGGGTTCAGAGCCAGGACTGGCTGATGAGGATCAGAGCCAGGACTGGCTCGTGGAATGCTCGGCGACGAGATCGACGAAGCCGGCGTAATCGATGGTAACGACGCCTTCGACCAGCTTGCCCGCCATACCGCGGGCTTCGAGGTCGGGCTGCAGCGCGTAGACCTTCAGCCGCTTGGCGGCCTGCGTCAATCCGGACGACTCCGCGAGCCCTGGCGTCACGGCGTACACGCCATCCTCGATCAACAGCAGCGCCTGGCCGTCCTTGGCCAGCCGAAGGCAGCTCTCGAGCGAACGGGTCTGCGCCGGGGACTTGTTGACGATGTGCAGCATCAGAGAAGCCCCCCCCTCGGCAGGCCGGCAGATCCGCGGATTCGATGCATCGCTCGGCCCTCTCTAGAAAGTCAGCACGACGTCCTGCTCGGCCATCAGGTCGGCCACCTCGGCACTCGACAGCACCTCCACGTCGACGAGCAGGTCGGCTTCGGTCAGGCCGCGCGCCTGCATCGACTCGCGCTCGACGTAGAGCTTCTCGACGTCGTAACCGTCGAGCGCGCGGTACGTCGGCGAGTGGTTCTTGATGCCGATTGCCTTCGTGTTCTGGCCCTTGACCAGCACGTAGACGCCGTCGTCGATGAAGACGAGGCTCACGTCCTGGTCGAACGTAGCGGTGATCAGCACCACCTCCAGGCTCTCGAGCGCGTAGATCGAACCGTACGGCGGCCGGCGATTGACGAACATGAATTTCTTCATCCGGCCTCCTGCCGGGCCGCCCCAAGGGAGGCCCGCGCCCCCGCGGGGGGCAGCGAACGTAGTGAGCGTGGGGGCATCATGTCGGCCCTGCTCAGTCGCCGAAAGTGACCGTGCGGTCAGACTTGATCCCGCCGTCCACCAGCTGCCCGAGACCCGAGATCCGAAAGCCCGGCGCGAGCACCTCGTTCTTGATGCCGCGGCGCAGCGCGGCGGCAACGCAGACGACGAGGTCGATCTTGTTGGCCTCGGCCAGTTCCGACCAGCGGTTGACGATGTGACGGTCGTCCTGCGGCGGCTCGGTGAGCTTGGTCGAGTTGTAGACGCCGTCGTGATAGAAGAACACGCGAAACACCTCGTGGCCCTTGGCGATCGCCGCAGCCGCGAACTGGTACGCGGTATCGCTCGCCTGGTGCGTGTACGGCCCCTCGCTGACCATCAGGGTGAATTTCATCGCCGGGCGGGGTCAGAAGCGGATATGCGTCGACGCGTTCAGGTTGTTCCGAGAACCGCGCCAGTCGTCGATCAGGTACTTCGTGAACGGCAGGTCGCACTTCTCGAAGAAGCGCGGCCAGCCGATGCGGTCGATCCAGTCGGCCAGGCGCTCCCATGACCGCGCGTCTTCCTTGTAGACGCGCAGGATGCGCTTGACGACCTCGGCGACCTCGGGCCAGCGGGGCGGATTGTTCGGCAGCCCCGAGGCCACCAACTTCATGAAGGTCGGCTTGCCGCGGGCGTTGGAGTTCTTGCCGCCGACCCAGATCGCGAGCTTGGAGTGCTCGGGGTCGTTGATCTGCATCGGCGGGCACGGCGGATAGCAGGCACCGCAGCAGATGCACTTCTTCTCGTCGACCTCGAGCGACGGCTTGCCGTTGACCAGCGCGGGGCGGATCGCCGCCACCGGGCAGCGCGCGACGACGGCCGGACGTTCGCAGACATTGGCCACCAGATCGTGGTTGATCTTCGGCGGCTTGGTGTGCTGCACGATGATCGCGATGTCGGCCTGACCGCCGCAGTTGATCTCGCAGCAGCTCGTCGACAGGTGCACGCGGTTGGGCATCTCCTCGCGGATGAATTCCTCGTGGAGCTCGTCCATCAGCGCCTTCACGGCGCCCGAGGCATCGGTGCCCGGGATGTCGCAGTGCAGCCAGCCCTGCGTGTGCGCAATCATCGAGACCGAGTTACCGGTGCCGCCGACCGGGAATCCGTTCTCCTGCAGCGCGTTGATCAGCGGCCCGACCTTGTTGTAGTCACTGACCATGTACTCGATGTTGCTGCGGATCGTGAACCGCACGTGACCGTCGGCATAGGTGTCGGCGATGTCGCAGAGCTTGCGGAC
Organism: Burkholderiales bacterium; assembly: GCA_020354665.1. Classification (GTDB taxonomy): domain Bacteria; phylum Pseudomonadota; class Gammaproteobacteria; order Burkholderiales; family Burkholderiaceae_C. The sequence goes on from CP070653.1 coordinate 877,978, forward strand.
CGTGTAGACGTCCATCTGCCGCTGCGTGCCGGCCCGCACGCTCCAGACCTCTTCGCCACTGTGCGAGACGTGATGCAGCACGCCGGGGCGCGGACGGTCGTGGTACTTCCAGTTGCCGTAGTTCTTCAGCAACGTGGGGTGCATGTACTGCTTGTTGTCGGGAACGCCGCTTTCGATGGGGGTACGTTGTGCCATGACGTCTTCCTCCGGTCAGGCCGCCTGCTTCTTCGCTTTGATCTTCGCCACTTCCTCGTCCCAGCCGTCGGTTCGCACGTAGGGATTGGTGCGCGGGTTGGAGACCATGTTCGGGTCGACGTCGACGCCGATGCCCTCGAGGAAGTTGACCAGTCCGATGCGCTCGATCATCTCGCCGGTGCGCTCGTGCTCGAGCGCGTTCTCGGCGAAGAAGTCGATCACGCGCTGCGACAGGTCGACCAGGTTGTCGAAGTCCTCGTCGGTCTTCAGCGGCATGAACGGCACGACCACGGTGCCCATCAGGTCGCCGATCTTCAGCGTGCGCTTGCCGCCCACCAGGATCGTGGCGCCGGTGTCGGTGCCGTGGGCCAGCGCGCCGGTCATCACGTTGATGCAGTGCATGCAGCGCACGCAGTCCTTGTTGTCGATCTCCAGCGCGTGGCTGTCGCTGACCTTGACGCTGGAGATATGGTCGCCCTTGCGGACGTCCTTGACCTCCTTGAGCATGATCGCCTTGGTCGGGCAGCGCGCGACGACGTCATTGACCAGTTCGTTCATGCCGTGCTTGGCGAACCACTTGCGCGCCAGCTGCTCGTCGGTGCGCATGTTGTCGCGCCAGGTGCCGATCACGGCCATGTCGGCACGCTGGATCGAGTTCATGCAGTCGTTCGAGCAACCGCTGAACTTGAACTTGAACTTGTACGGCAGCGCCGGGCGGTGGATGTCGTCCGTGAAGGTGTTGAGCACCTGCCGGTGCGCGCGTGCCTCGTCGAAGCAGCTCTGCTCGCAACGCGCCGCACCGACGCAGCTCATCGAAGTGCGGACCGCCGGGCCGGCGCCGCCGAGGTCAAAGCCCAGCTCGTTGAGCTCGTCAAAGGCGTCCTGCACCTTGTCGGTCTTGGCGCCCTGGAACATGATGTCGCCGGACTGCCCGTGGAAGGCGATCAGCCCCGAGCCGTGCTTCTCCCAGATGTCGCACATCTTGCGCAGCACCTCGGTGTTGTAGTGCATGCCCGGCGGCGGCTGCACGCGCAGCGTGTGGAACTCGGCCGCGTCCGGGAAGACGGGCTTCTCGTTCTCGTCCTTCAGTTCAGTGAAGCGCGGGATCACGCCGCCGCCGTAGCCGAACACGCCGACCGTGCCCCCCTTCCAGTAGCCCTTGCGGGTCCGGTAGGACGTCTCGAGCGTGCCGAGGACATCGACCATGTAGTCCTTGTCCTTCGCCAGGCGCTTCAGGCCGGTCACAAAACTGGGCCACGGGCCGGTCTCGAGCTGGTCGAGCATCGGCGTGTCGTGCATCTTCTTGGCCATCGGTGTGTCTCCTGGGGCGCCGTCAGCGTGGCGTCGGGCAAGTCCGGCCGTTCGACCGGGTTGAAAAAGCGTGAGCGACCGGCGGCGTACCGTCGTAGCGGCGGATGCTACGAGCCGCGCGACGCGACGCGCTATCCCTCTGGTTGGGTACGCAACGATAGACCGGAAAGGGGGGGCGGGCATTACCCGAAAGGGTTATCCGGCGGTCACCCGTACCGGGTATGGACGCGTCCCGTCGTGGCCGCGCTCAATGCCGGCTTCGGCTGGCCTGCCGTGAGCCTTCGTTTGCCCTGCCATGACACGCCTCACCCCCCTCACCAAGCTGCGCGTGCCGCTGGGCGGCCAGGAGATCGAGCTGCAGCAGGTCGATTACGAAGCCGGGGGCATGAGTCTGCTGCGCACGCGCATCCGCGAGCGCAGCCGCTTCACGATCTTCGACATCGACCCGGCGACCGCGCGGGCGTGGGGCGAAGCGCTCGTCGCGTGGGCGCAGACACAGGAACCGTCGTGATCGACGCAGACGAAGCCCCGCCCGCCACGATGGTCGACGTGCTGTTCCCGCTCGCGGGCCGCAGCCTGCCGCGCGACCACCGGCTGGCGCTGTCCGATGCGCTGCAGGCGGCGGCGCCATGGTTGCAGGAGCTGCCGCGGGCCGGCCTGCATCGCATCAATGTCGTTTCCGGGCTCACCGATCCGGCACTGCTGTCGCAGCGAGCCCGACTCGGCCTGCGCGTGCCGCGCACCCATGCCGACGCGCTGCGTGAGCTGGCGGGCCGCGAGCTCGACGTCGGGGGGCATCGGGTGCGGCTCGGCGCGCCCCACGTGCGCGAACTGCTGCCGCACGGCACGCTGTATGCGCATCTCGTGGTCGAGTCCAGTGACGACGAGGCCGCCTTCGTCGCGGCGATCGACGCCGAGCTCGACGCGCTGGGCGCCGCGTGCGCGCGCATCTGCGGGCGGCGGCAGGAGATCCGCGGCGGCGACGAGATGCTGGTCGGCTTCAGCCTGATGCTCCACGGGCTGGCCGCCGCCGCGTCGCTGCGTGTGCTCGAAGCCGGCGTCGGCGGGCACCGCCGGCTGGGATGCGGCCTGTTCGTGCCGCACAAGTCGGCCGCGGCGGTCGGCGCGTGAACCAATGGACCCCTTGTAGACGAAACAGGAGACGCAAGGCATGACATACGTCGTCAACGGCGTTGAGCTCGAAACCGACAAGGACGGTTATCTGCTCGAGCCCGACTTCAGCGAAGAGGTGGTGCGGGTGATCGCACAGGCCGAAGGCATCACGCTCATCGACGATCACTGGAAGGTGGTCAATTTCCTGCGTGAGCAGTATCGGGAACACGGGCACACCCCCAATTTCCGCAACATGCTCAAGGGCGTGGCCGAGGTCATTCCGGGCTGTGACAGCAAGGCCCTGTACGACCTGTTCCCGATGGGGCCGGCCAAGCAAGGCGCGAAGGTCGCCGGCCTGCCACAGCCGTACGGAAAGGGCGGGTACTGAGCCCGCGATGACGATGGCGCTGCGCCTGAAGACGCATTGGTTCAAGTCCGAGCAGCCCAGGAGTGCTGCACAGACGGCCAGCGCGATCGCGTTCACGGTCTGGCGCGTCGCGCGCGCCATGATCGAGCGCATGCGCAAGGCCGATTTCGACATCGACGTCGGGCCGCCGTATTTCGCATTCATGCGCGAGGTGCTGGTTTTCCTGGTCGCGGTGGCCGACCGCATCGCCCACGCTCGTCAGTCGGCCGCACAGCGCGAGGCGTTCACGACGGCGCTGGTGGTGCGCGTGGCCGAACTGCTCGACGAGAACGAGTCCGACCTGCTCGGCCCGCCGCCGGCCGGCGAGCCGAGCTGGCGCGAGCGTTTCATCGACCAGTTCAACGAGCTGTCGGGGCACTACGCCGAGTTCGGCTATAGCGACGAGGGCCCCGACTTCGCGTTCCTGCGCTACCTCGGCAGCCGCATCGAGCCGCTGCTACCGCCGAAGGATCGGCGCTGGGTGCTCGAACAGGTGATGGAGATCGAAGCCCCTGACGCGGTCACGCTGGTCCAGCGCGCAATGCAAGGCGTGTTCTCCACCGACAGGCGCCGGCGCCGCAGCTCGGCGCTCGGAGCCGATTGAGGCCATGACGCCGCTTGCCGAACCCGTCGCCGGCCTCGCCGGTGCGTTGTCGAGCCCGTTCGATCTGGCCGATGCGTCCGCCTACGCGCGCTGGCGAGAGCGCAAGCTCGCCCTACGGCCGGCGGGCGTGCAGGACCTGATCGTCGATGTCGCCGACCCCTTTGCGCTCAGCCCGACCGAGCGCAACGCGCTGCTCGGGCGCTGTGCGCGTGCCAACATGGCCGTCTACCGCGGCCCGGCGGCGGGCGCCGATTCATCGCTGCCGCGTGCGCTCGGCCGGCGGGTCGGCCTGCAGCGCCTCGACAACCACTGGCTGGCCGAGGAGGACGGCATTTCGCTGATCGAGGTGTCGCAACGATCCGATGGCCGCGGCGGGTTCATCCCGTATACGAACCGGCCGATCCGCTGGCACACCGACGGGTACTACCACCCCGCATCGCAGCGCATCCGCGCGATGATCCTGCACTGCGTGCGGCCGGCCGCCGAAGGGGGCGTCAACGCGCTGCTGGACCACGAGTTGGTCTACATCGCGCTGCGCGACGCCGATCCCGCGCTGGTGGCCGCGCTGATGGCCCCGGATGCGATGACGATCCCCGCGCGCGTCGACGACGACGGCATGGCTCGCCCGGCGCAGACCGGCCCCGTGTTCTCGCTCGACGATCGCGACGGTGCGCTGCACATGCGCTACACCGCGCGCACGCGCAGCATCGAGTGGAAGCGCGACGAGGCCACGCGCGCCGCCGTTTCGTTCATCGAGCACTATCTTGCGAGCGAGGCCGCCCCGGTCCACCGCGTCCGGCTGGAGTCGGGCATGGGCATCGTCGCAAACAACGTGCTGCACGACCGTAGTGGCTTCACCGACGACCCGGCCCGGCCGCGGTTGCTGCTGCGCGCGCGCTATCTGGACCGGGTGAGCCCGCCGGCGACGCCCGACGACGAGGCGACATGGCGCACACGGTGACAGTGTGGCGCGCCGCGCAGCTGGTCGGCGTGCCGCGCGGCGTGCTGCAGCAGCGCATCCGCGCCGGCGAGCTGGCGCTCGGTGACGATGGTCGCATTCCGACCGACGCGCTGCTGAAGCTGTACCCGCAAGCCAAGCTCGAGGAGTCGGGGCTCCTCGAGCGCGTCGCGACGATCAAGGACGAGGCCTTCGCCAAGCGCGTGCGCGAGCGCCTGCTGCCGAGCCAGGAGGTGCTCGCGCAGCGCCTGTTCGCGCAGACGCAGGAACTGGCCGACATCAAGCGCCACCTCGAGCGCTACCACGCGCTCGTCATGGAGTTGCGCCAGCGCATCCACGCGGCTGCGGCCGAACCGGGCGACGATGCGCGCTGGCGCGAACTGAAGGAGACCGCCGACCGCGGCCTGGCCCGAGTGCTGGCCACCGAATCGGTCGACGTACTGGACGTCATGGACGATATGCTGAAGGTGATGTCGGCGCAGGTGACGTTGCGGCCCAGTGGCCGCGAGTTCACCATCGAGGGCCACGACACGCTGCTGCAGGCCGGGTTGCGCGCTGGCCTCAAGCTCAACTACGGATGCGGCAATGGCAGCTGTGGCATGTGCAAGGTACGGGTGATTTCCGGCCATGTGGCCAAGGTGCAGCCGTTCGACTACCCGCTCTCGGAAGCGGAGCGCACGCAGGGCTATACGCTGATGTGCGCGCACACCGCCGCCAGCAGCGAGCTGGTGATCGAGACGCTGGAAGCGCGCGGACCGCAGGACATCGCGCCGCAGCAGATCGTCGCGGCGGTGCGCGCGAACAGCGAGCTGGCGCCGAACACGCGGCTGCTGCACCTGCAGACGCCGCGCACGAACCGGTTGCGCTTCCTGGCCGGCCAATCCGTCACGCTCGGGCTGGCCGGTTCCAGCGCCACCGGTGGCGAAGACATCCACGCGACGTACCCGGTGGCGAGCTGCCCCTGCGACGACCGCAATCTGCATTTCTACATCGCCCGCGATGCCGACGACGCGTTCGCGCAGCAGGTGTTCGGCGGTTCGGTGCGCCCAGGACAGCCGGTCACGGTCTGGGGGCCGCTCGGTGAATTCGTGCTCGCCGACAGCCAACGGCCCCTGGTGTTCGCCGCCTGCGACACCGGCTTCGCGCCGGTCAAGAGCCTGATCGAGCATGCGCTCGCGCTGGATGCCGCGCCGTCGCTGACGCTGTTCTGGCTGTCGACGCGCGGCGACGGGCACTTCCAGGCCAACCAGTGTCGCGCCTGGTCCGAGGCGCTCGATTCCTTCGAGGTGACGCTGATGCATCACGGCGATGCCCGCGAGGGCGCGCGTCAGATGGCCAAGGCCATGCGCGCCGATCTGTTCGACATCGACTGCGACTTCTACGTCGCCGGGCCCGAGCCCTTCGTCGCCACGCTCGACGCGCAGCTCGCCGAGGCGGGCGTACCCAAATCCCAGCGCTTCACGGAGGACATCTGACGATGTCCTTGCCTGCCTCGACGCCACGCATCGAGCCCAGCGATTGCAGCGGCGGCGAATCATTTGCCTTGCGTGTGGTCGGCTTCAGCATGGCACCCGAGTTCAAGGACGGCGAGATCATCATCGTCGAGCCCGACGGGCTGGCGCGCGACGGCTCTTTCGTGATTGCGCAGCATGATGGCGAATGGATCTTCCGCCAGCTGCGCGGCGACGGCACCCGCTGGTGGCTGCACGCGCTCGATCCCGCATGGCCTGATCTGCCGTTGGCTGATCTCTCGGCCGTGCACGGGGTGGTGATCCAGAAGTCGCTGCCCGGCCGGCGGCGCGCATCCAAGCGCTACATCTGAGAGACCCCACATGCCTTATTACGTCTATCGGGTCGGTGCACTGGGCGTGCTCACCAAGCTGGGTGAGTTCGCTGCCTTCCGTGACGCCTCGGCACATGCCAAGTCGCAGCGGACAGCCGATGCGCAAGGTGCAGCGGGGCGCGTCAAGGTGATGTTCGCCGACAACGAGCTCATCGCCGAGGACCTGCTCAGCCAGGTGCGCGAACCCGGCCCGATGACCGGCGATGACGATTGACATGACGATGGCAACCGATCCATGCGCCGCCGACTCCTGTTGTGGCGGACCGAGCGCCTGCGTGTTCACGAAGGCCGTCGTGTCGCGTCAGGTGGGCTGCGAGCTTGCACGCCGCCAGGCGGTTGGCGAGCGCGACCTGATCAGCTGCGCCTCAGCGGTGGCTCAAATGAACTGCCAGACGCTGGCCGCGCTGCTGCGTGAGCGCGCCAGGTTCGCGCTCAGACTGCCGCGCTCGGGAGCGCCGATGGTGCACGCCAAGGCGCTGCAGCTTCAGTGCGGTGGCGTGCTTGCGTTGCAGCAGGCGTTGCAGGCTCGGGAGACCGACGTGCATCGCCTCGTGGGCCTCGCGCACGAGCGCTGGGGCAGTCTTCTCGACGCGCCGTGGGGCGAGATGGTGCAGGGCATCGCGGCGTGGCAGCCGCGGCGGCGCCGCCGGCAGGTGCCGTGAGCCGGTCGGGCGATGCCGTGGCCGCGCTGACATGCGCGGTTCAGACCAACTGCCATATCGCCGACGCGCGCCACGCGGCGGATCTCACGCTGTGCACGTACCTGCTGCAGATGCGCGAGTTCTACCGCTGGGAGCAAGGCCTGCCTTTGGGTGCGCCGCTCGAGCGCGACGCGGTGGGCGCGTGGATCGCCGAACGCGAGCGCACGTGGGCCGACCTCGCCGATCACGAATTCGTCGCACTGCCCGGCCCCGCCGCGCCCGGCGCGTGCAACCCGTTCGACCCCGATGCGCTGCGCCCGCAGCTCGAGCCGCTCGGTCTCGCATACGGCGCCGGCTTGGCCGGGCCCGATCGGCCCGGCTTCTTTCTCGCCGAGCTCCTCGAGACCCGGCGCCTGGCGGACGGGGTGACCGTGCAGGTCTGTGGCCGGGAACGGGCGCGTGGGCTGTTCGCACCGCCTGCGGCGCTGCTCGGCGACGTGGTCCTCCTGCGCCGCGAGTCGCTCGCCCGTTGGGTGTGGGAGAAGTTCGAATCGTTCAGCCTCAAGCGCGCCGACGGTGCTTTCAAGGCGGTCGTCGACAGCTACGGGCTCGACCGGGACTTCCACCGCGCGCTGCCGAAGCTGCTCGACGAGCAGGGCGAGATGCTGGTCCTGCACGAGCTCGGCGAACACCGCGCGGGCCGTTGGCTCGAGCCGGCGTGGGCGGAGCTGCGGTCGGCGCTGCCGAATCACCGCACCGAGCTGCACGTGCGCGCCGTCCGCGACCTGCTCGCGGACTTCGAAGTCACGCTGCCGTCGCTGCTCGACCAGGACGCGCGTGCATCGATCCACTTTTGGTTCGCGACCTTCGACGGGGTGCGCGAGGCACTGTGTCCGGTGCTGCCGGCCGCCTACGATGCGTGGCGCGAAGGCGACGGCGGTCGGTTGATGAGGGCGATGATCGCGCGCGGACGCGAACATTTCACACGGCTCGCCGAGCAGCTGCTCGAGCTGCACGCGAACGTCGGACCCGAGGCTGGCACAGCGATCGAGCGCGTGCTCACCAGCCCGCGCGCCGTGCTCGAGCAACGCTGACCTCCGCGGCTGGCGCGCTAGCGAGGCGGGCCTTCGCACCCTCCGACCCCGTCGTCGCGCCCGATTGTTTGCGGCACGCCTGCGGGGGGCGCACCGACGGCGACGGCTAGACCGCGTCGCAGACGCGCTGGAGCTTCTGCCGAACTTCGCCGGCCACGGCCGTCACCTCCGCTCGATTGACCAGCTGCAGCACCGCGTTCGGATCCATGAACTCCACCTGCACCTTGCCAGCAGCGTCCTCGCGGACGACCACGTTGCATGGCAGCAGCGTGCCGATCTGGGGCTCTGCGCTGATCGCACGGTGCGCGAGCAGCGGGTTGCACGCGCCGAGGATGCGAAACGGCCGCATGTCCTCGCCGAGCTTCTTCTTCATCGTCGCAGCCACGTCGATATCGGTGAGCACGCCAAAGCCTTCCTCCGCGAGGGCCTGGGTGACTCTTTCGACGACCGCGGTGAAGTCCATCGCGACGGTCTTGCCGAATGCGTACGCGCTCATCGTCGGTCCCTCGCGGCCCGGTTTCACTGCGGCTTGCTGATCGTCATCGCGCCGCGGATCTGCCCCACGGAATAGCCCACGCCCTGGTCGTCCGGATAGAGCTCGCGCAGACGCTCCTTGACGGCGGGGCTCAGTCGATCGGGCATGCCGTGGCAGTTCAGGCAGAACTCCTGTACCGGCAGCGCACGCATGTAGCGCCAGACGGTGCGCCCGTCTTCCTGCACGGCTTCGGCAAGTTCGAGCGAGGCCGGGTTCGCGCCGGCGGCGGCGCGGCGGTCGAATTCCTCGAGCGTTGCGCGCTCCCACGCGTCGGGCACGGCCTTGGGGTTGCGGTTGCGCAGGCTGACGCGCCGCACCTTCCACCCGGTCGTCTCCGATGCCGCCTTCGCCAGCTTGGGCGCCTCGTCCCGGCACACCGCGATCGCGCCTTCAGGCCCCCCTTTGGCGATCTCGGCGGTCAATATCGACAGCAGCTTCGGCGGCACCGAGGTGGCCACCGACCGCGCCTCGTCGATCCACGGCGGGTCCGCTGCCAGCGCCAGCGCCGGTACCAACCAAGTCAACGCGACGGCACGCGCAGTCTTCAATCTCACTTTCACGGTCAACTCCTTCGCCCCAGAAAGAAGACACTCGCAGCCGGCCGCCGCCCAGCCGATTCGCCCAAGGCGTCAGGCTTCGCGCTCAGCGCGCCAGCTGATGTATTTCAACGTTGCCGCACTGCCGCCGATGATCGACGCCAACGCGATGAACGAGCCGATGGCCAGCGTGGACACGCCGGTGATGCCCTGTCCGACCGTGCAGCCCAAGGCGGTGACGCCGCCGAAGCCCATCAGCACCGCACCGAGCAGGTGCCTGCGCAGGTCATCGAACGAGGCAAAACCTTCCCAGCGGAAGCTCCTCGACGCGAGCGCCCAGGCGAGCGAACCAAGCGCCACGCCCAGCCCTGCGGCAACGCCGAAGCTCACGTGCAGCGACTTGTCGGTCCACAGCATCAGCAGCTCGAGACTGTAGGCCGCCGGCGCGACGAAGCTCATCGACTCGATCGTGCGCGAGTTGGTCGCGAAGTAAGTCATTTCGAGCGTCTCGGGGTTCTCGCCGAAACCGAGATGCCCGCTCAGATACC
>CP070653.1:887861-922498 GCA_020354665.1 Burkholderiales bacterium
CAAGGAGATGGTGATGCCGGGGGACAACGTGACCATGACGGTCAAGCTCATTGCCCCCATTGCGATGGAAGAGGGCCTGCGCTTTGCGATCCGCGAAGGCGGACGCACCGTGGGCGCCGGCGTCGTGGCAAAGATCATCGAGTGATTCTTATCCAGGGGTCGCAGGGCCGCAGGGGTATAGCTCAACTGGCAGAGCGTCGGTCTCCAAAACCGAAGGTTGGGGGTTCGATTCCCTCTGCCCCTGCCAAGTCCGCACCGCGGTGCGGTTCAAAGGGCGGCCAAGCAGCCGATCGGCATACAGCGCGGACTTTTCTCAACCGGGCCATCGCACTCCCGCTGACGAGGCGGTCCGTTGCGGGCCGGGACGAGACACGAAAGTGACATCGATGACGCAAGCGCAAGTCGAAACCGTTACCACGGGCGCCGAGAAGGCCAAGCTCGCGCTGGCCGGCGCGCTCGTGGTCGGCGGGCTTGCGGCTTTCTATCTGCTGGCCAAGCAGGATCTGTGGCTGCGCGTGGCCGTGCTCCTGGCGCTGCTGGTGTTGGCCGTGGTCACCTTCTTCTTCTCCGAGGCTGGCAAGCAGTTGATAGCGTTCGGCCGTGAGGCAGTACGCGAGGTCAACAAGGTGGTCTGGCCGACGCGCAAGGAAGCGCTGCAGATGACGGGTTACGTCTTCGCATTCGTCTTTGTGATGGCACTGTTCCTGTGGCTGACGGACAAGACGCTGGAATGGGTGCTCTACGACCTGATCTTGGGCTGGAGGCGCTGAGGACACGAACATGACTGAACCCGCTGCCGTAAACGCTGCTGCCGAGGCTGCGCCGCCGCCGTCCAACCTGCGGTGGTATGTCGTGCACGCCTATTCCGGCATGGAGAAGGCGGTCGAGCGCAACCTGCGCGAGCGAATCGATCGCGCGGGGATGCAGTCCAAGTTCGGCCGCATCCTCGTACCCACGGAGGAGGTGGTCGAGCTCAAGGGTGGCAAGAAATCGGTCACCGAGCGCCGGTTCTTCCCCGGCTACGTACTCGTCGAAATGCAGATGGACGACGACACCTGGCACTTGGTCAAGCACACCAGCAAGGTGACGGGCTTTGTCGGCGGCGCCAAGAACCGCCCGGCCCCGATCTCCGAGGCCGAGGTCATGAAGATCGTCAACCAGATGCAGGAGGGTGTCGAGAAGCCGCGACCGAAGGTGCAGTGGACGGTCGGCGAGCTGGTGCGCGTCAAGGAAGGCCCGTTCACCGATTTCAACGGCGCGATCGAGGACGTCAATTACGAGAAGTCCAAGGTCCGGGTGAGCGTCACGATCTTCGGGCGGGCGACGCCGGTGGAGCTCGACTTCTCGCAGGTCGAGAAGGTGTGAACGCTCTGGACACGAGCCCCGGTCGTGGGGCGGGGTGCCCTCAGGAGCCCGATCGCGATCCGTTGCGCCGGTGACGAGATACCGGCACGAGGAGCGAAGGTAGCCAGCCCTTCGCGTTTGCACTCAACAAGCAAGGCCTGGCTGGCCTGCTTGACCTGGAGACTGAGAAATGGCCAAGAAGATCGTCGGCTTCATCAAGCTGCAAATTCCTGCGGGCAAGGCCAATCCTTCGCCCCCTGTCGGGCCGGCGCTGGGTCAGCGCGGCCTGAACATCATGGAGTTCTGCAAGGCGTTCAATGCGCAGACGCAGAGTGTCGAGCCGGGGCTGATGCTGCCGGTGGTGATCACCGCGTACGCGGACAAGTCGTTCAGTTTCGTCATCAAGACGCCACCGGCCGCGGTGCTGATCAAGAAAGCGATCAAGCTCGAAAAGGGGTCGGGCAAGCCGCACCTCGAGAAGGTCGGCAACCTCACGCGCGCCCAGCTCGAGGAAATCGCAAAGGCCAAGATGAAGGATCTGACCGCCGCCGACCTCGACGCTGCCGTGAAGACAATTGCCGGTTCGGCCCGCTCGATGGGCGTGACCGTGGAGGGGGTGTGAGATGGCCAAGTTGACGAAGCGCCAGAAGGCCGTTGCCAGCAAGGTGGACAACCTCAAGCTCTACCCGATCAGTGACGCGCTCAGGATCGTCAAGGAGTGCGCGCTTGCCAAGTTCGATGAGTCGATCGACGTGGCGGTCCAGCTGGGCGTCGATCCCAAGAAGTCCGATCAGGTCGTGCGCGGAGCGGTCGTGCTGCCCAACGGCACCGGCAAGACCAAGCGGGTGGCCGTGTTTGCTCAGGGAGCCAAGGTCGACGAGGCCAAGGCTGCCGGTGCGGACATCGTCGGCATGGATGACCTTGCCGCCGAAATCAAGGCCGGCAACATCAATTTCGATGTCGTGATCGCATCACCCGACACGATGCGCGTGGTCGGTGCACTGGGTCAGATCCTGGGGCCACGCGGGCTGATGCCCAATCCCAAGGTGGGTACCGTCACCCCCGACGTGGCCACTGCGGTAAAGAACGCCAAGGCTGGACAGGTGCAGTTCCGTGTCGACAAGGCGGGCATCATCCATGCCACGATTGGCCGCCGCTCGTTTGACACGGAGAAGCTCACGGGCAATCTGCGCGCGCTGATCGAGGCGCTGAACAAGGCCAAGCCGGCCTCGAGCAAGGGGATCTACCTGCGCAAGGTTGCGGTGTCGTCGACGATGGGTATAGGCGCGCGCGTGGACGTCGCCTCGATCGCTGTAGCGACGACCGCCGCCTGAGATGGAACCGAGCCGCAATGCTGCAGTCTGGCGTGTGGCCGTTGGAATGGTGGGCTGCGTCGGCGCGAGCCGCCGCGGGCCATCGAAGACCGCTGGTGGAGCCGAGATTCACGATCGACGCTCCGTAATCGAAGGTCGCTGTGAAGGCAGTGGCCAGGCAGCCAGCGCAGATGGCGATCCCCTGCCCCGGAACGCAAGAGTCCGAGACAGAAGGTCGCTGGGTATGCGTGCCGGGTTCTTTCGTGCCCGGCACGAATTGAAGTGAGGAGCAGACCTTGAGTCTTAATCGCAATGAGAAGGCAGCCGTCGTGACGCAGGTGACCGCGCAAGTTGCGCGGTCGCAGACGTTGGCGTTGGCCGAGTACCGTGGCCTCACCGTGGAAGCCTTGAACAAGCTGCGCGTCGATGCGCGTGCCAAGGGTGTGTACCTTCACGTGCTGAAGAACACCTTGGCGCGCCGCGCCGTCGCAGGTACGCCGTTCGAGGTGGCCGCGGAGGCCATGTCCGGCCCGTTGATCTACGGCTTTTCACAGGACGCTGTCGCGGCGGCGAAGGTCATCGCCGAGTTCGCCAAGACCAACGACAAGCTGATCGTCAAAGCCGGTGCCTACGCCGGCAGGGCGCTGGACGCGGAGGGCGTGAAGGCGCTGGCCGCCATCCCGAGCAAGGAAGTCTTGCTCGCGCAGCTGGCCGGATTGCTCAAGTCGCCGGTGCAGCGCATGGCGGGCGTGCTCGCGGCGCTGGCAGAGAAAAGGGGCGGCGGGGAAGCCGCGGCCCCCGCGGCGTGAGAGAGCGCTGAAGCGACCAGACCAACACCAACCGTTTACTGAAATCGAGGAATTCCAATGGCATTCGACAAAGACGCCTTTCTGACCGCACTGGATGGCATGTCCGTGATGGAGCTCAACGACCTCGTCAAGGCGATCGAGGACAAGTTCGGCGTATCCGCCGCCGCGATGGCCGCACCGGCCGGCGGCGCTGCGGGCGGCGCCGCCGCCCCCGCGGCTGAGGAGAAGACCGAGTTCACCGTGCAACTCCTCGAGGCGGGAGCCAACAAAGTGTCCGTCATCAAGGCGGTGCGCGAGTTGACTGGCCTGGGCTTGAAGGAGGCCAAAGACCTCGTCGATGGTGCGCCCAAGCCGGTCAAGGAAGGCATTGCCAAGGCCGACGCCGAGGCCGCGATGAAGAAGCTCGTGGATGCCGGGGCGAAGGCCGAACTGAAGTAACTGACGGCTGGCTCGGGGCGCTCGGCGCCTCGGGCCTCCATCCGTTAGCGCGGCGGCCTCACGGCTCGCCGGGCGAGAACAGCGCGAAGCGCAGCTCAGCGGCGTTTCGCAGTGTTCTCTGAACCGACTGCAGGGAACGGGTTTGGTCGGACTGAGGCGCAACGCCTCGGTTGTCCGCCAGCGGCTGGTAGTGGCCAGCCACCAAGCTTCGGGTGCCAGACCGGACCGGCCGAGCAACGTCTCGGGCCGGCTCACCTCCTCGGCAAAGGAGGCATCCGATCAGCCAGTCGCCGACGGACGCGTTGCTAGGGCCACGCGGCGTGTCCTGAGACGGAGTACTTATGGCGCAGCAAACCATCCCTTATACCTACACCGAGCGCAAGCGCATCCGCAAGAGCTTCGGCAAGCGCGAGAGCGTGCTCGAGGTTCCCTACCTGCTGACCATGCAGAAGGACTCGTACGTCGCCTATCTGCAGAAGGACGTGCCGCCGGTCAAGCGCAAGCCCGAAGGTCTGCAGGCGGCGTTCCTTTCGGCGTTCCCGATCGTGTCGCACAACGGCTACGTCGAGATGCGCTTCATCGAATACAACATCGCCAAGCCGCCGTTCGACACGCGCGAGTGCCAGCAGCGTGGCCTGACCTACGCGGCGGCGGTGCGCGCCAAGCTGCAGATGATCATCTACGACCGCGAGGCCGCCGCGCCGAAGACCGTCAAGGAGATCAAGGAGCAGGAGGTCTACATGGGCGAGGTGCCGCTCATGACCGACTACGGTTCGTTCATTGTCAACGGCACCGAGCGCGTCATCGTGAGCCAGCTGCACCGCTCGCCGGGCGTGTTCTTCGAGCACGACAAGGGCAAGACCCACTCTTCGGGCAAGCTGCTGTTCTCCGCGCGCATCATTCCCTACCGGGGCTCCTGGCTGGATTTCGAGTTCGACCCGAAGGACATCCTGTACTTCCGGGTCGATCGCCGGCGCAAGATGCCCGTGACCATCCTGCTCAAGGCGATCGGCCTCAACCCGGAGCAGATCCTCGCGAACTTCTTCGTTTTCGACAACTTCCGCCTGATGGAATCGGGCGCGCAGCTGGAGTTCGTCGCGGACCGGCTGCGCGGAGAGATCGCACGCTTTGACATCACCGACAAGTCGGGGGCGGTGGTGGTCGAGAAGGACAAGCGCATCACCGCGCGGCATGTCCGTCAACTGGAGCAGAGCGGCACGTCGTTTATCAGCGTGCCGGAGGACTTTCTCGTCGGCCGCGTGCTTGCACGCAACATGGTCGATGGCGAAACGGGAGAGATCGTCGCGAAGGCCAACGACGAGCTGACCGAGTCACTGCTCAAGAAGCTGCGCGCGGCTGGGTTGAAGGAGATCCAGTGCCTCTACATTAACGAGCTCGACGAGGGGGGCTACATCAGCCAGACCCTGGCGATGGACGAGACGGCCGACGAGCTCGCGGCCCGCGTCGCGATCTACCGGATGATGCGTCCCGGTGAACCGCCCACCGAGGATGCGGTACAGGCGTTGTTCCACCGGCTCTTCTACAGCGCGGATACGTACGACCTGTCGCGGGTCGGCCGCATGAAGTTCAACGCACGCGTCGGTCGCGACACACCCGAAGGACCGATGACGTTGAGCAACGATGACATCCTCGATGTCGTCAAGATCCTCGTCGAGCTGCGCAACGGCCGGGGCGAGGTGGACGATATCGACCACCTCGGCAACCGGCGCGTGCGCTGCGTCGGCGAGCTGGCGGAAAACCAGTACCGCTCCGGACTCGCCCGCATCGAGAAGGCCGTGAAGGAGCGTCTCGGCCAAGCCGAGACCGAGGCCCTGATGCCGCACGACCTGATCAACTCCAAGCCGATCTCGGCGGCGCTCAAGGAGTTCTTCGGGGCGAGCCAGCTGAGCCAGTTCATGGACCAGACGAACCCGCTGTCGGAGATCACGCACAAGCGGCGGGTTTCGGCGCTCGGCCCGGGGGGGCTGACACGCGAGCGCGCAGGTTTCGAGGTGCGCGACGTGCACCCGACCCACTACGGTCGGGTCTGTCCGATCGAGACCCCCGAGGGTCCGAACATCGGCCTGATCAACTCGTTGGCTCTGTATGCTCAGCTCAACGAATACGGTTTCCTCGAGACGCCGTACCGCCGGGTGACCGACGGCAAGGTGACCGACCAGATCGATTACCTGTCGGCGATCGAGGAAGGCAAGTACGTGATCGCGCAGGCCAATGCGTCGCTCGACGGCCAGGGGCGGTTGACCGACGAGCTGGTCTCGGCGCGCGAGCACGGCGAATCGGTCTTGACGTCGCCTGACCGCATCCAGTACATGGACGTTGCGCCGACGCAGATCGTTTCGGTCGCGGCGTCGCTGGTGCCGTTCCTGGAGCACGACGACGCGAACCGCGCGCTGATGGGTGCCAACATGCAGCGCCAGGCCGTGCCCACGCTGCGCCCCGAGAAGGCGTTCGTCGGCACCGGCGTCGAGCGCGTGGCGGCCAAGGATTCGGGCACCGTCGTGACGGCCCGCCGCGGTGGCGTGGTCGACTACGTTGACACCAACCGCATCGTGATCCGGGTCAACGACGCGGAGACGATGGCCGGCGAGGTCGGCGTCGACATCTACAACCTCATCAAGTACCACCGGTCGAACCAAAACACCAACATCCACCAGCGTCCGATCGTCAAGCGCGGCGACTCAGTGGCTACGAACGACGTCATCGCTGACGGCGCGAGCACCGACCTGGGTGAGCTGGCGCTGGGCCAGAACATGCTGGTCGCGTTCATGCCCTGGAACGGCTACAACTTCGAGGACTCGATCCTGATCAGCGAACGCGTCGTCGGCGAAGACCGCTACACCTCGATCCACATCGAGGAGCTGGTGGTGATGGCGCGCGACACCAAGCTGGGCGCCGAGGAAATCACGCGCGACATTCCGAACCTGTCCGAGCAGCAGCTCGCGCGGCTGGATGAGTCGGGGATCGTCTACATCGGTGCTGAGGTCAACCCGGGCGACGTACTGGTCGGCAAGGTCACGCCGAAGGGCGAAACCACGCTCACACCGGAAGAGAAACTGCTGCGCGCGATCTTCGGGGAGAAGGCGTCGGACGTGAAGGACACCTCGCTGCGTGTCGATCAGGGCACCAACGGCACCGTGATCGACGTTCAGGTGTTCACCCGTGAAGGCATCCAGCGCGACAAACGTGCCCAGCAGATCATCGACGACGAGCTCAAGCGCTTCCGGCTCGACCTCAATGACCAGCTTCGCATCGTCGAGGCCGACGCCTTCGACCGCATCGAGAAGCTGCTGGTGGGCAAGGTCGCGAACGGCGGGCCGCAGCGCATCGTCAAGGGCACGGTGATCGGCAAGGAGTACCTGGCCGCTGTCGAGAAGTACCACTGGTTCGACATCCGGCCGGCCGACGAGGACGTCGCCAATCAGCTCGAGAGCATCAAGAACTCGCTCGAGCAGACGCGTCACAGCTTCGACCTCGCGTTCGAGGAAAAGCGAAAGAAGCTGACGCAGGGTGACGAGCTGCCGGCCGGTGTGCTGAAGATGGTCAAGGTGTACCTCGCCGTGAAGCGCCGCCTGCAGCCGGGCGACAAGATGGCCGGCCGCCACGGCAACAAGGGTGTGGTATCGAAGATCGTGCCCGTCGAGGACATGCCTTACATGGCCGACGGCACGCCGGTGGACATCGTGCTCAATCCGCTGGGGGTGCCGTCGCGGATGAACGTCGGCCAGGTGCTCGAGGTGCATCTGGGCTGGGCGGCCAAGGGCATCGGGCAACAGCTGGGAGACATGCTGCGCGAGCAGGCGCGCGTCGCGGAGGTGCGCCAGTTCCTCGACGAGCTCTACAACAGGAGCGGCGGCAGGACCGAGCAGCTGTCGGCCCTGGCGGACGAGCAGGTTCTGGAGATGGCGGGCAACCTCGCGCAGGGCGTGCCGTTTGCGACGCCCGTGTTCGACGGCGCAAAGGAGGAAGAGATCCGACGCATGCTCGCGCTCGCCTATCCGCAGGACGTTGCCAACCGAAAGGGCCTGACGGCCACGCGCACCCAGGCGACGCTGTACGACGGCCGGTCGGGCGAGGCCTTCGAAAGGCCGGTCACGGTGGGCTACATGCACGTCCTCAAGCTGCACCACCTCGTCGATGACAAGATGCACGCGCGTTCGACGGGCCCCTACAGCCTGGTGACGCAACAACCGCTGGGCGGCAAGGCGCAGTTCGGCGGTCAGCGCTTCGGCGAGATGGAGGTCTGGGCACTGGAAGCCTACGGCGCGAGCTACGTGCTGCAGGAGATGCTCACCGTGAAATCCGACGACGTGAACGGCCGCACGAAGGTCTACGAGAACATCGTCAAGGGCGAGCACGCGATCGATGCCGGCATGCCGGAGTCGTTCAACGTCTTGGTCAAGGAGATCCGCTCCCTGGGCATTGATATCGAGCTGGAACGCAATTGATGACGGACCTGCGAAGTGACTTCGACGCGTTTCCCGTGAGGGCTCGTCGCTGGCACAGCGACGGAGCCCGAGCCAGGGCGACCATGGAGCGCGCAGCTCCCATTCGTGATTTCAGGATCTAGGAGAACCCCATGAAGGGACTACTCGACCTTTTCAAGCAGTTCACCCCCGACGAACACTTCGACGCGATCAACATCGGGCTGGCGTCGCCCGAGAAGATCCGGTCGTGGTCGTTCGGCGAGGTGAAGAAGCCCGAGACGATTAACTACCGCACCTTCAAGCCCGAGCGCGACGGCCTGTTCTGCGCCAAGATCTTCGGCCCGATCAAGGACTACGAGTGCCTCTGCGGCAAGTACAAGCGCCTGAAGCACCGTGGCGTGATCTGCGAGAAGTGCGGCGTCGAGGTCACGCAGACCAAGGTGCGGCGTGAGCGGATGGGTCACATCGACTTGGCCGCGCCCTGCGCGCACATCTGGTTCCTCAAGAGCCTGCCCTCGCGCTTGGGTTTGGTGCTCGACATGACGCTGCGCGACATCGAGCGCGTGCTGTACTTCGAGGCCTACGTCGTCGTTGACCCGGGCATGACGCCGCTGAAGAAATTCAGCATCATGTCCGAGGACGACTACGAGGCCAAGCGCAGCGAGCACGGGGACGAGTTCGTCGCCATGATGGGTGCCGAGGGCGTCAAGAAGTTGCTCGAGGACATGGATCTTGACGCCGAGATCGAGAAGCTGCGCGGCGACATGACCGGCTCCGAGCTCAAGGTGAAGAAGAACTCCAAGCGCCTGAAGGTGATGGAGGCCTTCAAGAAGTCGGGCATCAAGCCGCAATGGATGATCATGGAGGTGTTGCCGGTGCTGCCGCCGGACCTGCGACCGCTTGTCCCGCTGGACGGCGGCCGCTTCGCGACCTCGGACTTGAACGACCTGTACCGCCGCGTCATCAACCGCAACAACCGGCTGGCGCGGCTGCTCGAGCTGAAGGCGCCCGAGATCATCGTGCGCAACGAGAAACGCATGCTGCAGGAGGCGGTGGACTCCCTGCTCGACAACGGCCGCCGCGGCAAGGCGATGACCGGCGCCAACAAGCGCGCGCTGAAGTCGCTCGCCGACATGATCAAGGGCAAGGGTGGCCGGTTCCGCCAGAACCTGCTGGGCAAGCGCGTCGACTACTCGGGGCGCTCGGTGATCGTCGTCGGTCCGACACTCAAGCTGCATCAATGCGGTTTGCCCAAGCTGATGGCGCTCGAGCTGTTCAAGCCGTTCATCTTCAGCCGCCTGGAAGCGATGGGCATTGCCACGACGATCAAGGCGGCCAAGAAGGAAGTCGAGGCCGGCACACCGGTGGTGTGGGACATCCTCGAGGAGGTGATCAAGGAACATCCGGTACTGCTGAACCGCGCGCCAACGCTGCACCGGCTCGGCATCCAGGCGTTCGAGCCGGTACTGATCGAAGGCAAGGCCATCCAGCTGCATCCGCTGGTCTGCGCCGCGTTCAACGCCGACTTCGACGGCGACCAGATGGCGGTGCACGTGCCGCTTTCGATCGAGGCGCAGATGGAAGCGCGCGTGCTGATGCTCGCGACCAACAACGTGCTGTTCCCGGCCAACGGGGAGCCGTCGATCGTGCCGAGCCAGGACGTCGTGCTGGGCCTTTACTACGCCACCCGTGAACGCGTGAACGGCAAGGGCGAGGGTATGGTGTTCGCCGACGTGGCCGAGGTGCAGCGCGCGCTGGACAACGGCATGGTCGAGTTGACTGCACGCATCGGCGTGCGCCTGACCGAATACGTCAAGGACAGGACCACCGGCGAGTTCGTCCCAGAGACCCAGATGGTCGAGACCACGGTCGGCCGCGCGCTGCTGTCGGAAATCCTTCCGAAGGGGCTGCCGTTCAGCAACATGAACAAGGCGCTGAAGAAGAAGGAGATCTCGCGGCTGATCAACGCGAGTTTCCGCCGCTGCGGCCTGAAGGAGACAGTCATCTTCGCCGACAAGTTGCTGCAAAGCGGCTTCCGTCTCGCCACGCGCGCGGGCATTTCGATCTCGATCGACGACATGCGCGTTCCCATGGAGAAGTACGGCCTGATCGAGCGCGCGGAGAAGGAGGTCAAGGAGATCGAGCAGCAGTACGTGTCGGGTCTGGTGACCGCAGGCGAGCGGTACAACAAGGTCGTCGACATCTGGGGCAAGACCGGCGATGAAGTCGGCAAGGTGATGATGAGCCAGCTCGCCAAGGAGAAGGTCACGGACCGCACTGGCAGCGAGGTCGATCAGGAATCGTTCAACTCCATCTACATGATGGCCGACTCGGGCGCTCGCGGCAGCGCCGCGCAGATTCGGCAGCTCGCGGGCATGCGTGGCCTGATGGCCAAGCCGGACGGATCGATCATCGAAACCCCGATCACCGCGAACTTCCGGGAAGGCCTGAACGTGCTGCAGTACTTCATCTCCACGCACGGCGCGCGCAAGGGCCTGGCCGACACGGCGTTGAAGACGGCCAATTCGGGTTACCTGACGCGCCGCCTGGTCGACGTCACGCAGGACCTGGTTGTCACCGAGGAGGACTGCAGCACGCAGAACGGCATCAGCATGCGCGCACTGGTCGAAGGTGGCGAGGTCATCGAGTCGCTGCGCGACCGCATCCTCGGACGCGTCGCGGCCGTCGAAGTGCTGCATCCCGAGACGCAGGCGGTGCTGGTTTCGCCCAGTGACATGCTGGACGAGGAGGCGCTCGATGCGATCGAGGCCGCGGGGGTCGACGAAGTCAAGGTCCGTACGCCGCTGACCTGTGGCACGCGATTCGGACTGTGCGCCCGGTGCTACGGCCGTGACCTCGGTCGTGGTGGCCTCGTCAACGTGGGCGAGGCGGTGGGCGTGATCGCCGCGCAGTCGATCGGCGAGCCGGGGACGCAGCTGACGATGCGGACCTTCCACATCGGTGGCGCAGCGTCACGCGCGGCGGTCGCCAACGCCGTGGAAGCGAAGAGCGACGGCACGGTCGGGTTCAATACCACGATGCGTTACGTCACCAACGGCAAGGGCGAACTGGCGGTGATCTCGCGCTCGGGAGAGATCGTCGTGTTCGACACGCACGGACGAGAGCGTGAGCGCCACAAGGTGCCTTATGGGGCAACGCTGGGCGTCAAGTCGGACCAGTCGATCAAGGCCGGCACCGTGCTGGCCAGCTGGGATCCGCTGACGCGACCGATCATCACCGAGTTCGCGGGTCGCGCCAAGTTTGAAAATGTCGAGGAAGGCGTGACCGTCGCCCGGCAGCTCGACGAGATCACCGGCCTGTCGACGCTCGTGGTGATTGACCCGAAGCGGCGTGGCGCGATCAAGGTCGTGCGCCCGCAGCTCAAGCTGCTCGACGCGGCCGGCAACGAGGTGAAGATTCCCGGTACCGACCATTCGGTGACGGTGGGCTTTCCGGTCGGCGCGCTGATCCAGGTACGCGACGGCGAGGACCTCGCGCCCGGTGAAGTCTTGGCGCGCATCCCGGTCGAAGGTCAGAAGACGCGCGACATCACCGGCGGCCTGCCGCGCGTGGCAGAGCTTTTCGAGGCGCGCAGCCCGAAGGACAAAGGCACGCTGGCCGAGATCACTGGCACGATCAGCTTCGGCAAGGAAACCAAGGGCAAAGTGCGTCTGCAGATCACCGATCCGGACGGCAAGGTGTACGAGGAACTGGTGCCCAAGGAAAAGAACATCCTGGTGCACGAGGGGCAGGTGGTCAACCGCGGCGAGCTGATCGTCGACGGCTCCGCCGATCCGCAGGACATTCTGCGCCTGCTGGGCATCGAGGAGCTCGCGCGCTACATCGTCGACGAGGTGCAAGACGTCTATCGCCTGCAGGGTGTCAAGATCAACGACAAGCACATCGAGGTGATCGTGCGCCAGATGCTGCGACGCGTGCAGATCGCCGAACCCGGCGACAGCCGCTACCTCGCTGGCGAACAGGTCGAGCGCTCGGAGCTGCTGGGCACCAACGACAAGCTGCGTGCCGAAGGTAAGGTGCCTGCCACCCACGCGGACCTCCTGCTCGGCATCACGAAGGCTTCGCTTTCGACCGACTCGTTCATCTCGGCTGCCTCGTTCCAGGAGACGACTCGGGTGCTGACCGAGGCCGCGATCATGGGCAAACGCGATGAGCTGCGCGGACTGAAGGAGAACGTGATCGTCGGGCGTCTGATCCCCGCTGGAACGGGCATGGCCTTCCATGCCGCGCGCAAGGCCAAGGAGGAGATGGACGAATCGGAGCGCCGCGCCATCGCGCTGCAGGAGGCCGAGGAATTGGCCGCCGCGCAGCTTGCGAGCATCGATGCGGCCGCCGGCGACGTGGGCGTCAGCGACACGAGCGAGTCTTGACCTCGCCGCCGTTGGCGGCGGTGCAGGGGGCGCGGGCCGCCGGGCGGCCCCGCCCCCGTTGTTCTTTGGTTTTCGTGTGCGGCTTGCGCCGTTCAAGGCGCCGGCCACCGCTGCGGTGCAACGATCGCCACCGCGAGCGGGCGGGCCGTGCGCGCCAGCCGAAGCAGGGCGCGGTCGCGGGTGACCAGCCAGCGGGCCGCAGCACCCACTGCCAAGTCGATGAACATCTGGTCTGACCGATCGCTACACCTGGGGCAGTGCACGGCGGGGTCGAGCCGCGGGGCCGACAGCAGCACGGCCCAGCGCTCCAACGCCGCCTCGACGCCGGCAATGTCCGGTTGCCAGCGCACCAATTCCGGTCGGGTGAGCGCGCTGCGAAGTTCTGCTGCCATCGGCGCGGTGATGATCCATCGGATGGCCCCCCTTTCAACGCTGCGGGCAAGATGGGCCACGCCGGCATCGCGGAAGACCAGCCAGTCGAGCAGTACGTTCGTGTCGAGCACGACGCTGGGTACCGCGCCAGAGTCGTTCATGGCTGCGGGCCACTGCGGTGAAGGACAGCCCCTGCGCAGGATGGGCGAGTGCCGGGTGCGCGACGGCCGCCCCGCTCGAGAGCTGGCCGACTCAGCGCTGAGGCGGATGTGAATATAATGAAAAGCTTTCCGCAGGTAATGCCGCGCCCCGTGGCGCACGGTGCGCGAAGTCCGCAACCTGATTCAGTCTTTCCTACGTTAGCAGGGGCTGGGTCGATGAGCGAGGATGGGTATCGTTCGTCCGCGGGCCGCGCAGTGTCCTAGGGTGCTCGGCGATTTCCCGGAAGAGACCAGCGCCTCGCCCCGTGGCGGCACCCCAAGCGAGTTCTAGGGAAACGTCATCTATGCCAACCATCAACCAACTGGTGCGTCAGGGACGACGCACCGAGATTGTCAAGTCGAAGTCGCCGGCGATGCAGGGAGGGCCTCAACGCAGAGGCGTGTGCACCCGCGTCTACACGACCACGCCCAAGAAGCCGAATTCGGCGCTGCGCAAGGTTGCCAAGGTCCGGTTGACAAACGGATTCGAGGTGATCTCGTACATCGGCGGCGAGGGCCACAACCTCCAGGAACACAGCGTGGTGCTGGTGCGCGGTGGCCGGGTGAAGGACCTCCCGGGGGTGCGCTACCACATCGTGCGTGGCTCGCTCGACCTCCAGGGGGTCAAGGATCGCAAGCAGTCGCGCTCCAAATACGGCGCCAAGCGCCCCAAGAAGGCCTGACGCTTGCGATAGACAGGACGGCCGGTCTGGTGGCCGGCCGAGGAAGCGGACCGATGCAGTGGTTGCATCGGTCAGTAAGTGAAAGACCCGCTCGCCGTGGTCTTTCGAGGCGGGGCCAATAAGGCCGACCCAACTGAAGCTGAAGAAGGAAGCGTTCCATGCCACGTCGCCGCGAAGTTCCAAAGCGCGAAATCCTGCCGGACCCCAAGTTCGGCTCGGTCGACCTATCCAAGTTCATGAACGTCGTGATGGAGTCCGGCAAGAAGGCCGTGGCCGAGCGGATCATCTACGGCGCGCTCGACCAGGTCGAGAAGAAGGCGGGCAAGGATCCGCTTGAGATCTTCATGACCGCGCTGAACAACGTCAAACCCATGGTCGAGGTCAAGTCGCGGCGTGTCGGGGGCGCGAACTACCAGGTACCGATCGAGGTGCGGCCGATCCGCCGGGTCGCGTTGGCGATGCGCTGGCTGAAAGAGTCGGCGCGCAAGCGCAGCGAGAAGTCGATGGCTGCCCGGCTCGCCAACGAACTGCTTGAGGCGAGCGAGGGCCGCGGCGGCGCGATGAAGAAGCGCGACGAAGTACACCGCATGGCCGAGGCGAACAAGGCGTTCTCGCACTTCCGATTCTGAACCCGGCCGCGGCCGCCTCTACGGGTTATTACCAACCCGGAGGCGGCTCCTGCATCTGGAGATCAACATGGCCCGCAAGACCCCGATCGAGCGCTACCGGAACATTGGTATCTCAGCGCACATCGATGCCGGAAAGACCACGACCACCGAGCGCATCCTGTACTACACCGGCGTGAACCACAAGATCGGCGAAGTACACGACGGCGCGGCGACGATGGACTGGATGGAGCAGGAGCAGGAGCGCGGCATCACGATCACATCGGCGGCAACGACCTGCTTTTGGAAGGGCATGGACCTGTCGTTCCCGGAGCACCGCATCAACATCATCGACACGCCGGGTCACGTCGACTTCACGATCGAGGTCGAGCGCTCGATGCGCGTGCTCGACGGCGCATGCATGGTGTACTGTGCCGTCGGCGGTGTGCAGCCGCAGTCGGAGACCGTCTGGCGGCAGGCGAACAAGTACAAGGTGCCGCGGCTGGCCTTCGTCAACAAGATGGACCGCACCGGCGCCGACTTCTTCAAGGTCTACGACCAGATGAAGACGCGCCTGAAGGCCAATCCGGTGCCGATCGTGGTGCCGATCGGCGCCGAGGAGCGGTTCACCGGCGTCATCGACCTCATCAAGATGAAGTCGATCATCTGGGATGAGGCCACGCAGGGCATGAAATTCGATTACGGCAACATTCCGGCTGACCTGCTGGCCGAGGCGAAGAAATGGCGCGAGTACATGGTCGAGGCGGCGGCCGAGGCGAACGAAGAGTTGATGAACAAGTACCTCGAGTCGGGGGACCTGTCCGAAGAGGAGGTCAAGCGCGGACTTCGCGCCCGCACGATCGCCACCGAGATTCAGCCGATGCTGTGCGGCACCGCGTTCAAGAACAAGGGCGTGCAGCGGATGCTCGACGCGGTGGTCGAGTTCCTGCCATCGCCCGTCGACATCCCGCCGGTACCGGGAATCGATGTCAACGACAAGGAGACTCTACGTAGAGCGGACGACAACGAGAAGTTCTCGGCCCTTGCCTTCAAGCTGATGACCGATCCCTATGTCGGGCAGCTGACATTCGTGCGCGTCTATTCGGGCGTCCTGAAGTCTGGTGACGCGGTCTACAACCCGGTGCGTGGCAAGAAGGAGCGCATCGGCCGCATCCTGCAGATGCACGCCAACCAGCGCGAGGAGATCAAGGAGATCCTCGCCGGCGACATCGCGGCCTGCGTGGGGCTCAAAGAGGTCAGCACCGGCGAGACGCTTTGCGATCCGGAATCGATCATAACGCTGGAGAAGATGGTCTTCCCCGAGCCCGTCATCTCACAGGCGGTCGAGCCCAAGACCAAGGCCGACCAGGAGAAGATGGGTATCGCACTGGGGCGGCTGGCCCAGGAGGATCCGTCGTTTCGCGTCCGCTCCGACGAGGAAAGCGGACAGACGATCATCTCCGGCATGGGTGAATTGCACCTGGAGATCATCGTCGACCGGATGCGGCGGGAATTCGGCGTCGAGGCCAACGTCGGAAAGCCGCAGGTGGCGTACCGCGAAACGATCCGCAGGGAAATTTCCGACGTCGAAGGCAAATTCGTCCGCCAGTCCGGTGGCAAGGGGCAGTACGGCCACGTCGTCCTCAAGTTGGAACCCCACGCGCCGGGCAAGGGATTCGAGTTCGTCGACGCCATCAAGGGCGGCGTGGTGCCTCGCGAATTCATCCCCGCGGTCAAGAAGGGCATCGAGGACTCGCTGCCCAATGGCGTTCTCGCAGGCTACCCGGTGGTCGACGTCAAGGTCACCCTGACTTTCGGCTCGTACCACGAGGTAGACTCGAACGAGAATGCGTTCAAGATGGCCGCCTCGATTGGATTCAAGGAGGCCTGCCGCAAGGCGAACCCCGCGCTGCTCGAACCGATGATGGCCGTCGAGGTCGAAACGCCCGAGGACTATGCCGGCGCAGTGATGGGTGATCTTTCGTCACGCCGCGGCATGGTGCAGGGTATGGATGAGATGCCGGGCGGGGGGAAGATCATCAAAGCCGAAGTGCCACTGTCGGAGATGTTCGGCTATTCGACGACGCTGCGCTCGATGTCGCAGGGCCGTGCAACCTATACGATGGAGTTCAAGCATTACGCCGAGGCGCCCAAGAACGTGGCCGACGCGATCATCACCGCGCGCGGGAAGTAGGTGAATCGTCGTTGAGGCGTCGCCGTGGCGGCGCGGCAAGTTGTAGCTGGTCTTCGGCGGGGTGCCGTCCGATTGCTGGTGGCGGACGGAAGCCCGCCCCGCGGGAGACCTTAAACAGGATCACCGGCCTCGCTCTTTGATCGATACGGAGAACTGCAATGGCAAAAAGCAAATTTGAACGGACCAAGCCGCACGTGAATGTGGGCACGATTGGGCACGTGGACCATGGCAAGACGACGCTGACGGCGGCGATCACGTCGGTGCTGGCGAGCAAGTACGGGGGAGAGGCCAAGGCGTACGAGCAGATTGATGCGGCGCCCGAGGAGAAGGCGCGCGGCATCACGATCAACACCGCGCACGTGGAGTACGAGACGGCCAACCGGCACTATGCGCACGTGGACTGTCCGGGGCACGCGGACTACATCAAGAACATGATCACCGGGGCGGCGCAGATGGACGGGGCGATTCTGGTGGTGTCGGCTGCTGACGGGCCGATGCCGCAGACGCGCGAGCACATTTTGCTGGCGCGCCAGGTGGGGGTGCCCTACATCGTGGTGTACATGAACAAGTGCGACATGGTTGACGATGCCGAGCTGCTCGAGCTGGTGGAGATGGAGGTGCGCGAGCTGCTGAGCAAGTACGACTTTCCGGGTGACGACACGCCGATCATCAAGGGCAGTGCCAAGCTGGCGATGGAGGGTGACAAGGGTGAGCTGGGCGAGGGCTCGATCATCAAGTTGGCCGAGGCGCTGGACAGCTACATTCCCACGCCCCAGCGGGCCATCGACGGCACCTTTTTGATGCCGGTGGAGGACGTGTTCAGCATTTCCGGGCGTGGCACGGTGGTCACGGGCCGGGTGGAGCGCGGGGTCGTCAAGGTGGGCGACGAGATCGAGATCGTGGGCATCCGTCCGACGCTGAAGACCACCTGCACGGGCGTGGAGATGTTTCGCAAGCTGCTGGACCAGGGGCAGGCCGGGGACAACGTGGGCATCTTGCTGCGCGGCACCAAGCGCGAGGAGGTCGAGCGCGGGCAGGTGCTGGCCAAGCCGGGCTCGATCACGCCGCACACGCACTTCAACGCCGAGGTCTACGTGCTGTCCAAGGAAGAGGGCGGGCGGCACACGCCGTTTTTCAACAACTACCGGCCGCAGTTTTACTTCCGCACCACCGACGTGACCGGGGCGGTGGAGCTGCCCAAGGACAAGGAGATGGTGATGCCGGGGGACAACGTGACCATGACGGTCAAGCTCATTGCCCCCATTGCGATGGAAGAGGGCCTGCGCTTTGCGATCCGCGAAGGCGGACGCACCGTGGGCGCCGGCGTCGTGGCAAAGATCATCGAATGACGCAGGGTGCCGGGGCTCCGCGCGCCGCCGCCTGCGGCCCGGTGTCCCGACCGCCCCCACGGGGATACGCCCGGGGCCCCTGACCTGTCGGCTTTGGCGCTCCCCGCATTGCGTCCCTTGACGCGGCCCTGCGGCCGCACCGCTCTTTAGGAATCACCATGCAGAAACAAAAGATCCGGATTCGCCTGAAGGCATTCGACTACAAGCTGATCGACCAGTCGGCGCTCGAGATCGTCGACACGGCCAAGCGCACCGGCGCCATCGTCAGGGGCCCCGTGCCCCTACCCACGCGCCAGCAGCGCTTTGACATCCTGCGCTCACCGCACGTCAACAAGACCTCCCGGGACCAGCTTGAGATCCGGACGCACCAGCGATTGATGGATATCGTCGATCCGACCGACAAGACGGTCGATGCGCTGATGAGGCTCGATTTGCCGGCCGGCGTCGACGTGGAAATCAAGTTGCAGTAGGACTTGGCCAGACGCTGCGGCGCCCGCCGGCGGCGACCCGAGTTCTGCTAAACTTTAATGCTTTCCGCAAAGCGGCTTGCCTCGCAGCAGGCCCTTGGCCTCGACCAGCCCGGCCAATCGATGTCGGGCATGTGAAACAAAGGCTCCCCGCACGGAGGGGCTGGAGAACAGTCATGAGTCTGAGCAATCGCCTCGGATTGCTGGGCCGCAAGGTGGGCATGACGCGCATCTTCACGGATGACGGCGATGCCGTCCCTGTGACCGTGCTCGACGTGTCCAACAATCGCGTCGCCCAGGTGAAGACCGTCGAGACCGACGGCTATACCGCTGTGCAGGTCGCGTTCGGGACGCGCAAGGCCTCGCGTGTGAACAAGCCCGAAGCGGGGCATCTGGCCAAGGCCGGAGTCGAGGCTGGCGAAGTCCTGCGTGAATTTCGCGTCGATGCCGACGTGGCCGGCCAGTACCCGCCCGGGGCGACGCTCCCGGTGACCCTTTTCGCGGCCGGTCAGAAGGTCGACGTGCAGGGCACTTCGATCGGCAAGGGCTTTGCCGGCACGATCAAACGTCACAACTTCAGATCGCAGCGCGCGTCGCACGGCAATAGCCGCTCGCACAACGTTCCCGGCTCGATCTCGATGGCGCAAGACCCGGGGCGCGTGTTTCCGGGCAAGAAGATGACAGGCCATCTGGGCGATGCCACGACAACCACGCAGAACCTCGACGTCGTTCGGGTCGACGAGGCGCGCCAGCTTCTGCTGATCAGGGGGGCGGTGCCGGGTGCGAAGAACGGGCACGTCGTCGTGCGTCCGGCCGTGAAGGCCAAGGCGGCGAAGGGGGCTCAGTGATGCAACTCGAGCTGCTAAACGAACAGGGCCAGGCGACGGCGAAGGTCGACGCACCAGACACGGTCTTCGCGCGTGACTACAACGAGGCGCTGGTGCACCAGATCGTTGTGGCTTACCAGGCTAACGCGCGTCAGGGCACGCGTGCGCAGAAGGACCGCGGCGCCGTGACGCATTCGACCAAGAAGCCCTGGCGCCAGAAGGGAACCGGCCGGGCGCGTGCGGGCATGAACTCTTCGCCGTTGTGGCGAGGGGGCGGGCGCATCTTTCCAAGCACGCCGCAAGAAAACTTCTCGCATAAGGTCAACAAGAAAATGTACCGCGCGGGCATGACGTCGATCCTGTCGCAGCTGGCCCGCGACGGACGCCTCGCCGTGGTGGACTCGCTGAAGGTCGATGCGCCCAAGACCAAGCTGCTGGCGCAGAAGCTCAAGGCGATGGGGCTGGATTCGGTCATGGTGATCGCCGACGCCGTCGATGAGAACCTGCTGCTCGCCTCGCGCAATCTCGCGAACGTGCTGGTGGTCGAGCCGCGCCACGTCGACCCGCTGTCGTTGGTGTATTACAAGAAAGTGCTGGTGACCAAGGGGGCGATTGAAAAGCTGCAGGAGATGTACGCATGAGCGCCCATGCCGCGAAGTTTGACGAGGGGCGGCTCGCCCAGGTGCTCGTCGCACCGATCGTCTCCGAGAAGGCGACTGCCGCTGCAGAGAAGAACAACCAGGTGCTCTTCAAGGTGTTGCGTAACGCCACGAAGCCCGAAATCAAGGCGGCTGTCGAGCGGATGTTCAAGGTCGAAGTCGAATCGGTGCGCACCGTCAACCAGAAGGGCAAGGTCAAGCGCTTCGGGCGTTCGATCGGGCGTCGTGACCACGTCAAGAAGGCTTACGTCTCGCTCAAGGAAGGCCAGGAGCTCAACTTCGCTGGAGGGGGCGCGTAATCATGGCGATCGTCAAGGTAAAGCCCACGTCGCCCGGCCGCCGCGCGGTGGTCAAGGTGGTGCACAAGCATCTGCACAAGGGTGCTCCGGAGGCATCGTTGCTCGAGCCGCAGAAGCAGAAGGCCGGCCGCAACAACAACGGGCACATCACGATGCGCCACAAAGGCGGCGGCCACAAGCACCACTATCGTGTCGTCGACTTCAAGCGCGCGAAGGATGGTGTCCCGGCCAAGGTCGAGCGGATTGAGTACGACCCGAACCGGACCGCCCACATTGCATTGGTCTGCTATGCCGACGGCGAGCGCCGGTACATTGTGGCGCCGCGCGGACTGGAGGTCGGATCGACGATCGTCTCGGGTGCCGAGTCGCCGATCAAGGCGGGCAACACGCTGCCGATTCGCAACATTCCGGTCGGCTCGATCATTCATTGCGTCGAGCTGCTTCCCGGCAAGGGTGCGCAGATCGCGCGGTCGGCCGGCGCTTCAGTCACGCTGATGGCGCGCGAGGGGACTTACGCGCAACTGCGCCTGCGGTCAGGCGAGGTTCGCCGCGTGCACATTGACTGCCGCGCAACCATCGGCGAGGTCTCCAACGAGGAGCACAGCCTGCGTCACTACGGCAAGGCCGGGGCGCGCCGCTGGAAGGGCATCCGCCCGACGGTGCGTGGCGTGGCCATGAATCCGGTTGACCATCCGCACGGTGGCGGCGAAGGCCGGACCGGCGAGGCCCAGGCGCCGGTGTCTCCATGGAGTACCCTGACCAAGGGGTATCGCACCCGCCGCAACAAGCGCACGCAGACGTTCATCGTCGCGCGTCGCAAGAAGTAACGACAAGCGAGAAGAGCGCCATGTCACGTTCCCTCAAGAAAGGTCCTTTCGTCGACCATCACCTGCTGATCAAGGTCGAAAAGGCGGCGGCATCCAAGGACAAGAAGCCCATCAAGACCTGGTCGCGTCGGTCGACGGTCCTGCCCGAGTTCATCGGGTTGACGATCGCGGTCCACAACGGGAAGCAGCATGTGCCGGTCTACGTGAGCGACCAGATGGTCGGGCACAAGCTGGGCGAGTTCGCGATGACGCGTACGTTCAAGGGCCATCCCGCGGACAAGAAGGTCAAGAAGTAGGCAACACCAAGGGCGACGACGATGGAAACCAGAGCAATCGTTCGGGGCGTGCGCCTGTCGGCCTATAAGGGCCGGCTGGTGGCCGACCTGATTCGTGGCAAGAAGGTCGATCAGGCGCTCAATATCCTGGCCTACACGCCCAGGCGCGCCGCCGGCATCATCAAGAAGGCGCTCGAGAGTGCGATTGCCAATGCCGAACACAATGACGGCGCTGACATCGACGAGCTGCGGGTGAAGGCCATCCGCGTCGAGCAGGGGGCGTCGCTGCAGCGGTTCGCCGCGCGTGCCAAGGGCCGCGGCAACCGCATCAGCAAGCCAACGGCCCACATCTACGTGACCGTCGGCGACTGACGGCAAGGGAAGACAAGAGCATGGGACAGAAGATCCATCCGACCGGTTTCCGCCTGCCCGTCACGCGCGCGTGGACGTCTCGCTGGTTCGCATCAAACCGCAACTTCAGCCAGATGCTCGCCGAGGACCTGCAGGTGCGCGAGTATCTGAAGAAGCGGCTGAGGAACGCCGCGGTGTCGCGGATCACGATCGAGCGACCGGCCAAGAATGCGCGCATCACCATCTTCTCGGCCCGGCCGGGAGTGGTGATTGGCAAGAAGGGCGAGGACATTGAGAACCTCAAGGCCGAACTGACCAAGCGGCTGGGCGTGCCGGTGGCTGTCAATATCGAGGAGATCCGCAAACCCGAGATCGATGCCCAGCTGATCGCGGACTCGATCACCCAGCAACTCGAGAAGCGCATCATGTTCCGGCGTGCAATGAAACGCGCCATGCAGAACGCGATGCGCCTGGGCGCGCAGGGCGTCAAGATCATGAGCGCGGGCCGCCTCAACGGGATCGAGATCGCGCGCACCGAGTGGTATCGCGAAGGACGCGTGCCGCTGCACACGCTGAAGGCCGACATTGACTATGGCTTCTCCGAGGCCAAGACCACATACGGTGTGATCGGGGTCAAGGTATGGGTCTATCGCGGCGATCGCCTGGGTCAGGGCGAGGCGCCGGGCGTTGGCAAGGTCGAATCGGCGGAAGAAGACCGTCGCCCGCGCCGTGCCGCGCGCCCCGGTGCTCCGGGCGGTGGCCGTGGACGTCCCCCGGCCGGTGAGCGTGCGCCGCGGCAGGCTCCGGTGGCCGCTGAGGCGGCCGAGAAGCCGCTGGAACCTGGTGCGGCGCCGCCGACCAAGGCGCCCGTCGTCAAGCGCGTGCGCAAGGTGACGGCGGCGTCCCCCGAGGCGGGCAAGGCCGGAGGCAAAGGAGAGTAAGCATGCTTCAACCCGCTCGTCGCAAGTTCCGCAAGGAGCAAAAAGGCCGCAACACCGGCATCGCAACGCGCGGTGCGGCGGTCTCGTTCGGCGATTTCGGTCTGAAGGCGACCGAACGCGGCCGCCTGACCGCGCGCCAGATCGAGGCGGCCCGGCGGGCAATCAGCCGTCACATCAAGCGCGGTGGCCGGGTCTTCATCCGCATCTTTCCGGACAAGCCGGTCTCGCAAAAGCCAGCCGAGGTTCGCATGGGCAACGGCAAGGGCAATCCAGAATTCTGGGTTGCCGAGATCAAACCGGGCAAGGTGCTCTACGAGCTCAACGGTGTGACCGAGTCGCTCGCGCGCGAGGCATTTACGCTCGCGGCAGCCAAACTACCGCTGCGGTGTACCTTCGTCGCCCGTCAGCTCGGCGTCTGAAACGAGGGATCCCCATGAAGGCATCCGAACTCCGCGCCAAGGACGTGCCGGCGCTCGAGAAAGAGATTTCCGAACTGCTCAAGGCGCACTTCAACCTGCGCATGCAGAAGGCCACACAGCAGTTGAGCAACAACGCTCAGTTGGGGCGGACCCGGCGCGACATTGCGCGGGCGCGGACCATACTGGCCGAGAAGAAGAAGGGGGCCGCGAAATGACGCAGGCCGATGAGACCAAGACGAAGGCGGTCCGCTGCTTCGTGGGCCGGGTCGTCAGCGACAAGCGCGCCAAGACCGTGACGGTGCTGGTTGAGCGGCGCGTCAAACACGAGCTGTACGGAAAGATTGTCATGCGCTCGAGCAAGTATCACGCACATGACGAGAAGGGCGAATACAAGCTGGGCGATATGGTCGAGATCACTGAGAGCAGGCCGATCTCGAGGACGAAGTCATGGGTGGTGACCCGGCTGATCGAGAAAGCGCGCGCCGTGTGACCCCATAGGGCCCGCGCACCGCAGAGCCGTTGCAGCGGTGCGCCGTCTGGGCAGGTGGCCGTAGTCGGGGCGGCGACACGTCTCTTTCCTGATTCGATTGCGGAGGCCAAAGTGATCAAGATCGGAGACAGACTTCCAGCGGGCAGCCTGCAGGAGTACATCGAGGTCGAAGGCGAGGGATGCTCGCTCGGACCGAACAGCTTCGACATCCAGAAGTCCGCCGCCGGCAAGACGATCGCCATCCTCGGTCTGCCCGGCGCATTCACGCCGACCTGCTCGGCCAAGCATTTGCCCGGCTTCATCGAGAACGCTGCGGCGTTCAAGGCGGCCGGAGTTGCCGAGATATGGTGCATCTCGGTCAACGATGCCTACGTCATGGGTGCCTGGGGCCGCGACCAGAAGACCGACGGCAAGGTGCGCATGATGGCCGACGGCAATGCCGACTTCACCCGCGCGGCCGGGCTCTCTGTGGACCGTAGTGCGAGCGGGATGGGTCTGCGCTCGATGCGCTACTCGATGCTCGTCAAGGACGGGATCGTCAAGGCGCTCAACGTCGAAGCGCCCGGGAAGTTCGAGGTCAGCGATGCGGCCACCCTGCTGCGGCAGGCGCGGGGCGCGGGCTGAGCCGGGGCTGGGGTGCCGTTGGCGCCGGCGCGGCGCGGCGCGGCGGATGTGCGTATAATTTCGGGCTTCCGGTAAGCAACCCATTCCCGTACGGGAATGGGCGACGTTCCGGTACCGCCCTTCTTGCCCGGGTGTCGCAAGCGTCACCCGGGTCCACGGGCCCAAGACTGACCGCGTTGTGCTGGCTCGAACAGCGGCACGCAGCGGGAGAAGTTGGGGATAGACATGATCCAAATGCAATCGCGACTCGACGTCGCGGACAACACGGGCGCGAAGTCCGTCATGTGCATCAAGGTGCTCGGCGGGTCCAAGCGCCGATACGCGGGCATTGGCGACGTCATCAAAGTGTCCGTCAAGGAGGCAGCGCCCCGCGGTCGCGTCAAGAAGGGCGAGATTTACCACGCGGTTGTCGTGCGTACGGCCAAGGGTGTGCGGCGCCCGGATGGGTCGCTCGTCAAGTTCGACGGCAACGCCGCCGTGCTGCTCAACGCCAAGCTCGAGCCGATTGGCACGCGCATCTTCGGTCCGGTGACGCGCGAGCTGCGCTCCGAGCGTTTCATGAAGATCGTCTCGCTCGCGCCCGAAGTGATCTGACAGATTTCGTGTCGAAGGAATCGGCCATGAACAAGATTCGCAAGGGCGATCAGGTCATCGTGATTGCCGGCCGCAACAAGGGCAAGCGTGGCACCGTGGTCGCTCGCGTCGACGACGAGCATCTCACGGTCGAAGGCGTCAATATCGTCAAGAAGCACGTCAAGCCGAACCCGCTCAAGGGAACGACCGGAGGCGTGATCGACAAGGTGATGCCGATCCACCAGTCCAACGTGGCGATCTTCAACCCGTCCACCGGCAAGGCTGACCGCGTGGGCATCAAGCTTGGCAGGGACCCCAAGACGGACAAGGTAACGCGCACCCGCGTCTTCAAGTCCAGCGGCCAGGTGATCAAGGCGTAAAGGGGCGAGCATGGCCACCAACGAGAAGACCGTTGCCAAGGAAAAGTCCGCGCCAAAGGAGAAGGCCGGGGCAAAGGACAAGACGGCGGCGAAGGAAAAGTCTGCGCGCAAGGAAGCGGCCGCGGTGAAGGCGCCCGCTGTCGAGACGCGGCCGGCGCGGCCGCCGCGACTGCAGACGTACTTCCGCGAGACGATCGTCCCCCAGCTGATGGAGAAGTTTGGCTTCAAGACCGTCATGCAAGTGCCACGCTTGACGAAGATCACTCTCAACATGGGGGTCGGTGAGGCGGTTGCGGACAAGAAGGTGATGGACAACGCCGTGGCCGACCTGACGAAGATCGCCGGACAGAAGCCGGTGGTCACCAAGTCGCGCAAGGCGATTGCCGCGTTCAAGATCCGTGAGAACGTGCCAGTCGGATGCATGGTCACGCTGCGCGGCGTGCGGATGTACGAGTTTCTCGACCGGCTGGTGACAGTGGCCTTGCCGCGCGTGCGCGATTTCCGGGGCGTTTCGGGGCGTTCGTTCGATGGCCGCGGCAACTACAGCGTTGGCATCAAGGAACAGATCATCTTTCCGGAGATCGACTACGACAAGATCGATGCACTGCGCGGCCTGAACGTCAGCATCACGACAACGGCGAAGACCGATGACGAGTGCAGGGCGTTGCTCGCATCATTCAAGTTTCCCTTCAAGAACTGAGGCGACCTTTATGGCCAAACTCTCGCTCAAACAGCGCGAATTGAAGCGCACCCGGCTGGTCGCGAAATACGCAAAGAAGTACGCCGAACTGAAGTCGATCATTGGCGATGCCAAGCGCTCGGAGGAGGAGCGCTTTGCCGCGCGGTTGGAGCTCCAGAGACTGCCGCGCAACGCCAGCCCGATTCGCCAGCGAAACCGTTGTGGCATCACCGGCCGTCCGCGTGGCACCTTCCGCAAGTTCGGCCTGGCCCGAAGCAAGATCCGTGAGCTGGCTTTCAAGGGCGACATTCCGGGTGTCGTCAAGGCGAGCTGGTAAGCCGGTACGAGCAGGAGATCCCCCTATGAGCATGAGTGACCCCATCGGCGACATGCTGACGCGCATCAGAAATGCCCAGATGGTGGAAAAGGCCGTCGTGTCGATGCCGTCCTCTAGGCTGAAGGTCGCCATCGCCCAGGTACTGAAGGACGAGGGCTACATCGACGGCTTTGTCGTCAAGAGTGGAGGCGGCAAACCCGAGCTCGAGATCGCACTGAAGTATTACGCCGGGCGCCCCGTGATCGAGCGCATCGAGCGAGTGAGTCGGCCCGGGCTGCGCGTCTACAAGGGGCGCCACGACATTCCGCAGGTGCAGAACGGCCTCGGCGTGGCGATCGTGACGACGCCGCAGGGCGTGATGACCGACCGCAAGGCGCGCCAGGCCGGCATCGGCGGTGAAGTGCTCTGCGTCGTGGCTTAAAGGCAGGAGTCGGTCCACCATGTCTCGCGTCGCCAAAATGCCCATCACGGTTCCGAAAGGCGTCGATGTGGCGATCCAGTCCAGCCAGATCAGCGTCAAGGGCGTGCAGGGCACGCTCACGCGCCAGCTCAACCGCCGCGTCTCGGTCAAGAACGAGAACGGGAAGCTTGTCTTCGCCCCCGTCGGCGACAGCACCGGTGCCGACGCAATGGCCGGGACAGCCCGGGCGTTGGTCGCCAATATGGTCAACGGCGTGACCAAGGGATTCGAGAAGAGGCTGACGCTGGTTGGCGTCGGTTTTCGCGCTCAGGCCCAGGGCTCCAAATTGAATCTGCAGGTGGGGTATTCGCACCCCGTGGTCAAGGAGATGCCTGCTGGCGTCAAGGTCGAGTGCCCGACGCAAACGGAGATCGTGATCAAGGGAGCCGATCGTCAGATCGTCGGGCAGGTGGCCGCCGAGGTGCGGGCCATTCGTCCGCCCGAGCCTTACAAGGGCAAGGGCATCCGCTATGCCGATGAGAAGGTCTCGCTGAAGGAGACCAAGAAGAAGTGAGGATCGCATGCTGAACAAGAAGCAACAGCGTCAGCGCCGCGCCCGTCAGACGCGCCTGCGCATCGCCACGCAGCGCATGCCGCGGCTGGCGGTGCACCGCTCGAACCTGCACATCTATGCGACGCTGTTTTCGGAGGACGGCGCCCGCGTGCTGGCCACGGCGTCCACCGCCGAAGCCGATGTGCGTGCACAGGTCGGTTCCGCCAAGGGCGGCAATTCGGCGGCCGCGGCGGTTGTGGGCCGGCGAATCGCCGAGAAGGCCAAGGCGGCTGGCGTCGCCAAGGTGGCGTTCGATCGGGCAGGCTTCGCCTTCCACGGCCGCGTAAGAGCGCTCGCCGAAGCGGCCCGCGAAGCCGGCCTACAGTTCTGAGTCAGCCTGGACCGCAAGGAAGATTCGAGATGGCAAAGTTCACACCCCGCGCACAGACCGAAGGCAACGAAGACGGCCTGAAGGAGAAGATGATTGCGGTCAATCGGGTGACCAAGGTCGTCAAGGGCGGTCGCACGCTGAGCTTCGCGGCGTTGACCGTCGTTGGCGATGGCGACGGCCGTGTCGGCATGGGCAAGGGCAAGGCCAAGGAGGTTCCCGTTGCCGTGCAGAAGGCGATGGAGTCCGCACGCCGCAACATGGTGCGCGTCAGCCTGAAGAACGGCACCATTCATCACAACGTAATGGGCGCGCATGGCGCCGCCAAGGTCTTGATGGGGCCTGCGCCCGCGGGGACCGGCATCATCGCCGGCGGGCCGATGCGGGCCGTCTTCGAAGTGATGGGCATCACCGACATCGTCGCCAAGAGCCTCGGGTCGGCGAATCCCTACAACATGGTGCGGGCCACGCTGGACGCGCTCAATCGCCTGACGACGCCGGCCGAAGTGGCTGCCAAGCGCGGCAAGGCGGTCGAGGACATCTTTGCCTGAGCGCCAGGACGTGGAGAACTCCGATGGCTGACAAGAAGACGTTAACCGTCAAGCTCGTCAAGAGTCCGATCGGCACCAAGGCCGATCACCGGGCCACCGTGCGTGGCCTCGGCTTGCGCAGGCTCGGGGGCGTTCGCGTGCTCGAAGACACGCCCGCCATCCGCGGCATGGTCGCCAAGGTGTCCTATCTCGTAAAGGTGCTGTGATGAAGCTCAACGCGATCAAGCCGGCGGCTGGCGCCAAGCACGCGAAGCGCCGCGTGGGCCGGGGCATTGGGTCCGGGCTGGGCAAGACCGCGGGTCGTGGCCACAAGGGGCAGAAGTCGCGCGCGGGTGGCTTTCACAAGGTGGGGTTCGAGGGGGGGCAGATGCCGCTGCAGCGACGCCTGCCCAAGAGGGGATTCAAGTCGGTGCTGCTGAAGTTCAACGCGGAGGTGAACCTGAACGACCTCGAGCGCCTGGGCGCAGACGAGGTGGACCTGCCTTTGCTCAAGAAGGTGGGCTTGGTGCCCGAGATCGCGCGCGTCGTGAAAGTCATCCGAACCGGTGACATCAAGCGGCGCGTGACGCTCAAGGGCGTCGGCGCGACTGCCGGCGCAAAGGCCGCGATCGAGGCGGCCGGCGGCTCGGTAGGCTGACGCACTTCGCGCGCATCCGTTCGACAGGAAGTCCCAGCGTGGTCACCAGCCCGAATCAACTGGCCAAGAGTGGCAAGTTCGGTGACTTGCGGCGTCGGCTCGTTTTTCTGTTACTCGCGCTGGTGGTCTACCGGATCGGCGCTCACGTTCCCGTGCCCGGAATCAATCCGGAGCAGCTGCAGCAGCTCTTCGAGGGCCAGCAAGGCGGCATCCTGAGCTTGTTCAACATGTTCTCGGGCGGAGCGCTTTCGCGGTTCACGGTGTTCGCGCTGGGGATCATGCCGTACATCTCGGCGTCCATCATCATGCAGCTGATGACCCACGTCATCCCGTCGCTCGAGTCGCTCAAGAAGGAGGGCGAGGCAGGGCGCCGCAAGATCACGCAATACACGCGGTACGGCACGTTGGTGCTCTCGCTGTTCCAGTCGCTGGGTATCGCGTTGGCGCTCGAAGGCTCTCCGGGCCTCGTGATCGAGCCCGGCTTCGGGTTTCGCATGACAGCCGTCACGAGCCTGGTGGCGGGGACGATGTTCCTGATGTGGCTTGGCGAGCAGATCACCGAGCGCGGGCTGGGCAACGGCATCTCGATCCTGATCTTCGCGGGCATCGCGGCCGGTCTTCCGCAAGCGATTGGTGGCATGCTCGAACTCGTGAACACGGGCGCCATGAGCATCATCGTCGCGCTGTTCATCCTGGCCCTGGTGGCGGCGGTGACCTTCGTCGTCGTGTTCGTCGAGCGCGGTCAGCGGAAGATCCTCGTGAACTACGCCAAGCGCCAGGTCGGCAACAAGGTATACGGGGGCCAGTCGTCGCACCTGCCCCTCAAGCTGAACATGTCGGGCGTCATCCCGCCGATCTTTGCCTCGTCGATCATCCTGCTGCCGGCGACGGTCGTGGGCTGGTTCGCCACCGGCCAATCCGATTCGTGGCTGACCCGCGCGCTCAAGGACGCGTCGGCAGCGTTGTCCCCCGGGCAACCGATTTACGTGCTGCTGTACGCGACAATGATCGTGTTCTTCTGCTTCTTCTACACGGCGCTGGTGTTCAACAGCCGCGAGACGGCCGACAACCTGAAGAAGAGCGGCGCCTTCATCCCCGGCATCCGCCCCGGCGACCAGACGGCACGCCACATCGACCGGATCCTGTCCCGACTCACGCTGGCCGGCGCGATCTACATCACCCTGGTGTGCCTGCTGCCGGAGTTCCTGGTTCTCAAGTACAACGTGCCCTTCTATTTCGGCGGGACGTCGCTGCTGATCATCGTCGTGGTGACGATGGATTTCTGGGCCCAGGTGCAGAGCTATGTGATGAGCCAGCAGTATGAATCCTTGCTGAAGAAGGCGAGCTTCAAGGCCGGTTGATCCAAACATGGCCAAGGACGACGTCATTCAGATGCAGGGCGAGATTGTTGAGAATCTGCCCAACGCCACGTTCCGCGTGAAGCTGGAGAACGGGCACGTGGTGCTGGGGCACATCTCAGGGAAGATGCGTATGCACTACATCCGTATCCTGCCGGGAGACAAGGTCACGGTGGAGCTCACGCCGTACGACCTGACGCGTGCGCGCATCGTGTTCCGCGCGAAATGAGCGCAAGGTGACATCAAGGAGAGACACGTGAAGGTTGCAGCATCGGTGAAGAGGATGTGTCGCTATTGCAAGATCATCCGTCGCCACGGCGTCGTGCGCGTGATCTGCACCGATCCGCGCCACAAGCAGCGTCAGGGGTGATCGCACCAGGGGGAGGGCCGCCGCCGCGGCTTTCCCGTCAGGTACACGCAGGTGCGCCCGTCGGTGCGCCGGCTGATCAAGAGACAGAGGTAACAGGAAATGGCCCGCATTGCTGGCATCAACATCCCGCCGCACAAGCATGCCGAGATCGGCCTGACGGCGATCTATGGCATTGGCCGGTCGACGGCGCAGAAGATCTGCGAGGCGGTGGGGATCGCCTACTCCAAGAAGGTCAAGGACCTCTCCGACGTCGAGCTCGAAAAGATCCGCGAGGAGATCGGCAAGATCACGATCGAGGGTGATCTGCGACGCGAGATGTCGATCAGCATCAAGCGCCTGATGGACTTGGGCTGCTACCGCGGCGTTCGTCACCGCCGCGGCCTGCCCGTGCGGGGCCAGCGCACCAAGACCAACGCGCGCACTCGCAAGGGGCCGCGCAAGTCCGGCGCATTGATCAAGAAGTAATCCGTAGACGAAGACCACCGAGGGCAAGTCAGCATGGCAAAGGCACCCGTCAGCACCGCCGCGCGTCGCGTCAGCAAGAAGGTCCGCAAGAACATCGCGGACGGCATTGCGCATGTGCACGCGTCGTTCAACAACACGATCATCACGATCACCGACCGGCAGGGCGGCGCGTTGGCGTGGGCGTCCAGTGGCGGCCAGGGCTTCAAGGGATCGCGCAAGAGCACGCCGTTTGCTGCTCAGGTGGCCGCCGAGGCGGCCGGCCGTGCAGCGCAGGAACAGGGAATCAAGAACCTCGATGTGCAGATCAGAGGTCCGGGGCCGGGCCGCGAATCGTCGGTGCGTGCGCTGGCGTCCTTGGGCATTCGCATCAACTCCATCAGTGATGTGACGCCGGTGCCGCACAACGGCTGCCGGCCGCAGAAGCGGCGCCGTATTTGAGTTCACTGTTTGGGTGCAGGCGACGCTCGCACGGCACGTCGTCCTCACCCCCCGAAGACCACCGTCTCAGCGCCTACAACAACACCCGCGGGACTCGCGCGATTCGGACCCGACCGTCCGCTGGATCGCGTCAGATTGAGCAAAGGAAAGCAAAGTGGCACGTTATCTCGGACCCAAGGCGAAGCTGGCCCGCCGCGAAGGCACCGACCTATTCCTCAAGAGCGCGCGCCGGGCGATCAGCGACAAGGCCAAATTCGACAGCAAGCCCGGCCAGCACGGTCGTACGTCAGGATCGCGGACCAGCGATTTCGGGCTGCAGCTGCGCGAGAAGCAGAAGGTCAAGCGCATGTACGGCGTCTTGGAACGCCAGTTCCGCCGCTATTTCGCGGAGGCCGATCGTCGCAAAGGCAACACGGGGTCCAACTTGCTGTCTCTGCTGGAGTCGCGGCTGGACAACGTCGTCTTCCGCATGGGGTTTGCGAGCACGCGAGCCGAGGCGCGCCAACTGGTCTCGCACGGGGCAATATCGGTAAACGGCGGGGTCGTCAACATCGCGTCGTATTTCGTGAAGCCAGGCGACGCAGTGGCGGTGCGCGACAAGGCAAAGAAGCAGCTGCGCGTCACCGATGCGCTGAAACTCGCGGAGTCGGTTGGCCTGCCCGAGTGGGTGCAGGTGGACGCTTCCAAGATGGAAGGCGTCTTCAAGAAGGCACCCGACCGCGACCAATTCGGTGCGGAAATCAACGAATCGCTGATCGTCGAGTTGTACTCGAGATAACAGTCAATTGCGGGGCGGCCATGGCGGCCGACTCGTCTTCGACGCGAAGCTTCGCATGCCGGACACGAAGCGAACGCGGTATCTGCCGGCCGGCCCATCAGCCTTATCGGTGTAACGAGCCGAGGGTATTGAGAGGAACATCACGACATGCAAACCAATCTGCTTAAGCCCAAGGCGATCAACGTCGAGCCGCTGGGCGGCCACCGCGCGAAGGTGACGCTCGAGCCGTTCGAGCGGGGCTATGGCCATACACTCGGCAACGCGTTGCGTCGCGTGTTGTTGTCATCGATGGTCGGCTACGCACCGACAGAGGTCACGATCGCCGGTGTGCTGCACGAGTATTCGACGATCGACGGCGTGCGCGAGGACGTGGTGCAC
This sequence comes from Burkholderiales bacterium, assembly GCA_020354665.1. Classification (GTDB taxonomy): domain Bacteria; phylum Pseudomonadota; class Gammaproteobacteria; order Burkholderiales; family Burkholderiaceae_C. Next base: position 920,469 of record CP070653.1, read on the forward strand.
ATCATGCTCAACCTCAAGGGGGTGGTGTTTCGCTTGCATAACCGCGACGAAGTCACCCTCGTGCTGCGCAAAGAGGGCGAAGGTCCCGTGACGGCAGGCGACATCCAGACGCCGCACGATGTCGAGATCATCAATCCGGACCACGTGATCGCGAGCCTGGCCCAAGGCGGCAAGCTCGACATGCAGATCAAGGTCGAGAAGGGCCGCGGCTATGTGCCCGGCAATCTGCGTCGCTATGGCGACGAACCCACCAAGGCGATCGGGCGCATTGTCCTCGACGCGTCGTTCTCGCCGGTGCGCCGTGTCAGCTACGAGGTCGAGAACGCCCGCGTCGAGCAGCGGACAGACCTGGACAAGCTCGTAATGGAGATCGAGACCAACGGCGCCATCTCGCCCGAGGAGGCGATTCGGGCGTCGGCCAAGATCCTGGTGGAGCAGCTGGCGGTGTTCGCGCAGCTCGAGGGCAGCGAAGTCAGCGGCATCTTCGAGGAGACCAAGCGCCAGCCCAGTACCTTCGATCCGATTCTGTTGCGCCCGGTCGACGAACTTGAGCTCACGGTCCGCTCGGCGAACTGCCTGAAAGCCGAAAACATCTACTACATCGGCGATTTGATCCAGCGCACCGAAACCGAGTTGCTCAAGACCCCGAATCTGGGACGCAAGTCGCTCAACGAGATCAAGGAAGTGCTGGCCTCACGGGGCCTGACCCTCGGGGCGCGGCTCGAGAACTGGCCGCCGCAGGGCCTGGACAAGCGATGACCTTGTCAGCGATCGGCGCCGCCCGATGAGAGCTGCGGATAGACGCGGCTGCACGGCGGCGCAGTCATCGAGGAGGGGCCGGTAGCGACCGGCCCGGTGCAGCCACCGGTACCTGGCACGGCCGGTGGAACGAGAAGCAAAGGACCACACCATGCGCCACCGCCACGGACTTCGCAAACTCAATCGCACGAGCACGCACCGCTTGGCGATGTTTCGCAATATGTGCAATTCGCTGCTGACCCACGAGGCGATCAAGACCACGCTGCCCAAGGCAAAGGAGCTGCGCCGCGTCGTCGAGCCGCTGATCACGCTGGCCAAGGAGCCCACGCTCGCCAACCGGCGGCTTGCGTTTTCGCGCACGCGCAGCCGTGATGTGGTGACCAAGCTGTTTGGCGAGTTGGGGCCCCGCTACAAGGCGCGCCCCGGCGGATACACACGGATCCTGAAAATGGGATTCCGCGCGGGAGACAATGCGCCGATGGCGTTCGTCGAGCTGGTCGATCGGCCGGCCCCCGCAGCCGAGGAAGACAAGTCCGACACCGAGTGACGCACGCGCGCCTGGATGAGGCGTCGCGGCCGCTTCGGTGGCCCCATCGTATTTGGCAAGCTGATGCCAGCGCGGTGGCCGCCGCGCGAGCCTGCGCATGGTGCCCGGGCGGATGATGCCCCCCGTCCGCCACGGGCGGGTTCGCTCGAACCCCCGCGTGGTTCTGGCGAGTGGCGGCGCGTGGGGTGTCGGTGATCGCCGCAACCGAAGTCGCGCCCGCGTGGGACGCGGGGTCTGGGCCAGGGGCTGGTATCGGCGGCGACGCTGGTCCCCGACGCGGCTGCAAGCTACCAGTTGCTGCCATGCTCACGCGTGTACCTGCGTTCCGGCGGGCAACCGCTGCGTGGCTGGAACCCGCGCCCGCGTTTGCCGATCAGACGGGCTGAACGTGTCATGCCGATCGTGAGACAGCTGTTCTTCCTTGCTGCGCTGCTTGCATCCTTGATTGGTTGGCGGGCGGTCCCCGCCGCCGAGGAATTCCTCGAGCCCACCAAGGCATTTGTCGTGGGTGCGCGCGCAGCCGACGAGCGCACCGTCGAGGTCCAGTTCGACATTGCCGACGGCTATTACCTGTACCGCGAGCAGTTCCGTTTCAGTGCCGAGAACGGGACGCTCGGTCCGGTCGAGATCCCCCCGGGCAAGGTCAAGTTCGACGAGACGTTCCAGAAGGATGTCGAAACGCATCGGGGCGTATTGCGCATTCCCGTGCCGGTCATCGAGAGCG
>CP070653.1:922598-932522 GCA_020354665.1 Burkholderiales bacterium
GTGCGGTAGAAGCAGTCGACCGGGCACACGGCCATGCACGGCGCGTCACTGCAGTGCATGCACGCCACCGAGACGCTTCTCTCGCCGGGCACACCGTCGTTGAGCGTGACCACCCGCCGGCGGTTGACGCCCCACGGCACGTCGTGCTCGGCCTTGCACGCGGTCACGCAGCCGTTGCACTCGATGCAGCGCTCGGCATCACAGAGGAATTTCATGCGGGCCATGACTGTTTCTCCTTAGGCCGTCGCCTTCTCGATCTGGCACACCGTTGTCTTCGTCTCCTGCATCATCGTCACGCTGTCGTACCCGTAGGTCGTCGCGGTGTTCACCGCCTCGCCGCGGATCACCGGATACGCACCTTGCGGGTAGTACGGCAGCATGTCGACGCCTCCCCAATGGCCCGAGAAGTGGAACGGCAGGAACACCGTGTCCTCGGCCACACGCTCGGTGACGAGCGCCTTGACGAGCAGGCCCTTGAACTCGGGTGCGAGCTGCGTTTCCGGCGTCTTCACCCAGACGCGGTCGCCGTTGCGGATGCCGCGGTCGTTGGCGGCCTTCGGGTTGATCTCGACGAACATGTCCTGCTGCAGCTCGGCGAGCCAGGGATTCGACCGCGTCTCCTCGCCGCCACCCTCGAATTCGACGAGACGGCCGCTGGTCATAACCAACGGGAAGGTCTTGCCGATGTCCTTGTTCTTCTCCTGGACGGACTTGAACAAGGTCGGCAGGCGCCAGAACGCCATCTTGTCAGCATGCGTCGGGTACTTCTCGACGAGGTCGGGGCGGTTGCTGTACAGCGGCTCGCGGTGTTGCGGGATCGGATCGGGGAAGTTCCACACCACCGCGCGCGCCTTCGCGTTGCCGAACGGGTGGCAGCCGTGCGCCATCGTCACGCGCTGGATGCCGCCGGATAGGTCGGTCTTCCAGTTCTTGCCCTCGGCCGCCTTCTTCTCGGCGTCGGTCAGGTCGTTCCACCAACCAAGCTTCTTCAGCAGCACGTGGTCGAACTCGGGGTAGCCGGTGGTCAGTTCGGCACCCTTGCTGTGCGAGCCGTCGCCGGCCAGCAGCGAAACGCCGTCGCGCTCGACGCCGAAGTTGGCGCGGAAGTTGCCCCCACCGTCCATCACGTGGCGGTCCGTCTGGTACAGGTTCGGGCTGCCCGGATGCTTGATCTCGGCGGTACCGAAGCAAGGCCACGGCAGGCCGAAGTAGTCACCGTCGAGCTTGTAGCCGGTCTCCTTGTCGATGCCGCCCTTGGCACGCAGCGTCTTGACGTCGAACACATGCATGTTGCGCATGTGCGCCTTGAGCCGCTCGGGCGACTGACCCGTGTAGCCGATGGTCCAGACGCCGCGGTTGATCTCGCGCAGGATGTCCTCGGGCACCGGCTCGTCCATGCCCTTGACCTTCTGCATCTTGTAGTTCTTGGTCAGCTCCTTGGCGAAGCCGAGCTTCTCGGCGAGCTGGTACATGATCATGTGATCGCTGCGGCTTTCCCACAGCGGCTCGATGACCTTCTCGCGCCACTGGATCGATCGGTTCGACGCGGTGATCGAGCCGCTGGTCTCGAACTGCGTGCACGCCGGCAGCAGGTAGACGGCGCGATTGGCGTTCAGGTCCTCGGGCTTGCCGGGCATCGCCGCCATGGCCGCGGTCGCGCTCGGGAACGGGTCGACCACGACCAGCAGGTCGAGCTTGTCCATCGCCCGCTTCATTTCGAGGCCGCGACTCTGCGAGTTCGGCGCATGGCCCCAGAAGAACAGGCCCCTGAGGTTGCTGTCCTGGTCGATCAGCTCGTTCTTCTCGAGCACGCCATCGATCCAGCGCGACACCGTCATGCCGGGCTTGGTCATCATGCCCGCTGCGTAGCGGCCCTTGATCCAGTCGAAGTCCACGCCCCAGACGGTCGCGTAGTGCTTCCACGATCCTTCGGCAAGGCCGTAGTAGCCGGGCAGCGAGTCGGGGTTCGGGCCGACGTCGGTGGCGCCCTGCACGTTGTCGTGACCGCGGAAGATGTTGGCGCCGCCGCCCGACATACCGATGTTGCCGAGCGAGAGCTGCAGCAGGCACGACGCGCGCACCATCGCGTTGCCGATCGTGTGTTGCGTCTGGCCCATGCACCAGACGATCGTGCTGGGCCGGTTCTCGGCCATCATCTTGGCGACCTTGAAGGTGGTGGCCTCGTCGACGCCGCAGGCCTCCTTGACCTTGTCGGGCGTCCACTTCGCGAGGATCTCGTCGCGCACCTTGTCCATGCCGTAGACGCGATCTTCGACGTACTTCTTGTCCTCCCAGCCGTTCTTGAAGATGTGGTACATCAAACCGAACAGGAACGGGATGTCGGTGCCCGAGCGGATGCGCACGTATTCGTCGGCCTTTGCCGCGGTGCGCGTGAAGCGCGGGTCGGCGACGATCATCTTGCAGCCGGTCTCCTTGGCGTGCAGCATGTGCAGCAGCGACACCGGGTGCGCCTCGGCGGCGTTGCTGCCGATGTACAGCGCCGCCTTCGAGTTCTGCATGTCGTTGTAGCTGTTGGTCATCGCACCGTAGCCCCAGGTGTTGGCCACGCCCGCCACCGTGGTGCTGTGGCAGATGCGCGCCTGGTGGTCGGTGTTGTTGCTGCCCCAGAGCGAGACCCACTTGCGCACGAGGTACGACTGCTCGTTGTTGTGCTTCGACGAGCCGACGACGAAGATCGAATCCGGCCCACTCTGCTCGCGCAGCTCGAGCATCTTCTTGCTGATCTCGTCAAGCGCCTGGTCCCATGAAATGCGCTGGTACTTGCCGCTCACCAGCTTCATCGGGTAGCGCAGACGGTACTCGCCGTGGCCGTGCTCACGCACCGACGCGCCCTTGGCGCAATGCGCGCCGAGGTTCAGTGGGCTGTCGAAGACCGGCTCATGACGCACCCAGACGCCGTTCTCGACCACCGCGTCCAGTGCGCAGCCCACCGAGCAGTGCCCGCACACGGTGCGCTTGACCTCGACCTTGCCGCCGCCCTCGGCGGCCTTGGCGTCCGCGGCCTCGGCCTTGCGCACGAGCGTCAGTTCGGAAGCCACCAGACCGGCACCGACCCCCAGCCCCGAGCGGCGCAGGAAGGATCGACGGTCCATCGTCGGAATCGCGCGCGACACGCCGCGTGCGAGGCTCGCTACCAGCGCCGACGGTGCAGCACTGCCGGCTGCCGGAGACTTGCGGGTGAGCAACATGGTTTCTCCTTGTGAGGTCAGCAGGCACGCATCGCCCGCTGGCCGGCGCGTCGAGCGCCTCAGACCTTGGCCGTACGGTAGTAGTTCGTGACGTGCGCCGTCACGCGATAGCCTTCAGGCTTGTCGGGCAGCGACTCCTTGGCCGCTGGAGTCGAGGCCTCGCGCACCGCCGGAGCCACGACGGCGGCCGCAGCGACTGCACCGAGTGCACCGGCGCCGGCAAAGACGCGGCGACGAGTCAACTTCGAGGGAGATTGAGTCATCGGATTGCTCCAATCAACGTACACACGAACCGGACACGCACCTGTGCTGCCCATTGCATATGTGCTGCTGGATTAGCGCGCGCCGTCTGGGCCGCCGCAATGAGAAGCATCCCTAATGGTGAACCTGCAGCAAGCAAGTTGGCGCGATCACCCCGTCGCCATCCCGGGTTTGCTGTGCCGCAACAGGATTACTCGATCAGGTCGAACGCCTGCGTCTCGACCTGCACGAACACCCGGGTCAACGTGGCCAGCGCGGCGTAGAGCCGTGCGCGCGGATGCTGCACGACAGCATTGCAGAACTGCTCGACCCAGGGCTGCAGGTGGGCCCGGAAGAAGCGCCTCTGCTGCTCGAGATTGCACACGCCCAGGTCGTCACCGGCGATCAGGTAGCGCATCACCTCGCACAGGTAGGCGACGTGGTCCTCGGTCTCGCCCATCGCCGGGTCGCGGCCCAGTCCGAGGGCGGCGAGATCGTCGCGCAGCCGGGCCAACGGCCGCTCGTTGAGGAAGCCGGCAACGTAATACGAGCCGTAGAGGAACACGTCCGGCTTGCCAACACCCTGGAACAGCGCGTCGTATTCGTCGGCGGCCTGCTGCTCGGTCGTCGCGCGCATCGCCGCGACGAGTTCCTGCCACGGCGCTTCGAGAATGGATCCGGACTGCGGCGCCTGGGTGACGGCGACCGCGAACTGTTGCAGCAGCGGCGCATCGGGCGGCGCGTACCAGAGTCGTGACAGCAGTCCGTAGAGCTCGGCACGCGCCAGCTCGTCGGCGTCGTCGGCAGCGGCAGTGAAGCTGATTGCTATCAAAGGACGGTGAACCGCAGATCGTCGCTGTGGGTGTGGATGTCGATGATCCGGCAGTCGCTGCACATATTCAGCCGCTCGGCCGCCGCGCCCTGGAACATCGGGTGGCCGGCCAGCTTGAGCGCCATGTTCTCGATCGCTTTGAGCGTGCCGAACGGCTTGCCACAGCGGACGCAGCGGAACGGCTCGGCCTCGAGCAGCACGCGCGGCTGCTTGCGCGCCTTGCCGCCGTCGGCCAGCCACAGCCGCGGCTGCAGCGCAATCGCTGCTTCCGGACAGGTGCGCTCGCACAGCGCGCACTGCACGCAGTTCCTCTCGATGAAGCGCAGCTGCAGGCGTTCGGGGTTGTCGGCGAGCGCGCCTTCGGGACAGGCGCCGACGCACGACAGGCACAGCGTGCACTTGTCGGGGTCGACGACGACCGCACCGAACGGCGCGCCCGCGCGCGGCAACTCGATGGTCTCGGCCACTGCGCCGGCCTGCGCGATCAGATGGTCGAGCGCGAGGTCGAGCGTGGCCCGCTTGTCGGCCTGGACGGCGAACGACGCCGGTGCGCGTATCGTCTGCGCGGCCGGCGCGCGCAGCGCGAGATCGAATGCGCCGAGGTCGCGCGCATCGCGCGCCGTGATCAGCCGGACGTGCTCGCCGGCAAAGCCCAGGCCCGCGAGGATCGCGTTGGCGAGCGCCGCCTGTTCGGCCAGCGCGCTGCGGTACTCGGGCGCCTCCTCGTCCGTCAGCAGCACCCACACCTGGCTCGCGCCATAGGCCTTCGCGGCGAGCCAGAGATCGAGGCCAACGCTTGCGGTGTGCCACAGCGCGAGCGGCAACACCCGGGCGGGCACGCCGTGTACCTGCGGATCGACGCGCGCTGCCCGGCCGAGTTCGTCGACGAGCCGGGCGCCCGCGCCCTCGCTGTGCAGCAGCAGCGCGGCGTCGCGCCCGCCGGCCTCCCGATACGCGGTCAGCGTCGTGCGCAGCCGGCGCCCCTGGTACGGCGCGTCGGGATAGCCATATGCCAGTGCGCCGCTCGGGCACACCGTCGTGCAGGCGCCGCAGCCGACGCACAGGTGCGGCTCGACGCGCACACCGCCGCCACGGGTCGCCTGGCTCGCAATCGCGCGCGCGGAGCACACCTCGATGCAGGCGCTGCAGCCGACACGCTCGTTGCGGCTGTGCGCGCACAGCTTCGGCTTGTAGTGGAAGAACCTCGGCTTCTCGAATTCGCCAGCAAGCTCGCGCAGCTTGAGCATCGCCTCGACGAGCCGCCGCTCGTCGGATCCGGCGTGCCAGTAGCCCTGCGGCGGCGCATGCTGGGTGAATGCCGGCTCGGCGCGCAGGTCGAGCACGAGGTCGAAGCGCTCGGCGACCGTCCGCACGGCACGGTCGAAGTCGATCGCGCCGGCCGCGTCACAGGCCTTGACGCAGTCGCGGTGGCTGCGACAGCGGTCGAGGTCGATCTGATAGGCGAAGTCGATCGCCCCCTCGGGGCAGGCCGCGATGCAGGCATTGCAGCGCGTGCACAGGTCGAGGTCGATCGGATTGCCCGATTCCCACTCGACGTCGAACGCACCGAGCCTGCCGCCGATCCGCCGCAGCCGTCCGGCATAGACGGCGCGCTCGCGTCGCTGGGGAACGCCGCCGCCACCGCCATCGATCAGGACACTCACGTCGAGCCGGTCGGCGAGCATGCCGGCGGCGCGCTCGGCGACGTCGGCCGCGCCGATCACCAGGCAACGCCCGCCACTGCGGTAATTCACGGTGGCCACCGGATCGGGATCGGCAAGCTGCGCCGCAGCAATCAAAGCCGCGAGCTTCGGTGCGGCGGCGCGCGCGTCCTTCGACCAGCCGCCGGTCTCGCGGATGTTGAAGAAACGGATCGGCCGCTCGGCGATCGAGGGCGCGCCTTCGGTTTCGGCGTTGAGCTCGACGAACAGCCGGCTTTCCTGCGTGCACGCGACAGCCAGCTCGTCACCCGATTTCGCCGCGCGCTGGAACGCCCCGGCCTCGCGCCGGCACAGCAGCGTGTGGACGGTGTCGAGCCCTTCAGCGCTCGCGCCCGGCGTTTTCGTCAGAGCCTGCCGCAGGCTCGCCATCGTCGGCGGGTCCAGCGGCATCGAGCGGTTGCAGTCGCAGATCAGGGTCTTCATCGGGACGCGGTTCCTGTGGCGGAGTGCCGGGCGGATTGTCGAGCCGTGCTGTTCCGGGGGGCAACGCGTGCTCACCCTGCCCGGGCGGCGGCGCCTTGTCCTCCCGATCGAACAGCCCGAGCGCCTGCGCCTGCACCATGCGCCGCAACACCGACGCCGGGATGGGACTGGGTTTGCCGTAGTCGTCGATATAGACGTCCAGACCGTCCATCACATTGAACTGCGGATCGGAAAACAGCTTCTTCAACGCGGCATTGCGCACGCCCGGATCGACGCCGGGCGCAACGAAGCGCGAGTAGTCGGCATCGCGCGTCAGCCGCGCCACGTCCTCGAGCGTTGGCGGCGGCGCCTCGACCGGCTTCGTGGCCGAGGGCTCAACCGCAGCGCGATCGGCATCCGATTCAGCGGGCCGCGTCGCTGCGGGGGGGTCCGGCTCGACCCTCGCAAGGGGCGCCGGCGGCGCGATGACCGGCGCCGGCGGTGCAGCGTCGGCTGCGCCCTCGCCGCGGCGAGCCTGCTGCTTGCGCCGCGACCAGCGGGAGAGAAAGTGGTCGTCCGCCATCGATCGCGACCTTGCTCAGCGCCGATCCTGCGGCCTCAGGAACGACTGCGGTCGCCTGCGCTGCTTCGGCTCGGGACGATAGTTCGCGTCGGTGAATGCCTGCAGCCAGTCGCGCACGGCGGCATCGAGCGGCGCGTTGTCGACGCGCTCCTGGGCTTCGAGCCAGCGCCCGGCCTCGTTGTAAGACACGCTGACGATCTCCGGCCGCGCGAGCGCAGGGTCTGCATCGTCAACGCGCCACATCACGAACCACACCGGGTTGCCGCTGGTCAGGTTCAGATAGTAGCCCTCCCCCTCATCGGCATACAGCGCGACCTCGAAGCCCGGATGCAGCCAGCGCGCGACGCGCCCGTCGTCGCGCAGCACGCGAGGCTCGCTGCCGAAGCCACCGGTATCCGGTACGACCTCGACCACCGCATGGCGCCACGCCTCCCACCGCGTCGGCTCCTTCAGCCGCTCCATCACGACCGCGACGCGCACCGTGGGTCGATCGGCCATCGTGGCGGCGTCAGGTCGTCTTCGAGATCGTGATGGTCGGGAATTTCGCGCTGAAGTCCTTGGCCTTCTGCGCGATCTTCACCGCCACCTGGCGAGCCACGGTCTTGTAGATCGCAGCAATCTCGCCGTCGGGGTTGCTGACGACGCTGGGGTGGCCCGCATCGGCGTTCTCCCGGATCGATCGGTTCAGCGGCAATTCGCCGAGGTAGTCCACGCCGTATTCGGCGGCCATGCGCCGCCCACCCTCGGACCCGAAGACGTGCTCGACGTGCCCGCATTGCGGGCAGCAGTACACCGCCATGTTCTCGACGATGCCCAGGATCGGGACGCCGACCTTCTCGAACATCTTCAGGCCCTTCTTGGCGTCGAGCAGCGCGATGTCCTGCGGCGTCGTGACGATCACCGCGCCGGTCAGCGGCACGCGCTGGCTGAGCGTGAGCTGGATGTCGCCAGTGCCGGGCGGCATGTCGACGATCAGGTAGTCGAGGTCGCGCCAGTTGGTCTGGCGCAGCAGCTGCTCGAGCGCCTGCGTGGCCATCGGGCCGCGCCAGATCATCGCCTGGTCGGGCTCGACGAGAAAGCCGATCGACATCACCTGCACGCCATAGTTCTCCAGCGGCTCCATCGTCTGGCCGTCGCTGCTCTCGGGATGGCCCTCGATGCCCATCATCATCGGCTGGCTCGGGCCGTAGATGTCCGCATCGAGGATGCCGACGCTGGCGCCCTCGGCGGCCAGCGCGAGCGCGAGGTTGACCGCGGTCGTGCTCTTGCCGACGCCGCCCTTGCCCGACGCCACCGCGACAACGTTCTTCACTTTGGGCAGCAGCTGCACGCCGCGCTGCACCGAGTGCGCGACGATCCGGGTCGACAGGTTGGCGCTGACGTTGGCGCCGCCGGGCAGCGTGCGCGCCGCCGCCACCAGCTCGCGGCGCAGTGCGGCGATCTGGCTCTTGGCCGGATAACCGAGCTCGACGTCGAACGACACGTCGCCGCCGTCGATGCGCAGGTTCTTGACCTGCCGCGTGGAGATGAAATCCTTGCCCGTGTTCGGGTCGATCACGGTCTTCAGTGCATCGAGGACGGCAGCTTCGGTCAACGCCATTTCACTCTCGGGGATGGTTTGCGCGAGGGCACGCAGTCTATCGCAGCGGTATCGCCACCTAGAATCGCAGGGTTTCCTTCGGGCGCCCGGGCCAGCCGCTGCGGGGTCCGGCCTACCGATGCGCACCCTATTTGTCACCACCGCCCTGCCCTACGCCAACGGGCACTTCCACATCGGCCACATCATGGAGTACATCCAGGCCGACATCTGGGTGCGCATGCAGCGCATGCGCGGGCATCAGGTGCACTTCGTCTGCGCCGACGACGCGCACGGCGCGCCGATCATGATCGCCGCCGAGAAGGCCGGCAAGTCGCCGCAGCAGTTCGTCGCCGAGATCGCGGCCGGGCGCCGGCCGTACCTCGACGGTTTCCACATCAGCTTCGACAACTGGCACTCGACCGACGGGCCCGAGAACCACCAACTCGCGCAGGACATCTACCGCGCGCTGCGCAAGGCCGGCCTGATCTACACGCGCGATATCGAACAGTTCTTCGACCCCGTGAAGAACATGTTCCTGCCGGACCGCTACATCAAGGGCGAGTGCCCCCGCTGCGGCGCGAAGGACCAGTACGGCGACGCGTGCGAGGTGTGCGGTGCGGTCTACTCACCCACCGAGCTGAAGCACCCGTATTCGACGCTCTCCGGCGCGACGCCGGAGCTGCGCAAGAGCGAGCACCACTTCTTCCAGCTCAGCTCGGCGCGCTGCGTGGAGTTCCTCGAGCAGTGGACGCAGGACGGCAAACTCCAGCCCGAGGTCGCGAACAAGGTGCGGGAGTGGTTCGCCGGCGACGCCGGCCTGGCCGACTGGGACATCAGTCGCGACGCGCCGTACTTCGGCATCGAGATCCCCGACGCGCCGGGCAAGTACTTCTACGTCTGGCTCGACGCGCCGATCGGCTACCTCGCCTCGCTGAAGAACTGGTTCGACACCGGCGGCGCGAAGGCCAAGTACGGCGAGACGCGGTCGTTCGACGCGTTCATGGCCGATCCCCAGGTCGAGCAGTACCACTTCATCGGCAAGGACATCACGTACTTCCACACGCTGTTCTGGCCGGCGATGCTGCACTTCTCGGGGCGCAAGGTAACGACGAACGTGTTCGTGCACGGCTTCATTACCGTCAGCGGCGAGAAGATGAGCAAGAGCCGCGGCACCGGCATCAGCCCGCTGAAGTACCTCGAAATCGGCATGAACGCCGAGTGGCTGCGCTACTACATCGCGGCGAAGCTCAACGCGCGCGTCGAGGACGTCGACTTCAATCCCGACGACTTCCCGCAACGCGTCAACGCCGACCTGATCGGCAAGTACATCAACATCGCGAGCCGCGCCGCGGGCTTCC
>CP070653.1:932622-939952 GCA_020354665.1 Burkholderiales bacterium
AGATCGAGATCTTCGCTTGTTCGGGCGCGACGAATTCGCCGTCGACGTATGCGCAGCCTTGCATCGCACGTTCCTCCTTGTCCCGGTGCGGCCGATCGTAACGCGTGCGTCCTCTACCGCCGCTTCGTTGCAAACGCAGCGATACGCTGTGCTGTCTCCGGATGGGCAAAGCACTCCATCGCGGCCTGGCGCTCCAGCTCGAGCGCGCGCGCGAGCTGCCCATCGAGCTGGCAAGCGATCACACGCTTGAGCCGCGACGTCGCGAAGGCCGAGCGGCTCGCGACTTCGCCGGCCAGCGCGAGCACCTGCGTCATCAGCTCGTCATGCGGCACGACGCGGTTCACGATGCCCAGCCGGTACAGCGCCTGCGCATCGTGACGCGCGCCGAGCACGAACAGCTCCATCGCCCGCTGGTAACCGACGATCTGCGGCAACAGCCGGGTCACGCCGCCGGTCACGAAGTGGCCGAGCGACATCTCGGGGAAGAACGCGACCAGGTTGTCGGCGGCGACGACGAGGTCGCAGTTGAGCACCCACTCGAACCCGCCGCCCACCGCGTAGCCGTGCACCGCGCCGATCACCAGCTTGGGGCCAAACATGATGTCGCGCGTGATGCGCTGGATGTCGTCGCAGGTCCGCGCGATCGACTCGGCGCTGCTCGCCTGCGCGCCGAACTCCTTCAAATCGTCGCCGGCACAGAACGCACGGCCGGCGCCGGTCAACACGATCACGCGGGTGTCCGCATCGAGCTGCGCGCGCACCAGCGCGCCGTGCAGATCGGCGAGCAGCTGTGCGCCGATCGCGTTGAGCCGCTCCGGCCGGTTCAGCGTGACGACGGCCACCGGGCCCTCGTTGTGCAACGTCGCATAGCTCATCGGCGCTCCTTCGTATCGTCGTACGGCTCGCGATCCCAGGTGTCGGCGGTGATGCCCTGTTCCTGCAGCCGGAACTTCTCGACCTTGTCGGTCGGCGTCTTCGGCAGCGCAGCGAGCACCCGTACGTAGCGCGGCACCATGAAAGGCGCCATGCGCTCGGCGCAATGCGCGATCAGCGCCTCTGGCTGCAGCACCGCGCCGGGCCGTGGCACGACGCAGACCATCACCTCTTCTTCGGTCAGCTCGCTCGGCACGCCGATCACCGCGCATTCAAGCACGTCCGGGTGGGTCTCGATCCCGGCCTCGACTTCGGCCGCGGAGATGTTCTCGCCGCGCCGACGCACGATGTCCTTCCGGCGGCCGACGAAGTACAGGTATCCGTCGGCGTCGCGTTTGAGCAGGTCGCCGGTGTGGAACCACAGGTCGCGGAACGCGGCCAGCGTCGCCTCGGGCATCGCGTAGTAGCCGTCCATGATCACCGACGGCTCGTTGGACCGCACGAGCAGCTCGCCCGGTGTGTCGGCCGGCACCTCGAAGCCGGCTTCGTCGACCAGCCTGACCTGCCAGCGACCGAGCGGCTTGCCGCACGAGCCGTTGCGGCGCGGCTCGTCAAGCGGCGTGTAGATGATCGCGCCGACCTCGGTCGAACCGTACAACTCGACGAGCCGGCAGCCGAATCGCTGCTCGAACCGGGGCGCCCACGCTGGCAGGGGCACGCCCCAGCCGAGCCGCGCGCGGTGATCGCGGTCGCGCGGGCCGGGCGGCTGCTTCCAGAGCATCGTCAGCGTCGCACCCATGAAGTCGAACACGGTCGCCTGCAGCGTACGGACCTCGTCCCAGTAGCGCGAAACGCTGAAGCGCTCGCCGATCGCGGCCACGCCGCGCAGGAGCAGCGCCGGCGCGATGGTCATCACGGCGGCATCGAGGTGGAACAGCGGATACGGACAGTACAGGACGTCGTCGTTGCGCAGGCCCAGGCCCTCGATGACACCGGCGGCCTGCGCGAGCACGAAACGGTGCGAGATCATCGCCGCCTTCGAGCGGCCGGTCGTTCCCGACGTATAGAGCAACAGGCACAGGTCGCTGAAGGTGACCGGCGGTGGCTCGAGCGGTGGCGCGCCCGGCATCTCGGCACGCAGCGATTCGTACGCCGTGTCTGCAGCGCCGGCCTGATGCGAGCCGACGACGACGACCCGCTCAACGCTCGCGAGCCCTGGCCGCACGGGCGCCCACGGCTCGCGCAGCGCCGCGTGCGCGATCAGCAGACGGCTTTGCACGAGGTCGATCGCGCTGGCCAGCACCTCACCGCGAAACGCCGTGTTGACCGGTGCCGCGACGGCACCGACCTTGGCGAGCGCAAACCAGACGACGACGAACTCCACGCAATTTGGCAGCATCAGGCTGACGTTGTCGCGCGGCCGAACGCCGAGACGCTTGAGGCCGTGCGCGACGCGCTCGCTCTCATCGTCGATCTGCGCGTAGGTCCACTCGCCGTGGACCATGCGCAGGAACGGCCGTTGCGGCACCTCACGAACGGCTTGCGCGAACTCGGCGGCCAGCGTGTGCAGCGGCCAGCTGGGGTCGCGATGGGCTGCCATGGGGTCAGACGGTTGCTGTGAGCACGCGATGCTATGCCAGCGGGCGGCCTCGGGGCGATGCCGGCTTCAGATCGACGCGAGCAGCGCGTCGAGCGCCGGCACGCTGTGTCGCAGCTGCTCGATCGATACCGCGACCTCGCCGGTGCCAAGCGCGCGAATGCCCGCGGCGTCGCGCACGACGAGCGCGTACGGCTCCATGGCAATCGAGAACCAGGCATGCGTGCTGCCGCGATCGGCGTGAATCACGGTACGCTCGATCGGCACGACGGTGACCGCACCGACCACCAACGGCCGGCCGGCGCGAAGCGCCTCGGATCGTCTGCCGCGCTCAGACATCACCACGCCTCAGCAGGCGCCACGCTCGAAGCGACGCGGGCGACAGCGCGAATCCGACGACGAGCGCCAGGATCTGCAGCGGCACGACCAGCGATCTTCCGCGTGCATCGAACTCGAGCACCGGGTCGATGAACTCGGGCTCGATCCGAACGTCGGCATGACGCAGGCCCTGCGCCAGCGCGTTGAGCGGCCCGAGCAGCGCCCACAGCCGGCCGGTGTCCGCCGGGTCACCAAGCCCCAGACGTACCCACAGCGCCAGTTCGCTCAGATGCGCGGCGCGCAAGAAATCTGCGGCAAAGCGCATCGCGTGCCGTCGAAACTCGGCCTGCCGCAGCACCGCCAGAGCACGGCCTCGCCGGCTCGCCGCCTTGCTGCCCTTGCGCCGCGCTGCTCCGGCTTGTTCCGTGGCTGTCTGGGATCGCTTCGCGCGGCCGCGATCCGGCACGCGCAGCCGCAACCGCACCAACCCGAACAGCCAACGAATGCTGAGCTGGCCTTCGAACGCCTCGATGCCCTTGACGCGGAACGCCACGTCGATCGGCGCCGCGAGCAGCAGCGCGATCAGCGCGAGCCCGCCGGCAACGAACGCGAATATGGCGCTCACCGCCCCCGCGCATCAGGATTCGGCGGGCGCCTTCTTCTGCGATGCGTACTTGCCCGCGACGTCAGCGACCTTCTCGAACACCGAGGCCGCGGCGCCCTTGACCGACTCGACGCGCACGCCGTCCTTGTTGACGATCACGAGCGCAACCGGTTTCACGCCGCCCCCCGCGCCGGTGCCGCCGCCGCTGCCGGGCCCTTTCTTCGGATCGGTACCCTCGCCCGAGCCGACGCCGAAGCCGAAGCCGACGCTGACCAACGGAATCAGCGTGTTGCCCTCGACCGTGATCGGGTCGCCGACGACGGTCTTGGTGCTGAGCATGCGTTCGACTTCGCCGATGGCCTTCGTAAACAGGTTGTCGATTTCGCTCATTGATGCCTCCTGCAGGCTCTTGGATGAAGGGGTAGACGCGCTGCTCGACCAATTCTGGCCTTTGCGGGCCGCCACGTGTTGCGTGGTGTCAATGGCCGGCCAGAGAAGGCACCGATCGCCGCCATCACCAATCGTCGTTATGCTTTCCGGCTAGCGCGCCGCAGTTGTGTGGTCTAGCGAGGGAGATCACCGTGTTCGGGAAACCGTTGCTCGCCGCCGTTATGGCGTGGCTGCTGTCGGCCTGTGCGGTCGTCGCGCCGCCATCGCCACAGGCGGCCGGCGCAGGGTCGGGCGCGCAGGACGAGGCCGCCACTCGCCTACACCGTCTGCTCGACGCGAGTGACGAGGCGGCGCTCGACCGCAACCCGATCTGGGGCATCTTTCGTGGCGATCTGCGGCGCGCGGCGCAGTTCGGCGACTACCTCTCCGATGCCTACATCGCCGCCGAACGCCGCGCCGCCGACGAGGATCTGGCCGCGCTGGCCTTGATCGCGCGCGATCGCCTGCCCGTGGCCGACCGGGTCGCATACGACACGTTCAGCTGGTCGCGCCTGGAGGCGCGCGAGCGCAACAGCCCGCCCGCGGCGATGCTGTGGCCGCGGCTGGTGCTCAATCAGATCGACGGCTGGCACACCTTCTTCGCCGTGTTTTCGTCGGGCAAGGGCGCGGCCCCCTACCGCACCGTCGCCGACTACGACAACGGCCTCGCGCGCATCGACGGATTCGTCGATTACCTCGACCGCGCGGTGGCGCGCATGCGCGAGGGCATCGCGATGCGCATCGTGCAGCCGAGGGCAATCGTCGACCGGCTGATCGTGCAGTTCGAGCGCTTCGCCGCACAAGGCATCGACGATTCGCCGTACTACGGGCCGATCCGCAATCTGCCGATCGACATCAGCGCGACCGACCGCGAGCGCCTCGTGCTTTCCTACCGCGCCGCGATCAAGGACAAGCTGCAGCCCGCGTTTCGTCGCGTGCGCCACTTTCTCGTCGACGAGTACCACGCCGCCGCGCGCGACAGCGTGGGGTTGTCGGCGCTACCCGACGGCGCGGACTATTACGACTTCCTGATTCGCTCGAACACCACCACCCTGCTCACCGCGCGCGAGATCCACCAACTCGGGCTTTCGGAGGTCGAGCGCATCGGCCGCGGCATGCACGGGGTCATGCGGCGCGTCGGCTTTGGCGGCACGCGGGCCGAATTCTTCGAGCGGCTGCGCACCGACGCGGCGTTCCGCCCGACGTCGGCCGCAGCGCTCAGCGATGGTTACCGCGCCATCGGTCGGCGCGTCGACGCGGCGATGCCAAGGCTGTTCGACGTGTCGCCGAAGACGCCGCTCGAGATCAGGCCCACGCCGGACTTCCAGGCGCCCACCGACGCGGCCGCCCGCTATGAAAACGGTTCACCCGACATCGGCCGGCCCGGCGTCTTCTACTTCAACACGCACGACCTGCCGAGCCGCAGCACCTGGGACATGGAAACGCTGTACCTGCACGAAGCGGTGCCGGGGCATCACTTCCACGGCATGCTGGCCATCGAGAACACCGCGCTGCCCAAGCTGCTGCGCTTCGACGGCAACACCGCGTACTTCGAAGGCTGGGCGCTCTACGCCGAGAGCCTCGGCCCCGAGCTCGGACTGTTCGGCGATCCATATCAGCTGTTCGGTCACTACGACGACGAAATGCTGCGCGCGATGCGTCTGGTGGTCGATACCGGCCTGCACGCGTTTGGCTGGACGCGCGAACAGGCGATCGAATACATGCTCGCGAACTCGGCAATGAGCCGCACCGACGCCACTGCCGAGGTCGAGCGCTACATCGCCATCCCTGGGCAGGCGCTGGCCTACAAGGTCGGCGCGCTGACGATCCGTCGCCTGCGCCAGAAGGCCGAGCAGGCGCTCGGCCCACGATTCGACGTGCGCGCGTTTCACGACCAGGTCCTGATGACCGGGTCGATTCCGATGTCGGTGCTCGAGGCCAAGATCGACGCATGGATCGCGTCGAGCCGCGCGGCGTCGCTTCAGGCAAACTGATCCAGCGAATGGCCGACGCCACCACCGTGAACGCAATCAAGCTGCGGTGCGCCGTGCCGCAGATCGCCAAGACATGTCGCACGCATCGATGACGCCCGATTCCGTCACGCCGCCAGTCGCCGCGCCGATGGGCCTGCAGGTGCTGCACCCGAACAACTTCGCGCTGGTGATGGCCACCGGCATCATCGCGATCGGCTTTGGCACGTTGGGGTTCGAGACGCTGGCCGACGCGCTCGCGGTCTTTGCGGTCGGCGCCTGGCTGGTCCTGCTGCTGCTGAGCCTCATTCGCGTGGTGCGGCATGCGGCAGCGGTGCGCGCCGACCTGCTCAACCCGCGCTTGGTGTTCTCGTTCTTCACGCTGGTCGCGGCGACCGACATCGTCGGCCTGCTCGCGCTCGAGCATGGCCAGCCCGCGGTGGCGATGGGCTGCTGGGTGCTTGCCTTCCTGGCCTGGTGCGCCCTGCTCTACCTCGCCTTCAGCGTGCTGACTTTCCTGACCCACGAGCACAACGTCAACATCGTGCACGGCGGCTGGCTGATCGCGATCGTCGGCACGCAGTCGCTGGTGCTGCTCGGCGCGCGCATTGCGCAGGAACTCGGCGACTTTGGCGTGTACATGATGGTCGAGACGCACATGCTGTGGGACCTCGGCCTCGTCTTCTACGGCATCTTCATCACGCTGTTCTGCTACCGCATCTTCTTCCTGACGCTGCGCCCGCAAGACGTCGGCCCGCTGCTGTGGGTCGTGATGGGGGCGGCCGCGATCAGCGCGAACGCCGGCACGACGCTGATCAGCGAGGACGCACGGCTGCCCTTTCTTGCGATGCAGCGGCCTTTCATCGACGGCGCGACGATGATGCTGTGGGCCTGGGCAACCTGGTGGTTGCCGATGCTCGTGATTTTCGGCCTGTGGAAGCACGGCGCCAACCGGCTGCCGGTGCGCTACGAGCCGACGATGTGGAGCCTGGTGTTCCCGCTCGGCATGTACGCGGTGGCGAGCGCGCGGCTCGGGCTGGCGGCCGAGTTTCCGCCGCTGCACTGGATCGCGCAGATCATGATCTGGGTGGCGCTGGCCGCCTGGGCACTCGTGCTCGTCGGGTTGGTACGGCGGGTGCTCAATGTGCTGTCGCACGCGCCGGCCTGATCGCACACGAGCCAGTGCGGCATGCCTGCGAGGCACAGGCCCGGCGATCGAATCGCGCCGTCGCTCTGGCACCGACGGTCGGCGTGGGCGAACAGCGCGTCACTGTCGCAATACAGAAAGTTCGCCGGCCCCAGGCTGCGCAAGTCGGCGGCAAAGCTTGCGACGACATCGAGCCGGGCCTGCAGGCTCGGCGGCACGCTATCCCGCCATAGCGGCCGCAATCGCTCGAGCAGCGCACAAAAGGCCTGCTCGGAATCGGTCTCGCCGACCGGCTGGTAGGTGAGCGCGGCGAAGCGGCCGTCCGCCCCGATCGCATCGAGGTCGCCGTTGTGCGCGAAGCAATGCCAGCAGCCAGCCAGCTCGCGCATGCA
>CP070653.1:940052-943098 GCA_020354665.1 Burkholderiales bacterium
CGGTGATGTTCTGCGACATCCGCGGCTTCACCGCGCTGGTGGAGAGCCAACCGCCGGAAGAGACGATCGAGCTGCTCAACACCTGGTACACGCTGATGTTCGAGGCGATCAGCGCGCAGGGCGGCGTGGTCAACCAGATCATCGGCGACGGGCTGATGGCGATATTCGGCGCACCGCTGCCGCTGGCCGAGCCGGCACTGGCCGCGGCGCGCGCGGCGCTGGACATGACCGAGATGATCGAACTGCTCAACGCGGAACGTGCCGCGCTGGGCAAGCCGGCACTCGCGATCGGCGTGGGTTTGGCCAGCGGCGACGTGATCGCCGGCTACACCGGCACCCAGGAGCGCGCGACCTACACCTGCGTGGGCGACACCGTCAACCTGGCGGCCCGGCTGGAGGCGCACACCAAGTCGGCCGGCCGCGCCATCCTGATGGACGCGGCTACGCAGGCGGCGCTGGCCGGCCGGCTGGCGACCGAGTCGCTGGGCGAGGTGCAGATGAAGGGCAAGTCGGCTCCGGTGCCAACCTTCGCGCTCGCCTCGGAGCGCTGACCGCGGCCGAGGAAATCAGCCCAGGGCGGCCACCACTTCAGGCGGCGCCTGGACGAGTTCGATCAGCACGCCTTCGCCGCCCAACGGGAACTCGTCGCTGCCCTTCGGGTGAATGAAGCAGATGTCATGACCGGCCGCGCCCTTGCGGATGCCGCCGGGAGCAAACCGCTCGCCGTGGGCGCTCAACCACTGCACCGCCTTCGGCAGGTCGTCGACCCACAGGCCGACGTGGTTGAGCGGCGTCGCATGCACGGCCGGCTTCCTTTCCGGATCGAGCGGCTGCATCAGGTCGACCTCGACGGCCGTGGGTCCGCTGCCGAGCGCACAGATGTCCTCGTCGACGTTCTCGCGCTCGCTCGCGAAGCTGCTCTTGACCGTCAGGCCAAACAGGTCGACCCACAGCGACCTCAGTCGCTGCTTGTCGAGGCCGCCGATAGCGATCTGCTGGATCCCCAGGATGCGAAACGGCTTCTCGTCCATCGGGCCCCTCACGCGAATCTCATGATTGGCTGATCGACCGCAAGGCTCTCGCCCTTGACCGCCAACAGTTCCTCGACGATGCCGTCCTGCGTCGCGGTGAGGATGTTCTCCATCTTCATCGCCTCGATCACCGCCAATCGCTCGCCCGCGCGCACCTGTTGCCCGGCCTGGACCGCGACATCGACGAGCAGCCCCGGCATCGGTGAGAGCAGGAACTTGCTCATGTCCACCGGTGGCTTGAATGGCATCAGCCTGGCCAGCTCGGCCGCGCGCGGCGAGAGCACCATCGCCTCGATCGCGCGGCCGTTGTGCGCGACGTTGAGCCACAGCCCGCGGCGCTCGACCTGCGCCGTGAACGGCGTGCCGTTGCATACGCCGTTCGCGCGAATACCGCCGAAGTTCCAGTCCTTCGCGAGTTCGTAGGCCTGGTCGTCGACCAGTACCCTGAACACACCGTCAGCCTGGAACTTCACGGGGTGGTGCTGGTGGACGCCGGCCTCGCCCTTGACGACGGCGACGAACGAGTCGCGGACGCGCGCCCCGTGTCCCGGCATCTGTCCGCTGATGCTGGCGGCGCGCTCCAGGTACTGTCGCTGCACAGCCGCCGCCAGCGCGATCAGGAACTTCGGATCTTCGTGCGGCACGTCCTGGGCGCGGAACCCCTTCGGGTAGTGCTCGGCAATGAAGCCGGTATTGAAGTCGCCCGAGACGAATTTCGGATGTGCGAGCAGCGCCGACTGGAACGGAATGTTGCTCGAGACGCCACGGATCACGAATGCGTTGAGTGCCTCGCGCATCTTGCGAATCGCGTCGTCGCGATCGAGCGCATGCACGATCAGCTTGGCGATCATCGAGTCGTAGTACATCGGGATCTCGCCGCCCTCGTAGACCCCGGTGTCCACCCGCACGCCGCCCCCCTCGGGCACCGGCAACGCCGCTTCCATCGTCGTCGTCGGCGGCTGGTAGCGGACCAGCCGCCCGGTCGAAGGCAGGAAGTTACGGAACGGGTCCTCCGCGTTGACGCGGCATTCGATCGCCCAGCCACGGCGCGCAATGTCTGCCTGGGTGAGCCCGAGCCTTTCGCCGGCCGCGACGCGGATCATCTGCTCGACCAGGTCGAGCCCGGTGATGCATTCGGTGACGGGATGCTCGACCTGCAGCCGCGTGTTCATCTCGAGGAAGTAGAAGCTCTGGTCCTTGCCGACGACGAATTCCACCGTGCCGGCGCTCTGGTACTTCACGGCCTTCGCCAGCGCCACCGCCTGCTCGCCCATTGCCCGGCGCGTCGCCTCGCTGATGAACGGCGACGGTGCCTCTTCGATCACTTTCTGGTGGCGGCGCTGGATCGAGCACTCGCGCTCGTTGAGGTAGACCACGTTGCCGTGCGCATCGCCGAGCACCTGGATCTCGATGTGGCGCGGGCTCTCGATGAACTTCTCGATGAACACCCGGTCGTCGCCGAACGCCGCCTTGGCCTCGTTGCGACACGACGTGAAGCCTTCGCCCGCCTCCTTGTCGTTCCACGCGAGGCGCAAGCCCTTGCCGCCGCCGCCGGCGCTCGCCTTGATCATCACCGGGTAGCCGATGTCGCGGGCGATCTTCACCGCCTGCTCCGACGATTCGATCGCGTCGTTCCAGCCCGGAATGGTGTTGACCTTGGCGTCGCGCGCGAGGCGCTTCGATGCGATCTTGTCGCCCATCGCCGCGATCGAGTAATGCTTGGGGCCGATGAAGACGATGCCCTCCTCTTCGACGCGTCGCGCGAAGTCCTCGTTCTCGGACAGGAACCCGTAGCCGGGGTGGATCGCTTCGGCGCCCGTCGACTTGCACGCGGCGACGATCTTGTCGGCGACGAGGTAGCTCTCGCGGCTGGGCGCCGGCCCGAGAAAAACGGACTCGTCGGCGAGCTGCACATGGCGGGCGTCGCGGTCGGCCTCGGAGTACACCGCGACCGAATGAATGCCCATCCGGCGCGCCGTCTTGATGACCCGGCACGCAATCTCCCCGCGGTTGGC
>CP070653.1:943198-953049 GCA_020354665.1 Burkholderiales bacterium
CGGTATGCAACTTCATCGCAGTCAACGCATCGCTGGACCGATCACTATACGACGGCGTCTCGCACCGCCAACCCCGAGCAGTACTTGGCTGGCGTCTGACCATGCTGCGCGATTCGGTGGCGATCATCGCCCCACCGGGCGCGGCAGCCGCAACGGGCCAGGCATTCGTCGGAACCGATAATCGGTCGTCGTTTCCGCACACGCTAACCGGGTACCCACCCACGGCACCGAAGTCTCCTCGTCAGCGGCCCCCCCAGCCGCCTCCAACGGCCCCCGCGCGCGTGCCGCAAACCCGCGTCGGGCGTCTGGCGAGCGTGGCGCTGGCGGTGGGCGAGCTGGCGATTGGCGGCCTCGCGGAGAGCGTGCGCCGCATCGGTTCGGGCCAGGCCGAAGCCCCGAGCGCCTTTCTCTCCGCCGACAACGCGCGCCGCCTGGCTGCGCGGCTGGCACGGTTGCGCGGTGGCGCGATGAAGCTCGGGCAGATGATCTCGCTGCAGGGGACCGACCTGCTGCCGCCGGAGTTCGCGCAGGCACTCGCAATCCTGCGCGCGCAGGCAGCGCCGATGCCGGTGGCACAACTGCGCCGTGTGCTCGGACGCGAATACGGCAAGGGCTGGGAGGCGCGCTTCGCCGAATTCGACTTCGAGCCGATCGCAGCGGCGTCGATCGGTCAGGTGCATCGGGTGCGCACGACCGACGGACGGCGGCTGGCGCTCAAGATCCAGTACCCGGGGGTGGCGCGCTCCATCCAGAGCGACGTCGACAACCTCGCCACGCTGCTGCACGTCCTCAAGCTGCTTCCGCACGAGGTGGATGTCTCTGCGATTGCGGCCGAAGCGGCACGCCAACTCGGCCAGGAGGCCGACTACCTCGCCGAGGCCACCTCCCTCGAGCGCTATGCCACGTTGGTGGTGGACGAACCGCGCCTCGTGGTGCCGCGCGTGCATCGCGATCTGACCACCGCACGCATCCTCGCAATGGACTACATGGAGGGCGCACCGCTTGAAAGCCTCGCCGCCGCCGACGTGGCGCAGGAAACCCGCGACGCGATCGGCACGCTGCTCGAACGCCTGATGTTTCGCGAGCTGTTCGAGTTCCGCATGATGCAGACCGACCCGAACTTCGCGAACTATCTGTGGCAGCCGGAAACAGGCAAGGTCGTGCTGCTCGACTTCGGTGCGACGCTGCGCTTCTCCGCCGCGTTCGTGAGCAACTATGCGCGCATCACGCGTGCAGTGATCGACGGCGACCGCGCCGCGGTGGCCCGCCACGCGCTGGCCATCGGTTACGCGACCGAAGGCGATTCGCCCGAGCTGATCGACGCCACCGTCGAGATGATCATGCTCGTCTGCGAACCGCTGCGTCACGCCGGCCGCTACGACTTCGCCGGCTCGGACCTGCCCTCGCGTGCACGCGCGCGCGGCTTCGACCTCGGCATCCGGCAGGGGTTGTTGCGCACCCCGCCGCCGGAAACCCTGTTCCTGCACCGCAAGTTGGTCGGCTCGTTCCTGACACTCGCCCACGTCCACGCGCGCGTCGATGCGCGAGCGCTGGTGTTGCCGCTGCTGAACCGTGCGCGGTTCGCACACTCGTGAAACGCAGTCGCCGCACAGCCGGTTCCGCTGCGCGGGTTGCGAGCACGCGTCGACGTGTCGGGTCGGCGAGAGCCGGTGGCGACGAGGCTCGGCCCGCGCTGAGCCGCCGTTCGTCATGCGGCGGCACGGCGCTGCCCGCAGGTCATGGCAGGGGTTACCGGCGATCGGGTCGACGCCGGGCAGCCGTGCTGATGGTGCACCGCATGGCGACCCGATGGCTTCGTCATCACGATCGGGGTTTACGCGCAAGAGCGCTTCGGCGCCGCCGCTTCACCTTGGCCGGTGATGTAGCCTTCGCGTTCGCGCGCCAACGAGGTGCCGAGCAAGAGCGCGCATGATTGGCAAAACCACGAAACGCCCCGACACTGGCAATCATGAACGAGCGTGCAGACAGCCTGGGTCTGAGTGGCGACCCGACCCCGGACCCCGCCGTCGACGCACCGGCCATTGCCGCGACGCGAGTCGCACCAAAGCGCGCAACGCCACCTCCGACCTGCTCCGCTCTCGATGACCGGCTGGCGTTCCTGCGCGGCTTCATCGCGAGTCCAGGTCAGGTCGCGTCGTTCGTGCCGAGTTCGCGCAGCCTCGAGCAAAAGCTGGTTCGGGCCGCGGCGATCGGGCAGGCACGCACCGTCGTCGAACTCGGTCCCGGGACGGGGGGGACGACGCGCGCACTGCTTCAAGCGATGACACCGGATGCGCGACTGCTCGCCATCGAGCTGAACCCGTATTTCCAGCGCAGGCTGGTCGAACGCCTTTCGGACGATCGGCTGGCACTGCAGCTCGGCAGCGCAGAGCAACTCGCCGAGATGCTGGACGCGCGCGGCCTGCCGGCACCGGACGCGATTATCTCGGGCATCCCGTTCTCCACCATGCCGGCGAACGTCGCACAGCGCATCGCCGCGTCGATTGCCGCTTGCCTTGCGCCGGGTGGTCGTTTTGTCGCCTACCAAGTGCGCGAGCATGTCGCGCGGTTCGTCGCGCCCCATCTCGGCGCACCCGAGATCGGGTGGGAGATGCGCAACGTGCCGCCAATGCGAGTCTTCCGCTGGGTCCGGCCGTGACGGCACCGGGTCGCGAGCGAGAACGCCAACTCAAGTAGCACGGGACCAGCCGCGCCGCCGTCCTGGCCAGCGGCGCCGTCGGCCCGTCGTTCTTGCCTGGACAGCCGCCCGGTGCGCGCCTCCAGCGCTCCGGCCTGTCTGCGCAGCGTTGTTGCCGGTCAACTCGATCAACGATTGAGTTGATCAAGAGCAACGCATGCACCGCAGCCCTCGGGAACCATCCTGACGGGCAATGCCAGCCTGAACCGTGGCTTCCGCTGGTCGCGTCGACAGGGCGTGAGCGAGGGGGCTCGTCGATCGCGAATTCGGCATGGGAATCGGCTCATGAGGGACGCAGTCGCTGACGCCGGCAGCCTCGGTGCGCTGTCGAGCGAGCACGTGCACGTCGCCCATCCTCCTGTGGGCCTTTGGGACCTGTGCGCGGCCGCGCTCGTGTCCGATGTCTGCATCGATGCGGGCGTGAGCCATCTGCGCCTGATGGGCACCGGCGAGGACGGCGCGCCG
This sequence comes from Burkholderiales bacterium, assembly GCA_020354665.1. Taxonomy (GTDB): domain Bacteria; phylum Pseudomonadota; class Gammaproteobacteria; order Burkholderiales; family Burkholderiaceae_C. Next base: position 946,362 of record CP070653.1, read on the forward strand.
CTGATCGACAGGACGCTTGCCAGCGATGAGCGATTGCGCGGAGAACTCCTGTCGTGGCGATCGCTGGCGCCCTTCCGCCGCAGTGACACCTCCATCGTCATTTCCGGCAAGCTTGCGCCGCTCGTGCACGAGACCATTGGCTGCGGCGTGACGGCACTGCCGGCGGCGGCAGCGTGGTTCGCGGCTCGCGACTACCTGTCCCGCGAGCCCGACCCGTCAATTCAGTCGCTGGCGGTCATCGAACTGTCCGCGTCGGGCTACCTGCTGATTGGCGTGGATCGATCCGGCGCGCTCAAGGACGACCTGCTCGTCGTCAATCCGCGCTGCGGCGCCGGTTCGGGCGTGAACCTCGATCGCGTACTGCAAAAGCTGGGTCTTGGCAGGTCGGACGTGGACCCGATCCTGCAGGCGTACGCTGGGGATCAGGGGCGAGAGCTTCGCAACGCCGCGACGGTGCGCGCCGACCGTTGCGGCGTGTTCAGTTCCTCGGCCACCATCTCTGACAAAAACCAGGGCATACCGCTCGACGTGGCGCTGGCCACCACGCTGAAGTCCGAGGTGCTCAAGGCATGCCGCAAGCTGCCGCGCGGTTTCGACCAGGTCTGCCTGACCGGCCGCGTGTTCCACTGGCGTTTTGCACGCGAATGCGCCGAGGACTGGCTGCACGAGCAGGGCGTGCGGCGCGTGACCTGGGATCCGGACAACACACAGGCGCTGGCGTCGCTGCGAACGTTTGCCCGCAACACCGATCGCCGCCGCTTCGCCGTGCCGGACGCGCGGCTGCAACGCAGGCCCTCGCTCGACGAGTACCCGGCGATGGCGCAGCTGAAGCGGCGCTACGAAACCGAGCACCGCTACCTGAGGCAACCCGATCTCGTCCTGCCGGCACGCCCCGAGCTTTTGGGGCGAACGCTGCACATTGCGCTCGACGTGGGGTCGACAATGGCCAAGGCGGCCCTGGCAGATGCTGAAAGCGGCGAGATCCTCTGGCTCGGCACGCGCAGCAACGCCGGCGACACGATCGAGATCATCAAGCAGCTGTTGCGTGAAGTGGCCGCGATGGGCTGCACGCGGCCGCAGGTGCGCGGCATCGGCATCACCGGCTCCGCCCGCTACCAGGTGCAGCGGGCTCTTGAACATATCTATCCCGAGCTGGCTGGACGGGTAGTCGTACTGGTCGAGAACTACGCGCATGCACGCGGCTCGATCGCGCTGGCGCGAGAGCATGTGCAGCACCTGAAGGCCATCGGCGAGACGGCCGTCAACGAGGACTTCTGCATCCTGGTGGACATCGGTGGCGAAGACACCAAGGTGTCGACGATTGCCCTGAAGCAGGCGGAGCTGTTCGGCAACGTCATGAACCTGAAGTGTTCGGCCGGCACGGGTAGCCTGATGGACACGCTCGTGTCGATGTTCGGTCTTACCGACGTGGCCAGCGCGTGCGCGCAGGCCTTCGCTGCCCGCCGGGCCGTGGCGATCAACGCCACCTGTGCCGTCTTCCTGATGGAGAACGCGCGCAAGCTGCAGCTGCAGGGTGTGCCACGCGACGAAATCCTGGCGTCGGCCAACTGGGCGATCGTCGAGAACATGGCGCGCACGCTGTGGAACCAGATCGAACTTCCCGCCAACGCGGTCGTGCTGTTGCACGGGCAGACCATGCTTTCCGAGCCGCTGCCGATCGCGGTCACGCACCGGCTGCAGTCCTGCGGTGTGGCGTCGAGTTATGCACTGGTGCCGCCGAACCCGGGGCACCGCGCCTGCCTCGGCCTGCTCGCGACGCTTCGGCAGGTGGTCCCGGCATCGGGTGTCGATGTCAACCTCGCGCGCTTTTTCGACGCGCGCTTCGATCGACGCATCGTCCAGTGCCACGGCGCCGTCTGCGACGACAAGGCAGCCTGCTGCAACCGCAGCCGGCTGACCTGCAGCGACGCCGAGGGGCACAAGGTCGTGTCCTTCATGGTGGGCGGATGCAGCGCCGTCAACGAGCTGATCGCCAAGAAAGAAGACAAATCCGCCGCACCGCCAGTGCGCGACACCTACAAGGAGCTGTGGGACTTCATCGACGGCCATCACCCGCGCAGCGAGCGCGCGGACCGGCTCGTCATCCCGCGCAGCTTCGCCGTCTCCGAGTGGGCCTTTCTGTTCGCCCGCCTGTTCGAGCGGCTCGGTATTCCGGTCTTCGTCGACAAGGTGCGCGAGTCCGATCTCGCCGCGGCGCAGCCGCTCTTTCACATCGATACCTGCGCGCCGCACATCGGCGCAGTAGGGCAATTCCGCCGCCTGGCCGGAGAACCGCACGGCCTCATCCTGGCGATGCAGATCGAATTCCTGCCCACCGGCGGAAGCGGCGCGGGCCGCACCTGCACGCTCAACCAGGGTGGCGTCGGCGTCGCCCTGAATCTCGCGCGGCTGGCGCATCCCGAGGCGCGCTTCCAGCTGGTCAACGTCGACCTCTCGGTCCTTGAGGCGGAGGCACTGCGGGTCCAATTGCAGGAGCGGCTGGCGCCGGTGTTCCTGCGCTACGGCGTCGCCGCCGATGCCGATACCGTGCGCGACGCGCTGTCCGGCGCGATCGAGGACCATCTGCGGCTGCGCGCCGCGGTCGCTGACCTGGCGGCCGAGATGGCCGAGGAAGCGTTGGCGCAGAGCGGCCGGGTCGCGGTCGTCGTCGGCCGTGAATACCTGCTGAACCCCGGCATCTACGACAGCCATGTGCGGCGGTTGCTGCGCGACAAGCGCATGACGGTGCTGCCGTCGTTCGCGCTGGACGTCGAGCTCAACCCCGACTATGCGCACATCTACTGGCGCAATCCGCACGCCATCGTGAGCCTGATCGACGCGGTGTCGCGCCGGCAGCTTCACCTGAAGCTGCGGCACGCGCGGCTGCGCGAGGTCTTCCGCACCATCGAGGAGGGTCGGGATCTGCTGCCGTTGGTGCAGGTTTCGACGTTCAGCTGCGGGCCGGACAGCGTGGTGCAGCCCTTCGTCGCCGAGATCGTGCGGCAGCGTCCATTCCTGCTGATCCAGTCCGACGCCGTGATCAAGGAGCTCGCGCACCTCGAGAACCGCGTCAACACCTACATCAGGCAGCTCGAGCTCGGTTTGCATCAACGGCTGAAGGCGTGCGGCGCAGACAGGTTCGAGATCCTCGCGCTGGCGGACCTGCTGAACAAACAGCGGGTCGACCGCAGCACCGACGTCATCTACTTCCCGACGCTGGGCGACAACCGCGTGCTCACTGCGACGCTGCGTGGCGCCGGCTATACCTGCATCGACAACTACGACGAGCGCGAGTACGACCTCGGCCGCCTGGTGCGCGCGGGCCGCGGCACGGTGGGCGATGCCGCGTGTGCACCGCTCGCTGCGGTGTATGCCGACCTGGAACGGGCGATCGACGATTTCGCACGCCGGCGTCGTGCCGGAGATCCGTTGGTGGCCGGCAAACGCAGGCTGCTCTATTTCGACAACAAGGGCGCCGGCCCGTGCCGCCAGGGACAGTACTTCGACGCACACCGGTTGCTGTTCCACCGCAGCGGCAGGCAGGGACGGCGGACCGCGGACCATGGCTTCGGTGGCCCCGACAGGCCGGACAGTCCGGTGGTCCAGTTCCTGGTCGGAATCGAGACCGAGGGCTACGACATCGGCATCGAGGAATGGGCGCTCGCCCGCGCGCATCAAGGGGCGGTGTTGCACGGCGTGCTGCAGAGCCTGCTGTTCACCGGCGGCGCATCGTGTCGGGACCACGCGGAGTACGAGGCCTTGATGGCGGACTTTCGCGCGCTCAAGGAAGAGCTCTATCGCGCCCAAGAAGCCTTCCACGGACCCGGCGAAGCGACCGCGGCGGTACTGAAGCGGCTCGGCAAGATCACCTACCTGGGGCCGTTGCTGAAGTACATCGCCTACGGGCTGTCAGGGCGCGGTCTGGTCAAGCCGCTGCGGCGCTTCGCCGACCAGTGGATCAGGGACCGGGCCCTGCAGGGCGAATGCATTCGCATCGCCCTCACGGGTGAGGTCTACATGCGCGCCGCCCAGGGCGAGGAGATCTTTCGCGTCCTGCTGGCCAATCTCGGCTTTCGCCGCTTTCAGCTCGAATACACGCCAGTGTGGAACTACCTCGACTACGGGCTGGAAGAAGCGCAAGAAATCGCACGCGACCAGATTGGCCGGCTGATGGCCGAGGCGGGAAGCGCAAAGCCGACTCGCGCAATCTCCAGGGCACGCGCTTCCTTGCGTCGCGCGAGAACGCTGACGTTCATCCTGCGCGAGCTCGTCGCGAGGCCACTGTATACGGCGGCACGCTTGCCGATGCCGGTGGCCGCCGGCAGCGCGATGAGGCTCACGCGGGAGCTCCTGCCGACGCTGCGTCCGCTGAGCGAAACGGCCACCTACATCGGCGAGGTGATCGGCGAACTGCGGCACGGCGCCGATCTGGTGCTGAACGTCGCGCCCAACGGCTGCATGGTCGCCACGATGGGCGAGGCACTCACGCCAGCGATCACGCATGCTGCCGACGGCCAGCGCGGCCGCGTGCAGCACCTGTTCTCGGCCGACGGCGACGTCGACCAGGAATTGCTGACGCTGGCGTTGCTGAAAGTCATGGGACCCGATGGCTACTATGGCGCGGAAAGGTTCGTTCGGCAGGAACGCTCGCCCGAGACGATCGAATCGACCCGGTTACTGGCGAGCGCGGCTTGTCCGCCATGAAAAGCGGGCCGGCCCATCGTGCGGCACCTCAACCGAACAGGCGCTCCATCTCGCGGCGTAGCGTATAGGCGCGCGTCGTCGTGTCCATCGCGACATCGTCCCAGCACAGGCACTGGCCCTGCTTGACCGGCCGCACCAACTTGACGTCGTGCGCGAGCCCGAGCGGCAGGCCCCCCATCGCAGCGGATTGGGTTGCCGGCAGCAGCTTGCCCCAGACGCAATAGCCGCCCTCGCCGTCGAGCACCTCGCCGACCTTGAGGTCGCGCTTCGCGGTGGCCACCACGTCGGCATTCCAGTTTGACGCGCAGCCGGTGGCCTCGCCGCGCAGCGCGACGCTGGCCACGCTGTAGCCGACCTCCAGCCCGATCAGGTGCCAGCGCTTGTACAGCGTGAAGTAGCGCCCGCTCGGATCGGTGTGCGCACCGTATTCCTCGAAGCAGTGCTTGATGTAGTCGGTCTCGGCCTCCACCGTCACCCACACCCCCATGCGGATGTCGTACGGGATCACGCGGCCATCGGCCTCGAGGCAGCTGATCACCTCGACCATGCCCTTCTTCTCGAGCACGCCGCCTTCGCTCGTCGGCCGCGTGACGAACGGGATGTCGGCGATGCTCGCCGGCGGATAGAGCAGCCCGTCGCTCGGCACCGCGAGCCCGGTTGCGTTGGCCACCGCGGTGCTCTCGATCGCGGGCTTGGAGCCATCGAGGAAGCTGTTGAACATCTTCGGGTTGAGGCCGCCGCGCTCGGCCTGCTCGGGGGTCAGCCCCCAGTGACGCCACACCGTCTCGGGCGTCGACTGCGCGAAGTGCGGCAGCCATTTGTGCCCGCGCCCGGCGGCCACCACCGGGAAGCCGCAGCTGCGCGCCCAGTCGACCAAGTCGCAGATCAGTGCGGGCTGGTCGCCGAAGGCGAGCGAGTAGACGACACCCGCCTGCGCAGCACGTTTGGCCAGCAGCGGGCCACAGAACGCATCGGCTTCGACCGTCACGTTGACGACATGCTTGCCGTTCGCGAAGGCCTCAAGGCAATGGTCGACGGCAGCGATCGGATGTCCCGTGCATTCGACGACGACGTCGATCGCGGGATGGCGCACCAGGGCCTGCCAGTCGTCGCCGACATGCGTGCGGCCATCGGCCAACGCAGCATCGAGGCTCGGTGCCTGCACGCGCTCGGCCGGCCAGCCGACGCGCGCGAGGTTGCGGCATGCGGCCTCGGGGTCGAGGTCGGCGATGCCGGCCAGGTGCACGCCCGGCGTGCGCGGCACCTGCGCGAGGTACATGCTGCCGAATTTGCCGGCGCCGATCAGGCCAACGCGCACCGGCCGCGCTTCGGCGGCGCGTTGCTGGAGCTTGGCGAACAAAGGCGTCATGGCGTTCCCTTTCCTGCGAGCGGTGCGGGCCTGCCGGTGGCGAAGCCGCTGGACGCAATGTAAACGCGGACGCCCGGCGACATCTCGGGCGCTAGAACCACCTTGCCTGCTTAGACCGCCTTGAGCCGGACGATTGGCCGGTGCGGGCGGCGCCGAGCGACCTCGGTGAATCCGGCGCGGTCGTACATCGACTTCGCGCCGAACCACATCGTGTCGTCGGCCGACCGTTCCGGCTTGTCTACGGGGTAGGCCTCGAGAAGGGTCGCGCCGCGCTTCTTCGCGTAGGCAATCGCGCCGGCGAGCAGCGCCTGGGCAACGCCCTGGCCGCGATGTTCGGACGGCACGACGAAGCAGATGATCGACCAGACCGGCTGGTCGTCCACCGCCTTCATCACCGGCGAGCGCACGAGTTTGGCGAACTCTTGCCTCAGCCCGAGCGACACCCAGCCGACCGGCACGCCGCGGCGGTAACCGATCAGCCCCGGCGGTCGGTCCCCGTCGACGAGCGCTTTGAGGTCGGCGCGATTGGACTGCGCCCGCGTCATGCCGGCGGGCAACGCGCCGCGCGAGCCGCTGCGCCGGTAGTACATGCACCAGCAGTCGCGCGCCACCGAG
>CP070653.1:953149-956274 GCA_020354665.1 Burkholderiales bacterium
AGCGCCGTGAAGCCGCGGATGTCGCAGAACATCACCGTGGCCTGCACCCGCTTGCCGCCGAGCGCGAAACCGCTGCGCTGCAGATCCTGTGCGACGGCGGACGTGGCGAACCGCTCGACCAGCGCCTTCTGCTGATCGCGCAGGCGCTTCTTTTCCAGGCTGGAGTCGATGCGCGCCTTCAGCAGCACCGGATTGACCGGTTTGTGCAGGTAGTCGTCGGCACCGAGCTCGATGCAGCGCACCACGTGGTCGATGCCTTCGAGCGAGCTCGTCACGATCACCGGCACGTCACGCAGGGCGGGGTCCGCGACGAGCTGCTCCATCACCTGGAAGCCGTCCATGTCCGGCATCTCGATGTCCAGCAGCAGCAGGTCGAAGCCGCCCCGACGCAGCATCTCCAGTGCGATGCGCCCGTTCTCGGCGCTTTCCACCTGATGGCCCTGCAGCGCGAGGTTGCGCGCCATCAGCAGCCGGTTGACCTTGTTGTCGTCGGCGACCAGCAGGCGCGCGCCGTGCTCAGCCACGGCAGAGCTCCTTCAGCGCCGCGGCGGCCTCGTCGTAGAGGGCCTGCAGCGCGTCGATGCCGCTGGCGTCGGCGGGCAGTCCGCCGAGCTCGAGCTCCCGTGCCCTCGCGGCGAGCGTCGCGGCGCCGAAGGTGTTGGCGTTCGTCTTCAGCGAATGTGCCGCACGGCGGAAGGGTTCGGCCGCGCCGGCGGCCTGCGCGGCGCGCAGCTCGCCGAACATCCGCGGTGCCTCCTCGAAGAAGGTGTTCACCAGCTCGACGACGAAGTCGGATCCGGCGGTGGCCTGCAGCTCGGTGAAGACGGCGTGGTCGATGGTCTCAGGCATGTCGGTGGCGTCTGATCGCGCGCAGCCGCGGACGCCCCTCCTTGCGGGGCAGCGAGCGGAACGAGCGTGAGGGCGGATTCATCTCAAGCGTCCTTGCGTGCGGAAGTATGCGCGAGGGCGTCGACCAGCGTGTCCACACGGATCGGCTTGGTGAGGTAGTCATCCATGCCCGCGGCCAGGCACGCCTCGCGGTCGCCCTGCATCGCATTGGCCGTCATCGCGACGATGCGCGGCCTGGCCGGGCCGTGGCGCCTCACGATCTCGCGCGTGGCCTCCAGACCGTCCATCTCGGGCATCTGCACGTCCATCAGCACCACGTCGTAGCGCTGGCGCTGCACGGCGTCCACGGCCTCCAGGCCGTTGGCGGCGACATCCGCACGGTAGCCCATCTGCGACAACAGCCGCAGCGCAAGCTTCTGGTTGACCAGGTTGTCCTCGGCCAGCAGGATGCGCAGCGGATGGCGCGCCGCCATGCCGGGGTCGACGCTCGGTTTGACCTTGGGTTGCGAGGGTCTGCGGTCCTCATCTCTCGCAAACACGTTCGACAGCGTGTCGAACAGCTGTGACTGGTGCAGCGGCTTGCTCAGGTAGCCGCTGAACAGCCCCTCGGTGTCGCCGGCTTCGCGCCGTCCGAGCGAGCTGAACAGCACCAGCGGCAGCTTTGCATTGCGATCGTGCAGCTGCCGTGCGAGCGTCAGGCCATCCACCTCCGGCATGTGCATGTCGACGATCGCGACGTCGAAGCGTTCGCCGCCGTCGACCCAGCGCAAGGCCTCTGCCGGAGAGTCGGTTTCTCGCGCGAGCATGCCCCACTTGCCGGCTTGCAGCGCGAGCACCTTGCGATTCGTCGCGTTGTCGTCGACCACCAGCAGGCGCTGGCCGGCCAGCGCGGGCTGCTCGCCGGTGAAGTCGCGACGGCTGCTTTGCTGCGGCTCGGCCAGCGGCGCAACGATCGTGAAGTGGAAGGTCGACCCTTGGCCCGGACCGGCGCTCTCGGCCCACATCGATCCACCCATCAGCTCGGTCAGCCGCTTGCTGATCGCCAGCCCCAGCCCCGTGCCGCCGTACTTGCGCGTCGTCGAGCTGTCGGCCTGGCTGAACCGCTGGAACAGCCGGCGCATGCCCTCTGGGGTGAGACCGATCCCGGTGTCGCGTACCGCGAAGCCGAGTTCGACACCGCGGTCGACAGGCTTCGCCCTGACGCTGAGCACCACCTCGCCGGCGTCGGTGAACTTGACCGCGTTGGCCAGCAGGTTGAGCAGGATCTGGCGCAACCGCGCCACGTCGCCCTGGATCGCTGCCGGTACTTCACCTTCGAACACGTAGGCGACATCCAGGTGTTTCTCGGCGGCGCGCGGGGCCACCAGGTCGAGTGCCGACTCCACGCATTCCCGCAGGTCGAACGGTTGGCTCTCGACGTCCATCCGGCCGGCCTCGATCTTCGAGAAGTCGAGGATGTCGTTGATGATCGTCAGCAGCGCATCGCCCGAGTCGCGGATCGTCGCTGCGTAGTCGCGCTGCTCTTCGTTCAGCGGCGTGTCCAGCAGCAGCCCGCTCATGCCGATGACCGCGTTCATCGGCGTGCGGATCTCGTGGCTCATCGTCGCGAGGAACGCGCTCTTGGCCTCGTTGGCCGCCTCGGCGGCGGTGCGGGCTTCTTCCGCCTCCTTGAACAGGCGAGCGTTCTGGATCGCGATCACCGCCTGGTCGGCGAAGGTCGCAAGCAGCGCATGCTCCTTGTCGTTGAACGGCCTCGGCGGTTGCCGGACGACGTGGACAGTACCGATGCCTCGGCCTTCCCAAAGCATCGGCGCGATCAGCATCGAGAAGTTGCCGACATCGCGACCCATCTGGCGCATCGCCTCGGGCACGGCTGGGCCATCGACCATGTCGGGGTAGTGCACGACACGGCGCTTGCGGATCGGGTAGGACTGGTAGGCCTGCGCCAGCGGTCGCGGGAAGTCGCGATTCAGCAGCGCCCACGCGCGCTCAGACATCTCCGACGACCACCCGGGCGATGTCGCCATCGATGCATGCTCCACCTGCCCATCGTCGCGCACCAGCGAGATGACGACCTGATCGCTGCTGAAGAGTTTCTGACAGGCCTTGCCGATGGCATCGAACACCGGCGCCGTGTCGGCCACCGAGTTGCTGATGACGTTCAATACCTCGGCAGACGTGCGCTGCTGCTCGAGCGCCTCCTTCGTCTCGTTGAACAATCGCGCGTTCTGGATCGCGATCTCGGCCTGATCGACAAACGATTGCATCAGCGCAAT
>CP070653.1:956374-959112 GCA_020354665.1 Burkholderiales bacterium
CACGCTAGCGCCAACGGCCTTGCCCAGGTGTGGACGAACAACATAGTCATCAGCGAACCAAGCAGCGCGGTGATCGCGTCGTCACGGCGCACATCGGAAAGAGGCGCGCGCGCCAGGCCGGGGGCGGCCGGCTGGGCGCTCAAGCCTCGGTCGCCGCCGTCGACTCGGCGCGGCTGACCTTGAACCAGCGCACGGCACCGCCGCGGGTGAGCATCACGGTGAAACGCAGGTTGCCGATGTCGACGGACTCGCCGCGGCGCGGCACGCGGCCGAGCTGGTCCGCGACATAACCGCCGATGGTGTCGAACTCGTCGTCGGGGAGCTGCAAACCGAACGCCTCGTTGACGGCCTCGATCGCCGCGTCGCCCGCCACACGCTGACTGCCGTCGGCCAGCGTGTAGATGTCGCTCTCGCCGCCCTTTTCGTCGAACTCGTCCTCGATTTCACCAACGATCTCTTCGAGCACATCCTCGATCGTGATCAGCCCGGCGGTCCGACCGAACTCGTCGATGACGATCGCCAGATGGTTGCGGTTGCTGCGGAAGTCCCGCAGCAACTCGTTGAGGTTCTTCGACTCGGGCACGAACACCGCGGGCCGAAGCAGCGTGCGAAGGTTGAGCTCAGGCGCTCGTTGCAGCTTCAGCAGATCCTTGGCCAGCAGGATGCCAATGATGTTTTCGCGCTTACCCTCGTAGACCGGAAAGCGCGAGTGCGCCGTGTCAATCACGGCATGAAGCAGTTCCTCGTAGGGCGCGTCGATGTCCAGCAGGTCCATCCGTGGCGAGGCCACCATGACATCTCCCGCGGTCAGGTCGGCCATGCGGATCACGCCTTCGAGCATCGCCCGCGACTCCGGCGCGATCAGCTCGCGCTGCTCGGCATCGGCGAGCGTAGCCATCAGCTCGGCCGTGGTTTCGGGCCCGGGGGAGATGAAGTCGACGAGACGTTCCAGCAGGCTGCGCCGGTCACCGGCGGCTGCGCCGCCAGTGCCCCGTGGAGGGCGGCCCGGGTAGGGGTCTGACATCGCGCTGAGGCGAGCGGGAGTTCGGGTTCGGCGAAGGATACCCGAACCCCGCGGAGCGGATCCTCGGCCGCGGCTTGACAGTCCGCGGGGCTTGAACCACAGTCTGCGGCCCCAAATTCGTTTCGTCAGCCTGCCTGAGGCCCGTCCGACCGCTGCGAACGCGTTGCAGGTCAGTTCGCTTGCTGCAGGTTCGGCGCCACAGACCCGGCCCAGCTGCTCGGTGAATTCGATCGCCTACCTACATCTTGCGCCACCCGCGCCAATCGAGATTCCGACATGTCCAACGGACTGATACCCGCCACCATCCTGACGGGCTTTCTGGGCGCCGGCAAGACGACCCTGCTCAGGCGCGTGCTCAGCGAGGCCCACGGCCAGAAGATCGCCGTGATCGAGAACGAGTTCGGTGAGGAGAGCATCGACAACGAGATCCTGGTGGCCGACAGCAAGGAGCAGATCGTGCAGCTCAACAACGGCTGCGTGTGCTGCTCGATCCGCGAGGACCTGCGTTCGACGCTTGCCGACCTGGCCGAGCGACGACGCAAAGGCGAGCTCACGTTCGAGCGCGTGGTCATCGAGACCACCGGACTGGCCGACCCAGGGCCGGTCGCGCAGACCTTTTTCATCGACGACGAGGTCGCCAGCACCTACTTGCTCGACTCGGTGCTGACGCTGGTCGACGCCATCCACGGCGAGAGCCAGCTCGATAAGCGACAGGAAGCGCGCCGGCAGGTCGGCTTCGCAGACCAGATCTTCATCAGCAAGACCGACCTGGCCGAACCGGCCGCCGTTGACGCGCTGGCCCACCGGCTGACGCACATGAACCCTCGCGCGCCGCAGCGGCGGGTCCACTTCGGCGAGGTGCCTATCAGCGAGGTGTTCGATCTGAAGGGGTTCAACCTCAACGCGAAACTGGATATCGACCCCGACTTCCTCGCAGAGCAGGCGCAGCATCACCATGATCACGACCATGGCGAACACTGCGACCATCCTCATCATCACCACCACGACGACGACGTGAGCTCGTTCGTCTTCCGCTCGAACAGGCCGTTCGTGCCCGACAGGCTCGAGGACTTTCTGGGGGGGATCTTGCAGGTCTACGGTCCCAACATGCTGCGCTACAAGGGTGTGCTCAGCATGAAAGGACTCGACCGCAAGGTCGTCTTCCAGGGCGTCCACCAGATCATGGGCAGCGACGTCGGCCCGCCGTGGGCGGCCGGCGAGAAGCGCGAAAGCAAGATGGTCTTCATCGGCATCAATCTGCCGAGCAACGTGATCATCCAGGGCCTCGAGCAATGCCTGGCGTAGGCGCCGATTCCTTCTTGGTCGCAGCGTCGGCCTGCCCCGGCCTGTGGAGCCGGTGGCTGGCGCCGGTGCGACGGCGCTGGCAGGGCTCCGACGTCGGCAGGGGTGGCTACAATCCGCCGCGCCCAAGAAAAGCCGGCCTTGCGCTTGGGGCCGACGTGGCAGGCGACCCAGTCCGAGCAAGGAGAAGTGCGTGACCAAGACCCCGGCCAAGTCCCACAAGACGCCGCCCCGGCCCGCTGCGAAAAAAGCACCCGCCAAATCGGCCGGCAAGAAGCCGGCCCGCAAGGCGGTCAATGCGAAAGCGGCTGCCAAACCGGCCGCAAAGAAGGCTCCGGCCAAGACGGCCAAGACGGCCAAGACGGCCAAGACGGCCAAGACGGCCAAGACGGCCACGAAGAAACCGACGCAA
>CP070653.1:959212-970811 GCA_020354665.1 Burkholderiales bacterium
ACATGGCCAGCCGCCTCGCCCAATGCGACGTGATCGTCTGCCGCGCTGGAGCGGTCACGGTGAGCGAGCTCTGCGCGGCGGGCGTCGCGAGCATCCTCGTGCCGTTCGTCGTCAGCACGACCTCGCACCAGCGCGACAACGCGCAATTCATGGCACAGCACGGTGCGGCCATTCACCTGCCGCAGACCGAACTGACCCCCGAGCGCCTCGCCGCGCTGATCCTGGAACTCGATCGCGCGCGCCTGCTCGCGATGGCGGGCAAGGCGCGTTCGCTCGCGCGCCCGCGCGCGGCCGCCCGCGTTGCCGACGAAATCGAGCGACTCGCGTCGAGGAAGGCCACATGAAGCACGCGGTCAAGCACATCCACTTCGTCGCCGGGCCACCTATCCCGACGAAGGGCTTGGGCGGGCGCGGAGGTCGTGCATGAAGCACGCCGTCAAGCGCATCCACTTCGTCGGGGTCGGCGGCTCGGGCATGAGCGGCATCGCCGAGATCCTGCACAACCTCGGCTACACGGTGACGGGCTCGGACCAGGCCGCCAGCGCCGCCACCCGGCGGCTCGCGTCGCTCGGCATCCGGGTGGCGATCGGCCACGACGAGTCGCACGTCACCGATGCGGAAGCGGTCGTGGTCTCGACCGCCGTGAAGGACGACAACGCCGAAGTGGTCGCCGCGCGCGCACGGCGCATCCCGGTCGTGCCGCGTGCCGAGATGCTCGCCGAGCTGATGCGGCTGAAGCAGGGCATCGCCATCGCCGGCACGCACGGCAAGACGACGACCACCTCGCTGGTGGCCAGCGTGCTCGCCGAGGCTGGTGTGGACCCGACCTTCGTGATCGGCGGCAGGCTCAATGCGGCCGGCGCCAATGCGCGGCTGGGCTCGGGCGACTACATCGTCGTCGAGGCTGACGAGAGCGACGCATCGTTCCTGAACCTGATGCCGATCCTTTCGGTCGTCACCAACATCGACGCCGACCACATGGACACGTACGGGCACGACGTCGCCCGTCTGAAGCAGGCATTCGTCGACTTCCTGCACCGCATGCCGTTCTACGGCGCGGCGATCCTCTGCGGCGACGACCCCGGCGTGCAGTCGATCGTCGCGCAGGTATCGCGTCCGGTCATCACCTACGGCTTTGGCGAGGACGTGCAGGTGCGTGCGGTCGACGTGCAGGCGCTGCCCGGCGGACAGATGCGCTTCGTCGCGCAGCGTCGCAACGGCTTCGCGATGCCCGACCTCGCGATCACGCTGAACTTGCCCGGTGAGCACAACGTGCGCAACGCGCTCGCGGCGATCGCGGTGGCCACCGAGCTCGAGCTGCCCGATGCGCCGCAGGTGCGGGCGCTGGCCAAGTTCAGCGGCGTGGGTCGGCGCTTCCAGCGCTATGGCGAAGTGCCGGCGCAGGGCGGCGGGGCGTACACGCTGATCGACGACTACGGCCATCATCCGGTCGAGATGGCCGCTGTGCTCGCTGCCGCGCGCGGCGCGTTTGCGGGCCGGCGCATCGTGCTCGTGTTCCAACCACACCGCTACACGCGCACGCGCGACTGCTTCGAGGACTTCGTCAAGGTGATGGGCACCGCCGATGCCGTGCTGCTCACCGAGGTCTACCCCGCCGGCGAAGCGCCGATCGTCGCCGCCGATGGCCGCTCGCTGGCACGCGCGCTGCGCGTAGCCGGCCGGATCGACCCCGTGTTCATCGACGACATCGCCGAGCTTCCCGGCGCGATCGCCGAGCAGGCGCGTGACGGCGACGTCGTGATCTGCATGGGTGCCGGATCGATTGGTGGCGTGTGCGCGAAGGTCGCCGAGCGCACGGAGGAGCACCCGTGAGCATCGAAGCCAGGACCCTCGGCAAGGTGGCGGTGTTGATGGGCGGCGACAGCGCCGAGCGCGAGATCTCGCTGATGTCGGGCACCGGAGTGCTCACGGCGTTGCGGTCCGTCGGCGTGGACGCCCATCCGTTCGACCCGGCCGAGCGTGACCTCTCTGCACTGACGGACGAAGGGTTCGCGCGCGCCTTCATCGCGCTGCACGGCCGGCACGGCGAGGACGGCACGGTGCAGGGCGCGCTCGAGCTGCTCGGCATTCCCTATACCGGCAGCGGCGTGATGGCCAGCGCGATCGCGATCGACAAGGTGATGACCAAGCGCATCTGGCTGGCCGAAGGGCTGCCGACGCCGCGTTTCGTCTGGCTCGCGTCGGACGAGCAGACCGCCCCGCGCGTGCGCGCCGTGCCCGACGAGATCGGCCTGCCGTTGATCGTCAAGCCGCCGCGCGAGGGCTCGTCGATCGGTGTGACCAAGGTGCAGGGCTATTCGCAGATGCAGGCTGCCGTCGATCTGGCGTCGCGCTACGACCCCGACGTGCTGTGCGAGGAATTCATCGAAGGTGACGAGGTCACCTGTGCGCTGCTCGGCGAGGGCACATCGGCGCGTGCGTTGCCGGTCATCCACATCGTCCCCCCGGAGGCCGGCTACGACTATCAGAACAAGTACTTCACCGACGAGGTGAAATACCTCTGCCCGAGCAACCTGCCCGAGGTCGAGGAACGCGAAATCGGCCGCATCGCCGTCGCCGCGTATCGCGCGCTCGGCTGCCGCGGCTGGGGGCGTGCCGACCTGATGGTGCGCGCGTCCGACCGCAAGCCGTTCCTGCTCGAAATGAACACGTCGCCGGGCATGACCGGCCACTCGCTGGTGCCGATGTCAGCCCGCGCCGCAGGCATCAGCTACGAGCAGCTGTGCCTCATGGTGGCCGCCGATGCGCGGCTCGATTCGCCGCACGCGGCGCCCAAGGCTTGATATCCCAGCGATCCATCCGATGACTGCCGCCGCACTCTACCTGCCCCCCGACATCCGGCTGCTCAATGCGGTCTCGACGCTGCTGTTCGTGATCGCCGCAGCGGCGCTGATGGCGCTGGGAGTCGGGGCGCTGGGCCGTGCGCAAGTGTTCGCAATCCGCTCGATACAGATCGAGGGCGACGTGCACCGCAACAGCGCCGCGACGATCCGCGCCCATGCGATGCCGCAACTTGCGGGCAATCTCTTCAACATCGATCTGCCGGTGGCGAGGGCGGTGTTTCAGTCGGTGCCGTGGGTGCGCGGCGCCGTGGTGCGCCGCGTCTGGCCCGACCAGCTTGCGGTGCGGCTGGAGGAGCACCAGGTCGCCGCGCTGTGGGGCAGCGGCGAGGGCATCGACCGGCTTGTCAACACGCACGGCGAACTGTTCGATGCCAACCTCGGCGACATCGAGGACGACAGTCTGCCCACGCTGTCCGGCCCCGAGGCGAGCGCGGCGCAGGTGTTCGCGATGTACCAGCGGCTCGGCACCGTGGTGCAGCCGCTGCGGGCACGCATCGAGACGCTGGCGTTGTCGGGACGGGGCTCGTGGCGCATGACGCTCGACACCGGTGCGCGCATCGAGCTCGGCCGCGGCACCGACGACGAGGTGGTTACGCGCACCGCGCTGTTCGTGCGCACGCTGCCGCAGCTGACGGCGCGCTACGAGCGACCGCTGGTCGCTGCCGACCTGCGGCATCGCGACGGCTATGCCGTGCGGCTGAAGGACGTGGTGACGCTGCTCGACATTCCCCCAGGCGCTGCTCCCGGCGCGAAGCCGACCGATCGACGTTGATTGAGGACACGAGGCAGAAGATGGCCAAGGAATACAAGGATCTGGTGGTCGGGCTCGACATCGGCACCGCCAAGGTGATCGCGGTGGTCGCCGAGGTGCAGGCCAGCGGCGATCTGCGCGTGGCCGGGTTGGGGGTGGCGCCATCGCACGGCCTGAAGCGCGGCGTCGTGGTCAACATCGACGCGACCGTGCAGTCGATCCAGCAGGCGCTCAAAGAGGCCGAAATGATGGCCGACTGCAAGATCACCCGCGTCTATACCGGCATCACCGGCAGCCACATTCGCGGCCAGAACTCCACCGGGATGGTGATCGTGCGCGACAAGGAGGTCACGCCGGTGGACGTCGCGCGCGTGGTCGAGACCGCCAAGGCGATCAACATTCCCAACGACCAGCGGCTGCTGCTGGTCGAGCCGCAGGAGTTCGTGATCGACGGGCACGAGGTCAAGGAGCCGGTCGGCATGAGCGGCGGTCGGCTCGAAGTCAAGGTGCACATCGTCACCGGCGCGCAGAGCGCGGCGGAGAACATCGTGAAATGCGTGCGCCGCTGCGGCCTGGAGGTCGAGCAGCTGGTGCTCAACCCGAGCGCGTCGAGCGCGGCGGTGCTGACCGACGACGAGCGCGACCTCGGCGTTGCGATGGTCGACATCGGCGCGGGCACCACCGACGTGGCGATCTTCACCGGCGGCTCGATCCGCCACACCGCGGTGATCCCGATCGCCGGCGACCTGATCACCAGCGACATCGCGATGGCGCTGCGGACGCCGACCAAGGACGCCGAGGAGATCAAGGTCGCTTACGGGATCGCCAAGCAGCTGCTCGCCGATCCGGCGGACAACCTCGAGGTGCCGGGACTCGGCGACCGCGCACCGCGCATGCTGAGCCGCCAGGCGCTGGCCGGCGTGATCGAGCCGCGCATCGAGGAGATCTTCTCGCTGGTGCAGCAGGTGATCCGCGAAAGCGGCTACGAGGAGCTGCTGTCTTCGGGGATCGTGATCACGGGCGGTTCGGCGGTGATGCCGGGCATGGTCGAGCTCGGCGAGGACATCTTCCTGAAGCCGGTGCGCAAGGGCGTGCCGACCTACAGCGGTGCGCTGTCCGACATGGTGGCCAATCCGCGTTCGGCCACCGTGATGGGGCTGCTGGAAGAGGCGCGCATGGCGCGCGAGCGAGGGCATCGGGCGGCGCAGCAGGCGGGGTCGGTCAAGACCCTGTTCGGCCGCGCCCGTGACTGGTTTCTGGGGACTTTTTGAAAGAGCGCCCGCGACGAGGCGCGTGTTTGAGTGGGGTTGGGGTGTTTTGTCTGGCAACTGCGATTCGACGAAGGAGCAACGAGATGGCAATCGAGATGATCGAGGAATTCGACCAAGGCACGAAGATCAAGGTGATCGGCGTGGGCGGCGGTGGCGGCAATGCCGTCGAGCACATGATCAACAGCGGCGTGCAGGGCGTGCACTTCGTCTGCGCAAACACCGACGCCCAGGCGCTCAATCGCTCGAGCGCGCACGGGCTGATCCAGCTCGGCACCACCGGGCTGGGCGCTGGCTCGCGTCCGGAGGCCGGCAAGGCTGCGGCCGATGAGGCGGAAGGGCGCATCCGCGAGGCGATCGATGGGGCAAACATGCTGTTCATCACCGCCGGCATGGGCGGCGGCACCGGTACCGGCGCCGCGCCGGTGATCGCACGCGTGGCCAGGGACATGGGCATCCTGACCGTCGGCGTGGTCACCAAGCCGTTCGAGTTCGAGGGCAAGCGCCGCCTGACCGCGGCCGAGCAGGGGCTGGCCGAGCTCGAGGCCAACGTCGACAGCCTGATCGTCGTGCTCAACGACAAGTTGCTCGAGGTGCTGGGTGACGACGTGACGCAAGCCGAGGCGTTTGCGCATGCCAACGACGTGCTGAAGCATGCGGTCGGCGGCATCAGCGACATCATCCACATGGACGCGTTCGTCAACGTCGACTTCGAGGACGTCAAGACCGTGATGTGCGAGCCGGGCAAGGCGATGATGGGCACCGCGATTGCCGCTGGCCCGGACCGTTCGCTCAAGGCGGCCGAGGCGGCGGTGGCCTGCCCGCTGCTCGAGGGCATCGACCTGTCGGGTGCACGGGGCGTGCTGGTGCTGATCGCCGCGGGCAAGAACACGTTCAAGCTCGCCGAAAGCCGCAACGCAATGAACACGATCCGCCGTTACGCCGCCGACGACGCACACGTGATCTACGGCGCCGCCTACGACGACAGCCTCGGCGATCAGATGCGCGTCACGGTGATCGCCACCGGGCTGACGTCCATGAAGCGCGCGGCCGCGCCGCTGACGGTGGTGCAGTCGGCGAGCGGCCATCGCACCGGTACGCACGACCATCCGGTCTACGTCCAGCCGGCCGCGCAGCACGCTGTCGGGCACGACTACACCACCATGCAGGTGCCCAGTGTCTGGCGCAGCCGGTCGGCGGCGGCCAGGGTCGAGGCGCTATCGAGCAATGGGATGGACGAGATCGAGATCCCGGCGTTCCTGCGCAAGCAAGCCGACTAGCGGCAGGCGGTGCCGTTGCGACTATTCGCGGGTCCTTCGACACGCCCCGGCCGCATCGCGCGGCCGGGGGCGATCGACCGTACGGCACCACGTGAGCGCGCGTCTTCCTACAATCCCGTCATGCTGCAACAGCGCACGCTGAAATCGATCACCCGCGCGATCGGGGTCGGTCTGCACAGCGGTCAGCGCGTGGAGCTCACGCTGCGGCCTGCTGCGCCCGACACCGGCATCGTGTTCCGGCGCGTCGACCTGCCTTCGCCGGTGGAGATCGCCGCGACGGCGCACAGCGTCTGCGATGCGCGGTTGGCGTCCACGCTCTCGCCCGGCGGCGATCCCGATGCGCCGAAGGTCAACACCGTCGAGCACCTGATGTCGGCTTGCGCCGGGTTGGGGATCGACAACCTGGTCGTCGACATCACCGCCGAGGAGGTGCCGATCCTCGACGGCTCGGCTGCGTCGTTCGTCTACCTGCTGCAAAGCGCCGGCATCGAGCTGCAGGATGCGCCCAAGCGCTTCCTGCGCGTGATTCGGGACGTCGAGGTGCGAGAGGGCGAGGGGGTGTCGCGGAAGTGGGCGCGGCTGGAGCCGTTCCACGGCTTTCGCCTGGCCTTCGAAATCGAGTTCAGGCATCCGGCAGTCGACCAGACTGGCCAGCGCGTCGTGTTCGAGATGGACGCGGCGCGCTACAAGCAGGAGATCGCACGCGCGCGTACCTTCGGCTTCACGAAGGACGTCGAGATGATGCGTTCGCGCGGCCTGTCGCTGGGCGGCAGCATGGACAACGCGATCGTTGTCGACGACCACCGGGTGCTCAATGCCGAGGGCCTTCGCTACGACGATGAATTCGTCAAGCACAAGATCCTCGACGCGATCGGCGACCTCTATCTCGCCGGCCATCCGCTGCTCGCGAGCTACACCGCATTCAAGAGCGGCCATGCGCTGAACAACCGGCTGCTGCGTGCGCTGCTCGCCGACCCGTCGGCGTTCGAGACGGTGACCTTCGAGGACGAAAAGCTCGCGCCCGCCGGTCTCGCGCAGCTCGCGCCGGCCTGGTAGCGGCGCGCGAGCCGATGCTGGCCTTTCGCCTCGTCTTCGGACTGCTCCTGGTCGCCTCGGCGGTGTGCTTCGCGTTCTACATCGGCACCCGCGAGGCGGTGTGGCGTCAACGTGGCGTCGTCATCCTGAAGTGGACGCTGCTCGCCGCCTTCGGCTTCTTCGCGGTGCTGCTGTTGCAGCAGTGGACCGAATAGGCTGATTGCGAAGCCCGGTGCCCGGCACGTGCAGGCGTGCGGGTGTGCCGCCGCGATTCAGCGAACGTTGCGCTGCCACAGGGCCCAGGCGACCGCGCTGAACCCCGTGATGCCGGCGACCAGGGCGCCGTTTTCCTTCACTGCAAGATAAAGGCCGGGCAACCGCGCCGGCACGCTCGGACTGAATTGCGCGCCGGCATTCAGGTACAGCCCGGTCAGGAAGACGATACCCAGCGCCACCACCGCAAGCACTGCGGTGGCCGCGATCCAGACGAAAGACACGACTTGCCTTGAATTCATCGGACCCTCCCGTTGCGATGCCGCCATTTTGCCGCGGCGCGGCATGCGCGCAGGAAGCGCCGCCGGCACGGCGGGCAGCCGCGATCCGCTACGCGACCTCCCTGGGGCCGCTCAGACGATCCGGTTGAACCACCACACCGACAGGCCGGCCGCGAGCAGCGCGAGCAGCGCGCCAAGCGCGGTGAAGAACGCCGTCACTTCGGTTTCCTTGCGCTCGAAGACCAGCCGCGCGTTCAGCGTCTCGTAGATCTTCTTCAGGTCCACCTCGCTACCCGCCCAGAAGTACTCGCCATGCGTCAGGCTGGCAATCGACTTCAGCGAGTCCTCATCGAGTCGTACCCGCATCGACCAGCCCTCGAAGCCGATGATCTCGCCGTCCTTGGTGCCGAAGCCGATCGTGAAGACCTTGATGCCACGGTCGGCGGCCATCCTCGCGGCCTCGAGCGGATCCGGACCGGTGGTGCGAGCGCCGTCGGTGAGCAGAATGATCGCCGCGGAGTTGTACGACCCCGGCGGCACGGGGGTGAACGGCTTTTCCTCGGGCTTGGGGTTGGAGGGGTCGGCCAGCGGCCGCCCGAACGTCTCGTGCCGCCCGCCGCGACTCACGGCATCGAGCGTGATGCCGGCATCCGGAAAGATCGTCGCCAGCGAAATGATCAATCCGCTGCCGATCGCGGTGGCACGCTGCAGCTGGAAACGATCGATCGCGGCGTAGAGGTCCTCCTTGTTGTTGGTCGGGGGCATGACGACCGACGCAGAGCCGGCGAAAGTCACGATGCCCACGCGCGTTTCGGGCCGTACATCCGCGATGAATGCCTTCGCGGCGTTCTGCGACGCAACCAGCCGACTGGGCTGGACGTCGGTGGCGCGCATGCTGCCGGAAACGTCCATCGCCAGGATCACCGTCTGTTGCTGCGACGGCAGCGTGACGACCGCGGTTGGCCGCGCGATGCCGATGATCAATGCGGCCAGCGACAGCAGCAGCACGGCCGGCGGCACGTGGCGACGCCAGCGCGCGCCAGGCGCCATCGCACCCTTGACGATGGCCAGGCTCGCCAGACGCAGGGCGGTCTTCTTGCGCCTGAGCAGCCAGATATAGAGCGCCACCAGCAGCGGCAACGCGGCGAGCAGCCACAACGCGCTGGGCCAGAGGAACTTCATGCGCGTGCTCCAGGGGTGTTGAGCGCCAGATGGCCCGGCATGCCGCCACCGGCGGTGAGCCGGCTGCGCTGCTTGCGCATGTCGGCGAAGCGCAGCAGGGTGTCGGCGAGATCCTCGTCGGTAGCCAGCTCGAGCGCGTCGACACCGGCCTCAGCCAGCGCGGTGCGCAGTTCGGCTTCGCGCTCGATCGCCAGCTGTGCATAACGCTGGCGGAACGCCGGATCGTGGGTGTCGATGAAAACCTGCTCGCCCGTCTCGGCGTCCTGCACCGTCACCAGACCGAGGTCGGGCAGCTCCATCTCGAGTGGATCGTACAGGCGCACCGCGACCACCTCATGGCGCTGTGCGAGGTGGCCCAGCGTGCGGCCCCAGCCGGGGGCGCTGATGAAATCCGACACGACGAACACCAGCGAACGGCTGCGCACGAAGCGTGCGGCGTCAGCCAGCAGCACGCCCAGGTCGGTACCGCCGGTGGTGCCCAGCGGCGGGCGCTGCAGCATGCGGTGCATCAGCTGCAGCACCTGGCGCCGGCCACCGCGCGCCGGGATCACGGTGTCGACGCGGCTGCCGTACAGCAGCGCGCCGACGCGGTTACCGTGTCGGGTCAGCAGCCGCGCCAGCACACCGACAAACTCCGCCGAGACACGCCGCTTGTCGACGCCTTCGGATCCGAATTCGATCGACGGGCTCAGGTCGAGCAGGAACCACGCGGCGACCTCGCGGTCCTCGGTGTATTCGCGCACGTACGGTGTCTGCATCCGTGCGGTGACGTTCCAGTCGATGCGGCGGACGTCGTCGTGGTACTGGTATTCGCGGATGTCGGCCAGGTCGAGGCCGAAGCCCCGGAACAGCGTCCGGTAGTCGCCCTGCAGCAATCCGTCGAGCCGGCGCAGCACGGTCCATTCGAGGCGTTGCAGCATTGCCTCGGCCGAGCTGCCGATCTCGGCGGCACCGGCGGGCCGCGTCGCCGCGCGCGCCTGGCTCGAGGGGTCAGGCGTTGGCTTGCGCATCCAGGTGCACCTGCAGCGGTTTGTCGGGCGGCGGCACCTGCGCCATGATCTTGGCGATCACCGCATCGGCACTCAGCGAGTCGGCCAGCGCCTCGTACGACAGGCTCATGCGGTGTCGCAGCACGTCGGGCACGAGGTCGATCACGTCCTCGGGCAACGCGTAGGCGCGGCCGCGCAGGAAAGCCAGCGCCCGGCCGCCTTCGATCAGGTTGATCGTGGCGCGCGGGCTGGCGCCGTAAGTCAGGTACTTGGCCAGTTCGGGCAGGCCGAAACGCGCGGGCTCGCGCGTTGCCGCCACCAGCCGCACCGCGTACTGGATCAGCGACGGGTCGACATAGATCTGCCGGCATTCGCGATGCAGGGCCGCAAGCTGTTCGGTCGTCGCCACTGCCGCCACCATCGGCGCGGCGCCGGTCACGCGCTCGACGATCACGAATTCCTCCTCCTCGTTCGGGTAGCCGACCAGCACCTTCATCATGAAACGGTCGACCTGCGCCTCGGGCAGAGGGTAGGTGCCCTCGGTTTCGATCGGGTTCTGCGTCGCCATCACGAGGAACGGCTCGGGCACGCGATGCGTCTCGCCGGCGATCGTGACCTGCCGCTCCTGCATCACCTCGAGCAGCGCGCTCTGTACCTTGGCCGGGGCGCGGTTGATCTCGTCGGCGAGCAGCAGGTTGGCAAACACCGGGCCGAGCGAGGTGTTGAAGTCGCCCGTCTTCTGGTTGTAGATGCGCGTGCCCACGAGGTCCGCCGGCACGAGATCCGGAGTGAACTGGATGCGCTTGAACGTGCCGCGGATCGTGCGCGCGAGCGTCTTGACTGTCAGCGTCTTGGCCAATCCCGGCACGCCCTCGACCAACAGGTGTCCCTGCGCAAGGATCGCCACCAGCACGCGCTCGAGGAAACGGTCCTGCCCGACGACGACCCGCTTGACCTCGTAGAGGACGCGCTCCATCAGCGTCGCGACCTCGGGACCGTGGTCCGCGCGCGCGGAGGGATGGGGAACATGCGGTGCAGTTGAAGACATTTCGGTTCCGATCGTGCGGGGGCTGGATGCGAGGAGTTGCTTCAGAACGGCGGCAAGCCGGCGGCCGCGGCGGCATTCTCGATCGGCACGGCAAATCCGATGCCGATGAACGTGCGCGCCTCGGTGGGATTGAGGATCGCGGTGACGATGCCGACGACTTCACCCTCGGCGGTGACCAGCGGTCCACCCGAATTGCCGGGGTTGGCGGCGGCGTCGAACTGGATCAGGTTGGTGAGCATCTGCTTGCCTTCGGGCGAGCGGAACTCGCGCTTGAGTCCGGACACGACGCCAGCCGACACCGACGGTCCGATGCCGAACGGAAATCCCACCGCCACCACCGTGTCGCCGGGTAACAGGTCGCCAGTGGATCGCATCGTCGCGGCCACCAGGTCATCGGGAATCTTGCGCGCCTGCAGCACCGCAAGGTCGTTCTCGGGTTGCGTGCCGACCAGTTCGGCATCGGCCTCGAGCCCATCGGCAAACGTGACCTTGATCTTCTTCGCGCCGGCAACGACGTGCAGGTTGGTGAGGATCACGCCCTTGTCGAGGATAACCACGCCGGTGCCGCCGCTGGTACGACCCTTCTCGCCCGGCTTGGCGCTCTCCTTCTGCTTGCCCTTGTCCTTGTCCTTGTCCTTGTCCTTGTCCTTGTCCTCGTCGTCGAGCATGCCGCGCACGTAGACGACCG
>CP070653.1:970911-975766 GCA_020354665.1 Burkholderiales bacterium
AAAGACTCCGACAGCCCCGCTCGCGACGTGGAGCTCGGCGACGTCGACTGCTCGAAGAGCAACGATTTCGGTCTTGACGACTGGTTGGCGCTCGCGCGCGACCTGCGCGATGCCGGCAAGACGGTGGTGCTAGCCACGCAGCCGCTCGTCATGTCCGAAGCCGAGCTGCGTACCTTGCGCCGCATTGGCGATCAGGACGAGTTCGCGGTCGAGGCGGGGGACGCCGGCGCGCTGCGCGTGCTGGCGCGTGCGCATGCAGCGCGACCCCAACGGCGGCCGTTCACGCTCGGTCCGCACGTCAACATCTACAACCGCTCGGCGCTGGCCGAGTTCGCACCGCTCGGCGCCGGCCGCTG
Source organism: Burkholderiales bacterium (assembly GCA_020354665.1). Lineage (GTDB taxonomy): Bacteria > Pseudomonadota > Gammaproteobacteria > Burkholderiales > Burkholderiaceae_C. Next base: position 971,268 of record CP070653.1, read on the forward strand.
GGTCGCCCCGCTGGAACTGGCGATCGATGCGATTGCGCGTATCAATCCGCCGGCCGATCGCGTTTGCGGACCGGCCGGGCCTCTGGTCACCGAGGTGTTCGGCTTCGGACGCATGCCGCTGGCGTTCTCGGCGCGCTGCTTCACGGCGCGACATCATCGGTTGAGCAAGGACGCCTGCGAATTCCGCTGCCGCGACGATGCCGACGGCCTCCTGCTGCGCACCGGGGACCACCAGCCATTTCTGGTGCTGAACGGTATCCAGACGCAGTCGGCTGCGCTGCACTGCCTGATCGACCAGGCCGACACGCTGCGTGCGGCCGGCGTCGCCAGCGTGCGCCTGTCACCGTGCAGCCGAAATTTCGTGCGTGTGCTGCGCCTGTTCGACGCGGCGTATAACCACGGCATGCCGGCCGGCGCGGCGCGCAGCGAGCTGGACGGTCTGGACCTGCCCGGCACGCTGGTCGGCGGCTTCGCGTACCGTCGTCCCGGCATGGAGGCAATAGCCGCATGAATCGCACTGACCCGCTGAACCAACCGTTCGGCGAACGACTCCCGCCGCTGCTGCGGCACGCCACGCAACAGTTGCGCTGGATCGTGCAGCAGCTGCCGGTGCAGCCGCCGTCGTTTGTCGCCGCGCGCATGCTCGACCTCGTGCTGTGGCCCAAGCTCGATGTCTGTGCTCGCGAAGCGTTGTCGGGGCGGATTGTCGAGGTGGAACTGGTCGAGACCGGCCTGCGCGTTCGCTTGTGCCTGAGCGCACGCGGCTTCGCCGTGGCGCCGGCCGGCGAAGCCCCCGCGGTGTGCATTCGCGCGCGCACCGATGCGCTGTGGCGGCTGGCACGCGGAATCGATGACGCCGACCGTCTGTTCTTCGAGCGCGCGCTGGTGATCGAAGGCGACACCGAGTTCGGCCTGATCCTGAAGAACACGCTCGATGCAATCGGCCCGCTCTGGGGGCCACGGCAAGCCTGAGCGCCGGCTACGATCGCTGACATTCGCGGCGCCGGTGCCGCAGGCGATCTGGACGGCCCGCCTTCACGCCGGGACGCCGAGCGCCGCGAAGTGGATCACCCACTCGTGCGCCGGGTCGATGCCGACCAGCGCGGCCGCCTCATCGTCGTAGAACGCGCCAACCGCGCAGGCGGCCAGGCCGCGCGCGCCGGCGGCCAGATAGACGCGCTCTCCGACCAGGCCGGCTTCGATCAGCGCGTGGCGGTAGCCGCGTGCCGGGCCGGACGCGTCGGCGGCGAAGGTGGCGCGATCGATCGAAAGCACCAATGCCGCCGCGGCATCGCCGATCACGTCCTGGTCCAGCGCCGCGGCGCGCGCACGGCGGCGCAAGCCGTCGCCGTGCTGCAGGCGCAGCCGCAGGGCGTGTGCCGCAGCGTCATAGCGCCACGCACCGGGCTCGAGCCCGTGCACGGCCGGTGTCACGACGTCGATGCGCACTGCGCTCGACAACAAACCGGCGGGCTGCTGCATCTGCGCGAGCACGAAAGACAGGTCCTCGAGCGATAGCGCGCGACGCGCAAAGCGGCGTCGCGAACGACGCTTGGCAATCACTTGCAGCCAGTCGACGCGCATCGCCGGTGGCGGCGGCAATGCGTGCGTGCGGGTCGGCGGTGGCGCAGGCGTTGTGGCCGGTGTGGTCGGCGCGCCGGTCTTCGGTACGGCGGCCCGCAGCGACGACGCCTGATGCATCGCCTCGGTGAGGCTGAGGGCTGCACTGCCGGCGGCTGCGGCCGCCGCCGCGTGCCACGCCGGTGCTGCCGAACCGCGGTGCGCCGGTGCCGGCGGTGCGGCCTGCTGCCGTCGCAGAAGGACCACCTCAAGCACTCCCTCCTGCGATTGATCGACGCCGAGGGTGGCCGCCGCACGCGCTTCGTCGAAGCGCGCGACGAGTTCGGCCCGTACACCGACCTGCTCGGCGGCGACGCGCAGGTTCTCCAGCGCATGGCCGAGGTCGACGAGCACGTAGCGGTAGGTGCGATCGCGGTACTTGTGAGCGGTGCGGGCGAACACGGCCGTGGCCACCACCAGCGCCGGGATGTCGCCAGGCACGTCATCGGCTCGGAGGCCCAGCGCGCCGACTTCGAGTGCGCCTGAACGCAGGTTCTCGAGCGCGTTCGCGTCGGCGTCGTAGTGCCACAGTCCGGCGGCAAGGCGATCCACGGCGCTGGCCACGAGATAGAGCTCGGTCGCGAACAGCGCACCCGCCGACGGCGCGGTGCGCAGCGCGATTCCGCCGCGGCGCTCGCTCACCCCGGCGGTGTGCCACAGCACAGTGCCGAGCGCAGCGATCTGCAATCCGTTCACCCGAGCGGCGGCGGCAGCCGGCGGCAGCGTGACGCGTGGGGCGCCCGCATAACGCTTGAACGCTGGCGGTGGATCGCCCAGATCGGCGCTGGGCGCGCGGCGCAGCACGCCGGCGCGCGAATGCGACGAGAACGCGTGGAAGTCCTCGACCATCGTCAATGCCGCTGCGCCGCCGGCGACGCCGGCCGTCGCATCGAAGCGCAACTCCGTGCGACCGTGACGCAGGCCGAGCACGAACGCCAATCCGCTCGCCGCCGCGGTGCCGAGCAGGCCCAGCGCGCCGATGAACGGCCGCCGGCCGGCCACCAGTGCCGCGTCAGGGGACCGGGCCGATGCGGCGCGCGTGCGTCGCAGGTGGTGCCACACGATGTGGAAATTGAAGCCCAGGTGCAGGGCCAGCAGCAGCAGCGTTGCATAGCCGAACAGATAGTGCCAATCGAAGGCGGGCAGTTGCTGGTTCGCGACCCAGAAGACGCCCAGGCTCGCGGTCGTCAGCACGTACCCCAGCAACAGCATGCTGAACCAGACGTTCATCGCGTGACGCGACAGCGGGCGGCGCCGCAGTTGCAGCCACGCGATCCCCGCCGTCGCCAGCAGCACCGGGATCGACACCCACAACCACTTGGGCATGGTGCCCAGCATACGACGCGGGGCCGGGGCCTGCGACCCATCGAGCCGCGAGCCCAGCGGGCGCGGGCCCCGCGATCGGCTCGCGACGGCCGCTGTGATGGTCCGGGAACACCCGGTGGTCGGGGCTCGAGGAAAGCCCTCTTCTACGGCGGCGACCAGGCGGTCCAGAATGCCGAATCGACCCAGGATCCTACGAGGAGACAGACGATGACACACCGCTATTCACGACGCATGCTGGTTGCCGGGCTCGGCGCATTCGTCCTGGCGCTGGGCACCGGGCCGGCGCTGGCGCAGATCGAGATCAAGCTCGGCCACGTCGGCGAACCCGGTTCGCTGTTCGCGAAGAGTTCGGAGGAATTCGCGCGGCGCGCCAACGCGAAGCTCGGCGACAAGGCCAAAGTGGTCGTTTACGGCTCGAGCCAGCTCGGCGGCGACAAGGAGCTGCTGCAGAAGCTCAAGCTCGGCACCGTCGACCTGGCGGTGCCATCGACCGTGATGTCCTCCGAGGTCGACCTGTTCGGCATCTTCGAGTTGCCGTACCTCGTCAAAGACCGCGAGCACATGAAGCGCATCGAGAAGGACGTGGTCTGGCCGAGCCTGGCGTCCGCCGCCGAGCAGAAGGGCCTGAAGATCGTCGCGGTCTGGGAGAACGGCTACCGCCACATCACCAACAACAAGCGTCCGATCAACGTGCCCGACGACCTGAAGGGCATCAAGCTGCGCACGCCCGAGGGCAAGTGGCGGGTCAAGATGTTCCAGGCCTATGGCGCCAACCCGAGCCCGATGAAGTTCTCCGAGGTCTTCACCGCGTTGCAGACCGGCGTGATGGACGGCCAGGAGAACCCGTTCACGCAGATCTACAGCGCGAAGTTCCAGGAAGTGCAGAAATACCTGTCGCTGACCGGACACGTCTACACGCCCGCGTACCTGACGGCCGGCGCCAACAAATGGGCGACCCTGCCGGCCGACGTGCGCAAGACCCTCGAGGACACGGCGAGGGAAACGCAGGCGTACGTGTACGAGACGGCGGCCAAGGACGAGGAAGACCTGCTCGGCAAGCTCAAGGCCGGCGGCATCGCGGTGAACACTGCGAACAAGGATGCGTTCATTGCGGCGTCGAAGGCCGTCTATGACGAGTTCGGTCAGGACGTCAAGGGCGCGCAGCCGCTGATCGATCGCGCGATCGCGCTCGGCAAGTGACCGCGCCGTCGGAGGCGACGGCGGGCGGCGGCGGGGCGCCGCAGCGGTTTCGCGCCGCCTACGGGCGCGTGCTCGAAGTCGTGGTGATCGTGCTGATGGTGACGCTCGCCCTCGAGGTGACGGCGGGCGTCGTCTACCGAACGCTCGGCCAGGCGCTCGTGTGGTACGACGAGGTCGCCTCGGTGCTGCTCGCCTGGCTCACGTTCTACGGATCGGCACTCGCGTCGGTCAGGCGCGCCCACATCAGCTGTCCGGAGCTGGTCGAGCGCTTCGGCGCACGAGTGCGGCACTGGCTCAACATCACGGCCCAGGTGCTGGTGATCGCGTTCTTCGCGGTGCTTGGCTACGTCGGC
>CP070653.1:975866-983941 GCA_020354665.1 Burkholderiales bacterium
CAGTTCGCGCACCTTCTCCACCAGCTCGCGGGTCGAGAACGGCTTGGTCATGTACGCGCTGGCCCCCAGCGCCATGCCCTTGGCCACGTCCGTGTCACGTCCCTTGGCAGTGAGTATCAGCACCTTCGTGTCCCTCAGTGCCTCGTCGGAGCGCAGTTCCTGGCAGACCTCGAAGCCGGTCTTCTTCGGCATCATCACGTCGAGCAGCACCAGGTGGGGGCGTTCGCGCCGCAGCACCTCGAGCGCCTCGTGGCCGTCACGTGCGAGGAACACCTCATAGCCCTCGCGCTTCATCAGGTACTCCAGCGAGATCAGGATGTTGGGCTCGTCATCGGCAACGAGGATCTTGTGGGTCATGGTCGGCCTCCTGCAGCCGCATACGTTGTGCGCCCCGCCGCGCCGGCCGGCCGGCCGTGACGCTGCCACGGCAGCGTGAACGCGAAGCAAGCGCCCTGCCCGCCGTCAGGCCTGAGCTCCATCTGCCCGCCGAAGTGCTCGACGATCTGCCGGCTGATGTGCAGCCCGAGGCCCGTGCCGGTCGGGCGGTCGTTGGCGTGGTCGCCCTGGCGGAACTTCTCGAAGATCAGTGCGCGCTGCTCGGGTGGTACGCCAGGGCCGTTGTCCTGCACCTCGACGCTCAGCCCGGCATCGTCAGTACGCAGCCGCAGTTCGACCCGCCCGCCTTCGGCCGGCACGAACTTCGCCGCATTGCCGAGCAGGTTCATCACGACCTGCATCAGCCGGTCGGCATCGGCGCGAATCGTCGGCACCGCGCGGTCCGGAATGCTCAACACCAGCTGCGCGCCACGCTCGCGCAGCATCTCGCTGACGGTGTGCGCCGCATGTGTCAGCAGAGCCTTCATGTCGACATCGCTGTCGTGCCACTGGGCGCTGCCCGATTCGATCTTGGCCAGGTCGAGCACCTGGTTGACGAGCCGCGACAGGCGTTCGGTCTCGGCGACGACGATGCCGAGGAATCGCTGACGTTCCTGCTGCGGCATCTCGGGATCCTCGACCATCAGCTCCGAGAGCGCGCGGATCGATGTCAGCGGTGTGCGCAGCTCGTGCGTCACTGACGACATGAAGTCGTCCTTCAGCCGGTCGAGGCTCTTGAGCTTCTCGTTGGCCGCGCGCAGCTCGGCACTGGCACGCTGCAGCGAAGCCGACTTCTCCTCGAGCTCGCGCGAGTAGGCGCGCAGCTGCGAAGCCTCGTCGACGATGCGCATCACGTCGTCGATGTCGAGCACCTCCTCCTCGACCGCCGAGGCCACCATCACCCGCGCCGAAGCGGTGCCGATCGCGCCGGCCAACTGCGTCTCGACGAACTGCACGAACCGCGCGTCGGGCACGATCTGCCGCGCGCCGGCCTGCCCGGTACGCCGCGCGTAGTCCTCGAACAGCCGCTGCGCGCGCTTCGTGCCGAGAAACCGGCCGACCAGGCCGAGCAGGTCGCCGATCTTCGCGTGGCCACGCCAGAACACCGGCCCTTCGTGACGTGCCCCCTGGGCATCGGCACGGTGGAACACGTCGACGAAGAGTAGTGCCTGGCTGGTTTCGGCCGCCGACGGGCGGCGCCATAGCGACACTGCCACGTAAAGACCAACGTTGGCGAACAGACTCCAGAACAGCGAATGCGTCAGGCCGTCGAGCGTACTCAGGCCGAACAACTGCTCGGGTTTGAGCCAGGCGATTCCGAACGGGCCGTCGGTGACGAAGTCGGTTTTCCACCAGCCCGACTTCGCGATCGACGGCAGCATCAGCGTGTACGCCCAGACCGCGGAGCCCGCCAGCAGCCCGGTCACTGCGCCTTCGCGCGTCCCGCCCTTCCAGTACATGCCGCCGAGCATGGCCGGCGCAAACTGGGCCACCGCCGCGAAGCTGATCAGCCCGATGCTGACCAGCGCGTAGGCCTCGCCCGCGAGGTGGAAATAGAGGTAGCCCAGCAGCAGGATGGCCACGATCGCGACGCGGCGGATGCCGAGCAGCCAGCCGGTCAGGTCGCCTGCCGCGGGTTGCCCGTCGCCGCCGGCACGCCGCCCGCGGAACGCCTCGGTGCGCAACAGCCAGGGCATCACGAGGTCGTTGCAGACCATCGTCGAGACCGCGATCGCCTCGACGATCACCATGCCGGTGGCTGCCGAGAGCCCGCCGATGAAGGCCACCAGCGCGAGCAGCTGCTGGCCCTCGGCGAGCGGCAGCGACAACACGAAGGTGTCGGCGTTGACGGCATTGCCGGCGAAATACAGCAGGCCGCCAAACGCGATCGGCAGCACGAACACGTTGATCGCGAGCAGGTACGCGGGAAACGCCCACGCGGCGCGCTTCAGGTGCCGCTCGTCGACGTTCTCGACCACCATGACCTGGAACTGCCGCGGCAGGAAGATGACCGACAGCATCGACAGCACGGTCAGCGCAAACCACTGTGCATACGGGAATGCCTGGCCCGGTTGCGACAGTCGCAGCAGCGCCTGCAGCTCGGGCACCGCGGCAACCCGCGCGAACAGGTCGGTGGGGCCGCCGAACAGCCCCCACGTGACGAACACGCCCACCGCGATGAAAGCAAGCAGCTTGACCACCGATTCGAAAGCGATCGCGGCGACCATTCCCTCATGGCGTTCGGTGGTGTCGAGGTGGCGGGTGCCGAACGCGATCGTGAAACCGGCCAGCGCGAGCGCCACGTACAGCGTGCCGTCGCTCCACCACACCGTCCTCCCGGGCAGCGGCTGGCCGAGCGGCGTGGTCAGCACGGCGTAGCCGCTGGCGATCGCCTTCAACTGCAGCGCGATGTACGGCACGATGCCCACCACCGTGATCAGCGTCACCAGGCCGGCCAGCAGCGTGCTCTTGCCATAGCGGCTGGCGACGAAATCGGCGATCGACGTGATGCGCCAGATGCGCGCGATGCGGATCATCTTGCGCAGCACCATCCACGCCAGCACCATCGCGAGCGTCGGGCCGAGGTAGATCGGCAGGAACCAGACCCCCGACGACGCGGCGCGGCCAACGCTGCCGAAATAGGTCCATGCGGTGCAGTACACCGCCATCGACAGCGTGTAGACCCACGCGTTGCCGATCACCGACCGGTTGGCGCGGGCGCGGCGGTCGGCCCACCATGCCACCCCGAACAGCAGCCCCAGATACGCGAACGAGGCGGTGAGGACCAGCAGCGGCGACAGCATGCGCGATCAGTCGTGACTGCGCTCGAGCACCCAGGCCGCGAGCGCGATCACGGCGCCCCAGACGATGAACAGGCCGGCGGGGAACAGCGGCACGCCGAACACGGCGATGTCGCGGTCCCACAGGGCGATCAGCGGGAAATTGAAGAAGAAGGCGCCGGCGAGGAACAGGGCCACCAGGCGCTGGGCACCGAGATCATCGAACACGCGGGTCTCCTCCGCGGTGCGGCTACCGGCCGCACGCTCAGGAGCACATTCTGGACCGCGCTGCGGGCGGCGTGATGCGGAGCGCCCCGGGGGTCCTCAGCGTGGCCGCCGCAGCGCCGCGATGTGCGCATGGCGGCCGAGCGCGAAGCTGGCAAACAGCTTGCACCAGATCGTGCTGCCGGCGATCGCCGTCCAAGTCTGGTACGGCATCGCTGCGAACACCACGCCAACGATCACGAACACCACCACCACGCCAGCCACGGCGTTGATCGCGCCCTCGTAGGGCGCCCAGCGCTCGGCATCGGGCGGCGGCTGGCCCCGCTTGAGCGCCACCTCCGAGAAGTCGCGTTTGACGAAGATCCGCCAGGTGCGCCGCAGCCAGAAGAAAGCCAGCGGAAACAGCGCAAGGAACAGGATCCAGGTCAGGGCGAGGCCGACGTCGAAAGCCATCCGTGTTCAGTTTCAAAGGCAAGGGCCCCGCCTGCAGCAGCAGGCAGGGCCCCGATTGTGTCAACCCCGGGCGGGGTTGCGGGCGTCGGCTGCGCGAGCCGCGCGGCCCGCGCGGCTCGCTTCAGACGTGCGCGCCGTCGACCGCCTTCGCGCCGCGCGGGATGCGCACCGATTCGACCATGTGCTGGATGTGCTCGGGCGGCTCCTTCGTGACCCGGTCGACCAGGAAGGCCACACCGAAATTCACCAGCGCGCCGATCGCACCGAAGGCTTCCGGCGTGATGCCGAAGAAGCTGTTGGCGCCGCCGATCAAGCCGAGGTACTCGGTGCCTTTGATGAAGAAGATGCCCTTGTGCGCGAACACGTAGAACAGCGTGATGAACAGGCCCGCCAGCATGCCGGCCATCGCGCCTTCCTTGTTCATCTTCTTGCTGAAGATGCCCATCATGATCGCCGGGAACAGCGAACTGGCTGCAATTCCGAACGCCAGCGCCACCGTACCGGCCGCGAAGCCCGGCGGATTCAGGCCCAGCCAGCCGGCGACGACGATCGAGACCGCCATCGCGATCTTGCCGGTCATCAGCTCGCCCTTCTCGCTGATGCCCGGCGCGAACACACCCTTGACGAGGTCGTGCGAGATCGCCGCCGAGATCGCCATCAACAGGCCGGCCGCGGTGGACAGCGCGGCCGCCAGACCGCCGGCAGCCACCAGCGCGATCACCCAGTTGGGCAGCAGCGCGATCTCGGGGTTGGCGAGCACGATGATGTCGGCATTGACCGACAGCTCGTTGCCCTTCCAGCCGGCGGCGTCGATCTTCGCCTTGACATCAGCATTGCCCGTCTTGTCGTTGTAGTACTGGATGCGACCGTCGCCGTTCTTGTCCTCGAACTTCAGCAGCCCGGTGACTTCCCAACGCTTCATCCAGTCCGGACGCTCCTCGTACTTGATCTGCGATTCGGCCGCGTACGGGTCGGCGTTCTGCATCACGACGCCCGGCGTGATCGTGCGGATCAGGTTGGTCTTGGCCATCGCGGCGACCGCGGGCGCGGTCGTGTAGAGGATCGCGATGAAGACGAGCGCCCAGCCGGCGGACAGCCTGGCGTCGGACACCTTGGGCACGGTGAAGAAGCGCATGATCACGTGCGGCAGGCCGGCGGTGCCGATCATCAGCGACATCGTGTAGACGAACATGTTCAGCGTGCTGCCCGGCAACGACGTCGTGTACTTGCCGAAGCCCAGGTCGGTGACGACCTGGTCGAGCTTGACAAGCAGCGGCTCGGCGTGCCCGCTCAGGCTCGAGCCGAGGCCCAGCTGCGGGATCGGGTTGCCGGTGAGCTGCAGCGAGATGAAGATCGCCGGAATCGTGTACGCGAGGATCAGCACGATGTACTGCGCCACCTGCGTGTAGGTGATGCCCTTCATGCCGCCGAACACCGCGTACGCGAACACGATCGCCATGCCGACGTAGATGCCGACCTCGTTGGACACGCCGAGGAAGCGCGAGAACGCGACGCCCACGCCCGTCATCTGGCCGATGATGTAGGTCAGCGACGCGACCAGCAGGCAGAGCACCGCCACCGTCGAGGCCGACTTCGAGTAGAAGCGGTCGCCGATGAACTGCGGCACGGTGAACTTGCCGAACTTGCGCAGGTACGGCGCAAGCAGCATCGCCAGCAGCACGTAGCCGCCGGTCCAGCCCATCAGGAACAGGCCGCCGCCGTAGCCCATGTTGGAGATCAAGCCGGCCATCGAGATGAACGACGCAGCGCTCATCCAGTCGGCCGCGGTGGCCATGCCGTTCATGACCGGATTGACGCCGCTGCCAGCGACGTAGAACTCGCTGGTCGTGCCCGCGCGCGACCAGATCGCAATGCCGATGTAGAGCGCGAAGCTCGCGCCGACGACGAGGTAGATGGTGGTTTGCAGGTCCATGGTCGCCTCAGTCCTCGTGAACGTCGAACTCGCGGTCGATCTTGCTGATCTTCTTGGCGTACCAGAAGATCAGCGCGACGAAGACGTAGATCGAACCCTGCTGCGCAAACCAGAAGCCGAGCGGATAACCGCCGAGGTGGATGGTGTTGAGCAGGGGCGCGAACAGGATGCCGGCGCCGAAGGAAACCAGGAACCAGATGATCAGGACCTTGGTGAGCAAGCCCAGCGTGGCTCGCCAGTAGCCCTGTGCGTCGTGTTGCATGCGAGTCTCCTCAAGTCAGAAGTTGTCGTTGTGAGCAGCGGCAAGCCGCCAGAGCCCCTCCGAAATCCGGACCGACGGTCGAGTCTCTTATCGTTACCTTGACCTGTCCACGACTTCGACAAGAGACTTCTGGCAATCCCTAAGGTTCGATCTCGCAATGCGCGATCGAGGTTGCTTTTTCCGAGGGACAACCCTGATCAATCTGTTGCAATGAAGCCGCGCGGGCCGCATCGGCCCGAACGCCAACATCATGGCTGGCTGTCGTTGCACGACAGCTCGCGGTGCTTGGCCACCATGATTCGTTGCCACAACATCACGATCGCCGAATCGCGGCAGTCCGCCGCGGAAGGATCAGCGGTCGCTGCGCGTGGCGCTCACTGGCAGCACGGCAACGCCATCCCAGTCGAACGCGCGAAGCCACGCATCGCCACGCAGCTGCGCGGCGAGCATCTCGAGGCTGTCGAAGCCCCAGAACAGTCGGCCGCCGGCAGCGAAGGTCGGCACGCCGAACACGCCGCGCGCGATCGCTTCGTCGGTGGCTGAACGCAAGGCCTGCTTGACGTCATCGCTGGCCGGGTCTTGCGCGGGTGCGAGCGCGGCCGTCAGCTCGGCGAGCCGCTGCGCGTCGCTGGCATCGGCCCCGCCGTGCCAGACGTGGTGCAGGATGCGCTCGCAGACCCGGCGGCTCGGCGTGAGCCCGAGCGGTGCACAGGCCCATGCCAGCCGCAGCAGCGGCAGCGGAGTGAAGGGGTGCGCCGCCGGCATCTGCAGTTCGATGCCGTGGCGGTGCGCGAGCCAGCGCACGTGCCGGTAGGTCCATGCGCGCTTGGGTTCGACTTCGGCCGGCCCCTTGTGTCCCCAGTGCTTGAGCATCGCGGCAAACAGCACCGGGCGGTAGCGCACCTCAACCGAGTGTCCCTCGAGGGCCTGCGGCAGCCGCTCGAAGCCGAGATAGGCGTAAGGCGAAACCGGATCGAACCAGCAGTCGATGATGTGCATCAGCAGGCCCCGTCGGTCGATGCGTCGGCGATCTGTTGCATCGAAAGCAGCCGCTCGCGACGCCCGCGCAGCTGCTGCCAGACGCGGCGCTTGCCGGCGTCGTCGAGCGTGGCCCAGGCGGCGATCTCGTCGAGCGTGCGCCCGCAGCCCTCGCACCCGCCGGTCGCCTCGTCGATGCGACAGACGTTGATGCACGGCGACGGCACGCCCGCCGCCTTCGGTTGCGCGCTCATCGGCCCGACGTCACATCGGCCACGGGCGCGCCGGTCAGGTGCTCGAGGTCGGCCGGCGTCAAAGCGAACACGCCGTTGGGATGGCCCGCGGCGGCCCAGATCAGGTCGAAGCGAAACAGCTCGCGATCGATCAACGCGACCAGCGGCCCGGCGTGCCCGACCGGCGAAACCCCGCCGATCGTGAAGCCGGTCTTCGCCTTGACGAACGCGGCGTCGGCACGCCCGATGGCGCCGACCAGCGCGGCGACCTTCTTCTCGTCGACGCGGCGGTCGCCCGAGGTGATCACGAGCACCGCCGCGTCGTCGGACTTGCGGCGAAAGACCACGCTCTTCGCGATCTGGCCGACGACGACGCCGAGCGCATCGGCGGCCTCCTGCGAGGTGCGCGCAGCAACGTCGAGCCAGCGCGGCGGATGCGCATGACCGAGCTGCGCCAGCGCCTGCGCGACGCGGCGAAATCCTTCGGGTCGTGAATCAATGTCCAAGCGGTCGCTCCCTGGTGTGCCCGCCACATTCCCGACGGCGGCCGTACGGCCTCGTGCGCACGCCTTCGTATGCGCGGCGCCGACTCCAGCGTGCTACGGCACGCGTCCGGGCCACCATCTCACAGCTCCTCGGCGACCGGCCGCTTGGCCAGCACCGCACGCGCCACGCGCGACACCGGCGGGCGCCCGAGTACACCGGAAATGAACGCCCCGGCATCGACGAGCGCACCGAGTTCGATGCCGGTCTCGATGCCCAGCCCGTCGAGCAGGAACACGACGTCTTCGGTGGCGACATTGCCGGTCGCGCCCTTGGCATAAGGGCAACCACCC
>CP070653.1:984041-987706 GCA_020354665.1 Burkholderiales bacterium
CGGCTCCTGATGGTGGGCACCCTTCAGGATGTCGACCATCTCCTCGTCGCACGGGATGCCGTTCTCGGCGATCAGCAGCCGCACCGGCCGAGTCGCGGTCGAAACTGGATGCATGTAAAGCTTCATCGAAATCTCTCCTCGCAAGGAGTGGTGGTTGCCTCTTGCCGCTCGTGATGAACCGACCGCGCGGGCGAGGCCATGGCGCGATCCGATTGCGACAAGCATATCCAGTTCCCGACGGGTCGGCATGTGGCAACCGCGGCCACCGGGCCTCCGCGGGGCGCCGAGCCGAACGGCCATCTCCTTACCGGGGACACGGCTCATCCGCGCGGCGCGGCAGTCGAGAAGTCGCGTGCGCGTGCGGGCCCGTCAGCGGCAGCCTTGTATTTGTCGGGGACGTGAACTAAAACGTTGCCGGCATCGAGCTCGGCTCGATGCGTGTCGACCCCGACCACCCGCTGCCAAAGGAGAAGCCATGACCGCGTTCAACATCGTGCGTTTTCGCGTCAAGCCTGGACGCGAAGAGGCGTTCGTCGAAGCCCACCGCAAGGCCGGCCGCGACTTCGAAGGTTTCCGACGCGGCTCGCTGGTGAAGACCGGCGAGCGCGCGTACTGCATGGTTGGCGAGTGGGATTCGTTCCAAAGCCTGGCGGCCGCGCGGCCGCAGATGATCGCCCTGCTCGACACGTTTCGCGGCGACCTCGAGGACCTGGGCGGCGGGCTGGGGGTGACGGACCCCGTGTCGGGAGAGGTGGTCGTCGAGCTGAAGCCTTGAGCGGCCGATGAGGCGATGAACGGGCGCAGCTCGGTTCGGCGGCGGGCCTCGAGTGATCAGGCGCGCACGGCCGGATGCCTTGCGGTCGCGACTAGAGCGCCAGCGCCAGCAGCTTGGCGCAGCCGACGCCGATCAGGGCAACGCCGAGGATGGTGGCGATGAGCTCGCCGCGCGGGACGAGCTTCTCGATGGCCACCGCAATCGACAGCGCCGCGATCCAGGCCAGGTTCATCACGCCGCCGACGAACAGCAGTGCCATCAGCGCCCAGCAGCAGCCGAGGCAGAACAGACCGTGGCGCACGCCCATCGCGAACGCGCCGCGAATGCCGGGCCGCCACTCGCCGAGCAGAAAAGCGAGCGGCGTGCGGCAGCTCGCAAGGCAAACGCGCTTGAGCGGCGAGAACTGGTAGACGCCGGCGATCAGCAGCAGCGCTGCCGTCAGTAGCTTGGACGTGCTGACGATCATCGGATTGACCCAGTCCATCGACTGGAACACCCACTGCGCTGCGGTGGCGAGCGCACTGAAGGCGAACCACACCGCGAGGTAGGCGACGACGAAGGCGTATCCGCGCCGGGGCTCGGCGCTGCGCGCGGCGAGGTGCACGAACGCGAGGATCATCGGCAGCGCCGACGGCAGCATCATCGCGGCCATCATCACCGACCACATCACCCAGATCGCGAGCAGGTTGGCCGCGGTCCACTGCGGGGAGTCGGGCATCGTCAGCTGAGCAATCGGGTGGCCCATGTCGACCACCAGCCAGACGAGCAGCAGCCAGCCGAGCAACGCGACCGCGAGGACCCCGACCGTGCGCCACGGCTGACGCGCGGCGAGCGCCGCCGTGCCGGGCGCGCGCGCCACGTCACTTCGGTCGACGTGCTCGATCGATGCCATACCTCCCCTTATCCTGCCGCCAGCCCGTCTTGCCTGCGGCGCGATTCAATCACCATGACGCGATGTTGCATATAGGGCTGCACCCCGCCGACGCCAGCATCGACGAATTCAAGACGCACTTTCGTGGTGACGTGCTTCGCCCCGGCGACCCCAGCTACGACGAGACGCGCCAGATCTGGAACGCGACGATCGTCAGAAAGCCGGCGCTGATCGCGCGCTGCACGTCGGCTGGCGATGTCGTCGAGGCGGTCAAGTTCGCGCGCTTCACCGAGACGATGCCTGACGAGCTCAACGTCTGGATGGTCACGCGCAAGGCGCCGCCGCTGCCGTTCCTGCCGGCGGATGTGCACGGCAAGGAAATCGTCGCCCCCGCGCTGGCCGCAAAGACCATGACGTGGTGTTGCACAACGGTTTGAGTTTTTCCGGCTGGCGGCTAGGGTAGCTGGATTCAGTCGAGGCGGCGGTATCGGCGGATGGCCCGACGCCATTCTTTCACCGAGGAGCAACCAGATGGCGAACTGGCATTTGAGTGGCGAGTACATGGAAACGTGCAACTGCGATTTCGTGTGCCCGTGCATCACCTCCAACCTCACCGCCCGGCCCACCGAGGGCGACTGCAAGGCCGCGGTGGCGATGCGCGTCGACAAGGGCGCGAAGGACGGCGTCAAGCTCGACGGCACGTCATTCATCGTGCTGCTGTATTCGCCGGGTGCCAGCATGGCCGACGGCAACATCACCGTCGGATTGATCATCGACGACAAGGCTTCGGACGCCCAGGTCGAAGCGATCAGCGCGATCGCCTCGGGATCGGCGGGCGGCCCGATGGCGGCGCTGGCGCCGCTGGTCGGGCGTATGGCCGGCGTCGAGCGACGGCCGATCCGTTTCGAGATCGATGGCATGAAGCGCTCGGTGCGCGCAGGCGACCTGATCGACCAGGCGTGCGAGGGCATTGCGAGCGCGACCGCGCCCGACCAGGCGATCGTGCTTGAGAACGTCGCGCACCCGGTGAACACGCGGCTCGCATTGGCCAAGGCGACGCGCAGCCGCTTTCACGCGTTCGGCGTCGACTGGGACGACTCGACCGGATCGCGCAACGGGCATTTCGCGCCCTTTGCCTGGTCCGGATAGGCGAGCGGTACGCCGCGCCGAGCCCAGTGCCGCTTGGCACCTGGCTTTGATGTGCTTGCCCTGACGTAGCTGACCGGCCGGGGCGTGTCCGGCACCGAGGTGGAGGGGGCGGATCGTGGACAGGTGGCACTTCGAGGCCGACTACTTCACGGCCTGCAACTGCGACTGGGGTTGTTCTTGCAACTTCAATGCGCGGCCGACCGAAGGCCGCTGCATGGGCTGGGGCGCGTGGGCAATCCGCAGCGGTCGGTTCGGCGACGTATCGCTCGACGGCACGGCGCTGGCGGTCTATTACCAGTTTCCCGGCAGCGTCGAGCAGGGGCAGGGCACCGCCTGCGCCTACATCGACCGCCGCGCAACACCGCAGCAACGGCAGGCGCTCGCGACGATCGGCACGGGCAAGGCCGGTGGCGGGATCTTCGAGCTGTTCGGGCAACAGCTGGTCAGCGAATGGCTGCCCACCCGGCAAACGTTGATCGAGTTCGAACTGAACGACGGCGCGGGCCGCGTGCGCATCGAGGGCTACGGCGAGGCCGACAGCGAGCTGCTGAGCGACCCCGACGGCACCGTGATCCGCCCCTCGCAGGAGCTGCCGCACGGCATTGAATTCAAGCGCGGGTTGATGACCAACTCGAAGCGCTGGTGGTGGCGCGACGAAGGCCTGCTGGCGAGTTACGCCAACAAGTACGGCGCGGTCGCGAAGGTGCGCTTCACGCACGACGGCTGCGTCGGTTGACGGCGCGCATCTGGTCGCCGCCGTTGCCTGCATCGCCGCAGCGCCGCGAAGGAGCCGCGATGAAGCTCACGGTTCTGCCGCTCACGCCCGAACGCTGGCCGGACCTCGAGGCGCTGTTCAATGCCAGGGGTTGC
>CP070653.1:987806-1000814 GCA_020354665.1 Burkholderiales bacterium
CCATGATCTGCCGGTGCGTGCGGTCGAGCTTGTCGAGCGCCGGCATCGGGGGGGCGGGAGATCTTGCGGCGCGTGCCGCATGTTTGGCTCGGGCAGGCATGGCTCGGTCTCCTCTGCGGAATTCATTATTGTCCCCGCACTCCGCGCGGCCTTGCGCAGGATCAATGCTGCGGCCCAGCCTTCGCATGCGGGATTCGAGCTGACGATACCACCTCGAGCGTCAGGTCCTTCGCTGCAGGACTTCTGGATTGAGCGGCGTCGGCGGCCGCCCCGCGTTGGGACCACAACCCAGCGCCGCAATCAGGTTATCGGCCGCCAGGTCAGCCATCGCTCGACGCGTCGCCTCGGTCGCGCTGGCGATATGCGGCGTCAGCACGACGTTGGACACCGCGAGCAGGCCCGCATGCACCTTCGGCTCGCCCTCGAACACATCCAGCCCCGCGGCGGCGATGCGCCGTTCGCGCAGCGCGTCGGCGAGTGCCGCATCGTCGACGACGCCACCGCGCGCGATGTTGGTGAGCGTGGCGGTCGGTTTCATCAGCGCGAGCTCCGCTGCGCCGATCGCATGATGCACCGCGGGACCGTACGGCACGACGATCATGAGGTGATCGCTGCGGCGAAGCAGCTCTTCCTTGCTCACGTACTGGGCCCGCAGCGGCGCTTCGACAGCGGGGTCGAGCCGTGACCGGTTGTGGTAGATCACCCGCATGCCAAAGCCCAGCGCGCCGCGCCGCGCGATCGCCTGGCCGATGCGGCCCATGCCCAGCACACCGAGCGTTGCGCCGTGCACGTCGCCGCCCGCGAACATGTCGTACGACCATTTCGTCCACCGACCGGCGCGCAGGAAATGCTCCGACTCGCAGATGCGGCGAGCAGCGGCCATCATCAGCGCGAAACCGAAGTCAGCCGTCGACTCGGTCAGTACCTCGGGCGTGTTCGTGCACAGCACGCCGCGCGCGGTGCAGGCATCGACGTCGAAGTTGTTGTAGCCGACGGCCATGTTGCACACTGCACGCAACTGCGGATTGGCGTCGAGCACTTCCACGTCGATGCGTTCACTGCCGGTGGTAAACGCACCCACCTTGCCGCGCAGGCGTTGCATCAACTCGGCTTTCGGCCAGACCGCGTCGGCGTCATTGGTCTCGACGTCGAAGTGTTCGCGCAGGCGGTCGATCACGTCGGCGAACACCGCGCGCGCAACCAGAATCTTCGGTTTCATCGGCAAGCCCCCTTCGCTGTGTGCCGACGATCATAGAGGGCACGCGCGGTCCCGCCGTCGGCCCGTCGAAGCCGGTGCCCGTGCCCTGCATACAATCCTCCTGCCCCGCCCTCGCCAAGTCAGCCGCACGCCATGCGACGTTACCTGAGCGCATTCATCGCCCTGTACCTGTTCTGGGTGCTGTTGTCGGGCTACTTCACGCCGTTTCTTCTGACGGCCGGCGCCGGTTGTGCGCTGGCGCTGCTGTGGTTCGGGCACCGTCTGGGTGTCATCGATCCCGAGGGCCATCCGGTCGAGATGGCGCGCCGCGCGGTGGCTTACTGGGTGTGGCTGTTCGTCGAGATCGTCAAGTCCGGATGGGCGGTCAGCCGGATCATCTGGCATCCGTCGTTGCCGATCAGCCCGACGATGGTGCACTTCCGCCCGCTGCAGCGCACGGCGGCCGGTCTCGTGACCCACGCCAACTCGATCACGCTGACGCCCGGCACGATCACCGTCGAGGCCAGCCCTGAGGAGTTCATCGTGCACGGTCTGACCCGCGACAGCGCGAACGGCACCCTATCGAGCGAGATGGACCGGCGCGTCGCCGCCTGCGAGGACAAACCTTGATGTTCGCCGCCGCCGCCATCGCGCTGCTGGTCACGCTGACGCTGGCGATCGTGCGCGCCGCGCTCGGCCCGACGGTGTTCGACCGCGTGCAGGCCGCCAACACGATCGGCACGGTGGCGATGCTGCTGCTCGCGGTGATGGGCTTTCTCACCCGGCGGCCCGATTTCCTGGACCTCGCACTGGTGTACGGCCTGCTCAACGTGATCGGAACGGTGGCCGTGCTCAAGTACTTCCGGCGCGGCGATCTCGGCGACCCCGATGACGCACCGCCCACGGAGGCGCCGCGGTGAGCCTTGTGATCGACGCGTTGAGCTGGCTGCTGCTCGTTGCAGGCAGCGCGTTCTGCATCACCGGCGCGGTGGGCCTGTTGCGCATGCCGGATTTCTACACCCGGGTGCATGCCGCAAGCGTGGTCGACACGCTGGGCGCTGGCCTGATCGTGCTCGGCCTGGCACTGCAGGCGGGTTTGACGCTCGTCAGCGTGAAGCTGCTTTTCATCGGTGGATTGCTGTTCTTCGCGAGCCCGACCGCGACCCACGCCCTGGTGCGTGCGGCGCTGGGACGCGGCGTGCAACCACTGCTCAGCGACCAGGAGGGCGAATCATCGAAGCACTGATCGTCGACGTGCTGCTCGCGCTGATGGCCGGCGCGGTTCTGGTGCTCGCGCGCAGCCGCAACCTGTTCGCAGTGGTGGTGCTCGCCGGCGTCTACAGCTTCCTGATGGCCACGGTGCTGGTCGCGCTCGATGCCGTCGACGTCGCGATGACCGAGGCCTCGGTTGGTGCGGGGATTTCCACCGTGCTGTTCCTCGGCGCACTGTACCTGTGCAAGAGCGAGGAGGCCAAGCCGGTGCACAAACCGTGGCTGCCCCTCGCGCTGTCAATCGCCGTCGCGGTGATCCTCGTCTACGGCACGCTCGGCCTGCCCGGCTTCTCGAACATCGAGTCTCCCATCCACCAACACGTGGTGCCGCGCTACCTGATCGAAGGCGTCAAGGAGACCGGCGTGCCCAACATCGTCACGGCGGTGCTGGCGAGCTACCGCGGTTACGACACCTTGGGCGAGACGACCGTGGTCTTCACGGCCGGCGCGGGTGTCGTCGCGCTGCTGCGGCGGCGGCGCCGGGAGCGCAAGTCGTGAGGAGCGATCTGATCCTGCGGGTGGTGGCCAAGCTGCTGATCCCGTTCATCTTGCTGTTCGCGCTGTACGTGCAGTTCCACGGCGACTTCGGCCCGGGTGGCGGGTTCCAGGCGGGCGTGATCGCCGCCGCGGCGGTGATCTTCTACGCGCTGATCTTCGGGCTCGCCGACGCGCGCCGGATGGTCCCCGAGCCGCTCGTGGAGTCGATGATGGCGCTGGGCGTGCTGACCTTCGGCAGCGTCGGCCTGGCGGGGCTGCTTTTGGGCGGCAACTACCTCGACTACTTCGTGCTCGCCCACGACACCGTGCACGGCCAGGAACGCGGCATCTTCTGGGTCGAGGTCGGCGTGGCGATCACCGTCTCCGGCGTGATGCTGAAGATCTTCTACATGTTCGCCGACCGCGGCAAGGTGGACGACGAATGAGCGGCGCGTACTCGACCGGCCTGTTCAGCCATTTCAGCTACTTCGTCACCGTGTTCCTGATGATCGCGGGGCTGTTCATCGTGATCGCGCGCGGCAACCTGATCAAGAAGCTGGTCGGCCTGAGCATTTTCCAGACTTCGGTGTACCTGCTGTACATCGCGCCGGGCAAGGTCGTCGGCGGTACCGCACCGATCGTCAGCGACGCCTTCACCGTCTATTCCAATCCGCTGCCTCACGTGCTGATCCTGACCGCGATCGTCGTCGGCGTGGCCACGCTGGCGCTCGGGCTGGCGCTTGCGGTGCGCATCCGCGAAGCCTACGGCAGCATCGAAGAGGACGAAGTCCTCGACCTCGACGCGGCGGACGGCGCCCAGGACGCGGCATGAGCGCACCTGGCGAGGCACCCCGCGCAGCGCGCGGGGATCGACACAGCGCGAATGGCGCCAGCCGCCGAACGCCCGGCTCGATGAGCTTATCAATTCGAGCGGAGCCGGCCGCATGAGCTGGACAACCCATCTGCCTGCGCTGCAGGTGGTCGTGCCGTTGCTCGCCGCGCCACTGACGGTGCTGCTGCGACGGCGCGACCTTGCTTTCGTTGTTGCGCTTGGCGCAAGCTGGTTCGCGCTGTTCGCATCGATCGCGCTCTGGTTTGAAGTCCGTGAGCACGGCATCGTCTCGTACGCGATCGGCAGCTGGCCGCCGCCGTGGGGCATCGAATACCGCGTCGACCGCCTGTCGTCGTTCATGCTCGTGCTGGTGTCGGGCATCGCGGCGGTGGTGCTGCCCTACACCTGGCGCAGCGTCGAGGACGAGGTGCCGGTACGCCAGCACTATCTCTTCTACACGATGTTCCTGCTGTGCCTCGCCGGCTTGCTGGGCATCTCGATCACCGGCGACGGGTTCAACGTGTTCGTGTTTCTCGAGATCTCGTCGCTGTCGACCTACGTGCTGATCGCGCTCGGGCGCGACCGGCGCGCATTGGTGGCGGCGTACCAGTACCTGATCATGGGCACGATCGGCGCGACCTTCATCGTCATCGGCGTCGGCCTGCTGTATCTGATGACCGGCACGCTGAACCTGGCCGACATGGGGCGACGCATCGGTGCGGTGCACGGCACCCGGCCGGTGCTCGCGGCGCTCGCGTTCCTGACCGTGGGCATCTCGCTGAAGCTCGCGCTGTTCCCGCTGCACCAATGGTTGCCGAACGCGTACGCGTTCGCGCCGTCGTCGGTGTCGGCGTTCCTCGCGGCCACCGCGACCAAGGTTGCGGTGTATGTGCTGCTGCGCTTCTACTTCTCGGTGTTCGGACAGGCGCAGGTGTTCGAGCGGCTGCCGATGGATCAAGTCATGCTGCTGCTGGCGCTGGCGGGCATGTTCGCTGCGTCGACGATCGCGATCTTCCAGACCGACCTGAAGCGCGTGTTCGCGTATTCCAGCGTCGCGCAGATCGGCTACATCGTGCTCGGCCTGAGCTTCGATTCGTCCACCGGGCTGACCGCGACGATCGTGCATCTGTTCAACCACGGCCTGACCAAGGGCGCGATCTTCATGCTGCTGGGCGGCGTCACGCTCGCGGCGGGCGGAACGAGCCTCGCGCGCGTCCAGGGCCTCGGCAAGCTGATGCCGTTCACCAGCCTGGGCATCGTGATCTGCGGTCTGTCGCTGATCGGCGTACCCGGCACGGCCGGCTTCATCAGCAAGTGGTACCTGATCCTGGCGGCGATCGCCAAAGGCCAGTGGTGGCTCGTCTTCCTGATCCTTGCATCGTCGCTGCTGGCGGTCGTCTACGTCTGGCGGTTCGTCGAAGCGGCCTACTTCCGCGAGCCGCGCAAGGACACCGCCGGTGCCACCGAGCCGCCCTGGTCGATGCGCGTGCCCGCGGCGCTGCTGGTAGCCGGCACGGTCTACTTCGGGCTCGACAGCTCGTTCACCGTCGGCTCGGCCACGCAGGCGGTGGCGTTGCTGATGGGAGGGCTGCGCTGATGCTCTCGCCCGAGCAGGCGATCCTCGGAGCGCTCGCGGTCCCTGCGCTGGGCGCGGCGCTGATTGCGCTCAGCGGCCGGGCACCGAACCTGCGCGAGGGCATCACGCTCGCAACGGCGGCTGCGCTGTTTGGCTGCGTGCTGTCCTTGGTGCCAGCGGTTTCTGCCGGCGCGCGGCCGGCCCTCACGCTGTTCACGGTCCTGCCCGGCCTGGCACTGGCGTTCGAGGTCGAGCCGCTGGGCATGCTGTTCGCCCTCGTCGCGTCCGGACTGTGGATCGTCAATTCGCTCTATTCGATCGGCTACATGCGCGGCAACGACGAGCAGCACCAGACGCGGTTCTTCGTCTGCTTCGCGATCGCGTTGGCGTCGACGATGGGCATCGCGCTGGCGGGCAACCTGTTCACCTTGTTCGTGTTTTACGAGTTGCTCACCCTCGTGACCTATCCGCTCGTCACTCACCACGGCACCGAGGAGGCACGCGACGGCGGTCGCGTCTACCTCGGCCTGCTGATGGGCACGTCGATCGTGCTGCTGCTGCCGGCGTTGATCTTCACCTGGTACGCGACCGGCACGACCAACTTCGCGCCCGGCGGCATCCTCGCCGGGCGTGTGTCCGACGGGGCACTGGCCGGCCTGCTGCTGCTCTACATGTTCGGCATCGGCAAGGCGGCGCTGATGCCGGTCCATCGCTGGCTGCCCTCGGCAATGGTGGCGCCCACGCCCGTGTCGGCGCTGCTGCATGCGGTCGCGGTCGTCAAGGCCGGGGTGTTCTGCGTGGTCAAGGTGATCGTCTACGTGTTCGGCGTCGAGTACCTGTCGGCGCAGGGCAGTCTCGGCTGGCTGGTGGCCGTCGCCGGCTTCACGATCCTCGCCGCGTCGGTCGTGGCGCTGCAGGCCGACAACCTGAAGCGGCGCCTCGCGTACTCGACCGTGAGCCAGCTTTCCTACGTCGTGCTGGCGGCGGCGCTGCTGACACCGCTGTCGGTGATCGGCGCATCCCTTCACATCGCCGCGCACGCGCTGAGCAAGATCACCCTGTTCTTTGCCGCCGGCGCGATCTACACCGCCGCCCACAAGACGGAGGTGAGCCAGCTCGATGGGATCGGCTACCGAATGCCGTGGACGATGGCCGCATTCGCGGTCGGCGCGCTATCGCTGATCGGTGTGCCGCCGATGATCGGGTTTGTCAGCAAGTGGTTCATCGTGATGGGCGCGCTCGGCTCGCAGCAGTATCTGGCCGCCGCAGTGCTTCTGGGCAGCACGCTGCTCAATGCAGCGTATTTCCTTCCGATCGTCTACCGGGCGTTCTTCCGCACGGCCGACGACCATGATCACCCCCCCGGGGAGGCGCCGCTGACGATGGTGATTGCGATGATGGCGACTGCGGCCGGGACGGTCGCGGCGTTCTGCTTCCCGGACGCGCTGCTGGCGCTGGCGCGTGGTGTTGCCGGAGTCGAAAAACCGTGAAACCGAGCCAACAGCATCCGCACGGCGAGCGCAAGTACTGGCTCGACCGGCCCTCGAACGTGCGCAAGGTCTACCTTGGTGTCTGGGCGCTGTGCGGGCTGCTGCTGCTCGTCGAGCCGCTGGTCCACAAGCATCCCGAGGTGGCCGCCGAGGCATGGTTCGGGTTCCACGGCTGGTTCGGCTTCGTCGCCTGCGTCGGGCTCGTGCTCGCGGCGAAGGGGCTGCGCCGGCTGATCAAGCGGCCCGAGAATGTCTATGAGCGCTGAATTCTCGCCGGCGTTGACGCTGATCGCCGGCGGCCTGCTGGTGCCGCTGCTTCGCGGCCGTGCGCGCGCGGCCTGGACCGTGATCGTGCCCGTGCTGGGTCTGGTCCATCTCGCGCTGCTGTCGCCCGGAGATCACGGTGCGGTCGAGTTTCTCGGCCACAGCCTTGTGCTGCTGCGGGTCGACCGCTGGAGCATGGTGTTCGGCTGGATCTTCATGATTGCAGCGCTGATCTCGGCGATCTACGCGCTGCACGTGCGCACGGCGCTGCAGCCGACCGCCGGACTCGCATATGCCGGCTCTGCGGTCGGCGCCGTGTTCGCCGGTGACCTGCTGACGCTGTTCGCGTTCTGGGAGTTGTCGGCGGTCACCTCCGTGCTGCTGGTCTGGGCGGGTGGAACGCGCGCCGCCTACCGCGCGGGCATGCGCTACATCGCGATCCAGTTGGCATCGGGCATGCTGCTGCTGTTCGGCGCGCTCGTGCAGTACAACGCGACCGGCTCGCTGCGCTTCGAGCACGTGGGCCTCGACGCGCCGGGCGGATGGCTGCTGTTCCTCGCCTTCGGCATCAAGTGCGCCTTTCCATTGCTGCACAACTGGCTGCAGGACGCGTATCCGGAATCAACGGAGGCCGGCACGGTGTTCCTGTCGGCCTTCACGACCAAGCTGGCGGTATACGCGCTCGCGCGCGGGTTCGCCGGCACCGAACTGCTGGTGCCGATCGGCGCCGCGATGACAGCGTTCCCGATCTTCTACGCGGTGATCGAGAACGACCTGCGACGCGTGCTCGCATACAGCCTGAACAACCAGCTCGGCTTCATGGTGGTCGGCATCGGCATTGGCACCGAGCTGTCGCTGAATGGAACGGCTTCGCACGCGTTCGCGCACATCCTCTACAAGGCGCTACTGTTCATGTCGATGGGGGCCGTGCTATTGCGCGTGGGTACGATCAAGGGCTCGGAGCTCGGCGGGCTGTACAAGTCGATGCCATGGACGACGGTGTTCTGTATCGTCGGTGCGGCGTCGATCTCGGGCTTTCCGCTATTCAGCGGCTTCGTCACCAAGTCGATGATCCTGTCGGCGGCCGGCGAGGGCGGCTTCCTCATCGCGTGGGTCGTGCTGCTGTTCGCGTCGGCCGGCGTGTTCCACCATTCGGGGATCAAGATCCCGTATTTCGCGTTCTTCGCGCACGACTCGGGCAAGCGATGCGAGGAGGCACCTGCGAACATGCTCGTCGCGATGGGGGCCACGGCATTTCTGTGCGTCGGTCTCGGCGTGTACCCCGATCCGCTGTACTCGCTGCTTCCGTATCCGGTCGACTATCAGCCGTACACTGGCTCGCACGTGCTCGCGCAACTTCAGCTATTGCTGTTCTCGGCGCTCGCCTTCTCGGTGCTGATGCGCACCGGAATCTATCCGCCCGAGCTGCGCTCGGTGAACCTCGACTTCGACTGGGTCTACCGGCGTCTGGCGGTGCGCGCGGTCGAGCAGGCCGCGCGCATTCTGCGTGCGACACGGGATCGGGCGGGTGCGTTCGGACGTCTCGGGCTTGCGGCGATACTCGAGCTCATCCAGCGCTATCACGGCCCCGGCGGCCGACTCGCGAGCACCTGGCCGACCGGGACGATGGCGCTGTCGATGCTCGTCCTGCTGCTCGGCTATCTGATCCTGTACTACGTCTGAGGCGGCGGCGCGCCGCGGCCTGCTGCCCGCTCGCGCCGGGCACCCCGCGCGCGCACCACGCACCGCACGCTGTCCGGCGCCTCATGTTCCAGGCGCACGCGCAGCTCGAGCAGGCGCTGCTCGATCTTCTGCCGCTCGCCGGCATTGTCGCGGCGGGGCTGCTGCGCACTGGCGGACTCGAGGGAGTCCAGCTCGCGCCACGCCTGTACCTGCCACGGCACGGCCCCTGCGTGCTTGAGCACGCGGACCATCACGCGCAGTTCCTCGGGCACCAGCGGGTCGATGTCGTCGGGCAGCGGTCGGCCCTCGCCCGGCAGGTTCGACAACTTGCCTTGTGCCACCGCCTGCGCGATGCGCTGCTCGGCGATCCAGGCCAATGCGCCGAGTGCCATCTCAGTCGAGAAAGCGCGCGAACTCCGACACCGGCACGCGCTCGGTGACGAGCCGGTTCACCGCCGCGTCGGGATCGGCCCAGCCGAGCGACATGCCGCAGACGACCATCTCGTGGTCGGGCATCTGCAGATGTTCCTCGATGATGCGGTGGAACACCGTGAACGACTGCTGCGGGCAGGTGTCGAGTCCGCGCGCGCGCGCCGCGACCATCACGTTCTGCAGGAAGGTGCCGTAGTCGAGCCAGCCGCCCTGCTCCATGTCGCGGTCGATCGTGAAGATCAGTCCGACCGGCGCATCGAAGAACAGGTAGTTGCGGCCTTGCTGCTCGTGCATGCGCTGCCGGTCGCCCTTGCCGATGCCCAGCATGCCGTACATGTCCCAGCCGAGCTTGCGCCTTCGATCGACGTAGGGGCTGCGCCAGGCAAGCGGGTAGTACGCGTATTCCTCGGTGTGCTTCGCGCGCTCGGCCGGATCGTCGTGGGCGGCGAGGAGCTTGCGCGACAGCGCGGACTTCGCCTCGCCGGTCAACACGTAGACGTGCCAGGGCTGCGTGTTGGAACCCGAAGGCGCGCGCGATGCGACTTCGAGGATCCGCTCGATCGTGGCCCTCGGCACCGCTGTAGGCAGGAACGCGCGCACCGCGCGGCGTGTCGTGATCGCCGCATCGACGGCGGCGATGCTTGCGGTGGAAGATGAAGACTCGGGTTCGCTCACGGTGCTGCTTCGATGACGAGAGGTTGGAGGGCGCGTCGCAGCGCGGCCGGCAGCGCGGCTGGCTGGCGGCCGACGCGGTCGACATAGACGTGCACGAAGTGGCCGCGCGCCGCGCACAGATCCTCATCGGCCGCGAACAACCCGACCTCGTAACGCACGCTCGAACGGCCGAGGTGTGCGACGCGTAGGCCGGCCTCGACGGTCTGCGGAAACGCGAGCGGCGCGAAGAAGTGGCACTGCGTCTGCACCACCAGCCCGATCACCTCGCTGCCGGCGATGTCGAGCGCGCCGGCGTCGATCAGGTAGCCGTTGACCGCCGTGTCGAACCAGCTGTAGTAGACGACGTTGTTGACGTGCCCGTAGACGTCGTTGTCCATCCAGCGCGTCGTGATCGCGCGGAAGTAGCGATAGGTGCTGCGGCGGTCGGGCGCGATGCGGCTCATGGCGCCGATTGTTCCATCGCGTCGCGCCCCTGATGCCGGCGCTCCGGCTGCCAGGCCTGCCAGCTGGCCAGCGCCTCGCGCCAGGTATTGGCCTGCACCTGAACCGTGTCGGCGATGTCGTGGCCATAGCCGCCGCCCATCGCGATCGCCACCGGAATGCCGCGCTCGCGCGCTGCGGCAAACACGCGCCGGTCGCGCTCAGCCAGACCCGCGAAGCTCAGGCGCAGCCGGCCGAGCCGGTCACCCTCGTGCGGGTCGGCGCCGGCCAGATAGAAGATCAGGTTCGGCGGATCGTCGCCGTGGCGCTGCCACAGTGCACGCAACGCCTTGTCGAGTGCATCGAGGTACGGCTCGTCGGTGCAGCCGTCCGGCAGTTCGACGTCGACGTCGCTGCATTCCTTGCGAAACGGGAAGTTGCGCTCGCCGTGGATCGACAGCGTGAAGACAGTCGGATCGTCGCGAAAGATCGCGGCCGTGCCGTTGCCCTGGTGCACGTCGAGGTCGATCACCGCCACGCGCAACAGCCGGCGGTGCGCGCGGTGCGACTCGGCCTGCATCAGCCGCGCCGCGACCGCGATGTCGTTGAAAACGCAATAGCCGCTGCCCCGGTCGGCATGCGCGTGATGCGTTCCGCCGGCCAGGTTGCCCGACACGCCTTCCGCCAGCGCCGCCCGCGCCGACGCGATCGTCGCGCCCACCGAGCGCCGTGACCGCTCGACCATCGCGGGCGACCACGGGAAACCAATCTCGCGCTGCTCGGGTTCGCTGAGCTGGCCCTGTGCGATGGCTTCGATGTAGCGTGGCGTGTGCACCAGCGCCAGTTCGCCATCGCTGGCGGGCTCGGCAGCATGCAGACCGATGCCCGGGAACTCGCGCGCCAGCCGGTCGCGCAGCAGCCGGTACTTGGGCATCGGAAACCGGTGTCCGGCGGGAAGCGGCAGGACGAAGTGGTCGCTGTAGAAGGCCTTCATGAACCCGGCGTCCGGCAAGGGGCGCACTGCGGCGATCGCCCGGCATTGTGCCGGCTTGGCTGGCCGTCACCGCCCTGTCACGGCCCGCAAGGACGATCGGTTGTCGCTGGCGGATGGCCGACGACGAGCGCCGGCGGGACCTTCCGAGCCGATTTGTTGCGTCGCAACAAATTGGTTGAGTTTTTCCCGCGAGCCCCTATACTTGGCTCTATGCTGCGGTGCACAATAACGCGCAGCCCGATGTCCCAACCCAGCCCTCAATCGATCGGAGATTCACGATGCTGACCCCTGAACAAGTCCTGGCCGCCCAGAAGGCCAACATCGAGACCCTCTTCGGCCTGACCAGCAAGGCCTTCGAAGGTGTCGAAAAGCTCGTCGAGCTCAACATGCAACTCGCCAAGGCTTCGCTCGGCGAGGTCACCGAGACCACCAAGGCCGCGCTGTCGGTCAAGGACGCGCAGGAATTGCTCGCGCTGCAGGCTTCGATGCTGCAACCCAGCGCCGATAAGGCTGCCGCTTACAGCCGTCACGTGTACGACATCGTCGCCAACACGAACTCCGAGATGGCCAAGCTCGCCGAGGAGCAAGCCGCTGACATGCAGAAGAAGTTCGCGTCGGCGTTCGATGCGATGGCCAAGAACGCGCCGGCCGGCAGCGAGAACGCGGTGGCGCTGATGAAGTCGAGCGTCGCCGCTGCGAGCAACGCGTTCGAAAGCGTGCAAAAGGCAGTCAAGCAGGCCGCTGACGCTGCCGAGGCCAACTTCGAGGCCATCACCAGCTCTGCAGCGAAGGCCGCCCAGGCGCCCAAGTCCAGGCGCGCTGCCTGAGCGACCGCTGACGACGGCTGCGGGTGACACTGGTCGCCCGCGCAGCACAGCGCGCGGCGCAACCCCCGCGCGCTGGCAGATCTCTCCGTGGTCACCCTGCAGATCCCCCTGCAGGGCACCTTCGGCCTCGCTTCGGCGAGGCCTTTGTCTTTTCGAGGGGCGCCGCTGCGTCGGTCAGTGCACCCGCGCCGCGATCGCCGCGCGCAGCTGCCCGAGACTGGCCAACGTGACCTGCCGGCCGGCGCGGATTGCCTTCAGTCTGGCCGCGAAATCTGCACCCGAGACGTCGGCCAACGATGGACGCAGCACGATATCGGCGTCACGCAGTTCGAGCTGGTTGATGCTGCGACCCATGATCGTGAACGTCTGCAGCAGCATGCGCATCGCATCGCCGGTCGGGTTGCCTTCGGGCGACGACGAGATGTCGACCGCGATCACCATCTCGGCGCCCATCTGCTTGGCAAAGCGCACTGGCACCGGTGCGACCAGCCCGCCGTCGACATACTCGCGTCCGTTGATCGGCACCGGCTGGAACAGCGCCGGTACCGCGCTCGACGCGCGCACCGCGAGTCCGGTGTCGCCGCGTCGGAACAGGATCGGCGCGCCGTTGGCGAGATCGGTCGCGACGATCCCGAGCGGCAAGCGCATCTGCTCGATCAGACGCCCTTTGGTCTGCTCGCGCACGAACTGCGCGAGCGCGTCGCCGCGGATAAGACCCCGCCCGGGAAACGCCCAGTCGGTGATCTCGGACGCGTCCATCGTCCTCGCCAGCTCGGCCATCGCGGTGCCACTCATGCCCGACGCATAGAGCGCGGAGACCAAACTGCCGGCCGACGTTCCCACCACCAGGTCGGGCTGGATGCGATGC
>CP070653.1:1000914-1004676 GCA_020354665.1 Burkholderiales bacterium
CGCGATCTGGCCGACGACGACGCCGAGCGCATCGGCGGCCTCCTGCGAGGTGCGCGCAGCAACGTCGAGCCAGCGCGGCGGATGCGCATGACCGAGCTGCGCCAGCGCCTGCGCGACGCGGCGAAATCCCTCGGGTCGTGAATCAATGTCCAAGCGGTCGCTCCCCCGGGCGGCCGCCACATGTACGACGGTGGCCGCACGGCCTCGAGCACATGCCTTCGTATGCGTGGCGCCGATGCCCGCGTGCTCCAGCACGCGTCCGGGCCACCATCTCACAGCTCCTCGGCGAGCGGCCGCTTGGCCAGCACCGCACGCGCCACGCGCGACACCGGCGGGCGGCCGAGTACGCCGGAAATGAACGCCCCGGCATCGACGAGCGCACCGAGTTCGATGCCGGTCTCGATGCCCAGCCCGTCGAGCAGGAACACGACGTCTTCGGTGGCGACATTGCCGGTCGCGCCCTTGGCATAAGGGCAACCACCCAACCCGGCGACGCTCGCGTCGAACACATGGATGCCCATCTCGAGACAGGCATAGATGTTGGCGAGCGCCTGTCCGTAGGTGTCGTGGAAATGGCCGCTGACCTCGGCGATCGGATAGTGCGCGAGCGCGCGCTCCATTGCCGCACGCACCTTGTTGGGCGTGCCGACGCCGATCGTGTCGGCCACCCCGACGTGCTGCACGCCGATGTCCTTCATCAAGCGCACCACGAGTTCGACACGATCCGGATGCACGTCGCCCTCGTAGGGGCAGCCCACCGCGCAACTGATCGCACCGCGCACCTTGCAACCCTTGGCCCGGGCCGCCTGTACGACCGGCGCGAAGCGCTCGATCGACTCGGCGATGGTGCAGTTGATGTTCTTGCGACTGAACGCCTCGCTCGCCGCGCCAAAGACGACGATCTCATCGGGGCGCGTCGGCAAGGCCGCCTCGAGCCCTTTGAGGTTGGGAACGAGAACGTGGTAGCGCACGCCGCGCTGGCGCTCGATGCCCGCCATCACTTCCGCCGCATCGGCCATTTGCGGCACCCACTTCGGACTGACGAAGCTGGTGACCTCGATTTCGGTGAGGCCGGCACGCTGCAGGCGACGTACCAGCTCGATCTTGTCGGCCGCGCCGACCGTGTGTTTTTCGTTCTGCAGTCCGTCGCGCGGACCGACATCAACCAGAGTGACATGTGAGGGCAGCGGCATGGCGGATTCTGCGTCGGAGATTGTCGGTGAGTCCTCGCGCTCAGGCGTCGGCCAGCCGCAGCAGTTCGCTGCCTTCGGCCACCTGATCCCCCACGGCATGGAGCAATTCGGCGACCGTGCCGTCGCGCGGCGCGCTGAGCGTGTGCTCCATTTTCATCGCTTCGATGACGGCCAGCGCCTGTCCCTTCTTGACCACGTCGCCGGCACGGGCGAGCAGCGCGATCACCCTGCCGGGCATCGGCGCAGCCAGACACCCGCCCTCGCCGGCCGCGTCGGCAGCATGCGCGATCGGGTCGAACTCGTCGATCACCGCCACGCCATCGGCTTCGAACACGGTCAAGCGTTCACCGGTCGCATAGACGGCGAGCCGATGGCGCCGCCCATCGAGCAGCAGGTCGTGGCGCTCGAGGCCGTCGCTCATGACCGCAAAGTCCCAGCTCGCGTCGTCTGCGGACAGTCGCATCGCACCGTCGTTGCGTCGTTCGAGCCGCACGACGTGGTGTCGGCCGCGCACCGCAAGGTCGAAACGCCGCAGCGCGCTGCCGTGCAGGCGCCAGCCGTCGCGCCTCGACCAGGGATCGTCGGATTCGAGCATCCGCTCAGCCGCGAGTTCTCGCGCGATGACGCCGGCAGCGGCGATCTCGAGCGGCAATTCCGGCCGGCCGAACAGCACCGCGCGCTCCCGATCGATCAGCGCGGTGTCGAGGTCGGCCGCGGCGAAGCTGCGCGAGCGCGCACAGCGCCGCAGGAACGCCACGTTGGTGTGCAAGCCGACGATGTGCGTGTCGGCGAGCGCCCGATCGAGCCGCGCGAGCGCCTGCTCGCGCGTCGTGCCCCACGCGATGAGCTTGGCAATCATCGAGTCGTAATGAGGGCTGATCGAATCGCCCTCGCGCACGCCCGAGTCGATGCGAACGCCGTTGGCAATGGCTGGGCGCTCGAACTGCGTCGCCGTGGGCGTACGCAGTACGTGCAGCGTCCCGGTGGCTGGCAGGAAATCGGCTTCGGGGTTTTCGGCGCAGATGCGCGCCTCGATGGCATGGCCGTCGATCCGCAGGTCGTCCTGCGCGACCGGCAGCGGCTCGCCGGCGGCCACGCGCAGCTGCCACTCGACAAGGTCGAGGCCGGTGATCGCCTCGGTGACCGGGTGTTCGACCTGCAGCCGCGTATTCATCTCCATGAAGTAGAACCTTCCGACCCCCACGCTCGGCTGCGCCTCGCTGCCCCCCGAGGGGGTGTTCGCTTGCTCCGGGCGGCCCGGCGCGGCGCGCGGCCCGTCCGGCTCGACGATGAATTCGACGGTGCCGGCGCCGACATAGCCGACGGCGCGCGCAGCGGCCACCGCGGCAGCGCCCATCTGCGCTCGGCGCTCGGGCGTCATCGCCGGCGCCGGCGCCTCCTCGAGCACCTTCTGGTGGCGACGCTGCACCGAGCAATCGCGCTCGAACAGATAGACGCAGTGGCCGTGCGCGTCGGCAAACACCTGGATCTCGATGTGCCGTGGCCGCGTGATGTAGCGCTCGACGAGCACCGCATCACTGCCGAAGCTGCCGGCGGCCTCACGCTGGCACGAAGCGAGCGCGGCGTCGAATTCCGCCGGCTTGGCAACCACGCGCATGCCCTTGCCGCCACCGCCAGCGCTGGCCTTGATCAGCACCGGGTAGCCAATGCGCTCGGCCTCGGCCTTGAGCAGCAACGGGTTCTGCTCGGCGCCGTGGTAGCCGGGGACCAGCGGAACGCCGGCGGCCTCCATCAGACGCTTCGACTCGGCCTTCAGCCCCATTGCGCGGATCGCTACTGGCGGCGGGCCGATGAACACGACGCCTGCATCGGCACAGGCCCGCGCAAAGACATCGTTCTCCGACAGGAAACCATAGCCGGGGTGCACCGCTTCGGCACCGGTCGCGTGCGCCGCCGCGAGGATGCGCTCGCCGCGCAGATAGCTCTCGCGCGGCGCGCTGCCGCCGATGTGCACCGCCTCATCGCACGCGTGCACGTGCTTGGCGTGCGCGTCGGCGTCGGAGTAGACCGCCACCGTGCGCACGCCGATGCGGCGCGCGGTCGCGGCGACGCGGCAGGCGATCTCGCCGCGGTTGGCGATCAGGATCTTCTTGAACATGCTCGTGCCGCGGCTCGATCGCCGCTCGCTGCGCTCGCCAGGCGATGTGGCTGCAGCATCACGCGGGCTTCGCCCGCCTGAGCCTTCGCCGCAACCTGTTGTAGTTGTGGCTGCAGCATCACGCGGGCTTCGCCCGCCTGAGCCTTCGCCGCAACCTTCGCTTCGCTCCGGTTGTCACCGCGGTTGGCGATCAGGATCTTCTTGAACATGCTCGTGCCGCGGCTCGACCCCCGCTCAAACGCCCGCGGCCCGGCCGCCACTGGCCGGTGCACTGCCGCCGAACCCGGCACGCAGGCGCGCCAGCAGACCGCGCAGGAAGCGCATCAGCACGACGATCAGCACGATGGCCGCGATCACCGCGACCGCCAAAGCGACGAAGAACCAGATCGGCTGTTCCCAGGCCAGCCACAGCATCGCCGGCACCGCGGCATCGCCGGCCAGCGACAGTGC
>CP070653.1:1004776-1007755 GCA_020354665.1 Burkholderiales bacterium
CGCGATACCGCCTTCGCGATAGACCGGCTCGGCGAGCGGCCGCACGACGTCCTGCGCGAATGGCGGCGCGGCGCGCTCGAGCTCTTCGCCGAGCGTGCGGCCGGTGACCGTCAACGCGTCCAGGTGCAGCAGCGGTGTCAGTTCGCGCAGCAGCGTCGTCATGCCGCCCGCGGCGTGGAAGTGCTCCATGTAGTGCTGCCCCGACGGCTTCAGGTCGACCAGCACCGGCGTCTCGCGGCTCATGCGGTCGAGCCGCTGCAGGTCGATCGCGATGCCCAGCCGTCCGGCGATCGCGGTGAGGTGCACGATCGCGTTGGTCGAGCCGCCGATCGCGAGCAATACGCGCAGCGCGTTGTCGAACGCCTTCGGCGTGAGGATGCGGTCGATCGTCAGCTGATCGCGGGCGAGCTGCACCGCCTGCGTGCCGGTCGACTCGGCCGCGCGCAGGCGGTCGGCCGACACCGCCGGCGGCGACGCCGCACCGGGCACGCTCATCCCCAAGGCCTCGACCAGGCACGCCATCGTGCTCGCGGTGCCCATCACCGAACAGGTGCCGACGCTCGCGATCGGCTGGTCGTTGACCGCGGCGATTTCGTCGGCGTCGATCTCGCCGGAGCGAAAGCGCCCCCAGAAGCGGCGGCAGTCGGTGCACGCGCCGACCGTTTCGCCGCGGTGCGAGCCGGTCAGCATCGACCCGGTAACGAGCTGGATCGCGGGCACGCCGGCCGAAGCCGCGCCCATCAGCTGCGCCGGCACCGTCTTGTCGCAGCCGCCGATCAGCACCACCGCGTCCATCGGCTGCGCGCGGATCATCTCCTCGGTGTCGATCGACATCAGGTTGCGCAGGTACATGCTGGTCGGATGCGCGAAGCTCTCGTGCAGAGAGATCGTCGGGAACGGCACCGGCAGCCCGCCCGCGAGCATCACGCCGCGCTGCACCGCCTCGACCAGCTGCGCCATGTTGCCGTGGCAGGGGTTGTAGCCGCTGCGCGTGTCGGCGATGCCGATCACCGGGCGGTCGAGCGCGCGGTCGGAGTACCCCGCCCCCTTGATGAACGCCGTGCGCAGGAACAGCGAGAACTCCGCGTCGCCGTAGCTGGTCAGCCCCTTGCGCATGCCTGCGGGCGCAGGGAGCGGGCTGGAGGATGGTTTCTTTCGGGGCATCGTCACTGCATTGTCGCTGCTGCCGACGCGAGCTTCACCGATGACGCGCAGATCGCGACGCCGCCGGCAACCAACACCGGCGGCGATCTGGCGCCACGTTCGTACGCAACGACGGCCGTCAACGCGCGCGCGTTGCAGCGCGCGTGTTCAGTGCCCGATGAAATCGAACGCGTCGGTCAGGTCGCCGGCGTTGGCGCGCACGCCGGGCAGCGGCTCGAGCCCGAAGCGGCGCGTGATGAACTTGATGATCGACGTCGTGTCGTACGGCGTCTTGTCGACGAAGCCGCGCTTCGCAAACGGCGAGACGATCAGCGCCGGGATGCGCGTGCCGGGCCCCCAGCGGTCGCCCCAGCCCGGCCCCTTCGGCGGCGGCACGTGATCCCAGTAGCCGCCGTTCTCGTCGTAGGTGAGGATCACCGCCATCTTCGGCCACTGCGGGCTGCGGCGCAGCCGCTGCAGCAGCTCGTCGAGGTGCGAATCGCCCTGCGCCAGGTCGGTGTAGCTCGGGTGCTGGTTCAAGCGGCCGACCGGTTTGTAGAAGCTCACCTGCGGCAGCGTGCCGGCATCGATCGCGGCGACGAAGTCGTCGTAGTCCTTCAGGTGCTCGGCGCGGTCGGCGGTGCCGGGTGCGACACGCGCGTAGTAGGTGAACGGCTGGTGATGCGGCTGAAAGGCGAGCTGATTCGGCGCAGACGCGTAGATCACCGCACGCTTCTCCGACGGCGGGCGCCGCCCGTCGGCGACCGCGGCGTCCCAGCCGCCCGCGTACCACGCCCAGCTGATGCCCTTCGCGCTCAGCGTGTCGCCGATCGTCTTCAGCGTCTGCGGCGGCAGCGGCGCTTTGCCCGCATCCGCGAGGTCGAGGTCGCCGCCTTCGGCCGGCGCGATGCCGCTCGGTTGATACGGCGGCTGCAAGGTGTTGACCGTGAAGCCGTCGGGCGACACGTTGCCGTCGAACACGTGCACCGGCCCGTCCATCACCGATGGCGGCGAGTCAGGCCGCTTCTTCAACCGGCCGTCGGACTCGAGCTGCGGCCGCATCCGCGCCGGCGCATCGGCGAATGTGGGTGTGCACGCGCAGATCAGCCACTGGTGATTGAGGTACGAGCCGCCGAACGCCGCCATGAAGAAATGGTCGGCCAGCGTGTACTCCTGCGCCCACTTCCACAGCTTCATCCGCGAGCCGTCCCAGTAGCCCATGCTCCACGCGCCGGTGTTGCTCATCGCGACGAATGCGTTGTTGCGCCCGCCGTTGATCTGCTCGACGTTCTCGTAGTAGGCGTGGATCGGGCTGGGCAGCACCTCGTCATAGCGCCGGTTCAGCGGCGGCGCGTCGATCTGGAATGGCCCATTGGGCAGCCCGCTCGGAAACCGGTCGCTCGGCTTGCCCCGCTCGAACACCGGTGGCAGCGTCGCGAGCGGATTGCCGTCGTGGTCGATCTGCGTCTTCTGCTCGGCGGGGGCCTGCGCGATGCCTTCGGCGCCGGGGAACAGGCCGTACAAGTGATCGAAGCTGCGGTTCTCTGCGTAGATCACGACGACGTGGTCGATCTGACCGATGCCCTCGCGCGGGCCGACGCTCAGCTGCGCGCATCCGGCCAGCACTGCGGCAGCGGCGAGCAACAGATTGCGCAACTGTCTGTCGTGCTGGTGTGCCATGGCTCATCTGTCCCCTGAACGGCTGCGATGCTAGCGCGACTGGGCTTCGCAGCCATCACCCGCGCCTTGCGTCGGCAGCGATCGGGCCACGAGCAATCGCAGCCCGGAGCAGTGCGTCCGTCGCGGCGCCATTGGCAGAAGCCCGGGGGCTCGCCG
>CP070653.1:1007855-1011017 GCA_020354665.1 Burkholderiales bacterium
AGCGTGTGGCGCGGCCAGCATTCGCAGATCGCGACCACGTCGCGGTGGAAATGCATCGTTCCCTTCGGCTTGCCGGTCGTGCCGGAGGTGAACGCGATGAGGCAGGTGTCGTCGGCCGCGGTGGGCACGTCGGCGAAAGCGCTGGACCTGGCCGCCGCCAGCGCTTCCACGCCCTGCGCCGAGCTGTCGTTGAAGTAGCGCACCTGCTTGAGCGTCGGGCACGCCGGCAGCGCGGCACGCAGCTCGTCGCCAAGGCGCGCGTCGCACAGCGCGTGCGAGACCTGCGCCTTCGTGGCGACGTCGACCAGCTCCTTGGCTCGTAACAGCGGCATCGTCGCAACGGCGATGCCGCCGGCCTTGATCACCGCGAACCAGCAGGCGGCCAGCTGCGGGTTGTTGGCCGAGCGCAGCAGCACGCGGTTGCCTGGCACGAGCCCCATCTCGTCGACCAGCACGTGCGCGATGCGGTTGGCGCGTTCGAGCAGCTCGGCATAGCTCCAGCTCACGCCCGGTCCGCGGATGCACGGCCGGTCTGCCCGCCCGCCCGCCACCTGGCGGTCGAGCAGCCACGACGCGCAGTTCAGATGCGGCGGGAACGTCAGCTCCGGCAGCGTGAACAGGAACTCGGGCCACTGCTCGCGCGGCGGCAGGTTGTCGCGGGCGAAGGTATCGACGTGCGCGGTGTGCGTCATGGCTGGCACTCCCTTGAGTCGAAAATCCTGCTACGTTCAGCCATTGGCTTCGGGCCGCTCTGCGGCCATCGCGGCGGCGCGCTCGAGGTTGCGGTAGAGCTGGTCGCGCCCCGCGAGGTATTGCGGCGGCCACGGCACGCCGCGATAGCCGAGCTGCGCGGCCGCGTGCAGCGTCCAGAACGGGTCGGCCAGGTGCGGCCGCGCCAGCGCGCACAGATCGGCTCGTCCCGAGGCGATGATCGAGTTGACATGGTCGGGCTCGAAGATCGCGCCCACCGCGATCGTGCCGATGCCGACCTCGTTGCGGATGCGGTCGGCAAACGGTGTCTGGTACATGCGGCCGTAGACCGGCTGCGCCTCGCGCGTCGTCTGCCCCGACGACACGTCGATCAGGTCGGCGCCGGCATCGCGCAGCAGCCGCGCGACGACGACTGCATCGTCGTCGGTGTTGCCGCCGGGCGCCCAGTCGTGCGCGGAGATGCGCACCGACATCGGCTTGTGCTGCGGCCAGGCGGCGCGCATCGCGGCGAGCACTTCGAGCGGGTAGCGGCAGCGGTTCTCGATCGTGCCGCCGTACTCGTCGTCGCGGCGGTTGGTCAGCGGACAGATGAACGCCGACAGCAGGTAGCCGTGCGCGCAGTGCAGCTCGAGCCAGTCGAATCCGCACTCGTCGGCCCAGCGCGTTGCGCGCACGAAGGCGGCGAGCACGCGGTCCATGTCGGTGCGGGTCATCGCGCGCGGCACCTGGTTGCGCGGCCCGTAGGCGATCGGCGACGGCGCGATCAGCGGCCAGTTGCCGGTCGGGTCGTCCGGCGGCAGCGGCTCGTCGGCGTCGAGCCAGCCGAGCTGCGTCGAACCTTTCGGCCCGGCGTGGCCGAGCTGGATGCCGATCTTCGCCGGCGTGCGCGTGTGCACGTAGTCGACGATGCGCTGCCACGCGAAACGCTGTTCGTCACGGTACATGCCGGCGCAGCCGGGGGAGATGCGCCCGTCGGCGGACACGCAAATCATCTCGGTGAACACCAGCGCCGCGCCGCCGTGCGCGCGGCTGCCCAGGTGCACGAGGTAGTAGTCGTCGGGCGTGCCATCGGTACACGAATACTGCGCCATCGGCGAAACGACGACGCGGTTGGCGAGCTGCAGGCCGCGCACCGTGAACGGCGTGAACATCGGCGGGATCGGTTCGGCCGGCGCGCCGCTGCGCGCCGCGAACCAGCGCTCGAGACCGGCGACGTAGGTTGCGTCGCGCAGGCGCAGGTTCTCGTGCGAGATGCGCTGCGAGCGGGTGAGCAGGCTGTAGGCGAACTGCTCGGCTTCGAAGTGCGCATAGCGGTCGACGTGCTCGAACCACTCGGTCGAGTTGCGCGCCGCGTTCTGGATCTTCGCGACTTCGACCGAGCGCACGCTTTCGTATTCGCGCAACGCGGCGTGCAGATCGCGCGCGGCGCCGATGCAGCGCGCGAGCTCGATCGCGTCCTCGAGCGCGAGCTTGGTGCCCGAGCCGACCGAGAAATGCGCGGTGTGCGCGGCGTCGCCGATCAGCACGATCGGTACCCCGGCCTCCTCGTGCACCCAGCTGCGGCAGATCACGCGCGGAAAGCGGATCCACTGCGCCGCTCCGCGCAGGTGCGTGGCGTTGGACATCAGCGCGGCGCCGTCGAGATACTTGGCGAACAGACGCTCGCAGAACGCGATCGAGTCCTCCTTGCTGGCGCGGTCCAGCCCGGCGCGCAGCCAGACCTCCTCCGGCGTCTCGACGATGAACGTCGACAGCTCGTCGTCGAAGCGGTAGGCGTGGGCCTGGAACCAGCCCGCGTCGGTGTGCTCGAAGGCAAACGTGAAAGCATCGAAGCGGTGCTTCGTGCCGAGCCAGACGAAACGGCACTTGCGCAAGTCGATGTCGGGCTGGTAGGTCGACGCGTACCGCGTTCGCAGCCGGCTGTTCAGCCCGTCGGCGGCGACCACCAGGTCGGCGTCCCACGGCTCGTCGCCGGTGAACTCGCACTGGAAGCGCAGGTTCACGCCGAGCTCGGCGCAGCGCGCCTGCAGGATGCCGAGCAGCCGCTGGCGGCCCAGCCCACAGAAGCCGTGGCCGCTGGAACGGATCACCCGCCCCTTGAAGTGAACCTCGATGTCGTCCCAATGGTTGAACGCCTCGAGCATCTGCTGCGCCGTCTGTGGATCGGCCTGCTGCAGGTTGCCCATCGTCTGGTCGGAGAACACCACACCCCAGCCGAACGTGTCGTCGGGCCGGTTGCGCTCGATCACGGTGATGTCGTGCGTGGGGTGCTGTTTCGTTGCCAGCAGCGCGACGTACAGTCCAGCCGGGCCGCCGCCAACGCACACGATCCTCATGCTCGAAGCCTCCGTCCCCGGTAATAGCCGCTTGCGCCGGCCGCTGGCCGGGCGCCTCGTCGGCGCGCAGGCTGCCTCAGCACGACCCGCCCGACGCGAATTTAGACCCGAAGGA
>CP070653.1:1011117-1015154 GCA_020354665.1 Burkholderiales bacterium
ACCGAGCGTGTCAATTCAGCGACAGTTCACGACCGCGCAGCAAGCAGTTCCAGCAACAACGCGATGCGCGCTTGGGCGGGGCTGAGCGCCGCGGATTCGGCCGGCGCATCGGCGTCCGATAGAGCGACGATCGCGCCGGTGGCGCATCGCGTCGCGCGTTCGACTCGCACGCCGCTCGCCTGCGCACGGTCGAGTGCGGCCTGCAACTCGCGGTGCACCTTGCCGTTGCCTGTGCCGGCGACGACCAGACCTTTCACGCCGCTTGCCACCAGCGCATCGACAACAGCGCCGCTTGCGCCGGCATGGCTCATGACGATCTCGACTCGCGGCCACGTCGCGGGGTCGCCCGCAATCGCATCGAGCCCAAGCGGATCGCTCTGTGGCCAGTCGCGCAGGCGCCGCAGCCGGCCTTCTTCGGCGTACGCGATCGGCCCGGCGTCGCCCGAGCTGAATGCATCGAGCCGATAGGGGTGCACCTTGCGCGCGTCGGACGCGCCATGCACCGTGCCCGCAAACACGACCGTGACGCCGCGCGCGCCGGGCTCGCGCGCGACGGCGACTGCATCGAGCAGGTTTTGCGGCCCGTCGGCCTGCAGCGACGTGGCCGGGCGCATCGCGCCGGTCAGCACCAGCGGCTTGGCCGGCGCGAGCACGCGCTGCAGGAAGTAGGCCGTCTCTTCCATCGTGTCGGTGCCGTGCGTGACGACGACGCCGCACACGTTCTCGCGCCCCAGGTGGTACGCCGCGCGCTGCGCGAGGTGCTGCCACGTGGCGTGGTCCATGTCCTTGCTGTCGAGCTGGGCGACCTGTTCGCACTCGATCGGCACGCCCGCGAGCGGCGGAATCGCGGCGACGAGCTGAGCGATGCCGATCTGGGCGGCGGTGTAGCCAACGTTGTCGCCGGCATCGGCCGCCGTGCCGGCGATCGTGCCGCCCGTGCCGAGCACGACCACCAGGCGCTCAGGGCTTTGCATTTGTTCGCATTCTGGATAAAAATACAGCCACTGGATAAACCCTCAGCCCCGGCCAGTGCCGGGCCACCGGAGAGGCCACCATGGAAGAACGCCCGAAGCTCACCGACCGGCAACAGCAGATTCTCGACCTGGTGCAAAGCGCGATCGAGCGCACCGGGGCGCCGCCGACGCGCGCCGAGATCGCTGCCGAGCTCGGCTTTCGCTCGCCCAACGCCGCCGAGGAGCACCTGCAGGCGCTCGCCCGCAAGGGCGTGATCGAACTCGTGGGCAGCACGTCGCGCGGCATACGGCTGAAGTCTGACATGTTGCGCGCGCTCAACGAGGCGCGCGGCAAACAGTTCTCGCTGCCGCTGCCCAGCCTCGCGCAGCTCTCGCTGCCGCTCGTGGGCCGCGTCGCGGCGGGCAGCCCGATCCTCGCGCAGGAGCACATCGACCGCACGTTCCTGATGGAAGCGAGCATGTTCTCGCGCCGGCCCGACTACCTGCTCAAGGTGCGCGGCATGAGCATGCGCGATGCGGGCATCCTCGACGGCGACCTGCTTGCGGTGCAGAAGGCGCGCGACGCGAAGAACGGGCAGATCATCGTCGCGCGGCTCGGCGACGACGTGACGGTCAAGCGCTTCCGACGCACGCGCACGAGCATCGAGCTGATCCCCGAGAACCCCGATTTCGACACGATCGTCGTGCCGTTCGGCGACGTCGACTTCACGATCGAGGGGCTGGCCGTCGGGCTGATCCGCAACAACATGATCGTGTAGCGTCGAGGCACCGATGGCGGGCGCACGCGTCAAGCACCCCACGGCGGCCAGCCCCGCCGAGTGCCATACGCTCGAGCAGCTGCCCAACATCGGCCCGGCGCTCGCAGCGGACCTGCGCCGCATCGGCATCCGCCATCCGCACGAGCTCGCCGGCCGCGACGCGTACGCGCTCTATCAGGTGCTGTGCCACGCGACGGGCAAGCGGCAGGACCCGTGCGTGCTCGACACGTTCATCGCCGCCACCGCGTTCATGCGCGGCGCGCCGGCAGCGCCGTGGTGGCATTACACGCCGTTACGCAAGGCGACCTACGGCGCGGTGTAGCGGCGCGCTCGCGCGGCGGCGCAGCGCGCTGCGCCATACGAGGCAGAATCGGGGTCGGGCGCCTGCGCTGTCGCAGCGCGGCCCCGTTGGGCCTCATGAACATCATCATCCTCGACGACTACCAGGACGCGGTGCGCAAGCTCAAGTGCGCATCGAAGCTCGAGCAACTCAACGCGAAGGTCTTCACCAATAGCGTCAAGGGCGTCGGCCAGCTCGCGGTGCGGCTGCGCGATGCCGACGTGCTGGTGCTGATCCGCGAGCGCACGCACTTCCCGCGCCAGTTGCTCGAGAAGCTCCCCAAGCTCAAGCTGATCTCGCAGACGGGCCGCGCCGGCCCGCACATCGACCTCGACGCGGCGACGAGGCTCGGCATCGCGGTGGCCGAGGGCGTGGGCTCGCCGGTGGCGCCGGCCGAGCTGACCTGGGCGCTGATCATGGCCGCGATGCGCCGGCTGCCGCAGTACATCGGCAACCTCAAGCACGGCGCGTGGCAGCAGTCGGGCCTGAAGTCTGCGGCGATGCCGCCGAACTTCGGCATCGGCATGGTGCTCAAGGGCAAGACGCTCGGCATCTGGGGCTACGGGCGGATCGGCCAGCTGGTGGCCGGCTACGGCAAGGCGTTCGGCATGAACGTCACGGTCTGGGGCACCGAGGCCTCGCGCGAAAAGGCACGCAAGGACGAGTTCGTTCCCGCACCGTCGCGCGATGCGTTCTTCGAGGCGAGCGACGTGCTGAGCCTGCACCTTCGGCTCACGGACGACACGCGCGGCCTCGTCAAGCCCGACGACCTCCACCGCATGAAGCCGACCGCGCTGTTCGTCAACACCTCGCGTGCCGAGCTGCTCGAAGAAGGCGCGCTGGTCTCCGCGCTCAACCGCGGCCGGCCCGGGATGGCGGCCATCGACGTGTTCGAGACCGAGCCGATCCTGCAGGGCCATCCGCTGCTGCGGCTGGAGAACGCGGTGTGCACGCCGCACATCGGCTACGTCGAGCAGGACAGCTACGAGCTGTACTTCAGCGCCGCGTTCGACAACGTCGTCAACTTCGTTTTCGGCAACCCGACGCACATCGTCAATCCGGACGCGCTGCGCGTGATCCGCACATGACCCCGGCGCAGCGGCGCGCGCCGCGCTCGCTGCGCGATCTCTTCGTCGTCTTCACCCGCCTGTCGCTGCAGGGCTTCGGCGGCGTGTTGCCGATCGCGCAGCACGAGCTCGTCGACCGCGAGCGCTGGTTGTCGAAAGCCGAGTTCCTCGAGCTGCTGTCGGCGGCCCAGGTGCTGCCCGGACCGAACGTCGTCAACCTCGGCCTGATGTTCGGCGACCGCTGCTTCGGCTGGCGCGGCGCGCTCGCCGCGACGGCCGGGCTGCTCGCGGTGCCGCTCGCAATCGTGGTCGCGCTGGCGGCGGTCTATGCACGCTTCATGCACGTGCCAGCAGTGGCCGGCGCGCTGCGCGGCATGGGCGCCGCGTCGGCCGGAGTGATCCTGTCGATGGGCTTCAAACTGCTGCCCGGCCTGCGCGGCAACCCGCTCGGCCCCGCAGCGGCGCTCGCCGCGCTGGCGACGTTTGCCGCGGCGGCGTGGTGGCGCGTGCCGCTGGTGTGGATCGTCGCGGTGATCGGCGGCAGCACGGTGCTGCTGGCCGCTTGGAGGCTCGGGCGGTGATCTCCGGCGCGGCACTCGGCGCGGCCGATCTGGCGGCGTTGTTCGCGCACTTCCTGCTGCTATCGCTGCTCGCGATCGGCGGCGCGATGGCGACCGCGCCGGACATGCACCGCTACATCGTCGACGAACACGGCTGGCTGACCGACGCGCAGTTCACGACGAGCGTCGCGCTCGCGCAGGCCGCGCCGGGGCCGAACCTGCTGTTCGTCGCCGTGCTCGGCTGGAACGTCGCCGGCCCGCTCGGCGTGATCGTGACGATGGGCGGCACGCTGATCCCGAGCAGCACGCTGACGCTGCTCGCCTCGCGGTGGGCACGC
>CP070653.1:1015254-1019715 GCA_020354665.1 Burkholderiales bacterium
CACGCCTCCGTGATGCAGCGACCACTCTACACCTCTGCCACGCGCCCATGCTTGGAGGTTGCATGTCTTTCCGAACGCTGGCTGCGCTCCTGATCGCGCTCGGCGTGAGCGCGAGCTGCGGCAAGAAACCCGCCGACGAGGAAGCGCAAGGCGCTGGCACACCGGACGAGGAGAAGGTGTCCACCATGGAGAGGCACGCCAACCGGCTCCTGCACGAGAAGAGCCCCTACCTGCTGCAGCACGCCTACAACCCGGTCGACTGGTACCCGTGGGGCGACGAGGCCTTCGCGAAGGCGCGTGCCGAGGACAAGCCGATCCTGTTGTCGGTGGGTTACGCGACCTGCCATTGGTGCCACGTGATGGAGCGCGAGAGCTTCGAAGATGTCGAGCTCGCACGCCAGCTCGCCGAGGGGTTCGTCGCGATCAAGGTCGACCGCGAGGAGCTGCCTGACGTCGACCATGTCTACATGAGCGCCTTGCAGGCGCTCACAAGCCACGGCGGCTGGCCGATGAACATGTTTCTCACGCCCGAGCTCAAGCCGTTCTACGGCGGCACCTACTTTCCGCCGCGATCGCGCCCGGGCCTGCCCGGTTTCTCCGAGGTGCTCGCCGCCGTACGCGAGGCGTGGGTGCATCGGCGCGGCGAGGTCGAGCAGCAGGCGAAGTCGCTGCTCGAGCACGTGGAGCGCGGCACGACGATGCCGGATTCGCGACCGCCCGCCGATGACGTGCACCGGCGGGCCGTCGACGATTTCGCGCGCCGCTTCGACGAGACCCACGGTGGCTTCGGCGGCGCACCGAAGTTCCCGCAGACACCGCTGCTGCAATACCTGCTGACGATCGCTGCCGCCGGCGACGTCTCTGCGCGCTCGATGCTGCTCACCACGCTGCAACGGATGGCCGCGGGCGGCATCTACGACCACGTCGGCGGCGGCTTTGCGCGCTACTCGACCGACGCACGCTGGCACGTGCCGCATTTCGAGAAGATGCTCTACGACAACGCGCAGCTCGCACGCGTCTACGCGGGTGCGTTCAGGCTCACCGGCGACGAGCGGCTGCGCTTCGTCGCCGTAGACACGCTGACGTACCTGTTGCGCGAGATGCATCCCGCAGCCGCGCCGGCGGCCTTTGCTTCAGCGCAGGACGCTGACGCCGACGGCGTCGAGGGCCAGTTCCACGTGTGGACGCTGTCGGACATGCGCAACGTGCTCGGTGACGATGCGGTGGCCGCGGCGCGCCTCTATGGCGTAACCGAGGCGGGCAACTGGGAGCACGGCACGAACGTGCTCGAGCGGCGCGACGCACAGGCGCTGCGCAACGAGCTCGGCCTGCAACACGATGCGTTCGCGGCGTGGGAGCAGTCGGTGCGCGAGCGGCTCTACGCGGCGCGCGCCCGGCGCGTCTGGCCGATCACCGACGACAAGGTGCTCGCCGACTGGAACGGCATGGCGCTGCGTGCGTTCGCCGAGGCCGGACGGCTGCTGGGGCGCGACGACTTCGTGCAGGCCGCGCGCGAGCTTGCCCGTTTCCTGCTCGGGACGATGGTGCATGACGGTTCGGTCCGCCACGCCTGGCGCAACGGCACGCTGCGCGAAGAAGGCTATCTGGCCGACCATGCGCAGCTCGGGCTCGGCTTCGTCGAGCTGCATGCCGCG
Organism: Burkholderiales bacterium; assembly: GCA_020354665.1. GTDB lineage: Bacteria > Pseudomonadota > Gammaproteobacteria > Burkholderiales > Burkholderiaceae_C. The sequence continues at coordinate 1,016,910 of CP070653.1, forward strand.
ACCGGCGAACCGCAGTGGCTGGCCGCCGCGTTCGAGATCTGCGGCCGGATGGTCGAGCGCTTCCACGATCGCCTCGAGGGCTTCTTCGACAGCGCATCGGCGCAGTTGCCGATGCGTGCGCGCGACCTCTACGACGGCGCGGTGCCGTCGGGCACCGCGGCAGCGTGCGAGCTACTGCTGCGCCTGGCCGGCCCCTATGAGCGTAGCGACTGGACCGACATCGCCCGCGCCACGCTGCATCGCCACGCGGCGCTGATGGAGCAAGCACCGATGGCCGTGCCGGCGTTGCTGCACGCGCAATTGCTGGCCGAGCACGGGCGCGATCTCGCGATCCCGGCCGGGCCCGGCTCTGAGCCGCTGTGGGCGCATGCGCAGTCGGCTTTCGCGCCGCTGGTCACGCCAGTTCACGGCGCGCCGGGATCGCTGCCGTTGCTGCAGGGGCGCATCGCCGGCGAGGCTTACCTGTGCCAGCACGGTGCGTGCGAGCTGCCGGCACGCTCGGTCGAGGCGCTGCGCGAACAGCTTGCGCGATGACCGGTCGGGTTGGGCCTGTTGTGGGCGAATGGCATATTTGCGCAACTTGACCGACACACCCCGCCCCGCGCCATGACGAAGCCCGTGGTCAGCTGCGGCGTACTGGTGCTGACCCGCGAGGCCGAGCTGCTGCTCGGGCACGCCGCGAATTCGCGATACTGGGACATCCCCAAGGGCGTCGCCGAGCCCGGCGAGGCGCCGCGCGAAGCTGCTCTGCGCGAACTGCGCGAGGAAACCGCGCTGGCCGCGGCGGGCGAATCGCTGCTCGAGATCGGTCGCTTCGCCTACCGGCGTGGCAAGGACCTGCACCTGTTCGCGCTGCTGTCGCGGCGGCGGCCCCTTGCGACGTTCAGTTGCGCGACCTTGTTCCGCGACCGCCAGGGCCGGATGCGGCCCGAATTCGATGCGTTCGCATGGGTGTCGTTCGATCAGATCACCGTGCGCTGCGCACCGAGCATGGTGACGGTGCTGAATCAATCGATCTCGCTGCCGACGGTGCTCGGGCAGTTGCTCGGCGACGAGTCTGAACGCGCGGGGTGACGCGCGTTGATCGGGTGCGAGCCGGTCGATGCACCGCTGTCACTACAGCGCCAGCCGCAGGCCCTCGAGCGCGAAACGCGCAATCCCGGCGACCAGCAACGCAACGCCCACTGACAGCGATACCGAAAACAGCGCCTCGCGACGGCCGATCGCCTTGAGCATCACCGCGAACGTCGAGATGCAGGGCACGTAAAACGTCAGGAACAGCAGGAACGTCGTGATCTGCACGGTGTCGAGGTACTGGTTCACCTCGAACGTCCCGAGCGCCTGGTAGATCATCAGCAGCGAGAGCTCCTTGCGCAGCACGCCGAACAGGATCGGCACGCCAAGGACCAGCGGCAGTCCGAGCAACCAGCTCGTGATCGGCGCCAACAGCGCGTTGATCGTGCGATCCGCGCCGACATGCGCGAGTAGCGCCAGCACCACGCTGCCGCCGACCAGCAGCGGCGTGACGATGGTCAGGATGTCGCGCGTGCGTTCCCACGTCTCCTGCAGCATCGGCAGCAGGCGCGGCAGGCGGTACGGCGGGATCTCCTGCACCTGGCCGGGACCGCCGCGCGGAAAGCGGCGCGGCAGCACATTCCCGAGCACGGCGATCACGACCATCGTCAGCGCGAAGATCGCGAACACCCCGAACGCACCCAGATACTTGCCGGCCAGCGCCAGAATGATCGCCGAGCGCGCCGAGCACGGTACGAACGTCACGAGCAGCGATGCGACGACCCTTTCGCGGCCGGTCGTCGTGTTGCGGATCGCCGAGATCGCCGGCACGTTGCATCCCAGTCCGAGCAGGAACGGCACCGCAACGCCACCGTGCAACCCGATGCGGTGGAACATACGGTCCACCGCGAACGCGATGCGCGACATGACGCCCACCTCTTCCAGCGCCACCAGCAACAGCACCAGCGGAATCATGTACGGCACGACGATGCCGACGAGCCCGATCAGGCCGTCGGCGACGGCGCGGCCGACGACGCCGGTGGTGGATTGCGGCTGCCACTGCGCCGCCCACGCGGCCAGACGCGCCGACGTCTGGCTGTCGATCCATTGGCTGACGTAGAACACGACGAACAGCACGGCCGCAAAAACCGCCACGCTGCCGACGAAGCCCCAGTGCGGACTGAGGAACAACTCGTCGAGCCAGTAGCGCCAGCCGCGGTCTTCGCGCGGCGCGCCAAGCCGCGTGGCCGCCTCGAACAGCGTGGCTGCACGATGGTGGCGATCGGCGTGCAGTTCCTCGCTCAGCGGGCGCGGCAGCACCTGATCGGCGCTCGCGAGCAAGCGCCGCACGTCGGGCAGGACGCCGGGAAAGTGCTGCTGCAGTTCATCAAGGAAATACGGGTCGCCCTCGGCGACCTGCGACACCAGCAACGGCGTCGGCACGCGGAAGGCCCGCTGGATATCCGGCGCGCTCAGCAACGCCGCGAGCGGTTCAAGCGCAGCGTTGATATGGGCGCTCGGCGGCGGCGCATGCGGACGCGCGCGTTCGCGCACGGCTTGCGCGGCAGCGCGGAACAAATCAGCGATGCCGTGCCCCCTGATCGCGACCGTCGCCACCACGGGCACGCCGAGTCGCTGACTCAGTGCACCGGCGTTGATATAGAGGCCGCGCTCCGACGCCTCGTCCATCTTGTTCAGCGCGATCACCAGCGGCCGCCCGAACTTCACCAGCATCAAGGTCAGTTCGAGGTGGTGTTCGAGCGACGTGGCGACGATCAACTGCACGATGACG
>CP070653.1:1019815-1025812 GCA_020354665.1 Burkholderiales bacterium
ATACGCCGCACGCAGCACCGCCTGGATCGCGTGCTCGACCGCATCCACGTGCTCGAGGGGCGGCAGCTCGTGCTGCTGAACATCGACGAGGTGATCCGCATCATCCGCAACGCCGACGAGCCGAAGCCCGCGCTGATCGCCCGCTTCAAGCTGAGCGACCGCCAGGCCGAGGACATCCTCGAGATCCGGCTGCGCCAGCTCGCGCGGCTCGAGGCGATCCGCATCGAACAGGAACTGAAGGAGCGCCGCGAAGAGCAGGGCAAGCTCGAGGAGATCCTGCGCAGCCCGGCGTCGTTGAAGCGCGCCGTCATCAGGGAAATCGAGTCCGACGCGAAGCAGTACGGTGATGCACGGCGGACGCTGATCCAGGCGGAGAAGCGGGCCGTTGCCGAAGTGAAGGTCATCGACGAGCCGGTGACCGTGGTCGTCAGCCTGAAGGGCTGGGTGCGGGCGCTCAAGGGCCACGAGATCGATCCGGCCACGCTCACGTTCAAAGCTGGCGACGGCTTGTACGGCGCGTTCGCAGGTCGAAGCGTGGACATGCTGATCGTGCTCGGCTCGAACGGTCGTGCGTACTCGGTTCCAGTGAGTCAGCTTCCAGGCGGCCGCGGCGATGGCGCGCCGATCACGACAATGATCGACCTGGAGCCCGGCACGCAGGCGGCACACTTCGTCGCCGGCTCTGCCGAACGCACGCTGCTGCTCGCCAACACCGGCGGCTTCGGTCTGCTGGCGCGCATCGGCGACCTGACCGGCCGCCAGCGTGCGGGCAAGGGCTTCCTGAGCCTCGAGCCGGGTGAGCACCTGTTGCCCGCAGTGGCCGTCGAGGCGGATCACAGCCAGGTCGCGTGCCTTTCGATGAGCGGACGGCTGCTGTTGTTCGGACTGGGCGAGCTGAAGCTCCAGGCCAGTGGCGGACGCGGCTTGACGCTGATGGACGTCGACACCAAGGACCCGCTGGTTTCGGTGGCAACGTTCGCCCATGCGCTGCGCGTCGTCGGGACCGGTCGCGGCGGCAAGCCGAGGGAAGAAGAGTTGAGAGGGCCGGCGCTCGTGGCGCACCTGGGCAAGCGCGCGCGCAAGGGGCGCAAGGTCGCAGGGTCGATCAAGCCAACGCGCGTCGTCGCGATCTAAACCCGACTCGCCCGCGAGCAGGCTTCAGGCACCGGCGACGCTCGCCGGGGGGCGGGCATCGCACCAGCGATTGACGATGCATTCGCGACAGTGCGGAGCGCGCGCCGTGCAGACATACCGGCCGTGCAGGATCAGCCAGTGGTGCGCGTCGTGCCGGTAGCGGGTGGGCACGCGCTCGAGCAGCTTCGTCTCGACCTCGAGCGGCGTCTTGCCGGGTGCCAGGCCGGTACGGTTGGCGACGCGCAGGATGTGCGTGTCCACCGCGATCGTCGGTTCACCGAAGGCGACGTTCAGCACGACGTTGGCGGTCTTGCGGCCCACGCCGGGCAGTGCCTCGAGCGCGTCGCGGCTGCGCGGGACTTCGCCGCCGTGGCGCTCGATCATGATCCGGCACGCCTCGATCAGGTGTTTCGCCTTGCTGCGGTACAGCCCGATCGTCTTGATGTAGTCCTGCAGCCCGTCGAGTCCCAGCGCCAGCATCTTCGGCGGCGTGTTGGCCACCGCGAACAGACGCCGCGTGGCCTTGTTGACGCCGACATCGGTCGCTTGCGCCGACAGGATCACCGCGACGAGCAACTCGAACGCGCTGCTGTATTCGAGTTCGCTTGCCGGCGTGGGATTGGCGGCCTTGAGGGCGGCAAAGAACGGTTCGATGTGCTCGTCTTTCATGACCGAGCATTGTCGCAGGCCGCCATCGCGGATCAGGAGCTTTCGACCCGGTTGCGACCGGCGCGCTTGGCCCGATAGAGCGCGGCATCGGCGCGCTCGAGGACGTGGTCGAGCGTCTCCCCGGCGCGCCACTGTGCAACGCCGATGCTGACACTGACACCGATCTCGCCGAAGCCTTCGAGTTGCGGGCCGAGGCCGGCGCAGATCTCGCGCACCCGCTCGGCGGCTTGCAACGCCGCCGTCATGTCGGTCTCGGGCATCAGCGCAGCGAACTCCTCGCCTCCCAGGCGCGCTACCAGGTCGGCCTGGCGCAGCACGTCGCGCAGTCGGTCAGACATCGCGCGCAGCACGCGGTCGCCGGCATGATGGCCGAACTGATCGTTGACGGCTTTGAAATGGTCGATATCGATCATCAACAGCGCGCAGTCGTGCCGGTAGCGGCGGGCACGCTCGAGCATGCGCGGCCCCTCGGAGAAGAAGGCCCGGCGGTTCGCCAGCCCGGTCAGCGCGTCCGTGCTGGCCTGCTGCTGCAGCTCCAGCTCGAGCTGGCGGTGCCGCGAGTGATCGTGAAACCAGATCAGTGAGGCGGGCTGCCCGTCGATGCTCACGCGTCGCGCGGTGACGAGCGCATGAAACGGCGGATGGCCGGCAATCAGCGCTTCGCGGTCCTGTACGGGTCGGCCATCGCGCAGCAACGCGTCCAGCTCGTCGGCAATCTCGGGTTGGGCGAACAGGCGCGCCGGCGGAAACGGCGCCGCCGGTGTTGCGGCCAGCGCAAGCGCCTCGCGCATGCGCGTGTTGAAGTAGACCGGCGCGGCATCGGATTCCCGGATCAGTGCGACGGCCGTCGGACTGGCGTCGAGGATCGTCGCCAGCAGCGCGCGGTCGGACTCGAGGTCGCGCGTGCGTTCGACCACACGGGCCTCGAGCGTCCGGTTCGCATCGCTCAGGCGGTCGGCCAACGCGGCGTTGGCGACCTGTGCCGCGCGCGTGCGCCACAACAGCACGCACAATCCAACCACCAGCAGGCCGATCGCGGCCGCGCCTTGCCAGAAGTGCTGGATCAGGCGGGCTCGGGCCAGATCGCGCTGGGTGTTGAGGTCCTGCTGCGCCGCGGCCATCAGGATGCGCGTGGTGCTGCGCAACGCACCGAAGCGCTCGGCTTGCGCTCGCGCCTGGTCACGCGACAGCAGACCAGGCTCTTCGCAGGCCCGCAGTCCGTCGGCGAGTGCCTGCTCGATCGACTTCCAGGCCTCTGCATGCCGCGGCAGCTGCAAGTCGAGCATGCGGTACTCGCGCACCGCAGCGACCTGGCTGGCGAGCAACTCGAGTTCAGTTTGGAAGCGGTCCTTGCCGGCCTGCGTCAGGGCCGCCTCGGGCGCTGCAGCGGCGACGCGCTGGACGGCATCGTGGGTCTGATAGACGTGCCACAGCGACTGACTTGTCCCGGCGCGAGAGAGCTCGCGGATTTCGCGCACCGCGCCGACCGCCACGAAGATCGCGGCGGCCACGAGTGACGCGATGCCGGCGTAGATCACCACTGGCCAGCGTCGAGCGCTGGTGTTGGAGCGGTTCGGCGTGCCGGTCAAAATGGCGCTTAGGAACTCTGTCATTCGAAGACGATCTCCGACACGTGCCAGACCGAGCGGCCGTTGTAGATATCGCCTCTGAGTTCCGGTCGATCGGTGAACGGGTAGATCACGATCAACGGGCCTTTGGCTCGGATCGGGATCGGTTGCCCGTCGCGCAGCCACGCGAGCAAGGGGTCGTACCGCTCCAGGTCGCTCCACGGGATATGTGCCGCGTAGTCGTTGAGCGCCTTGACGAGCAGCGGGTGGCCGGCGGCGCGCACGGCCGTCGCCAGCCGCCGCAGCGTGACGCCTTCCCAGTGCCGCGGCTGCGAGTCCCACGGCACCGCGGTGGTCAGCCCGGTGACGCCGAGCGCCTCGAGTCCGTGGGCGTCGTAGGTGATGGCCGTGGCTGGTGGTGGCGCGACGACGCGCAGGCTCAACGCTGCGTGTTGCGTCGCACCGGCCGGCACAGGCCATGGCATCGCAAGCGTGCCGGCTACGACGCCCGTCGCGCCAGACACCAACAGGCCGCGGCGGATCGGGTCCGGCCCAATCGGGCTTGGTGGAATCACGCGCGTCATGGGAGCCGCCGGGCACGAAGTGGATGGGCGCCGATCATCCGGTCTGGCTCTGCACGTGACCACCCCTCGCAACTACTACCTGTTCGTGCCCGTCCCCCTGCGGCGGCGGAGGTGGCGTGGCGGTTACGTATTGAGGCGGGCACGGGCACGGGCGATGGCCGCCTCGATGACCGCGCGCTTGCGTTCCACACTAGGAGAATCACCTAGCGGGTCCGCCACCGCGTCCTCCGACAGCTTGGCTCGCGCCTTGGCGAGCAAGCGCTCGTCATGCTCCCGCCGATCGCGCTCGAGCCGAACGGACCGTGCGTGGTAGCGCGCTCGCGACCGGTCAGCCTGCTCCGCGCTCCACGCGGCCCAGCCGGTGCGATCTCCGCTGCCATTGACGAGGAAGATGCAGTCCACCGGGCAGGCGGGCAGGCACAGCTCGCAGCCGGTGCACAGCGGCTCGATCACCGAGTGCATGTGCTTGTGCGTGCCGACGATGCAGTCCACCGGACAGGCCTTGATGCACAGTGTGCAGCCAATGCACCACTGCTCGTCGATGCGCGCGACGCGCAGCGGCCCCTCGACTCCGTAGCGTGGATTCAGCGGGACCGGCGCTCGGCCAGTGACAGCCGCCAGCCGCGCGATGCCCGCGGCACCACCCGGCGGGCAGCGGTCGATGTCCGCCTCTCCGGACGCGATCGCGGTGGCGTATGCCCTGCAATCGGCAAACCCGCAACGGGTGCACTGCGTTTGCGGCAGTTGCGCATCGACGCGCTCAGCGACCGACTGCACCGCTGTCTTGGCGGCTGCCACGGCGGCTCAGCGACGCGGGCGTGCCGCGCCGTTGCCACGCCGCGCGCTTGCGACGCCCGACGCCGTGCGCTGGTGCGCGGCGATGAAGTCGCGCACCCTCGGGTAGACATTCTCGCGCCAGCGGCGGCCGGCGAAGATGCCGTAATGACCGGCACCCGCCGCGGTGTGATGATGGTGCCGCGCCTTGGGTAGCCCCGTGCACAGGTCGTGCGCCGCGCGCGTCTGGCCAGCCCCGGAGATGTCGTCGAGCTCGCCTTCGATCGTCAGCAGAGCGCTCGTGCGAATGTCCTGCGGCCGCACCAGCCGGCCGTTGACGCGCCAGGTGCCGTTGACCAGCGCGAAATCCTGGAACACCACCTTGATCGTGTCGAGGTAGTACTCCGCCGGCATGTCAAGCACGGCGTTGTATTCGTCGTAGAACTTCCGGTGCGCCTCAGCGCTGTCGTCGTCGCCGCGGATCAGGTCGAGGAAGTAGTCGTAGTGCGAGCTCAGGTGGCGGTCGGGGTTCATCGCGACGAAGCCGGTGTGCTGCAGAAAGCCCGGGTAGACGCGCCGTCCGGCGCCGGGGAAGTTGGGCGGCACGCGGTAGATCACGTTGTTCTCGAACCACTCGATGCTCTTGTTCATCGCCAGGTTGTTCACCGCCGAGGGCGAGCGGCGTGCGTCGATCGGGCCGCCCATCATCGTCAGCGTGCGCGGCGTGGGCTCGCCGGCGCTGGCGAGCAGCGACACCGCGGCGAGCACCGGCACGGTGGGCTGGCACACCGAGATCACATTGGCCTCGGCGCCGATGTGGCGAATGAACTCCTGAACGTAAGCCACGTAGTCGTCGAGGTGGAACGGCCCGATTTCGGCCGGCACCATGCGCGCGTCGAGCCAATCGGTGATGTAGACCTTGTGGTCCTGCAGCATGCTCTTGACGGTGTCGCGCAGCAGCGTCGAGTGGTGGCCCGACAGCGGTGCCACGATCAGCACCGACGGCTGTGCCTTCATGCGTGTCAACGCCGACGGGTCGTCGGTGAAGCGCTTGAAGCGCAGCAGCCTGCAGAACGGCTTGGCGATCGGCACATGCTCCTGGACTGCGACGTCGACATGACCGACCTGCACGGTGTGGATGTCGAACTCGGGCTTCTCGTACTCCTTGGCCAGCCGATGCAGCAGGTCGAAGCTGGCCGACATGCGCTGCGACAGGGGCATGTGCGCGAACGGCGAGAGCGGGTGGTTGTAGAGCTTCGCCGCCGCGC
>CP070653.1:1025912-1029932 GCA_020354665.1 Burkholderiales bacterium
GCGTACGACGAGACGGAGATCGCGCTGGCGAAGTCGTTCGTCGACCAAGCGGTGATCGCGATCGAGAACGCTCGGCTGTTCAACGAGACAAAGGAAGCCCTTGAACGTCAGACAACGACAGCGGCGATTCTCAAAGTCATCAGCGAGTCGCCCACCGATGTGCAGCCGGTATTCGATGCCATCGTGCAGAACTGCATGCGTCTGTTCGGCGGGATGCACGTGGCGCTGAACATGGCGCGAGGCGATGTGATCGATCGCGTCGCATACTCCGTTGCGCGGGAGGTGCAGGACGCGACGGCCGACGTATTTCCGATGCCGTTGAACGAGACATCCATCGCGGGACGTGCCATGGTGACGGGAGAACTGGTGCATCTCGAGGACCTGAGCGCCGCGGACTGGATCGGCGACGGCCCGCGCAGCATCCTCCGTCGCGTCGGCCATCGCAGCGCGCTGTGCGCGCCGATGCTGCGCGAGGGCAAAGCAATCGGCGCAATCATAGTTTTCCGGCAAACGACTGGCCGCTTCAAGGACGAGCAGATCGCGCTGCTCGAGACCTTCGCCGACCAGGCGGTAATCGCGATCGAGAACGTGCGGTTGTTCAACGAGACGAAGGAAGCGCTTGAGCGGCAGACCGGGACCGCCGAGGTTTTGAAGGTCATCAGCGAATCGCCCACCGATGTGCAGCCGGTGTTCGATGTCATTTCGGAGCGCGCGATGCGGCTGTGCGGTGCGCAATACGGCTTCGTATTCACGTTCGACGGCGAGTGGATCCAGGTGGCCGGTGCGTGCGGCCTCGACCCCGACGGTCTGCAGACGATGAAGCAAGCCTTTCCGATGCGTCCCGAGGCACCGGCGGTGGTGGCCCGAACGATTCGCGAGGACGCGGTCATCAACGCGCCGGACGTGCTGACGCAGACCGGCTATCCCATTCGGGAGACGGCCGAGCGCGCCGGATTCCGCAGCGCGCTGGGCGTGCCGATGCGGCGGGAGGGCCGCATCGTCGGAGCCATCACGGTGGCTCGGGCGTCCACTGGCCTTTTTCCGGACAAGCAGGTCAAGCTGCTTGAGACTTTCGCCGACCAAGCGGTGATCGCGATTCAGAACGCCCGTGTCTTTAACGAGACGCAGCAGGCGCTCGAACGGCAGACGGCGACGGCCGAGGTGCTGAAGGTCATCAGCGAATCGCCTACCGACGTGCAGCCGGTGTTTGATGTCATTTCCGAACGCGCGATGCGGCTGTGCGGCGCGCAATACGGCTTCGTTTTCACGTTCGACGGTGAGTGGATCCACGTGGGTGGCGCGTGCGGCCTCGATCCCGACGGGTTGCAGAGCCTGAGGCAGGTCTTTCCGATGCGCCCCGGTGGGCACGCTGTAGCGGCTCGAACAATCCACGAAGGCACGGTTATCAACTCACCGGACGTACTCGCCGATCCCGACTACGCGATTAGAGACACCGCCGAGCGCGCCGGTTTCAGGAGCGCGGTGGGCGTGCCAATGCGACGCGAGGGCCGCATCGTCGGATCCATCACGGTGACGCGCGCTCAGCTGGGTCCGTTCCCGGACGAGCAGGTCAAGTTGCTCGAGACCTTCGCCGACCAGGCCGTGATCGCAATCGAGAACGCGCGGCTGTTCAACGAGACGAAGGAAGCGCTCGAGCGGCAGACCGCAAGCACCGAGGTGTTGCAAGTCATCAGCGGCTCGATGGCCGACGCCCAACCGGTGTTCGACACCATCCTGCGCAGCTGCCAGCGCCTGTTCGCCGGCAAGGAGGTCGGGCTCAATCTCGTAGCCAACGATGGCCGAATTCATCTCGGTGCGTATCAGGGGCCGCGGCGGCAGGAATTCGAACGCATCTTTCCGCTGTCGCCCGGCCCGGGGTCGGGCTCCGGGCTTGCGATCGCCCAAGCGCGGGTCGTGTCGTACCCTGACGCCCTGAACGAGGCCGATGTGCCACCCTCAACGCGTGAGGGCTGCCGCATCATCGGCATCGGCTCGGTGATTTTTTGCCCACTGCTGTGGGAAGGCCGCGGCATCGGCGTGATCTTCGTCGGGCGCGAGCCGGCAGGCGCATTCGCGGCCGAGGAGGTATCGCTGCTGCGCACGTTTGCCGACCAGGCCGTGATTGCAATCCAAAACGAGCGGCTCTTCAACGAGACGCAGCAAGCGCTCGAGCGGCAGACCGCAACGGCCGAGGTGTTGCAGACGATCAGCAATTCGGTGGCCGACACTGCGCCGGTGTTCAAGCGCATTCTCGACAGCTGCGCTACGCTGTTCGGGGCCGACCAGCGAGCGATCTTTCTGGCCGGAGATGACGGGCTGTTGCACGCCATGGCTGTAGTCGGGGACCACCTGCAGGCCGTAGCCGCGGCTGTGCCCCGCCCGCTCGACGACACGGTTAGCAAGGTGGCGATTCGCGAACGGCGCGTCGTGCACTACCCCGACACGGCGGCAGTGCCGGACGCGCCGCCTGCGGTGCGCGAGATGACCGAGCGCATCGGCGGTTACTCGGCGCTTTTCGCACCGATGCTGTGGGAAGGCCGCGGCATCGGCTCGATCGTGCTAATGCGCCAGCCAGTCAAGCCGTTCGATGCCGACGAAATTGCTCTGCTGCAGACGTTTGCCGACCAGGCGGTGATCGCGATCCAGAACACACGGCTGTTCAACGAGACGAAGGAGGCCCTCGAGCAGCAAAGCGCTTCGGCAGAAGTCCTAGCGGCAATCAGCAATTCCATTGCGGACACCGCGCCCGTTTTCGAGACGATCCTGGATCGCTGCGAGCGGCTGTTCGAGGGCAGACTCGTCCAGATCAATCTGATTGGCGACGACGGTCTGGTGTACCTCGCGGCATACCACGGACCTAACCGCGACAAGATCGAGCCGATGTTCCCGATGCCACTCGACGAATCGAGCGCAACTGGCGTATCGATACTTTGCCGCGAGGTCCTGCACTTTCCCGATATCGATAGCGATGACAGGGTTCCCGAGCGGGCCCGCAAGGGCTGGGATGCGCTCGGTCTCAAGGCAGCGATCACAGCACCGATGCTCTGGGAGGGCCGCGGGATCGGCGCCGTCCATGTTGGCCGCGACCATGCCGGCCCCTTCTCCGAAAAGGAAATCGCGCTGCTGCGCACGTTCGCTAATCAGGCGGTGATCGCGATCCAGAACGCGCGCCTGTTCAACGAAACGCAGGAGGCGCTCGAGCAGCAGACGGCCACGGCCGGCATTTTGAAGGTCATCAGCGAATCGCCAACCGATGTTCAGCCTGTGTTCGACGCGATCGTCGAGTCGGCCCACCGCCTGCTGTCGAACGCGGGGGCGATGCTGCTGATGCGCAGGGGAGACCGCTTCAGCGTGGCGGCTAGGTACTTTGGACCGCACGCCTTCGGCGAGCCGCCTGGCCCGGAGCAGGTGCCGATCGATCCCACCGCCAACTTCCCGTCTCGCGTCTTCGTCGGCAAGAAGATGCTGCACATTCCGGATTGGTCGGCCATTGCGCTGCCGCCCTACGAGCAAGCCATTCACGAACGTGTGGGCGTGCGATCGTCGTTGATGCTTCCCCTGCTCGGCGACGGCGAGTGCGTTGGCGTGCTCAGCATCGGGCGCGCCGCCGCGCAGGCTTTCAACGCGAAAGAGATTGCGCTGATGCAATCGTTTGTCGATCAGGCCGAGATCGCGATCCAGAACGCGCGATTGTTCAACGAGACGAGGGAGGCGCTCGAACACCAACGCACGTCGGCCGAAGTGCTGAACGTCATTAGCAACTCGGTGGCCGACACGGCCCCAGTGTTCGATGCCATCGGCAAGGCCTGCCAGAAGCTCTTCAGCAGCGATCAGGTCGTCATCTCGCTGGTGCGCGACGATGGGCAGGTAGAGCATGCATCGATGGCGACATCGCCAGGGTGGTCGTCGGAGACGTCTGAGCGCGCGTGGGCGCTACTGAATCGCGACTTCCCGCGACCGCTGGCGCAGGCCTACCAGTCCTACCCGATCCGCAAGCGCCGTGTCGTGCACTACCCCGAC
>CP070653.1:1030032-1032872 GCA_020354665.1 Burkholderiales bacterium
GTGCATGACGGTGGCTTCGCTCGACGCGGCAGCGCGGCGCTTTTCGATCGACATCTCGGGCGAGAGCCTGCAGCGCACCGCCGGGCTTGGCGCGCCGGGCCCGGTCAACCTTGAAAAAGCGCTGCGCGCCAACGACCGGTTGGGCGGTCACCTCGTCAGCGGCCATGTCGACGGCGTGGGCAAGGTCGTCGCCCTCACCCCGGTCGGCGAGTCGTGGCAACTGCGCATCGTCGCGCCGCGCGAGCTGGCGCGCTTCCTCGCCTACAAGGGCTCGGTTGCGGTCAACGGCGTCAGCCTGACGGTCAACCAGGTCGCGGATCGCGACGACGGCGCAGAAATCAACATCAACCTGATCCCGCACACGGTGTCGCACACGACGCTCGGCGGGCTCGCCGCGGGCGACGCGGTGAATCTCGAGATCGACCTGATCGCACGCTACGTCGAACGCATGCTGAGCCTGGCGCCGGCACAGTGACGGTTACGCCGCACGGCGCGGCAGCGAGGAGGCGCCGCGCGTGGCTGTGCCACCCTCCACCTACAATGAATCATGGCCATCACACCGGTTCCTGAACTCGTTGCCGAGCTCGCAGCGGGCCGCATGGTCATCCTCGTCGACGAAGAGGACCGCGAGAACGAGGGCGATCTCGTCCTCGCCGCCGAGCACGTCAATCCCGAGGCGATCAATTTCATGGCGCGCCACGCGCGCGGGCTGATCTGCCTGACCCTGACGCGCGAGCGCTGCGAGCGCCTGCGGCTGACGCCGATGGCGCCGCGCAACGGCACCGCGCACGGCACCGCATTCACCGTCTCGATCGAGGCCGCCGAGGGCGTGACCACCGGCATCTCCGCGGCCGATCGGGCGCGCACCATCCAGGTCGCGGTGGCACGCGAAGCCAAGCCCTCGGATCTGGTGCAGCCGGGTCACGTCTTTCCGCTCCAAGCGCAGGATGGCGGCGTGCTGATGCGCGCCGGTCATACCGAAGCCGGCTGCGATCTGACCGCGATGGCCGGCCTGGAGCCGGCCGCGGTGATCTGCGAGATCATGAACGACGACGGCTCGATGGCACGGCTGCCCGACCTCGAGCGGTTCGCGCGCGAGCACGGGCTGAAGATCGGCACGATCGCCAGCCTGATCGAGCATCGCGCGCGCCACGAGTCGCTGGTCGAGCGCATTTCCTCGCACCAGGTCACGACGAGCGAGGGCACGTTCGAGTGCACGGCGTTTCGCGACCGCACCGGTGGCATTCATCTCGCACTGACCACCGGCCGGTGGTCTGATGGCGACGAGGTGCTGGTGCGCGTGCACGAGCCACTGTCCGTGCTCGACCTGCTCGACAGCGCAGGCAGCACCCACAGTTGGCCGTTGCTGCGCGCACTGCGGGCCCTGCAGGCTGCGCCTGCCGGCGTGGCGGTATTGCTCAACTGCGGCGATCAGGCCCAGGCGCTGCTCGGTCGGCTGCGCGGCGACAGCCGGCCGGTGGCCCCGCGCCACCCCGTCGATCTGCGGACCTATGGCGTCGGAGCGCAGATCCTGCGCGACCTCGGCGTGACGCGCATGCGCATCCTTGCGACACCGCGCCGCATGCCGAGCATGACCGGCTACGGACTCGAAGTAACGGGGTTCGAGGCACCACCACCGGCCTGACCGACCCTTTGAGCGGAGAAAACCAGATGCAAGCTCGCGACGACGGCGAGGCCCCCGAACTCAACGGCGCGGATCTGCGCATCGCGATCGTGCAGGCCCGCTTCAACCGGCGCGTCACCGACGCGTTGACCGAAGCCTGCCGGGCCGAGTTGCAGGCTCTCGGTGTGGCCGACCGCCACATCCGGCATCTGACGGTTCCCGGTTCGCTTGAACTGCCACTCGCGTTGAACGCGCTCGCGGACAGCGGCGAATTCGATGCGCTCATCGCGGTGGGTTGCGTGATCCGCGGCGAGACCTATCACTTCGAACTGGTCGCCAACGAAAGCGCCGCCGGTCTGACCCGCGTCAGCCTCGACCACCAGATCCCGATCGCCAATGCGATCCTGACCGTCGACACCGAGGCCCAGGCCGAGCAGCGCGCGGCAGACAAGGGCCGCGATGCCGCGCGGGTGGCGATCGAGATGGCGGCCCTGATGGAAGACCTGTCTTGACCGCGACTGCCCAACCGGCCACGCAACGCCGCCCGGCCGCAAAGTCAGCACGCCGGCGTGCGCGCGAGTTCGCGCTGCAAGGTCTTTACGAGTGGATCGTCGGCGGCGGCGAACCGGCCCTGATCGAAGCGCACATGCGCGAGCAGGACGGCTTCGGCAAGTGCGACTCCGCACACTTCGATGCCCTGCTGCATGGCTGCGTTGCGCACGCGGCCGCGCTCGATGCCGTGTTGGCGCGCCACGCTGACCGAAAGACCAGCGAGCTCTCGCCGATCGAGCACGCCGCACTGCTGATCGGCGCCTACGAGCTGCAGTACTGCGCAGACATCCCGTACAAGGTGGCGATCAACGAGGCGGTCGAACTGGCCAAGCGCTTCGGCGGCACCGACGGTCACAAATACGTCAACGGCGTACTCGACAAGACGGCCGCGGAGCTGCGGCCAGGCGAGGTGCAGGCCGCGCGCGGCGTACCGCGCAGTCGACCGGCCTGAACCCGAGGGTCGGCGGTCGCAGGCCGCGCCGCGGCGCCAAGCACGGCCGGCTCGGTCTGACCGTCGACTACGGGATCGGCGGCTCGCCTTCGAGCGCCCCGCCTGCGTTTCAGACGAGCATCTCGATGCGCTGATGCGCGACCGCCGGCAGCAGATCGGCCACGCGGCCGCGGCCGGGGATCGTCACGTCGGCTGCGATCTGCGCGAGCGGCA
>CP070653.1:1032972-1039987 GCA_020354665.1 Burkholderiales bacterium
GGTTGAACCAGCTCGACAGCAGGTGCAGCAAGTCGGCCTCGAGCGCCAGCAGCTCGGGCTGCTTGGGCAGGCGTTCGAGCACGGCGCGGCGCATGCGCACGAGCGCGGCGGTACCGCCGGGCGCGCGGTTGATCCGCCTGAGCAGTTCCTGCCGCGGCGGCTCGGCCGCGCGCGTGAGCTCGACCAGCGTCTGCGCGCCGGGTGCGGCGACGTAGGCCTGCGCGCTTTTCAGAACGACCTTCGGGTCGGGGCTGAAGTCCAGCGCGAGACGCTCGAAGAACGCGTCGCGCTGCTCGTCGGGCAGGCCGTCGAAGCGCGTGACCAGATCGGATGCGATGGCCACGCTGTTGGCTTCGCCCCGCTCTGACAGCAGCCGATGGCAGTCGGCGAGCAGGCCGCGCAATGCGTGGCGAGCGGTAACGCGGCGCGCAACGGTCTTCAGTTCATCGAACATCTCCATCACGCCTTTTTGGTTCATGTCCCTTCAGTTCCTTTCAGCGTCGTGGATTTCATTGCAGCAGCATCGGCTGGATGATCCGGGTTCTAATCGAATCGGAAAGCGACGACGCCATTGTCGCGGCGATCGGTGCGTCGCGTGCATACTCTGGCTGTCGGCGCGGCGGCGAGACGCCGTCGGCCGTAGCGCGCAGCGAGGGATCGGCTGCGATATCGAGGGCGACCGATGCGAGACACGCCATGCTCTACGCACTGCTGAAGACTCTGCACCTGCTCGCCGTCATCGTCTGGGTCGGCGGCATGGCGTTCGTGCAGTTCTTCCTTCGGCCGTCGCTGGCGCAGGTCGAATCGCCGCCGCAGCGATTGAATCTGATGGCTGCCGTGCTTGAGCGCTTCTTCGCCGCGGTGCTGGTGGCGGTGCTCGTGATCGTGTTGGGTGGTGCCTGGATGATCGGAGAGGCTCACCAGCAGGCGGTGGCGACCGGTGGACGGCTGGTGATGCCACTCGCGTGGTCGCTGATGACCGTGCTCGGCCTGCTGATGGCGGCGATCTTCGGCCACATCCGCTTCGTGCTGTTCCGCCGCATGCAGCGGGGGCTCGCGGCCGCGGACAGTGCGGCCGCTGCTTCCGCGCTCGCGCAGATCCGCACCTGGGTCAGCATCAACCTCGCGATCGGCACTGCGATCGTCGTGATGATGGGACTCGGACTGCCGCGCTGAGCGAACGGACTGCGGCCGCGGACGCGGGCGTTGGCATGATGAGAGCCGGGTCAAGGCGCCGAGCCATCGACGGCACGCGCACGGCTTTCGCAAGTGGACTTGCGCCGTGACGCTCCCTGCTGCAGCGCGTCCCGAACCGGTCAGCTTCGTGCAGGCGCTGCGCTTCTGGCTCAAGCTCGGCTTCATCAGCTTCGGCGGCCCCGCGGGGCAGATCGCGATCATGCACAGCGAGCTGGTCGAGCGCCGGCGCTGGATCAGTGAGCGGCGGTTCCTGCACGCACTGAACTACTGCATGGTGCTGCCCGGTCCCGAGGCGCAGCAGCTGGCGACCTACATCGGCTGGTTGCTGCACCGCACCTGGGGCGGCATTGCCGCCGGCGCGTTGTTCGTGTTGCCGTCGCTCGTGATCCTGATCGCGCTGAGCTGGGTCTACGCGGCGCTCGGCGACCGACCGCTGGTGGCCGCACTGTTCTATGGCATCAAGCCAGCGGTGACGGCGATCGTCGTTCAGGCCGCGGTGCGCATCGGATCGCGGACTTTGACCAACCGCTGGCTGTGGACGATCGCTGGCACCGCATTCGTCGCGATCTTCGCGTTGCAGGTGCCGTTCCCGGCGATCGTGCTGGGTGCCGCGATCGTCGGCGCGATCGGTGGCCGCATCGCGCCGGAGCGCTTCAGGGCCGGCGCAGGCCATCGTTCGGCCGGCGCGTCAGCAGCGCCCGCGCTGATCGACGACGACACGCCCGTGCCGCCGCATGCGCGCGTCAGTCACGTCCGACTGGCCACCGTGCTCCTGGCTGGCATCGCGTTGTGGGCCGTCCCGATGGTGCTGCTGGCGGGCTGGGGCGGCAAGCAGGGCATCTATGCGCAGATGGGCTGGTTCTTCACCAAGGCGGCGTTGCTGACCTTCGGCGGGGCCTACGCGGTGCTGCCCTATGTCTACCAGGGCGCGGTCGCGACCTACGGCTGGCTGACACCCACGCAGATGATCGACGGGTTGGCGCTCGGCGAGACCACGCCCGGGCCGCTGATCATGGTCGTCGCGTTCGTCGGCTTCGTCGGCGGCTGGCAGAGCAGCGAATTGGCTGCGGCGTTCGGCCCCGACCAGCGTTTCATCGCTGGCGCGCTGGCCGCAAGCCTGGTGACGTGGTTCACTTTCCTGCCCTCGTTTGTCTTCATTCTCGCCGGCGGGCCGCTGGTCGAAACCACGCACAACGAGGTGAGGCTGACTGCGCCGCTCACCGCGATCACCGCAGCGGTAGTCGGCGTGGTCGTCAACCTCGCGCTCTTCTTTGGCTACCACGTGCTCTGGCCGCAGGGCATTGGCGCACGATTCGAATGGCCCGCCGCGGTCATTGCCGCACTGGCGTTCGTCGCGCTGCTGCGCTACAAGCGCGGCGTTATCGAAGTGATCGTCGCCTGCGCACTGGCCGGGTTGGCACTGCAGCGGTTCCTGTAGTTCCCTCAGACAAGGACGAGCATGTCTTCGCTGACGGTTCTCGAACTCGCCCTGTGGCAACGCAGCGGCTTCCCGTTCACCCTGCGGGCCGTGCGACGCGGTGCCGAGCGTGCAGAAAATGGCGACGGGATTGCTGGCGGTCGCTGGCTCGACCCGGCGGCGTTGCTCGACTGGAAGGACAACGAGACCACGACATGACCGTCGGCAGCGGCCCGAGCGTGTCGTCCGATCTCGACCAGCGCGAGGTTCGCCGCCTGCTGGTCGGGCGCGCACTGCGCGGGCTGGCCGATGGTTATGTCGCTGTCCTGCTGCCTGCGTACCTGCTGGCTTTGGGGCACGAGCCCTGGGCTGTCGGCGCACTGAGCACCGCGACGCTACTGGGATCGGCATTAGCCACGATGGCACTTGGAGCTTGGGGTCACCGCTGGCCGCCGCAGCGCCTGCTGCTCGCTGCGGCGCTGCTGATGGCGGCCACCGGCGTCGCATTCGGTGGCCTGAGCGCCTTCTGGCCGCTGCTGGTGGTGGCCTTTGTCGGAACGCTCAACCCGAGCGCGGGCGACGTCAGCGTGTTTCTGCCGCTGGAGCACGTGCGCCTGTCGGCGCTTGCCGAAGGCCACGCGCGCACGCGGCTGTTCGCGCGGTACACGATCGTCGGCTCGCGGGCAGCGGCCTGCGGCGCGCTTCTGGCCGGCGCACCCGCCTGGCTCGCCGCGCACGCGCCGATCGGCATGACCTTGGCGCTGCGCGGCATGTTCGTGCTCTACGGGCTGATCGGCCTTGTGGTGTGGATGCTCTACCGCGGCCTGCCGCCGGGCGAGGCCGTGCAAACCCGGGCGACGCGCGCACCGCTCGGGCCCTCGCGACCGATCGTCTGGCGTCTGGCGCTGCTGTTCAGCGTCGATTCGTTCGCCGGCGGGCTGGTGGTCAGCGCCTTACTGGCGCTGTGGCTTGCGACGCGCTTTGGCCTTTCGACGGCGGAGGCGGGCGCGTTCTTCTTCTGGGCCGGGCTGCTCACGACCGCCTCGCAGTGGCTCGCGCCGAAGGTAGCCGCGCGCATCGGGCTGCTCAACACGATGGTGTTTACGCATATTCCGGCCAACTTGTGCCTGATCGGTGCGGCGTTTGCACCGTCGCTGCCCGTGGCGCTGAGCCTGCTGTTCGTGCGTAGCGCCTTGTCGCAGATGGACGTGCCCACGCGCTCGGCCTTCGTGATGGCGATCGTGACGCCACCCGAGCGCGCCGCCGCGGCGAGCTTTACCGCCGTGCCGCGCAGTCTGGCCGCCGCGCTGAGCCCGGCGCTCGGCGGCGCGCTGTTCGCTGCGGGGGCAATTGCGGCACCGCTCGCGCTGTGCGGGGCGCTCAAGATCGGTTACGACGTGGCGCTATGGCGGGCCTTCCGGCGGCACGCGGCGGGCGCCGCGTGAGCGGCGGAAAACACAGACCGTGATGGGCGTGAGCGCGTGGCGCTTCCCGTTCTTCAATTCGGTGCCCTGCCCCCACGCCGCACGCTGTAGCGGACCTTCACCCGCGGTCGGGTCTCGACCCCAGAAGCGGTCTCCGCTGCTCTATGCCGGAGACTCAGAGAGTTATCACTGCGGGTATCGCGGGTAATCGAACCGGACAACGTGGTACTTCCTCGTCCCGCAACGCATCCACATCGGTTTCGATCCCCGCCTCCAATACCCTCTAGAAACTAGTCGCTATCAGCCCGGCTTCCTTCTACCGGGGTCATCGCGCGGGGCATGCAGCTCTGCGGCCCGCGCCGATTGCTACTGGTTATCCACGAACCTGACCGACACTTCGGGATTGCCCGGTAGACCCTCGTAGCGCACCCGCGCGGAGCCGCCGGGCTTTGCGGGGTGGATACGCGACAGTGTTCCGAGCGACAGCAGATCGCCCGCCTTCAGCGCGCCTCCTGACTTCTTGAGGTCGGCGGCCAGCCAGAGCACGGCGTTGATCGGGTTCTCCATGAGAGCCGCCCCTTTGGCGGAGTCCAGGGTGGCGCCCGTGCCGTCCATCAGCATGACGGTCATGTTCGCGAGCGAGTCGAGGCCCTGCTGCGTCGCCTCCACGGTCACGGGCTTGCCGAGGACGCCGGAGAACGCCGCGACGTTATGGTAGAGAAGATTAAGTCCGCCGAGCTTCGCCGGCGGTGCGTTGAAGACGCCGCGAGGCAGTTCAATGAAGGGATAAACGGCGCGAATGGAGCGCAACGCCTCCAGCGGCGTCTTCGCCTCGTTGATCGCGGCATCCTTCACCTCGACGATGAGGTCGGCCTCGAACATGATTCCCGGCGCGCTGAGCGAGACGTCCTCGCCGTCGTGCTTGAGCATGCGCTCGAAGAGCACGCCCCTCACCGGCTGCGGGTAGTTGACGAGCTTCTGCGCGGCCGGATTCGTGAGGCCCGCCTTGTAGCCGACCACCCGCCCATAGTGGCCCCCGAGCATTCGGAGCAGCTTGTCCCGCCCGCACAAGGTGTCCTCCGCCGAGAGACCCTCTGGCGGCGCCAGCTGCTTGCCGGCGATATAGGCGTCCGCCACGGCCTTCACCTGCTCGTCGGTCGGACAGGCCGCGTGGCCAGCCCCGGCAAAGGCAGCGCCGGCGAGCACGACTGCCGCAGGGACAAAGAAGCGTTTCATCGGGTTCTCGCTAGATGTGGGTGGGATTCGCCCGGAGGGCTCACCCGTCCCGATAGGACTGATCGTGATCATGAGGTTCCCCTCTCACAACCTTGCGTCAACCGCCGTCCTAGAGGTCGGCAGCGCGGTGGAACTGTTGGGGGATCGTCGCGCGTCGGCTTGGTACGGAACCCACTGATCAGCACTCGGGCTGATCAGTCGGTCGCGCATTTACTCCTTTTTTACGTGCGCGTATATCCGTGCGGCGCGAATTCTTGCTGTAGCGCAAGGGAGGCACGGGCAGCTTGTTTGCTATCTCAAAATCGCAGACCGAGTGCGCCGCTCTACTGATGGCGCTCGTGGCCATGGCGTTTCAGCGTCCGGGTCACGTTTGTGCTGACCCGCAATGCCAGCAAACGGTACCCACCGCCAAGTCTCGCTTTCAAATCTCGGTGGTCACTCGCAGAAGGCGAGAACGGAAGACTGGCAAGACAGGTGCGCCGACCTTGGAGCCTGGCCGGCTGGCGCAACAAGACCTTCAACCCACGTCAGTTCGGCAACATGAATCGGGCAAAGAAGGCTGCCAAGTCCTGGTGCGCGTCCAGCGGCAGCACGTGTGCGGTGTATTGGTCAGGCCGTACCACCACGAGCGCGCCCCGCCCGCGGTCGATGCCTCGCAGGTCAAAGACGTCCGGGCCGTCCTTCAGATCGGGACAGAACACCTTCTCGTAGTCGCGCAAACCGTAGCGCCCCTTGCGTGGCAGCAGCAACGCGGGCATCGATTCGATCGCCAGCTCGCGATGCCCTTGCTGGAAGATGGCCCGCAGGTCGAACACCGCGTCGATGTCCTGGCCTGGGCGGGTGTACCTGCGTACCGGGGAGTCCGGCGATGCCTCCAGGAACCTGCACAGCGCGCGGACACCCGCCTGGTCGTTCACGTGATCGTTCGCGCCGGCGAAGGCGTAGAGGCGCCAGCGGCCGTCGGCCTTGCCGGCGTGTCCAAGCTGTAGTGGCCGGGCATCGGTGATGCGCACCACCGGCGCCGAGTGAAAGCGCTCGCCGACGACGAAGCCAGTGGCCAGGTGCTGGTGCGTGGCTTCGCCGCAAATGACGGAGGGACGGTAGCGCGTGCCCATGCCGGCCGTGAAGCGCAAGTGCCGCTCGAAGTACGTCTGGAACTCCTTCGGGTCGATGCCTTCGGATTGCCCGCCGGTGCCTTGCTTGGGGCGATCGCTGAACATCTTGGCCCATTCGCGGTCGAAGTCGATCAGCTCTTGCGCGACGACCTGGCGCTCGGCTGAATAGGTGTGCAGCAGCTCCGGCGCGCACTGCTTGCGCAACACCGCGGCGAGTTTCCAACCCAGGTTGAAGGTGTCCTGCATCGAGAAGTTCATGCCTTGCCCGGCCTTGGGGCTGTGGGTATGGCAGGCGTCGCCGGCGATGAAAACGCGTGGCAACTGGAGGTGCCCCCAGGGCCGGGCTGCGCCCGGCCCGCCCCCCGCGGGGGTCAAGGAAACTTGGGACGGCCCGGCGTTTCCTTGCGAGCCGACCTGATTGGCAGGCACGTCGTCGTACTTGTCGCAGATGCGCTGGCCAATCTCGTAGACCGACCACCAGGGAACCTCCTTCACGTCCAGCGTGTAGGGGTGCAGAATCCGTCGCGCCGCGGCGACGAGCTTGTCGATCGTGATGATGCGGCTGGCGATGCGCTCGTTCTCGCCCAGCTTGTCCATCTCGACGTAGAGGCGCACCAGGTAACCAC
>CP070653.1:1040087-1045026 GCA_020354665.1 Burkholderiales bacterium
ATCACGGTGACCATCTTGTGCAAGACATAGTCCGGCCAGCCCGCAGGGATGCCCAGGGCAGCGGCCTGCAGTCCGGCGCGCACGCGGGCGATCGTGCCATGGTGATCGCTGCCCTGCACATTGACCGCCCGGCTGAATCCGCGTTGCCACTTCTCGATGTGATAGGCGACGTCGGGGACGAAATAGGTGTAGGTCGGGTCGGCCGGCGTGCCCGTGGCCGCCGGCTGAGACCTGCGCATCACGCGGTCCTTGTCGTCGCCGTAGTCTGTTGTGCGAAGCCAGAGGGCACCACCATCCTCGTAGGTCTTTCCGGAGGCGATCAACCTCGCTACCGTGGCCTCGACGTGGCCCGCCGAATAAAGGCTCGATTCGAGGTAGTAGTTGTCGAAGCGAACGCCGAAAGTCTGCAAGTCCAGGTCCTGCTCGCGACGCAGGTAAGCGACCGCGAACTGGCGGATGCCGTCGGTGTCGTCCGGATCGCCAGACGCGGTGAACTCGCGATCGTCGGCGCGCACTGTCTTGCCGGCGAGGAAGTCGGCGGCAATGTCGGCGATGTACTCGCCGTTGTAGGCGCTTTCCGGCCACGACGCGTCGCCGGGCTGGAGGCCGCGCAGGCGCGCCTGAACCGACAGCGCGAGGTTGGCGATCTGCGCACCGGCGTCGTTGTAATAGAACTCGCGCGTGACTTGCCAACCCTGCGCCGCGTAGAGGTTGCAGATTGCATCGCCCAGCGCAGCCTGCCTGCCGTGACCCACGTGCAGCGGCCCGGTGGGATTGGCCGAGACGAACTCGACCAGCACCTTGCGGCCGTGCGCCGGCTTGCGGCCGAAAGCATCGCCGCGTTCGAGCACCTCGCTGACGATGGCCTGCTTCGCGCTAGGCTTGAGACGCAGGTTGACGAAGCCGGGGCCGGCAATCTCGATCGCGTCGACCCAGCGTTCGACGGCGGACTGGGCACGCAACGCGTCCACCAACGCCTGCGCCAGTTCGCGCGGGTTCTTCTTCAGCGTGCGCGCCAACTGCATCGCCGTCGTGATGGCCAGGTCGCCATGCGATGCGTGCCGGGGCGACTCGAATCCGGGCGACCAGGGTGCGGCGGGAGCGACGACTTCGACCGCATCGGCGAGCGCCTGCAACAACTCGTATTTGGCCCGGATCATCCCAACGATTCTAAGAGCCCACTCCAGCGCACCAGGTCGAATCCAACGCGGTGCGCAACTGTGCGGCGTATTGCCCGTTGTTCGACCCCTGCGCCCAGCAGTGCCATGGAAAGATCGCCGCGTTCGGTACGCGGCCGCATGCCGCCCCCTTTTCAACGATCCGATGCGACATGACGCCGCCCCTCGTATCTGAAACTGCCGCCCCAGGCGAGGTTAGCCGCCGACCCACCACAATCGACGAGCTGACCGAGCCGGTGCCGCTGACTGAGCGCACGACGGGCGACGCAGAGCTGCCGCAGCGTATCGGTCGCTACCGCGTGCTCAGATTGCTTGGCGAGGGCGCGACCAGCCAGGTGTACCTCGCGCGCGACGAGTTTCACAATCGCGACGTCGCAATCAAGCGCGTGCGCTGGGCCGGTGCGCAAGGGTCGGCCGACGACGACAACTACCAGGAGCGCTTCTTTGCCGCCGAGGCCGCGCTCGCGGGTCGGCTGCAACATCCCAACGTCGTAGAGATTCTGGACGCCGTGCCGGACCCCGTCGCGCCGTACCTCGTGATGGAGTACGTGCCCGGCGAGACCTTGCGCCGCTACTGCAGGCCCGACCAGCTGCTCGCGCTGGAGACGATTGTCGAAATCGGCTTCAAGTGTGCGATGGCGCTGGGCTACGTCTACCGCATCGGCCTGGTCCATCGCGACATCAAACCGGCCAACCTGCTCGTCATGCATGACCGGGCGGGCGTAGTGACCGACGTGAAGGTGAGCGACTTCGGCAGCGTGTTCGATCGTCATGCACAGACAACCCAGATATTCCGGGTCGGCTCCCTTGCCTACATGTCGCCCGAGCAGCTCGAGGGCAACGTTATCGACTGCCGCGCCGATATCTATTCGCTCGCCGCCGTCCTCTACCACCTGATCGCCGGCCGGCCGCCTTTCGAGGCCGCGTCGCAGACGGCACTGATGCATCGCGTCTTCCACGACGTGCCGCCGTCGCTGGTCAACCAGCGTGCCGGCGTATCGGCCGCGCTTGACGCCGTCATCCAGCGCGGACTGGCGAAGCATCCGGATGATCGCTTTACGACCTGGGAGAGCTTTGCCGAGGCCCTGTCGGGGCTGGTGGCGGCCAACGAAGTGCCGCGCGGGCAGCTGCAGGCGGTGCTCGATTCGGAGCGGTTCAACCTGCTGCGATCGCTGGAATTCTTCGCCGGCTTCGGCGATGTCGAGCTGTGGGAGGTCGTGCATCGCGCCAAGTGGCAGCGCTTCCCTTACGGCCACAAGCTGTTCAGCCGAGGCGAGGAGGGGCGAACCTTCTACATCATCGCGCAGGGCGATGTCGAGGTGTTTCGCGATGGTGCGCGCGTCGCCCAGCTCGGCGCAGGAACTTCGGTCGGCGAAATGATGTATCTCGCACCAAACCCCGCGCTGCGGCGACACAGTGCCGACGTGCTGGTGACCGCGCCGACCACGACGATCTCGTTCACCCCACAAACGCTGGCGCAACTCAGCCCAGGTTGCTCGCACCTGTTCGACAAGGCCTTCATCCGGGTGCTGGTGCGGCGGCTGCATGCGGCGCACGAGGCGCTGGCGCATCCGCGAAGGGTTGGCTGAGGCGTTTGCGGCGTAGCGACGCCTGCGCGGCAGGGTCGCCGCAATTGCTCAATGACCCTTTGGTGGGATTGCCCGCTGTCGACCGCGGATGCTGCAATTCGCGCCGGCAATCCGCCAAATCATTCCCGAGGGAGGAAATCACCATGAGAGAGTTGTTGACCGTCATTGCTCTTGTCACGGCGGCAGCCGCGATCGCTCTGCCCGCTCAGGCCGCCGACACCGCGGCCGCACCAGCCAAGCCGCGTACCGCGCAACAGGACAAGGACAAGATCGCCGCGTGCAACGAACGGGCCCGCGACAGGAAGGGCGACGAGCGCAAGGCCTTCATGCAGCGGTGCCTTTCGGCCAAGACGGCCGGCGCCAGCACCACCCAGCAGGAGAAGATGAAGAGCTGCAACGTGGAGGCGAAAGGCAAGACCGGCGCTGATCGCAAGAAGTTCATGAGCGAGTGCCTGCGCGCTGGCTGAGTTGCGTCGCCCCGCGCTGAACGGGCCCGGCGGCTGTTGTCGGGCCCGCGCGCTCTCCAAAGTCGGGGCAGCCTACCCCCTCACGCAGCCGATGCCCAGTAGCCCGGTTCGCTGTAGCTCTGCTTGAGAAATTCGATCCACAGGCGCACGCGCAGCGGCAGGTGCTTGGCGCTCGGAAAGACAGCGTAGATGCCGTTGGGCGGGGCGGTGAACTCGTCGAGCACCGTCTGCAGGCGACCCTCGGCGATTTCGCGCTCGACTTCCCAGGTGCTGCGCCACGCGATGCCAAGCCCGGCGACGCACCAGTCGTGCAACACCTGGCCGTCCGTGCAATCGAGTCGACCGCGAGGCCGCAGGTGGCTCAGCTGGCCATCGACGACGAAGGCCCAGCCGCGCGTCTGGCTCGCGTCGGAACTGAGCGTCAGACATTCGTGGCGCAGCAGTTCATTTGGGCGCTTGGGGATGCCCGCTCGCTTCAGGTAGGCCGGCGTGGCCACGCAGAGCCGCCGGTTATCCGCCAGTCGCACGCTGATCAGGCTCGAATCGGGCAGGTCGCCCACACGCACGGCGCAGTCGAAGCCTTCGTTGACGATGTCGACAACGCGGTCCGCCAGGTTCAGCGACACGCTGACGTCGGGATGCAGGGCGATGAACTTCGGCACCAGTGGCGCCACGTGGCGGCGACCGAAACCCGCCGGAACCGTGAGACGTAAGTGTCCACTCGCTTTCACGCCGCCAGCGCTGACGCTGGCCTCGGCATTTGCCCAGTCGGCCAGCAGCCGCTGGCAATCCTCGAGAAATGCGCTGCCTTCGTTGGTAAGCGAAATGCGCCGCGTCGTGCGCAGCAACAGCTTCACGCCGAGCCGCTGCTCCAAAGCGTCGATGCGCCGGCCGATGACGGCGGGTGCGACGCCTTCAGCGTGTGCAGCCGCCGTCAGGCTGCCCTTGGTGGCCGCCGAGACGAAAGACTCAATCTGCTTGAGGCGATCCATGAGAGCCGATTATCGGCATCGCATCGGGGCACCGACGCGGCGATATCCCCGATGGCCACGGCGGCTGCCTCAGCTCAGCCATTGCGGCCGCAGCAGCGGGACGCCGCCCAGCGCAATCGTCACGACGCCGCTCAGCAGTTTCAGCCAGCGCCCCGCCCGCTCGGTGAGCTTGCGACTGCCCAGCGCGACAACGGCAGAGGCAGCCCTCAGCGCGCGGACAGCCGTCGCGGACGACGATCTGCGGCGCGCCCAGCGACACCGCCGCGCCCCGGCTTCACACCTGGCGAGAGCGCGATCTCAAGAACACGGGCGGCGGGCACGGCCCGATAGGCCGTCCAACGCCTGGTGATCGTGAGCAGCGTTGGCACCGGAGGCGGGAAGTCGGTTCGGCACGAAGCTTCGACCAAAGGGAGATCGATTGATCAGGGGGTCAGTCAGGTTCGATTCTTACGTCAGACGCACGAATCCTTGTCCACTCGAGTTCGAAATCCGGAACCGCAGTTCGACTAGAGTGGACGCATGGAGAAGTCAGCCGCCGCCGTCCGCGCCGTCTTGTTCGATGCCTACGGCACGTTGTTCGACGTTCACAGCGTCGTGCAGCTGGCCGAAGAGCTATTCCCCGATCGCGGTGAAGCGCTGTCGCAGCTGTGGCGCGACCGGCAGATCGAGTACACGCGCCTCGTCTCGATGAGTGGCCGCTATCGCCCCTTCTG
>CP070653.1:1045126-1058516 GCA_020354665.1 Burkholderiales bacterium
CGGTGGACTCGATCATCACGACGATCATCACCAGCACCATCGTCGCGACCATCACCAGGTCGAAGGTCGGGACGCCGAACGCGAATGGCGTGACGACGTCGAACCACTGTGCGTTGGCCACCTTGTCAAAGCTCATCTTCCCCAGCGCCGCAGCGACGATGCAGCCGGCGACCATGCCCAGCAGCACGGACACGTTGGCCAGGAACCCGCGCGCGTACTTGGTGATCAGCAGGATCGCCACCAGCACGAGCGCGGCCACCGCGAGATCGTCGAGCGCGCCGTAGCGGGGGTTGTCGACCATCGGAATCGGGCCGGGCAGCCGCATCACCTCGGTGCCGCCGGCGGCAGCCGCCGCTTTCGCGCCGTCGACCAGCGCGACGAGCTGGGGCACGTCGGGCGCCTGCGCGAGGAACGCCGGCCCGCCCACCGCCCAGCCCACGCCGACGCGCATCAGGCTGATGCCGATGATCGCGATGATCGAGCCGGTGACCACTGGCGGGAAGAAGCGCAGTAGCCGCCCGATGATCGGCGCAATGAACATCGCGGCGATGCCGGCGCCGATGGTTGCGCCGAAGATCGCGCGTGCACCGTCGACCCCCGGTAGCGCGTTGGCGAACGCGACCATCGGGCCGACCGCGGCGAAGGTCACGCCCATCATGACCGGCAGCCGGATGCCGAACCAGCGTGTGACACCCAACGACTGGATCAGCGTCACGATGCCACAGGCAAGCAGGTCAGCCGAAATCAGCAGCGCGACTTGCTCCGGGCCAAGCTTCAGCGCCCGGCCCACGATCAGTGGCACCGCCACCGCGCCCGCGTACATCACCAGCACGTGCTGCAGACCGAGCGCAACCAGCCGACCGATCGGGAGTTTCTCGTCCACCGGGTGGCCCGTGGTCGTGCTCATGGTCGTCTCCTCGCAAGAAACTGCAGTCGAACCGGCGCCGCCTGGGGCGGGTGCCGCGTCAGTTCACCGGCGCACCGGCGTCGAACCAGCGCTTGATCAGCGCACGCTCCTCGTCGGTGATCTGGGTCGCGTTGTTCAGGGGCATCAGCTTGAGCACCACGGCCTGCTGGTAGACCTGCTGGGCGTGTTGCTTGAGCAGCTCCGGGGTGTGCAGCGCGACGTTTTTGCTCTGCAGCTGCTCGTTGTGGCACATCGTGCAGCGCTGGTCGATGACTGCCTTGACGTCCGCGAAGGCGAGCGGTTCTGCAGCAGCCGCCTTCGCCGCGGCAGACGGCGGCGGCGGCGCGAGCCAGAACACGAGTCCGGCGATCACCAGCGTGCCGACCACCGCGTGCTCCCACGGCGTTCGCCTGCCCTGCACGTGCGCCTTGTGCCGCGCGACGAAGCTGTGGCGGATCAGCGCGCCGGCGAGCATCAGCAGCACCAGCACGATCCAGTTGTTCTGGCCCTGGTACAGCCAGCCGTAATGGTTGGACAGCATTGCAACCAGCACCGGCAGCGTGAAGTAGGTGTTGTGCACGCTGCGTTGCTTGCCGCGCCGGCCGTGGATCGGATCCGGTGCCTCGCCGGCGCGCAATTGCGCGACCACCTTGCGCTGGCCCGGGATGATCCAGAAGAGCACGTTGGCACTCATCGTGGTCGCGATCATCGATCCGACGAGCAGGAACGCCGCGCGCCCGGCGAAGAATCGGCACGCGACCCACGAGGCGAGGATCACGAACACGAAAATGCCGACGCCGACGATCAGGTCGCCGTTCTTGATCTGCCCGAAGGTCCGGCAGATGCCGTCGTAGACCAGCCAGAAGACGACGTAGAAGCAGAGCGCGGCGGCAATCGCGGCGGCGGGCGACCAGTCGTAGACCGTCTTGTCGACGAGGAACGTGCCGGCATTGAACAAGTACAGCACCGTGAACAACGCGAAGCCCGTCAGCCAGGTGCTGTAGCTCTCCCAGTACGACCAATGCAGGTTGTCCGGCAGCGAGCGCCACCTGGGCGCGACCATGTACTTGTTCGAGTGATAGAAGCCGCCGCCGTGCACGGCCCACATCTCGCCGTCGACCCCTTTTTGATTCAGGTCGGCATCGGTCGGCGCGGTGAGGCTGTTGTCGAGCAGGACGAAGTAGAACGACGAGCCGATCCAGGCGATCGCCGTGATGACGTGGGCCCAGCGCAGCAGCAGGTTGGCCCAATCGAGCAGATACGCATCCATTTCACACTCTCGGCCTTGGCTCACCACGGCGGGCGCTGTGAGCCACAGTTGGGGTCGCGCCCGGGCTGCCCCCTGCGCAGCCCGCCCACGGCGACCGGAAAGGGCGACTACCTTCGAGCCCGGCGCTCAGGACCCGCGATAGGTGCTGTAGGCCCAGGGGCTCACCAGCAGCGGCACGTGGTAGTGCGCCGATGCATCGGCGATTCCGAAATCGAGCAGCACCTCGTCGATGAAGGGCGGATCGGGAAGTCGGACGCCTCGGGTGCGGAAATACGCGCCGACCGCGAACACCAGCCGGTAGCGGCCGACCGCCATCGCTTGCGCATCGAGCAGCGGCCCGCCTTCGTTGCGCCCGTCGCTGTTGAGAACGATCGACTTGATCGTCTCGGCGCGGCCGTCGCGCACGCGCTGCAGCGTGACCGCCATGCCGGCGCCGGGGCAGCCGTTCATCGTGTCGAGGACATGCGTGCTGAGGTGGCCCATCGAAAAGCCTCGCTTGCGTTGTTGGCCAAACTGTATACACTTTAGCATACACCTCAACCCGTGGCGAACCCTGATTGCCAAAGATCGGCCGCCCGCCATGCCGCGCAGTCGCCCCAACCTCAAGGTCATCCGTCCGCTCGCCGCCCCGGCGCACAGTGCCGCGGCGACACGCGAGGCCGATCGCGCGCCCGCCGCCAGCACGACGCAACGCATCGTCGAGTCGGTGACGGCGGCGATCGTTGAGCGCCGGCTGATGCCCGGCACCAAGCTGGCCGAACAACGCCTGGCCGACATCTTCCAGGTCTCGCGGACGGTGGTGCGGCAGGCGCTGAATCAGCTCAGCCGCGATCGGCTCGTCTGCCTCGAACCGGCGCGCGGCGCGTTCGTCGCGATGCCGAGCGTCGACGAGGCGCGCCAGGTGTTCGCGGTGCGGCAGATGCTCGAAGCGGCGTTGGTGAAGCAGCTCTGCCGCCAAATCACCCATCAGCAGATCGCCGAGCTGCGGCATCACTTGCGCGCCGAGCACGCCGCGGTTTCGCGGACCGACGTTCCCGGACGCACGCATCTGCTCGCCGACTTTCACATCGTGCTCGCGCGCATGCTCGGCAACGACGTGCTGGCCGAAATACTCGGCGACCTGCTGACGCGCTCGTCGCTGATCGCACTGATGTACCAGTCGGCCCATTCGGCCGAGGCCTCGTGCGCCGAGCACGTCGCGATCGTCGACGCGCTGGAGCGGCGCGACGCGCGCGCCGCCGCGCGCCTGACCGAAAAGCACCTGGCCCATGTCGAGCGCAATCTCCGGCTCGATCCGCGTTCGCCGGACCTTGCGCGCATCCTGAGGAGCGAATGAACACCACCAACAGCCGATATCCGCGTGACTTGAAGGGCCACGGGCAGAACCCACCGCAGGCGCGCTGGCCCGGCAACGCGCGCGTCGCGGTGCAGTTCGTCCTGAACTACGAGGAAGGCGGCGAGAACTCGGTGCTCCATGGCGACGCCGGTAGCGAGCAGTTCCTCTCGGAGATGTTCAACCCGCCGGCGTTCGCCGCGCGCCACCTGAGCATGGAGAGCCTCTACGAATACGGCTCGCGCGTCGGTGTGTGGCGGCTGCTGCGCGAGTTCGAGCGCCGCCAACTGCCGCTCACCGTCTTCGGTGTGTCGATGGCGCTCGAACGTTGCCCCGAGGTGACGGCGGCCTTCGTCGAGTTGGGCCACGAAATCGCCTGCCACGGCTGGCGCTGGATCCACTACCAGAACGTCGACGAGGCCATCGAACGCGACCACATGGCGCGCGGCATGGCGATCATCGAGAAGCTGACGGGCGCGCGCGCGCTCGGCTGGTACACCGGCCGCGACAGCCCGAACACGCGGCGCCTGGTCGCCGACTACGGCGGCTTCGAGTACGACGCCGACTACTACGGCGACGATCTGCCGTTCTGGCTGCAGGTGCGCAAGAGCGACGGTAGGCTGGCACCGCACCTCGTCGTGCCCTATACCCTCGACGCCAACGACATGCGCTTCGCGCTGCCCCAGGGATTCAGCCATGGCGACGAGTTCTTCCAGTACCTGCGCGACAGCTTCGACGTGCTGTACGCCGAAGGTGCCGAACGCCCGGCGATGATGAGCGTCGGCATGCATTGCCGGCTGCTCGGGCGCCCCGGTCGGATGCGCGCGCTGCAGCGCTTTCTCGACCATCTCGAGTCGCATGACCGCGTGTGGGTGACGCGCCGGCTCGATATCGCGCGCCACTGGAAGACGGTTCACCCGTTCGACGCGCGCACGGCGTTCGTCTGGGGTCGGGACCCATGAGCCCGGCGGCCCTGAGGGTGGCCGGCCGGTCCGAGCCCCCGCACGCCTGCCAGCGCGCAGGCCGCGGCGAGCACCTTGCTCTCTCGAAGCCGGCGCCAAGGATCTCGTCATGTTGACGCTCGAGCAACTCAACACCGCGCCGCGCAGCCAGTTCACCGCGCTGCTCGACGGCACCTACGAACATTCGCCATGGATTGCCGATCGCGGCTGCGACAAGCGGCCGTTTCGCTCGCTCGCGCACCTGAAGCTCGCACTCGTCGAGGTCACTCGCGAAGCCGGGCGCGACGCGCAACTGAAGCTGATCCGCACCCATCCGGAGCTTGCGGGCAAGGCCATGGTGTCGAAGGCGCTGACCGCCGAATCGACCCACGAGCAGGGCCGGGCCGGGCTCGCCGACTGCACGCCCGAGGAGTTCGCGCTGATCCAGCAACTCAATGCCGACTACAACGCCAAGTTCGGATTCCCGTTCATCCTCGCGGTGCGCGGCCCGCGCGGACTCGGGCTGCCGCGCCAGGAAATCATCGCGACGTTCCAGCGCCGCCTGCAGAACCACCCGGACTTCGAGGTCGCGGAAGCGCTGCGCAACATCCACCGCATCGCCGAGATTCGCCTCAACGACAAGTTTGGTATCACACCCGAGCTGGGCAATTCGGTCTGGGACTGGGCCGAGCGCCTCGCGCAGCACAGCGACCCCGGTTACGCCGAAAAGGGGCAACTGACCGTTACGTACCTCACGGACGCGCACCGCGCCTGCGCGCAGCGTCTGGCACTGTGGATGCGCGACGACTGCGGCTTCGACTCGGTCGAGATCGACGCGGTCGGTAACGTCGTCGGCACTTATCACGGCGACGACCCGAACGCAAAACGGCTCCTGACCGGCAGCCATTACGACACCGTGCGCAACGCCGGCAAGTACGACGGCCGCCTCGGCATCTTCGTGCCGATGGCCTGCGTGCGCGAACTCAAGCGCGCCCAGCGGCGCCTGCCATTCGGCATCGAGGTGGTCGGCTTTGCCGAGGAGGAAGGCCAGCGCTACAAGGCGGTGTTCCTCGGCTCCGGGGCATTGACCGGTCACTTCGACAGGCGCTGGCTCGACCAGAAGGACACCGATGGCATCACGATGCGCGAGGCGATGCAGCATGCGGGACTTTGCGTCGACGACATTCCCAGCCTGCAGCGCGACGCGTCGAGATACCTCGGCTTCGTCGAAGTGCACATCGAGCAGGGGCCGGTGCTGGGCGAGATCGACCTGCCACTGGGCATCGTGACGTCGATCAATGGCAGTGTGCGCTATGTCGGCGAAGTGATGGGCGTGGCGAGCCACGCCGGGACGACGCCGATGAATCGCCGGCGCGACGCGGCAGCCGCCGTGGCGGAGCTGGTCGGCTATGTCGAGCAGCGCGCGGCGTCGGTGCCGCACCTGGTCGGCACCGTCGGCATGCTCGAAGTGCCGAACGGTTCCATCAACGTCGTTCCCGGCCGCTGCAAGTTCAGCCTCGACATCCGCGCGACGACCGACGAAGTGCGCGATGCCTGCGCCGGCGACGTTCTGGCCCGGCTGCAATCGATCTGCGACCGGCGCGGCCTGCGCTGCGCGGTCGAGCAGACGATGCGCCAGGCCGCTGCGCCGAGCGCGCCACAGTGGCAGCGCCGTTGGGAGCGCGCCGTCGAGGCCCTCGGGCTGCCGCTGCACCGCATGCCGAGCGGCGCCGGACACGACGCGATGAAGATGCATGAGGTGATGCCGCAGGCGATGCTGTTCCTGCGCGGGCTGAATTCGGGAATCAGCCACAACCCGCTGGAGTCGATCACCAACGA
Organism: Burkholderiales bacterium; assembly: GCA_020354665.1. GTDB lineage: Bacteria > Pseudomonadota > Gammaproteobacteria > Burkholderiales > Burkholderiaceae_C. The sequence continues at coordinate 1,051,417 of CP070653.1, forward strand.
CGACACCGAGCTTTGCGTGCGCGCCTTCCAGGTCCTGCTCGACCAACTCGCAGCCGAACTCCGATGACCACCGACTACGACCGCCTCGACACCTGGGTCGACGGAAACTTCGGCGACGAAGTGCGCTTCCTGCAGGAGCTGGTGCGCGTGCCGACCGACACCCCGCCGGGCGACAACGCGCCGCACGCCGAGCGAACCGCCGCGCTGCTCGCAACGTTCGGCTTCGACGCCGAGCAGCACGTGGTTCCCGACCGCGACGTGAAGGATCATGGCCTCACCTCGATCACCAACCTGATCGTGCGCCGCCGCTACGGCCCGGGCCGGACGATCGCGCTCAATGCCCATGGCGACGTGGTGCCGCCCGGCGAGGGTTGGACACACGACCCCTACGGCGGCGAGATCGTCGACGGCAAGCTCTATGGTCGTGCCGCGGCCGTGAGCAAGAGCGACTTCGCAACCTATACCTTCGCGGTGCGCGCGCTCGAGTCGCTAGGCGTTTCCCTCGCCGGCAGCGTCGAGCTGATCTTCACCTACGACGAGGAGTTCGGCGGCGAACTCGGCCCCGGCCGGTTGCTCGAGAGGGGGCTGACCACGCCCGATTTCCTGCTCGCCGCGGGATTCAGCTACCAGGTCGTCACGGCCCACAACGGCTGCCTGCAGCTGGAAGTCACCGTGCACGGGAAGATGGCGCACGCCGCGGTCCCCGACACCGGCATCGACGCGCTGCAGGGCGCGGTGGCGATCCTCAACGCGCTGTACGAACAGAACCGGCGCTATCGCGAAATCACCTCGCAGGTGCCGGGCATCACGCATCCGTACCTGAATGTCGGACGCATCGAGGGCGGCACCAACACCAACGTCGTGCCGGGCAAGGTGATGCTGCGGCTCGATCGGCGCATGATCCCTGAGGAGGACCCGGCGCGGGTCGAGGCCGACGTCAGGCACGTGATCACCACCGTGGCGGCCCGCATCGGAGGCATCCGCGTCGACATCAAGCGGCTGCTGCTGGCCAATGCGTGGAAACCCGACGCCGGCAATGCACCGCTCGTGCAGGCGTTGCAGCGGCACGGCGAGGCCGTGTTCGGAGAACCGATCCCCACGTCGGGTACGCCGCTGTACACCGACGTGCGGCTGTTCGGTGCCCGGGGAATCCCTGCCGCGATCTACGGCGCGGGCCCGCGCACGGTGCTCGAAAGCAACGCCAAGCGCGCCGACGAGCACATCCTCCTCGAGGACCTGCGACGCGCGACCAAGGTGGTGGCACGCACCCTGCTCGACCTGCTGACGCCCTGAACCGAGGCACAACGAGGGGAAATGCTGTGGGTTGGTGCGCCGCTGCGCGCACACAATTTGCTTCAAGTCCTCCTGTTGTCGATCCACGAAACCTTGCTTCGATCACCGTGCGTGCCCTGCACCGTCGATTCGCTCTGTTCAGCGCTGCCGCGATGGCCCTCGCCGCCGCGCTGCCGGTGCGCGCCCAGCAAGAGACCCAGGTCAAGTTCCAGCTCGACTGGCGCTTCGAGGGCCCGGCCGCCCTGTTCGTCTTGCCGGCGGACAAGGGGTACTTCAAGGCCGAGAAACTCAACGTCGCGATCGAGGCCGGCAACGGCTCCGCCGAAACCGTCTCACGCGTCGCCTCGGGTGCCTACGACATGGGATTTGCCGACATGGCCGCGCTGATGGAGTTTCACGCGAACAGCCCGACGGCTCCCAACAAGCCGGTGGCGGTGATGATGGTCTACAACAACACGCCGGCCGCGGTGATCGCCTTGAAGAAGAGCGGAATTCGCACGCCGAGGGATCTCGAGGGCAAGCGGCTTGGCGCGCCCGTGTCCGACGCCGGCCGGCGCGCCTGGCCGATCTTCGCCAGGGCGACCAAGATCGAGCATGTGGCGTGGATGAGCATGGACCCGCCGCTGCGTGAAGCGATGCTCTTGCGCGGCGACGTTGACGCGATCACCGGCTTCTCGTTCACAGCGCTGGTGAACCTCGAAGCGCAGGGCACGAAGACCGACGACGTGGTGACGCTGGGCTACGCACAGCACGGCGTCAAGCTCTACGGCAATGCAGTGATCGCCAGCGAGGAGTTCGTCAAGAAGAACCCGGAGGCGGTGAAGGCGTTTCTGCGCGCTTTCAGCAAGGGCGTGCGCGACGTGATCGCCGACCCGAAAGCGGCGGTGGCAGCCGTCAAGCGACGCGATGGGCTCGTCAACGAGGCGACCGAACTGCGTCGCTTGCAGCTCGCGATCGACCAGAGCATTTTTACCCCCGATGCCAAGGCCGACGGCTTTGGCGACGTCAACGGCGCGCGGCTCGCGCTGATGGCCAGCCAGGTCTCCGACGCGTTCGGCACGCGCGAGCGCGTCAACCCGGCCGCAGTGTGGAACGGCAGCTTCCTGCCCACCGCAGCCGAGCGCAACATCTTCGCTGGTGCGAAGCGCTAGGGCTTGAAAGCGGCCCGCGCATGACGCCCACGCAGGCCGTCCGACACCTGCGCGCGGCCAACGCGATTGCGCTGCGCGCGCTCGCCGACGGACGCCACCCGTTCGGCGCACTGCTCGTTGGCCCCGACGACGAAACGGTGCTGCTCGAGCAGGGCAACGTCGACAGCATCAACCACGCCGAGGCCGTGCTCGCCCGCGAGGCGGCGCACCGATTCGACGCGCGAACGCTGTGGCGCTGCACGCTGGTCATCACCGTCGAGCCGTGCGCGATGTGCGCCGGCACGTTGTACTGGGCGCACATCGGCCGACTCGTCTACGGTCTCGAGGAGAGCGCCCTGCTCGCGATGACCGGCGCGCATCCGGAGAATCCCACATTGGCGCTGCCGTGCCGCGAACTGTTCGCGCGCGGCCAGAAGGCGATCGAAGTGATCGGCCCGGTGGCCGAAGTCGCGCCCGAGATCGGGGCGCTGCACCGCGACTTCTGGTCGGCTCGGTAAGAGCCGCGTGGCGCGTCATTTCAGCACGCGCAGCAGGTCATTGAAGTCGTCGGTCCACGGCCGCAGCCCGCGGATCGGATGGGCGGGTACGGCCACTTCGGCGATCCAGGGCTGAGCGAGCCGCGCCGCATCGCGGCTCACCAGCACCCAGTCAGTGCGCCGCAAGTCCGAGTCCTCGGCCTCGTCGTGCGCGAGCACGGCGTGCAATCCCAGTTCGCGCGCATTGAGCAGGAGCACCGGCGGCAGATCGAGGAACCGGTTGGTCAAGTGGAACGCGAGCACGCCGCCGGGCTGCAGATGCTTCATGTAGACCTGGATCGCCTGTATCGTGAGCAGGTGCATCGGGATCGATCCGCCGGAGAACGCGTCGATCGCGAGCACGTCGAAGCGCTGCGGCGGCTCGCGCTCCAGCGCCAGGCGCGCGTCGCCCACCACGTCCTCCAGCGCGGCCTGGCTGTCGGCGAGGAAGGTGAACTCGCTGCGCGCGATCTCGAACACCTGCGGATCGATTTCGTAGATGCGGTAGACGTCGCCCGTCCTGCCGTAGGTCGCAAGCGTGCCGGCCCCGAGCCCGACCAGGCCGATTCGCGCCGGCGTCGGCGGCAGGTGCGTGAGCACGCGTCCGATGCCCGACGTGATGCCGTAGTAGGCGGTGGGCTCGCGGCGTCGGCTTGCATCGAGGTACTGCTCGCCGTGCTTGACCGAGCCGTGCCAGAGAATGCGCTGGTGCTCCCGCGGCGGGCCCGTCAGGCGATCGAAGGTCTGCAGCGTGCCGTAGAAATTGCGTTCGAGGCGCCGCGCGCCCTTGCGATCGAAGCCCACCTGCTGCGCGAGGAAGCCGGCGCAGACCAATGCGACCACGCTGCCGGCCGCCACGCCGATGCGCCGGCTTCGCAATACGATCGCCGCCGCCGCCGCCGTGAGCACGAAACCGATGCCCAGTTCGTAATATCCGCGCAGCACCTGGGGCGCGACGAGCCCGACGACGATGCCGCCGAGGGCACCGCCGGCCGACAGCATCAGGTAAAAGCGCGTGAGCTGCGACGTCGGCGGGCGCAGGCGTGCCGTCTCGCCGTGCAGCGCCATGCACAGCACGAACAGCGTGCCCACGTAGAGCGGTACGGCCGTCTTGACAGCGGTTCCGATGTGATCGACGAGACCGAACGCTCCGACGAGCAACGCCACCACCGCCAGCGGAAGGAATACGCGGCGCCGGTACCACCGATCGCTCTCGAAGCACAGGATGAACGTGAGCAGATAGGTCGACAGCGGCAGGATCCAAAGGAACGGAATCGACGCGACGTGCTGCGTGATGTGGTTGGTCTCCGCGAGCAACAGCCACGAGCCGAGCGCCGGCAACGCGAGCCAGAGCCACTGCGTACCCGGACCGACCCTTGGCGGCTCGGCAGGCAGTGCCGCCAACGCCTGCGTGCCGGCCGGCGAGCGCGCGGCCAGGCGCGACGCCACGAAAGCGCTGCCGAGGCACAGCAGCACGAACGCGACGTACGCCGCCGACCAGCCGAGTGCCTGCAAGCGCAGCGGCAGTGTCGTCTCGATCACCACCGGATAGGCGAGCAGCGCGAGCAGCGACGCGAAGTTGGATAGCGAGAAGTAGCGGTAGACGCGCGCCGCCCAAGGCGCCCGCGCGAGCCACGCTTGCAGCAGCGGGCCGGTGGTCGACAGCACGAAGTACGGCAGACCGATCGTCGCGACGAGCAGGCCGAGGATCCACCCGGTCGGGTCGGATTCGTCAGCCGGCTTCCAGCGCGCACTGGCAACGATCGGCAAGCTCGCGAGGCTGACCACCAGCACCCCAGCGTGCAACATCGCCTGTGCGCGCGGCGCCAGCCACCGGGCGACCCCGTCGGCGTAGGCGTAGCCGGCCAGCAGCACGACCTGGAAGAACACCATGCACACCGTCCACACCGCAGCGGACCCGCCAAACCAAGGCAGGATCTGCTTGGCAATCAGCGGCTGCACCAGAAAGAGCAGGAACGAGCTGCTGAAGATCGTGCCGCCGAAGAGCAGCGGCGACAGCCCGGCGCGTGCCGGCATCACGCTGCTCACGATGCGCACCCGAGCTGCGCAGGCGTGCGCACGACCGCCACGTCGAGCAGCGCGGGCAACGGGGGAGGCAGGCGCATGCGCGCATTGTCGGGCAGCGGCCGCGCCGGTCGGCGCGCCTGCATCACGGATAGCCGGGGCTCAGATCGCGATCCGCCGGCGCACTGTCGCGCTTGAGTTCATGCGGTCACCGCATCCGGCGATGGCAGCCGAGCCGACGCGATCGCTGTCACCGGCTGTGCTGGCAGGCAGTTCAAATGCTCATGGAGGTACGCGCACCCTCGGCTGCTTCAAGAGACCGCTACGCGACGCCACCTTCGACCGGATAACCGGCCGCGCGCCAGCGCAGCATGCCGCCGGCGAGATTGGCCACCTGTTTGAAACCGGCCTTGTCGAGCAGGACCGCGGCCTGCGCTGAACGCGTGCCCGAGCGGCACACCGTGACCACCGGCCGCGAGCGGTCGAGCTCGCCGATCCGCGCCGGCAGCTCGGCCATCGGAATCACCCGCGAGTCGCGCAGGTGGCCAAGCGGTCCGGCGAACTCGCCCGCCTCGCGCACGTCGACGAGCTGCACGCTGGCGACGATTTCCTCCAGCGCGGCCGGTTCGATCTCCCACAGCCCCGCGAATGTCCAGGTGAGCGGCGCCCACACAGGGTCCGGCGGCCACGCGATATCTCCCCCGGGCCGACCGCAGCGCAGGTTGGCGGGCACCGCGATGTCGATCAGTTTGGGGTGCGGCAGCCCGAGGTGATTCATGTAGCCCGCGAAGTCGGCCTCGTTGCTGTCGCCGCCGAAGCGCGGGTTGAAGCGCCGCTCCTCTTCGACGCTGGTCACGGTGAGACCTTTGTAGTCGTGCGCCGGATAGAGCAGGCAATGCGACGGCAGCGACAGGATCTGCGCGTGCACCGACCGGTACAGGCGCGATGCACTGCCCTGCTGGAAATCGGTGCGCCCGCAGCCGCGGATCAGCAGCGCATCGCCGGTAAACGCGATGCGCTCATCATCCAGCACGTAGGTCAGGCAGCCGTCGGTGTGCCCAGGCGTCGCGCGCACCTGGATGGTCCGCGCGCCGAACTGCACCGTCTCGCCGTGCGCGAGCAGCCGATCTGCGCCGTCGGCACCGCTGGCCGCTGCCACCATGATGCGGCTGCCCGTGCGCTGTTTGAGCAGCCACGCGCCCGTGACGTGGTCGGCGTGCACGTGCGTCTCGAGCGTGGCCGAGAGGCGTAACCCCAATTCGCGCAGCAGCGCGGCGTCGCGCCGCGCGTGCTCGAACACGGGGTCGATCAGCACCGCTTCACCGCGGTCGCCGTCAGCGAGCAAGTATGTGTAGGTCGACGAATGGGTGTCGAACAGCTGCCGAAAGATCAGCATTGCAATGCCTCCATCAGGGATCGTGATGCTAGGCGTATCGCGGACATCGGCCAAACGGCTTGCTCGGAGACGGGGTCGGGTCCTGCCCGCCAGGCCAAACACTCTTGCGCGAACTGCTATAACGCTGCGCGCAACCGAGAACAACCATGCTTACCGTCAACAAGCTCGTCCCCCAAGGCCAAGGCCTCGCCTCCGTATTGCTCAAGCGCGCAGCCACCGTCGACCTCGACTGGGACACGCGGCAGAAGAGCCGCTTCGACGCCACCGACTCTAGCGGCCGGCCCCTCGGTGTGTTCCTACCACGCGGCAGCGTGGTGCGTGGCGGCGATGTGCTGGTATGCGAAAACGGCTCCCTGATCCGGGTCAACGCGGCCGTTCAAGCGGTGATGGTGGTGCGCCCCTGCGCCGAGCACGGCAGCGCGCTCGACCTGCTGCGCGCGGCCTATCACCTGGGCAACCGGCACGTACAGCTCGAGTTGCAGGCCGACCATCTGAAGCTCGAACCCGACCCTGTGCTGGCCGATCTGCTCAGGGGCATGCATCTGATCGTGACTGAGGAGCAGGCCCCATTCGAGCCCGAAGCCGGTGCGCAGGCCGAGGCAAGCGCGTTCCAGGGTCACGGCCACCCGCATGGCCGCGAGCCGGCGCACGCAGACCGACACGCGCACTCCCACTCCGACTCCCACACGCGCGGCCACTCGCACGGCCACTCGCACGGCC
>CP070653.1:1058616-1078441 GCA_020354665.1 Burkholderiales bacterium
GACGAGACCGAGCCGCTGCTTGCGTCCGATCGTGAGCGGCCGATCGTCGTCATCTGCCGCTCCGGCCAGCGCTCGTTGTTGGCGGCGGACGTCATGCAGCAGCTCGGCTTCACCAACGTGGTCTCGCTGAGGACCGGCATGCGCGGCTGGAGCGATTACGAGCAGCCGGTCGTCGACGGCGCGGGGGCGCCAGTGGATGTTGACGAGGCCGAGCAGCGGCTCGCCCCGCACGTGCGACCCGATCAGCGCAGCCCGGCCAGTTGATTGCGCGCGGATGCCGAACGCAGAATGCGCCGCCTCACAACCCGAGGCCGCCGAACCACGACTCGCTCGTCGCGTTGGGGTGCGTGCGGCTCACGATCAGCCCGGCCTGCAGGTACAGCGCGTTGAGCAAGCGCATTGCCCGCTCCCGATCGAAACCGGGCCAGCGCGACAGATCGCGCAGGTTGGTGGTCTCGCGGCGCAGCCGCTGCACGGCCGCGAGCATCGATCCGGACAAATTCAAGCCGGTCAGGTCCAGACCGGGGGACACACGATAGGCCGCCGGCCCGGCGATCTCGGGCAGCAACTCGCCGCGCCCGCCGCGCAGCGCAAGGTCCCACAGCAGCGTCCCGAGCGGCCGATACAGCGGCAGGTCACCGACCAGCGCCGGCTCGGGGTCGCCCGGCGGGCGCAGCAGCGCCGGTTCCACATGAAGCACTTCGAGCTCGGTGAGCCGCAGCATCAGCAATCGTTCGAGCTCCACCGGGCAGTGCACCAGCCGCTCCTGCGGAAAGATCGTCAGCGGCACGACCCGGGTGTCGTTCTTCAGGTGCACGGTCACGCGCTGCGCGTGTCGCACGCAAGCGGCCATCACCTCCAGCGGTTCGGACACGCGGCCGTCGTGCTCGAACCGCAACAGGTCTTCCATCAGCGAGAGGCTGAGGGCGGACAATCGTGAGGTGATTCCAGAGCCCCCCGCACGCCGGACCAACTCGTCGAGGTAACGCTGAAAGGCGCTGACGCGCATCAGCTCCGGCTCACCGAACGGGATCGTAGGTTCGAACATGGGGCCCCGATGACGGTGTGCAAATGTAACCGATGTCCAGCCGCCTTCCGACGACCTGCTCGCAAATACGGATGACGGCGTTGCGGCGAGGCTGCGTTTGCGCGATGCGCCACTGTGTCTTTTCGCGCTGCGCACGCGCCCGCCCGATGCCATCGCGACGCGTAGCCGGCGCGAACGCAACACAGCGCGCCTGCGTGCGACCGACGCCCGCGAGCACTGGGCTCGCATGAGCAGCCTACCATCGCCGGCAACCCACTCGCCACGCGAAGCCACGCGCGGCATGCTGCTCGGCGTGCTCGGCGTGCTTGTCTTCGCGCTGTCGATCCCGATGACGCGGCTGGCGACCGGCCCCGGCGCGGTGAGCGGCAGTGCGCTGCCGTTGCCAGCGGAGTTCGTCGCGATCGGACGCGCCGCCGTAGCCGGCCTGCTGGCGGCCGCGTACCTCGCGTGGGTCCGTGCACCCTGGCCGCGGCGTAGGCAGTGGCTGGTGCTCGCATTCACGGCGGCGGGCGTCGTGTTCGGCTGGCCGCTGTTCCTCGGCTGGGCCGTGCTCAGCGTGGATGCGGTGCATGCATCGGTCATCTCGGGGTTGCTGCCGTTGGCCACTGCCGCGGTCGGCGCGGCGTGGCTGCGCCAGCGACCGAGCCTCGGGTTCTGGGTGTGCGCGTTGGCTGGTACCGCGCTCGTCGTGGCGTTTGCCGCGTGGCGCGGCGGCGGCGCGCTGCAGGCTGCCGACGTGCTGCTGCTGCTGGCCGTGGCGAGCGCAGCGTTTGGCTACGTCAGCGGCGCGCAACTCGCGCGCGACATGCCGCCGCAGCAGGTGATCTCGTGGGTGCTGGTGCTGGTGCTGCCGCTCACGCTGCCGCTGGCCTGGTGGTACCGGCCCAGCGCGCCAGCGACGCTGGCGGCGTGGGGCGGGTTTCTTTACCTGGGCGTGTTTTCGATGTGGCTCGGCTTCTTCGCGTGGTATCGCGCGCTCGCACTCGGCGGCACGGTGCGTGTCAGCCAGGTGCAGCTCGTCCAGCCATTCGCATCGATGCTGCTCGCGGTACCGTTGCTCGGTGAATCGCTCGATGCTGCGACGGTGATGTTCGCCTTGGCGGTGATCGCCACCGTCTGGGCGGGCAAACGCATGCCGATCCGCGCAACCGCCTCGTGATGAAGGTGCTGCGCCGCTCGACGCGGGGGCACCGGCGTCGAGCGCAGCGTGCGTATGCTTCGCGAGTCGCTTCGCAACGGGGAGAGGTCGCATGACGCCACGCCGTTTCACCCAGCTCGACGTTTTCACCGACACGCTGACCTTCGGCAACCCGCTGGCGATCGTGCACGACGCGGCCGGTCTCGACGAGGCCCGGATGGCCGCGTTTGCGCGCTGGACGAACCTCTCCGAGACGACGTTCCTGCTGCCGCCGACCGATCCTGCAGCCGACTACCGGGTACGCATCTTCACGCCCGGCGGCGAACTGCCGTTTGCCGGACACCCGACGCTCGGCTCGTGCCACGCCTGGCTCGATGCCGGCGGTGCACCGCGCCAGCCCGGCATCGTCGTGCAGCAGTGCGGCATCGGGCTGGTTCGCGTGCGCCGCACCGCGGACCGCCTCGCGTTCGCCGCGCCGCCGTCGCGGCGCGAGCCGGTGGCCGCGGCGCTGCTCGCCGACGTCTGCACCGCGCTCGCGGTGTCGCGTGAACAGGTCGATGCCGCGAGCTGGCTCGACAACGGACCGCGTTGGCTGGCGCTGCGCTTGGCCGATGCGGCCCAGGTGCGCGCGCTCAAGCCCGATCACGCCGCGCTGAAGTCGCTTGCACTGGTCGGCGTGGTCGCGCCGCAACCGAGCGGTTCGGACACCGCGTTCGAGGTGCGCGCGTTCGCCGCGCCGGTGGGCATCACCGAGGATCCGGTCACCGGCAGCTTGCAAGCCAGCCTCGCGCAATGGCTGTTCGACGACGACGTCGCGCCGGCCTCCTACGTGGCAGCCCAGGGCGGGGCGCTCGGCCGCGCCGGGCGCGTGTTCGTCGAGCGCGACGGTGAGACGGTCTGGATCGGCGGACACGTCGCGCCTTGCATCGACGGAACGGTGCGACTGTGAGCGTCGAGCTCGATCACCTGGTGATCGTTGCCGACTCGCTCGAGCAGGGCGCTGCGTGGTGTGCATCGTCCCTCGGCGTCGAGCCCGGTCCAGGCGGCCGCCACGCGCTGATGGGCACCCACAACCGGCTGCTCAGGCTGGGTGGCGCGTATGCAGCTTCGTACCTCGAGATCATCGCGGTCGACCCGGCGGCGGCACCGCCGCGGCGAACGCGCTGGTTCGGTATCGACGATGCGGCACTGCGTGCCGCAGTCAAGGCGGCGCCACGGCTCGTGCATTGGGTGGCGAGGACTTCGTCGCTCGACGACGTGCGCCAGCGCCTCGTTGCCGCTGGTTTCAACCCCGGTCCGGCTGTCGCGGCCGAGCGCGACACGCCGCACGGCCTGCTGCGCTGGCGCATCACGGTGCCCGACGACGGAAGGCCGCTGGCGTGCGGCGCGGTGCCGACGCTGATCGAATGGACCGGGCGACATCCGACCGAGGCGATGCCCGAGCGGGGTGTTGAACTGCTCCGCGTCGAACTCGGTGCTATGCCGCCGCAAGCCGTTGATGCGCTCGCGCTCGCTGCGGTGCCCGGCGTGGTGGTTTCAGACGACCCCGCCGCGCCGCCGATCCGTGCCCGTCTGCGGTGTCCGCGCGGTGAGCTGCTGCTCGAAGGTGGCTGCCTCTAACACCCTGCGTACCGGCGGCGCTTACGATCCGGGGTCCGGCCGACCGCAGGTGAACCATGACCGACGAGCTGTTTCGCAACGACGCCACGCTGACTTCATGCGATGCCACCGTGGTTGTCGTCGACGGGGAAGGCATCGAACTCGACCGCACCGTGTTCTATCCGCAAGGCGGTGGCCAGGCCGGCGATGCCGGCGTGCTGCGTAGCGCCGACGGACGCGAAGTATCGATCGTCGATACGCGCAAGCGACGGGACGCGCCGGGCCGCATCGTTCACCTGCCCGCTGACGGCGGAGCGGCCGGCGCGGTGCCACTGCAGCCGGGCGACCGTGTCACCGCATCGATCGACGTCGCACGCCGCCGTGCGCACATGCGCTTTCACACCGCGACGCATCTGCTGTGCGCGCTGGTGCCGCATCCGGTGGACGGCTGCTCGATCACGGCCGCGTATGCGCGACTCGACTTCCACATGACCGAGCCGCTCGACAAGGCCGAGCTGAACGCGGGACTCGCGCGGCTCGTGGCCGAGGCGCACCCGGTGCAGCTGCGCTGGATCAGCGATGCCGAGCTCGACGCCAATCCCCAGCTCGTGCGCAGCATGAGCGTGCAGCCGCCCCGCGGCGTGGGCCGCGTACGACTGGTCGAGATCGAGGGTGTCGACCTGCAGCCCTGTGGCGGCACCCACGTGGCCAACACCGCCGAGATCGGTGCCGTGGTGGTCATGAAGATCGAGAAGAAGTCAGCGGCAACGCGCCGCGTCGTGCTCGGCTTCGCGCCGGCCTAGCAATGCAGGGAACAGCGGGTCAAGACCTGCCGAGACGAGGGACGCGGATGGCTCGAAGAAGCCGAGCGGATCCTGCCTGTCTGTTGCTCTTGGACGTTAGGATGCGGACCACGTCTTGAGTAAATGGCAAGAGAGGAGTTGATGAGAATTTCATCGATGCAGATTGCAATGCCCGTCCTGCAAATGCTCGCAACGACGGTATTGTGCGCTTCGCTGACGGCACCCGCGTACGCCCTGGAAAGTGCCGACCGCATCTGGACCGGCGGCCCGATCCTGACCCTGAACGATAAGGCGATGCGCGCCCAGGCGGTGGCCGAACGTGGCGGGAGGATCGTTGCCGTCGGCAAGAAGGCCGACGTGATGAAGTTCAAGGGCCCGCAGACTGAGGTGATCGACCTCGGCGGCCGCACCCTGCTTCCGGGTTTCGTCGACGCGCACGGTCACGTCTTGATGGGCGGCCTGCAGGCTCTATCAGCCAACCTCCTTGCGCCACCGGACGGCAAAGTCACCGACATCGCCTCGCTACAAGAAACGCTGCGCGCATGGATGGCGGCCAACGACGCCACCGTGAAGAAGGTCAACCTGATCGTCGGCTTCGGTTACGACAACTCCACGCTGGCCGAACGCCGCCATCCCACCCGCGACGACCTCGATCAAGTTTCCGCGGACGTCCCCATTCTGCTGGTGCACCAGTCCGGCCACCTGGCTGCCGTGAACTCGAAAGCGCTCGAGATGACGGGCGTCACGGCCGACACTGCCGACCCGGAGGGCGGTGTCATCCGCCGCCGCCCGGGCAGCAAGGAGCCCGACGGCGTCCTGGAGGAGACAGCGGCTTTTCCGGTCGTGCTCAAGCTGCTCGGTCAGGTGGGCGCCGACGGAGCCAAGGCCTTCTTCCGCGCCGGCACGCAGATGTGGGCACGCTACGGCTACACCACGGCGGAAGAAGGCCGTTCTGTCCCCGGAACCGTGGCCATCATGCGTCAAGTGGCCGATGAAGGCAGCTTGAAGATCGATGTCGAGACTTATCCGGACGTGCTCGTCGATCGTGATTTCATCAAGAAGAATGCCAGCACGACGTACGTCAACCGCTTCCGCGTCGCCGGTGCCAAGCTGACCATCGACGGGTCGCCGCAAGGCTTCACCGCCTGGCGTGACCGGCCGTACTACAAGCCGGTCGGCAACTATGCGCCGGGCTACCGCGGCTACCCCGCCGCGACGCCGGGCCAGGTCATCGATGCGGTTGACTGGGCCTATGCGAACGACGTCCAGATCATCACCCACGCCAACGGCGAGGCCGCGTCGGACCTGCTCATTGCGGCCATCACGGTCGCCCAACTCAAGCACGGCAACGACAAGGACCTTCGCCCGGCGTTGATCCACGGACAATTCCAGCGCGAGGACCAGGTCGACTCGTACAAGCGCCTCGGCGTATTCCCGTCGCTGTTCCCGATGCACACCTTTTACTGGGGCGACTGGCATACCCAACACACGGTCGGACCGAAGCTGGGCCAGAACATCTCGCCGACCGGCTGGCTGCGCAAACGCGGCATGATGTTCTCCAGCCACCACGACGCCCCGGTGGCCTTCCCGGACTCGATGCGCGTGCTCCATGCAACGGTCAACCGCATCGCGCGGGGCTCTGGCAAGGTCATCGGACCGCAGCACCGGGTGGACGTGATCACCGCGTTGAAGGCGATGACGATCTGGCCGGCCTGGCAGCACCATGAGGAGGCGTCGAAGGGGTCGATCGAAGTGGGCAAGCTCGCCGACTTCGTGATCCTTTCGAAGGACCCGACCGCCGTCAAACCCGAAACCCTTGACCGGATCAAAGTGACGGAGACGATCAAGGAAGGCGAGTCGATCTACAAGCTGGACGCGAAGACCGCAACGCTCGAGTCCGCCCCAGCCGGCGAAGCCACCTTTTCGCGGCTGCTGCGTGCACTGCAGGGGGATGGCCCGTCACACAACCATGACGGACACGGCGATTCATGCCCGAGCGAAGCGATCTTCCAGCTCAGCGTTGCGTTGGCCGGCGAAGGCAATCGGTAAGACGAATGGTGCTGTGAATCCAGCGTGCGCCCGCATCGCAACGGGCGCCGCTGGTGCGCTTGCCGGGCCGGCGCTGGCCTGACCTCGACGCCAGGGCGCCGGCGCCGAACGGCGCGCCGCTACTCCTTGCGGAACTCGTCGTGGCAGCCTTTGCAGCTTTGTCCGACTGCGCCCACCGCCGCCTTGATCTGCTCGAAGTCACCCGTTTTGCCCGCAGCGACGAGCTTCGCGACGTCTTCGTGGCTCTTCGCCTCGCGCGCGTTGAACTTGTCCCGCTGGCTCCAGATTTCCGGCTTGGCACGGGTGTCGCCCTTGTCGGAGCCGTCGACGAAGGCGGCGAACTGCAGCTTGTTGAGCATCGCGACGATCTCGATCTGCTCGGCCGCGACTTTGGCTTCGAACGGAACCTTGCCGTTGGCCATCGCGAACAGCCGCCCCAGGTGGTTGGCTTGCAGCGCCATCGCGCTCTGGCGGTACTTGATCGCCTGTTCGGGCTTGGCGAATTGGGCTGCAGCGGGCAAGGCGGTGGCGATGCTGGCAACAGTTGCGGCGGCAAGAAGCAGGCGGTTCATACGTCGTTCCTTCCTTCGGGGTGACAAGGGGCGGGGCGCTGGCGGACGATCCGGCGGGCGAGCTTGCCACCGGTGTCCGACGCGCAGCATACGCAGCGCCGCCGCCGCTTATTCCCCCGCAACCCGAATTCCGACTGCGGCAGCGGGATTGTCCGGCTGCGGCGCGGGCGGCTAGCGCGCCGCGCTATCGTCACGACGCCGCCCGAACAAGAACCGACATCCAATGAGTCAAAGCGACGCGCCCGATCCTGCCGTCAGCCACCGCGCGTTGCGCACGGTGCGCGTCTGGGACCTGCCGACGCGGGTATTCCACTGGATGCTCGCCGCAACCGTCGTTAGCTCGGTGGTGACAGCCAAGGTCGCCGGCAACGCGATGGCCTGGCATGTGAGGTTCGGCTACCTCGCCCTCACGTTGCTGGCGTTTCGCTTCGTCTGGGGTCTGGTCGGCGGCTACTGGTCGCGCTTCGCCAGTTTTCTGCCGACGCCGGCACGGCTCGCGCGCTATCTGCGCGGCATGCACCGACCCGACGATCACTTCGACGTCGGGCACAGTCCGTTGGCCGGTCTGTCCGTGCTCGCGATGCTCGTCGTGCTGTCGCTGCAGGTTGCCACCGGACTGGTGGCCGACGACGAGATCGCCACCACCGGGCCATTGATCCGGTTTGTTTCTTCGCAGACCAGCCGGCTGGCCACCGGCTGGCACAAGAACTTCGGGCAGTGGCTGATCATCGGGCTGGTGGTACTGCACGTCGGAGCGGTCGTGTTCTACCGCCTCAAGGAAGGGCGCGACCTCGTCAGTCCGATGCTGCACGGCGACAAGGCGCTCGCCGACCCGGTGCCGATGTCGCGGGACCATGCGGGGACGCGCGTCGTTGCCGCTGTCATCGTCGCCGCGTGCGCGGCGGCGGTCGTCTGGATCGTCAGCCTCTCGGGCCTGTGAATCGTGGCCGAAGGGCGGGCGGCGTGGCCACGCCGGGTAGCGGCAGCTACACTGCAGCCGATCGGGCCCGCCTCGCGATCGATCCGCCGGGGCACAGGCCACCGCCGATGGACCTTCCCGACATACGTCTGTTCAGCGCCGACACCCCTGAGCTCGTCGAGGCCACGCGGCTGCTGTTTCGCGAGTACGCGCAGAGCATCGCGATCGACCTATGCTTCCAGGGCTTTGACAGCGAGTTGGCGGGCCTGCCCGGCGAGTACGCGCGGCCGCACGGCGCGCTGCTGCTCGCATCCGTCGACGGCGAGCTGGCGGGCTGCGGTGCGCTGCGGGCGCTGCGCGACGTCGACTATCCCAATGCCTGCGAGATGAAGCGGCTGTACGTCAGGCCGGCGTTTCGCCGCTTCGGCATCGGCCGGCAGATCGCGCAGACGCTGATCGACGAGGGGGTGGCGGCAGGCTATTCGGTGATGCTGCTCGACACGCTCGATGACATGGAGGCTGCGCGCGGCCTGTACGGCTCGCTCGGCTTCGAGGAGGTGCCGCCGTACTACTACAACCCGATACCCGGGGCGCATTACCTGAAATGCGACCTCGCGGCCCCCCTGCCCACCATCTATTGATCGCGGCCGCTGGCCGCCACGAACGCTCTTCAAGAAGAACTCGGAGACACGCGCGATGAACGCCTTCCGCCAATTGCTCCAGGCCGCCGGCCAGCACACGCCGATTGGCACCTGGATCATGTCGGCGAGCCCGATCGTCGCCGAGGCCGTCGGCCACGCGGGCTTCGACTGGGGCGTCATCGACATGGAGCATTCGCCGCTGGACGTCATGCAGGTCGCGCAGATGCTGCAGGCACTGTCAGCAACCACGCTGGTGCCGGTGGTGCGCGTGCCGTGGAACGACCCGGTGATGGTCAAGCGCGTGCTCGATGCGGGCGCGACGACGGTGCTGTTTCCGTTCGTGCAGACGCCCGAAGAGGCGCGACGCGCGGTGGCCTCGACGCGTTACCCGCCCGAGGGCAACCGCGGATTGGCGGGCATGAGCCGGGCAACGAAGTTCGGCACCACCGCCAATTACGCGCGCACCGCCAATGACGCGATGGGCGTCATCGTCCAGCTCGAAACGCCCGAGGCCGTGCGCTCGCTCGAATCGATCGCTGCGGTCCCTGGCGTCGATGCAATCTTTCTCGGGCCGGGAGATCTTTCGGCCGCGATGGGCCATGTCGGCCAGTCGACCCACCCGGACGTGATGGAGCTGATGGGTCGTGCCGCGCAGCGCGGCAGGGCGATCGGCAAGCCGGTCGGCACGGTAGGCGGCACGCCCGAGGTGGTTGCGCAGTACCGCGCCGCCGGATTCGATTACGTCGCGATCGCCTCGGACCTTGGCCTGCTGATGCGCAGCGCGCAGGCAGCGATCGGCGCGCTGCGCGCGCAGAACGCGGGGGCCGTTGCGCAATCGACCGCCGCAGGCACCCGGACCAACGAAAGCGGTTATTGAACACGATCGGGGCCACGCAGTGAGCGCGCCGGGCGAGGTGCTCAGTCTGCGTTCAGGCGATCTGAGGCTCGGGTTGCGGCCCGACATCGGCGCCTCGGTGGCGGGCCTGTGGTTGGGCGGGCTGCCGGTGCTGCGCAGCGTCGACCCCGCGTCGCTCGCGCAGCCGCGCGCAGGCGGCTGCTTTGCCCTCGTGCCGTACTCGAACCGGCTTGGCCACCGGCATTTTCGCTGGCGTGGCCGCGATTACCGTGTCGAGCCCAACTTCGAAGGCAGCCCCCATGCGCTGCACGGCGTCGCATGGCGGCGCCCGTGGCAGGTGACCGACGCGAGCGATTCGGGCGCCGAGCTGCGGCTCGTGCACCGCGCCGACGGTGATTGGCCGTTTCAGTTCGAAGTGCGCCAGCGATTCGCATTGACGCCGCAATCGGTCGAACTGAGCCTGGTATTCGCCAATACCGACAGCATCGAGCAGCCGGTCGGTCTGGGGTGGCATCCGTATTTCCCGAAGCGCTCGCGCAGCCGGCTGCACATCGAAATCAGCGACCGGTGGGAGGCCGACGCGCTGCAGCTTCCGACGCGCAAGGTGGCGCAACCGGGCATCGACGCCGACGTCGCGCACCTGGACTTCGATCACTGCTTCGAGGGCTGGAGCGGCGCTGCCCGCATCCGCGACGAGAAGCTCTCGCTGCGCCTGACGTCGTCGCTGCGCCGCCTGGTCGTTTTCACGCCGCGCGACCGCGACTTCTTCTGCGTCGAGCCGGTCAGCCACGTCACCAACGCGATCCACATGTCGCAGCCGCTCGAACACGGGCTGATCGCGGTGGCGCCCGGGCAGGCCATCGACGCGTGGATGAAGCTCGAGGTTGCGACCGCCTGAAGGGCGGCGGGCCCGGCGAACGTCGCTTGCGCTTGAGCGCAGCCCGGCCAGCGACTGCCGGCCCGACCGTGATGACGCGACGCTGACGTCCGAGCTGCGCGCAGGGACGCTGGAGCGGCGGATTCGACCTCGTATAATTCCGCGGTTTGTCGAGGACGGTTTCCCCAAGGAACGCGACGATGCTCGAACCGAAGCCTCGGTCCGGCGCGTGGCGCGACTGGGATGCCGATGAGACGGCAGATGTCGGCTTCAAGCGGCTGACGCGCGAGGAGGCGGCGGCGCTGAGGGCGAAGGACCCTCAGCTGTCGCCCTGGTGGGTGATCGCGGCACAGGCCGCGGTCGGCAGCGGGGTGGCGCTCGTGGCTTGGCTCGTCGCTGGCCGGCAGGAGGTCGGGTGGTCGGCACTGTATGGCGTCCTCACGGCGTTGGTGCCGAGTGCGCTGATGGCGCGCGCGATGACCAACCGGCTCGCGAGCTTGTCGCCCGCCGCATCTGCCGTCAGCGTCATGGTGTGGGAGACGGTGAAGGTCGGTGCTGCGGTGGGTCTGCTCGCACTGGCCCCGAGCGTCGTTCGACCGCTCAGCTGGCCGGCGTTGCTGGCTGCGTTGGCGGCGTGTCTGTCGGTGTACTGGTTCGCGCTTCTGTGGCGCGGCCGCAAGAGGTGAACGAAGAAGAGCGAACAGATGGCAGCCGAATCGCATGCAGCGCCGAGCGCCGGTGACTACATCGTCCATCACCTGACGCATCTGCAGAACGACAAGCCGAATTCGCTGGTCGACCTGACGGTCGTGAACTGGGACTCGGTGTTATTCTCGGTCGCGCTCGGCGTCTTGGGATGCTGGCTGCTCTGGCTGGCCGCGCGCAAGGCCAACTCGGGCGTGCCCGGGCGCTTTCAGGCGGCGGTGGAGTTTCTGGTCGAGATGGTCGAGGACCAGGCCAAGGGCATCGTGCACAACGCGAACAGCCGCAGGCTGGTTGCGCCGATGGCGCTGACCGTGTTCGTCTGGATCTTCCTGCTCAATGCGATGGATCTGGTTCCGGTCGATCTGCTGCCGGTGATCTGGCAGGGGCTGTATAGCTTGACCGGTCACGACCCCGACCACGCATACCTGCGCGTCGTCGCGACCGCCGATATCTCGGTCACGCTCGGCCTGTCGGTGGCGGTGCTGATCGCCTGCCTGATCTACAACGTCAAGATCAAGGGGCTGCTCGGCTGGGGCCACGAGCTGATCGCCGCGCCGTTCGGTTCGGTCAAGCTGTCGTTCAATCCGCTGACCTGGGTCGGCTTTGTGCTGCTGGCGCTCGCCAACTTCGCGATGCAGATGCTCGAGTTCGTCTCCAAGACCATCTCGCACGGCATGCGTCTGTACGGCAACATGTATGCGGGCGAGCTGATCTTCATGCTGATCGCGCTGCTCGGCGGCGCGTTCACGCTATCGCTCGGCGGCCTGGTGCTGGCGGCGCTGCACATCTTCGCCGGCACCGTCTGGGCGATCTTCCACATCCTGATCATCACGCTGCAGGCCTACGTCTTCATGATGCTGACGATGGTCTACATCGGGCAGGCGCACGACGCGCACTGAGCCACCCTTCACCCCTCGTCAACCCTCACCTTCAAGGAAGACCAAATGGAACTCATCGGACTCGTTGCGATCGGCGTGGGCTTGATCATTGGCCTGGGCGCCGCGGGCGCTTGCATCGGCGTGGGCATCATGGCGAGCAAGTACCTCGAGTCGGCGGCGCGCCAGCCCGAGCTGATGGGCGAACTGCAGACCAAGGTGTTCCTGCTGCTGGGCCTGATCGACGCCTCGTTCATCATCGGCGTGGGTATTGCGCTGTGGTTCACCACCGCCAATCCGTTCCTGGCCCAGCTCGCCAATCTGCCCAAGTAAGAGAGAAAAGGGCGGCGCCGCATCCAGGCGTCGCCGCGCGGCCTGCCCGCAGCGTATGGCACGCGCACCGATCACCCCTCTTTGAGGCCTGAGCCGTGAGCATCACCAGCACCCTGATCATTCAGATGATCGTGTTCCTGATCCTGATCTGGTTCACGATGAAGTTCGTCTGGCCGCCGATCACTGCCGCACTCGACGAGCGCGCGAGGAAGATCGCCGACGGGCTGTCTGCCGCCGACAAGGCCAAGGCCGAACTGGCGAACGCCAACAAACGCGTCGAGGAGCAACTCACCGCCGCGCGCGACGATGCTGCCAAGCGGCTGGCGGACGCCGAACGGCTGGCGCAGCAGATGATCGAGGAGGCCAAGGCCAAGGCCAGTGAAGAGGGTGCCAAGATCATCGCGCAGGCCCGCGCCGAGGCCGAGCAGGAGGCCGTGAAAGTCCGCGAGGCCCTGCGCAACCAGGTCGCCGCGCTGGCCGTCAAGGGTGCCGAGCAGATCCTGCGCCGCGAGGTCAACGCCGGCGTCCATGCCGACCTGCTGGGTCGGCTGAAGACGGAGCTCTAAGCGCATGGCCGAACTCGCGACGATTGCCCGGCCGTACGCCGAAGCGCTTTACAAGGCGGCTTCGGGTGCGCAGGCCGAGGCGCTGATTCCGCAACTGCAGGCGTTGGCGGCGGTGGCCGGACATCCGGACATGCGGCGCCTTGCCGACAACCCGAAGATCGAGGAGGCGCAGGTGATCGAGGTCATCACCGCGGTCGCAAAGACGGCGTTCGATGCCAAGGTCGCCAACCTGCTGCGTACCGTGGTCGACAACGGGCGGCTGGCCGCGCTGCCGGAAATTGCCGGGCAATTCAACGCGCTGGTCAAGGCGCGGTCGGGGACGTCGGATGCCACGGTCTACAGCGCGTATCCGATCGACGACGCGAAGCTCGCCGAAGTGGCGCCCGCACTGGAGAAGCGCTTTGGCCGCACGCTCAATTTCAGCGTCGTCGTCGATCCCGAGCTGATTGGTGGTATTCGCGTGATCGTCGGTGACGAGGTGCTCGACACCTCGGTGCGCGCCCGACTCGAGCAGATGAAGCTCGCGCTGGCGACCTGAGGCGCCGGCACGACGAGGACAGACCCTAGAGACGTCAGAACCTGGTGACCGGCATGCGAACGCCGGTCGAGGAACCCAAGATGCAACTCAATCCCGCTGAAATTTCCGAACTGATCAAAAGCCGTATCGAAGGCCTTGGCGTCCCGGCGGAGATCAAGAACCAGGGCACGGTGGTCACCGTGACCGACGGCATCTGCCGCATCCACGGCCTGTCCGACGCGATGCAGGGCGAGATGCTCGAGTTCCCGCCGACCCCCGGCGGGCAGCCGACGTTCGGCCTCGCGCTGAACCTCGAGCGCGACTCGGTCGGCTCGGTGATCCTGGGCGAGTACGAGCACATCTCCGAGGGCGACACGGTGAAGTGCACCGGCCGCATCCTCGAGGTGCCGGTCGGCCCCGAGCTGATTGGCCGCGTCGTCAACGCGCTGGGCCAGCCGATCGACGGCAAGGGTCCGGTCAACACGAAGATGACCGACGTGATCGAGAAGGTCGCGCCGGGCGTGATCGCGCGCCAGTCGGTGGGCCAGCCCGTGCAGACGGGCCTAAAGTGCCTGGACTCGATGGTGCCGATCGGGCGCGGCCAGCGCGAGCTGATCATCGGCGATCGCCAGACCGGCAAGACCGCGGTGGCGATCGACACCATCATCAACCAGAAGGGGCAGGACCTCTTCTGCGTCTACGTCGCGATCGGGCAGAAGGCGAGCTCGATCAAGAACGTGGTGCGCGCGCTCGAACAGCACGGCGCAATGGACTACACGATCGTCGTCGCCGCATCGGCGTCGGAATCGGCGGCGATGCAGTACATCTCGGCCTATTCGGGCTGCACGATGGGCGAGTACTTCCGCGACCGCGGCCAGGACGCGCTGATCATCTACGACGACCTGTCCAAGCAGGCCGTCGCCTACCGCCAGGTCTCGCTGCTGCTGCGCCGTCCGCCGGGCCGCGAGGCGTTCCCGGGCGACGTGTTCTACCTGCACTCGCGCCTGCTCGAGCGCGCCGCGCGCGTGAACGCCGACTACGTCGAGAAGTTCACCAAGGGCGCCGTGAAGGGCAAGACGGGATCGCTCACCGCATTGCCGATCATCGAAACGCAGGCCGGCGACGTCTCGGCGTTCGTGCCGACCAACGTGATTTCGATCACCGACGGCCAGATCTTCCTCGAGACCAACCTGTTCAACGCCGGCATCCGGCCCGCGATCAACGCCGGCATCTCGGTGTCGCGCGTCGGCAGCGCGGCGCAGACCAAGCTGATCAAGGGCCTGTCGGGCGGCATCCGTACCGACCTGGCGCAGTACCGCGAGCTGGCCGCGTTCGCGCAGTTCGCCTCCGATCTCGACGAAGCCACCCGCAAGCAGCTCGACCGCGGCGCGCGGGTGACCGAGATGCTCAAGCAGCCGCAGTACTCGCCGCTGCCGATCTCGTTGATGGCCGCATCGATCTACGCGGTCAACAAGGGCTACCTCGACGGCGTCGACGTCAAGCAGGTGCTGGCGTTCGAGCATGGCCTGCACCAGCACCTGAAGTCCAGCCACGCGGCGCTGCTCGCCAAGCTCGACAGCGAGAAGGCGATGGACAAGGCGGCCGAGGAAGAGCTGAACAGCGCGATCGCCGCGTTCAAGAAGTCGTTCGCCTGAAATGTTCGCCCCCACGCCGACTTCGTGCGCCGCCCCCCGAGGGCCCCACTGGGGCCCCTGCGTGGCCCTTGGGGCGCCGGCCGGCTTGGCGCGGCCCGGCGCTCGGCCGGGCGCGCTATGTGACAGGAGTGCTCGATGGCAGTAGGCAAGGAGATCCGCGGCAAGATCAAGTCGGTGGAGAACACCCGCAAGATCACCAAGGCGATGGAGATGGTCGCGGCCTCCAAGATGCGCAAGGCGCAGGAGCGCATGCGCGCGGCGCGGCCTTACGCCGAGAAGATCCGCAACATCACCGCCAACCTGGCGCGCGCGAATCCGGAGTACCGCTCACCGTACATGCGCAAGGTCGACGGCAGCGCCAAGGACGTGGGTTTCATAGTCGTGACGACCGACAAGGGACTGTGCGGCGGCCTGAACACCAACATCCTGCGCGCGTTGACGCAGAAGATGCGCGAGGTGCAGGGTGCGGGCAGGCAGGTGTCGGCCGTGGCGATCGGCAACAAGGGGCTCGCGTTCCTGAACCGCATTGGCGTGCCCGTCGTCAGCCACGTCACCCACCTCGGCGACAGGCCGCAGATCGATAAGCTGATCGGCCCGGTGAAGGCGATGCTCGACCTGTTCGTCGAGGGCAAGCTCGACGCGGTGCACCTTTGCTACACGGACTTCATCAACACGATGAAACAGGAGCCGAGGGTCCAGCAACTGCTGCCGCTGACCGCCGAGCACCTCGAGCTGAGCGCGGCCGAGAAGGCGAAGTACGCGTGGGACTACATCTACGAGCCCGACGCGCCGGCGGTGATCAACGAGCTGATGACGCGCTATATCGAGGGGCTGGTTTACGAGGCGGTGGCCGAGAACATGGCCTCCGAGCAGTCGGCGCGCATGGTCGCGATGAAGGCTGCCACCGACAACGCCGGCAACCTGATCAACGAGCTCAGGCTCATCTACAACAAGACCCGGCAGGCCGCGATCACCAAGGAGCTTTCCGAGATCGTCGGCGGCGCGGCCGCGATCAGCGGCTGACGCGATGGCATCGCAATGAAACTGGATTGAAGGACTGAAGAAATGGCACAAGGCAAGATCGTTCAGTGCATCGGCGCCGTCGTCGACGTCGAGTTTCCGCGCGATGCGATGCCCAGGATCTACAGCGCGCTGAAGATGGAGGGCACGCCGTTGACGCTGGAAGTTCAGCAGCAGCTCGGCGACGGCGTGGTGCGCACGATTGCGCTGGGCTCCTCGGACGGGCTGCGCCGCGGCATGAGCGTGGTCGACACCGGCAACCCGATCACCGTGCCGGTGGGCAAGGCGACGCTCGGCCGCATCATGGACGTGCTTGGTAACCCCATCGACGAGCGCGGCCCGGTCGACCAGACGCAGATGGCGTCGATCCACCGCAAGGCGCCGACCTACGACGAGCTGTCGCCGTCCACCGAGTTGCTCGAAACCGGCATCAAGGTGATCGACCTGATCTGCCCGTTCGCCAAGGGCGGCAAGGTCGGCCTGTTCGGCGGCGCCGGCGTCGGCAAGACCGTCAACATGATGGAGCTGATCAACAACATCGCGAAGGCGCACTCGGGCCTGTCGGTGTTCGCCGGCGTCGGCGAGCGCACGCGCGAGGGCAACGACTTCTATCACGAGATGATGGAGTCCAAGGTCGTCGTCAGCGACAACCTCAGCGAATCGAAGGTGTCGATGGTCTACGGCCAGATGAACGAACCGCCGGGCAACCGCCTGCGCGTCGGGCTGACCGGACTGACGATCGCCGAGTCGTTCCGCGACGAAGGCCGCGACGTGCTGTTCTTCGTCGACAACATCTACCGCTTCACGCTCGCCGGCACCGAGGTGTCGGCGCTGCTCGGCCGGATGCCCTCGGCGGTCGGTTACCAGCCGACGCTCGCCGAGGAGATGGGCAGGCTGCAGGAGCGCATCACGTCGACCAAGGTCGGCTCGATCACGTCGATCCAGGCGGTGTATGTGCCGGCCGACGACCTGACCGACCCGTCCCCGGCCACCACCTTCGCGCACCTGGATGCCACCGTCGTGCTGTCGCGCGACATTGCCGCGCTGGGCATCTACCCGGCGGTCGATCCGCTGGACTCGACCAGCCGCCAGGTCGACCCGAACGTCGTCGGCGAGGAGCACTACACGACGACCCGCTCGGTGCAGGCGGTGCTGCAGCGCTACAAGGAGCTGCGCGACATCATCGCGATCCTCGGCATGGACGAGCTCTCGCCCGAGGACAAGCTTGCGGTCGCGCGCGCGCGCAAGATCCAGCGCTTCCTGTCGCAGCCATTTCACGTCGCCGAGGTGTTCACCGGCACCTCCGGCAAGTACGTATCGCTGAAGGAGACGATCCGCGGCTTCAAGATGATCGTCAATGGCGAGTGCGACGCGCTGCCCGAGCAGGCGTTCTACATGGTCGGGGGCATCGACGAAGCCTTCGAGAAGGCGAAGAAGCTGCAGTAAATAACACGGGGTCGTTCCACGATGGCCAACACCATTCATGTCGACGTCGTCAGCGCCGAGGAGAGCATCTTCAACGGCGAGGCGAGATTCGTCGCGCTGCCCGGCGAGGTCGGCGAGCTCGGCATCTATCCGCGCCACACGCCGCTGATCACGCGCATCAAGCCCGGCGCGGTGCGCATCGAGCGCGCCGACAACGGCGAGGAAGAGTTCGTCTTCGTCGCCGGTGGCATCCTCGAGGTGCAGCCCAACTGCGTCACGGTGCTCGCCGACACGGCGATCCGCGGCCGCGACCTCGACGAAGCGAAGGCCAACGAGGCGAAGAAGCGTGCCGAGGAGGCGATGCGCAACGCCAAGAGTGACATCGACCTGGCCGCCGCGCAGAGCGAGTTCGCGGCGATGGCCGCGCAGCTCGCGGCGATCCAGAAGCTGCGCAAGAAGTAGCCGCCCCTGGGGGCACGCTTGAATCCCACCGCAACCCGTGGCGCAGCGCTCGCCGCGGACCTCGCCGCCGCGCTGTCGCCCGCCGATTACATCAAGAGCCACGTGCGTACGGTGCCCGACTGGCCCGCGCCGGGTGTGCAGTTCCGGGACATCACGCCGTTGCTCGCGAGCCCACGGGTGTTCCGGGTGCTGATCGACCAGTTCGTGCACCGCTACTTCGACCTGCGGCCCGCGGCGATCGCCGGGCTCGACGCGCGCGGTTTCATCATCGGCTCGGTGGTCGCCTACGAGCTCAACCTCGGCTTCGTGCCGATCCGCAAGAAGGGCAAGCTCCCGTTCACCACGGTCGAGCAGACCTACGAGCTTGAATACGGTTCGGCCACGGTGGAGATGCACACCGACGCTGTGAAGGCGGGCGACCGCGTGGTGCTGATCGATGACCTGATCGCCACCGGCGGCACGATGATGGCCGGGCGACGCCTGCTCGAGCGGCTCGGCGCCACGGTGATCGAGGGCGCCGCGATCGTCGACCTGCCCGAGTTGAACGGCTCAAAGAGGCTGCGCGACTCGGGGCTGCAGGTGTTCACGCTGGTCTCGTTCGACGGCCACTGAGCGGCGGCGCGCTGCCGCTGCGACCCGCCCGGTCCGACCGACCCGGCGGGTTTTGTGTTTCTGCGCGCGAGAACGTATAAGGAAAATCGTAGCGGGCAGCGACACGGGGAGGCCGCGATGGGCAGCAAGAAGGCCAAGGGCAACAAGGACGCCCGCCGTGCGTCCAAGCGCGGCGCGATCGGCAAGAGCGAATACCTCGAGCGGCTCGAGCCGATGCAGGTCGAGCTCAACAACATGGCGCGCTGGCTGCAGCACACCGGGCAGCGGCTGGTCGTCATCGTCGAGGGGCGCGACACCGCCGGCAAGGGCGGCGTGATCGCGGCGATCTCCGACACCCTGAACCCGCGCATGTGCCGCACCGTCGCGCTGCCCAAGCCGAGCGATCGCGAGACGACGCAGTGGTACTTCCAGCGCTACGTCGCGCACCTGCCGGCCGCCGGCGAGATCGTCCTCTTCGACCGCAGCTGGTACAACCGCGCCGGCGTCGAACGCGTGATGGGCTTCTGCAGCGAGGCCCAGGCCAAGGCGTTCCTCAAGCAGGCGCCGGTGTTCGAGAAGATGCTCGTCGACGACGGCATCCTGCTGTTCAAGTACTGGCTGACGGTCGACCAGGCGATGCAGGAGGAGCGCTTCGCCGAGCGGCTCGCCGATCCGCTCAAGCACTGGAAGCTCTCGCCGATCGACCTGAAGGCACGCGAGAAGTACGAGGCCTACGGCCGCGCGCGCGACGGGATGCTCGAAGTCACGCACACCCGGTACGCGCCGTGGACGCTGGTCGACTTCAACGACCAGCGGCGCGGCCGTCTGACGCTGATCCGCAACCTGCTCGACCGCCTGCCCGACACCAACGTGCCGTCCGAGGCAGTCGACTTCCCGCCGCTGCTGCAACCGCCGCTGAAGGAGAAATTCAGGGGCCCGCTGAAGCCGATCGCGAGCATCTGACGGCCCGGCCCGGGTGCGTTCGCGGTAGGTCGGTGCGCGTCGCGCGCGTCGCGCGGGTGTTGACGCGCCTGGCAATGCGAACTCGCGTGGACACTGCAGTGCGCGAGGGTTAGTACCACCTATCGTTTTCCCGCGGCCGAGCGCGATGCTGCAGCGCGATGCGCGCCCCAATGATTTGTTTCGTGCGTACCATCGACCGCTCGACGCGGGC
>CP070653.1:1078541-1103168 GCA_020354665.1 Burkholderiales bacterium
ACCGGTCGAGGCGCTGCGAGCAGCCGCCGACGAACGGGATGAGTTCGAGCAAACGCTGGAGCACCTGACCGACCACCGTTTGCTGACCCGAAGCGGCGGCGACGACCACCATCCGCCGGCGGTCGATATCTCGCACGAGTCGCTGATCGTCGGCTGGTCAAGGCTGCAGCACTGGGCCGACGAGCGGCGCGAAGCCGAGCAGATACGACGGCGTCTGGAAGGTAACGCATCGGAATGGGTGCGCCTCGGTAAAGGCAGCGGCGGGCTGCTCGACGAAGCGCAATTGCCGGAAGCCGAGCACTGGCTGGCCAGTCCCGATGCCGCGGAACTGGGTTTCGACGCATCTTTGCCCGAGTTGGTTGCGGCGAGCCGGCAATCGATTGAAGCCGCTGCACAGGCCCGCGAAGCCGCGCGCGAGAAGGAGCTTCGGCAGGCCGAATCGCTCGCCGAAGAGCAGCGCCAGCGCATCGACGAGCAGGCACGCGCGGCCAGACGCATGCGGCGCTCGATGGTCGGGCTGGCGGCAACGCTGCTGGTGGCCATAGCGGCGTGGCTCTTCGCGTGGACACAGAGTGAGAAGGCACAGTCGCTGGCGAGGCAGGAGGCGTCTGCGCGCGCAGCAGCCGAGGCGCGTCGCGTCGAGGCGGAACGAGCCCGATTGGCGTCAGTTGCACAGCTGCTGCTGATCCAGGCGCCCCAGCAGCAGGCCGCCTTGAACGACGAAACCGGCGCGTTGATGGCGCGACAGGCCTTCCTGTTTGCCGCCACCGGCAGCCCGGCCCTGCGCACGCAGGTGGACAGGGTGTTGCGTCAGGTGGCCGGCAAGCCTTACTTCTCGCCGATCCTGGCCAGAAGTTTCACAGGGGCTGTCGCGTTCAGCCCCGATGGCCGGATGTTGGCCAGCGCGCATCACCTCGAGCAGGAAGTTACTTTGCGCGATCTCACACGCCCCGACGCCACGCCCGTCGCGTTGGCCGGATTTCCGGGACACGTGCTGTTCGCCAACGGACAGAAGAACCATATGTATGCCCTCGCCTTCAGCCCCGACGGCAAGGCGCTCGTCGCGGCCAACGTCGATGGGGCCATCGGTCGTTGGGACCTGCGCAATCCGCGCGCGCCGTACGTCGAGTTGTCCAGACAGCCGGGGGGCGTGTGGTCCGTCGCCTTCAGCCCGGATGGTCGCTGGATGGCGACGGGCAGCAAGCGCGATGACACGTTCGCGGTATGGGATCTCGGCAACCCCGGCGCCGGACCCGTGGTGGTCAGCGACCCGCAGCCCGCCCCCGCGGGCAGTGGACCGCACGGCAGTACGGTGGGCGGTGTGCCGGTGGCATTCAGCCCGGACAGCACGACGCTGGCCACCGGCAGTCTGAACGGCATCATCAGGCTCTGGCGGCCCACCGATCTCGAGGCACCGGTTGCGAGCCTGCGCGGCCATGACGGCTCGATCCTGGCGTTGACCTTCGATCCCGATGGCGCTCGCCTGGCCTCCAGCGGCGAGGACAGGACAATCCGGCTGTGGAATCCCGGCAAGCCATCGGCGGCTCCGACGGTCTTGAAGTCGGGGTCCAAACCGGCCAACTCGTTGGACTTCAGCCCCGATGGCCATACCCTGGCCTTATCGAGTGCCGGTGACGGCATCAGTCTGCGGCGGCTCGATCGGCCCGATAGGCCGCCGGTCGTGCTTCCCGGCGGATTCATTGTCGGGGTTGCGTTCAGCCCCGACGGCAAACGCCTGGCCTCGGCAGGAATCACCTCCGCCTATCTTCGGCTCTGGGACCTGACCCCGAGCGGCCGGCCGTTGGTGCTGACGGACCATCCCGCTCGCGTCGGATCGCTGGCGTTCAGCCCTGACGGTGCATGGCTGGCATCGGGTGGTGGCGCTGGGGACGGGAAGATTCGGCTGTGGCGCTGGAGTCAGCTCGACGCCGCGCCGATCACGCTGGGCGGGCACGAGGGCAACGTCAACTCGCTGGATTTCAGCGCCGATGGCAAGCGGTTGTTGTCTTCGAGCTGGAATGGCAACTCGATACGGCTCTGGGACCTCAGCCGGTCGCCTCCAACGTCTGCGGCTGTGTCGACGATGGCGGCGGGGCAACAGCCCTGGACCGCGCTGTTCAGCCCGGACGGGAAAACGCTGACGGCAACCGGCATGGGAGGTGTATGGGCTTGGCCGCTGGACGACCAGAACGCCAAGCCGCAACTCATCACGTCAACACCGAATTGGGTCACCGAGATCGCGTTCAGCCCGGGCGGTAAGACCCTCGGCCTGGCCAATTTCCATCCGCCCATCTACCTCAAAGACCTGACTCGTCCCGATGCCACGGCATCGGAATTGATCGGCCACGTGGCGCCCGGAACCTGGTCGGTGGCCTTCAGCCCGGACGGCAAGAGGCTTGCGTCCGGCGGGCGTGATGGAACCGTTCGACTGTGGGACCCGAATGCGCCTGACAAACCCTCCGTGCTGTTTGGTCGCCACGATTCGGACGCCACGCGTGTGCGTTTCAGCCCCGGCGGCGCGCAGCTTGCCAGCGCAAGCCTGGACAACAGCATTCGGCTGTGGAACGTCGGCAATCCGGGCGCGGTGCCGATCGTGCTGTCCGGGCACGAGAAAGGCGTGTGGGCGCTGGCGTACAGCCCGGATGGCAAACGCCTCGTGACCGGCAGCGAAGATACGACCATGAGGGTGTGGGATCTGACGCACCCGCTGAACAACGCCGATACGGGGGCGATCGCCGAAATGGTCTGTCGCAAGGTCTGGCGCAACCTGACGCTCGAGGAATGGCACAAGTTCGTCGGCGCCGAGATCCCTTACGAGCGCACCTGCCCGAACCTGCCGATCCATCCCAGCCTGCTCGAAACCGCCGCGAAGTTGGCCAAAGAGAATGACACGGCGGCCGCGGTGGCCCTGCTCAAGCGCGCGTCAGAAATCGATCCCGAATTGAAGCTGGATCCTGAGCAAGAAGCACAAAGGTTGGCGAAATCCGTCAGCAAATAGCTCGTTAGTGTTTGCCCGTGACGGGCCTGAAGTTGCCGGTCGCTGCCAGCGCTCCGGTGCATGTCAGTTCGGCCGGGTTTTCGCTGAAGATGGCGCAACCGCGACGATGATGGGTCGACAGCTTGCAGCGCAGGCCAACGCGACAATCGCGCCATGGAGCCTTCGCTTGGGTTGATCGTCGGCGTGGCTGCCTTGGCCGGCTTCGTTCAGGGCTTGTCAGGCTTCGGCTTCAGCCTGGTGGCACTGTCGATCTGGGCCTGGACGCTGGACCCGAAGCTGGCTGCGGTACTGGCGGTCGCTGGCGGCTTCACCGGTCAAGTGATCGCAGCCGTCACGCTGCGACGTGGCTTCGAGTGGGCGCGCCTGATGCCCTTTGTGGCGGGCGGTCTGCTGGGCCTTCCGCTCGGCCTCACGCTGCTTCCGCATCTGGATCCGGTCTGGTTCAAGGCCGTGATCGGCGGCGTGCTGTTCGTTTGGTGTCCGCTGATGCTGGCATCCCGACGCCTTCCGCACGTTCAGCTAGGCGGTCGGCTGGCGGATGGTGTGGCTGGCGCGATGGGGGGCGTTGGCGGCGCCCTCGGCGGCCTGACCGGCGCGATCCCAACGCTCTGGTGCACGCTGCGCGGCTACCCGCGGGACATTCAGCGATCGATCATCCAGAACTTCAATCTCGCCTTTCTGGGCTTGACGCTGCTCGGGTACCTGGCGACGGGCGTCGTGCAAAGCTCGATGGCGCTGCCGATCGCCGTCACGGCGCCGGCCATTCTGATCACCTCGCTGGTCGGCGCGCGCGTCTACGTCGGCATCAGCGACCTTGCGTTCCACCGCATCGTGCTGACGCTCCTGACCGCCTCAGGCATTGCGATGCTGGCCCATTCGCTGCCGCAGCTGCTGACGCGGGTCGCTGCCGCCTAAGGCGGCATCTCTCGCGCGACCCGCGGTCGCGCCTGTCTGCGCGCTGCGCGCTACTTGCTCGCTTGCGCCACCGCGCTGCGCAGCGCCGCTGACTGCTTGTTGGACACGGTGCGCTTGACGACGATGTCGATCGGTGTCACCGACTTGCCGTAGTAAGCCTTGTTCAGCGATTCGCGCACGTCCAGCACCGAGCCCTCGACGCTCATGCCGATGAAAGCCCCCTTCGCCTTGGCATAGGAAACGAAGTCGGCCGTAACGTTGGCCGCCTGGCCGACACCAACCGGCCCCGCCGCTACCGACGCATCGCCCCCGAGCTTCAGCGAGCTGGTCATCAGCTGATCAACGCCCTTCTGGTTGTTGATCACAATGACGACTTCGGCCGCCTGGCCGCCAAACTGCAGCCCGAAACTGACCGCGCCCATGGTGTAGAACGCCGGCTCGCTCCACGCGTTGTCGGCACCGCGCACCAACAGCACGCCGGTGCCGCCGGAACCCCCGAGGAAGAAGCCAGCCTTCAGGACTTGCGGAAAGATCAACACACCCTTCGCTGACTTGAGTCCAGCGCGCAGGGCATCGAAGTCCTTCGCCTTGACCATTTCGTTCAGCGTCACGCGGGCCTTGTCGACGGTGCCGCGCGCGTCGTCCGCATCGCTAGCCAAAGCCGGCTGCATCGACATGACGCAACCAAGTGCAGCCCCGGAAATCAGCAGTGTTCGTCTTTGCAGTGTCATCGCTCGTTCTCCTGGCAGTGGTGGTGCAAATTGGTTCGTGAAGATTGTATTGCCACCCTCGATTGGAGACGGATGCAGCAAGGCGACGCGGTCAATTTGCATGCGATGACCCGATCATCCTGGCTTGACGCGCTCCTCTGGCGCACCGACCGCCGAAAACGCTTCCCGCCTCATTGACCTTGGGAAAGACCGCGATCGCAGCCGCTGACCGCCCATCGCCTGCGGCTAGAACGGCCTGCCGACATAGAGATACAGACTCCCGCTGCCATCGGTCGTCTGCCCGTAGCCCAGGTACGTCGGCCCCACCGGCGTGTCGACGGCGGCGAAAAGAC
This sequence comes from Burkholderiales bacterium, assembly GCA_020354665.1. Classification (GTDB taxonomy): domain Bacteria; phylum Pseudomonadota; class Gammaproteobacteria; order Burkholderiales; family Burkholderiaceae_C. The sequence goes on from CP070653.1 coordinate 1,083,518, forward strand.
TCGCCGATTTGAGCCAGCCTTCAAGGCTTCCTGGCACCAGCGGACGGCCTATCTTGCCGACCTCGAGAGACAAGCCGCCATAGGCTCCCTCGAAAAGCGATCCGCGAAGCACCCGGGTGTAGTACATGAGTCGCGCAAATTTGAGGCTTTCGCCGAGAAACTGCCCGGTCGCATAGCCCGAGAGACGCAGGAACCCACCCCACTGGAAGAAGTCGTAACGCGGCAAGGGATCGGGCCCGGCACTGCCTCCCAACTTTCCTGCGAAGTTGAGCGTGTGCTCACCGAAGGAGAATGCGGCGCCTCCTTCAGCTCCCCACTTCATATAGTCCTGCTCGGCGCCGAGGTGCGCGGTTGACCGGTACAGCCTCGCCGCGGCAAACCACCCGGAGCGGGCGAAGTTCACGCTGTCGAGCTGGTCGAGCACCAATCGGAATGTGACTGCCCCTTCCCCAATGCGGGCTTGCCCGGGCGACAGGGCTGGCGACCCGGTCTCCAGTTCCGGTCTGGACGCACCGGTCAGAAGCCCCAGTCGTACCTCGCCGTACCGGCCGAGCAGAGTGCCGACATCCACCGCAAGCGAGCTGGTGTCGGTCCGGTAAGTGGCGACCCGCTGATCGCCCAGGTAAAGGTTGGTCAATCGGCGCTCGACGGAGAGACTCGGCGCGACAAAGAATTGCTGTTCGGGACTCAGCGGCTGATAGAACTCGGTCCGCAGCGCGCTCGTTCGGCCTGCTTGCAGTTCCGCCCGCCACTCCCCCCCGTAGGAATTGATCCAGGCCCGGCGGTAGCGTGCGAGCAGATTGAAGTACTGGTCGTCGCTAGAAGAATAGGAAACCCCGACGCCGAGACGTATGGTTTGCTGTCCCCACGCCTTCTCCACCGCGTCGACCACGAGGATCCGTCTGCCCGGCTCTTCAAGGAAGCCGTATTGCACGTGCTCGAAATCGCCGATGCCGTAGATGCGCCGCATGTCGCGGTCGAGCGTTGGTTGATCGATCGGCTGCCCGGTCTGCGTTTCCATGATTGCCCGCACCGTCTGCGGGTTCACGTAATTCAAGCGCTCGACGCGGATCTCGTCGACCGGGCGCAGGTCGGCCGCCACCTCCACCTGCCGGTGGCGCTGCACCTCGGCATACTGCTCTGGACTGACGGACAAGCGCGTCAGCCGTTCGGCGACTGCGCGCGCGGCAGTCTCGCCGTGCGGAACAATCTTCCTTAGAACGTCGAAATCGCCGGTCGTGAATCCTTCGAGCGCGGGCGTGATCAGGATGTCCTTGGGCGTGAGCTTCGCCAGCGAGGCCTGGACGTTTTGCTCGGTGAGGATGCTCAGCATCTGGCCGGTCACCGCGAGGGCGCTGTCCAGTTGCTCGCGCTTGAGCAACGGGGTGCCCACATTCACCGCGATGATGATGTCGGCGCCCATCGCGCGTGCCACCTCGATCGGCAGATTCTTGGTGAGCATGCCGTCGACGAGCATCATGCCGCCGACTTCCGCTGGGGCGACCGCTCCCGGCACTGACATGCTGGCGCGCATCACGCTGGCGAGTTCGCCTTCGGCAAAGACCACCTCCTTGCCGGACACGAGATCGGTGGCGACAGCACGATACGGGATCGGCAGCTCGTCGAAACGATAGTAGCCTTTCGTTCGGGCGAGCTTGCGCAACACCGTCTCGAGCTGTACGCCGCTGACCACCCCCTTGGGTAGACCCAGCTTGCCTCCCCCCACCCCCATCTCCGGCGTGACGAAGATGTTGAAGTCGTCCTGCTTGCGCCGCATGCTTTGCTCCTGCCGCGGCGGGTCTTCCTTGAACAGCAGTTCTGTTGAGATTTCGCCGGTGAGTCGCTCCATATCCGCCACGGTCATTCCCGTCGCGTAGGCGGCGCCCACCAGGGCGCCCATGCTGGTGCCGGCAATGCAATCGATCGGCACGCGGAGTTCCTCGAGGACTTTGATCACTCCGATGTGCGCAGCACCGCGCGCACCGCCGCCCGACAGCACGAGGCAGATCTTCGATCGCGTTGAGTGGACGCCAGGAGGTCGATTTGCATCGTCGGCCGCAAACACGACAGGCGTACTCAGCAGCGCGGCCATCGCCGATGCCGCAGCGGCAAGCCGTCTGAGCCACGTATTCATTGCTTCGCCTCCGTTTCCAGTACCCCGCAGCATCGCTCCCAGGCCCTTCGTCGGTCGGCTGGCCCGTCTCGCTTTGCTCAGCGTTCGCTCATCCGCGGCACGGGGATGCCGTCACGGATGCGCCGCGAGAAGTCGGGCGCACCGTCCGCCGCCTGCGCACGCACGTTGACGAAACCGCGCCGCTGCAGCTCTGCAAACGGCAGGCGGGTGTCGATGCGACGCTGTTCGTAGAGGTACTGCGGCACATAGCCGCTGGCCAGAATCTTCCAGCTGAACGGCAGGTGCGCCGGGTTGACGATCGAATGCATCCAGATGTTGGTGGTGCAGTTGGTGGTGAGCGTGTTGTAGAAGGCGGGCTGCTGCCTCAGCGCGTTGACTTCCTTCACGTACTCGAGGAAGAGCCGCCGAGCGTTCGCCAGCGAGCCGCCCAGCCGATACAGGTACACATCCTCCGGCGGGTCGTGCCGGTAGTTGGTACGCACGCGAATCACGTCGCGCTCATCGGCCACGACGTAGATCAGCTCGTACTGGCGGAAGAACCCCTTCAATGCGGAATAGCCCTCGCTCTTTTCCTTGCGGGTCTCGATCGATATGGCCAGATGCCCGCCACTGCCGAAATCGAAACTCAGGAAGGTGTGCGCGATCGCCGGCCCCATCCAGTAGACAGCGATGAGGTCGACGCCTTTGAGTTCGCTCAGCCTGAACCGTTTGTCGTAATACGAAGGGGTGTAGTCGGTCTCGGTGCGGTAGGCGAAGTTGCGGATGTTGTAGACCGCCACTTCGTCGCCCTCGACCGTGGCATATGGCAGCACCGCGACATCGGTCTGCCAGTCGCGGTCGTTGGACGGCTGCAGACCGCCGTACCACGCAAGCAGCGCGACGAAGATCGCCGCGTAAGCCGCCATCGCACGCCAGCGCCCGCGTGGTCTGGCCATCGCGATCAACGCAAGCAGCGCAGCCAGGGCAAATACAGCGGCGATCCCGCCGCGCACCGGATCGCCATCCCGACCGGTGAGCACGAGGGCCAGAGCACCCCAGGCGCCCGTGGCCACAACAGCCACCGCAACCAGCATCCAGCCGAACGCCGCAGCCAGGGCCCGCCAGTTACGCGGCTTCTGCTCCATCATGTCCTCTGCGTCGGCGCAACGCCGTAGACGCGGCACGCGTTGTCGCCCAATACCGCCTGCCGGTCGGCGGCTGGTAGCGCTGCGAGCACGCGCTGCGTGTCGTCCCACCACTGGCGGTAGCTCGCGGCGAGTTCGAGCACCGGCCAGTCGCTGCCCCACAGCACGCGCCGCGGCCCGAAGCATTCGAGCAGATGCTCGCACCAGCGTCGAGCGGCACCGCGCGCCGGCCGTGCCCCGGCTTCGGTGAGCAACCCCGAGAGTTTGCAGACGACGTTCGGTTGCGCGGCCAGGGCTTTCATCGCGCTGGCCCAGGGCTCCCACTGATTCGCCGCGATGTCCGGTTTGGCGCCATGGTCGATCACGATGCGCAATGTCGGGTAGCGCTCGCACAGCACCCGTGCGCGCGTCAGGTGCACCGGCTTGATCAGCGCGTCGAACACGAGGCCGTGTGCTGCGATCGCTTCGAGCGCGGGCGCGAGCTGCGGCTGCAGGATCCAGTCGGCGTCGGCAATGTCCTGCAGCATCGGGCGCACGCTGCGCAGCTTCGGCTCGGCCGCCGCGAGCCTCGCGATGCGCTGCGGCGCGTCGGCCGCCAGCAGGTCGATCCAGCCGACCACACCGAGCACGGCGTCGTTCGCACGTGCCTCGTCGAGCAGGAAAAGCGTCTCGACCTCGGTCGGCGCCGCTTGCACCAGGATGCCGCCCTGCACGCCGTGCGGCCGTGCTTCGCGCTGCCAGTCAGCGATCGACACGTCGCGATAGATCGGCGCGAGCGCCGGCGTGAGCCAGCCGTAGTCGCCGCGGTCGAGCCGCCAGCAATGAAAGTGCGCGTCGACGACCTTCGTCATGGCGTGGGCGCCTCGTCGGGCAGCAGCCTCGTGTCGCGCAGGTCGCCCCAGAAGGTGGCCGGGATCGGTCGGGTGACCATCGCCAAAGCATCATGCCACTCGGCGGTGCTGCGCGCGCCCACCAGCACGATCTCCACCGCAGGGTGCGCGAGAGGAAACTGCAGCGCCGCCGCGCGCAGTGGCACGCCGTGCGCGTCGCACACCGCCTCGATGCGCGCGGTGCGTTCGATCCAGGCGCGCGCCGCCGGCGCGTAGTCGAAGCGCGGCGAGTCACCGCTGTGCGTGCCGGTCGCGAGCAGTCCTGAATTGAACACGCCGCCGACCGCCACGTGGATGCCGCGTGCGACGCAGGCCGGCCACAGTGCGGGCAGCGCGGTGTGGTCGAGCAGGCTGTAGCGCCCCGCCAGCAGCAGCGCGTCCAACTCGGCGTGACGCAGCACGTCGAGCACGACCTGCACGTCGTTGACGCCCAGCCCAACGGCACCGATCAACCCTTCACGCTTGAGCGCCTGCAGCGCCGGCAGCGTCTCGTCGCACACCTGGCGCAGCACCGCCTCGGCACGCAGGCCATGCGTCGCGGCATCGCAGTCGTGCACGTAAGCCACGTCGAGCCGAGCCAATCCCAGGCGCTGGAGGCTGTCCTCCACGCTGCGTCGCACGCCGGCGGCGCTGTAATCCCAGTGCTGGACGAACGGCAACCCGTCCACGTAGGCGTACTGTTCGCGCGGCACGTCGGCGGCCGGCGTCAACAGACGCCCCACCTTGCTCGACAGCACGAAGGCCGTGCGCGGATGCGGCCGCAGCGCGTCGCCGAATCGGCGCTCCGACAGACCGTGACCGTAATGCGGCGCGGTGTCGAAGCTGCGGCAGCCAACGGCCCATGCGGCGCCGAGGACCGCCCGTGCGTCGGCGTCGGACACCGGCGAGAACAGGTTACCGAGCGGTGCGCCGCCGAGGCCGAGGCGCGCGCCGCTGCCGACACAGGCGGGAAAGATGGGTTGCACGCAGCGGGTTTGCACCATTCGTTGGCCAACATGTTGTGACCAGGGTCTGTTGACATATGAATCGCACCCGCGTGACCGTTCGCAAGGGGCGCAATCTAGGCGCAAAGCACAGCTGGGGTTGGGCCCCAGCGAGCATTTGCAACGACGAGTGCAACCCTTGCGGACGGTCACCCTGCGGGCCGGAGTGGCCAAGGGCGCAGGCATGATTAATATGTCAACAGACCCTAGCATCTTGCAGACACAAGTGCGGCGAACACTTGATCGCCGTCACGCTCGCGCCGATGCTCAAGCACCTGCCCGCCCTGCTGACACCCGACCTGCTGCATGCGCTGGCCAGCCTGGGGCATGGCGACGAGGTCGTGATCGCCGACGCGCACTTTCCCGCCGCCCGTCTCGCCGTCCGGCAAGGCGCGCGCCTGCTGCGCGTGCCGGGCGCCGACACGCCGCAGCTGCTGCGTGCCGTGCTCGCGGTGCTGCCGCTGGACCGCCCGGCACCGGCAGCCTGGACGATGCAGACGATCGACCCCGCAATGCCGACCCCGCCGGCGGTGCAAGCCGTGCACACGTTGTTCGCGGAGCTCGGCGAAGCGCCGCCGGCGAGTCTCGAGCGCTTCGCTTTCTACGAGCGTGCGGCGCAGGCGTTCGCGATCATCCAGTGCGGCGAATCGCGGATCTACGGCAACGTGCTGCTGCGCGCCGGCGTGTGGACCGGCGAGGCGCAGTGAGCACGATCACCGCGGCGGCACGGGACGGCGAGAGCTTTCGGGGGTAGGCCCTGCGGGCGCGCATCCGCCGTTCGGCGCCAGAGCCCTACACTGCGCGCGTTGCCTCACCATCCGCCGCTGTCCATGAGCATCTCGACCCCGGCACCAACCGTCGCCGACGGCGCCGAACGCCGTGCGGCGTGGTCGCTGCTGCTCAACGTCGCGCACGCGATCGACCACTGGGTGCTGCTGATCTTCGCCACCGCGGTATCGACCATCGCTGCCGATTTTGGCTTTGCCCGCTGGGAAGACCTGATGCCCTACGCGACCGGCGCGTTCTTCGCGTTCGGCCTGGGATCGTTGCCGGCCGGCCGGCTCGGCGACACCTGGGGCCGACGGCCGATGATGCTGGCCTTCTTCTTCGGTCTCGGCGTATCGCTGCTGCTCGTCGCTGCAGCAACCGGGCCGTGGCAGATCGCGATCGCGCTGACGCTGATGGGCGTGTTCTCGGCCATCTACCACCCGGTGGGCATCCCAATGCTGGTGCGCGACACCAAGCGACCGGGACGGACGATCGGCATCAACGGACTGGCCGGTAACCTCGGCATCGCGCTGGCCGCCGTGGTCACAGGGGTATTGGTCAAGTACTTCGGCTGGCGCACGGCCTTCGTGGTGCCGGCGTTGGTGTCGATCGGCTGCGGCCTGTTGTTCGCGCGGCTGTCGCCACCGGAGGGCGAGCCGCCGACGCGACGCAAGGCCGCGGCGGCGGCGCTGCCGCAGGCCGTGCTGATGCGCGTGTTCGCGGTGATCACGGTGATCGCCACGACCGGTGCGCTGCTGTTCAACTTCACCACCAACGGCAACACCGAACTGCTGCGCGAGCGCATGGAGGGGGTGGTCAGCGACCCGGCGGCGCTCGGCGTGCTGCTGGCGCTGGTCTACGCGACGGCCTCGTTCGCGCAGTTGCTGGTGGGTCACCTGATCGACCGCGTGCCGATCAGGCGGCTGCTGCTGTCGATCGTCGCCGCGCAGGTGCCGCTGTTCCTGCTCGCCTCGCACGCACAGGGCTGGGCGTTCTACACCTTGATCGTGCTGTTCATGGGCGTGGTGTTCGGCGCGATCCCGTTCATCGACGCGATGATCGTGCGCTTCGTCGACGACCGCATTCGCTCCCGGGTGGCCGGCGCACGGCTGGCGGTGTCGTTTTCGATCAGCTCGCTGGCGGTCTACCTGCTCGGGCCGGTGGTCAAGACCTCGGGCTTTCACGTCCTGCTGCTGATGATGGCCGCAATCGCGGTGGTCACGCTGGCTGCGGCCGCCTGGCTGCCCGCTTCAGCCACGCGGTGAGCGTGGTGGCTGGCGGCGTGCCGGTGCCGCAGCGTCAGTACGCCGAGTAACCCCCGTCGATCACGATGCAATCGGCCGTGTGGTAAGCCGACGCATCGCTCATCAGGTACACGGCGATGCCGCCGAAATCCTCGACCCTGCCGAAGCGACGCATCGGGATCCGGGGAATCACCGCGTCGCGGAATTTTTCGTTCGCGAACAGTCCCGCGGTCATCTCCGTTTCGGAGTAGCCCGGCAGGATGGCGTTCGCCGTGATGCCGTGGCGCGCAAGCTCGACGGCCAGCGCCCGGATCAGTGCGTTCAGTGCCGCCTTGCTCGCGCCGTAGTGTTCGTTGCGCGCGACGCCGAACAGCGCCCCGATGCTCGAGGTCGCGACGAGTCGGCCGCCTGGTCGCCCGGCCTCGGCATTGGCGACCATGTGCCGAGCGGCCGTTTGCAGCACGTGAAAGGCCGCGTCGAGATTGACGTCGAACATCCGACGCCACTCTTCGGGCGTGCGCTCGAGGAAGGATCGGCGTCCGCCGCCGCCGGTGCCCGCGTTGACGAAGCAGCCGTCGATGCGCCCGAACCTGTCGACGGCCGCAGTGAAGCTGCGCTGGACCTCGTGCGGATCCGTCACGTCGCAGCTGACGGCATGCACGTTCCCGCCGCGCGCCCCGAGCTCCTTCGCGGCCGCTTGCAGCTTGTCCGCGTTGCGGCCCCAGATGCTGACAGCGCAGTGGGCATCGACCAGCGCCTTCGCCATCGCCAGCCCGATACCGCCGTTGCCTCCGGTGATGACCGCGGCTTTTCCGTTCAGGTCGAAGATTGACATCGGCACGCCTCGCAGGTGAGCAGACCGCACGCCCGGCCGACCCGTGATGACCTATCCATTGCGCAGCTTCTGTCGCTGGATCTTGCCGGTGTGCGTCTTGGGCAGTTCGGCCAGGAAGCGGATCTCGCGCGGGTACTTGTAAGGGGCGATCTGATGCTTGACGAACTCCTGCAGCGTCGTGATCGTGTCGGGCGACGCGAGCCCCGAATCGTGCAGGACGACGCACGCGCGCACCACCTTGCCGCGCTTCGCATCGTCGACGCCGACGACGGCGCACTCGTGCACCAGCGGATGCTGCAGCAGCGCGCGCTCGACCTCCTGCGGTGAGATGTTGTAGCCGGCAGAGACGATCATGTCGTCGCACCGGTCGACATACCAGAAGTAGCCGTCGCCATCGCGGACGAACAGGTCGCTCGTGACGTTCCATCCGTCGTGCACGAAGGCGCGCTGGTGTTCGAGGTCGTCGAGATAGCGGCAACCCGTCGGTCCGCGCACGGCAAGGCGACCGGCGGCGTCTTGCGGCAGGGGGTGGCCCTGCTCGTCGACCAGACGCATCGTGTAGCCGGGGATTGCCTTGCCGGTCGAGCCGATACGCTCGACCGACATCCGCTCGGACAGCACCGTGCAGATGAGCTCGGTCGCGCCGAAGCCGTTGACGAGCTTGACACCGGTGCGCTGGTGCCAGGCCTCGAACAGCGGCGTCTGCAGGTTCTCACCGGACGACGAGCACTTGCGCACACTGCTGACGTCGGCATCCCCCATCGCGTCCAGCAGCTGGCGATACGACGTTGGCACCGAGTAGAGGCTCGTGACCTTGTGCCGCTCGATCGCGGTCAGCACCTTTTCCGGCATCGGCCGCGGCACATAGACGACGCTCGCCCGATAGCGCAACGGGTAGACCAGGAAGACGCCGAGGCCGTACGTGAACGCCATCGACGGTGACCCGCAGATCACGTCGTCCGGCAGCACCGTGAACACCTTGGGGTAGCAGTCGCTGATCGCGATCAGGTCACGATGGCAGTTCACGGTCGCTTTGGGGTGACCGGTCGGGCCCGAGGTGAACGAGATGATCGCGATGTCGTCAGCGGCGGTGCGCAGCGCGGCAAAGCCGCCACTGCCTTTCCGGATCGCGCGGTCGAGCTCGGCATCGCCGTCGCCCGTGGGCGTGAAGCAGGCGATCCGCTGCAGCGTCGCCGACGACGACTTCGCTTTCTCGAGATCGTCCACCAGCGACTCCTCGCACAACGCGATTCGCACGGCGACGCGATCGAGGATGAACACGATCTCCTCGGTTTTCAGCAGCGGCATCGACGCGACGCAGATGCCCCCGGCCTTCAGCACGGCCAGCCAGCACGCCGCAAGCATCGGGCTGTTACCGGACCGCAGCAGGACCCGAGTCCCGGGCTCGAGGCGGTAATCCTCGACGAGCACGCGGGCAATGCGGTCGACGGTGTCGATCAGCCGTCCGTAGCTCCACGCCACGTCCTCGAAGTGCATCGCCGGCTTGTCGCGCAAACCCTCCTCGAGCGCGCCGCCGAGCAGGACCTCGGTGACGTTCATGCAAGCGGGGTATGGCGGCAGGCCCGAATAGTCGAACACCGGCCAGGTGTCCTCCGGCGGGAGCATGGCGTAGACGTAGCGGTCCGTGTGCGCGGATGCAGCGACGCGCGTGGAGCAGGCGGGTCCGCTCGCCGTTCGCGCGTGCACCGTCACACCTTCGCCATCGCCGGCGCGCGCTGCGCCAGCGGTCGGACCGGTCGCTTGTCCGGAGCTGCCTCGTCGCTCAGGATCTGGATGATGTGATTGCGCGCATTGTGGATGTGGTTCCGAATGGCGTCCCGGCTGCCATTGATGTCCTTGCGGCGAATGCGATCGATCAGCTGGCGGTGCTCGTCGACGGAGCTCTGTAGGCGATCCAGCGACATCCGGGAGAACCTGAAACGGATGTAGAAGTGCTCGAAGGTCGTCAGGAGCTGTTGCACCAGGGCCTCGTTCCTGCTCAGGCGGGCAAGCTGAATGTGGAACTCGCTGTCGAGCATGAAACGCCTGCGGTCATACACGTCGGGCCGGTAAGCGGCGTGGGCCGCGAACTTCTGCTCCAGCAGGTCGAGGTCGCCCGGCTGCGCGACGAGGATGACCTGCTCGACGATGTAGGTTTCGAGCGCTTCGCGAACGCCGAACAGTTCCCAGGCTTCCTGCAGCCCGATCTTTCGCACATAGAAGCCCTTGAACGGCACCGAGGAAACGAAGCCTTCGTGCTCCATCCGGTAGAGCGCGTTGATGATCGGCGTCGGCGACATGTCGAGGCGTTTGCCGAGGTCGCCATAGGTCAGCTTCTGGCCCGGCGCCAGCTTCTGATCGAGGATCAGCTCCTTGATCCTCTGGTAGGCCTCGTCGGTCAGCACGCGCTTGTCGTCCACGCTACGCTTTGCCGGTCAGCGGCAGGACTGGCCGCCGTCGATCGTGAATTCCCCGCCGGTCATGAAGCTCGACGCGTCCGATGCGAGCAGCACCGCCAGCCCCTTGACCTCAGCCGGATCGGCCACACGCCTCATCGGGATCGCGGCCTTGAGCGCCCTGGCACCCTCCTCGCTGGTCACGAAGTCCCGGCTCATCGGCGTCAGGAAGTAGCCGGGCAGGATGGCATTGACCTGGATACCGTAGCGGGCCCACTCCAGCGCCATCACCTTGGTCAGCTGGACACACGCGGCCTTGCTCGCGCAGTAGGCGGACATCTTCGGCCAGGCGACATGCGCGGCGATCGACGCGACATTGATGATCTTGCCGCCCTTGTTGCGCGACACCATGCCGGCGGCCACCTTCTTCGACAGCAGGAACGTACCCTTGACGTTGGTGTCGAACAGCCGGTCCCACTGCTGCTCGGCCAACGCGAGGATCGGCTGTTCGTCAACGACGCCGGCATTGTTGACGAGGATGTCGATGGGGCCGAGGCCGGCCGTGGTCTCGTCGATGAACGCGTCGACGCTGCCGGCGTCCATGACGTCGAGCGCCAGCGCCAGCGTCCTCGCACCGGTCTTGTCGGCGATCTCGCGCGCGGCGCTCTCGCAGCTGTCCCTGCGGCGCGACGCGACGACGACGCTCGCACCGGCTTCGGCCAGGCCCTCGGCGATGCCGCGGCCGATCCCGGTCGCGCCGCCGCTGACCGCAGCAACCTTTCCGGACAGATCGAAATAGGGCAGAACGGCCATGCCAGCGACGTCAACGGGTCAGGAAGACGGCCTCGGCCGATTTGCCGAGGATCCATTCGATCTCGCGCTCGCTGAACTCGATGTCCGTCTTCGGGTTTCGGAAGACATCGACCCATTCCTTCGTCGGGAGGTAGTAGGTCGGCAGCGGGGCGTCCGACGCGAACATGATCTTCTCCGGTCCGGTCCAGTCGATCATGTCGCGCAGCCACCCGTAGAACTTCTTCGGGTTGATGCCATAGTCGAACTGACGGATCGAAAGATCCATGTAGCAGTTCGGCAGCGCGGTGCAGGCGAGACGGCACTGCTCCCAGGATTCGAGGCCGGCGTGGGCCATCACCATCTTGACATCCGGATGGTCTTCGGCAGCGGTTGCGATCAGGTTCGGCGAGCTGAGTTCCCAGTTGAATTCGAGGCCGCCGCTATGAAACACGATCGGCACGCGCCACTCGGCGCACTTCTCGTACAAGGGGTAGCAGATCCGGTCGTTCGGCTTGAAACCGGCTGACGGCATCAGCTTGAAGCCCTTCATGCCCCACTCCTCGATCGCTTCGGTCGCCTGCTCGATGACGTCCGGCCGGCGCGGATCGATCGCACACAGCGGGATGAAGCGTCCCGGATGCTCCTTCGCATAGTCGGCGAGCAGCTTGTTCTGCTCGCGGTTCGAGACCTTCGGCTCGCCCGTCACGCCGTACGCCCAGTCGACCTGGAAGATCACGGACATGTCGACGCCGGCATCATCCATCTCGGCGATCAGCTTGGTCCCGTCCGGATCGACCCGCTCGCGCACCTTGCTGACGTAGTCTTCCGGCGTGATGTTCGTCTTGTGCAGGCGGTTGTATAGCGACGCCGCCATGCGTGAGTGGTTGTGAAGGAACCGGCTGCGAACGAATCCGGGGCGTGTCAGGTGGACGTGGGTGTCAATGATCATGGGGTCTCTCCGGGTGTCCTCATTGCCGTGCGTCGTGACGGATGTACTCCTCGATCGCTCGCAGCGGCGTGCCGGGCAAGAACACCTGGCGCACACCCATCTCGAGCAGCGCGGGAACCTGCTCCTTCAGGATGATCCCGCCGACGATCAGGCGCACGGCGTCCAGCCCGCGATCCTTCAGTTCCCTGATGACCTTCGGCACCAGCGTCATGTGATCGCCGGCCAGGAAGCTCAGCCCGACGTAATCGACGTTTTCGCTCGCCGCCGTTTCGGCGACTTCGGCCGCGGTGTGCCGGATGCCGAGAAACACGACCTCCATACCGGCCTCGCGCAGCGCGTGCGCGACCAGCTTGGCGCCGCGGTCGTGCCCGTCGAGCCCGAGCTTGGAGATCAGGATCCTGATCGGTCTTTCGGCCATGGCGTTCGCGCTCGCTGCCTTACCGGATCGACGTGTCCCGGTACTCGCCCCATTTCTCGCGCATCACCGCGCAGACCTCGCCGATCGACGCGTAGCACTTGACCGCGTCGATGATCGGCGGCATCAGGTTCTCGCCCCGGTCGATCGCCTCGCCCAGCTTTTTCAGCGCCGCAGTCACGTCGGAGGCGTTGCGCGACGCGCGGACCACGGCGAGCTTCCCGATCTGCTTGTCGTCGATGCCCTGGTCGATGTGCAGGTACTGCTCGTCGTAACCCTGCTCGTCTTCCTCGACGAATTCGTTGACGCCGACGATCACCGTCTCGCCCGAGTCCAGGCCCTGCTGCTGCTGCAGGCTCGAGCGCTGGATCTCGCCACCGACATAGCCGCTCTCGATGGCCGACAGCATGCCGCCCAGCGCGTCGATCTTGTGCAGGTAGTCGGCCGCCCGCTTCTCGATTTCGTTGGTCAACGATTCGACGTAGTAGGAGCCGGCCAGCGGGTCGATCGTGCCGCACAGCCCGGTTTCGTGCGCCAAGATCTGCTGCGTGCGCAGCGCGAGCTTCGATGCCTCCTCCGACGGCAGCGCATGCCCCTCGTCCCAGCTCGCGGTGTGAATCGCCTGATGGCCGCCGAGCACGCCCATCAGCGCGTGCAGCGTGATGCGCACGGTGTTGTTGAGCGGCTGCTGCGCGACGAGCGTCGAACCGCATGAGCCACTGAAGGTCCTGAACAGGTAGCTCTCCGACCGCTTCGCGTCGAAGCGGTCCTTCATGATGCGAGCGAACAGGCGTCGGGCAGCCCGGAATTTCGCGACCTCCTCGAACAGGTCGCGATGGCAACCGAGGCTGTACGACAGCCGCGATGCGAAGTCATCCACATCGAGGCCCCTGGCCTTGGCCGCGTCGATGTAGGCAATCGCGTTGGCCAGCGTGAACGCGAGCTCCTGCACCGCATCCGCGCCCGCTTCGCGGATGTGGTAGCCGGTGATGCTCATCGTGTTCCACTTGGGCAGGTGCTTGGCGCAGTACTCGACGATGTCCATGCCGAGTTTCATGCTCGGCTTGGGCGGGAAGATGTAGGTGCCGCGGGCGATGAACTCCTTGAGGATGTCGTTCTGCGTCGTGCCGGACAGTTGCGCTGGCGGTACGCCCTGCTTCTCGGCCACTGCGATGTACATCGCGAGCAGCACCGTGGCCGGTGCATTGATCGTCATCGACGTCGACACCTTCTCCAGCGGAATGCCGTCGAAGACCATCTCCATGTCGGCCAGCGTGTCGACCGCGACGCCGACACGGCCGACGGCGCCTTCCGACAGCACGTCGTCCGAGTCGTAACCGAGCTGGGTCGGCAGGTCGAACGCAATCGACAGGCCCAGCATGCCCTCCTGCAACAGGTAGCGGAAGCGGCGGTTGGTGTCCTCCGCCGTGCCGTAGCCGGCGTACATCCGCATCGTCCAGGGCCGCCCTCGGTACATCGTCGGGTAGACGCCGCGCGTGTAAGGGAAGGCGCCCGGGAAGCCGATGTCCTCCACGTAACGGGTGTGCGCGAGGTCGAGCGGCGTGTACAGGCGCTTCACCGGTATCCCGCTCGGCGTCGTGAAGGCGTCGCGCAGCTCGGGCGAGCGCGCGAGCTGCTTCTTGAGCACCGTGCTCTCCCAGTGCTCGCTGGCTGCCCTGATGTCCTTCGATTCGCTCATGCCCGTCTGGGTTACAGGGGGATGTTGCCGTGCTTGCGCGCGGCCTTTTGCGGCAGGCCGCGTGTGCCGAGCATCGCAAGCGCCGTCGTGATCGCGCGCCGCGTCTCCTCGGGACGGATGACCGCATCGACGACCGATAGCGCAGACGCGTGATACGGCGTCGTGTAGGCGTTGCGGTACTGCTCGATCTTCTCGGTCAGCAACGCGTGCGGATCGTCGGCCGCCTCGAGTTCGCGGCGATACAGGGTCTTCACTGCAGGCTCGGCGGCGAGGATCTGCATCTCGGCCGACGGCCACGCGAAGACCTGGTCAAAACCGATTTCATGGACGCCCATCGCCGGTATCGCCCCGCCATGCATCCTGCGCAACACCACCGCGATCTTCGGCACCGTCGCCTCGGCCCAGGCGAACAGCAGCTTGGCGCCGTGGCGCAGCAGCCCGCCGTGCTCTTGCGCCGATCCGGGCCAGAACCCGGGCGCGTCGACGAGCGTCACGAGCGGGATGTTGAACGCGTCGCACGTCCGCGCGAATCGCGCAGCCTTGTCGGACGCGTCCAGGTCGAGGTAACCGTCGAGCTGCTGGGGGTTGTTCGCAACGATGCCCGCGACGCGGCCGCCGAAATGGGCGAATCCGATCACGACGTTCGACGCGAACGACGGCTGTAACTCCAGAAACTCGCTGTCGTCGACAACCAGCCGGATGACCGCCCGCATGTCGAAGGGCTGCTTCGGGTCGAGTGGCACGATGGCCGTCAGCTCCGGCACCTCCCGATCGGTGGAATCCGCGCTGTCGCGCTCGGGCGGCAGCTCTGAGCTGTTCGCGGGCAGGCAATCCAGCAGCCGCCGGATCTGCCCGAGGCATGTCCGCTCGTCGGCAGCGGTCAGATGCACGACACCGGACTTGCCCGCGTGCGCGCGCGCGCCGCCGAGTTCATCGCCGGTGATTTCCTCGCCGGTCAGCTCGCGCGTCACGGCGGGCCCGACCAGGAACAGCCGCGAGCTGCCCTCGACCTGCAGCACGAAGTCGGACAGCGCAGCGGAGTACGCAGTCCCGCCGGCGCAGGTCCCCATGACCGCCGCGATCTGCGGGATCACGCCGGAATTGATGACGTTCTGGCGGAAGATCCCGGTGATGCCGTAGACGTTGTCCATGCCTTCCTGGATCCGCGCGCCAGCCGACGCCGCGAGCGCAACGATCGGCACGCCCGCTTCGCGCGCCAGCCGCTGGACCTGCTGGATCTTCGCTCCGTGCACCTTGCCGGTGGAACCGCCGAACACCGATTCGTCCTGCGCGTAGACGAACACGCGCCGCCCGTTGACCGTGCCGTGCCCGGTGATCACGCCGTCGCCGGGCACGCGTTTGTCCGCCATGCCGAAATCGCGGCACTGGTGCTCCGCGAGCATGTTCAGCTCGGTGAAGCTACCGTCATCGAGCAGGGTTCGGATGCGCTCGCGCGGCGAAAGCCTACCGGGCTCGCCGCGATGCGCCGGTTCCTGCCGGGCGCGCGCCTCGAGCGCGTCCAGTTCCTCGAACGCCCCTTGCCATGTCGTCGCGGAGCACATGGCGATCCTCAACGGGGCTTCGCGTCGATCGCGACTGCGCTCATGCACCGACGCGGATCCATCGGTCCTCCTCGTCGATCTTGCGGCACTCCTCGCTCCAATCGCTGACGCAGCCGATCTTTTCCGGCGTCTCGTAGATCGCAACCTTGACCTGACAGAGTCCGTCGTCTTCGTCCGCATCGATCGCGGCGACATACGTCGTGGTGTAACCCAGCTTCTCGATCAACTGGTCGTTCAGCATGTTCGCAATGATGCAGTTGTAGAGCTTGATGCCCCGCGCCTTGAGCTTCACCTCTTTTCGCATGTGCTGGCAGCCGCGGACCTTGAGCGTCAGCAGGATGTCGTGGCCCGCCACGGCAAACGCCGCGCCCCGGATCAGTCCCGCATCGACCATCGCCTGCAGGCTGTTGCGGATCAGCTCGTCGCGGCTATCGCCTTGCACCGCAGCCGACTGGATGAAGTCGACACCGATGAACTCGGTCTTCCAGCCGGCGCAGTCCGACAGCTCGTGGAAGAACAGTTCCTCCATCCGGGCCATCAGGTCGTTGTAGTACGCCAGCGTGTCCATCAGGCCTTCCCCTTTTCATCGAAGCTCTCGTAGTAGACGAGTTCTTCCAACGGCAGCTTCGGCCGCGTCGTCTTGCCGAATTCCTCCCAGAAGACGAGCTCTTCCAGCGGCAGCTTGGGGCGCGGATGCTTGCGCTGCTCGAGCGCCCAGCCGATCGCGATGTAGGCGATGACCTTGTATTCGCTCATCGCGGTCGGGATGTTGAGGATCTTCTTGAACTTCACCGCGTCGCGGGAACTCGCAACCGGGCCGTGCACCCAACAGCCTCCGAGGCCCAGCGAGTGCGCCTCGAGCAGGATGTTCTCGATGGCGGCCGACAGGTCGTACGGGACGTCGACAGAGCCCTCTTTCAGGCTGCCGAGGACGGCGATGACGACGGGTGACGTCTTCGCGAATTCCGACACTCGCCCGGAGTACATGAACTCGAGGACGCTGGCCCGCTTTGCCGGGTCCTCGATCTTCATGAAGCGCTCCTGCATGTGGCCGAGGCAGTACCAGGCCGTCATGCGCGAGCCACTGCCCAGCTTCGCGAGATCGCCGATCTTGTTGCGGGTTTCCTGGTCCCGAATGACGATGAAACGCCAGGGCTGGTAGTTCTCGCCGGTCGGTGCCCAGCGCGCTGCTTCCAGTACCTTGTCGATCATCTCCTCCGGAACCGGGTCCGGCTTGAAGCGCCGGATGCTCTTCCGCGTGACGATCACGTCGAGTATGTCTGTCATCGGCTTGCCTTCCTTGCCCCGGCGGCGTAGCGCACCCGACGACCCGACGGTCACCTTCCGGCCTGCTGACCCCCAGCGCCCCGAAAAATCTAATTAAATCCAGGCAGCTGAGGGTCGTTCTGGACCGGGTCAAGCTGCTGGCCAGGCCGGCCAGTCTTGCCCTCCAGGTCGGATCCGTGCGGACGCGAGAACGCTACGCCGCAACCTATAAGCCAAGGCACGCACCGGGGATATAGGGGTATTCCACGGTCGCGCTCGAGCGACGGGGCTGTCGCCACTGGCCGGACTTGGCCGTGCGCACGCGGCCTCCGTGTCACAGAAGAATCTAATTTTCTTTGGCATCGGTCAGGCGGGTTGCCTGGCCTGTTGCCGCGTCTCAACCGATCAGGCTCAGCTCGTGCGTAACCAGGCCAACCGGTTCGCCGTCCGCGAGAAAGGCCGCAGCGGCGCGGCGCGCCGCTGCGGCCGCCGGCGACGCCAGCGCCGCGCGCAGCCGGTCGACGCCGCCAAACCAGGTGACGTCGAAGCCGTCGTAGACCGGCTCCCGGCCCGCCTGGTAGCCGCCGAGTCGGGCGCGATACTGGACATAGCGCGTGAGCCCGGGGAGCGCTTCGACGAGCGGGCCGTAGGCGTCGCGCCAGCGGGCCTGGAACTCCTCGGGCGACAGGTCGGCACGCCGCTTGAGGAACCGGATGGACTTGACGCCATCGGGGGTGCCGCCGCCGTCACGCAGCAGCAGCGCTTCGGTCAGCACCAGCGCCGTCGCGCTGCGGTCAAGGAAATTCTCCTCGTCCTGCAGAACGACCCGGTACGCCTGGCTGGCGCCAATCTCGCGAAACGCCTGACTGTCGCGCGCCCACAGTTCGGCGACGCCGTCCCATGAGGGGGGTGATTCGCCGACTTGCTCGTTGATCGGGTGCGATTGCGTGTAGCGCTCGATGCCCGGCAGGGTCCCGATGACGGCCGCGTGTTTCGTTCGCCAGTAGGCCTGGAAGTCGTCCGTCGACAGCCCGGGCTTGCGCTTCAGAAGTGTGATGGCGGTGATCATGGCGCCCGTTCTGCCACGGAACGGACGCAGGCGGTATACGGACTTGCCGTCATGACATCCGGTCAACCGCGTGCAGCGACCGTTACCGGGCTGCGCAGCGTCGTGCGCACGGCGGCCGTTCGTAGAATCCGTCTACCTGTGAAGCGCATCGTGATCTGCGGCGCCGCCGGCCGCGATTTCCACAACTTCAACACCGTCTACCGCGACGACGCGAACACCATCGTCGTCGCTTTCACCGCGACCCAGATCCCCGGCATCGACGCGCGACGGTTTCCGCCCGGCCTGGCCGGCGCGCGCTATCCGGACGGGATCGCGATCGTGCCCGAGCAGGAGCTCGACGCGTTGTGCCGGCGCGAGCGCATCGACACGGTGGTGTTCGCCTACAGCGACGTGAGCCACGCCGACGTGATGCACGTGGCCTCGCGTGCGCTCGCCGCCGGCTGCGATTTCGAAATACTCGGGCCGCACGCGACGATGCTCGCCTCACGCAAGCCGGTGGTTGCCGTGTCCGCGGTGCGCACCGGCTGCGGCAAGTCGCAAACCGCGCGCCATCTCGCCCGGGTCTTGAACGCACGCGGCCTGCGCGTCGCCGTGACGCGCCATCCGATGCCGTACGGCAACCTCGACCGGCAGCGGGTACAGGCCTTTCACTCGTTGGCCGACCTCGATGCCGCACACTGCACGATCGAGGAGCGCGAGGAATACGAGCCGCACCTCGAAGCCGGCCACGCGGTGTTTGCGGGGGTCGACTACGCAGCGGTCCTGGCGGCAGCCGAGCTGTCGTGCGACGTCGTCGTCTGGGACGGTGGCAACAACGACTTCCCGTTCTTCGCGCCCACCGTGCACGTCGTCGTCTGCGATGCGTTGCGGCCGGCGCAGCTGACCACGCACCATCCGGGCGAGGCCGTGCTGCGCATGGCCGACGTGGTCGTGATCAACAAGGTCGATGCGGCAAGCGCGGCCGACGTGGCCCGCCTCGAAGCGGACGTGTCGGCGATCGTGCCGGGGGCGCCGATCGTGCGCGCGGCGTCGCCGGTGCGCATCGAAGATCCCGACCTGTTGCGCGGCAAGCGCGTGCTGGTCGTCGAAGACGGTCCGACGATCACGCACGGCGGGATGGCATTCGGTGCCGGCATCACCGCGTTGCGGTCGCGCCGCGACGTCGAGGTCATCGACCCGCGCGCGAGTGCGACGCCCGGGATCGCCGAGGTCTACGCGCGATATCCGCACATCGGTCTGGTGCTGCCGGCAATGGGCTATAGCGACGCCCAGCTCGCCGCGCTGCGCGCGACGATCAACGCAAGTGCCGCCCAGGTCGTGCTGGCGGCGACGCCGATCGACCTCGCCCGCCTCGGCGGCTTCGACAAGCCGATCGTGCGTGCGCGTTACGGCTACGCCGATGCGGGCGAGCCGACGCTCGCGGGCATCGTCACGCAGCGACTCGATGCCGCCACCGCCCGCTGAGCGCAACCTGCTCGCCATCGCGCTCGGCGGCAACGCGCTGAGTCCGCCGGGTGGCGACCAG
>CP070653.1:1103268-1106708 GCA_020354665.1 Burkholderiales bacterium
CTGCGATCGACGTCCGCATCGGTCGTCGCCCAGCTCGACACGCTGATGCGCATCGCGGTGCGGCCCTGCCAGACCGTGGGGCCAGCCCAGCAGGTGCCTTCCTGCTGGATGCGTTCGATCACGCGCAGCGTGTGCTCGGCGGTGCCGAACGACACCAGCACCTGGTTCAGCACGACCTCGCTGAGGATCTCGAAGCCGGCGGCCGAGAGCTTGTCGGCGAAGCGGCGTGCCTGCGCGCAGTTGCGCTCGATCAGATCGGCCACGCCGGCGCGGCCGAGCGCATGCAGCACCGCCCACACCGCCACGCCGCGCGCGCGGCGCGACAGCTCGGGCGTGAAATCCCCCGGGTTGCGATGCGCGCTCTCGGTGGGAAGGTACTCCGCGGTGATCGCCATCGCGGCCTGCAGCGCGTGCGCGTCGCGCACGAACGCCAGCCCACTGTCGTAGGGCACGTTGAGCCACTTGTGCGCGTCGGTGGCCCACGAGTCGGCGCCCGCGATGCCCTGCGCCAGGTGCGCCCGCGAGGGAGCAGCCGCGGCCCACAGTCCGAACGCACCGTCCACGTGCACCCACGCGCCCGCCTCGCGAGCGCGGTCGCAGACCTCGGCGATGGGATCGAACGCGCCGGTGTTGACGTTGCCCGCTTGCACGCAAATGATCGTCGGCCCTGCAAGCCGCGGCAGCTGCGCGGCGATCATCCGGCCCTGGCCATCCACCGGCACCCTGATGGCGCGCTTGCGCCCCAGGCCCAGGATGCCGAGCGACTTCGTCACGGAGGGATGTGCCTCCTCGCCGATCGCGATCGTCACCGGTGGTGCGCCGATCAGCCCCTGCGCCTCGACGTCCCACCCGGCTTGCGCGAGCACCGCGTGGCGCGCGGCCGCCAGCGCGCAGAGATTGGCCGTTGTGGCGCCGGTAACGAACGCGCCGCCACAACCGGCTGGCAGTCCGAGCACATCGAGCAGCCAGCGCAGTGCCACCTGCTCCAGCACCGCGGTGCCGGGGGTCACGCGGTACAGCGCGCTGTTCTGGTCCCACGCGCCAGCGAGCCAATCGGCCGCCAGCGCCACGGGCAGCGAACCGCCTATCACGAACCCGAAGAACCGCGGTCCCGCCGAGGCTATCGTGGCCGGCGAGCCCAGCTCGTCGAGCGTGCGCAACGTATCGGCCGGGTCACCGGCTTGCGCGGGCAGCGGTGTGTCGAGCGCGACGAGCCGAGCCACCGCGTCGATGTCGGGCGCGACGGGGCGCGCGTCCAGGCCGTCGAGGTAGTGGATCGCGCGTGCGCACGCGTCGTGGAGCAGTTGGCGGGTGGTCTCGTCGGGCATGGCGGGTTTGCGGCTCGCGACTCTAGGGTCTGTTGACATATGAATCATGCCCGCGCCGGTGCGATTCATAGGGCAACAAACCCTCGCACCCGAAAACGAGTCGCCTCGCTCGCACGCAAAGTCGATGTGCCCGGTGCATCCGGGACCGCTTCGATAGGGCCTCGAAGCCGGTACCAAAGTGGCGCGCTACCAATCGTCCTTCACCGCCAGCGCCATCTCGGTGCCCGCCGCGCGGCGCGCCGCCAGCGTCGCGGTGACCGTTCCGGCGGCGATGACTGCGGCGGCGAGCGCGGCCAGGCGCAGCCACGGCAGCATCAGCTCCATGCTCCAGTGAAAACTCTGCGGATTGACGACGTAGACCAGCACGACGCTCACCGCGATGCCCAGCGCAATGCCGAGCAGCGCGCCGGCACCGGTCCACACCAGGCCTTCGCCGGCGACGATGGCAAGCACCTGCGCGCGCGTGAATCCGAGGTGCGCGAGCAGGCCGAACTCACGCCGCCGCGCGAGCACCTGCGCCGAGAAGCTCGCCGCCACGCCCGCCAGCCCGATCACGATCGCCACGGCCTGCAGCCACACTGTGACGGCAAAGCTGCGGTCGAAGATGCGCAGCGACACCTTGCGGATTTCACCCGGCGTCGCGAATTCGACCAGCGACGCGTCGCCGCCTTGCGCCTCGATGATCGCGCGCAGCGCGCGCTGCACGTCGCCGAGCACGGCACCGGGCTCGAGCCAGACCGCCAGGTCGTTGGCGCGAGCGTCACCGGTGAGCGCAATGAATGTGTCGCGGTCGATCGTGATCGCGCCGTGCTGGCGCACGTAGTCGCGCCAGACGCCGCGCACGAAGGTGTCGACGCGGCGCCCGTTGGGCAGTGGCAGCACGAGGCGCTCGCCCGGGCGCACGCCGTAGACCGCCTCGATTGCCTCGCTCGCATACACCGCGATCGCGTCGGGCGGTGCGTCAAGCGGACGCTCCTTCAGGCCACCGACCAGCGGCAACACGCGGTCGGCTTCGTCGCCGAGCGGGCGCGCGATCAGCACCACCGGTGGCCGCGTGGCGTCAAGCGAAAGGGACACGAACCGCGTCGCCGCAATGCGCGAGACCCCCGGCACGCGTGCAGCCGCAGGCAGGAACTCCGGCGGCAGGAACGCGGCGTCGGCGGCGTCGGTGCGCACCGCGGTGCGCGCATACAGATCGGCCGGCAGCACCTGGTCGAGCCAGCGCGAGACCGCATCGCGAAAGCTCGCAACCATTACCGTCAGCGCGACCGCCAGTGCCAGACTCGCAACGACGCCGGCCACCGCGATCGTCGCGGCGTGGCGCTGATCGCGGGCACGCTCGACGGCGACCAACGCGAGCGGATGATCGGGCGGCGCGACGCCCCGCAGCAGCAGCGCCACGCCGGCCGGCACGCCGGCGATGCCGCCGAACAGCAGCGCCGCCACGGCCGCGTAGGCTGCCCACGGCAGTCCGCCGATCGGCGGCAGCATCGCCAGCGCGACGCCGAGCACGAGCAACGCGGGCGCGAGCCAGCGCTGCGCGCGCGATCGATCGGCGCCGCTCAAGCCGGTGTCGAGGCCCTTCATCGCCTGCGCCGGCACCATCTGCTGCGCCGCGCGCGCGGGTACCCACGCGCCGGCGACGGCCGCCGCGGTGCCCAGCGCAGCATAGAGCAGTGCCGCTGCAAGGCTCCATTGCAGCGCGGGCGCCACACCGGTGAAGACACCGCCGCCCAGGTCGCCGGCCAGCCACTCGAGTGCGGCCCACGCGAGCGCCGTGCCCAGCGCGAGGCCGAGCACGCTGCCGAGCAGGCCGAGCGCAGTCGCCTCGGCCAGCACGAGCAGCAGGCGTTCGCCGGGCGACAGGCCGAGCACGCCCATCAGCGCGAGCTGCGGCGTGCGCTGCGCGACGTTGAGCGCCAGGATCGAGAACACGAGGAACCCGCCGGTGAACAGCGCCACCAGCGCCAGCACCGTCAGATTGACGCGATACGCGCGCGAGAGGTTGGAGACGCGCAGCGCCGCTTCGTCGGGCGCGGCCGCGCGCACGCCGGCCGGCAGGTCGAGTTCGCGCAGCACCGCCTCACGGTCGGCGCCGGCGCGCAGTCGCAC
>CP070653.1:1106808-1111375 GCA_020354665.1 Burkholderiales bacterium
TATCCGCCAGGGATGCTGCCGGCCGCCTCATGGCAGCGACTGATGGGCAAGCTCGAGCGCCACTTTGGCACCGATGCGTCGCTCGATGCGGCCAGCACGAACGAGATCGCAACGTGGCTGAGCGCGCACGCCGACAACGGTCGCACCCACGATGACGACGGCCACAGCAAGGCGCGCCGCGACACCGCGGCCGTCCCCGAAGAGCGCATCACACGCACCGCCTGGTTCGTCAGCGAGCACCGCGAAGTCGCGGCCAGCGCCTGGAAGCGGCCCGCGGTGAAGAGCGCGGCCAACTGCCCGGCGTGCCATGCGCGCGCCGACCAGGGAGTGTTCGATGAAGACGATGTCCGCATCCCGCGCTGAAGGCAGCGCCGCTGCCACGAATTCGAATCGCGCCCTCGTCTGGGACGCCGCGGTGCGCGTGTTCCACTGGCTGATGGTGCTGTGCTTTGCCGGCGCGTGGCTGACCGCCGACAGCGAGCGCTGGCGCCTGCTGCACGTGACACTCGGCTACACGATGGCGGGGCTGGTCGGCTTTCGCATCGTCTGGGGCTTGATCGGCACGCGTCATGCGCGGTTCAACAACTTCGTACGCAGTCCGGCCACGGTGCGGCGCTACCTCGGCTCGCTGCTGCGCGGATCGCCCGAGCACCATGTCGGCCACAACCCGGCCGGTGCGCTGGCGATCGTCGCGTTGCTCGCGCTGACGATCGTCGCGGCGGCGACGGGCTGGGCCGCCTACAACGAGATCGGCGGCGAATGGCTTGCCGAGCTGCACGAAGCAGCCTCCAACGTGATGCTCGCCGCGGTCGGCATCCACCTGGCCGGCGTCGTCGTCAGCAGCTGGCTGCACCGCGAGAACCTCGTCGGCGCGATGCTGCACGGTCGCAAGCCGGTGCCGACTCGGCACGGCATCGAGCGCTCGCGCTGGTCGGTTGCGGTGCTGCTGATCGCGCTCGTCGGCAGCTTCTGGTGGACGCAGTGGACCGACTCGGCAGCCGTGCAGGCGGCGTCGCACCGCACGGTCGCGCAAGCGCAGCACCTGCACGACCGCGACGACGACTGACGAGCCCGGCCAAGCCTGCGGCTGGCCGGCGACGACAATCGCGCCGATGCGCATCCTGCTCGTCGAAGACGACCCGCTGCTCGGTGACGGGCTGGCCAATGGCCTGCGGCAGCTCGGCTTGCAGGTCGACTGGGTGCGCGACGGCCACGCCGCCGAGCGCGAGCTACGCACCGAGCTGTATGCGGCGGCGGTGCTCGATCTCGGCCTGCCGCGCAGGGACGGGCTGGACGTGCTCGCCGCAGTTCGCCGCGCGGGCATCAAGGTGCCGGTGCTCGTGCTCACGGCGCGCGACGCGGTGCCCGACCGCATCCGCGGCCTCGACAGTGGCGCCGACGATTACGTCGTCAAACCGGTCGACCTGCACGAACTCGCCGCGCGCTTGCGCGCGCTTATCCGCCGCGCGCACGGCCAGCCGCAGGAGCGCCTGCGCGTCGGCGCGCTGGAGCTCGACCCGGCGGCGCGCAGCGTGCGGCTGCACGGCACCGAAGTGCCGCTGGCCGCGCGCGAGTTCGATCTGCTGCATGCACTGATGCTCAACGCCGGGCGCGTGCTGACGCGCGAGCAGATCGAGCAGCACCTCTACCGCTGGGGTCAGGAGGTCGAGAGCAACACCGTCGAGGTGCATGTGCACCACCTGCGACGCAAGCTGGGCAGCCGGACGATCCGCACCGTGCGGGGCGTGGGCTACCTGCTGCCGCGCGACGAGGCGCAACAGTGACGCGCCGTCTGCGCTCGCTGCAGGCGCGGCTGGTCGCCTTCGCGCTGGCGCTGGTCGCGGCGATCTGGCTCGCCACCGCGGCACTCACCTGGCGCGACGTGCGCAGCGAACTCGACGAACTGCTCGACAGCCACCTCGCCCAGGCGGCGGCGCTGCTCGTCGCACAGCAGGCAGGCGAGATCGAACACGAGGACGAGCGTCGCCTCGACGCCCCGACGCTGCACCGCTACGCGCCGAAGGTCGCGTTCCAGGTGTTCCACGAACAGCGGCTGGTGCTGCGCTCGGCCAACGCACCCGGCACGCCGATGGTGCCGCCCGGGCGCGGCCTCGGCGAGGGGTTCACGACGGTGTCGATCGGTGGCGAGGACTGGCGCGTATTCGGCACGCGCGGCGGCGAGCGCGACGTGCAAGTGTTCGTCGGCGAGCAGGTCGCCTCGCGCGTCGCGATCGTCTGGGCGGCGCTGCGCAGCGCGCTCTGGCCGCTGGCCGCTGCGATTCCGCTGCTCGCGCTGGGCCTGTGGTGGAGCGTCAGGCGCGGCACCGCGCCGCTGCGCGCGCTCGGCCGCAGCGTGGCCGAGCGTCAGCCGCAGGCGCTCGAGCCGATTGCGCCGGGCGACGCGCCGGCCGAAGTCGTGCCGGTGATCGAGTCGCTCAACGGCTTGTTCGCGCGCATCGGCGAGATGGTCGAACTCGAGCGGCGATTCACGGCCGACGCCGCGCACGAGCTGCGCACGCCGATCGCCGCGATCCGCACCCAAGCGCAGGTCGCGCTGGGTGAAACCGACGACGCCAAGCGCCGCCACGCGCTGGCGGCGACGCTGGCGGGCTGCGACCGTGCGACGCGGCTGGTCGACCAGCTGCTGACGCTGTCGCGGCTCGAGTCGGGCGCTGCGCCGTCGACTGCCCCGCTGGATCTGGCGGCGGTGGCGCGACGCGTGGTCGCCGAGATTGCGCCGCGCGCACTGGACAAGCGGCAGACGATCGAACTCGGCGCGGGGCAGCCGGTTCCGCTGCAAGGCGACGAGGCACTCGTTGCGGCGCTGGTGCGCAATCTCGTCGACAACGCGGTGCGCTACAGCCCGGCGGGCGCGCGCATCGAGGTTTCAGTCGAACAAGAATCGCGCGGTCCGCGGCTGCGCGTCGAGGACAACGGGCCGGGAATGGGCGAGGCGGACATCGCGCGGCTGGGTGAACGCTTCTTCCGCGTGCTCGGAAGCGCCGAGAGCGGCAGCGGCCTGGGCTGGTCGATCGTGCGACGCATCG
This sequence comes from Burkholderiales bacterium, assembly GCA_020354665.1. Taxonomy (GTDB): domain Bacteria; phylum Pseudomonadota; class Gammaproteobacteria; order Burkholderiales; family Burkholderiaceae_C. The sequence goes on from CP070653.1 coordinate 1,109,856, forward strand.
CCCGCGCGCAAGGGGCGACAGTCGGCGTCATTCGGTCACCGACGCTCGGTGGCCTGCGCATCGACGTCGCGTGGCTGGCGGCAGCGCCGCCACGCCGATCCGTCTAAGGCGGCCTCCGGCGCAGCCTGACCGCCAGCGCGGCTGGCGGCCGCAGCACGCCGAACTACTTCAGGCGTGTGCCGTTCGCGTCGAAGACCTGCGTCGTGATCGGTATCGCTGCTGCAATGCTCTGCTTGACGGTGCAGAACGCCTCGAACTGGCTCAGTGCACGGTCGAGGTGCTGCAGCGACTCGGCGGGCGCGCCGAGCTTCAGCGTGGCCGTCATCTGCTGCACGCGCAGCCGTCCCTCGGCATTGCGGCCAACCTCGGCGGTCACCTCGCAGTGGATCGGCTCGGGTTGCTGTTTGTACTTGCGCAGCGCGAACAGCAGCGAATCGGCCAGGCAGTTGCCTGCCGCTGCCGCGAGCAGCTGCACCGGCGTCGGCCCCGCGCCCTGGCCGATCGGCGGGTCCTCGTCGGTCAGCAGGATGGGCACGCCCTCGCCGAAGTCGGCGTCGAACTGGTAGTCCTGGCGTTGCGCCAGGCGCACGGTCACGGTCTTTCCGCTCATTGCAAATCCCGATAAAAAAGCCTGTTGCCAAGGCGGGCCTGAAGCAGGCGCGCTCAGTGCACCTTGCCGAGCAGCAACTGCACCTCGTCGAGCAGGGCACCGAGCTGGCGCTGCTCCTTCGCCGAGTCGCCGACCCGGGTCGAAAGCTCTTGCTCCATGAAGCACACCGTCATGCGCACATAGGTGCTGTCGAGCGCCTTGCGAACGGCGGCCATCTGCCCGGCGATCTCGAGGCACTGCGCGCCCTCTTCGATCATGCGCTGGATGCCGCGCAACTGACCCTCGGCACGTTTCAGTCGATTGAGCAAGTCCTTACGGCTTTTCTCGTCGGCAAGGCTGGTCATGGAACAAGACTCCCAGAGAGAGGGGAATGATCGGCGAGGCCGGCGTCAGCACGGCTTGCGGCGGATGGCTTCGCAGCGCCGTACGACGACGCGTCAGCCGGCACGCGACAGCCCACCGTCGGGCACGCCGAGCTTCTTGAGGAAGAACACCATCGGACACGCGTTGGTGAAGCCGAACTGGAACAGATTGAAGCCGACGAAGGCGGTGAAGGCGAGCCACCAGTGGCTGACGAACAGCGGCGAGACCTCGATGCCGAGGGTCAACGAGGCGAGGATGAACAGTCCCGCGATGATGCGGATGTAGCGTTCGATGGTCATGGCAAAGCTCCTTGTGACGTTTCAGGTTGCAGAAGATTCGTAGCGGCGCCGATACGCCGCGTAATACAGGACCGGGATCACGACCAGCGTGAGCAGCGTCGAAACCAGGATGCCGAAGATCAGCGCGACGGCCAGGCCGTTGAAGATCGGGTCGTCGAGGATGAAGAACGCACCGATCATTGCGGCGAGCGCAGTCAGCGCGATCGGCTGCGCTCGCACGGCGGCCGACTGCACGACCGCCTGCTTGA
>CP070653.1:1111475-1123822 GCA_020354665.1 Burkholderiales bacterium
AGGCACCAGGGATGCCCACGCGCTGCAGGTTCTCGGCCATTTCGCGCGCGCGTCGGCCGCGCCCGCCGCGCGTGGCGGCAAGCCCTTCGCGCAGCGCGGCGTCGTCCGGATCGATGCCCAGGCCGACGATGTGCACCGTCTCGCGGGCAAAGGTCACCGAGATCTCGACACCGGTGAGGTAGGCGAGGTCCAGCGCCAGTGCAGCGCGCGCCGCGCGGTGCTGCCCGCCCAGCTCGTCGTGGTCGGTCAGCGCCCAGAGCTCGACGCCGTTGGCCTTGGCACGTGCGGCCAGGTCCTCGGGGCTCAGGGTGCCATCCGAAACCGTCGAATGACAGTGCAGGTCGGCATTGATCAGGATGGGGGCGGTCACGCGCGGATTCTACGAACCGGTCGTGGCCACGCGATGGTGCAGGGCTTGCCGATGGTCGAAGCGAGCAGGGCGTTGCTGCGGTCAGCGCGCGGCCAGTCGCGCACGCAGCCATTCGATGCGCTCGCGATTCACGCCGAAGTCGCCGCGCCCGATCCGCGAGGCCGAGCGCACCTGGATCACGTTCGAGGCCGGGTCGAACCAGAACTCGGCGTCATCGACGAAACGCAGCCAGCGCGTCGTGAACTGCACGTACAGGTAATCGGGCCGCGCCTCGACGATGCGCGCGCCGGGCATCGACTCGATCTCGGCGCGCAGCCGCGCGATCGTCGCCGGGCCGTCGCCAACGACGGGCAGCGGGTCGATGCGAGCCTGTGCCGCGGTCGGCCCGGGCCACAGGTCGGCCTGGCTGCTCACGCTGTTGGGTGTTGGTGATGGCGGCTTCAGACGTCCGTCATGAACGCCGAGGTCGGTCGGCGGGTGACCCGAAAACCAGCCCATCTGCCCGGTCCCAATCAGCAGCGCGCCGGCGAGACCGAGTCCAGCGAGCCAGCGGCGCAGCCGCGCCCCGTGCATCCGCTCAGCGGCGCCGGCCGCCGAGCAGCGATCCAAGCACGCCGCGGATGATCTCGCGACCGACCGCCGAGCCGATGCTGCGCACCGCGGAGGAGGCCGCCTTTTCCACCAGCCCTTCGCGTTTGCCGCCGCGCGGGCCGGTCGAGCCGAACAGCACGTCGCCCAGTCCGCCCAGAGCGCCACCGCCGGCTGCCGTGGAACCGGCGCGCGCCGCCTCAGCGCCTGCCAGCGCCTTGGCCTTCAGCCTCTCGTAGGCCGATTCGCGATCGACGGTCTTCTCGTAGGCGCCAGCGACCAACGATCCGGCCACGAGCGCCCTGCGCTCGTCGGCCGTGATGGGCCCGATCCGGCTGCCGGGCGGAATCACGTAGACGCGCTCGGTGATGCTCGGCCTCCCCTTGTCGTCGAGGAAGCTGACCAGGGCCTCGCCCACCGCGAGCTCGGTGATTGCGGTCTGGATGTCGAGCTTGGGGTTGGCGCGCATCGTGCTCGCCGCCGACTGCACTGCCTTCTGGTCGCGCGGCGTGAATGCGCGCAGCGCATGCTGTACGCGGTTGCCGAGCTGGCCGAGCACGCCGTCCGGGATGTCCAGCGGGTTCTGCGTCACGAAATAGACACCCACGCCCTTCGAGCGCACCAGGCGCACCACCAGTTCGATGCGCTCGAGCAGCACCTTGGGCGCGTCGTTGAACAGCAGATGCGCCTCGTCGAAGAAAAAGACCATCTTCGGCTTGTCGGGGTCGCCGATCTCGGGCAGCGTCTCGAACAGCTCGGAGAGCATCCACAGCAGGAACGTCGCGTACAGCCGCGGTGCGTTGAGCAGCCTGTCGGCGGCGAGGATGTTGACCACGCCGGCGCCCTTGACGGTCTGCATGAAGTCGGTGATGTCGAGCATCGGCTCGCCGAAGAACTTGTCGCCGCCCTGTTCCTCGATCTGCAGCACGCCGCGCTGGATTGCGCCGATGCTGGCCGGGCTGATGTTGCCGTATTCGGTCGTGAACTGCTTGGCGTTGTCGCCGACGTACTGCAGCATCGAGCGCAGATCCTTCAGGTCGAGCAGCAGCAGGCCGTTGTCGTCGGCGATCTTGAACACGAGGTTCAGGACACCGGCCTGGATCTCGTTCAAGTCCAACATGCGCGCGAGCAGCAGCGGCCCCATGTCGCTCACGGTGGCGCGCACGGGGTGGCCCTGCTCGCCGAAGACATCCCACAGCGTGGCGGGGCAGGCGATCGGTTCGGGCGCTGTGAGGCCACGATCGGCGATGATCTTGGCCACCTTGTCCGGCAGCTTGCCGGTTTGGGTGATGCCGGTCAGGTCGCCCTTGACGTCGGCCATGAACACCGGCACGCCCATCTTGCTGAAGTTCTCGGCCAGCGTCTGCAGCGTGATCGTCTTGCCGGTGCCGGTGGCGCCGGTGACGAGGCCATGCCGGTTGGCCATACCTGGCAACACGTGGCATTCGATGTCGCCGTGCTTGGCGACAAGAATCGGGTCGGCCATCTGCAGTTCTCCCGGGAAGGGCGGTGAGCCGCTACGTAGAATGCGAGTCTAGCGAATAGAAGTAACGCGCCGGCAGCGAACCGGCCGATATGGAGGCCGTTGAATGGCCGGACATTCCAAGTGGGCCAACATCCAGCACCGCAAGGGCCGCCAGGACGAGAGGCGCGGCCGGATCTGGACGCGCGTCATCCGCGAGATCATGGTGGCTGCCCGACAGGGTGGCGCGGACCCCGGCGCGAATCCGCGCCTGCGCCTTGCGATCGACAAGGCCAAGGCGGCCAACCTGCCCGCCGACACGATCAAGCGCAACATCGACAAGGCCACCGGCGCGCTCGAAGGCGTGACCTACGAAGAGATCCGCTACGAGGGCTACGGGATTGGCGGCGCGGCGATCATCGTCGACTGCCTGACCGACAACCGCGTGCGCACGGTGGCCGAGGTGCGTCACGCGTTCAGCAAGTACGGCGGCAATCTCGGCAGCGAAGGGTCGGTGGCGTTCCAGTTCAAGCATTGCGGGCAGTTAGTGTTCGCGCCGGGCACGGATGAGGACAAGGTGATGGAAGTGGCGATCGAGGCGGGCGCCGCCGACGTGATCACCGGTGAGGACGGCTCGATCGAGGTGCTCAGCGCACCGGCGGACTTCGAGGCTGTCAAGGCCGCGCTCGAGGCAGCCGGCCTGCAGCCGGAGGTGGCCGGCGTGACGATGCGCGCCGAGAACACCGTCGAACTGGCCGGCGAGGACGCCGCGCGGATGCAGAAGCTCGTCGATGCGCTCGAGGACCTCGACGATGTGCAGGACGTCTACCACAACGCCGAGATCGACCTATGAGTGAACAGCCTGTGAGTGGCCCACAACGCGCCGAGAGGGCGGAGCTGATCGAGGCGGCCTGGCGCCGGCCAGCATGAAGGTACTCGTGATCGGCTCCGGTGGCCGCGAGCACGCGCTGGCATGGAAGCTCGCCGCCTCGCCGCGCGTCCAGCGCGTCTACGTTGCGCCAGGCAATGCCGGCACCGCGCGCGATACACGGCTCAAGAACGTCGCGCTGACCGACGTGCACGAGCTGGCCGACTGGGCGCAATCCGAGAAGATCGGACTGACCGTGGTCGGCCCGGAAGGGCCGCTGGCCGCGGGGGTGGTCGACCTGTTCCGCGCGCGCGGCCAGCGCATCTTCGGGCCGACGAAGGCGGCGGCGCGGCTCGAGAGTTCGAAGGCGTTCGCCAAGGACTTCATGCAGCGCCACGGCATCCCGACCGCCCGCCATGCGACGTTTGCCGATGCCGCGCAAGCCCACGCCTACGTCGACCGGGTCGGCGCGCCGATCGTCGTGAAGGCCGACGGACTGGCGGCCGGCAAGGGTGTGGTGGTGGCGTCGACGACAGCGCAGGCGCATCAGGCGGTCGACGACATGCTCGATGGCGCGGCGATCGGCATTCAGCACAACGCTGACGGCGCGCGCGTCGTGATCGAGGACTTCCTGCAGGGCGAGGAGTCGAGCTTCATCGTCGTCTCCGACGGCCGCCACGTGGTGCCGCTGGCGACCAGCCAGGACCACAAACGGCTGCTCGATGGCGACCAGGGACCCAATACCGGCGGCATGGGGGCCTATTCGCCGGCGCCGGTGGTGACGCCCAACGTCCATGCAAGGGTGATGCACGAGATCATCGTGCCCACGTTGACCGGGATGGCGCGCGACGGCCACCCTTTCACCGGCTTTCTCTATGCCGGGCTGATGATCGATGCGCAAGGGCAGCCGCGCACGCTCGAGTTCAACACCCGGCTCGGCGACCCCGAAGCGCAACCGATCCTGATGCGGATGAAAAGCGACCTGCTCGAGGCCTTGCTGCATGCCAGCGATGGCACGCTCGACCGTGTCAATCTGCAATGGGATCGTCGCGTCGCACTCGGCGTGGTGCTGGCCGCGCACGGCTATCCGGTAGCGCCGCGGCGAGGCGACCCGATCACCGGCCTCCCCGCCGACGCAGACGACCTGATGGTGTTTCATGCCGGGACGGCGATGCAGGATGGGCAGATCGTCACGGCGGGCGGGCGCGTGGTGTGCGTGACCGCGCTTGGCGAATCGCTGCGGTTCGCGCAGCAGCGCGTGTACGAGGCGCTCGGTGACATCGCGTTCGACGGCATGCAGTACCGCACCGACATCGGTCATCGCGCCATGGCCGCGGGCGGGTCGGCCGGCAGCCACCGGGCATGAACACTGGCGCGGTTCGCGAGTATCTGCTCGGACTGCAGGAGCGCATCGTCTCGACGATGCAGCGGCACGATGGCCATCCGTTCCGGCGCGATGGCTGGGTGCGCGAGCCCGGCTCGCGGCTGCAGGGCGACGGGCTGTCGCGGCTGGTCGAGGAGGGCGGGCTGTTCGAGCGCGCGGGCTGCAACTTCAGCCACGTGCGCTGGCCGTCGTTGCCGCCGTCGGCGACGCAGCACCGCATCGAGCTCGCCGGCGCGCCGTTCGAGGCGATGGGCGTCTCGCTCGTCTTTCATCCGCGCAATCCGTATGTGCCGACCGTGCACATGAACGTGCGGCTGTTCGCCGCGTTTCCGGCCGGGCGCGAAGCGTTCAGCTGGTTCGGCGGCGGCATGGACCTGACGCCGTACTACGGCTTCGAGGAAGATGCGGTGCACTTCCACCGCAGTTGCCGTGACGCGCTGGCGCCGCACGGGGCCGACCTCTACCCGCGCTTCAAGCGCTGGTGCGACGAGTACTTCTTCCTGAAGCACCGCAACGAGCCGCGCGGCATCGGCGGCATCTTCTTCGACGACTTCCATGATCTGGGCTTCGACGGATCGTTCGCCTTGATCCGTGCCGTCGGCGACGCCTTCGTCGGCGCCTACGAGCCGATCGTGCAGCGCCGCCGCGGCCTGCCCTATGGCGAGCGCGAGCGGGACTTCCAGGCCTACCGGCGCGGCCGCTACGTCGAATTTAATCTCGTCTATGACCGCGGCACGCTGTTCGGCCTGCAATCGGGCGGGCGCACCGAAAGCATCCTGATGTCGATGCCGCCGCTGGTGAAGTGGCGCTACGACTGGCGCCCCGAGCCTGGAACCCCCGAAGCAAGGCTCTATGCGGAGTTCCTGAAACCGCGCGAATGGGCATGATCGGGCGCAGGGTCCACAACGGGGGGCGATGGTGAAGCGAATCGGGCTGCTCGGCGGCAGCTTCGACCCGGTGCACAACGGGCATCTCGTGCTGGCGCGCTGCGCGCTCGACCAGCTCAAGCTCGACGAGCTGCGCTGGGTGCCGGCCGGTCAACCGTGGCAGAAGGAAGAGCGGGTGCTCGCTGCACCGGTGCACCGCCGCGAGATGGTGCGGCTGGCCATTCACGGCGAGAAGCGCTACGTGCTCGATCTACGCGAGATGCAGCGCGAGGGTCCGACCTACGCGATCGACACCGTGCGCTCGATGCACGCGTCGGATCCCGGCGCGGAAATCGTGCTGATCATCGGGGCCGACCAGTACGAGGGACTGCCGACCTGGCACGAATGGCGCGAGCTGCTCGCGAGCGTCACGTTGGCGGTGGCGGCGCGGCACGGCCAGCCGGTGCGCCCGCGCGGCGAGATGGTCGCGGTCTGGCACCGCATGGAACTGCTCGCGATGCCCGAGGTGCCGCTGTCGTCCACCGACATCCGCGAGCGCGTGGCGCACGGCGAGCCCATCGGCGGCATGGTGCCCGACGCGGTCGCGCGTTATATTGCCCAGCACAAGCTCTATCGGAGTCCCACGTAGACATGAGGTTTCTCCTGCGCACGACTGCCTGGCAGCCCCGCGCCGCGGCGCGGATCCGCACGATCGTTGTTGAGGCGGGCCGGCGCGGCGGAGGCTGAATGGATATCCGCAAGCTGCAGCGGGCGATCGTCGACGGACTGCAAGAGGTGAAGGCCCAGAACATCGAGGTCTTCAACACGGAGCATCTCTCGCCACTTTTCGAGCGCGTGATCATCGCCTCGGGCACCAGCAACCGGCAGACCAAGGCGCTCGCCTCGAGCGTGCGCGAAACCGTTAAGTCGCGCGGCATGCAGGTGCTGCGCACCGAAGGCGAGGCCAACGGCGAGTGGATCATCGTCGACTGTGGCGCCGCGGTGGCGCACATCATGCAGCCGGCGATCCGCGACTACTATCACCTCGAAGAGATCTGGGGCGGCAAGCCGGTGCGCATGAAGCTCGCCGAGACCTCGTCCGTCGCACGCGGTGCCGCCGGGCCCGTCTTCGAGGCGCGTGCCGAGGGCGCGACGCGGGGCGCGGCGCCCCTGCGCGGTTCGCCGGCGAAGACGCCGACAAAGGGCCGTGCCCACACCACCGCAAAGGCACGCGCCAGGAAGCCCCTGCCGAAGACAGCGGGGCGCAAGACCCCTTCGGGCCACGCGGCCGGCCGCGGCGATGCCGCGAAGCCGCGCAAGTCCGTCGGGCGAAGCGTTGGCAAGAAGTCGTCGCGTCCGGCGACGAAGCTCACCCAGTCTCGCAAGACTTCGCGTCGCGCGTGAAGCTGAGCATCGTCGCGGTCGGCCAGCGCCCGCCGGCCTGGGCCGATGCGGCGTACGAAGAGTTTGCGCGACGCTTTCCGCGTGAGCTCGCGCTCGAACTTCGCCCGGTCCGGGCCGAGCCGCGCGGCGCCGGCCGGTCGGCCGACGTGCTGCGCGCCGCCGAAGCGCGGCGCATCGAGGCGGCGCTGCCGAAGGGGAGCCGGCGCATCGTGCTCGACGAAAACGGCGAGCGCGCCACCACCGCACGGCTCGCCGACCGGCTGCGCTTCTGGATGCGCGACGGCCGCGACGTCGCCTTCGTGATCGGCGGCCCCGACGGGCTCGACCCCGCGCTGAAAAGCGCGGCCGACGAAACGCTGCGGCTGTCGGACCTGACGCTGCCGCACGCGCTGGTGCGCGTGCTGCTCGCAGAGGCGCTCTATCGCGCGTGGTCGGTGACCACGGGCCACCCCTACCACCGGGAGTGAGGGCCATGCACCGGTTCGTCTATCTGGCTTCGAGCAGCCCGCGGCGCGAGCAGTTGCTCGAGCAGATCGGCGTCGACTACGAGCTGCTGCTGCCCGACGCGCACGAGGATGCCGAGGCGCTGGAGGCGGCGCGTCCCAACGAGGCGCCCGAAACCTATGCGCTGCGCGTGACGCTCGCCAAGCTGCGCGCAGCGCGCGAACGGCGCCAGCGCCGCGAGCTGCCCGAGGCGCCGATCCTGTGTGCCGACACCACCGTGGCGCTGGGTGCGCGCATCCTCGGCAAGCCGCGCGACGCGCAGCACGCGCACGCCATGCTGGCGGCGCTGGCGGGGCGCACCCACCGCGTGATCAGCGCGGTCGCGGTCGCGAGCGGCCGGCGCACGCTGCGCGCGGTCAACGTCTCGCGCGTTCGCTTCGCACCGATCCCGGCGGCGCAGATCGAGCGCTACATCGCCAGCGGCGAACCGTTCGGCAAGGCCGGCGGCTACGCGATCCAGAGCCAGATCGCCGCGTTCGTCCGGCATATCGAAGGCAGCTACTCCGGTATCATGGGTTTGCCGTTGTACGAGACGGCACAACTGCTGAGGCAAGCCCGCCTCGCGTTCTGAGGACACCGGCAGCGGCGCCCCATGCATGAGATCCTGATCAACTGGGCGCCGCAGGAAACGCGCGTGGCGATCGTCGAGAACGGCGCCGTGCAGGAACTGCACATCGAACGCGCGCTCGAGCGCGGGCTGGTCGGCAACATCTACTCCGGTCGCGTCGTGCGCGTGCTGCCCGGCATGCAGAGCGCGTTCATCGACATCGGCCTGGAGCGCGCGGCGTTCCTGCACGTGGCCGACCTGCACGGCAGCGGGCATCGCGCACCGGCCGGCAACGGGACCAATGGCAGCGTCAGCGCACCCGTGCCGATCGAGAAGCAGGTGTTCGAAGGCCAGACGCTGACGGTGCAGGTGATCAAGGACCCGATCGGCACCAAGGGCGCGCGGCTGTCGACGCAGATCAGCATCGCCGGCCGGCTGCTCGTGTTCCTGCCACAGGACACGCACATCGGGATCTCGCAGAAGATCGGCCCGCCCGAGCTGCGCGAGCAGCTGCGCGCGCGCATGCAGCAGCTGGCCGGGCGCGGCAGCCCGGACGACCCGGGTGGCGGGTTCATCCTGCGCACGAACGCCGAGGATTCGAGCGACGCCGAACTGGCCGACGACATCGCGTACCTGCGCAAGACGTGGGCCTCGATCCGCGCCAAGGGCTTCGAGTCGCCCTGCGGCACGCTGCTGCATCAGGACCTGAGTCTCGCCGAGCGCGTGCTGCGCGACCTCGTCCACGAGGGCACGCAGGCGATCCGCATCGACTCGAAGATGCAGTTCGACGTGCTGAAAGCGTTCGGCGATGCCTACACGCCGTCGGCGGTGCGCAGGCTCGAGCACTACCGCGGCGAGCGGCCCATCTTCGACCTCTACAGCATCGACGAGGAGATCAACAAGGCACTCGCGCGGCGCGTCGACCTGAAGTCCGGCGGCTATGTGATCATCGACCAGACCGAGGCGCTGACGACGATCGACGTCAACACCGGCGGGTTCGTCGGCGCGCGCAACTTCGACGACACCATCTTCAAGACCAACCTCGAGGCGGCGGGCTCGATCGCACGCCAGCTGCGGCTGCGCAATCTGGGCGGCATCATCATCATCGACTTCATCGACATGGGCCGCGACGAGCACCGCAACGCGGTGCTGGCCGAGTTCAGGCGCCAGCTCGCCCGCGACCGGACCCGCACGACGCTCAGCGGGTTCACGCAGCTCGGGCTCGTCGAGATGACCCGCAAGCGCACGCGCGAGTCGCTGGCACGCCTGCTGTGCGAACCGTGCCCGATCTGTGACGGCCGGGGACAGGTGAAGACGGCCCGCACCGTGTGCCACGACGTGCTGCGCGAGATCCTGCGCGAGGCGCGGCAGTTCGACCCGAAGGAGTTCCGCGTCGTCGCCAGCGCCGCGGTGGTCGAGATGCTGCTCGACGAGGAAAGCCAGCACCTGGCCGGCCTGTCGGACTTCATCGGCAAGCCGATCTCGCTGCGCGTCGAGCCGACGATGTCGCCCGAGCAGTACGACATCGTGCTGCTGTAGGAGTCGATTTGCGCGGCCGGTAGCGACGGGAACGCGCGCCGGATGGCCGCGCCGAAGACAACAGACCTTGCGGCCGGCGCCGACGCGCTGAGGCCTATTTGCCGCGCGGCACGCGCCCCAACAGGTAGAACTCGTCGTTCGGCCGCATCGAAATCAGGTTGGCGATGCGGTTGGACATCGCAAAGAACGCCGTGATCGCGCCAATGTCCCAGATCTCGTCGTCGCTGAAACCGTGCTCGCGCAGCGCGGCGAAATCGGCCTCGTCGACCGCGGCCGACTCGGTGCATACCTTCAGCGCGAAGTCGAGCATCGCCATCTGGCGCGGCGTGATCTCGGCCTTGCGGTGGTTGGTCGCGAGCTGGTCGGCGACGCGCGCATTCTTCGCGTACACGCGCAGGATTGCGCCGTGCGCGACGACGCAGTAGACGCAGTTGTTGGCGCCCGAGGTGGCCACCACGATCATCTCGCGCTCGGCCTTCGTCAGGCCCTCTTCGCGCAGCATCAGCGCATCGTGGTAGTCCATGAAGGCGCGCAGCTCGGCTGGTCGGTGGCCGAGCGCGAGGAACACGTTCGGCACGAAGCCGGCCTTCGCCTGCACCGCGAGAATGCGTTCACGCAGGTCGTCGGGCAGGCTTGCGAGGTCGGGGACGGGAAAGCGGCTGATCGGCAGCGTCATCGGGTGGCCTCGGTGCAGGTCGATGCGGAAGTCTGGCACACGGCGCACCGGCGCCGCGCCGTTGGGGGGGCCGTGCGCACGTGCGGCACAATGTCGGCCTGTGTACCGTAGGGTTCCGCGTTTACGTTCGCTAACGCATGCCGCGGGCCGCGCCGCTGCGGCCGTGGTGTGATGTACGACGATAGGCGCTGAACTTTTCCCTGGCCTGAGGTCTGACTGGCTTGATGCTCCAACGAAGAACGCTGCTTGCCGCCGGCTTGGGCGGCGTCACCTTGCCCGGCTGGGCCCAGTTTCGCGTCGAGATCAGTGGTGTAGGCGCCACGCAGGTGCCGATCGCGGTGGCGCGTTTCCGTGACGAACAGAAAGCGCCGCAGCCGGTCGGTGCCATCGTGCGTGCCGACCTCGACCGCAGCGGACTGTTCCGAACCCTCGACGCACCGGGAGTGCTCGACGAAACCGACCGCCCGGTGATGAGCGACTGGCGCAACCGCGGTGCCGATGCGCTGGTGCTCGGGTCGGTGTCGCGGCTGGCGGACGGCCGCTTCGACGTCCGCTACAAGCTGTGGGACGTCGTCAAGGGCGCGGACCTCGGCGGCCAGGCGTTGGCCGTCGTGGAGCCGGACCTGCGGCTCGCCGCGCACCGTGTGGCTGACGCGGTCTACGAGAAGCTCACGGGCGAGAAGGGGGTCTTCTCGACGCGCATCGCGTATGTGACCAGGACGGCCAATCGCTTCACGCTGCGCGTGACCGACGCCGACGGCGAAGGCGGGCAAGTCGCATTGACGAGCCCCGAGTCGATCATCTCGCCGGCGTGGAGCCCGAACGGGCGCGAGCTGGCCTACGTCTCGTTCGAGAGCGGCAAGGCCGTGGTCTGGGTGCAGGACGTCGCGACTGGCCAGCGGCGCGCCATCGCCAACTTCCGGGGCAGCAACAGTGCGCCGGCGTGGAGCCCCGACGGGCAACACCTGGCGGTGACGCTGTCGCGCGAGGGCGGCTCGCAACTCTATATGATCGATCGCAACGGCGGCGAGCCGCGGCGGCTGACGACGAGCACGGCGATCGACACCGAGCCGGTGTTCACGGCCGACGGCCGCTCGATCTACTTCGTCAGCGATCGCGGCGGCTCGCCGCAGATCTACCGCATGCCCGCCGGTGGCGGCGCCACCGAGCGCGTGACGTTCACCGGCAGCTACAACGTCAGCCCGACGATCAGCCCGGACGGCAAGACGCTCGCTTACATCGCCCGCGACGGCAACGTGTTTCGCGTCACGGTGCTCGATCTTGCCTCGGGCCAACTGCAGACCGTTTCAGATACCAACGAAGACGAGAGTCCCAGCTTCGCGCCCAACGGGCGCTTGCTGATCTACGCCACGCGCAGCCAGGGGCGCGACACGTTGATGACGACCACGCTCGACGGCCGGATCAAGGCACGCCTCGTCTCGACCTCGGCCGACGTGCGTGAACCCATTTGGGGACCGTTCGGCCGATAGCCGCGTGCGGTTTCAGTTCAAGGAGAGCAACGACATGACGATCAATCAAGCACGAACCTGGACCACCCGCATGGCGGTGCTGCTGGCAGCCGTCGCGCTGGCCGGCTGCGCCTCGGACGTCAAGCTCGACGAGCCGGCGCCGGTCGAAAGCCGCAGCGCGACCGGGACTGCCGGCGGGGGTGCCGGCGGCGCCGGTAGCGCAGCCGGGACGTCGCAGTCGCAGGTCGCGAGCGTCGACCTGAGCAAGGGCAAGGACGCGGCCGCCGAGGGCGTGCCGAACATCGTGTACTTCGACTACGACAGCTACGTGATCAAGAACGAGTTCCGGCCCATCATCGAGCAGCACGCCCGGCTGCTCAACACCGATCGCCAGAAGCGGCTCGTCATCGAAGGTCATACCGACGAGCGCGGCGGGCGCGAGTACAACCTCGCGCTCGGCCAGAAGCGCGCCGAGTCGGTGCAGAAGTCGCTTGCGCTGCTCGGCGTCAGCGCCACGCAGATGGAATCGGTGAGCTTCGGCAAGGAGCGGCCCGCCGTCGCCGGCAGTGACGAGGCGGCCTGGGCGAAGAACCGCCGCGCCGAGCTGATCCTCAAGTGATGGGCACCGGTCGAAAGCTACTGGCGCTCGTCTTCGTCGCCGGTGCGCTGG
>CP070653.1:1123922-1126639 GCA_020354665.1 Burkholderiales bacterium
AGCCAGATCAAACCGTCAGCCACCGCCTCGGGTTCGCTGGCTGGCGCAGCGCACTTGAGTCCTGCGCGCGCACAGTACATGGACATCAACACGGTCGATCTTAGACGAGCTGCGCCGAGCTACCGGCGAGATCAGCCGATGCGCAGCCCGTGCTGCAGCAGCCACAGCAGCGCGCTCAAACTGAAGAACGAGGCGATCGTCGCCACCAGCATCGCCGGCGCCGCGGTGTCCTGCTGGCCATAAGCCTGCGCGAGGATCGGATAGATACCCATCATCGGCATCGCGGCCATCAGCACGACGGCAGTGCGCAGCTCTGCGCTCGGCGCAGGCACGCCAAGCGCGACCAGCAGCGCCAGTGCGCCGCCCACCGCCAGCGGGTGCAGCAGCAGCTTGCCGACGACGATCGGCGCGACGCGCCCGCCCAGCCCGTGCAGCGCCAGGCCGACCAGCGTGCCGCCGATCGTGAACAGCGAGACCGCCCCGCTGGCGGCTGCGAAGAGATCGATCGTGCGCATCACTGCATCGGGCAGGCGCAACGTCGTCAGCGACATCGCCGCGCCGGCGACGATACCGATCACCAGCGGGTTGCGCACCAGACGGGCGAGCAGCCCGCCGAGCACACGGTGCCAGGGCCCTGCACGTCCGCGGCTGCGCTCGGCCATCGCCAGCAGCAGTGGAATCAGCAGCAGGTTCTCGACCAGCATGCACAGCGCCAGCGCCACGCCGGCCACCGGCGCGAAGGTGAGCAGCAGGATCGGGTAGCCGACAAAGCCGCTGTTCGGACAGCTCATGCCCATCGCGTGGAAGGTCGCGGCGGTATGGTCCATGCCGCGCACGCGACGCGCCCAGTACAGGCCCGCGCCGATCAGCGTCAGCGAGCCGAGTGCGTAGGCCAGCAGGAAGCCGAGGTTGAAGACCTCAGCGATCGGCCGCGTCGATAGCGCGCGGAACACGAGAGTTGGCAACGCGAAGTTGATGACGAATCGCCCGAGTACCTGCATATCTGCCTTGGCGAACAGCCCAGCGCGCGTGGCGGCATAGCCGATGGCGATGGCCAGGTAGATCGGGCCGGTGATGGCGAGCACGTCGAGCATGACGGGGCGAGGCGGGCGGTAAGGGCAGAGCCGCGATTGTCGGTGCACGCGGTGGCCATCACGGGGATTCGCGCGCAGGCGGAATCGGCCACTTCCGGACCGACAAAGCGAGTTCCCAAACGCCGCCGGTGACCGGCGCGGTGCGTGCGGCCGAGGTCGCGGCCGGCACTGCGGTTCCGGCGCACAGCCCCAATCGAGAACAGGCTAATCAAGCGCGTGTGCCGCAGATCAATGACGCTTGGCCTGATGGGCATCTAATGAGTTAGACGCGGGGCAGCAGGAACGCCGTTATGGGAAGTCCGGGATTCAATTGTCGATTCCTGAAGTCCCATGCGGTGGCCGTCTTCATGACGGTCGTGACAGCGTGCGGTCGCGCCGGCCGTCGCAACCTTTCGGACAGCGCTACTGAAGGGGCGTCTGTCCATTGCAAAGAGGAGAACAGCATGAAACGAGGGTTGGCTCTGGTACTGGGGGCTCTCATTTCCTGCGTGGCGTCCGCGCAGATGCCCAAGCTCGACGACATCATGAAGGGGGTCGGGGGCCTGCCCAAGGCGCCAGCGGTCGGCTCGAGCGTGGGTACGGGTGACGCGAAGACCGACACGGCGGGAATCAAGGAAGCGCTCGCGGTCGGCACCGAGAGGGCGGTAAACAGCCTCTCCCGGGTAGACGGCTACTTCGGCAATGCGGCGGTCAAGATCTTGATGCCGTCGAGCCTTCAGAACGTAGCGGAAATGGCGCGGATGGTGGGTTACCAGAAGCAGGTCGATGAGTTCATCCTGAGCATGAATCGTGCAGCCGAGGCTGCCGCACCGCTGGCTGCCCGCTACTTCGGCGACGCGATCCGCGACATGACGCTGGAGGATGCGCGCGGCATCGTCACGGGTGGTGACACGGCGGCCACCGATTTCTTCAGTCGCAAGACCAGCGACAAGCTCTACGCGGCTTTCTAGCCGGTCGTATCGCAGAAGGTTGACGAGGTCGGCGCGACCCGTGCCTACAAGAACATGATGGGACGCTACGAGAGCGTGCCGATGATGGGCAAGCAGTCGCTGGATCTCGACGATTACGTGACCAACAAGTCACTTGACGGCCTGTTCTACATGGTCGGTGAGGAGGAGAAGAAGATCCGCACAAACCCGGCTGCCCGGACTACCGATCTGTTGAAGACGGTGTTCGGCAAGTAGGCGCGGCTGCCTACGCCCGGCCTTCGCCTGCGGGCCAACCGGACTGCGCCGGCGGGCGCTTGCAAACGGTCACGGAGGCAGTGGTCAACCGGGGAACTGATGGACCTGGATCTCTCAACGGTGCCAGCACCATGCGCTCGATGCCATGGCCGTTGACACGAATGTCGGCTTTCTCAACATGATGCTGACCGATGTGGGTCGAGTTGTTGAACTCGCCGACCGACAAACCAGCCGTTCAGCTGCAGCCAGACTGAATGGCCGCTGCCGGGCGCGGCCGTGAACTCACAGTCCCGGCCACAAGCCGCTGTCCGCGAAGGTGCACTTTGCCGTTGTACGCGAGGCCTGTTATTCACGGAGCCGCCACCGGCGCGGACGACGCGTGCACGTTGGCTTCCCTGACTTGCCTCGCTGACGAGTAGTGGCCAGAGTTGCGCTTGCC
>CP070653.1:1126739-1135286 GCA_020354665.1 Burkholderiales bacterium
ACGCGCAGCAGCTGGTCGCGACGCTCGAGCGAGACCATGCATTGCTCGCCCGCGTCGACGGCCTCGTCGCCCGGGCCGACGCGCAGGTGTTCGGGCCCGAGGGCATCATGCGCGACGCGCAGGCCGGCGTGGTGCAGCTGCGCGAGGTGCTGCAGACTTCGCGCGATCTGTTGCAGAGCTCGCGCGAGAGCCTGCGCAAGGTCGATGCCGTGCTCGACGAGGCGCGCGCGATTGCCGGCAACGTGCGCGCAGCGACGACCGACCTCGATGCGCTGCGCGCCGACGTCGAGGCGAGCCTGCGCCGCATCGACCAGCTGATCAGCGAAGTCAACCGCAAATGGCCTTTCAAGCGCGAGACCGATATCAAGCTGCCGTGAAGCGCAGCCTCGCGTGGGCCGGCGCGGCTGCGATCTCGGTCGGCGCGGCGCTTGTCGGCGGCTGCGCGGGTACGCCGCCGCCGGACTGGACGCTCGATGCGCACGCGTCGGTTGACGCGGCACTCCAGGCCCAGCTGAAGGCCCAGCCGCGCGTGGCGGAACAGGAGTTCGAACGTGCGCGCAGCGCGCTGGCGCGAGCCGGCCGCGTCGACCTCGTCGCGCGCGCCGAACTGTTGCGATGTGCTGCCCAGGTCGCGAGCCTCGACTTTGCGTCTTGCAGTGCGTTCGACGCGATGCGCGCCGATGCGAGTGCCGCCGACCGCGCGTACGCGGACTATCTGCGCGGCGAGGTCGCGACGTCCGATGTCGAGCTCCTGCCTGCGCACCACCGCGTCGTCGCGACCGCGCGCGACGCGGATGCCCAGGCGCTGGCCGGCGTCGAGGATCCGCTGGCCCGGCTCGTCGCTGCGGCGGTACTGCTGCGCACCGGCGGGGCACGGCCCGAAATCGTCGCGCAGGCCGTCGACACCGCGTCGGCGCAGGGCTGGCGCCGGCCCCTGCTCGCCTGGCTCAGCGTCCAGCTGCGCCTCGCGGAGCAGGGCGGCGCCAGCGAGGACGCGCAGCGCCTGAAGCGTCGCATCGAGCTGGTCGGCGGGCGGTAGGGCGCAGCAGACGCTGCCGCGCACTGCAGGTGCGCGGAGGGCGAGCTTCGTGACGCCCTAGAATTCGCGGCGCTCGCGTCGTCCTTCCGGGCCGGTCACCTGATGCGCCGGTCGCACGCGGTCGAACGGCTGCAACCGCCACTTTGCGTCCGGAGCACTCATCGCTTGACGACCGTCATCATCTCCTGCTCAGCGCGGCCGGCGCGGCGCGCGCAATGAGCGGCGCTCACGGCGCGGTCCGCGACCAGCGGGCGATCGACGGCGGAATCGGGTCGCGCTACTGGATCGTGTTGATCGTGGCGCTGGTCGCCTGCGTCTGGTTCGGCACGCTCGACGCGCGCCATCTGCGGCCGACCGACGAGGGCCGCTACGCCGAGATCGCGCGCGAGATGGCCGTCTCGGGCGACTGGGTCACGATCCGCTACCACGATCTGAAGTATTTCGAGAAGCCGCCGTTTCACCTCTGGGTCACCGCGCTCGTCTACCACGCTTTCGGCGTCGGCGAGTGGCAGGCGCGGTTGTGGGTCGCGGTGAGCGGCGCGCTCGGCATGCTGCTGACGATGCTCGCGGCGCGCCGCTGGTACGGGCCGGGCGTTGGCTTGCTGTCGGGGCTCGTGCTGCTCGCCGCGCCGAACTGGAACTTCGGTGCGCACTTCAATTCGCTCGACATGGGGCTGTCGGGAGCGCTCGCTGCCGTGTTGGCCGCCACACTGATCGCGCAGCATCCGCAGACCGACGCGACGGCGCGACGGCGCTGGATGTGGTTCGCCTGGGGTGCGATCGGCGTGGCGGTGCTCACCAAGGGGCCGATCGGCATCGTGGTGCCGGGGCTCGCGCTCGTCGTGTACTCGCTGTGGGCGCGCGACCTGCAGATCTGGCGGCGGCTGCACATCGCGAGCGGCATGCTGCTGATGCTCGCGATCACGGTGCCGTGGTTCTGGCTGATCGCGCGGCGCAACCCCGAGTTCCTGCACTTCTTCTTCGTGCACGAGCACTTCCAGCGCTACACGTCCAGCGTCCATCAGCGCGGCGCGCCAATCTGGTACTTCGTGCCCCATCTGCTCGGCGGCTTTGCGCCGTGGCTCGGGCTGTGGCCGGGGATCGTTGCGCGCGTGCGCGACGAGGCGCGCGGCGAGGGGTTGCGCCCGGCACTGCTGCTGGCGGCGTGGGCGTCGTCGATCTTCGTCTTCTTCAGCCTGTCGGGTTCGAAGCTGCCGGGGTACATCCTGCCGATGATGCCGGCGCTCGCGGTGCTCGGCGCACTCGCGCTGGACCGCGTGTCGGCACGTGCCTGGAGCCGGCAGCTGACCGGTGCGCTGATCGTTTGCGTCGGACTCGCGCTCGCCTCGCCGTGGGTCGCGCGCCTGGGATCGGCGACGACGCCCAACGCGCTCTACCGCGACTATGCGCCGTGGGTGACCGCGGCGAGCCTGACCGCGCTTCTGGGCGTGCTGCTCGCGCGTCAAATCCTCGCGCGCGGCCGGCCGCGCGCAAGCATCGCCGCGTACGCGCTGGCGATGTTCTGTGCCGCGACCCTCGCGCTGGTGGGGCACGAGACCATCGGCCGCAGTGATTCCGGGGTCGATCTGGTGGCGCCGATCCGTGCCGTGCTGCGGCCCGAGATGCCGATCTACGGTGTGCGCATGCTCGACCACACGCTGCCGTTCTACCTGGGCCGTACGCTTATCATGGTCGAGGCGCCCGATGAATTGGCATTCGGCACGCAGCGGGAGCCGCACAAGTGGCTGCCGACCATGGCGGCGTTTCGCGATCGCTGGCTCGCCGGGCCGCGGGCGCTGGCCGTGATGTCCCACGGCGTCTTTGAATCGCTGCGTCGCGAAGGCCTGCCGATGGTGACGATCGCCGAGGACCCGCGCCGGGTCGTCGTCGCGAACTTCGAAGCGAGGCGTCCATGACATTACCGACCTTCCTGCTCATCCTCACCGGCGTGCTGCTCAACGCTGGCGCACAGCTGCTGCTGAAGGCGGGCGTCAGTCCGCTCGGCGTGCTCAGCGTCGACTGGCACAACCTGGTGCCGACCACGCTGCGCGTACTCTCGCAATGGCCGATCCTGGCCGGCCTCGGATGCTACGTCGTCAGCGTCGCGGTCTGGATCGTCGGCCTGTCGCGCGTCGACGTCTCGATCGCCTATCCGATGCTGTCACTGGGCTACGTCGTCAACGCGCTGGCGGCCTGGTGGCTGTTCGGCGAGGTGCTCGGGCCGACGCGCTGGGCGGGGATGATGCTGATCCTCGGCGGCGTGTTCCTGATGTCGCGCAGCTGACGCGCCGCCCGCAGCCATGACCGAAGCCGGCTTCCTGCCCTTTGCGCGGCCCGACATCGACGCGGCGACGATCGCGGCCGTCAGCGACGTGCTGGCGTCCGGCTGGATCACCACGGGCCCGCAAGTTCAGGCGTTCGAGGCGCGGCTGTCGGAATTGTTCGGCGGTCGGCCGGTGCGTGCGTTTGCCAACGGCACCGCAACGATGGAGGTTGCGCTGCGGCTGGCCGGCATCGGCGCCGGCGATGAAGTCATCACGACCCCGGTCACCTGGGTGGCGACCGCCAACGTGATCGTGAGCGTCGGTGCCCGACCGGTGTTCGTCGAAGTCGACCCGCGCACGCGCAACCTCGACCTGGCGGCGGTCGAGGCGGCGATCACGCCGCGCACGCGCGCGCTGATGCCGGTCTACCTCGCGGGACTGCCGGTCGACATGGACCGGCTCTACGCGATTGCGCGTCGTCGGGGGCTGCGCGTGATCGAGGATGCGGCGCAGGCCATCGACTCGCGCTGGCGCGCCGCGCGCATCGGCAGCTTCGGTGACCTCGTCAGCTTCAGCTTCCAGGCCAACAAGAACATCACCTGCGCCGAAGGCGGCTGCCTGGTGATGAACACGCCGGCCGAGGCCGAACGCGCCGAGCGATTGCGCCTGCAGGGGGTGGTGCGCACGGGTCTTGACGGCATGGACGTCGAAGTGCCGGGCGGCAAGTCCAATCTCAGCGACGTGCATGCCGCGATCGGGCTGGGGCAGCTGCAGCGGCTCAAGCAGATCACGCAGCGCCGCGCCGAGCTGGCGCAGCAGTACTTCGATGCCGTCGCCGCTGCCGACCTGCCGTCGCTCGGCATCGAACTGCCGGCGCCGACGGACGCTGGGGGCGCGACCACCAACTGGCACATGTTCCAGGTCCTGCTGCCCACCGACCGTTTGGCCGGTGGCCGTGCCGCGGTGATGCAGGCGCTGCGCGACGCAGGGATCGGCACCGGCGTGCACTACCCGGCCGTGCACCTGTTCACCTATTACCGGCAGCTCGGGTGGCGCGACGGGACGTTGCCGCAGGCCGAACGGATCGGCCGCAGCATCCTGACGCTGCCGCTGTTTCCGGCGATGCGCTCGAGCGACGTCGAGCGCGTGTGCCAGACTCTGGCCGCAACATGCAAGCGACTGCTGACCTGAGCCCGCCCGTCGTCTCGGTGATCGTCCCCGTCTACAACGAGGAGGACGTGCTGCCGGCGCTGTTCGACCGCCTGTACCCGGCGCTGGACGCGCTCGGCGAGGGCTACGAGGTCATCTTCGTCAACGACGGCAGCCGCGACCGCTCGGCGCAGCTGCTCGCGCAGCAGTTCCATCGCCGGCCCGACGTGACGCGTGTCGTGCTGTTCAACGGCAACTTCGGCCAGCACATGGCGATCATGGCCGGCTTCGAGCGCGTACGCGGCCAGATGGCCATCACGCTGGATGCCGACCTGCAGAACCCGCCCGAGGAGATTGCGCGCCTCGTTGCGGCGGTGCGCGCCGGGCACGACTATGTCGGCACGGTGCGCCGCCAGCGTAGCGACACCGCGTTCCGCCGCGTCGCCTCCCGGTTGATGAACGCGCTGCGCGAGCGCATCACGCGCATCCAGATGACCGACCAGGGCTGCATGCTGCGTGCCTACGACCGCGCGCTCGTCGACACCCTCAACGCGTGCGGCGAGGTCAACACCTTCATTCCGGCGCTCGCCTACACCTTCGCGGCGACGCCCACCGAGATCGAGGTCGACCACGAAGAGCGCCACGCCGGCCAGTCGAAGTATTCGCTGTACCGGCTGATCCGGCTGAACTTCGATCTCGTCACCGGCTTCTCGATCGTGCCGCTGCAGTGGTTCTCGCTGATCGGCATGCTGCTCGCGCTCGGTGCCGGTGCGCTGTTCGTGCTGCTGGTCGTGCGGCGCTTCCTGCTCGGCGCCGAGGTCGAGGGCGTCTTTACGCTGTTCGCGCTGCAGTTCTTCCTGACCGGCATCATGCTGTTCGGCTTCGGGCTGATGGGCGAGTACGTCGGCCGCATCCAGCAGGAGGTGCGGCGCCGGCCACGTTACCGGATCAGTGCCGTGCTCGAAGCCCAACCGGCGCCGGCTCCCGCGCCGGCCGCACGAGTGAGCGCGTGAGGGCGGTCGTCTTTGCGTACTCGAACGTGGGCGACCGCTGCCTGCGCGTGCTGCACGCCGGTGGCGTGCACGTCGCGCTGGTCGTCACGCACCGCGACGATCCGGGCGAGACGCTGTGGTTTGCGCGTGTCGCCGACACTGCGGCGGAGCTTGGCCTGCGCTATGTCTATGGCGACGATCCGCACGCGTCGGAGCTTGCCGCCGAAGTGGCGCAGGTGCGGCCCGACCTGATCTTCTCCTTCTACTATCGCGCGATGATTCCGGCCGCGCTGCTGGCGCTCGCGCCGGCCGGCGCATTCAACATGCACGGCTCGTTGCTGCCGCAATTCCGCGGCCGCGCGCCCACCAACTGGGCCGTACTGAAGGGCGCTACCGAGACCGGCGCGACGCTGCACGAGATGGTCGCCAAACCCGATGCCGGCGCGATCGTCGACCAGAGCGCGGTGCCGATCCTGCCCGACGACACCGCAAGGCAGGTGTTCGACAAGGTCACCGTCGCGGCGGAACAGGTGTTGTGGCGCAGCCTGCCGGCCATCCTCGCCGGCAACGCGCCGCGGCGGCCGAACGACCTCGCCAAAGGCAGCTACTACGGCGCGCGCAAGCCCGAGGACGGCCGCATCGACTGGACGCACGCTGCGCGCGATGTCTACACCCTGATCCGCGCCGTGGCGCCGCCGTACCCTGGTGCGTTCACCGAGGTCGCCGGCCGTCGCCTCGTCGTCGCGCAGGCACGCCGGCTGCCGCACGATCGGGCGCTGGCGGCGCTCGCGCCAGGCCTGCACGCGCTCGGGCCACGCATCATCGGCGTGTGCGGCGACGGCGGCGGCATCGATGTGCGCGAGCTGCGCGACGGCACTGCGCCGGTCGACGCCGCCGCTTTCAACCTCCTTCTTCAGTCCCAGCGAACCAGCCCATGAAGAAAGTCCTCATCCTTGGCGTCAACGGCTTCATCGGCCACCACCTGACGCGCCGCATCCTCGATGCCACCGGGTGGGAGGTCTACGGCATGGACATGTCGGCGAGCCGCCTCGGCGAGATGACGTCGCATCCGCGCATGCGGTTTTTCGAGGGCGACATCACGATCAACAGGGAGTGGATCGAATACAACGTGCGCAAGTGCGACGTGATCCTGCCGCTGGTGGCGATCGCGACGCCGGCGACCTACGTGCGCGAGCCGCTGCGCGTGTTCGAGCTCGATTTCGAGGCCAACCTGCCGATCGTTCGGTCGGCGGTCAAGTACAAGAAGCATCTGGTCTTCCCGTCGACGTCGGAGGTCTACGGCATGTGCGCCGATGCCGAGTTCGATCCCGAGACGTCGCCGCTGGTCTATGGCCCGATCAACAAGCCGCGCTGGATCTACGCCTGCTCCAAGCAGCTGATGGATCGCGTGATCGCGGCTTACGGCATGGAGCAGGGCCTGCGCTACACGCTGTTCCGGCCCTTCAACTGGGTCGGCTCCGGGCTCGATTCGATCTTCGAATCCAAGGAGGGCTCGTCGCGCGTGGTGACGCAGTTCCTCGGCCAGATCGTGCGCGGCGAGCCGATCCAGCTGGTCGACGGGGGCCAGCAGAAGCGCGCCTTCGCCGACATCTCCGACGGCATCGACGCGCTGATGCGCATCATCGCGAACGAGGGCGGCGTCGCGGACGGCCGGATCTTCAACATCGGGAATCCGGCCAATCACTACTCGGTGCGCGAGCTCGCGGAGATGATGCTCGCGATGGCCGCCGAGTACCCGGAGTACGCGAGCAGCGCGGGCCGCACGCGCATCGTCGAAACGTCCGCGGGCGATTTCTATGGGAAGGGCTACCAGGACGTGCAGAACCGCCTGCCCAACATCTCGGCCACGGTCCAGGCACTGGGCTGGCGGCCGCAAGTCGACATGCGCACCTCGCTGCGCCGCATCTTCGAGTCGTACCGCGACAAGGTGGCCGACGCCGGTTCGCTCGTCGTGTCGTCGGTCTGAGCCTGTCGCTTGGCCCGCATCGCGCTGAAGGTCGACGTCGACACGCTGCGCGGCACCGTGCAGGGCGTGCCTCGGCTCGTCGACGTGTTCGCGCGACGCGGCATCGCGGCGACCTTCCTGTTCAGCCTCGGACCCGATCACACCGGCTGGGCACTGCGGCGGGTCCTGCGGCCCGGTTTTCTGTCGAAGGTTTCGCGCACCTCGGTGGTCAGGCACTATGGCTATCGCACGCTGATGTACGGCGTGTTGCTGCCGGCGCCCGACATCGGTCGAAGGGGTGCGGCTGTGCTGCAGGCCTGCCGGCGCGCCGGGCACGAATGCGGCATCCACACCTGGGACCACGTCGTCTGGCAGGACAACGTGCGCCGGCGCGATGCGGTCTGGACTCGCGGGCAGATGGCGCGCGCCTACGAGCGCTTCGAACAGGTATTTGGCGAACGGCCGGCGACCCACGGTGCCGCTGGCTGGCAGATGAACGACGCGGCGCTGCGCCAGATCGACGTGTGGGGCATGGCCTACGCCTCCGATGGTCGCGGGACGGCGCCCTATCGTCCGATCGTCGGCGCAGAACCGCTGCGGCATGTGCAACTGCCGACGACGCTGCCGACGTTCGACGAGCTCATCGGCGTCGACGGCATCGACGAAGACAATGTCGCTCGCAAAGTGCTGTCGCTCACCGAAAGCGCGCGCGACCAGGTATTCACGCTGCATGCCGAGCTCGAGGGAGGCCTGTTCGCACCGGCGTTCCAGGCGTTGCTCGACGGCTGGCGCGCACAGGGGCACCAGCTCGTGTCGCTCGGCGAACTGTTTCGCTCGGTCGATGCGGCGCGCTTGCCGGTGCGGCCGCTGGCCTGGGGCACCGTGCCCGGGCGCAGCGGGGAACTCATCGTTGCGTCGAGCTGAGGTCGCCGCGGCGGGGCAGGGCGCATCGCGGGTCGTTTCGCGCGGACGGGCCGCGAGCATCATTCGGCGGCTCACGCGGGTTGGCTTTTCGTCGCGCCACAAGCCGCGTGCCGTCGGCGCCACTGCAGTGGAAGAGTCTGCGCTGTGTCAATGCGACCGGCTTGCGCCGCCCGCTAACCTGCGCGCATTGCGATCGATGCCTGGGGCATGAAT
>CP070653.1:1135386-1144373 GCA_020354665.1 Burkholderiales bacterium
AATCGGGGAGACCCTGACATGCTGCGGCGATTGCTCGCGACACTGATGATGCTGGGGCTGGGTCTTTGCGGCACGGCCGCGCTGGGCGGCGTGCCATACAAGATCATCACGGCATCCGAACGCGGCACCTACATCCAGATCGGTCGCGACCTCGCGAAGTTCGTGGCGCCCGACGCGGGCATCGATCTGGAAGTGCTGCCCTCGGCGGGATCCGCGGAGAACGTGCAGCGCCTGCGCGAGGAGCCGGGCGTGAAGTTCGCGATGGTGCAGTCCGACGTGTACCAGGCGTTCCTCGACCAGGCCGATCGGGGCCAGCGCGAAGCGCGGCGCATGATCAGCCCACTGCGCGTGGTGATGCCGCTATACGACGAAGAAATCTATTTCATCGCGCGCGCCGACTCGAAGCTGGAGTACATGCACGAGATCAAGGACGCGACGATCAACGCGGGCGCGCTGCGCAGCGGCACCGCGTTGACAGCGACGACGCTGTATCGGCAAATGTTCGGCACCCCGCTGCCCGAGGCCAATGCCAGCTTCCTGTCCAACGAAGAGGCCCTGGCGAAGCTGGTCACCGACAAGAGCATCGACGTGGTCGTCGTGGTGGCGGGCCAGCCGGCCAAGTTGCTGGCCGACATGAAGCCCGAGGCGCGTGATCTGATCAAGCTGCTGAAGTTCGACCCCAACCATCCGTCCAGCAGGGCCGCATTGACCTCGTACTTCCCAGCCACGATTCGCGCCAGCAGTTATCCCAATCTGCTCGCGAGCGATGTGCCCGGCCTGACGGTCAAGGCAGTCCTGGTGACCTACGACTACACGATGGGCTTCACCATCAACAACCTCAGCCGGTTCGCCGCCTCGCTGTGCCGGAACTTCGGTCGCCTGCGCGCAGAAGGCCACCCCAAATGGCAGCAGGTTCAACTGGCGCTACCCGATCTGGGCAAGGGGTGGCTGTACTACCCCCCAACGGCTCGCGAGCTGCGAAATTGCGTGCCCGGCAACCCGCCGGTTGCGGCTCCGGCGCCTGCGCCGGCACCCGTGCGCGCGGGGTGCTCGCAGCAGGAGCGCATCCTGGGCCTTTGCCGCTGATCGTTGGGGCTATCGCGTCCCCAACTTGAACGCGATCATCGCGCGCAGCTTGTTGGGTAGCACCGGCTTGATCAGCACGTGGTAGTCGTGTTCGGCGGCATGCGCCTCGTGGCCGGCCATCGTGCTGCCGGTGACGACGATCGCGGGCACCTTGCGGCCCGCGCTGGCCGAACGCACGTCCGCCAGCACGTCGAGCCCGGTCGCTTCGCCGGGTAGCCGGTAATCGACGATCATCAGATCCGGTGGCACGAACGCGTGCGACGCGGTCCATTCGCGCACCGACTCGACGGATTCGAGCGGCAGCACCTGCGCTCCCCATCCCTGCAGCAGCGCCACCAGTCCGTCGCGCACGCTCGCCTCGTCCTCGACGACCGCGATCCGACGACCCGACAACGTCGACGCCGGCTCGCGGCGGTCCGCACCGTCGCCGTTCGGTTCGGCGAACTGCGGCACGCGACCGACCGGCACCTCGACCGAGAACACGCTGCCGTGACCCGGGCGCGAACGCGCGGTCACGCTCGTTCCGAGCAGGCCGGCGAGCCGTCTGACGATGGCCAGCCCCAGCCCGAGGCCCTTGCGCTGGTGCACCTGCAGCGGCTGCGTCCGCTGCACCTGATAGAACTCTTCGAAGATATGCGGCAGGTCCTGCTCGGCAATGCCCGCGCCGCTGTCCCAGACCTGCAGCAGCAGCCGGGCACCGCGCCGCCGGCAACTGACCAGCACGCCGCCGTCCTCGGTGTAGCGGATCGCGTTGCTGACCAGGTTGTGCAGGATCCGCTCGAGCAGCACCCCGTCGGTGTGCGCGACGTGGCGCTCGCCGCGAAACGCGAGCTGCAGTCCCTTGTCGAAGGCGATCGGCTCGAAGTGCAGGCGCAGCCGCGCGAACAGCTCGGCCAGTCGCACCGGCGCGGGATGGGCCTCGACGCGACCACTCTCGATGCGCGTGATGTCGAGCAGCTCGCCGAACAAACCCTCGAGCGCATCGACCGATTCGTTGATGCTGTGCACGAGCGGCATCAGGTCGGGGTCGTGGCTGCGCTGGCGCAGCGCCTCGGCGAACAGGCCGAGCGCGTGCAGCGGCTGGCGCAGGTCGTGACTGGCGGCCGCGAAGAACTGGCTCTTTGCGCGGTTGGCCGCCTCGGCCGATGCGCGGGCCTGCTCGGCTTGCTCCTTCTGATCCCGCAGCTGCGCGGCGAGCTGCTCGGTGCGCGCGCGCAGCGCCACCGCATCGCCCAGCGCACCGCGGTACATGCGGCCCATCGCCACGGTGGCCGCGAACAGCACGGCGATCACTACGGCCAGCGCGAGGCTGTCGTCCTGTGTGGTGTCGAGCGCAACGCGCACGATCGCGGGCACGAAGACCAGGCTGACGAACGGCACGAACAGCAGCCGCTGCGTCGCGAGGATCTGCACCGCACCGAGGCTGTAGGTGCTGATCATCAGGATCAGCGTGATCTTCTGGAACGTACCGCCGACACCCCAGAAGAGCCAGACCGCCACCCCCCACATCGCGCCCTGCGCGAGCGCCAGCGCCGATAGCGGCAGCCGCTGGCGCAGCAAAGCGGCATCGTCGACGCCCTCGCGACGGCCGTACCAGAACCACTGTGCAAAGCGCAGCGCCCAGAGCACAAGCACCGGCCCGTACCACGCCGCGAGCCGCCAGCGCTCGGCGACGGCGCCGAAGATGAAGCCGACGAGCACCATGCCGACCACGTTGCCGAACAGCGCGACCGGCGTCTGGCGGAACAGCGCGCGCACCGCGCCGGCTTCGATCGCCTCGACGGAGGCCGCGTCCGTGGCGCCGGCGTCAGGCGGCGGTGCGACAGCCGCAGCGCGACCCTCGGGAGCGAGCGAACTCACGGACGGCGGCGGTCCTGAGCGTCACGCACGCGAGCGCCGCCACGCGGGCGAACCTTCGCGGGTCATCTGGCTCACCGCAAGCACGGCCTGCGTGCGCGAGCTCACCTTGAGCGCGCGCAGCACCGCGGCGACGTGGTCCTTGATCGTCTCAACGGACACACGCAACTCGCGCGCGATGATCTTGTTGGGTTTACCCTGCAGCAGCAGCGCCAGCACCTCGGTCTGGCGCGGGGTGAGCCCCAGATGGTCCAGCGACGGCAGCGACGACTGGTAGCCGCTGTCGGCCGCGACTTCGCCAACGCGGCGCATCACCGAAGGCACGGTCTCGCTGTACGCGGCGGGCAACGGCTCGCTACCGAGCGTCATCGGCGGGACGTAGACGCCACCGGACATCACCAGCCGCAGCGCCTCGATCAAGGTGTCGTTGGACATGCGCTTGGGCACGAATCCCATCGCGCCCAAATCGATCGCGCGGATCACATCGGCCGCTCGGTCCGACGCGGAGACGACCACCACCGGCAGCGAAGGCCAGGCCTTGCGGAAATCCGCAAGCACGTCGAATCCGTCGGCATCGTCGAGCGCCAGATCGAGCAGCACGAGGTCGAACGCGGCGTCGCGCTTGAGCGCCTCGCGTGCCTCGCGTGCCGTGGCGACGCCGACCACGGTCATGTCGTCGCCGAGCCCGCGGATGACGGATCGCAGCGCCGAGAGGATCAGCGGATGGTCGTCGATCAGAAGAACCTTCATCGATTCACCAGCCTGGGTCTTGTTCGTGGCCACGCCACGTGATGGCAGCGCGCCTCGCTTGACTGCTGCGCTCGCCCTGCAGGTGGTCGGCGAACGGCACGAGCGGTGGATGTTAATGCAGCGACGGCGCGGTCGCCGCCAATGTTTCACGCGCAGCCTGCAACCATTGCGGCTCGGCGCTTTCTGCCCGCGCGACGGCGTGCAATGCTGCCTCGCGCGCGGCCTCCGCACGGCCCAGCGCAAGCCGCGTGCGGGCGAGGTTGTTCCATGCCGCGGCGCTGTCGTGGCGTTGCGCCGCCGCCGCGAAGGCCGCCTCGGCCGGCTGCCGCCGGCCGGCAGCGAACAGGCTGTTTCCCAAGCCGATCGCCAGCGCGAGGTTGGCGGGCCAGCGGCCGAGCGCGCCTTCGTAGGCGCGCGCCGCGGCGACGGGCTCAGCGATGCGCTCGAAGCCGACCAGCGCGTCGACGACCTCCTGCTCGCGCGCGGTCGTCGGCAGCTGCCCCGGCGTGACCGCGACGAACGCCCAATGCCCGCCGCGCGCCCAGGTGTGTTCGAAGGTGCGCAGGCTGATCGCTTCGCGCCGCGTGGTTCCCGAGCGCAGCAGCAGCTCCTCGGCATCGAGGTCGAAGCCGACAGCCACCGCGTAATGCCACAACGGCGCGAACGACAGCCCGAGGTTCTGCAGCACGACCACGGGCGTGCCGGCAGCGATCTCGCGCACCAGTGCCTCGAGGCTCGGCGGGAGCAGCACCGCGACCGCGCCGTGGCGCCGCGCACCAGTGAGCATCTCGGTCTGCAGCGTCCCCTTGCGTGCAGGCAGGAAGACTTCGGCGCTGAGCGTTTGCGGGTCGGCCGGGATGCCGGCTGCGCCGAGCACGGTCGCCAGCGCGGCGGGACCGCAGGCGAATTCGGTTTGCGGAAAGAATGGCGTGCCGTCGAGATCGACGCGGTCGCGCACACCGGCGGGGCGCTGCGCGTGCAGCGCCCCCGCCATCGGCGGCATCCAGGGGGCACAGGCGGCGAGAGGCCCCGCCGCGAGCCACACAGCAAGACCGCGCCGCTTCAACTGCTCAGCCACCGACGCATGGCGCTGCCCCGCCCATGGTCACGTGCCATGGCGCAGGCCCAAGCCGCGCGTCCGTCGCGCGCGGGTCCTGGGTCAGCGGATCGAGCGAGTGAACGGAAAGATCTTCGTGAAGCCGAGGATATCGGTGATCAGCAGCAGCACGAAGATGAACACGATCACACCGAGCACGTCGCTGGCGCCGGCGGGCGCCGAATCGATGCGCTCGGCGACCGCGATGACCTCGGCGTCGGATAGGGCATCCACGCGTGCCTGCGCCTGCGCCGGGTCGACGCCGCGCTCGCGCAGCCCGGCGACGACGTCGGCACGCTGCAGCGTCGCGTCGACCAGTGCGCGCGCCTGTGCCGCCGTGCGCGACATCGGAGCGACAGCCTGGCCGCGCGCCACCTCTTCGGTGCCGATCAGGGTGGCCTGTGCGCTGTGCATCAGCCCGGCAAAGCAGAGGCTGCTGGCAGCGAAGGTGGCAATCAGGCGGCGAATACGCGTCATCGAAACTCTCCTGCGGGTTGAAGGTAAGTCCGCTGCTAATCGTAACAAGGGCGCAGCGACCTGCGTGACCGAATGCAACAGCCGACAGGCATGACGCCGGTTCGTGGTATCGGGCGGTGGGCCTTCCGGTGGCCTGCTAGGCTCACGCCATGACGACAAATCCCGCTGTGGCCACGGTCGCGGCCGCGCGACCGGTGCTTGCCGGGCCGGTGGTCGTGCTCGTGCTCGCGCTGCTGCTGGGCATTCAGCCGGTCACGACCGACCTGTACCTGCCGGCGCTGCCGGCGCTGCGGGACGCATTCGGCGTCCCGATGACCGCGGCGCAGATGACGTTGTCGGTGCTGCTGGTGTGCTTTGGCGTCAGCCAGTTGCTGTGCGGCCCACTGGCTGACCGCTACGGCCGCCGCCCGGTGCTGCTCGGCGGCTTCGGCCTGTACGTGGCCGGTGCGCTGCTCAGCGCCTGGGCACCAGCCATCGAAGTACTGGTCGCCGCGCGCGGCCTGCAGGGAGTGGGCATGGCGGCCTCGGTGGTCTGCGGCCGCGCGATGGTGCGCGACCTCTACGAGCCGCACGAGGGCACGCACGTGATGAGCAAGGCGCTGTCCGGCCTCGGGCTGATTGCGATCAGCTCGCCGATCGTCGGCGGCACGGTCGCCGGCGCATTCGGCTGGCGCGCGGCGCTGCTGGTGACCGCGCTGTTCGGTGCCGCGACGCTCGCGGTGATCGCGCTGCGCGTGCCCGAGACGGCGCGCCAGCTCAACCCGAGCGCGACCCGCCCCGGCCCGCTGTTCGCCACGTTCGCGCGCGTGATTCGCGATCCGACGTTCTTCACTTGGACGGTGCTGACGACGTCAGCCTACGCCGGCCTGCTTGCCTTACTCGGCGGCTCGTCGTTCACCTACATGACGAGCTTCGGCCTGTCGCGACCGGTATACGGCCTCGTCGTCGCGTCGTCTGCGATGGCGTACTTCGCGGGTACGGTGATTTGCCGGCGCTGGCTCGCGCGCCACGGCATTCGTGGAACGATCCGGCGCGGCGGCTTCATCACGCTCACCGCCGCGCTGCTGTTCGCGTTGCCGACGCTGGCCGATGCGCACACGGTGTGGTCGCTGACCGCGGCCCAGTGGTGGTATGGGCTGGGCCACGGCATCCACCAGCCGTGCGGCCAGGCGGGTGTCGTCGGCCCGTTTCCGCGCGAGGCGGGCGCGGCCTCGGCGCTGTCGGGCTTCTTCCTGTCGATGGGCGCTTTCGCGATGGGCGGCTGGCTCGGCATCGCCATCGACGGCCGCGTCGCGCCGTTCGCGTGGACGATCGCCGCGCTCGCGCTGTCCACGGCGACGGTGGCCTTCACCCTCGTGCAGCGCCACGGCGACCCGATTGCACGCCCGTGAGCGCACGCGAACCGCTGCGCTGCCTCTGTCTGGCGGGGCCGACGGCGAGCGGCAAGTCCGCCGCTGCGCTCGCGATCGCGGAGCTCGTCGACACGGAGATCATCAGCGTCGATTCAGCGCTCGTCTACCGCGGCCTGGACATCGGCACCGCGAAGCCGACCGTCGCCGAGCAGGCCGCGGTGCCGCATCACCTGATCGACATCGTTGAACCGACCGAGGCGTACTCGGCTGCGCGGTTTGCCGCCGATGCGCAGCGGCTGGTGGGCGAGATCGCTGCGCGCGGCCGGCTGCCGCTGCTGGTGGGCGGCACGATGCTGTACTTCAAGGCACTGTTCGACGGCCTGGACCCGCTGCCGCCGGCCGATGCGCGGGTGCGCGCCGAGATCGACGCGCTCGCCGCCGCCGAAGGCTGGCCTGCGGTGCACGCACAGCTGCAGCGGGTCGACCCGACGACGGCCGCGCGGCTTGCGCCGCACGACGCGCAGCGCCTGCAACGCGCGCTCGAGGTCTATCGCCTGACGGGCAGACCCCTGTCGGCGCTGCACAGCGGCATGCCGCGGCGCGCGCCGCCGCCGCTGATCGCGCTCGAACCCGACGACCGCGCCTGGCTGCATGCACGCATTGCCGAGCGATTCGGCCGCATGCTCGAGGCCGGACTGATCGACGAAGTGCGGGCGCTGCGCGCACGCGGCGACCTGCACGCGCGCCTGCCGTCGATGCGCTGCGTCGGCTATCGGCAGGTCTGGGAAGCGCTCGATCGCGGCGATCTGGCGGACGTCGCCGCGCGCGCGATCGCCGCAACGCGCCAGCTCGCCAAGCGCCAGCTCACCTGGCTGCGATCGATGACACACCGCCACGTCGTTGCATGCGACGATGCCAACGCGGTTGCGAACGTGCTGCGCCTCGCGCGGCAGCTGGCCGCGCAGACAGGGTCATGAACGCACTGCTCGAGTTGCACGGCCTGGCCAAGCGCTACGGCGACACGGCGGTGTTCGAACGCGTCGACCTCACGCTCGCCGAAGGCGAACTGGTGGCCGTGCTCGGCGAGTCGGGGGTGGGCAAGTCGACGCTGCTCAACCTGATTGCCGGCCTCGACCACGCCGACGCCGGACACGCCGTGCTCGACGGCGTCGACGTCACGGCGCTCGATGCGCAGGCGAGCGCGCGGCTGCGGCGCGAACACATCGGCTTCGTCTTCCAGGCCTTCCACGTGCTGCCGTACCTCGACGTCGCGCACAACGTCGGCCTGCCACTCGCGCTGCTCGGCCGGCCCGACGCGCCGCGCGTGCAGGCGATGATCGACGCGGTCGGCCTGCACGGACTGGAGCGGCGCATGCCGCGCCAGCTGTCGGGCGGACAGCTGCAACGCGTGGCGATCGCGCGGGCACTGGTGCACCGCCCGCGGCTGATCCTGGCCGACGAGCCGACCGGCAACCTCGACCCGCGCACCGCCGATCGCGTACTTGACCTGTTGATCGCGCAAGTGCGCGCCGAGGGTGCCGCCTGCGTGCTGGTGACGCACTCGCACGCGGCCGCCCAGCGCACCGACCGCGCGCTGCAGCTGACGGCGCAGGGCCTCGTACGCGACACAGCTGCTTGAGCGAGGCGATCCATGCACGCTCCATCGGCCGCTCGCCACCCCAGCCCGTCGCGGCAGCGGCCGTCGCTGGCCCTGCCACTCGCGCTGCTCAAATCGGTGTCGCTCGCCGAATGGCGGCATCATCCGTGGCGGCATGCGCTCGCGTTGCTCGCAGTCGCGCTCGGCGTTGCGCTCGCGTTCGCGGTCGAGCTGATCAACGCGTCGGCACTCGACGAGTTCAGCGCCGCGGTGCGCCAGGTCAACGGCCAGCCTGATTTCGAGCTGCGTGCGGGCCGCGGCGGATTCGACGAAACGCTGTATGCGCACGTCGCCGCGCACCCCGCGGTCGCGCTCGCCAGCCCGGTGATCGAGATCGAAACCTACGCGATCGGCATCGATGGCAAGCGCGCGCCGCTGCGCATCGTCGGCATCGACGCGTTCGTCGCGGCAGCGCTCGCACCGGCGCTGATCCCGCGACCGAACGACACGGCCGCGGCGCGCAGCGCGTTGCTCGACCCCGACGCGCTGTTCCTGAACGCGGCCGCGTTCGAGCGCTTCGTGCCGCCGGCGCAGCGCGACGACCCGGCGCCATTGATGCGCGTGCAGCAGGCCGACCGCGTGCTGGCGCTGCCGGTGCGCGGCAGCGTGAGTGCCGGTGGCCCACCGCTGGCGGTGATCGACATCGCCGGCGCGCAGGCGCGCTTCGACTGGCTCGGACGGCTCTCGCGCATCGACGTGCGACTGCGCGCCG
>CP070653.1:1144473-1147968 GCA_020354665.1 Burkholderiales bacterium
CCGCCTGCTGCTTCGGCGGCAGGTTCTTGTGGACGATGCCGATGCCGCCTTCCTGCGCGATCGCGATCGCGAGCCGTGCCTCGGTCACGGTGTCCATTGCCGCGGACACGAGCGGCAGGTTCAGCCGGATGTTGCGGCTCAGACGGGTGGCGAGCTGGGCGTCGCGCGGCAAGACCTGCGAGAACGCCGGCACCAACAACACGTCGTCGAAGGTGAGCGCTTTGCCGAGTAGGCGCATGGGAAGGCTCCAGACGCAAAGGCGAATTATAGGGATCGTGCGTTTGTGCACGTTCCGCGGTGCCCGGCGCGGCACCCAGCCGCATGCCGTGGGGACGCCGCTAAACTCGTCGGCGTCGCAGAGTTCCGTCCAGACCATGACGCCGCAACGTCTTCTTCTCGTCGCCATCATCGCGTCGCTGGCAGCCAGCCTGCCGGCGCAGGCGCAATGGAAATGGCGCGACCGGTCGGGGACGATCCAGTACAGCGACCGTCCGCCGCCGCCCGACGTCGCGCAAAAGGACATCATCGAGCGTCCAGCATCGGTGGAGCGCCGCGCCGCAGCCGCTGCGGCCGCCGCCTCGGCCGCATCGGCACCGGCCGCAGCAACCGCCGGAGCGTCGGCGCCCAGCGGCGTCGACCCCGAGCTCGAAGCGCGGCGCCGGAAGGCCGAGCAGGAGGACGCAGCCAAACGGCACGCCGAGGACGCCAAGATCGCCGCGCAGCGTGCCGACAACTGCCAGCGCGCACGCGGGCAGCTGCGCGCGCTGGAGGACGGGCTGCGCCTCGTGCGCACCAACGAAAAGGGCGAACGCGAAGTGCTCGACGACCAGGGACGCGCCGAGGAAACGGCGCGCACCCGCGCGGTCATCGCTTCGGACTGCAAGTAGCCGCCACCGGCGCGCTGGCACCGTGGGGCCAAGCGCGTGTCAGGCTTGCCGGCCCGCCTTCTGGGCCCGGTACCGCAGCCGCCGCGCCTCCTTGGGATCGACGCTCAACGGGCGGTAGACCTCGATGCGGTCGCCTTCGCGCACGCTGTCTTCGAGTCGGCAGCGGCGTCCCCAGATGCCGACGCGTTGCCTGGCCAGGTCGATCCGTGGGTGCGCCTCGAGCAGGCCGCTGGCGGCGAGCGCGTCGCGCACCGTCAGCGGCGCCGGCAGGTCGAGCTCGCGGATATCGGCCTCGCCCGGTCGCGCG
This sequence comes from Burkholderiales bacterium, assembly GCA_020354665.1. Lineage (GTDB taxonomy): Bacteria > Pseudomonadota > Gammaproteobacteria > Burkholderiales > Burkholderiaceae_C. Next base: position 1,145,668 of record CP070653.1, read on the forward strand.
CAATAGACCACCTCGATGCGCACCGCGGCGGCCTCAGCGCGGCCCGTAGACCTGCTCGGCGCGCCGCACGAACGAATCGACGAACGTGTTGGCGATGCGGTCGAACACCGGGCTCACCAGCGTTTCGAGCGCGCCGCGGGTGAACGCGTAGCGCATGTCGAAATCGATGCGGCAGGCATCCTCCGTGTCGCTGCCGGGTGCAGTCAGCGGCGTGAATCGCCACACCCCTTCGAGCAGCGAGAACGGCCCGTTGACCAGAGTGATCGCGACCTCGCGGTCCGGTTGATGGAGATTGCGCGTCGTGAAGGTCTGGCGCACGCCGCCGTAGGCGAGGTGCATCCGCGCCGTCATGCCCGCCTCGTCGTGTGACAACACTTCGGTGTGCGCACACCAGGGCAGGAACTGCGGGTACTGTTCGACGCCCGTGACCAGCGCGTACATCTCGGGCGCCGAGTACCACAGCAGGACGGACCGGTTGACTTGCTTCATACAATCGATCGTGGAATTTTAGGTACTGCACCGATGTCGATCGCTGAAAATCGCCGTGCGCGCTTCGAGTATCACATCGAAGAGCAGTTCGAAGCCGGCATCGTGCTCGAGGGCTGGGAAGTCAAGGCGATCCGCTCCGGGCAGGTGCAGCTGACCGACGGCTACGTTCTGATCCGCGACGGCGAGCTGTACCTGATCGGCTGCCGCATCAATCCGCTGCGCAGCGCCTCGACGCATGTGCAGCCGCAGCCCGACCGCACGCGCAAGCTGCTGATGAAGAAGGACCAGATCCGCCGCCTGATCGGCAAGGTCGAGCAGAGGGGCTTCACGCTCGTGCCGCTGAACCTGCACTACAAGGCCGGCCACATCAAGGCCGAGATCGCGCTGGCCAAGGGAAAAGCACAGCACGACAAGCGCGAGACCGAGAAGAAGCGCGACTGGGAGCGCGAGAAAGCCCGCCTGATGCGGCAGAAGGTGACGTCGATCCCGCGGGGGTAAGCAACCGGCTGTTGCCGCTCGAGCACGCGCCGAGTGCGTGCGGGCTCGAAGCACCGGTGGCCCACCGGCGCGCGCCGGCCTCAGCGCAACAGCGCCGCGGCCTGCTCCAGATCGGCGATCAGGTCGTCGGGATCCTCCAGGCCGATACACAGCCGCACGATCACGCCCTGATAAGGCGTCGGCAGTCTGCGTATCCGCTTGGCGCGGTACGGCATCGCGAGACTGATCGGCCCCCCCCCACGACCAGCCGATGCGAAAGCGCTTCAACGAATCGACGAACGCGTCGACCTTCGCGGGCTCGACGCGCGGGTCAACCTCGACGCTGAGCAGGCCGGCTGCTGCGCTGCAATGGGCCGCCCAGTGTTCGTGGCCCGGCGCCCCCGGCGTCGGCGGATGCAGCACCCGCACGAACACGCCCTGCCCGGTGCACCACTGCGCGACGCGGCGCGCCGCGGCGTCCTGCGCGGCAAAGCGCAGCGGTAGCGAGGGCAGCGAGCGGAGCAGCAACTCCACGTCGTTGCCGCCCACCCCGAGACCACTGCGGAAGCGTGCCCACGCGAGCCGCTCGTAGAGCGCGGTGTCGAGACACGAGATCGAGCCCATCATGACGTCGCCGCCACCCGACGGATATTTCGTCAGCGCGTGGATCGCGATGTCGGCGCCGAGCCCCTCGCCGAAGTCGAACGGCCGGTAGGCGATGCCTGCACCCCAGGTGTGGTCGATCGCGACGAGCGTGTCGCGTCGCGCCTGCTGGCGCACGGTGCGCACGAGACCGCGCAGGTCGGGGAACTCGAGCGTGACCGAACCCGCGGCCTCGAGCCAGACCAGGCGCACCGTGTCGTCGATCGCGGCGGCCAGCGACTCAGGCTGCATCGGGTCGTACCAGCGGCAGCCAATGCCCCAACGCGCCAGATCCTGGAGCGCGAACGGCTTGCGCGTGTCGTAGGCGTTATCAGGCAGCAGCACCGTGTCGCCTGCCGACAGAACCGCCATGTCCACCGTGGTGAGCGCGGCCAGCCCGCTCGGCACGAGCAGCACGTGGCGCGCCCCTTCGAGCGTGGCGAGGCGGGCCTCCAACGTGTAGGTGCTCGGCGTGCCGTGCAGCCCGTAGGTGTAGGCGCTGCGGTCGACCCAGGTGCGCGAGCGCAGCGCCGCCATGTCGGGAAAGAATATGGTCGATGCCTTGAACACGCCGGGGGCCGTCGCTTCGAACTCGGCGGGTGCCCGATAGGGGTCGTGGATCAGGCGGGTGGACAGAGTGGGGTGTTTGTCCATCGGGTTTCCTTGTCGCGGTCGCGCCCGTTCGGTCGGCAC
>CP070653.1:1148068-1151298 GCA_020354665.1 Burkholderiales bacterium
CGACGATGAACAGCTTCGGCGGCATGATCAACCTCGCGCGCAGCGAGATGGCGCGCGATCCGGTGGTGTGGTGGTCGTTCGGCGCGGCATTCGCGTTCATGGTCACGCTGGTGCTCGCGGCCAACCTGTTCGCCGACGGCGTGCGCGACGCCTTCGACCCCCGCTCGCGCACCTTCTTCCGGCCGCGTCTCTTGCCGGGGCTCGCGCGCAAGGCCGCACACCCCGGCGAAGGCGGTGGCGCATGATCGAGCTCGACGACATCCGCGTCGGCATCGCCACCGAGAACGCCTGGCTGCGCGTGATCGACGGGCTGTCGCTCGCGATCGCCCGCGGCGAGACGTTTGCGCTGGTCGGCGAATCGGGCTGCGGCAAGAGCATGACCGCGCTGGCGCTGATGCGCCTGCTGCCCGAGGGCGGCGCGATCGACGCCGGCCGCGTCGTCCTCGGCGGGCAGGACCTGGTCGAGCTGCCCGAGGCCGCGATGCGCAGCGTGCGCGGCCGGCGCATCGGCATGATCTTCCAGGAGCCCGCGACCAGCCTCAACCCGGTGACACGCGTGGGCGACCAGATCGTCGAGGCAATCGAGACGCACACCGCGCTTCGCGGCGGGGCGGCGCGCGAGCGCGCGGTCGAATGGCTGCGCCGCGTCGGCATCCCGGAGCCCGAACGACGCATCGACGACTATCCGTTTCGCATGTCGGGCGGGCAGAAGCAGCGCGTGATGATCGCGATGACGCTGGCGTGCGAGCCCGACTTTCTGATCGCCGACGAGCCGACCACCGCGCTCGACGTGACGATCCAGGCGCAGATCCTGCAGCTGCTGAAACAGCTGCAGAAGGAACAGGGGCTCGGGTTGCTGCTGATCACCCATGATCTGGCGGTCGTCAGCGGCATGGCGCATCGCGTGGCGCTGATGTACGCGGGGCAGATCGTCGAGGTCGCCGAAGCCAGCGAATTCTTCCGTTCGCCGCGCCATCCGTACTCGCGCGCGCTGCTGCGCGCCTTGCCCGATGCCGCAACGCGAGGCCGCGCGCTCGAAGCCATTGCCGGCACCGTACCGGCGGCCGGCGAAGTGTTCAACGGCTGCCGATTCGCGCCGCGCTGCGCATTCGCGTTCGACGCCTGCCGCCGCACACCGCCTGAACTGGTGCGCGCCGACGGGGCGAGCGTGCGGTGCCTGCTCTACCGGGACGGGGAACGCGCCGGCGAGAGCGCGGCGGCGGCGAAGCCCGCCGCCGACGCAGGGCGTGTCGGGGACGGCGGCCGTGCAGCGCCGTCGCAGCCGCTGCTCGACGTCCAGCGCCTGCGTGTGGGCTTCCCGCTGCGCAAAGGCCTGCTGCACCGGGTCACGGGAGAGTTCGTCGCGGTCGACGACGTGTCGTTCGAGATCGGCCGTGCCCGCACGCTCGCGCTGGTTGGCGAGTCAGGCTGCGGCAAGACGACGATCGGCAAGGCGATCGTGCAGCTGCTGCGCGGTCAGGCGAACGTCAACGGTCGGGCACTGCTCGAAGGGCAGGACCTGTTCGCGCTGCAGGGCGATGCGCTGCGCCGCGTCCGGGCGGACATCCAGCTCGTGTTCCAGGATCCGTTTGCCTCGCTCGACCCACGCATGCGCGTCAACGACATCCTCGAGGAAGGCCTGCTCGCGTTGCGTCCCGAAATGGACGCGGCGGCACGCGCTGCGCGGCTGAAGGAGATGATCGAACGCGTCGGCCTGCGCGCCGACGCGCTGCAACGCTATCCGCACGAGTTCTCCGGCGGGCAACGGCAGCGCCTGGCCATCGCCCGCGCGCTTGCGGTCGGGCCGAAACTGTTGATCTGCGACGAGCCGACGTCGGCCCTCGACGTCTCGGTGCAGGCGCAGATTCTCAACCTGCTCGCTGAGTTGCAGCGCAGCATGGGCGTGTCGTACCTGTTCATCACCCACAAAATCGGCGTCGTCGAATACCTCGCCGACGACGTCGTCGTGATGCAGGCGGGCCGCGTGGCCGAGCAGGGCGCCGCGCAAGACGTGCTTTACCGGCCGCAAGCGGCGTATACGAAGACGCTGCTGGCCGCGGTGCCGCGGCTGCAGATACTCGGCGGAGACTCGAGTCCGAATTAAGCCCGGCAGGGGTTGGTGTTCGCGTCGCGCTTGCGCGACGTGCAAAGCCTATTCGTGATTTGCCGTTGACGTACGTCAAGTCGAGTAGCGTTTCCCCGATCGCTGTCGATTGAGGTGGCCGAGCAGAATCTGCCGCTGCAGGTCCCTTCGCCTTGCAATGAGTCTTGATGTGCGTGGCCATTGACATGGCGAAAGGGCGCATCGAATTCACTTGCGTGGGAAGGAGGCCCCTATGTTCAAGAAGACGCAGGTCTGTCGCGCGGCGTTGCTCGCGCTCGCAGGCGTTGGCGCTGTCACGGCGCTGCCGGTTCAGGCGCAACAGGCGCTCGAGAAGGTCGAGATCACCGGTTCGGCGGTGCGGCGGATCGAGGCCGAAACGTCGCTGCCGGTGCAGGTGCTGAAGAGGGAGGACATCGAACGCAGCGGCGCAACGTCGACGGTCGACCTGCTGCAGCGGCTTCCGGTGATGCAGGGGGGGGTTGGCGAGTCCAGCTCGGTCGGCGGCGAGGCGTATGGATTCTCCGCTGTGTCGATTCATGACATCGGCGACAGCCGTACGCTGGTTCTCTTGAACGGCCACCGGCTGGCCCAGTTCGGGGGGCAGACGCTCACCGGGTTCGCTGCCGGTTTCGACCTCAATTCGCTGCCGCTGTCGGCGATTGAACGCGTCGAGATCCTGACCGACGGCGCGTCGGCCTTGTACGGCTCCGACGCGGTGGCCGGCGTGGTGAACTTCATCACCAAGCGCAACACGACCGAAGGCGACGTCACCATCGGCCTTTCTTCTCCGACGCAGGGGGGTGCGCGCGAAACGCGGCTCAGTGCGACCAAGGGCTTCGGCTCGCTGCAGAACGACGGCTACAACGTGATGCTGACTTTCGGCCATGACGAGCGAACCCAGCTGGCCTCGACGCAACGCGACTTTGCCAAGACCGGACAACTGTATTTCTCGGCCAACGGCAAGAACTATCGGCTATTGCAGTTCTCGCCAAGCCCGATTCCGGCCAACGCGCTCGACGACCTGGGCCAGTTGGTGAGCCCCTACCGGCTCACCAACGGCAGCTGCCCGCCGAAGACGTTCGAGGTCATCGAACCATATACCGACGGCTCGGGACTGGTTGATCAC
>CP070653.1:1151398-1154278 GCA_020354665.1 Burkholderiales bacterium
GCCGATCGCGTAGGCGATCAGGCTGAGCACGATGGTGCTGGTCAACGGCACGAACCACTCGCGCCCCGCGAAGCGGAAGCGGAAATCCCCCGGCAGCCGCCCCAGCCCGATGCGCTGCAGCCATGGCTGCAGGCCGTTGAAAACCAATAACGCAAGCAGGATGACGAGGAACCAGCGCATCGTCAGAGGCGGTGCGTGCGGTCGCCGCGCACGAACCCGATCGGGTCGAAGCGGCAGCCCTTGGCCAGTGCGAGCACCTTGAACAGCTCGCCCATTTCGTGCTCCTGGATCAGCCGCTGGACCGCGGCGATCTCGCGCGGATCGGCGGCCTCCAGGCCGTCGAGAACGCCGCAGTTGATGAGGAAATTCGCCTGGCTCGTGTAGCCGAGCACTTCGAAGCCTGCGTCCTGCGCGGCCAAGGCGATCGCGCTGAAGTCGACATGGGCGGTGATGTCCTTCAGACCGACGTCGACGAGCGGATCGGTATCGGCGCGGTGCGCGCGATGACACATCAGCGTGCCACCGATGCGCTGCGGCAGGTAGTACTCGGCTGCCGGAAACCCGTAGTCGATGAAAAACGCGGCCCCACGCCCGAGCCGGTCGGCAAGCGTGCGCACGAACGCCTGCGCCTGCAGGTTGATCTCGGTGACGGTGCCGGGCGCGAACGGACCCGGCTCGGGCGGCGACAGGTTCGTCGGCCGGTCCCCCCACGCGAAACGGTCGCCCGCCACGACAACACCCCGCTCGAGCCAGCGCTGCCCGTCGAAGTGCAGCAGATGCACCGGCATCGCGTCGAGCACTTCGTTGCCGACCACGACTCCCGCAATCGCCTGCGGCAGCGTATCGAGCCATTGCACGCGGTCGCCAAACCGCGCGAGCGCCTGCTGCTGGCGCTCGCGCAGCGTCGCCGACAGCTCGACAATCGCGTAGCGCCGCACGCGCTCGCCGAGCGCTTCGATCAGCTGGCCTGCGAGCACGCCGGAGCCGGCGCCGAACTCGAACACCTCGGCCGCGCCGCACGCATCGAGGGCCTGCGCGACCTGGCGCGCCAGCGTGCGCCCGAATCGCGGCGTCAGCTCGGGCGCGGTGACGAAGTCGCTGCCCGATTGCGGCATCGCACCGAATTGGCGATCGCCGCGCGCGTAATAGCCACGGCCCGGCGCGTACAGCGCCAGCGCCATGAACCGGTCGAACGGCAACCAGCCTCCCGCTGCTGCGATGGCCCGGCGAATGTCGTGATCGAGGCCCGCCGATACACTGTCGGATAGCGAAGGCTGCATCGAGGAATTGTAGGAACCATGGCCCGGGCTACCGCCCCCCGACCCGTTGCGCTGGTCACCGGCGCGGCGCGGCGCATCGGCCGCGAGATCGCGCTCGAGCTCGCCCGCGGCGGCCACGACATCGCGCTGCACTTCCGGCGCTCGCGCGGCGATGCGCAAGCGACGCAGGCCGACGTGCAGCGGCTGGGCGTGCGCTGCGAGCTGTTCGCAGCCGACCTTGCCGACGACGCGCAATGCGAGGCGCTGGTGCCCGCGGTCGCCTCACGCATGGGGCGCATCGATGCCGTGGTGAACAACGCGTCGACCTTCGAGTACGACGACGCTGCGGGTTTCTCCCGCGCCGCGATGCAGCGCCACTGGCAGGCCAACACCGCGCCGCCGATCCAGCTCGCGCGCGCGCTGCATCGGCAGCTGAGCGGCTGCAGCGAAGTTGGCTGCGTGGTCAACCTGTCGGATCAGAAATTGTGGAACCTCAACGCCGACTACTTTTCGTACACGTTGTCCAAGGCTGCGCTCGACGCCGCCACGCGGATGTTGGCGCTGGCGCTGGCACCGCAGGTGCGCGTGTGCGCGGTCGCGCCGGGCGTGACCGCGCTGTCCGGGCCGATGACCGAGAGCGAGTTCGAGAAGGCGCAGACGTTGACGCCGCTCAAGCGAGCGTCGACGCCCGCCGATATCGCGCGCGCGGTGCGGTTTCTGATCGACGCGCCGGCCGTGACCGGCACGACGCTGCTGGTGGACGGCGGCCAGCATCTGGCGCGCCAGCCGCGTGACGTGATGTTCCTTGCCCAGGATGCACTGAAAGGCGCCTGACCGATGCAAAGCCTGCTCAGCCACCCCAGCCTCGTCGACTGCCGGCGCCTGTTTCTGCGCGACTACGAGGTGTGGATCAACATCGGCGTGCACGCGTTCGAGAAACGCGGCGAACAGCGCGTGCTGATCAACGTCGACCTGTACGTGCCGCTGGTTCTGAACACGCCGAAGGCCGACCGGCTCGAGGAGGTCGTCGACTACGACTTCATCCGGCGCAGCATCGCCGAGCGCGTCTCGCGCGGACACATCCACCTGCAGGAGACCCTGTGCGACGACATCGCGAAGATGATGCTCGCGCACCCCGAGGTGAAAGCGGTGCGCGTGTCGACCGAGAAGCCCGATGTCTATCCCGACTGCGAGGCGGTCGGCGTCGAGGTGTTTCATGTGAAGGGAGCCGCGCCATGAGCGCACTCGGCGAGGGGCCACAGGCCAAGCCAGGGGATCGACGCGGCGCGAATGGCGCCAGCCGCCGACCCCACGGTCGCTCGATCGCCAACGCCCGCGCGGAGGCGGCGCCATGAGCGCACTCGGCGAGGGGCCACAGGCGAAGCCGGGGGATCGACGCAGCGCGAATGGCGCCAGCCGCGGACCCCACGGTCGCTCGATCGCCAACGCCCGCGCGGAGGCGGCCAAGTGATGTCCACGCCGGTCGAGCTGCCGGTGGCCGTCGACAACGCGCAGTCGCGCAAGACCGCGCACGAGGCCAACAAACTTTCGAAACGCCTGCACCGTCAGGTCGGCCAGGCGATCGCCGACTTCAACATGATCGAAGCCGGCGACAAGGTGA
>CP070653.1:1154378-1172870 GCA_020354665.1 Burkholderiales bacterium
ATGACCGGCGGCACGGTGGTCGTGCTGGCCAGGACGGGGCGCAACTTCGCGGCCGGCATGTCGGGCGGCATCGCGTACGTCTATGACGAGGACGGCCAGTTCGCGAGGCGCTGCAACACCTCGATGGTTGCGCTGGAGAAGGTGCTGCCGCACGCCGAGCAGCAGGCGTCGGTCGATCGGGCGATCTGGCACCGGGTCGGCGGCATCGCCTACTCCGACGAGGTGCTGCTCAAGAAGCTCGTCGCGGACCATCACAGCTGGACGGGCAGCCTGCGCGCCCGCGAAATTCTCGATCGCTGGGCCGAGGCGCGCGGCAGGTTCGTCAAGGTGTTCCCGCACGAGTACCGGCGTGCGCTTGGCGAAATGCAGGCTGCCGAGCAGGCCGACGCGACGATCGCCAAGGCGCGGGCCGCCGAAGCGACGGCCAGGACCGTCGCGGCCAAATAGGCAACGAACCGGCCCGCGGCACGCGCTGCCGCGGGCACCGACATCGCGAGCAACGCAGCATGGGAAAGATCACCGGCTTCATGGAGTACGAGCGCCTCGAGGAGGGCTACGCGCCCGTCGCCGAGCGCGTCAAGCACTACAAGGAATTCGTCGTCGGGCTGAGCGAGAACGACGCCAAGGTCCAGGGCGCCCGCTGCATGGACTGCGGCACGCCGTTCTGCAACAGCGGCTGCCCGGTCAACAACATCATTCCGGACTTCAACGATCTCGTCTATCGCGGCGACTGGCGCGCCGCAATCGACGTCCTGCACAGCACCAACAACTTCCCCGAGTTCACGGGCCGCATCTGCCCGGCGCCGTGCGAGGCCGCGTGCACGCTCAACGTCAACGACGACCCGGTGGGCATCAAGAGCATCGAGCACGCGATCATCGACCGCGCCTGGGCCGAAGGCTGGGTCGCGCCGCAGCCGCCTGCGCGCAAGACCGGCAAGCGCGTAGCGATCGTCGGCTCGGGTCCGGCCGGGCTGGCCGCGGCACAGCAGCTCGCACGCGCCGGCCACGACGTGACGGTATTCGAGAAGAACGATCGCATCGGCGGGCTGCTGCGCTACGGCATTCCCGACTTCAAGTTGGAGAAGTTGCACATCGACCGCCGCATCGAGCAGATGCAGGCCGAGGGCGTCAGCTTTCGCCCGGGCGTGCTGGTCGGGAAGTGGCCTGAGACCAGCCGCGTCACCAACCTGGCGCGCGAAACGATCGCCGCCGAGCGGCTTGTCGAAGATTTCGAAGCCGTGTTGCTCGCCGGCGGTGCCGAGCACAGCCGCGACCTGCCGGTGCCTGGGCGCGACCTGCAGGGCGTCCACTTCGCGATGGAGTTTCTGCCGCAGCAGAACCGCACCAATGCCGGTGACAAGGTGAAAGGACAGATCTCGGCAGCGGGCAAGCACGTGATCGTGATCGGCGGCGGTGATACCGGCAGCGACTGCGTGGGCACCAGCAACCGCCACGGTGCAAAGAGCGTGACGCAGTTCGAGCTGCTGCCGATGCCGCCCGAGCACGAGGACAAGCCGCTCGTATGGCCCTACTGGCCGATCAAGCTGCGCACGTCGAGCAGCCACGAAGAGGGCTGCGAGCGCGAGTTCGCGATCGCCACGAAGGAGTTCGTCGGCGAGGCCGGCAAGGTCAAGGCCCTCAGGACCGTTCGCGTGCAGTGGCAGGGCGGCAAGATGACCGAGCAGCCCGGCACCGAGCAGGTCATTCCCGCCGACCTCGTGTTGCTCGCGATGGGCTTCGTGAGCCCGGTGTCGACCGTGCTCGAGGCCTTCGGCATCGACAAGGACACGCGCGGCAATGCGAAGGCAACGACCGATGCTGCGGGGGGCTACGCGACCAACGTTGCCAAGGTGTTCGCGGCCGGCGACATGCGGCGCGGGCAGTCGCTTGTCGTCTGGGCGATCCGCGAGGGGCGCCAGGCCGCACGCGCCGTCGACGAATTCCTGATGGGCTCGAGCGACCTGCCGCGCTGACGCATGCCCCTCGCGGATCGCCCGGTGGGCGAACCGAGGGACGCGCAGCCTTGACGGCCGCGCGGCGCGAGAGGCGACAGGCCGCACGCGCGGTCGACGAGTTCCTGATGGGCTCGAGCGACCTGCCGCGCTGAGGCGCCCAGCCTTGAGCGATGCGCGACCGCAGCTTGACTTGCGTCGCGCCGCCAACCAGTGCCCTGCGCGCTCAACTTCCCGTTCGCAATGTGCGGCGGCATCACTGCCGCCGCGCATTCGTCACTGCGTCGTCAGTTCGCGCCACGACAGGCGTCGGATGCCGCCCGGCGACGGCGGGATTGGCGTCTGCACGATCTGCCACGAGTTGTCGGACATACGGACCAGGCTGCGCACCGTGCCGTCGGCAAACCTCAATTGCACGGGCCGCGCCGCCAGCGCATTACCGAGCGACACGCTGACGAGGCCACCGGCGGTCGAGACCGCCTGCCCGGTTCGGTAGTCGAAGTAATTGAGGAAGCTCTTGCCGCCGAGGGTGCACGCGGTGGGCTCGAGCAGGTTGGTCGTGACCGCCAGCGTTCCGAGCGCCAGCGCCGGATCGGTAGTGGCGCGCTCGGCGACACCCGGCAGGTCGACGAACCAGCCTTTCTGGGTCGTGAAGTCCACCGCGTTGGTCGACCCGGTGCGGATCGTCGAGCCGGCCACGCAATAGGCCGACGTTCCGCAGGTGCCACCGGTCAGCGTCTGCTGCACGAAGCCGGTGGACGAAAGGTCGCTGCGCGGACTGTCATACAGGCTGCCGCTTGTTGTGGTGCCGCCGGTGTCCTTGATCGCGTAGATTGACTGCACCGACAGGTCCGACAGGTCGCTCGCGCCAAGGTACCGCCCGGTGCCGACATAGATGACCGGATAGTTGGACACCCTGCCGAGCTCGGGCTTGGCGGTCAGCGACTGCACGTTGGCGGGGCTGCCCGGGCCGCGCAGCGTGGCGAGTGCCTGCGCCTCGTAGCCCGATGGGCCGATCGTGTCGTTGATGTCGAAGCGCCACACGTTGCCGAAGAGGTCACCGCCATAGACCTTGGTGGCCGTGTTGTCGTAGCGGGTGTTCTCGACCCACGCGCGGAATTGCGCCAGCCCGCTCGGGCACGGCGCGGTCGTGCAGACGTCGCTGACCCCTGATGTCGCGCTGCCGACGCCGGTGCCGATCGTACGGATCGCGGTCCCGTTCGAGACATCGACCGCGTACAGGTACCCCTGACCGTTGCCGGGGCTGACATTGTTGTACCCCGAGGTCAGCAAAGCGACCCAGGTGCCGTTGGCCAGTTTGGTGATCTCGGGGCGGCCGTAGCTGTAGCCCATGTTGGCGTCGGTGAACTCCCACAGAGCCTTCGGGTTTGCGGGGTTGGTGATGTCGAGCGCGTAGTAGCCCCGGCCCCCGCTGTTGAAACCGCCCACCAGGATCGTGTGCCACGCGCCGCCGAAGTAGACGTCGCCCACCGTCGGCGAGCCGTCGACGTAGTACTGGTGATTCGTCGTGTACAACTTGTCGGCCAGCAGATACAGCTTCGGGAACAGCAGTTTCGGCACGTACGCCCAGAGCTCCCGACCGGTGGCGGCGTCGAACGCGTGCAGCATGCCGTCGTTGGCGCCGACGTAGACGACCGGGGTGCGCGATGCGTTGCTCGTCTTGAAGGTGCTGTAGCCACTGTCGACGTACTCGTACAGCGGCTGCTTCACGTAGACGGCTTCGGAATTGACGATGTCGCCGAGCACGCGGGTGCGCTGACGGAAGTACTTCGACGTGTCCTCCGGCGGGCCTTCTTTTTCACGCAAGCCGCGGATGAAGTTCACCAGAGGTTCCCCGCTGGCGGACGACTGATCCGACGAGCTGAGGCAGATCGGCCCCGAAGCGCAGAACTGGCTGAGGATCGGCGATGCGGTCGAGCCGATGTAGTTTTTTGTGAAGTTGTCTCGTTCGGTCGATGTCAGGTTGCCCCAGATGAATTCCTTGAGCTTGGTCGTCGAAGACGGGTTGTCGTCGAAGGTGTAGATCCTGCGCGACGTGTTCGCGTCGAGCAGGCTGGCTGCTGTCCACATCGGGGTGGACCCGATGGCACCCGTCGACGTGTCGATTTGCCGCATCTCGAGCTCGCCATACCACTCGCTCGATCGGAACGTCGAGCTGAACATGTAGTTGTCGCCCGCCGTCACGTTCGGGTTGCTGGTCGTCGCCGCGGCCGAGTCGGCCGTCATCGCGATGGCGGTTTGCAACGCGCCATTCAGGCCGGCCGTCAGGCTGGCCGGGTCCCTGGCCGAGAAGTAGGTCCCCCGGCCGTTGACGGCGGCATGCCAGAGGTCGTCGATGTTTTCGGGCTCGCCGGAGGCCGGGATCGGCCAGGTGCAGGCGGTGCCCGCCGGCTGCCAGATGCAAACGCTGCTGCTCGCGGTGCTGCCTTGGCTGACGTCGAAGTAGTCGCCGGCGGTGTCGGTTTTGTAGGTCGGCGAGTAGATCATGCGGCCGCGCACACCGAGGCCGAGCGTGAAGGTCGTCATGTGTTGCCAGGTCGCGTCGTCGTCGCCGCCCGGCAGCACGTTATTTGGCGATACCGATGTTCCCAATGCCCCGGTTTCATTGCCGAGCGCAGCTGACCGCAGGTCGGTCTGGTAGTAGTACTGCGCGACGTCGGCCAGTGTGTCGGAGACTCCACCGATCGTGACGGTGGAACCGCTGAAAGCGGTCACGGTCGCGTTCGCGGTGCCACCGACCGTCACCGTCGGCGATCCGGAAATCGCGCCGGCTGTCGCAGGCGCCGTGATCGTCATCCTGTTGCCTGACCGAACGGCCGAATAGCCCGCTACCGTGCACCTGCCCGACGCAGCCGAGTTACAAGCGTTGATCTTGGTCACGACGTCTGAGGCCAGCCAGGACCCTGAAGCCCCCCAGCCGGCCGTCGCCGTTTGCGACAGGATCTCGCTGCCGTTGAACCGGATGCTCGAGACGTTGTCGTTTCTGTTGTTGGCGGTGAACCAGATCGTCGCGGTGTAGACGTTGGCTACGCTTCCACCGTCGTTGTACGGCCGCGGCTGTGGTGAGTCTGGGCTGCCCACTGCAGTCACACCGTCGAGTTGATAGCCTGCATTACTGTTCCAGTAGCCGTCGGTCGACAGCAACGTGAAGTTCTTCTGGCACGAATACTGCACCGGGTCGGTGACCGACACACCGTTGAGCGTCGACACCTTGTTCGCGTAGATGCGTCCCGCATCCGACAGCGCCTGGCGGAGTGGCGTGTAGCCGCCGGTTCTCGCACCGTAGAGCTTGCTGTACCAAGCGAACTTCTGGGTGTTGTCGAAGTCGCTGATGTTCAGCAATGAATTCCCGGCGTTGTTGTTGATGCTCATGTAGCCGATGCGGAACTTGTTGCCGATGTTCTGGAAGGCCCGCCCGGTGGCGGTCTTCATCAGCAGCATGCGGGTGCGGTAGTAGCTGTACCAGTTCGCGAAGTTGGTGCGCTCGTCTGCGCCGGCCGGCCCGGTCCCGGAGCTCGAGCTGACCGTGACCTTGGTAAACACGCCGTTGCCCGGCGAACTGCCGATCGAGCTGTTGCACTCCAAATAGAACGTGCTGCTGGTATTGACGTAGTTCTTCTTCGCTTCGGTTGTCTGGCTGCCGCTGTACCGGTAATAGTAGGCTGCCGTTCCCGTCGCAGAGGTGCTTGAGGTGTAGCCGGTGAATGAATTGCCCAAATTGACGGATCCTGATCCGGCAAAACCGTCGGTCCACGCGCCGCTGAAGCTCGCGTTGGGATACGAGGTGACCGAACCGTCGCTTCCGACCTTCACCGGGGGCGTGTATAGCAGCGCCGGGTTGTAGTAAACGCCGTTGCACTGCGAGCTGGCGAAGCCGTACCTTCCGGCAAAGTTCTCGGCGTCCTCCGGCGTGAAGCTATCGTCCATCGAACCCGAGTCGTCGAGGATGAACATCAGGTTCGGCTTCACCACCTGCGGTGCCGACGTAATGAGGGGCAACGACGCGAGGTCGGTCGTGTTGGCCTGCGCGGCCACGACTGTGACCGCCGTCAGCAGCGTGGTAGCGGCGAGCCGCAGCCCGGGGCGCGACCGGATTCGGCGCGGGGTGGAGCGTGTTGTAGTCATGAATGCCTCCCGAGATCTCTGTCGCTTCGGCTACTGCGACACGACGGCCTGGACGTAGCTCAAGGTGTTTCGCGGCCCGGTCACGCGTGCGGTGATGCGGTAATAGACCTCGCGCGTGGGATTCAGCGCGATGACGCCCGAGCCAAAGCTGTTGCCGGCCGATTGCACGTTGACCGCCGGCGCCGAGCAGCCGGGGTAGGTCGGCGCGCCGGCCGAGTTGCACAGGCGGTGGATCACGAACGAAACCGTGTTGCCCGCCGCATCGGCGGGCAACGCGTTGACCGCGCCCGAACTGGCGAGCGTCCCGGTCCAGAATGCATCCCAGGACTGCCCGCTCGTCGGGTCCTGCCGCTGCGCGACGTAGCGCATGCCGGAGCCCGTGAGGATGTTCGAGTGCAGCGTCGTGTTGGCGGTGTTGGCCTGCAGCCACGAGACCGCCGTCTCGATGCCGGCACCGGCGGAATGCGTCGTCGCCTGCTGGAAGGCGAGGTTGCCCGCGATGATGTTCGAGGTCGACACCGATCGCATCAATGCAAGGCCGGCCATCGTCAGCGCGACCAGCATGATCAGCGCGATCAGCAGCACCGCACCGCGCTGGCGCGCGCGGGCCAGGCGATGGCGGCGAACCGTGTGGAGCTTGTTCAACATCCTGCCTGTACTCCCATCCATGCCATGTTGCGCATCGGAACCGTCGTTTCGAAGGTCTTGTAGCGATAGCGCTGCCAGTCGGAATTGGCCGACAAGTTGATCGGGGTCGTGCCGCTGCCCGCCCAGGTCGGCGTGGCCGAAGTGACGCTTTCCTTCACGCTGCGCGCGACGAGCGCGAGGCGGACCGCGCGTGCGCGCAGCCAGGCGCAAGCCGTCGCCGGTGTCGTCTGGTCATAGGCGTCGACGATGCCGTCCATGACTCCGCTGGCGGTATCGCGGCCGTACTGCGCGCGCAGGCTCACGATGTTGCTGGCCACAGGTACCCAGTCGGCGGGGTTCAGCGTGCTGGCACCGCAGTTGCTGACCATGTAGTCGCACACGGTCAGGTTGCCGCCGCGAACGGCGTAGGCGAGCACGCGGGGCGTCGGGCCGAGGTTGAACAGGGCACCGTTGGCCATGCCGGCCACGCCCGTGGGGACCGTGACGCTGCTGTTCGCGACGGAAGAGACGGTTTCCATCGTCAGCGCGCACGGCGAAGGGCGCGTTGCGGCCTGCGCAATGACGCGATCGTTGGCCGCTACCGACGGGGTTCCGCTCGCGGTCGTCAGCCCGGTCAACGTGTACGTTGTCTGGAACATCTGGGTCTCGATGTGATCCCCTTCCGGACTGTCGTTGCCCGATCCGTAGAAGACGAGCAGCGTGTCGGTGTTGGCGTCGCCCGCAGGGATGCTCGGATGGTTGATCGTGATCGGACCGAGCGCGTTGACGGTGACGCCCGTGCGCAGCGTCACGTTGCAGCCGATCACGTTGAACGCGTTGAAGCCATAGCCAGCCTGGCGCAGGTCACGCTGCATGCCGTAAATGGCGATCGCACCGTTGTTCTGCGCGTCGTCGCCGCCCATGGTCGAGCGCTTGTAGCCCTCCGAGACCGAGAAGACCTGCATGATCACGATCACCGCGACCATGCCGATCGCCATGCCGACCATCAATTCGACGAGGCTGAAGCCGCGCACCGTCTGCTTTGAGTTCGTGTTTCGCATCTGCGCAGTCCTCGTTCACTGAATCCGCGCGATCGCGATGTATTGGTGCACCGGATCGCTGGGCTGTTCGTTGGGTGCTTTCCAGCGCAGGTTGACCGTCACGGTGCCGTCGCTGGCGACGGCGACGGTCGGCGCGTTGCTGCCGGTCGAGTTGGGCAGCGTGGTTTGCACTGTGGCAGCCCACGCGTTGTAGCCGGCGTTGCCGGTGTTGAAGCTCGTTTGCAGGGTGCTCGCCAGGCGATCGGTGACCCACATCTGCCCGATCAGCTGATTGGCGAGCAGCGCGGCCTCGGACCGGTACTTGGCGTTGGCCGACTGGCGCACGGCGGTGACCTGCATGCCGACCAGCGCAAGGATGCCGATCGAGAAGATCAGGATCGAGACGAGCGCCTCGATCAGGCTGAAACCGGCTTGACGACGGGAGGGTGTGCGCATGGTCAGCAGCTTTCAGTGGTCCCGGAAGTCGATGGGTCGCACATCCGCACCTGACCCATCGGCGTGACGACGATGCGCAGGCAGCGCATCGGGCCGCTCGATGTCTTGCACGAGCCGCCGGTCGGGTTCGAGACGGCGACGTTGAAGACGGTCTGCCCGCTGGGCAGCGCGGTCGTGACGCGACCCAGGCCGTTGAACGTGAGGCTCGAGACGTCGGCGGCCACCGCGGCGTTCGACGAGCCTTCCGAACTCGGTCGCGACTGGATCATCCGCGGCGCAGAAGGCGACGCGTCGTCGGCCATGTTGGTGGAGTTGCAGCTGCCGGCTGCGCTGTCCATGCTGATGACCCAGTTGCGCCCCGAGGTCGAAAGGGCACAGCTGCTGTCGAGCGTGGTCATCAACTGGAAGCTCACCGCCGAATTGCGGCGAACCGCCTCGGCGCGCGCGAGTTGCATGCCGTTGAGAATCGAGTCGGACATGCTGCGGATCTGCCGGTTCTGCGACCAGGTCGCGAAGCTCGGTGCGCCAAGTGCGAGAAGCAGCGCGAGCACCGCGATGCTGACCAGCATCTCGACGAGCGTGAAACCGCGGGGTCGGCCCGACTTCAACATATGCCACCCTTCTTCGTGATCCAGCAGTTGTTTGGCGAGTGCTGCGACCAGCCGCTGGGCACGGCACGTGTGGTCTTGGCGCCGGTCTGGTCGATCGTGAACTTGAAGCCGTTCATCGAGCCCTTGCCGACCGCGGTGATGATGTAAGTGGTAAGGGCGACGGCATCGGAGCCGTCGTTGCACCTGAAGTCGAACAGGTTGCTCGACGCGGTATCGGTCGTGCAGCCCGGGCCGCCGATGTAAGTGCGGTTGTCTTGAAACCACTGCTCCATCTGCACCTGCTTGGTCAGCAGGCGCGAGGTGGCCTCCGGGATGTTGCCGCGGATCACGTAGTCGCGATACGACGGCAGGGCCAGCGACGCCAGAATGGCGACGATGGCGATTGCGATCATGATTTCGATCAGCGTGAAGCCGCCGTCGGCGCGACGCGTGCTGGATTTGCTGCAAGCGCTCATAGGCCTCCCTTTCACAGTCGGAATTGTCTTGAGCGGCGCTGCGTGGCGCGTTGCCAGACGTCGCTCGCTTCATGCCGCTGATCCGGGCCTGCACGGAGCTGCGTGAACTTGCTCACGCTTCGGGATTGCGTCCTGCATTCGGGGGGTCACCGCACGGCAGCACCGGCGGGAGCGGCGAGAAGGCGGGCCGCCGACACGCATGCGACAATGGCTCAGCCGAGGTCGGGCCCGGCGCGAAACGTGCCGCGCACCGAATCAAACAAGAGGCAGGGCCATTCGCGGCTAACCAGCTTGAATCCGGACAACCTCATCGAGATCGACCACGTCACGTTCGGTTACGACGCCAGTCGCACCATCCTGAACGACGTGACGCTGAGCTTCGAGCGCGGCAAGGTCACGTCGCTGCTGGGTGGCTCCGGATGCGGCAAGACCACGCTGCTCAGGCTGATCGGCGGTCTGGCGCAGGCCAACCAGGGCCGGGTCATCTTCGACGGCGAAGTGATCGACACGCGCGACGCCGAGCAGCTGCTGCGGTTGCGTCGCCGCATGGGCATGCTGTTTCAGTTCGGCGCGCTATTCACCGACTTGACGGTGTTCGACAACGTCGCGTTTCCGCTTCGCGAACACACCGACCTCGACGAGGCATTGATCCGCGACATCGTGCTGATGAAGCTCAACGCGGTCGGCCTGCGCGGCGCGGCCGACCTGCGCATCGCCGAAGTGTCGGGGGGCATGGCGCGGCGCATCGCGCTGGCGCGCGCGATCGCGCTCGATCCGCAGCTGATCATGTACGACGAGCCGTTCGCCGGGCTCGACCTGATCTCGATGGGCGTGGCGGCCAACCTGATCCGCACCCTCAACGATGCCACCGGTTCGACCTCGCTGGTGGTGTCGCACGATGTGCCCGAGTGCATGGCGATCAGCGATCACGTGATCCTGATGGCGCCGGGGGGGCGCATCGTTGCACAGGGTCCGCCGCGCGAGTTGATGGACTCCACCGATGCCGAGGTGCGGCAGTTCGTGCGCGGCGAGCCCGACGGGCCGGTCAAGTTCCACTATCCGGCGCGGCCGCTGGCCGAGGACTTCGGGCTCGCCACGGAGCGCGCCTAATGACCTGGATCACCGACCTCGGCACGTGGGTGCTGCGCTGGATCGGGTCGCTCGGCCACGCCGCGTTCTTCTCGATCGATCTGGTGCGTCACATACCGGCGGCGCTGCGCCGGTTCGGGCTGGTCGTGGCGCAGATCCATGCGATCGGCAACCGGTCGCTGGTGATCATCGTCGCGTCGGGGATGGCGGTGGGTTTCGTGCTGGCGCTGCAGATGTACTACGCGCTCGTCACCTACGGCGCCACCGAGTCGCTCGGTTTGATCGTCAACCTGGCTCTCGTGCGCGAGCTCGGGCCGGTGGTGGCGGCGCTGCTGTTCGCCGGCCGGGCAGGGACGTCGCTGACCGCCGAGATCGGGTTGATGAAGGCGGGCGAGCAGATCGCCGCGATGGAGATGATGGCGGTCGATCCGCGCGCGCGCGTGCTCGCGCCGCGTTTCATCGGCGGCGTGGTGTCGATGCCCCTGCTGGCGATCCTGTTTTCGACCGTCGGCATCCTTGGCGCCTATGTGGTCGCGGTGCTGCTGATCGGTGTCGACGCGGGCAACTTCTGGTCGATCATGCAGGACAAGGTCGACGTCTGGCGCGACGTCGGCAACGGCATCGTGAAGAGCGTCGTGTTCGGCACGATCTGCACTGCGGTCGCGCTGTACCAGGGCTACGAAACCGAAGCGACGCCCGAGGGCGTGGCTTATGCGACGACGCGCACGGTGGTGGTCTCGTCGCTCGCGGTGCTCGGCATGGACTTCATCCTCACGGCGCTGATGTTCTCGACGCCCTGAGGCAAGGAGCAACAAGATGGCAAAGAGGGGCATCGAAACACTGGTCGGCCTGTTCGTGCTGGTCGGCATGATCGGGCTCGTGTTCCTGGCGGTGAAGGCCGCCAACCTCGCCACCTTCGGTGAGGCCGGGGGCTACCGCCTGCAGGCGCGCTTTGACAACATCGGCGGGCTGAAGCCGCGCGCACCGGTGCGCAGCGCGGGCGTGACGGTGGGCCGCGTGATCAGCATCAAGCTCGACAACCACACCTACCAGGGCGTCGTGACGATGGAGATCGGCGAGGACTACGAGTTCCCGCGTGACACGTCGGCCAAGATCCTCACCTCCGGGCTGCTCGGCGACCAGTACGTCGGCCTCGAGCCGGGCGGCGACGAGAAGAACCTCGCACCCGGCGATACCATCACGCAGACGCAGTCGGCGGTCGTTCTGGAGAACCTGATCGGGCAGTTCCTGTTCCGGCAGGCCGCCGACGCAGGCACCGCCGAGGGCGCTGCCGGGGGCAAGAAGTGAGGCAATGGTCGCATCGCGCCTGCATCGCCGCCGTGGTGGCAAGCCTTCTCGGCGGCTGCGCGACCACCGGAGGAGCGCCGCAAGGCGCTGCGAATCCGCGCGATCCGTGGGAGGCGTGGAACCGCAAAGTCTTTGCCTTCAACGAGGCGCTCGACGAGAACGTACTGCGGCCGGTCGCCACCGCGTACCGCGACGTCGTGCCGCAGTTCGTGCGCACCGGCGTGACCAACGTGTTCAACAACTTCGCGGATGCGTGGGGCGCGGTCAATTCGCTGCTGCAGGGCAAGGGCGAGGCGGCGGCGTCGGACACGATCCGCTTTGCCTTCAATTCCGTGTTCGGCATTGCCGGCGTGCTCGACCTGGCCGGCGAGGCGAGGATCGACGCTTCACGAGAGGACTTCGGCCAGACGCTCGGTTACTGGGGTTTCGGTCCCGGACCCTATGTGGTGTGGCCGGTGCTCGGGCCGTCCGCGGTGCGTGAATCGGTAGCTTTGCCGCTCGACCTTTCGGCGTCACCCACGATCGCGGTCCGACCGTTGACCGTACGGTGGGGCGTGGGTGTGATCAACATCGTCAACACGCGGGCCAACCTGCTGGGCGCCACGCGTGTCATCGAGGACATCGCCCTGGACAAGTATTCGTTCATTCGCGACGCCTATCTCGCACGGCGGCGCAGTCTGGTCTACGACGGTGAACCACCCGAGCTGCCGCCCGACGAGGAGCCGGCGGATACTGCGCCGCCCGAGCCCGCCTCGGCGCCCGGTGAGGGCGCTTCGGCACCGAGCCGGTGAAGCGCAGCGGCCGGCTCGTTTTGCTTCCCTGCAGGCTGCAACGCCGGGGCGGTGAACCGCACGGCGGTACGATGCGTTACAGAACGGGTGCCCGCCGGATGAACGCGAACGAGCAAGAGGAGTCGAACGCGCAGCATGCCGCGGGACTGAACAGGAGAGCAAGACAGTGCTGATGAAACGAATCGTTACTGTGTTCGGAGTTGCCTTGACATTGCTCGCAGCGTCTGCGCTGCGAGCCGAGACCGCGCCCGATGCGCTGATCGAGCGCGTCTCTGGCGAGGTGATCGAGGCCGTCAAGGCCGACAAGGCGATCCAGGCGGGCGATGTCAAGCGCATCAACGCACTCGTCGATGAGAAAGTGATGCCCCACGTCAACTTCCAGCGTATGACGTCGCTGGCGATGGGCCGCTACTGGCGCCAGGCGACGCCCGAGCAGAAGCAGCGCCTGCAGGAGGAATTCAAGACGCTGCTGGTGCGCACCTACTCTGGCGCGCTCAGCCAGGTCAAGGACGAGACGGTGCAGCTCAAGCCGATGCGCAACCGGCCGGGAGACACCGAAGTGATCGTGCGCACCGAGGTGCGCGGTGGCGGCGAGCCAATCCAGCTCGACTACCGGCTCGAGAAGGCGGGTGACACCTGGCGGATCTACGACGTCAACGTGCTCGGCGTCTGGCTGGTCGAGCAGTACCGCAACAGCTTCGCGCGGGAGATCGGCGCCAAGGGCATCGACGGCCTGATCGCCAGCCTCGCCGAGAAGAACAAGGCTGCGTCGAAGTCGTGACGCATGCGGATGCCGATACGGTGTTGCTGCTGCCAGCCACCGTCACGCTGAGCGAGGCCGTCACGACCCTGCACATGCTCGAGCAGGCGATGCCTCGCAACGGCACGGCCGAGACGGTGGTGGTCGACGCGTCGGGTGTGCAGCGCTTCGACTCGTCACTGATCGCCGTGCTGCTCGAGTGCCGACGCCTGGTGCAGAGCGTGGGCAAGCAGTTCCACGTGCGTGAAGCGCCGGCGCAGCTGGCCAGCCTCGCCAAGCTCTACGGGGTCGATGCGCTGCTCATCGCGCCGACCGACGTGGTTGCTCAGTCGTCGGACGCCACGTAGCGTCGTAGCCGCAGGTTCTTCTTGATTTCCTGCAGCGCTGGCCGCAGTTCGGCGGCCGGCCGGCGCAGCGCGACCGCGGTGGTGAGGACGTCGATCACGAGCAGGTGGAGGAGGCGCGAGACCATCGGGCTGTAGCGCTCCGGGTCTTCGGGGGGATCCACCGTGAGCAGGATCTGGCCGGCGGCCTGCGCGCCGAGCGCCAGCGGCGATCCGCTGGCGGTGACGAGGATGAGCGTCGCTGCTTTCCTGCGTGCGATCTCGGCCACGTCGATCGCTTCTCTGCTGCGGCCGGAGTTGCTGATGACCACCGCCACGTCGCCGGGGCGCAGCATGGTCGCGCTCATCACCTGCACATGGCTGTCGACGATCGCCGAGGCGTTGACGCCGAGGCGGAAGAACTTGTGCTGCGCGTCCTGTGCGACGAACGCCGAGTTGCCCACGCCGTAGAACTCGATCCGCCGGCCCTCGTCTGCGGCGCGCGCCAGCGCATCGATCGCGCGCTCGAAGGCGCGGCCGGCCGCTGCGTTGCGGTACTTCAGCAGCTCGGCCACCGCGTTGTCGATGACCTTGACGATGATGTCGGCGGGCTGGTCGTCCTCGCCGACGGCGCGGTGCATGAATGGCACACCCTCGTTGACGCTGCCGGCGAGCTTGCGCTTGAAGTCCGCCAGGCCGGCGTAGCCCACGCTACGGCAGAAGCGCACCACCGTGGGCTTGCTCACGTGGGCGCGATCGGCCAGCTCGCCCACCGGCAACGCGGCGAAGCTGCGCGGGTCGGCGAGCACCAGCCGGGCCACGCGTTGTTCGGCCGGCGAGAGCGCGGGGATCGAGACTTCGATGCGGTCCAGCATGGGCGGATCGGCAAGGCCCGCGGTCACTGCGCCTCGTCCCAGACGAAGCCGTCGCGCGCGACGAGCGCACTCGCCGCGGGAGGGCTGCCGGCGGCGTACGACGGCGGCCCGATCGGATCGACCGTCCCGGCCGCGAGGATCGGCTCGACCCAGCGCCAGGCCTGAAACAGCCCCGGCAGCAGCTTGCGCCAGGCGAAGTCGCCGGTGTCGCCGAGAAGGATCAGATCAAAGGACAACGTCGACGACGCGTGGATGTAATTTTGTTTCAGCCGAATCATGTATAAGTTTCGGCGTGCAGTCAACGTCGAGGGGAAGAAGGGCATGCCGCGCTGTAACCGGATCGAACGATTCACGCAGCGGCTTGGGTTTCTAATCGGGGGCGGATCCGATTGCACGGCGCTCGCGCCATGAACCAGCTCGACCAGCTCAAGCAGTACACCGGCGTGGTTGCCGACACCGGCAACTTCCGGCAGCTCGCGCAGTTCACGCCGCGCGACGCGACGACCAATCCCTCGCTGATCCTCAAGGCGGTTCAGCACCCGGAGTACGCACCGATGCTGCGCGACGTGGCCGGCGCATGTCGGGGCAAGCCGCTCGACCGGATCGCGGATCAGCTGCTCGTGCGGTTCGGCGCCGAGATCCTCAAGATCGTGCCGGGCCGGGTCTCCACCGAGGTCGACGCGCGGCTCTCGTTCGACACCGCAGCGTCGATCGCGCGCGCGCAGCGCATCGTCGACCTTTACGAGGCGGCTGGCGTGCCGCGCTCGCGCGTGCTGATCAAGGTGGCATCGACCTGGGAGGGGATCCAGGCGGCCAAGGCACTCGAGCATCAGGGCATCCACTGCAACGCGACGCTGCTGTTCGCGTTCTGCCAGGCGGTGGCCTGCGGCGAGGCCGGCGTGCGGCTGATCTCGCCGTTCGTCGGCCGCATCTACGACTGGCACAAGAAGGCGGCGGGAAGCGCCTGGGACGAAGCAGCCCATGCCGGCGCCAACGACCCGGGCGTGCGATCGGTGACGCAGATCTACACGTACTTCAAGAAGTTCGATGTCGATACCGAGGTGATGGGCGCGAGTTTTCGCAACGTCGGGCAGATCCTCGCGCTGGCCGGCTGCGACCTGCTGACGATCAGCCCCGAGCTGATGGGCGCGCTGCAGGCCAGTGACGCGCCGGTCGCCCGCGTGCTCGACCCGCAGCGTGCGAGGGCCGCACCGGTTCACGCAGTGACATACAACGAGGCGAGCTTCCGCTGGGCGCTCAACGAGGACGCGATGGCCACCGAAAAGCTCGCCGAGGGCATTCGCGCCTTCGCGGCGGACGCCGCACGGCTGGACCGCATGATCGAGGAGGTCAACGCGTGAGCCAGGCCACCCCGGCGGCCGACTGGCGCGGCGCCCCGCGCGCGGACCGCACCGAGGCGTGGGCTGCGCTGGGGGGGCACTTCGAGGCCCACGGCCGCGCGTTCGACCTGCGTGAGGCGTTTGCGCGCGACCCGCAGCGCTTCGGCTCGCTCAGCTACGAGGCGCCCGAGGTGTTCGCTGACCTCTCGAAGAACCTGATCGATCTGGCGACGCTGCACTTCCTCGTTGACCTGGCGCGTGAATGCCGCCTCGAATCGCGCCGCGACGCCATGCTCGCCGGCGAGCCGGTCAACATCACCGAAGGTCGGGCCGTGCTGCACACGGCGCTGCGTGCGCCTGTCGGGCAGGGACCGTACAGCAGTGCGGTGCACGAGGTGCTCGAGCGCATGCTCGCGTTCGCCGAGCGGGCGCGCGACACTGCGGCCAGTGGCCTCGCGGACGTCGTCAACATCGGCATCGGCGGGAGCGACCTCGGGCCGCAGATGGCGGTGCCGGCGCTCGACGCGTTCGGCCACCCGGGACTGCGACTGCACTTCGTCAGCAACGTCGACGGCCACGACATCGCGCCGGTGCTGCGCGGGCTCGATGCGCGGCGCACGCTGTTCATCATCGCGAGCAAGACTTTCACGACGCAGGAGACGATGGCCAACGCGCAGGTGGCGCGCGACTGGTTCGTCCAGCAGGGTGGCCGCGACATCGCCCGCCATTTCGTCGCGACCACCACCAACGTCGAGGCGGCGGCCGAATTCGGCATTCGCGAGACCTTCGGCTTCTGGGACTGGGTCGGCGGGCGCTATTCGATGTGGAGTGCGATCGGGCTGCCGATTGCGATTGCGATCGGGGCAGCGAACTTCCGGGACCTGCTGGCCGGCGCACACGCGATGGACCGGCACTTCGCGCTGACGCCGCTCGAGCGCAACGTGCCTGCGCTGCTCGGCCTGCTCGACGTGTGGTACCGCAATTTCCACCGCTTCACGAGCCGCAGCGTGGCGCCGTACCACCAGGGGTTGAAGCGCCTGCCGGCGTACCTGCAGCAGCTCGAGATGGAGAGCAACGGCAAGCACGTCGACCTCGACGGCGAACCGCTGCCCTTTGCCACCAGCCCGGTGGTGTGGGGCGAACCGGGGACCAACGGCCAGCACGCGTTCTTCCAGATGCTGCACCAGGGCAGCGACGTGGTGCCGGTCGAGTTCATCGCCGTGCGCGAGCCGAGCCACCCTTACCGCGCCTTGCACGAGAAAGCGCTCGCCAACTGCCTCGCGCAGGGCCAGGCCCTGATGCTTGGCAAGAGCACCGACGAGGCGCTCGGCGAGAAAGCGCCCACCGCCTCGTCGATGCTCGATGCGATCACCGTCGCGCGACACCGCACGTTCCCCGGCAACCGGCCGAGCACGACGCTGGTGCTGGAGCGACTCACGCCGCGCAGCCTGGGCGCGCTCGTCGCGATGTACGAGCACCGGGTGTTCACGAGTGGCGCGATCTGGGGCATCAACAGCTTCGACCAATGGGGCGTCGAGCTCGGCAAGGCCCTGTGCAATCGGCTGCTGCCGCGATTCTCGAACGGCGATGTCGTCGGGCTCGACGCGTCGACGGGCGGACTGCTGAGGCGGCTCGTGAAATGATCGCGTGAACGTCGTCTTCGACCTCGGCGGGGTCGTTTTGACGTGGCGGCCCGTCGAGCTGGTCGCGAGCGTGCTGCCCGGTCGTGCGCCGGACGAAGCGGCGGCGCGTCATTGGGTGCGCGAGATCTTCCAGGACTACGGCGGCGACTGGCTCGCCTTCGATCGCGGCGTCGTCGAGGTGCCCGAGCTGGTCGAGCGCATTGCCGGCCGCACCGGTCTCACGGCCGCCGAGGTGCGAGCGGTTGTCGATGCGGTGCCCGCCTCGCTGACGCCGATCGAGGCCACGGTCGAATTGATGCGCGAGGTCGGCGCGGCCGGTCACCGGTTGCTCTATCTTTCGAACATGCCCGCGCCGTACGCCGATCACGTGGAGCGCACCCACGCGTTCTTCGCGGCTTTCGATGACGGGGTGTTCTCGGCGCGGGTGCGGTGGGTCAAGCCCGAGGCTGCGATCTTCGAGCGGGCGCTGTCGCGCTTCCAGGCAGCGGCGGCCGACTGCCTGTTCCTCGATGATCACGCGCCCAATGTCAAGGCCGCGCGCGATCTCGGCTGGCAGGCGCTGCAGTTCACCGATGCCGGCGCGGCACGGCGCGAGCTGCAGGCGCTCGGCGTGTTGTAGCGCCCGCCGCGACCACCTCACACGGCCAGGCCGTCGAGCGCCTTCGCGACCGCCTCACGCGCCTGCGCGACCACCCCGCGCTTCCATTCATCGGAATCAATGTAGAACGCGTCGCGCACCTCGCGTTTGATGCGGGCACGTTGCCCGGTGGTGTCCGCCTCCGGGTGGTTCTCGAGCCACTGGTCGGCGCGCAGCGCGTGCAGCACTTGCTCGAGCGGCAGCGTGCCGTACTCAATGGCCACGCAGGTGATCTCGGCTTGCGGGCACTCGTCATAGGCGGCGAAGCCAACAATTCCGGTGACCGGCGCCGAGACCGAGCTGCCGTCGTACAGGCTCTTGAGCGCATCACCCCACCAGGCACGGGCGCGGGCGAGGCCGGCCGCATCGTCGCCACGGCCGGCGAAGATCAGCTCGCCGTGCCCCGAGGGGCCCAGGCCGCTGTGCAGGTCGATCCAGC
>CP070653.1:1172970-1211173 GCA_020354665.1 Burkholderiales bacterium
AATCCACGACTGACGCGGCTGCTGTCCGCGTTCGCCAATGTCGGAGAAACTTGAGCCCTTTGTCCTATCGACCCAAGGAGACATCCCAGATGAAACCATCTTTGCGTTCGCTGCTGCTGGCCGTCGCGCTGGCGCTGATCGGCTCGACATCGCAGGCGCAGACCCTGCGCATCGGCCTCGCCGAAGACCCCGATGCCCTCGACCCGACGACGGCCCGCACGTTCGTCGGGCGCATCGTCTTTGCGGCACTGTGCGACAAGCTCGTCGACATCGACGAGAAACTGAACATCGTGCCGCAGCTGGCAACCAGCTGGGAGTGGTCGGCCGACAACAAGGCACTGACGATGAAGCTGCGCAACGACGTCGTCTTCCATGACGGCGAGAAGTTCGACGCCGCTGCGGTGAAGTACAACATCGAGCGGCACAAGACGCTGCAGGGCTCCAACCGCAGTGGCGAGTTGCGACCGGTGACGAGCGTCGATGCGATCGACCCGACGACGGTGCGGCTCAACCTGAGCGCGCCGTTCGCGCCGTTGCTGGCCGCGCTGGCCGACCGGGCCGGCATGATGGTCTCGCCGAAGGCTGCGCAGGCGGCCGGTGCGAATTTCGCTGCCAAGCCGGTGTGTGCCGGGCCCTATCGTTTCGTCGAACGCGTGGCGCAGGACCGTATCGTGTTCGAGCGTTTCCCTCAGTACTGGAACAAGGACGCGGTGCACTTCGAGCGCATCACCTACACGCCGATCCCCGACGCGACGGTGCGCCTGGCCAACCTGCGCTCGGGGCAGCTCGACTACATCGAACGCGTCGCCTCGTCGGACGTCGCCGGCCTGAAGGGCGACAGCCGCTTCAAAGTGGCGCGGATCACCGAGATCGGCTACCAGGGCATCACGATCAACATCGGCAAGAGCGAGCGAGCACAGGCGAACCCGCTGGGCAAGGATGCGCGCGTTCGCGAAGCGTTCGAACTCAGTCTCGACCGCGACGGCATCGTGCAGGTGGTGATGGATGGCGAGGCCACGGCCGGGAACCAATGGGTGGCCCCGAGCAACGCGTTCTACGTGAAGAGCCTGCCGGTGCCCAAGCGCGATGTCGCGCGGGCCAAGGCGCTGCTGAAGGAAGCGGGCGTGACGAATCCGAGCTTCACGCTGATGACACCGACAACCAGCGACGCGCAGAAGATCGCGCAGGTGGTCCAGGCGATGGCCAAGGAGGCCGGCTTCGACGTCAAGATCCAGGCCACCGAGTTCGCCACGTCGCTGAATCTCGCCGACAAGGGCGACTTCGACGCCTACGTGCTCGCCTGGAGTGGTCGCGCCGACCCGGACGGGAACATCTACAGCTTCGTCGGGTGCAAGCAGCCGTTGAATTACGCGGGCATCTGCCAGCCCGAACTCGACGAGCAGCTGACCATCGCGCGCACCGCCGGGAGCCTGGCGGCCCGACAGAAGGCGTACGAGCAGGTCGCTGCGCGTGTCCTCAAGGATCGCCCGGTCGTCTACTTGTACCACCGCAACTGGCTCTGGGCCTACAACGCCAAGCTCAGCGGCATCCGCGACATTCCGGACGGCTTGCTGCGTGTCCAGGGTCTGAAGATGAACTGAGCGCGAGCGTCGCGCGATGCTCGACTACCTCGTCCGGCGACTGGCCAGCATTGCGCCGACGCTGGTCTTCGTCTCGATGCTGATCTTCGGGCTGCAGCAGTTGCTGCCCGGCGATCCGGCGCAGATTCTCGCCGGCGAGGAGCAGGATCCGGCGTTGATCGCGCACCTGCGCGCCAAGCTCCACCTCGACGAGCCACTGCCGGTGCGTTACGCGTACTGGATCGGCGGGGTGCTGCGCGGTGACCTCGGCGAATCGGTTCGCACGCAGCAGCCGGTGCTCGAGCTGATCGCGCAGAAGCTGCCGGTGACGATCGAGCTGGCGCTGCTGGCGATGTTGGTCGCGCTGGCCATCGGCGTGCCGGCCGGTGTCATCGCCGCCGTCCGGCGCGACACGCCGTGGGACTATGGCGCCACGGTATTCGCGCTGTCCGGGCTCTCGATGCCCAACTTCTGGCTCGGCATCCTGATGATCCTGCTCTTCTCGGTTCAGCTCGGTTGGCTGCCGGCTTCGGGCTATACGAGCCCGACGGAGGACCTGACCGGCAACCTGGCCGCGATGCTGATGCCGGCGATCGTGTTGGGCACGGGCATCGCGGCGGTGCTGATGAGACACACGCGCAGCGCGATGCTCCAGGTCCTGTCGGCTGACTACGTTCGCACCGCGCGCGCGAAGGGGCTTTCGGAGCGCGTCGTCGTGCTGCGTCACGCGCTGCGCAATGCGCTGACGCCGGTGATCACCCTCGGCGCATTGGAGCTGGGCACGCTGTTGTCCGGTGCGGTGCTGACCGAGCAAGTGTTCACGATCCCGGGCTTCGGCAAACTGATCGTCGACGCGGTCTTCAATCGCGATTACGCCGTCATTCAGGGCGTGGTGCTGGTCACCGCATCCGCGTACATCCTGTTGAACCTGCTCGCCGATCTGGCGTACTTCGTCGTCAACCCGCGCATGAGGCACTGAGGTGTCGGTGGTTCTTGCCGCTTCGCCAGGGGCGCCGGTGCGCGCCCGGGCCGGGCCGTGGCAGCGCGCCGGCCGCCGGCTGCTGCGCCGCAAGGCGGCGTTGGCGGGGCTGGCCGTCGTGCTCGGCTTCGTCGCGCTGGCCCTGGCGGCGCCCTGGCTCGCGCCCTATGACCCGGTCGCCACCAGCTGGGGAGCGATCCGCAAGGCGCCGACGGCCGTGCACTGGTTCGGCACCGACGAGCTTGGGCGCGATGTGCTGTCGCGCGTGATCTGGGGGACGCAGGCCTCGCTGCTCGCCGGCGTCGTTTCGGTGAGCATCTCGCTGGCGCTCGGCGTGCCGATCGGGCTCGTGGCGGGCTTCTTGGGCGGCTGGGCCGACGCGCTGATCTCGCGCGTCACCGACGCGTTCCTGGCGTGTCCGTTTCTCATCCTGGCCATTGCGATGGCCGCCTTTCTCGGTCCGAGCCTGACCAACGCAATGATTGCCATCGGCGTGTCTGCGACGCCGATCTTCGTCCGGCTGACGCGCGGTCAAGTCCTCGCGGTGAAGGTCGAGGATTACGTCGAGGCCGCGCGGGCGGTCGGTAACCCGCCGTGGCGCGTCGCACTGCGCCATGTGCTGCCCAACGTCACCGCGCCGCTGATCGTGCAGTCGACGCTGGCCGTGGCCGCCGCAGTGATTGCCGAGGCGAGCCTTTCGTTCCTCGGCCTCGGCCAGCAGCCCCCCGCGCCCAGCTGGGGCAGCATGCTCAATACGGCCAAGAACTACATGGACAATGCGCCCTGGATGGCGATCTGGCCGGGTCTTGCGATCTTCGTTCTCGTGCTTTCGTTCAATCTGCTCGGCGACGGCCTTCGTGATGCGCTCGATCCTCGGCAGCGCTGAAGGCCTGCAATTCGGGGCTTGATGGAGTGCCCGTGATCTTCGATTGGAACAACCCTTACCCCACCGTGCGCAACCCCGTGTTCGCGCGCAACGTCGTCGCCACCTCGGAACCGCTGGGCGCCAGTGCGGGGCTGCGCATGCTGCTCAAGGGCGGCAACGCGGTCGACGCCGCGATCGCCACCGCGGCGGCGATGACCGTCGTCGAGCCGGTTTCCAACGGCCTGGGCAGCGACAACTTCGCCATCGTCTGGGACGGCGAGCGGCTGCATGGATTGAACAGCTCCGGAACCGCGCCGACCGCGTGGACGCCAGATTACTTCGCCCGCAAGCATGGTGGCCCGATCCCGCAGCGCGGCTGGGATAGCGTCAGCGTCCCCGGCGCAGTGGCCGGCTGGGTCGCGCTGTCCGAACGCCTGGGCAGGCTGCCGTTTGCCGACCTGCTCGAGCCGGCGATCGAGCTGGCCGAACGCGGCTACGCGGTCGGTCCGATCACCGCCGACAAGTGGTCACGGCAGATGCCGGTGCTGCAGGCCGAGCCGGGCTTTGCCGAGGCGTTCCTGCCGCGCGGCCGCGCACCGGCCACCGGCGAGCACTTCCGCTTCGAGGCCGCAGGCGCGGCGCTGCGCCGCATCGCCGAGACGCGGGGCGAGGCGTTCTACCGTGGCGAGATTGCGGCGGCGATCGCCGCGCACGCGGCGGCCAACGGGGGCGCGATGACGGCCAGCGATCTCGCGGGCTTTGCACCGATGTGGGTGACGCCGATCCGGAAGGACTATGCCGGCTACACGGTGCACGAGATTCCGCCCAACGGCCAGGGCATTGCCGCGCTGATCGCGCTGGGCATCCTCGACAAGCTCGATGTCGGCCGGTTCGCGGTCGACAGCGTCGATGCGCAGCATCTGATGATCGAGGCGATGAAGGTCGCTTTCGCCGACACCTACCGCTGGGTCGCCGACGAGCGCGCGATGACACGGGTAAGCGCGGCCGACCTGCTCGACGACGGCTACCTGGCCGAGCGCGCGAAGCTCATCGACGAGAAGCGCGCACAGCACTTCGCACACGGCACGCCGCCGCGTGGCGGCACGGTCTACCTGAGCGCCGCCGACGAGCGGGGCATGATGGTCAGCCTGATCCAGAGCAACTACATGGGCTTCGGCAGCGGCGTCGTGGTGCCGCGCTGGGGCGTGAGCCTGCAGAACCGGGGTCACGGCTTCACGACCGACGCGCGGCATCCGAACGTCGTTGCGCCGGGCAAGCGTCCGTTCCATACGATCATCCCGGCGTTCCTGACGCGCGACGGCAAGCCGCAGATGAGCTTCGGCGTGATGGGTGGCAACATGCAGCCGCAGGGCCACCTGCAAGCGCTGGTGCGCATGCTGACGTATCGGCAGCAACCGCAGGCCGCGTGCGATGCGCCGCGCTGGCGGGTTGCCAGCGGCAAGCTCATCGACTGCGAACCCGCAATGGATGCAGCGCTGGCCGGTGGCCTGCGCGAGCGCGGCCACGAGATCGTCGCGCAGCCCGATCCGTACATGGACTTTGGATCGGGCCAGTTCATCTGGCGCCTGTCGGACGACATCGCGCACGGCTACGTCGCCGCGAGCGACTCGCGCCGCGACGGCCAGGCGATCGGATTCTGAGTCCGGCGCGGGTGACGCAGCCTGGTCGCGTCCGGCGCGATGCGCGGCTTGCGCTGATCTGCCACCGCGGCCGTCCGCCTCGCGCAACCGGCTCGGCGAGCAACCGCCGACAGTGGCCGACATGATGGCGAACCGCCAAGTGCCGCGGTGCGGTGCGCTGCTGCTGTCGATCGCGTGGCTCGCCGCAGTGGCCCTGGCTGCTCAACCGCCAGAGGAGGTTGCAGACGTCGTTGCGCAGTCGGTGCGTCAGTTCGAGGCCGAGGTCGACCGCCGCCTCGAGGTTCCGCGGGAAGCTCAAGCCAGGGTCATCGCGTCGACCGACGCCGCGCTCGATCGGGCCGGTGTCGGCGATCTCTCGGCTCAGCATGTGCTGGTCGTCGATCGCAGTCCGCAGGTGCAGGCGATCTTCGTGCTGCTGCGCACGCCGTCGGGGGACTGGCGCTGGATTGGCGCCTCGCCAGTGTCCACTGGCCGGGTCGGTTCATTCGAGCACTTCCGTACCCCGCTCGGCGTGTTTCGACACACGCCAGCGAATCCGGACTTTCGCGCCGAGGGCACGTTCAACGCGAACGGCATCCGCGGCTACGGCGTGCTCGGTATGCGGGTGTTCGACTTCGGATGGGTCGTTGCCGAGCGCGGCTGGGGTCGGGGCGGGTTCAGCCCGATGCGGCTGCAGATGCATGCCACCGACCCGGACTGGCTCGAGCCGCGCCTCGGTCGTGTTGAATCCAAGGGCTGCATCCGCATTCCGGCCACGCTGAACGTCTGGCTCGACCGGCGCGGAATCATCGATGCCGACTACGACCAGGCGCTCGCTGCTGGCGCGCCGATGTGGGTGCTGCGCGCCGACCGCAAGCCCACGCCCTGGCCCGGCCGTTATCTCGTGGTCATCGATTCCGGCACCCGCGTGCGGCCGCACTGGGCGCCGCGGCCAGGCTCGGCACGCGCCGCCAGCACCGCAGCGCCGGCGGCCGGCTGCTGAACGACCGCAGCGCCTGCTCAGCGCCCGCGTTCGCGAACCAGCTGCTCGATGGCGTCAGCCGACAGTCGCACCTCGTCGTGCAGGCCGCGGGCGACCCCCGCGCGATCGGGCTCTGCGCGGTTCTGGCTCGATTTCCATTTGCCTTCGAGTCGAGTCACGACGATCTCGATGCCGACGATCGCGCGCAGCATCGAGTCGACGTAATCGGCCGGCGCGTCGGTGACAGCCCACGGCGCAGGTCGCGCCGCTTCATGCGTGTCGGTCAGCCGGCCGACCAGCGCGCGCAGCCACGCCGCATCGTCGACCGCGCGCAGCCGGCCGTGGGCCTGCACCAGCACGTAGTTCCACGTCGGCACGACCTTGCCATGCTCGGCCTTGCTCGGATACCAGCCGGGGCTCACGTACGCCTGCGGGCCGTGGAAGAGCGCGAGCACGTCGCGTCCGTCCGCGTCGCGCCACAGCGGGTTGGCGCGTGCCACGTGGCCGCGCAGCGTGCCGTGCGTGCCCTCATTGGTGTCGTAGAGCAGCGGCACCGGATCGGCGTCCAGCCCGTTCGCTCCACTTCGCACGATGGTTGCCAGCGGCCGGTCGCGCAGCATCGCTGCGATCGCCTCGCGCGACGGCGGCTCGAAGTGCGCCGGACGGTACATCGCGTTCAGGCGTGGTCGCGTTGGATCAGCTCGACCTTGTAGCCATCGGGGTCGGTGATGAAGGCGATGACCGTGGTGCCCCCCTTCACCGGGCCGGGCTCACGGGTGATCGCCCCGCCCAGCGCGGCGGCCTTTTCGCGCAATGCCCCACACGTCGCCGCCACGTCAGGCACGCCGATCGCGATGTGTCCGTAGGCGGTGCCGAGTTCGTACGTGTCGACGCCGTAGTTGTAGGTGAGCTCGATCTCCGCGTGTTCGGGGTTCGAGCCGTAGCCCAGAAAGGCCAGGTCGTAGTTCTGGTCGGGCCGCCGCGTCGTGCGCAGCAATTTCATGCCCAGCACCTGGGTGTAGAAGTCGATCGAGCGGCGCAGGTCGCCGACCCGCAGCATCGTGTGTAGCAGTCTCATTGCGTTTGCCTCGCGTCCATGATCAGGCAGGTCGTGCTGGCATGCGCATACAACGCGCCGTCAGGGCCGACGAGACGGCCCTCGGCAGTGCCGATGCGAGCACCCTGGTAAATGCTCGTCCCGATCGCGCGCACCAGCGGAACGCGGTCGGTCAGCGGTTTGACAAAGTTCACCTTGATCTCCAGCGTGGTGTAGATCTTGCCTGACGGCAACAGACTGTGCACGGCGCACGCCAGCGCCGAGTCGAGCAGTGTCGCGATCCAGCCGCCATGAACGCTGCCCGCGGGGTTGTAGTGCGCGAACTGGGGCTTGCCCTGGAACACCGCGCGCCCCGCGGCAATCTCGACCAGCAGGAACCCCAGCGTATCGGAAATCGGGGCGTGCGGGATGCGACCGTCGAGCATGCTTTCGAAGAAAGCCAGCCCCGGCGCTCCGGCCAGCTGCTCGGGGCGGGTAACCCCGGCCGAACTTCCGCGGGCCTTGACTTCGGCTTCCCGGGCCTGCCAGTCGGCGAGGGTAGCCGTTGCGTCGTCGTTCACAGTCTGCTCCCGGCAAGAGACCATCGCCATCGTGCCACGCCGCGCGCCTGCGTCTCAGCATCCCCCTGGAACCCGACGATGGCGGCGCCGCGCAGCGCGGCAGTCGTTGAGTCGGACACCGGTCCTACAGCCCCACGCCGGCGACGACAAGCACGCCGACGATCGCAAACACCAGCGCCGCGATGCGGCGCACCCAGGCCATCGGCAGCCAGTCCATCGCGCGCTCGCCGAACAGCACGATCGGCACGTTGGCGATCATCATCCCCAGCGTGGTCCCCGCTGTGACCGCCACCAGCGACTGGAATTGCGCGGCCAGCACGATCGTGGCGACCTGCGTCTTGTCGCCCATCTCGGTGAGGAAGAACGCGATGACCGTGACACCGAACACGCCGAGCCCGCGGCGGTCACGGTCCTCGCTGTCGTCGGACGTGTCGGGTACCAGCATCCACACGGCCACGGCCACGAACGACAGCCCAGCAAGCCACCGTGCCCAATCGGGATCGACGAGCGTGATCGCCCAGCCACCAAGCGCCGCGGCGGCAGCATGATTGGCCAGCGTGGCCACCAGGATGCCGGCAATGATCGGCAGCGGCTGGCGATAACGCACGGCCAGCAGCAAGGCCAGCAACTGCGTCTTGTCGCCGATCTCGCCGAGCGCGACCGTGCCGGTGGAAACCAGGAATGCCTGCATTCAAAACCTGCGTGATCGGTCGTGTTGGCCCGCCTGCCTCAGTGACGCCGGTCGAGCCAGGTGGCGATGCCTTGTGCATTGAGCTCGACGTCCAGCTCGAGAAGGTCGCGCAGAGCATCGTCGGGCAAGTCGCAGCCGTGCTCGCGCACCCACCGAATCATCAGGGTCCGCACGCCGGCCTCGAGTGCCGGCTGGCGCTGCGGATGCGTGCGCAGCGACTCGGCCAGTGCCACCAGCTCGTCGATCTGCTGCAGCAGGATGCGGCCCAGCGCCGGCACGCCGGTGACGCATCCGTAGTGCGTGAGGTACATGCAGTCGGGCTGCTCGGCGAGCATGCGCTCGATCGATGCACGCAGCCGCTGCGGCTCGAACTGCGTCGGTGGCGTCGTCGGCATGATGAACGCGCCGCGCGCGCTGTGCAGCTCGCGGTAGCTCACGCCGAAAGTGTCGCCGGTGAAGAAGCCGCGGCTCGCGACGTCCCAGATGCAGTGGTGGTGGCGCGCGTGGCCCGGCGTGTCGATGAATCGCAGCACCCGGCCACCGAGCTCGAGCGTCATGCCGTCGTGGGTGGTGATCACCCGCGCAGGGTCGATGCCGGGAACCTCGCCGTAAGCGCGCTCGACGTGATCGTCGCCATAAATGCTGCGCGCGCTCTCGAGCAGCACCTGCGGGTCGATCAGGTGCGGTGCGGCCCGCGGATGCGCCACCAGCATCGCCGCGGGGAGCGCACGCATCAGGGCGCCCGCGCCGCCGGCGT
This sequence comes from Burkholderiales bacterium, assembly GCA_020354665.1. Classification (GTDB taxonomy): domain Bacteria; phylum Pseudomonadota; class Gammaproteobacteria; order Burkholderiales; family Burkholderiaceae_C. The sequence continues at coordinate 1,182,082 of CP070653.1, forward strand.
GGTCGAGGTGCGCGTGGGTCGGGATCACGTAGTCGACCTGCTCGAGCGCCAGACCCACCGTCGCCAGCGACGCCAGCAGCCGCGGCAGCGAATGCGTGGTGCCGGTGTCGATGAACGCGCCGCGCCCGGCGTGAACGACGAGGTACGCCGCGTCGTAGCGCGCGCGGTAAAACCCGGTGTCGATCGCGTGGACGCCATGGCCCAGCGCTTCGACGATTGCTGGTGGTTCGGTCATGGAGGGACGCAACAGGCTGCCGTGCCACGGGACTTCGACATCGCCGCACGGCGCGGCGACAGAACCACGACGTGCCGGCCGGCGCGCCGGATTCTATGCGCGTCAGGCGCGATGCCGCGCGGCGACGTCGGGCGGCTCGCATAAACTCGGTCCGCAACGCCCTGAGAGACTTTCCAGATGCGCAGCCGAGCCCGTGGCGACGCGCACCAGGAGTGACGATGCTGTTCGCCAAGCTGCTTCCGCGTGACGAGAACTTCTTCCGGCTGTTCGACGCCCATGCGGCGCGAATGACCGATGCGGCGCGCGCCTTCATGGCGCTGATCGACAACTACGCCGACGAGCAGCTGCGCGGGCGCTATGCCGCCGAGGTCGACGCCGCCGAGCGAGCTGCCGACAAGGTCACCGCCGAAGTCAGCCGCCTGCTGCACAAGACCTTCATCACGCCGATCGACCGCGAGCAGATCCACTCGCTGATCAACGCGATGGACGACATCGTCGACCTGCTGCAGGACGTGACCGAGACGATGTCGCTGTACGACATTCGCGCATTGACCAGTGAAGTGCGCAGCCTGGGGCAGATCAGTGTGCGCTCCTGCGAGCGCGTGCAGCACGCAGTGTCGCTGATCGCGCGGCTCAACGAACGCGAGGTCGGCGAGGCCGCGCTCAAGAGCTGCCAGGAGATCGACCTGCTGGAGTCCGATGCGGACCGCGTGATGCGCGCGGCGATGAGCAAGCTGTTTCGCGAGCAGGCCGACGTGCGCGAGCTGATCAAGCTCAAGACGGTGTACGAACTGCTCGAGTCGATCACCGACCGCTGCGAGGACGTCGCCAACCTGATCGAGGGCATCGTCCTCGAGAACGCCTGACGGCGCGGCGCCTGCCCGGATGCAATCGATACAGGTCACGCTGTGGGTCGTCGTGCTGCTGGTCGCGGTGGCGATCGCGTTCGACTTCATGAACGGATTTCACGATGCGGCGAACTCGATCGCCACGGTGGTCTCCACCGGCGTGCTCAAGCCGCAGCAGGCGGTGCTGTTCGCCGCGTTCTTCAACTTCGTCGCGTTGTTCCTGTTTCAGCTCAAGGTCGCCGCGACGATCGGCAAGGGCATCGTCGAGCCGGCGGTCGTCGATCACTACGTGGTTTTTGGCGCGCTGGTGGGTGCGATCGCCTGGAACCTGCTCACCTGGTGGTACGGCATCCCGTCGAGTTCGTCGCATGCGCTGATCGGGGGCCTCGTCGGCGCCGTCGTCGTGAAGGCCGGGCCCGGATCGCTGATCGGCGCCGGCGTATGGAAGACGCTGCTGTTCATCTTCGTGTCGCCCGCGCTCGGCTTCGTGCTCGGATCGCTGCTCGCGGTCGCGGTGGCAAGGCTGTTCAGTGGCACGCCGCCGGCACGCATCGACGGCTGGTTCCGCCGGCTGCAACTCGTGTCCGCCGGGATGTACTCGGTGGGTCATGGCGGGAATGACGCGCAGAAAACGATCGGCGTCATCTGGATGCTGCTGATCGCTGCCGGACATGTCAGCACGGCCGACCGGATGCCGCCCGCCTGGGTGATCTGGAGCTGCTATCTGGCCATTGCGCTGGGCACGATGCTGGGCGGCTGGCGCATCGTGAAGACGATGGGCCAGCGCATCACGAAACTCAAGCCGGTCGGCGGGTTCTGTGCCGAGACTGGCGGCGCCATCACGCTGTTCCTCGCCACCGGGCTCGGCATCCCGGTGTCGACCACGCACACGATCACCGGCGCCATCGTCGGTGTCGGGTCGACGCGCCGGGCATCGGCGGTGCGCTGGGGGGTTGCTGGCAACATCGTCTGGGCGTGGGTGTTCACGATTCCGGCTTCGGGGCTGATCGCCGCGTTGTTCTACCTGGTCGGTCGCATCGTGCTGTGAGCAGCGAGGCTGCGCACGCTACTGCCGATCTGCACGCGCCTGCTCGACCTGCCATTCGAAGAACCGCTGGCCGCCGAAGGCGATCGTTCCCATCAGCACGCCCGCACCGAGCATCAGGGCGACGATCACGCCGAGCACGACGGGCCAGCCGCTGTCCGTCACGCGACGGCCTGCGTTGAACCGGCTGTCCCACTTGTCGTCCGGCATCAGGCCGTAGACGATCGCCGTCAGCATGGCGGCGGACAGCATCAACCCGAGCACCGGAATCAGCAGCCAGGCCAAGCGGTCGTCCTGGCCGTACTCGACCATGCGCTGCACGCCCCAGAGACCCGCCAGCGTCGGCCAGGGGTGGAGCCAGCCCCACGCGTCGCGGGCGCCGTAGAGGTAAAAGCGGTGCCCGCCGACGCTGCCGACCAGCACCGCGAGCCACGTCGCGAGGGCTTTTGAACGGTGGTTTCTAGGGTCCGGCGGCACTTGAGTCGGGTCCCTGCTCGGGTGGCGTTCGGTCACCGGCCCCGAGCGGTCGCTGCATCAGCACGACGTCGAGCCAGCGGCCGAACTTCCAGCCGCTGCTTCTCAACACGCCGGCTGATTCGAAGCCGAGCGCGCGATGCACGCCGATCGAAGCTGCATTGGCCGAATCGCCGATCACGGCCACCATCTGTCGGGCGCCCGCCGCCTCGCAGCGGCCGATCAACTCCGCGAGCAGCCAACGGCCGACGCCCTGCCCGCGCGCGTCGTCGGCCACGTAGAGCGAGTCCTCGACACAGTAGCGATAGGCTTCGCGCGGCCGGAACGTGCCGGCATAGGCGAAGCCGACCACCTGACGCTCCCGTTCGGCCACCAGCCAAGGCCAGCCCGCCGCGAGCACGGCGTCGCGCCGACGGGCCATTTCTGCGGCATCGGGCGGCACGGTCTCGAAACTGGCGCTGCCATACCGCACATGATGGGCGTAGATCGCAGTGGCTGCACTGACATCGGCAGCGGCGCCTGGGCGGATCAGCAGCGGGACGCTCATGCTGCGGACGAGAGGAGCGGGTGGACGGCCGGGCAGTTTATATAATTCACAGTTTCCGGCCCTGGCCGCGTGTTGCGAAGCGGCGTCTCTACGGGAGCCGACGGCGCCGCCCGGACCGGCCGATCGCTTCAACGGCGCGGGGCCAGGAAGCGGCAACGGTCTGCCAGACTCGTTTGTGTCTCACGGGCGCGGTGGATATTCGACGAATCGAGGTTTCATCATGGTCGTAATTCGACTGGCTCGTGGCGGCGCCAAGAAGCGCCCGTTCTTCAACATTGTCGTCACTGATTCGCGCACCCGCCGCGACGGGCGGTTCATCGAACGCGTCGGTTTCTACAACCCGGTGGCCGCAGGCGGCGAGCAGCCCCTGCGCGTGGCGTTCGACCGTATCACCTACTGGGCGGGCCAGGGAGCGCGGCTGTCACCGACGGTCGCGCGCCTGGTCGAGCAGGCCAAGGCGGCGGCCTGACGAAGGTTGATGGTGTACGGGCCGGACGACACGCCGGCCTGGCCCGACGACGCGATCGAGGTCGGCTGCATCGTCGATGCCTGGGGTGTCGGGGGTGCGTTCAAGGTGCAGCCGTTTTCCGACGATCCGCAGGCGCTGTACTCGTCGCGCCGCTGGTTCCTCAAGCCGCCGGCCGGCGCATCGGTATCCCGCCGTGCGGCGGTCCCGTCGCTGTTGCGGATCACGTCGGCGCGGCCGCACGGTGACCTCATCGTCGCGCACGCGCGCGACATCGGCGATCGCACGGCTGCCGAGGCGCTGCGCGGCGCGCGCGTGTTCGTCTCGCGTGCGAGCTTTCCGACCGCGGCAGATGACGAGTTCTACTGGGTCGACCTGATCGGCATGACGGTCGTCAATCGCCAGGGCGAAACGCTCGGCGAGGTCATCGGGCTCGTCGAGACCGGGCCGCACAGCGTGCTGCGGGTACGCCCTCCCGAGCAGGACGCGGATCGCGGCGTGGAAATCCTGATTCCGTTCGTTGCCGCCTACGTCGACGCGGTGAGCCTCGCCGAACGCCGCATCACAGTCGACTGGCACCGCGACTATTGACGGCACCGCCATGCGCTACGACGTCATCACGCTGTTTCCGGAGCTTTTCGATGCGCCACTGAAGACGGGCGTGACGCGCCGGGCGTTCGAGTCCGGCCAGGTCGCGGTGAAGCTCTGGCCGTTGCGCGACTTTGCCGACGACGCGTATCGCCGCGTCGACGACCGTCCTTACGGCGGCGGTCCGGGCATGGTGATGCTCGCCGAGCCGCTGGAGCGTGCGCTTCAGGCGATCCGCGCCGAGCGGCATGAACCGGGCGCGCTGATCCATTTCACACCGACCGGGCGCCGTCTGGACCAGACGCTGGTTCGCGAACTTGCCGCCGGGCCGGGTGCTGTCCTGCTGTGCGGGCGCTACGAAGGCGTCGACCAGCGCTTCATCGACCGTCATGTCGATCTCGAAGTGAGCCTGGGCGACTTCGTGCTCTCCGGCGCGGAACTGCCGGCGCTGGCGCTGCTCGATGCGGTGGCCCGCCTGCAAGCCGGCGTGCTCGGCGACGCCGCTTCGCATCGCGAGGACAGCTTCTCCGATGGCCTGCTCGAGGGGCCGCAATACAGCCGGCCCGAAGTTCTGCAGACTCCCGAAGGACCGCTGCGGGTGCCCGACGTGCTGCTGTCGGGACATCATGCCCACATCGTGCAGTGGCGCCGGGAACGCTCGCTGGAGCGGACCGCGCGGCGGCGCCCTGACCTGATTGCGGCGGCGCGTGCAGCGGGCCTGTTGTCGGACGCCGACGAGCGCTTCCTGTCGACGCTGCGGATATAATCCACCGTTTTTCGATCCTCTGCCGGGCCATAACACAGCCTCGAGCGCGCCGGCACGATCGCATGGAGCAAACCATGGACCTGATTCAGACCCTGGAGCGCGAGGAAATCGCGCGGCTGGGTAAGACCATTCCGCCGTTCTCCGCCGGCGACACCGTTGTCGTCAGCGTCAACGTCGTCGAAGGCAGCCGCAAGCGCGTGCAGGCCTACGAGGGTGTCGTGATTGCCAAGCGCAATCGCGGCCTCAATTCGAGCTTTATCGTGCGCAAGGTCTCCAGCGGCGAGGGTGTCGAGCGCACGTTTCAGCTCTACAGCCCGCTGATCGCGAGCATCGAGGTCAAGCGCCGCGGCGACGTGCGTCGCGCCAAGCTGTACTACCTGCGCGAGCGCAGCGGCAAATCGGCGCGCATCAAGGAAAAGCTCACCTGAGAAAGCCGTTGCTCGTGACGCGGCGACGCCGCGCAACGGTGGGTTCGATGACGACGCGCTTGGAGGGCTGCCTTTGCGGCGACTCTCTCCGTGCGCGGGCGCGTACCCAACTCAAAGCGAGCCTGTCCGCGCCGAGCCTGGCGCAAGTGACATTCACCCATGTGTCCTGAGGCTGTGACGCTGCGGACCTACGGGTGCCCTGTTGTCCGTCGGTGTGACCGCCCATGGCGCGCGGGCTGATCGTCGACCCGCAGGCGGTTCCGGTGGTCGGAATGGACACGGACCTGCCTGCGGTGCCGACGGAACGACTGACATCGCAGGCGGTACGCGAACGCTTCGCACGGCCGCCGATCTGGACTCCCGAATTCGTTGGTGACGGCCGCCGCTTCGACGATCGCCCGCCGGCTCCCGCATCGGTGCTCGTTGCGCTGGTGGAACGCGCCGGCGCGCTGCGCGTGTTGCTGACGCAACGCACGGCGCATCTGAAGGACCATGCCGGGCAGGTGAGCTTTCCCGGCGGACGCAGCGAAGCCGACGATGCCGATGCGGTCGACACGGCCTTGCGCGAAGCGCACGAGGAGATCGGGCTCGAGCGCGGGCATGTCGACGTGGTCGGGTTCCTGCCCGTGTACACCACCGTCACTTCGTTCGAGGTGACACCGGTGGTCGCGCTGGTGCGGCCCGGCTTTTCGCTCGCTCTGGATGCGTTCGAAGTGGCCGAGGTCTTCGAAGTCCCGCTTTCGTTCCTGATGACGCCGGCGCACCATCGGCGGCACGTGGTCGAAATCGATGGGCTCCGCCGGCAGTTCCTGTCGATGCCGTGGGCGCCGCCGCCCGAGCCGTCCGGCCAGGCCCGCTCGTACTTCATCTGGGGTGCGACCGCCGCGATCCTGCGCAACTTCTATCGCCTGCTCGCCGCATGACTATCATCGCCGCATGAGCTTCTTCGCGGTGCTGTTCGCCTTGATCCTCGAGCAGGCACGTCCGTTGCCGCGCGATAACGTCGTCCACGAGTCGATGGTGGCGTGGAGCCGATTCGCCGGCCGCAACTTCGATGCCGGGCAACAGCGCCATGCCTGGCTGGTCTGGCTGGTAACGGTCGCGGTGCCGGCGCTGGCCGCGTGGCTCGCCTATGCATTGTTCGCATCGTTGAATGTGCTGGCCGCGCTCGCGTGGAACGTGGCGATCCTGTACGTGACGCTCGGTTTTCGCCAGTTCAGTTACCAATTCACCGATATCCGCGAGGCGCTCGACCGCGGCGACGAGGAGGGGGCCCGCCAGAGGCTCGCGCAGTGGCGCCACCTCGATGCCAGCGAGCTGCCTCGCTCCGAACTGCTGCGTCACGTCATCGAGCATTCGCTGCTTGCGGCGCACCGGCACGTCTTCGGCGTCTTCTTCTGGTTCATCGCGCTGTCTGCAGTCGGCCTCGGCCCGGCGGGGGCCGTGTTCTATCGCATGGCCGAGTTCGCACGGCGCTACTGGACCTACAAGGTCCGCACCAGCGACGTCGCCACCCATGAGCGGGTGATGCGGCTTGCGCAGGATCTGTTCGCGCTGATCGACCACGTGCCGGCACGGCTGACCGCGTTCGGCTTTGCTGTCGTCGGCAATTTCGAGGAGGCGGTTGCGGGCTGGCGGCGTGACGCAGGACTTTGGCGGCACGCGAACGAGGGCATCGTCCTCGCGGCCGCGGCCGGTGCGCTGGGCGTCCAGCTCGGCGGCGGCGTGGCGCCGGGGATTTCGCCGGAGCGGGTGCGTCCCGAAAACGACGCGCTGGAGTCGACCGAGGCCGCGGGGTCGACGCCTGGGATGCCCCCCTGCAGTGCGCATCTTGACCGCGTGGTGGGTCTGGTTTGGCGTTCGGTGGTCTTGTGGATGCTGCTGGTCGCGCTGCTGACGCTCGCGCGATTGCTCGGATAGCCTGCACGCGGACGGCAGCGCCGCAACTCAAAAGCGCGCGGTCGTCATCTCCTCGTAAATCTCGCGGTAGATGCGCCAGCGTGACGGCGCGATCTCGCCGCGCGCGCAGGCGGCGGCGACGCCGCAGCCCGGTTCCTGACGATGCGTGCAGTTGTAGAAGCGGCACTGCGCCACGTGTGTGCGCAGGTCGGGCATCAGCAGCGCGAGGTTCGCGGCATCGATGTGCTGCAGTCCGAACTCCTGGAACCCCGGCGTATCGATCAGCGCGCTGCGCCGTTCGGCATCCAGCCAGTACCACTGCGCGGTCGTGGTCGTGTGACGGCCCGAGTTCAGCGCCCGTGAGATCTCGCCGACCTGCGCACCGGCGTCGGGCACGATCAGGTTGATCAGCGTACTCTTGCCGGCGCCGCTCGGACCGAGCAGCAGCGTCCTGCACCCCTGCAGCAGCGGCAGCAGGCTGCGACGCGCCGCCGGGGGATCGGCCTTGAGCGAGAACTCCACCACCTTGATGCCCATCGCACGATAGGCAAGCAGACGCTCGCGCGCTACCTCGGCCTGCGGCAGGTCGATCTTGTTCAGTCCGATCAGCGCCGGGATATCGGCGCTCCCTGCAGCAATCAGCGCCCGTGCGAGCTGCGACTCGCCGAACATCGGCTCGCCGGCGACGATCACCAGCAGCTGGTCGACGTTGGCGGCAAACGACTTGGTGCGCCACTCATCCTGGCGCGTGAGGACGTTGATTCGCGGTTCGACGTGCTCGATGACCCCCTCGGCCTTGCCGGTGACCAGCCACCGCACCCGGTCGCCGACCACGCATTCGCTCTTCTTGCCGCGCGGTCGAACCTGGTGTCGCTTGCCGTCGGGCGTTTCGATCAGGTAGTGGCGGCCATGCGCCGACACCACGAGACCGTCAGCGAGCGCGTTGTCGCGGCTCAAGCGAACAGCGCGTCGATGCGGGCCGCGCAGATGAAATCGTTGGCGGTGATGCCGCGCGCCGAGTGCGTGCTGTAGCGCACGCGGCAACGGTTGTAGCCGACCTGCAGATCCGGATGGTGATCCTGTCGATGCGCGACCCAGGCCAGTGCATTGACGAACGCCATCGTCTGATGGAAATCGGCGAAGGTGAAGGTCTTCTCGATCGCTCCGTCGACGCGCTGCCAGCCGGCGAGCTCTCCGAGATGCGCATCGACTTCGTCGGCAGAAAGCACCGAGTCCGGGCCGAGCGGCCGGCAGTGCAGCGTGAGCCAGCGTTTCATGCGCCCGCCGGACGCGCACGCAGTGCCGCCAGCCGCTCGGTGGCCGGCGGGTGCGAGTAGTAGAAGCGGACGTACACGGGGTCCGGCGTCAGCGTGCTCGCATTGTCCTCGTGCAGCTTGAGCAGCGCCGCGGCGAGGTCGTCGCCGCTGGCCTGCACGCAGGCGTAGGCGTCGGCTTCGAACTCGTGACGGCGAGACTGCAGCGCAAGCACGGGGGCGGCGAAGAATCCGAACACCGGCACCACCATCACGAACAGCAGCAGCGCCAGCGCGTCGTTCGGCGCCGCGATGTTCGGCTGCACACCCAGTCCGCTGTAGAACCAGCTCCGACCCGCGAGCCAGCCCAGCAGCGCAAATCCGGCCAGGCTGATGCCGAACATCACGGCCACCCGCTTTGCGATATGGCGCAGCTTGTAGTGGCCGAGTTCGTGCGCGAGCACCGCCTCGACCTCGGTGGGTTGCAGCCTGGCGAGCAGCGTGTCGAAGAAGACCACCCGCTTGGCGGCACCCAGTCCGGTGAAGTAGGCGTTGCCATGAGCCGAACGGCGGCTGCCGTCCATCACGAACAGGCCCTTGGCGGCGAATCCGCAGCGCTGCATCAGCGCGGTGACGCGCTGGCGAACCGCCTCGTCGGCGAGCGGCTGGAACGTGTTGAACAGTGGCGCGATGACGGTCGGGTAGAGCACCAGCATCAGGACCTGGAAAGCGACCCAGACGATCCATGCCCACAGCCACCACAGGCCGCCGGTGCTGCCCATGATCCACAGCACGAGCGCGACGAGCGGTCCGCCGAGCAGCAGCGCGACGAGCAGCCCCTTGAGGAGGTCGATGACGAACAGCTTCGGCGTCACGCGGTTGAAGCCGAAGCGCTGCTCGATGCGAAACGTGGCGTAGGCGTCGAACGGAAGCTCGAGCGCGCCGCCGATCAGCGCGAACGCGCCGACCAGCGCGACCTGGTACGCCAGCTCGCCCAGGCGCGGCGCAACCGCATCGTGCACGGTCGCGTTCAGCGCGTCCAACCCGCCGAGCAGTGTCCAGCCGAGCACGACCGCGGCGCCGAAGGCCGACGTCAGCAGGCCGAAGCGGGTGCGCGTGATCGTGTAGTCGGCGGCCTTCTGGTGCGCGAGCAGCGGCATCACCGCGGAGAACGCCGCCGGCACCACCGTGCGGTTCACGGCCACGTGTCGGATCTGCCGTCCCGCCAGCCATAGCTTCACCGATTGCGAAGCCACCAGCGCGGCGGCAAAAACGAAGGTCCACAGATCGGCTTGCATCGAACGCGAGTGTAGGGCGACGCCGGCCCGGCTGCGAAAATGGCCCCTCTTGTCCCGACCTCCGCCATTGCCATGACCGATGCCACGCTGGCCTGCCTGGAAAGCAACCTGATCTGGATCGACCTCGAGATGACCGGCCTGACCCCCGACCGCGACCGCATCATCGAGGTGGCGGTGGTCGTCACGGACGCGCAAGTGGCCACGCGCATCGAGGGCCCGGTGATCGCGGTGCACCAGAGCGATGCGGTGCTCGACGCGATGGACGAGTGGAACCAGACGACCCACGGCAAGAGCGGGCTGATCGACCGCGTCAAGGCCTCGACGATCGACGAGGCGCAGGCGCAGCAGCAGCTGCTCGAGTTCCTGAAGGCCTATGCACCGCAGGGCCGGTCACCGATGTGCGGCAACAGCGTCTGCCAGGACCGGCGCTTCCTGGCCAATTACATGCCCGACCTCGAAGCGTTCTTCCATTACCGCAACCTCGATGTCAGCACGCTCAAGGAGCTGGCGCGGCGCTGGAAGCCCGAAATTGCCGCGTCGTTCAAGAAGCTGCAGCCGCATACGGCGCTGGCCGACGTGCACGAGTCGATCGACGAACTGCTGCACTATCGACAGCACTTCATCATGGTCTGAGCGGCCGCCTTCGGCGACGCGGTGCGACGGGTGCTCGCGAATCCTTGAACTAGACAGCGAGCAGTTCCACCTCGAACAACAGCGTCGCGTTCGGCGGGATCACGCCGCCGGCGCCGCGCGCTCCGTAGCCCAGTTGCGGCGGTATCACGAGGCGGCGCGTGCCGCCGACCTGCATGCCTTGCACGCCTTCGTCCCAGCCGCGAATCACCGTTCCGGCGCCCAGATCGAAGCGGAACGGCTGGCCGCGGTCCTTGCTCGAATCGAACTTGCGGCCCGCCGCGCCGTTCTCGAACAACCAACCAGTGTAATGCACCGTGACGCTCTGGCCGGCACGAGCCGCAGGGCCGCTGCCGGCGACGGTGTCCTCATATTGCAGGCCGCTGGGGGTAGTGTGCATGGTCGAGGTCCCTGCAAATCCGCGAGTGTGCATCATGCCACCCATTGATCGCGCCAGACGGCGACCGCGCCGGCCAGCCACTCGCCGACCGTGCGTCCAGCGGTCGCGATCCGGAGCGCCATGCCGGCGGTGCGCAGTGCGGCCAGCGGATCGCGCACGTCGAGCGGTGTTGCGCCGTTCTGCTTCGAAAGTTTCTCGCCGTCGGGACCGAGCACGAGGGGCGTGTGCAGGTACGCGGGTGTCGGCAGTCCGAGCGCGCGCTGCAGCAGGATCTGCCGTGGCGTGTTGTCGGCCAGGTCTTCCCCCCTGACGACGTGCGTGATGCCCTGCCAACCGTCGTCGACGACCACCGCGAGCTGGTAGGCCCACAGCCCGTCGGCCCGCCTGAGCACGAAGTCGCCGACCTCACGAGCGACATCCTGCGTCATTGCGCCGAGCCGCCGGTCGTGCCATGCAATGACGACCGGCTGCCCGTCGCACGCGGTACGCATGCGAATCGAGCGTGCTGGCTTGCCAGCCAGTCCGCCGCGCTCGGGGCGGCAGGTGCCGGGATAGACGCGCTCGCGGTGCCGCTCGTGTGTCGCGCCGGCCGCGGCCAGCGCATCGTCGACGTCCTTGCGCGTACAGCCGCAGGGATATACCCATCCGGCGGTATCGAGCTGCGCGAGCGCTTCGGCGTAAGCCCTATCGCGGCTGGACTGGTACAGCGGCGGTGCGTCGGAGTGCAGCCCGCACGCCGCCAGCTGCCGCAGGATCTCGGCGTCCATGCCGGTGATGCAGCGCGGTGCGTCGAGATCCTCGATGCGCACCAGCCAGCGGCCGCCGTGCGCTCGCGCGTCGAGCCAGCTCGCCAGCGCGGCCAGCAGCGAACCGGCGTGCAACGGACCGGTGGGCGACGGAGCGAACCGGCCGATGTACCGGCCGGAAAGTGAACGATTCATCCAGTGCCTGTGGGCGAGTCAATCCGGTCGGGCGGCTGGCGCTGGGCACACGACGCGCAGCGCAGATTCGCGCCCGCGACGCTGCAGCCGGCCTGCTTCGCCGCCTATCCTTCGCGCGGCGCCTGCGCGCCGGCGGCCCTGCAACAATCCACGATGAAACCATGAGCAGTCTATCGAGAGCGACTGCACGCTGCGGTGGACAGGATCTGATCGACGTCGTTTGATGACCCGACACCTTCGAGCCATTCGCGCCGACGCTGCGGTCCGCCCGTTCGCGGCCCGCTGCGGCGGTCGGCGCGTCCCTCTCGCGAGGCCCGCAGAAACGTCCGAGAGCCATCGCTCGAGCCCCGTCCCAGAGAGCCGCAGGGTGGGACCTGCGCGGTGCGCCGGACCCTTCCGAGGCCGTCCACGACGCCCGGAGCCGGCGTCATGACGGGTGTGCAGCCCGGGCTGAGGGCGCCGCCGTGACGAAGGTCTTGCCCCACAGCCTTCATGTCGTCGGCAGCAAGAGACTCGGGGGCGCCGAAGGTTTCTTCCTGCGGCTGGCGCGCGCGCTCAAGGACGCAGGGGCACCGGTGACCTGTGCGTTGCGCAGCGGAAGCGATGTGGTGCGCGCCGCAAGGCCCGATCTTCCCGTGGTGGAGACGCCGATGCGCACGGTGTGGGATCCGTGGTCGAAGCGCCAGCTCGCGCTGGCGATCCGGCGTCTCGACCCGGACATCGTGCAGACCTACATGGGTCGGGCGACGCGATTGACTCATCTGCGAGCCGGTCGCCGTCCGGTGCACGTGGCGCGGCTCGGCGGCTACTACAAGCTCGACGGGTATCACCATGCCCACGCCTGGATCGGCAACACCAAGGGCGTTTGCGATTACCTGATCGCCCATGGCATGCCGGCGCAGCGCGTCTTTCACATTTACAACTTCGTCGATCCGCCCGCGCAGGCGTCCGATCACGACGTGCAGGCTGAGCGCCGGCGGCTGGGGATCCCCGACGATGCGCTGCTGCTGATGACCGCGGGGCGCTTCGTCCCGGTGAAGGGGCACACGCACCTGTTGGACGCATTCGCGCGGCTGCCTGCGGCGCTGAAGGCGCGGCCGGTCTGGCTGCTGATGGTCGGCGATGGTCCCCTGCGGCAGCCGTTGCAGGAGCAGGCGCGCCGGACCGACGTCGCGGCCCGTATCGCGTGGGCGGGCTGGCGGCATGCGCCGGGCATCTACTTCCAGATGGCGGACCTGGTGGTGTTTCCGTCGCTCGAAGAGGAGACGCTCGGCAACGTTATTCTCGAGGCATGGACCCATGCCAAGCCGCTGGTCACCGCCGCCTTCCGCGGCGCACGCGAGCTCACGGAGCACCGAGCGAACGCGTGGTGCGTGCCGTGCGGCGATGCGGCCGAGCTCGCGCGGGGCCTACGGACGGTGCTGGCGGATCCGCAACTGGCGGCCGGTCTCGCCGCGGCAGGGCATCATCGCGTGGTGGAAGATTTCGACCGCAGCACCATCGTCGGGCAGTACCTGGAGCTGTACGAACGGCTGCTCGCGGAGGTCGCATGACGGCACCGCCTACGTTGCGATTGCGCGGCTGTGAACAGGTGTCGACGCGCCGGACTGGCGCTGGCCTGGTGGCGCGGCGTGCCAGCGACTGCGCCGCCGGCCCCCGCGACGTTTCCCGGCCGCAGCGCCGTGCTTGAGATGGCGTCGGATCGCGGCATCTCGATCCTGATGTACCACCAGGTCGGTGACTTCGCGCCGATGCGCGCGCACCGTTCGACGTATTGCCACTACGAGCGCTTCGCTGCGCAAATGGCGCATCTGCGTCGCTTTGACTATTCTGTGCTGCGGCTGGACGACGCGTTGGCGATGCTGCGCGGCGAGCGGCCGATCCCGCCGCGCGCCGTCGTGATCACGTTCGACGACGGCTACGAGAACTTCCACGAATACGCGTATCCGGTCCTGCGGCGCCATGGCTTTCCCGCGATCGTGTACCTGCTCGCCGGCTACATCGGCAAGAACGCCGAGTGGTTCGCCCGCGATGGCCGCGACACCCCGCCGCTGATGAGTGTCGATCGCATCCGCGTGCTCAGGCGTGCCGGCATCGACTTCGGCTCGCACGGCGTCAATCACCTGAAGCTCGCGCAGATCGATCGCCCGCGCATGCGCGACGAGGTTCGTGATAGCAAGGCGATGCTCGAAGATCTGCTCGGCGAGGCGGTGTGCCACTTCTGCTACCCCTACGGCGATCACGACGCCGAGGTGGTCGAGACGACGCGATCCGCGGGATACCAGTCCGGTGTCACTTGCGTGCGCGGCGCAGCGCGTCCCGGCGAGGATCTGCTGCAACTGCCTCGCAAGGCGATCTCGTACGGCGACAACCTGATCGGCTATGCGTGGAAGCTGCATCGCAAGAACGAGCGTGCGGCCCCGGTCTTCCCGGCTGGGTACGGCTAGCACGCAGGCGTCCGAGTGCCGCCCGGGTGCGGCGAGCCGGGCCTAGTCGAGCGGGCCGGCGTGACGTTCGATCAGTGCACGCCGGGTCGCCGGCCGGGCGAGCTGCTCGAGCCACCACTGCAACGCGCGTCCGAGTCCGAGCGGGCCGCGTTCGGCGCGCCACGCGTAGTGCAGATGCGCGACCGGCTCGCTGCGCACCGTCTGTTTGCATACCAGGTGCCCCGCTTCGAGGTGCGGACGCGCCAGCGGTTCAGGGACGAAGCCGCAGCCCAGCCCGCGCAGCAACGCCTCGAGCTTGGAGCGCATGTTGGGCACCGTCAAGACGTCCTGGCCCGGCAGCAGGTTCAACGTGATCGGCGCGAGCCGTTGCGCGGTGTCCGCGACCGCGATCGCCCGGTGGTGGACGAGCTGTGCGTCCGCGAGCGGCTCGGCAACCGCGGACAGCGGATGATGCGGCGCAACGCAAAACACGAACATCACGTTGCCCAAGGGACGCCGCTCGATGCCACCCGCACTGGCAAGCTGCCCCGCCACGCCGATCGCCAGGTCGGCCTGCCCCGAGACCAGTGCCTCCCAGGTACCGGCGAGGACGTCAGTGCGCAACCGCAGTCGCGTCGCGGGCCCTTCGCCCGCACCGCCCGATTTCTTCTCGCGGACTGCGCAGAACGCTTCAACCAGCTCGAAGATCGTCGGAATCGACAGGACGTCGTCGACGCTGATCGACAGTTGCGTCTCCCAGCCGCTGGCCACGCGCCGCACGCGGTTGGCCACCGCGTCCATCTCCTGCAGCAGTCGCCGTCCTTCGTGCAATAGCTCGGCGCCCGCGGCAGTCAGCTTCGCTTGGCGCGAGCTGCGGTCGAACAGCAGCACGTCGAGCGCTTCCTCGAGTTGGCGCACGCTGTAGGTCAATGCCGAGGGCACCTTGCCCAGCTCGCGCGCTGCCGCCGCGAAGCTGCCGGTACGCCCGATCGCATCGATCATGGCGAGGGCCTCGGGCGTCAATGCGTGGCGGCGGTCGGGCATCGGGAGACAGCGGCGGATGCCTTCATCTTATTTGAACGAACAGTTCAATGCGCTGCCACCTGCAGCGCGTGTCTCGTGCCTAAAGTGGGGGCATCCGAAATCAGGCACTTGGCATGATCCGCATTCGCAAATCTTCTGATCGGGGCTACGCCGATCATGGCTGGCTCAAGAGCTACCACACGTTTTCGTTCGCCGACTATTACGACCCTGAGCACATGGGGCTCGGCAACCTGCGCGTGATCAACGAGGACCGCATTGCACCCGGCACCGGCTTCGCCCCGCACGGACACCGCGACATGGAGATCGTGAGCTACGTGCTCGACGGCGCGCTGGCGCACAAGGACAGTCTCGGCAACGAAGGCGTGATCCGCGCTGGCGACGTGCAGCGCATGAGCGCCGGTACCGGCGTGCGGCACAGCGAGTTCAACCACGCGACCGACCGGATCACCCATTTCCTGCCGATCTGGATCGTGCCGAGCAGGAAGGGGATCGCGCCGGAGTACGAGCAGAAGCACTTCGATGCCGCCGACAAGCGCGGCGCACTGCGCCTGATCGTCTCGCCCGACGGGCGCGAGGGGTCGCTGACGATCCACGCCGACGCGTGCATCCGTGCCGGCCTCTTCGACGGCGACGACGCGGCCGACCTCCGGCTCGATGCGTCGCGCCTGGCCTGTGTGCACGTCGCGCGCGGCAGCATCGAGGTCAACGGCCAGCGACTCGGAGCCGGCGACGCGGCGGCGCTCGACGGCGAGTCGCCACTGCGCCTGCATGGCGGGCGCGACGCCGAAGTGCTGGTGTTCGACCTGGCGCGCTGAGCCTGCGTGCGCCGACGGCCCACTTCGGTGAACAACGGAACGACCAGATGACGCGCGTTCGACGAACCCTCCATCCGGTGCGACTGCATGGCCCGCACGGCATGGCAGGCGGTGTCGGGCCGGGCCGCTCGCGCGTGCCATGCCCGTGAACCCTGCGCAATTGCTTCACTCAACCCTGCTTCAGACAAGGACACCCTGATGAACCCGCAAGCCATATCCCTCGTCATTGCCCGCATCCTGCTCGCCGTGATCTTCGTCGTTTCCGGATTCGGCAAGTTCGCCAACCTTGCCGGTACCGCCGGCTACATAGCCAGCGCTGGATTGCCGCTGCCGCAGGTGCTCGCGGTCGCGGCTGCGGCGCTGGAGGTGATCGGCGGCGTGCTGCTGATCGTCGGCTGGCAGGCGCGCGGGGCCGCGCTTGCGCTGGCCGGCTTCACGTTGGTCGCAAGCCTGCTGTTCCACAACTTCTGGGCTCTGCCGGCCGAGCAGCAATTCATGCAGCAGCTGATGTTCATGAAGAACCTGGCCATCACCGGCGGTCTGCTGTTCGTGTTCGGCGCCGGCCCGGGCGGCCTGAGCTTCGACGCGCGCCGCACCGCAGCGGCCTGAAGATGCTCTGGCAGCCGCTGCGCCGGCCCCGGCTGCCGAGCGCCGTTGACCGGGCCACTCGCCCGTCGTCGTCCGGTTGACGGAGCCCGCGTCGAGCGCCCGACAATGCAGGCTGTAGGGCCGAAGGTGGATGCGCATGAAAGTCTGCATCGTCGGGGCAGGGGCGATTGGTGGGCTCGTCGTCGGGCGATTGGGGAGCCGGCTGGCCCCCGCTGAGATCGACCTCTCGGTGATCGCGCGTGGTGCGACACTCGACGCGCTGCGACGCGAGGGCCTGCGGCTGCAGCTCGATCCGGACGGCGAGCTGAGCGTGCCAGTGCGGGCGGTTGCTGATCCGCATGAACTGGGCGCGCAGGAGTTGGTGATCGTCGCGGTCAAGGCGCCGGCGCTGCCTGCGGTGGCGCCGCTCGTGGCCGATCTGCTGTCGTCGCATACCTCGGTGCTGGTCGCGATGAACGGCGTGCCATGGTGGTTCTTCGACCACGTCAATGGGCCGTGCGCGGGTTTGCGGCTCGCGAGCGTCGATCCGGGTGACGTGGTGCGCCGCGCGATTCCGACGCCGCACGTCGTGGGATGTGTGGTGCACGCGAGCAGCAGCACGGCCGCACCGGGGGTGGTCCGTCCAGGCCGCGGCGACGGGCTGATCGTCGGCGAGCCGGCGGGCGGCACCAGCCGGCGTGTCGAGCACATCGCGGCCCTGCTCGGACGCGCCGGCTTCAGCGTGACCGTGTCGTCGCACATCCAGCGCGACATCTGATTCAAGCTGTGGGGCAACATGACGATGAACCCGGTCAGCGCGCTGACACAGGCCACCTGCGACCGCATCCACGATGATCCGCTCGTGCGATCCTTCTGCAGCGCGGCGATGCGGGAGGCGCAGGCGATTGGCGCACGCTTCGGTTGCACGATCGACCAGGCGCCCGACGAGCGTCATGCGGTGACGCGCAGGCTCGGTGCTTTCAAGACCTCGATGCTGCAGGACCTGCAAGCCGGCCGTCCGCTCGAGATCGATGCGCTCGTCGGCGTGGTGCGCGAGATCGGGGCGCACGTCGGCATCGCGACGCCGAGCATCGATGCCCTGTTCGGCCTGGTGCGGCTGCTTGCCCAGACGAAGGGGCTGTACGGGGCGCCGGCCTGACCGCCTCGCGGCGGCTGTCCGACCGTGAGCCGACAAGCAACGCTAAAGTGTGCCCGATGGACAAGTCGCTGTCGCTGTTGTCGGTGCTTCCGCTGGCTGACTGGGCCGCGCTTGCGGTGTTCTTCTCGGCCTGGCTGGCCTATGCGACGTTCGCCCGCCGTCGCGCGCGCGTCGAGGGTTCGCTGCTCGCCGCGACCAACGCCGAGCGCCGGCGCTGGATGCTGCAAGCCACCTACCGCGAGAACCGAGTGGTCGATGGCGTCGTGGTGCAGAACCTGTCGAGCAGTCCGAGCTTCTTCGCGTCGACGACGATCCTGATCATTGGCGGTCTGCTCGCGGTGCTGGGCACCACCGAGAAAGCCACCGAGCTGGTGCGCGAGATTCCCTTTGCAGCACGCACGTCGGTACTGGTCTTCGACCTGAAGCTCGTGCTGCTGACGGCGATCTTCGTCTATGCCTTCTTCCGCTTCACCTGGAGCCTGCGCCAGTACACCTTCGGTGCGCTGCTCGTCGCTGCGGCGCCGGACGCCCAGCAGTTCGCCGACCAGGGCTTGTCGCGCGAGGCATTCGCCGAGCGCGCGGGCCGCGTGATGGGGCTTGCGGCCGAGACGTTCAACGACGGATTGCGCGCCTACTACATGTCGTTCGCGGCGACGGCGTGGTTCGTCTCGCCATGGGCTTTCATGGTGGCCACGGCCGGCGTGATCTGGATCCTCTACCAGCGCGAATTCCGCTCCGAGGTGCTCGAGGTGCTCAACGGCTGAACCACGGTTCGCGCGTCCGTAGAATTCCGGCCATGGGCTTCGTTCATCTGCGCATGCACACCGAGTTTTCGGTGGTCGACGGGACGCTGCGCATCGACGACGCCGTGGGGGCCGCAGCGACAGACGGCCAACCCGCGCTGGCCATCACCGACCTGGCCAACCTGTTCGGCGCCGTCAAGTTCTACACCGCGGCCCGGGCGGCTGGCGTCAAGCCGATTCTGGGCGCCGACGTGTGGCTGGAACCCGAGTCGGGTGCGGCCGGTGCGGCTGGAGAACGCCAGCCGTCGCGCCTGCTGCTGCTGGTGCGCGACGCGCAGGGTTACCTGAATCTGTGCGAACTCTTGTCGCGGGCCTGGCTGACCAACGTACAGCGGGCGCAGGCGTGGCTGAAGTGGCAGTGGCTGAGCGAACTCTCCGATGGGCTGATCGCGCTGTCGGGAGCTCATCAGGGAGCGGTCGGGCAGGCGCTGCTGGCCGGCGATGCTGCCCGCGCGCAGGAACTGGCCGAGCAGCTCGGCCGGCTGTTCCCCGCGCGCTTCTACATCGAACTGCAGCGCACCGGATTGCCCCAGCACGAGGCGCAGTTGCGCGCCGCGGTGCCGTTGGCGGCACGGCTTTCGCTGCCGGTGGTGGCCACGCATCCGGTGCAGTTCCTGTCTGCCGACGATTTCGAGGCGCACGAGGCGCGCGTTTGCATCGCCGAAGGCGAGACGCTCGCCAACCCGCGCCGCATCAAGCGCTTTTCGCCGGAGCAGTACTTCAAGACCGGTGCGCAGATGCGCGAGTTGTTTGCCGACATTCCAGCAGCGCTCGCCAACACGCATGCGATCGCGCAGCGCTGCAACCTCACGCTCGTGCTCGGCAAGCCGCGGCTTCCCGACTTCCCGACGCCACTCGTCGCCGGCAAGGTGCAGCCGATCGAAGCCTACTTCCGCGAGCAGTCGTTCGCGGGGCTCGAAGCGAGGCTGCTCGACCTGTACCCTGACCCAGCCGAGCGCGCGCGACAGCGCCCTCGCTACGTCGAGCGGCTCGAGTTCGAGATCGCGACGATCGTCGCGATGGGTTTTGCGGGCTACTTCCTGATCGTCGCGGACTTCATCAACTGGGCCAAGGCCAACGGGTGTCCGGTCGGCCCAGGCCGGGGTTCGGGATCGGGCTCGCTGGTGGCGTATGCGCTGAAGATCACCGACCTCGATCCGCTGCGCTACAAGCTGCTGTTCGAACGGTTCCTGAATCCGGAACGCGTCTCGATGCCCGACTTCGACATCGACTTCTGCCAGGCCAACCGCGACCGGGTGATCGAGTACGTCAAGCACAAGTACGGGCGCAACGCGGTGAGTCAAATCGCCACCTTCGGCACGATGGCCGCGAAGGCCGCGCTGCGCGACGTCGGCCGCGTGCTCGGCATGGGGTATGGCCACGTCGATGCGATCGCCAAGCTGGTGCCGGCACCGCCGGGCAAGACGGTGACGCTCGCGCGCGTTCCCGACCGGCCGGACCCCGGGTTGATCTATGCGCGCAAGGAGGCGCCCGAGATCGAGCAACGCGAAGCCAAGGAAGAGGAAGTGGCCGAGCTGCTCGCGCTGGCCGAGCGCGTCGAAGGCCTGGTGCGCAACGTCGGCATGCACGCCGGCGGCGTGCTGATCGCGCCGGGCAAGATCACGGACTTCTGCCCGCTGTACATGCAGCCCGGCAGCGATGCCGCAGTGAGCCAGTTCGACAAGGATGACGTCGAGGCGATCGGCCTGGTCAAGTTCGATTTCCTGGGGCTCGCGACGCTCACTGTGCTCGAGTTCGCCAGGCAGTTCATCGCGGCCCGCCATCCTGACCGCCCGGACTTCAGCCTCGAGAAGTTGCCGCTGGACGACCCGTCCACTTACAAGCTGCTCAGCGAAGGCCGCACCGTCGCGGTGTTCCAGCTGGAAAGCGCGGGTATGCAGCGCATGCTGCGCGAGGCCAGGCCGAGCGTGTTCGACGACGTCATCGCGTTGGTCGCGCTGTACCGGCCGGGGCCGATGGACCTGATTCCGAGCTTCTGCGCGCGCAAGCACGGCCGCGAGGCGGTCGATTACCTGCATCCGCTGATGAGGGAGGTGCTCGAGGAAACCTACGGAATCATGATCTACCAGGAGCAGGTCATGCAGGTGGCGCAGCGGCTGGGCGGCTATTCGCTCGGCGCTGCGGACCTGCTGCGCCGCGCAATGGGCAAGAAGAAGCCCGAAGAGATGGCCAA
Organism: Burkholderiales bacterium; assembly: GCA_020354665.1. Lineage (GTDB taxonomy): Bacteria > Pseudomonadota > Gammaproteobacteria > Burkholderiales > Burkholderiaceae_C. The sequence goes on from CP070653.1 coordinate 1,202,929, forward strand.
GCAGCGCGCGACATTTGCGCAGGGGGCGGCTGACAACGGGATCGACCCGGCCAGAGCCAACGAGATCTTCGACCTGATGGAGAAGTTCGCGGGCTACGGCTTCAACAAGTCGCACGCCGCGGCGTACGCGCTGCTCGCGTACCAGACGGCATGGCTGAAGGTGCACCACCCGGCGGAGTTCGCTGCGGCCAACATGACGGTGTCGATCGACGATACCGACAAGCTCAAGACGTTCTACGACGATGCCCGTGCGATGGGCATCGAGATCCTGCCCCCCGACGTCAATGCGTCGGCGTGGCGCTTCGAGCCGGTCGGGGACCACACGGTGCGCTATGGGCTGGGCGCGGTGAAGGGCACCGGACAGGGGGCGATCGAGGCCGTCATGCAGGCACGCGAGGGCGGTGGCGCGTTTCGCAGCCTGTTCGAGTTCTGCGCGCGGGTCGACCGGCAGCGGGTCAACAAGCGCGTTGTCGAGGCGCTGATCAAGGCTGGCGCCTTCGATGCGATCGAGCCGCACCGCGCGGCCCTGCTCGCCAGCGTGTCGCGCGCATTCGAATACGCGGATGCGCAGGCCGTGCACGCCGAACAAGCGGGGCTCTTCGACTTTGGGGATTCGCATGCCGCATCGACGCGCGAACCCGACCTGGTGCACGTGGAGCCGTGGGGCATCCGGGAACGCCTGTCGCTAGAGAAGACGGCATTGGGCTTCTATCTGTCGGGGCACCTGTTCGAACAATCGGCCGACGAGGTGCGCCGCATCGCGCCGCGCTGCATCGCTGACCTGGTCGAAAGCCGTGATCCGCAGCTCGTGGCGGGCATTGCCAGCGACCTGCGCGTCGTCAGCGGCCCGCGCGGTCGGCGTGGCATTTTCAGGCTCGACGACGGCAGCGAGTTCATCGAAGCCGTGCTCGGCGAGGAACAGCTCGACGCCTATCGCGACCTGCTGCGCGAAGACGAGTTGCTGATCGTGCAGGGCAGGGTGCAGACCGATCGCTTCAACGGCGGGCTGCGGCTGAGCGTGAACCAGTTGTGGGACCTGCCGGCCGCACGCTGTCGGTTCGGACGCTATCTGCTGGTTGCCGTCAATGGTGCGCCGCCGCCGGTGGCCGAGATGCTGCGCGAGTTTCCGGCGCGCCGCGTCACCACCGACCATGGAGAGCTGGTGCAAGGGCTGCCTGTGCGCCTTGCGCTGCAGCGCGAGGAGGTCGAGGCCCAACTCGACTTGGGCGATGCCGCGCGCTTCTTTCCTAGCGACGAGGCGATCGAGCGCTGGCGTCAGCGCGCCGCTGCGGCGGTCGTGTACGACACGACGGCCGCCTGACCTGGAAGCCGCCCGGGATTGCGTGAAATCTCGCCCGCGGCTTACGTGGTGTTGCACTCCCGTCCCGGTCGCTGCGCGAGCGCGGGCGTTACGCTTGGCGCTGTCAACTCAGCTGCTGGAGCATTTCGTGAAAAGACTTCTGTTCGCGGCAGGCGTGATCGCCTGTGGCATCGGCAGTGCCCATGCGACCGACGTCGGCGTTTCGATCGCGGTCAGCCAGCCGGGCGTCTACGGGCGGATCGACATCGGGCGCTTCCCGGCGCCCAGCGTGGTGGTCGCGCAACCGGTGATGGTCGCGCCCGCGGCGGTGCGCGTGCAGCCGGTGTACATGTGGGTGCCGCCTGGGCACCGCAACAACTGGGCCAAGCACTGTCACCGCTACGGTGCGTGCGGTGTGCCGGTGTATTTCGTGGCTGACGACTGGTACGACCAGCACGTCGTGCACGCGCGCTACGCCGGCGCCGAGGGCGGCGGACCCCCGGATCGGGGCCCAGGCCATGGCAAGGGGAACGGTAAAGGTAAAGGCAAGCGTCACGGCGACTGACCGTCTGCCAGAGACGCCCGTCGTGGCGCGATGCCGGCCGACCCGCGGACCGGCCTGATACTGACCGGCGGTGGTGCCCGGGCCGCCTACCAGGTCGGGGTGCTCGGGGCGCTGACCCGTTTGCGGCGTGACGCCGGCGCACCCGCTGCAAATCCTTTCGCGGTGATCACCGGCACGTCGGCCGGAGCGATCAACGCTGCGGCCTTGGCATGCGGGTGCGACGAATTCGACGCCGCGGTCGAGCGCATCGTCTCGGTGTGGACGAACTTCCACGCCGAGCAGGTCTATCGCGCCGATTCACTCGGTCTCGTGCGCAGCGGCGCGAACTGGCTGACGATGATGTCGGTCGGCTGGGTGATCGCGCGCTGGCAGCGGGCGAGGCCGCGCTCGCTGCTGGACAACAGCCCGCTGATCGAACTGCTGCAGTCGCTGGTGCAGTTCGAGCGGATCCCCGCCCTGATGCGCGATGGCCATCTTTCGGCGCTCGCCGTCAGCGCATCGAGCTACACGACGGGCCTGCACGTCACTTTCTACGACGCCGTCGAGGCGATTCAGCCGTGGACGCGCTCGCAACGGCTGGCGGTGCGTATGCCCTTGACGACGGCGCACCTGCTCGCCTCGGCGGCGATACCGTTCGTGTTCCCGGCCGTCGAGCTGCAAGCCAACGGCGAACGCGAATATTTCGGCGACGGATCGATGCGGCAGGTGGCACCGATCTCACCGGCGGTGCACCTGGGCGCCGATCGCATCGTCGTGATCGGTGCCGGTCGCATGCAGGAGCCGCCAGGGCGCCACACGTCGGGCGACGGCTACCCGAGCATCGCGCAGATCGCGGGGCACGCGCTATCCAACATCTTCCTCGATGCGCTGGCGGCAGACGTCGAGCGGCTATCGCGCATCAACCGCACGCTGTCGCTGATGCGGCCCGAGGCACGCGCACAGACACACCTGCGGCCGATCGAGGTGTTGGTGATCGCCCCGAGCCAGCGGCTCGACGACCTGGCCGCGCAGCACCTCGACAGCCTGCCGCGGTCGGTGCGTGCGCTCCTGCGCGGCGTGGGCGTGTCCGGACGCGGACCCGAGGCCCGTGGCGCTGCGCTGGCCAGCTACCTGCTGTTCGAGGCCCCCTACACGCAGGCGCTGATGTCGCTGGGCGAAGCAGACACGCTGGCGCGCAGCGACGAAGTCCGCCAGTTCTTCGGCTGGGGCTGAGCAGTCGCCGCAGACCCTGTTCCGACTGCACGGTCGGGCCGGCAATACGCGCGACCGTTCGCCGGCCGGGCTTTACCGCACGGCCTGTCTTTGCCGCGCTGGGGCTCTCGGGTGGCTCCGAAGCCTCGTCGAGGGCGGCATCGATGGTCAGACGCTGGGCAAGCGCCGCGCTGGATGCGCTCGGTCCGCCCACGCGCCCGATCAGGCGATCGGGTTGCCCTGGCCGCGGGCGGAGCGACCGTCACGGCGATAATCGTGCGGGCGGCCCGAGGCCGACGTCCGGCGAAAGCCTCGATCCCACTGCAACCGCATGCCGTCTTCCCACCCCCCCGCCCACTACGCCGGACTGCATCGCCGGCTGCTGACGTGGGTGCGTCCGTACTGGCGCACGTTTGCGCTCGGCGTCGTCGCGATGATCGTCTACGCCGCAACCGAGTCGGCGTTGCCGGCGCTGCTCAAGCTGCTGCTCGACGGCAGTTTTGTCGAGAAGAATCCCGCGACGATTCACCTGATGCCGATCGCCGTCGTTGCGGTGTTTGTCGTGCGCGGGTTCGCCGACTTCGCGCACGAGGTGGCGCTCAACAGCGTGGCCAGCAAGACCGTGCTGGACCTGCGCCGTGCGATGTTCGATCGGTTGCTCAAACTGCCGACGAGCTATTTCGACGGCGAGCCGAGTGCCGCGCTGATCTCGCGGTTCAGCTACAACGCGCAGCAGGTCAGTCCGATCATCACGACCGCGCTGATCACGCTGGTCAGGGATACGCTGACGATTCTCGGGCTGCTCGCCTACATGCTGTACCTCGACTGGCAGCTCTCGCTGGTGTTCTTCGCGGTCGTGCCGGCGATCGCGTGGATCATCCGCTCGGTCAGCCGGAGGCTGCGCGGGCTGAGCTATGGGCACCAGTCGTCGTTGGGGATGATGTCGCACGTCGTCGACGAAGCGATCGCGGGCCACCGCGAGATCCGCATCTTCGCCGGCGAGCGCCACGAGGCGCAGCGTTTCGCCCAAGTGGCCGCGGCGGTGCGTCGCTTCATGATGAAGGCGGTGACCACCTCGGCGGCCAACGGTCCGATCGTGGAGTCGGTGGCAGTGGTGACGCTGGCCTCGATCATCTATTACGCGTCGCTGCACGGGCAACTGACGGTGGGCGGCTTCGTGTCGTTCGTGACCGCGATGGCGCTGTTGTTGGGGCCGCTGAAGAGGCTGTCCAAGCTCAACGAGGTCCTGCAACGCGGACTCGCGGCGGCGGCCAGCGTTTTCGAGCTGCTCGATGCGCAGGCCGAACCTGATGCGGGCACGCGTCGGATCGGCAGGGCGCGGGGACACCTGCGGTTCGAGAACGTTTCGTTCCGCTACCCCAATGCGGAGCGCGACGCGTTGTCGGGGGTGACGCTGGAGATCCGGCCGGGTGAGTCGGTGGCGCTCGTCGGCGCCTCGGGCAGCGGCAAGACGACCCTGATGTCGCTGATCCCGCGCTTTCACACGGTGCGTACGGGTCGCATCCTGCTCGATGGCGTCGACATCTGCGACCTGACGCTGGCGGACCTGCGTGCCAACATCGCGCTCGTCACGCAGCACGTCGTGCTGTTCAACGACACAGCGCGGGCGAACATCGCCTACGCCACCAGCGGATCGGTCGGTGAGGCCGAGATCGTTCGCGCGGCCGAGGCGGCCCACGCAATGGAGTTCGTCCGAGACCTGCCCGAAGGCCTGGACACGCCGATCGGCGAGAACGGTGCGCGCCTGTCGGGCGGACAGCGGCAACGGATCTCGATCGCGCGCGCGCTGCTGAAAGACGCCCCGATCCTGCTGCTCGATGAGGCCACGTCGGCACTCGACGCCGAATCGGAGCGCGCCGTGCAGGACGCGCTGGAGAACCTCAAGCGCGGGCGAACGACGCTGACGATCGCCCACCGCCTGTCGACGATTGCCGGCGCCGACCGCGTCGTCGTGCTCGACGAGGGGCGCGCAGTCGAAATCGGCACGCATGAGGACCTGCTGGCCCGCGGTGGCGTTTACAGCCGGCTGTACCGTATGCAGTTGGGAGGCGAGGCGCAGACTGCGATCGAGGCTCGCCGAGGAGCGGTCCGCGCCTAGCGCGCCTGCGGAGATACTGGCATCGGGGCGACGACGCATCGCATGAAATCGATCTATCTGGCCGACCTGGCAGCGCACCGAGAGCTGCTGCAAAACCTCGACGCACTCGACGAGCGCGTGACCCTCGCCGGTGCACGGATGGCGGAAGCGCTGCATGGCGGCGGAAAGATCTTGTTGTGCGGCAATGGCGGTTCTGCGGCAGACTGCCAGCACGTGGCCTCGGAGCTGACGGGGCGCTTCGTCAACGACCGCAGGGCACTGGCTGCGATCGCGCTGACCACCGATTCGTCTGCGCTGACGAGCATCGCGAACGACTATGCGTTCGATGACGTCTTCGCTCGCCAAGTCAAGGCACTGGGCCGAGCCGGCGATGTCCTGATCGCGATCTCGACTTCGGGGCGCTCGCGCAACGTGGTTCGCGCGGTCGACGCGGCGCGCGAGCTGAGCATGACCACCATCGGTTTGCTGGGCCGTGATGGCGGCGAGCTGCGCGATCGGTGCGATGTGAGCATCACCGTCCCGAGCGAGTCGACCGCGCGCATCCAGGAGGTGCACATCATGATCGGTCACTCCCTGTGCGGTATCGTCGAGCGCGCGCTGGAGCTGGGATGACACCTCTTCGCGATGTCCTGGCACGGCGCCGCGTGCTCGTCGTGGGTGACGTGATGCTGGATCGCTACTGGTTCGGCGGGGTCGAACGGATCTCGCCGGAAGCGCCCGTTCCGGTCGTGCGGGTGACGCGGGAGGAGGAGCGACTCGGCGGCGCGGCGAACGTCGCGCTCAACGTCAAAGCCCTCGGTGCTCAGGTCACGTTGATGACGGTGGTCGGCTCGGACCAGGCGGCCCAGCGCGTTCGCTCGCTTCTGGCGGAGTGCGCGGTGCCGTCGTTGCTGGGCGAAGACCCTCAGTTACGCACCATCGTCAAGCTGCGCGTAATCGGCCGCTCGCAGCAGTTGCTGCGGGTCGACTTCGAGAGTGAACCCGACCATGAGGTCCTGGCGCAAATGGTCGAGGACTTCGGCCGTGAGCTCGCGCGCCACGACGCGGTGCTGTTTTCCGACTACGGCAAGGGCGGGCTCGCCCACCTCCCGCGCATGATCGAAGCGGCTCGGGCTGCAGGCAAGCCGGTCCTCGTCGATCCGAAGGGCCGTGAGTACGGGCGCTATGCCGGCGCGACCTTGATCACGCCCAACCGAGCGGAACTTGCTCACGTGGTCGGTCCGTGGAGCGATGAGTCGCAACTGCGTGCGTCGGCCTCCGCGCTGCGCGAGCGGTATCGATTCGAGACGCTCCTGCTGACCCGCTCCGAAGAGGGCATGACCCTGTTCGATGCGCAAGGTGTCGCACATGAACCGGCACGGACCCGCGAGGTGTTTGACGTGACGGGCGCAGGCGACACGGTGATCGCGACGATGGCCGCGCTGATGGCGAGCGGGATGACGGCCCGGCAGGCGATGCCCCTTGCCAACCGCGCGGGGGGAATCGTGGTGGGCAAGTTCGGCACGGCGACGGTCAGCTTCGAGGAACTCTACGGATGAGCCTCGATGCGCTGATGGGAAAGATCGTCGCCCGGGGCGATCTGAGGGAACGGCTGGCCCTTCTGCCCCGCCCCTGGGTCTTCACGAATGGGGTGTTCGACGTTCTGCACCGTGGGCATGTGAGCTACCTGCACGAGGCGCGGGCGCTCGGGCAGACGTTGGTGGTCGGGGTGAACAGCGATGCGTCGGCGCGCAGGCTGGGCAAAGGGGCCGACCGGCCTTTGAACGCCGAACGCGACCGGGCGATGGTCGTCGCGGCTTTGGCGTCGGTATCGCTCGTGACGTTGTTTGACGAATCGACGCCGGTGGTCCTGCTGCGCGAGCTGCGCCCCGATGTCTACGTCAAAGGGGGCGACTATCGCATCGATGAGTTGGAGGAAGCACGCGTCGTGCGGGAATGGGGCGGCCACGCGGTGGTGCTGCCATTCGTCGCGGGGTACTCGACCACGGCGCTGGTCAGACGCATCCGCGCCGGCGAGGAACAAGTCAGACCGCAGGCTTGAGCGCGAGATGGTTGGGCAAGCGCTCCCCGTCACCGAACGCGCGCGGGGGCCTGCATGAACGCTTCGACCATGTCAGGTGGCGCGCCCCGCATTCTGATCATTCGTCTTTCGGCGTTAGGCGACGTCGTGATGGCGTCCGGGCTGATCCCCTCATTGCGCGCACGCTGGCCCGATGCGCATCTCGCGTGGCTGACCGAGCCGGCCGCGCTGCCATTGCTCAAGCACAACCCGCGACTCGACGAGGTCCTGGTCTTGCCGCGTGCGCATTGGGCGAGCCTTTGGCGGGAACGGCGCTGGCGCGAATTGGCTGCGAGCGCCAAGGCCTTTCGCACGATGCTGCGCGCGCGCAGGTACGATCTGGTGCTGGACGCACAGGGCTTGCTCAAGAGTGCGCTGTGCGCGTGGTTCACGAATGCGCCACGCCGCATTGGTCTGGCCGCGCGCGAGGGTGGACGCTGGCTCGTCCACGAGCGGCCAATGCCGGATTCGCAGGATCGCCATCTCATCGGCAGCGAGTACCGCTACCTTGCACGCTATCTGGGCGTGCCACCGGCAGCGTTCCGGCTCGATCTGGCGGTCGGCGAGACGCCAAGGCTGGCGGCGCGTGCGGCGCTCGACGCCGCTGGCGTCACCGGGCCGTACGCTGCGCTGTGTCCGTTCACGACCCGCCCGCAGAAGCATTGGTTCGAGGATCGATGGGCCGAGCTCGCGCAGCGCCTGAGCGCGCAGGGCCTCGTGCCTGTCGTGCTCGGCGGGCTGGCCGATGCCGCGGCCGCGGGCCGCATCGCCGGCTGCGCACCAGCCGTCGTGAATCTTGCCGGGCGGCTGGCGCTGGATGAAAGCGTCGCGGTGATTGCGGGCGCGGGCCTGCTCGTGGGCGTGGACACCGGTCTCACGCACGTGGGAACGGCGCTGGGAATCCCCACGGTCGCGCTGTTTGGATCCACCCGTCCTTACCTCGACGCAGGCGGGCCCGGGACCTGCGTGATGTACGACGCGCTGCCGTGCTCTCCGTGCCGCCGACGGCCC
>CP070653.1:1211273-1246519 GCA_020354665.1 Burkholderiales bacterium
AAAGCCCAGTTGCTCTTGGTTCGCTCGCGCGGCGGGGTATTCGGTATCGAGCAACGGCACAACGTCAGCGCAGTGCACCGTTTTTGCCTCGAGCACCGATCGTCCCGTCATCGAGGTGCGTGCAATTGGAACCGGCGCGCCGCGTCGATCGGCCTTCCGATCGTCCACCGAGTGGATGGCCTTCGAATACAGCATCCCGCCTTCGATGATGAACACCTGCGCCGTCGCCGCATCACACAAATGCGCAGCCCGCTCGGCCACTGTCTTCAGCACCGGTGACACATCGGTCGGCGAACTGCTCATCACGCGAAAGATTTCCGCCGTCGCCGTCTGCCGCTCGAGCGCCTCCTTGGTCTCGTTGAACAACCGCGCGTTCTGGATTGCGATCACCGCCTGGTCTGCGAAGGTTTGCAGCGTTGCCAGTTCTTTCGCCGAGAATTGTCCTTTCGATCGCGCCACCCCAATCGCACCGATGCCCCGGTCTTCCCACATCATTGGCGCGAACGCCATCGACTGGTAGCGCGCGACCTTCGATACGCGCCTGATCACGTTGGGCACGTCTTTGCCGCTGATCACGTCCGGCCAATGCATCACGCGCCGATCGCGAATTGCCAGACCAGCCGGTGTCTTCTCCACCGGGGCCGGGAACGTCGCGGCCACCGCGTCGTGGTACTCGCCGAGATAAGCCGCAATTTGAAGCTGGCCCTGCTCGTCTACCAACAAGACATCCATCTCGTCACCGCCGAACAGGTGCTTGCAGCTGTCGAGGATCGTGTCGAAGACCGGCTTCGTGTCGGCCACCGAACTGCTAATCACGCGCAGGATGTCGGCGGCGGCCTTCTGCTGCTCGAGCGCCTCCTTGGTCTCGTTGAACAGCCGAGCGTTCTCGATCGCGATCACCGCTTGGTCGACGAATGACTTCGCCAGCGCGATCTCGTGCTCGTCGTACGCGTGCGGTTCATCGTGCGCGATCGCCAGCACGCCGACGCATTCGTCGCCGCGCATTAAAGGCAGCATCAGCGCCGATCGCAGCCCGGTGCGGTCATAGATTTCCTGCTCGTGCGCCGGCAGGTCGACCGCAGACCAGTCCGGGATGTGAAGCATCGACTTGCTGAGGAACACGCGCGACGGGAAATTGGCTTCGGGATCGATGGGGGTGAGCGTCGACGGCTCGGACGACCTGACGATCCCCTGACGGCGGGCGTTTGCCACGGAGCGGTAACCATTGCCGTCGCGGCGCAGGAGCGTCGTGAACAGGCTGGGCAGCAGCCGCGACGCGGCTTCGACGATCGCGTCGAATACGGGCTGGACTTCGGCCGGCGAACGGCTGATCACGCCGAGGACCTCCGCGGTCGCCGTCTGCCGGTCGAGCGCCTGCTTGGTCTCGTTGAACAGACGCACGTTCTCGACCGCGATCACGGCCTGGTCGGCGAAGGTTTGCAGAAGCCGGATTTGCCGTTCGGGGAAAGGCCCGGGCTCGGCGCGGAAGGCTGCGATCGCGCCCACCACCCGCCCGTCTTTGAGCATCGGCACGGCCAGGGCGCTGCGGTAACCGGCGCGCTGCGCTGCGTCTTTCATCGCGTAGCCGCTGTCGACCATCACGTCGTGGATCTGCACGGGTGCGCGGTCGCGGATCGCCTTTGCGTTGATCGATCGGCCGCTGGGGCGCATCGGGAAAGCGCCGCGCACGGCATCGACGGCCTCCGGCGAAACGCCGTCGAAGGCCACCAGGTGCACCCACTCGCCGTCGAATCGCGAGACGCCGCTGATGACAGCTCCGCAGAGCGCGCGGGCGCGCTCGGCGATCGCGTCGAAAACGGGCTGCACGTCGGTAGGCGAGGCGCTGATGACCTGCAGGATTTCTGCCGTTGCCGTCTGCCGCTCGAGCGCCTCTTTGGTCTCGTTGAACAGCCGCGCGTTTTCGATGGCGATCACCGCCTGGTCAGCGAAGGTGCGCAACAACTGGGCGTGGTGCTCGGCGAACGGCCCCGGCTCCTTGCGGGTGACGCTGATCATTCCGATGACCGCGCCCTCGCGCATCAGGGGCGTCAGCAGCATCGCGCGAAAGCCGCGCTGACGTGCCACGTCGCGCAGCATCGGCGGCGCGCCTTCGTCCGACTCGATGTCTTGGATGCGGGCGAGCTGCCCGTCGCTGACCAGCGCGAAGGGCGGGAACTCGGCGATCGGGCGAGGGAACATGGCCTGCAAGGTCTCGTCCGCTTCAGCCGTGGTGGCGGTGAACGCGACCAGATGCAGCACGCCGTCGACGATGCGAAAGACGGTGGTCGAGTAGCCGTCGATCAGTCGCTTGGCGCTGGCCGCAATGGCGTCGAAGACCGGCTTGACCTCTGAGGGCGAACTGGCGATGACCTTGAGGATATCGGCAGTGGTGGTCTGCCGCTCGAGCGCCTCCCTGGTCTCTTTGAACAGTCGCACGTTCTCGATCGCGATCACCGCCTGGTCGGCGAAGGTCTTGATGAGCGCGATCTCGTTGTCGGAAAACGCACCGGCGAATTCTCGACCGACGAATATCGCGCCGATCGCGCGCTCCTTGCCCAGCAGCGGCGTCATGAGGACCGATTTCAGGCCGGTAATCCTGGCGCCCTGGCGGACGGACTCGGGAACCTCCGCGCCGCCTTCGGCGTCGGGGTAGTGCAGGGTGCACCGCTCGATGATCGCGAGGCCTGTGCCCGTGTCCCGGTTGATCGGGAGCGGGTACATATTGCGAAAGGTTTCCGCTGCGGGTCCGTGGTAGGCGCCGACATGCGCCAGGCCGTCCTCGCCGACCAGGGTGATCCCCACGTGCCGGCCTTTGAACAGCCGCTCGCAACTCTGCAGGATCACTTCGAAAACCGGCTGGGTATCGGCGAGCGAGCCGCTGATCACTTGCAGCACCGCGGCCGAGGCGGTCTGCCGCTCGAGCGCCTCCTTGGTCTCGTTGAACAGCCGCGCATTCTCGATGGCGATCACCGCCTGGTCGGCGAAGGTCTCCAACATCCGAACATGGCTGTCGGTGAGCGAGTTCGGCTGCACGCCCGCCAAGTGGATGACGCCTACGACCACGCTCTCGCGCAGCATGGGCACGTAGGCGATGGTCCGAAATCCCCTCGCGCGCGCCACCTCGCGGCCTATCTCCGTGTACACCGGATCCGTCTCGGTATCGCGCACAAGCAACGTCTTGGCGCTGCGCACGACGTCGAGCATTGGCGCCCGGCCGTCAAGCGGCATCGGGTAGTACGACCGGACCAGTTCGTCCGACGCCGGATCGGTCGAGGTCAGCGCGACGAGATACAGGTGATCGCCCAGCACGCGGGTGACGCTGCAGGAGTGGCCACCCACGAGGCGCATGGCGCTGTGCGCGATGGCGTCGAACACCGGCTGTACGTCGGAAGGGGACCCCGCGATGACTTTCAGGATGTCCGCGGTTGCCGTCTGCCGTTCGAGCGCCTCCTTTGTTTCGTTGAACAGCCGCACGTTCTCGATGGCGATCACCGCCTGGTCGGCGAAGGTCTGGAGCAGCTCGAGTTGCTTCTCGCTCAGCCGGTAGCGCGGCGCCTCGGATGTGAGGGCGATCATGCCGACCACCGTGTCGCCCCGCTTGAGCGGCACGTTGACGGCGGCGCGAAAGCCCCCGGCGCGCGCCACCGCAACCAGCGAGCGCGGCGTATCGGGCGCTTCGATGTCGGTCGTGTCGAGAATCCGGCCCTCCTGCATCGCGCGCGAGACGCGGCTCGCCGCTGGGTCGAAGGGCAGCGGGTAGACGGACTTCACCTGCGCGCGGCGGGGCTCGTCATAGCCGGCGATGGAGGCGAGGTGCAGCGCGCCGTCGCGGAGGATCTGCAGCGCGCTGCTGCAGCCGAACAACTGGTTGGCGCTCTGCGTGATGGCGTCGAACACCGGCTGTACGTCGGAAGGGGACCCCGCGATGACCTTCAGGATGTCCGCCGTCGCGGTCTGCCGCTCGAGCGCTTCCTTGGTCTCGTTGAAGAGGCGGACGTTCTCGATCGCGATCACGGCCTGGTCGGCGAAGGTCTGCAGCAGCGCAATCTGATAGGCCGACAGCTCGCCGACTGCCGTCCGGATCACCGAGATCGTGCCGATCGCCCGACCGTCCTTGAGCATCGGGACGACAGTCATCGCGCGGTATCCGGAGCGTTCGAAGTTGCGACGGCCAACCGCAAAGCGGTCGGACTCGGCGAGCACGTCGGGGATGTCGATCAGCTTTGCGTCGAGGATCGCGGCGCCGTGCATGTAGTCGCGCGACAGCGGGAACGGGAAGCGGCTCTTCCAAGCAGCTGCCAGCCCGGGATCACGCTCGGCGATCGCCCGCAGGTGCACCACCTCGCCTTCGGGTTGGCTCACCGCCACTGCCACGCCGCTGAACAGCCGCACACCTGCCCGGACGATCGCGTCGAACACCTGCTGTACGTCCGTGGGCGAGGCGCTGATGACCTGCAGAATTTCTGCCGTTGCCGTCTGGCGGTCGAGCGCCTCTCGGGTCTCGTTGAACAGACGCACGTTGTGGACTGCGATCACCGCCTGGTCGGCAAAGGTTTGCACCAGGTCGATCTCCGCCGGGGTGAAGGGGCGTACCTCGTCGCGCAGCAGCGCGATCACGCCCTCGGCCTCGCCAGCCCGCAGCAGCGGCACCGCCAGCACCGTGCGGAAGCCGTAGCGGGCCTGCAGTTCGCGGATGTCGGGATACTCGGTGTCGATCAGCGGCAGCACGTCCTCGACGTGCACGCAGCGCCGCTGCACCAAGGCGCGACCGGCTACCGAGGTCGGCCGCAGCGGAAGCACCTCGGCGTGCAGATCCGAGTAGCCGGGGCCGTAGCTTGTCATCGCCCGCAGCTCGCCATCCCGCATGAGCCAGATACGGCTTCCCTGCGCATGGCAGATCTGGCCAGCGCGCTGCGCGACCGCTTCCATCACCGGCCGCATGTCGGTTGGCGACTCACTGATTACTTTCAGCACGGCGGCGGTGGCGGTCTGCCGTTCGAGCGCCGACTTCGTCTCGTTGAACAGGCGGACGTTCTCAACCGCAATGAGGGCCTGGTCGGCGAAGGTTTGCAGCAGTTGGATCTGTCGCTGCGGGAACGCTCCGGCCTCGGCGCGGCACACGACGATCGCGCCGAGCACCTCGCCTTCCTTCATCATCGGCACCGCCAAATTGCTTCGGTAGCCAGCGCGTTCGGCGGCCGCTTTCGGCCCGTAGTCCGGGTCCTGCGTCACGTCGTGGATCTGCACCGGCATGCGATCCCGGATCGCCCTCGCGGTGATCGCCGCGCTGCTGGGCCGCATCGGGAACGCGCTGCGCATCGCCTCGTCGGCTTCCTTGGAGACGCCGTGGTACGCCACAAGGTGCACCCACTTGCCGTCGTAGCGTGCGACTGCGCTGATGATCGCGCCACACAGTACCCTGGCGCGCTCACAGATCGCATCGAACACCGGCTGCATGTCGGTCGGCGACTGGCTGATCACCTTCAGGATGTCTGCGGTGGCCGTCTGTACCTCGAGTGCCTCGTTGGTTTCGTTGAACAGCCGGGCGTTCTCGATCGCAATTACCGCCTGGTCGGCGAACGTTTGCGCCAGTGCTACTTCCTGGTCGTCAAACCGGCCGCTGCCGTGGCGCAGGATCGCGATGCAGCCGATCGCGCTGCCCGCCCGCAGCAGTGGGACAAACAGCGCCGACTGGTAACCCAGCGCGATCGCCAGCTCGCGCATGCGCGGGAACTCCTGCACGGCCTCCTCGGTATCGGCGATGTTGACGACGCGCGAGTCGAGGATGCAGCAGCCGCTGGCGCTGTCCCGATCGAACGCCCAGGGTTTCAGATGACCCGCGCCCTTGCGCTCGCCACTGTCGTCGGAATACGCGGCCGATTCGAGCAGGCCTGCCTTCGGGAACACGAGCGTGACGGCCTTGCCGGCGAACAGGTGCTGGCAGCTCGCCACGATCGCATCGAACACCGGCTGGGTGTCGGTGACCGACGCGCTGATCACCTTCAGGATGTCCGCCGTCGCGGTCTGCCGCTCGAGCGCCTCGTTCGTTTCGTTGAAGAGCCGGGAGTTCTCGATCGCGATTGCGGCCTGGTCGGCGAAGGTACGCACAAGCGCGAGCTGCCTCTCGCTGAACGGGCGTACTTCGGTGTGGCGAAGCATGATGACCCCGATTGCCGTTCCTTCGCGCAGCAGCGGCGTTGCGAGGATCGTGTGGTATCCGAACTGCGCGGCAATCGCGCTACCGACCGGGTACTCCTCGGTTTCAGCTTGCAGGTCGCCGACGTGGATCTGCCGTCCCTCGAGGACCGCGCGACCAGTGACGAGCTCACGCGAGATCCTCCGCCGGCCATCGCGTGGGAGATTGGGGATCGCCCCGAAGTGCGCAACCCAGCGAAGCTCTTCGCCCTCACGGAGCTGGATGATCGCGTCCGACGCGTGACACAGCCTTGCAGCATTTTCCGCAACCGCATCGAGAACCGGTTGGATGTCCGTCGGGAAGCTGCTGATCACCTGCAGGATCGCGGCGCTCGCCGTCTGCTGCTCCAGCGACTCCTTGGTTTCCTGGAGCAGCCGTGCGCTCTCGATCGCGATTGCGGCCTGATCCGCGAAGGTGGTGACCAGTTCGAGCTGATCGCCGGTGAACGGGCGCACCTCCTGGCGCCAGACGACGATCACGCCCACCACCTGTTCCCCGTTGAGCATCGGCACGCCAAGCATCGTGCGGTAGCCACCCAGGCGCCGGCTTTCGGCTTCGCGGTACTCGGGATCGGCTGCGGCGTCCAGCACCTGGATGGCACGCCGTTCGGTGACCACCCGGCCGATCAGAAATCCGCGCTCTGGACGGATGTCGATCTGCGCAATGTGCGCTTTGAACGCTGGCGACGCGCCGTGCGCGGCCGCCAGGCGATAGACCGCGCCCTCGGAGGTAGTGGGCATGAACACGAAGCCCTGGCTCGCCTCGCCGAGCTCGGTGGCGCTGCGGATCAGCGTGCCCAGTACCTGCGGCAGGGCGAGGGTCGACTGGCCGATCAGCCTCAGCGCCGACGCCACGGCGCTCCGGTACGTCAACGCATCGCGCAGATTCCGCTTGCGCTCATCGACCTCGCGGCGCAGTGCTTCGGATGTATGGATGCTGACCAGCGCGATTGCCGCATGCCGAGCCAGCATCGCCAGCATCTCACGGTCGCTGTTGTCGAAGCGGCCGAACGCGCCCTCGACGTCGGCGTAGATATACCCAAGCAGCTTCCGGCGCTCGACCAGGGGCGCGACGAGACACGAGCGCTGGTCCGGCGCCGCGGCGCCGTCAGGGCCGTGGCGCAGGGCCACGGTGCGCGTGCGACGCGCCTCGTCGAACCAGGGCGCGATGGCTTCGAGCAGTTCGTGCGCGCCTTCTCCGCGCGGCAGCCTGGCACTGGTCACGCGTCGGCCCTGCGCGTCTTCGAGCACGACAAGCACGCGTCGCGCGGCCGTGAGCGATTGCGCTGCCTGGGCGATCCGTTCGCACAAACTGTCGGTGCGGCGCTCGAGATGCAGTTGTTCGACAACGCGCGCGAGTAGTGTCAACGCGGTCCCGCGCGTGCGGCTTCGAGGACTCGCTGCCGGCCGCGGGCGTGCGACACGCGTTGTGCGCGAAGGCTGCGACGGCGGTGCGTGGCTCGCTGCGGCGGCACGCGGACGTCTCCGGGTCATCTCAGTTGCTCCACTGCGCTTCGGGCCCGGCTGCGAGCCGGCACGGCCGCTCCCCAGCCAACTGCCGCGCACGCCACGGGGACCCATCGGCGTCGCATCACTCGACCACCCGGTCAGCCCGCAGCAGGAACGACTGTGGGATTGTCACCCCTAGTGCACGCGCAGTCGCCAGGTTGACGACCAGCTCGAAGCGTTGCGGCTGTTCCACCGGCAGCTGCGCCGGCTTGGCGCCCGCAAGGATGCGATCGACGAAGTACGCGCCGCGACGGAACAGCGCCGGGAAGTCAGAAGCATACGAGAGCAGGAAACCGGCTTCGGCCAGCGCACCGAAACCGACCACCGACGGCCACTTCATGCTTCGCGCGAAGTCCGCGATCTCCGTGCGCCGCCGCGCGACGATATCGCCTTCGAAGGTCGCGTACAGCAGCTCCGTACGCTGCGCCGCGGCGCGCTGCAGCCCGCGCGTCAGGCCGTTGTCGTCGGCGAAGCGGATCACGACCGGTGCGAGGCCCAGCTTGGCGGCAGCGGCTTCGGCCGCCATGCTCTCCAGGCGCGCGTTGTTGTTGCGCCCGTGGAGCAAGATGGCCAGCCGCCGCGCGCTGGGCGCGAGCTCGTGCAGCAGTTGCACGCGCTTGGCCGCAAGCTCGCTCGAGTTGAAGCTCACGCCGGTCATGTTTCCGCCCGGCCGCGCCAGCGAATTGACAAGCTTGAGGCCTACGGGATCACCGATGGCTAGCATCACCACGGGCATCCGGGGCGCGACGCGCTGCAGGGCTTGCAACGGGACGGAACCCGATGCCGCGATGAGCTCGACGTTCTTCGCCGCGAGATCACGAGTGACTTCGTCGAGGAACTCTGTCAGCCCTTCGGCCGAGCCGTACACGATCTCGAGGTTTTGACCCTGCACGTGACCGAACTCGGCGAGTCCCTCGATGAACGCCTGGCGTTCGGGCGAAGGCGGATCGGTCAGCGAGAGCAGCGACAAATAGCCGATGCGGCGCAGGCGCTGCGGCTGCGCCAGCGTCCTCGCGCCTGCCGTGCCAACCGCCAGGCCGAGCGCGCGCAGCCAGTCGCGTCTCCTCATGCGATCGCTTCAGATGGGCGCCGTGGCGCGGTCCGCCGGCAACGCACTCTGGCCACGCTCTTTGCTGCCTTTGAATCGCTCCATGCCGCTACATCCGCCCACACGTTGCGCGAGTTTAGGCGGCGGACGCGCTTCCCGCGCAGGGTCCGCAACCGCCGGCGTTTGCGCGCAGCGCGAAGCAGCCACGTTAGATCGGTCGGGGTGGGATGCCATGGACCCGATGGCCCGGGGCAGAACGTGGCCGGCCCGGCGATAACCCACCCGGGGCACGCCCGGCCTGCGTCGAGCGACAATCGCACTCACACGGCGCAGGCAGACGCGACGCATCCCCATGACCGCACGTACCCTTTACGACAAGCTCTGGGACGACCATGTCGTCCACACCGAGGAGGACGGCACCACCGTCCTCTACATCGATCGCCACCTCGTGCACGAGGTGACGAGCCCGCAGGCGTTCGAGGGGCTACGGCTGGCGGGACGCCAGCCGTGGCGCGCGAACTCGATCGTCGCGACGGCCGATCACAACACGCCGACCACCGGCTGGAACGAAGGCTACGACGGCATCAAGGACCCGACCAGCCGGCTTCAGGTGCAGACGCTGGACGCGAACATTGAGGCCTTTGGCGCCGCGGCGTACTTTCCGTTCCTCGATCGGCGCCAGGGCATCGTGCACGTGATCGGCCCGGAGCAGGGCGCCACGCTGCCCGGCATGACCGTGGTCTGCGGCGACAGCCACACGAGTACCCACGGCGCCTTCGCCGCGCTGGCGTTCGGGATCGGCACCAGCGAGGTCGAGCACGTGCTGGCCACGCAGACGCTGCTCGCGAAGAAGGCGAAGAACATGCTGGTCAGCGTTGACGGTGAGCTGCCGCGCGGCGTGACGGCCAAGGACATCGTGCTGGCGATCATCGGCCGGATCGGCACCGGCGGCGGCACCGGCTACACGATCGAGTTCGGCGGCTCGGCGATCCGCGCGCTCAGCATGGAAGGCCGCATGACGATCTGCAACATGACGATCGAGGCTGGCGCGCGCGCCGGGCTCGTGGCGGTCGACGACAAGACGATCGACTACGTCAAGGACCGGCCGCTGGCGCCCACCGGCGCGTTGTGGCAGAAGGCCGCCGCGTACTGGCGCACGCTGCAATCGGATCCGGGTGCGTCCTTCGACAGGGTGGTCCAGATCGACGCGGCAGGCATCCGGCCGCAGGTGACCTGGGGCACGTCGCCCGAGATGGTGTTGTCGATCGAGGACCGCGTGCCCGACCCCGACAAGGAGAAGGACGCGATCAAGCGCGGCGCGATCGAGCGCGCACTGACCTACATGGGGCTTGCGCCGAACAAGCCGATCGCCGACATCAGGGTCGACAAGGTCTTCATCGGCTCCTGCACGAACAGCCGTATCGAGGATTTGCGCGAGGCCGCCGCGGTGGTGCGCAAGGCCGGCGGCAAGGTCGCCTCGAACGTCAAGCTGGCGCTGGTTGTTCCCGGCTCGGGCCTCGTGAAGGCACAGGCCGAGCGTGAGGGGCTGGATCGGGTGTTCCGGGCTGCGGGGTTCGAATGGCGCGAGCCGGGCTGCTCGATGTGCCTGGCGATGAATGCCGACCGGCTCGAGCCGGGCGAGCGCTGCGCATCGACGAGTAACCGCAATTTCGAAGGCCGCCAGGGTGCGGGTGGTCGCACCCATCTCGTGAGCCCGGCGATGGCGGCGGCAGCCGCGTTGAACGGCCATTTCGTCGACGTGCGCCGCATCGTCTGATCGGGTGCAAGCGCAGTAGAGAGCACATCGCCATGCAAGCCTTCACCGTGCACAAGGGTCTGGTCGCTCCGATCGACCGGGAGAATGTCGACACCGACGCGATCATTCCGAAGCAGTTCCTGAAGTCGATCAAGCGCACTGGCTTTGGCCCGCACCTGTTCGACGCGTGGCGCTACCTGGACCGCGGCGAGCCCGGCCAGGAGCATGCGCAGCGCAAGCCCAATCCGGACTTCGTGCTGAACCAGCCGCGCTATGCCGGTGCATCGATACTGCTTGCGCGCAGCAATTTCGGCTGCGGGTCGAGCCGGGAGCATGCGCCCTGGGCGCTCGAGCAGTACGGCTTTCGGGCGCTGATCGCACCGAGCTTCGCCGACATCTTCTTCAACAACTGCTTCAAGAACGGCCTGCTGCCGATCGTGCTGCCCGAGTCCCAGGTGGCAAAGCTGTTCGACGAGGTCTACGGCTTCGTCGGTTACTCGCTGGCGATCGATCTGCCACGCCAGGTCATCGTCAAGCCGGACGGCACCGAGCTGGCCTTCGAGGTCCAGCCGTTTCGCAAGTACTGCCTGGTCAACGGCTTCGACGACATCGGTCTGACACTGCGCCACGCCGACAAGATCCGCGCCTTCGAGGCCGAGCGGCTGGCGAAGATGCCCTGGCTGAACCAGACACTGATCGGGCACCGATGAAGATCGCAGTCCTGCCCGGGGACGGCATCGGCACCGAGATCGTCGAGCAGGCGGTGCGCGTGCTGCGCGCGCTCGAGCTCGCGTTCGAAATCGAACAGGCTCCCGTCGGCGGCGCCGCCTACGAGGCGCACGGCCATCCGCTGCCCGAACCGACGCTCACGCTGGCGAAGGCGGCCGACGCGATCCTGTTCGGCGCGGTGGGCGACTGGAAGTACGACAAGCTCGAACGGGCGCTGCGTCCGGAGCAGGCGATCCTCGGGTTGCGCAAGCAGCTGGGACTGTTTGCGAATCTGCGGCCGGCGCTGTGCTACCGCCAGCTCACCGATGCCTCGTCGCTCAAGGCGGACCTGGTCGCCGGGCTGGACATCCTGATCATCCGCGAGCTCACGGGCGACATCTACTTCGGTCAGCCGCGCGGCCGGCGCGTCGCCACGGACGGTCACTTCCCCGGTGCCCAGGAGGCGTTCGACACGATGCGCTACAGCCGGCCAGAGATCGAGCGGATCGCGCATGTGGCATTCCAGGCCGCGCGCAAGCGCAGTCGCAAGGTGACGAGCGTCGACAAGGCCAACGTGCTGGAGACCTCGCAACTGTGGAGGGACGTGGTCACCGCGGTGCTTGCGCTGTACCCGGATGTCGAGCTCGACCACATGTACGTCGACAACGCCGCGATGCAGCTCGTGCGAGCGCCGAAGTCGTTCGACGTGATCGTCACCGGCAACCTGTTCGGCGACATCCTGTCCGACGAGGCGGCGATGCTGACCGGCAGCATCGGCATGCTGCCATCGGCCTCGTTGGACGTGCGCAACAAGGGGCTGTACGAGCCGAGTCATGGCAGCGCGCCGGACATCGCCGGCCAGGGGATCGCCAACCCGCTGGCTACAATCCTGTCCGCCGCGATGATGCTGCGTTACTCGCTCAACCAGCCCGAAGCCGCCGGTCGTATCGAGCGGGCGGTGGATGCCGTGCTCTCAGCCGGGCTGCGCACCGCCGACATCTGGTCGCCGAACACGACCAAGGTGGGCACCCGCGAGATGGGCGACGCGGTGGTCGCGGCGCTGCGTGGCAAGGCGTTGACCAGGAGCTAGTCGGCTCTGATTCGTCTCGCCTTCCCCTGTTCTGGACCCCGGCGAGCGAAGCCGGGAAACGGGGTCCGGACCCAAGCGTGAAAGGCAACCCAAGATGGCTCTGGTAGGACTGGTCGGCTGGCGGGGCATGGTGGGCTCCGTGCTGATGGACCGCATGGCCGCGGAGCGCGACTTCGACCTCATCGAACCGCTGTTCTTCTCGACCAGCAACGCGGGCGGCGTATTGCCCGCGCAGATCGCGAAGTTGGCAAAGAACGAGAGCCGGCTGCACGACGCGAACGACGTCGACGCGCTGCGGCGCTGCGACATCATCATCACGTGCCAGGGCGGCGACTACACCACCGCGGTGTTCCCGAAGCTGCGTAGCGCCGGCTGGAAGGGCCACTGGATCGATGCCGCGTCGACGCTGCGCATGAACGACGACGCGGTGATCGTCCTCGACCCGGTCAACCTGCCGGTGATCCAGAGGGCGCTGGCCAAGGGCAACCGCAACTGGATCGGCGGCAACTGCACCGTCAGTTGCATGCTGATGGGGGTCGCTGCGCTGTACAAGGCCGGGCTCGTCGAGTGGATGACCACGATGACCTACCAGGCTGCTTCAGGCGGCGGCGCTCAACACATGCGCGAGTTGCTGGCCCAGTACGGGACGCTGCACGCCGAGGTGAAGGCGCTGCTTGGCGATCCGGCCAGCGCGATCCTTGAAATCGACCGCAGGGTGATCGCGCGCCAGCGTGCGATGACTGCCGACGAGACGGCCAATTTCGGCGTGCCGCTGGGCGGCTCGCTGATTCCCTGGATCGACAGGGATCTGGGCGTCGGCAAGCAACCGGGCGAAGCCGGCTGGGGTGTGAGCCGTGAGGAATGGAAGGGCATGGCCGAGACCAACAAGATCCTCGGTCAAGGCGACGGCTTCGGGACCCCGGCGGTGCCCGTGGATGGGTTCTGCGTTCGCGTCGGCGCGATGCGTTGCCACTCGCAGGCGCTCACCTTCAAGCTGAAGAAGGACGTCCCCCTTGCCGAGCTCGAGGCGATGATCGCCGCGGACAACGAGTGGGTGAGGGTGGTGCCCAACAACCGTGAAGCCACGCTTCGCGACCTCACGCCGGTGGCCGTGACGGGCATGATGACGATTCCGGTTGGGCGCATCCGCAAACTGGCGATGGGCCCACAGTACGTCGGTGCTTTCACGATCGGCGACCAGCTGCTGTGGGGTGCCGCCGAACCGCTGCGCCGGATGATGCGGATCCTGTTGAGCGGCTGAATGGCAAACCCGGTTCGATCAGGGCCGCGTTGTCTGGCGACAACACGGACTGCGACTCAGGACACTGCCGGCAGCGGCGTGAAATATCAGCCTTTGCGTGAGCTTGTAAGTGCATCTGGCTGATGTTATTGTGATTTGTGACATAGGGTTCCGATCGTGCCCGCGTGCCCAGCCCCGCATCTGAGGTCTGGACACGGCGCGCGCGGTAGAGTGCCCGCTGGACGTCGTACGTGGGGGATGCCTTGAAGACTTGCTCAATGATGGCCGGGCGTTTTGCTCTGACCGGGGTGGCTGCGGCCGCCATGTGGCTGTCCGCCACAAATGCCGCCGCGTTGGGTCTCGGGCGGATGGGCGTCCAGTCGGCGCTTGGCGAGACGTTGCGCGCCGAAATCGATGTCACCAGCTTGACGGCGGAGGAATCGTCCACGTTGCGGGCGCGCATTGCGGCTCCCGAGTCCTACCGAGCGGCAGGTGTCGACTACAACGCGGTGCTGCCCGGCACCCAGGTGCAGCTGCTGCGGCGACCCGACGGGCGCCCCTACCTGCGGATCACCAGCGACAAGGTCGTTCAAGAGCCATTTGTCGATGTGATTCTCGAGTTGTCGTGGGCGAGCGGGCGGTTGGTGCGCGAGTACACGTTGCTGATCGACCCGCCCACCATGCGTGCGCAGGCCGCACCGCCGGCCACCGTCACGACGCCTCCGGTCGCAACGGCGCCGGTGCCGCCGCCCCGACCGGCGCCGGTGGTTCGGCCGGCGCCTGCGCCTGCTCCTGCCCCCGTCGCGGCCCCGGCGCCGCAGCCCGCGCCGGTCGCCGCACCGCGGCCAGCGCCGGCTCCAGCTCCGGCTCCAGCGCCTTCGCGGGCGACCGCGGGCGGTGTCTACGAAGTGCGCCCCGGCGACACGCTGTACCGGATTGCCGTGCGCAACCAGCGTCCTGGTGTTTCGCTGGATCAGATGCTCGTCGCGCTGTTCCGCAGTAACCCGGACGCGTTCATCGCCGACAACATGAATCTGATGCTGGCCGGGGCGAAGCTGACGATGCCGAGTGCCGAGGATGCCAAGCGCACCTCGCCGGCCGAGGCTCGCCAGGTGATCCAGGCCCAGGCCACCGACTTCAATACCTATCGGCAACGCCTCGCCGGTGCGGCCCCGGCGGCGCGCACCCCGGATCGAGAGCGCCAGGTCAGCGGCAAGGTCGAGGCCGAGGTGCGCGATCGCAAGCAGGCCGAGGCCGCCGGAGTTGACCGTCTGAAACTCAGCAAGGGCGCGCTCGCCGCGTCGGCGCCGGAATCGACGGTGTCGGCCGAAGCCTCCAAGAAGGAGACGAGCGAGCGGGTCGCCGAGGTGTCCAAGAACATCGAAGACCTGCAGAAGCTCGCCGGTGCTGCCAAGGAAGCACCGGCTGGCACTCCGGCTGCACCGGGCGCGCCGAGCCCCGCGCCGGCGGCTGCACCCGCGCCGACACCGGCGCCGGGCGCGGAAGCTGCGGCGCCTGCGCCTGCACCGGCTCCCGCGCCGACGGTCGTCGCACAGCCGCCAGTGCCTGCACCGGCGCCTGCGCCAGCCGCTGCGCCCGCGTCCGCACCGGCGGTAGCTGCGCCGGCCCCCGCGAAGGCCGAGGAGCCCGGCTTCCTCGGTACGGTGCTCGATAACCCGCTGATGCTGCCGGGCGCGGGCGCGCTCGCGGCGCTGCTGGCCGGCTTCGGGCTGTACCGCATGCGCAGCAAGGCGCGCAAGGAAAGCGCGGAAACCTCGTTCCTCGAAAGCCGTCTGCAGCCAGACTCGTTCTTCGGCGCCAGCGGTGGCCAGCGCATCGATACCCGTGAGGCGGGTGCGTCTGCGTCTTCGATGAGCTATTCGCTGAGCCAGCTTGATGCGATCGGTGATGTCGATCCGGTGGCCGAGGCGGATGTCTATCTGGCTTATGGGCGCGACCTGCAGGCCGAGGAAATCCTCAAGGAAGCGATGCGCGCCAATCCCGACCGGCTGGCGATCCGCCACAAGCTGCTCGAGGTTTATGCGAAGCGCCGTGACACGAAGGGGTTCGAGTTGCTCGCCACGCAGCTCTATGCGTTGACGAAGGGCCAAGGGGATGAATGGGCCAGGGCGCAGGAACTCGGCCTTTCGATCGATCCCGACAATCCGATGTACCAGCCGGGTGGCGCGCCGGCGGCGATGATGGCTGCCGGTGGCGGTGTAATCGAACCCCTCGGTGCCAGCACGATGCCGCAGTCGGTGCTCCCGACGCCGTCGCAATTTGAAGCTGCGCGGTCCACCCAGCCCGGACCGGTGAGCCCGGCGAGTCTGGAGGTCGACCTCGATCTCGGAGCGTCGGAAAGCGCGCCGATGCTGTCAACGCCGCCGTCCGAGATGGTGGAGTCTGGGGCCGATTCGACGCAGGACCGCGAGCAGGCGCCGATGGACTTCGACCTGTCGGATATCTCGCTCGATCTCGACAGCCCGCCGAGCGTTTCGGGGGCGCAGGCCAGCGAGCTGACGTCCGAGGCGATGCCGAGTGACCTCGAGTTGAGCGAGTCGGCCGATCCCCTGGTGCGCAAGTTCGAGCTGGCCGATGAGTTCCGCCAGATTGGAGACGTCGACGGCGCGCGCGACCTGTTGCGCGAGGTCGTGGCCAAGGCCGATGGCACGCTCAAGACCCGGGCCCAGAAGATGCTGGACGAGCTCGGCTGAAACGGGCCGGCACGGGCGGCGCGGTGCGCCTGGCTCTCGGAGTCAGCTATCGCGGTGCCGCCTACCAGGGCTGGCAGAGCCAGCCGGGCGGCCAGACCGTGCAGGACCGGCTCGAAGCGGCGCTGGCCGAGTTTGCGCAGCAGCGCGTGACCACGGTATGCGCCGGGCGCACCGATGCCGGTGTGCATGGGCTCAACCAGGTCGTGCACTTCGACACGGGCGTGGTGCGGCAGCCGTTTGCGTGGGTGCGTGGCACCAATCGCTACCTGCCCGAGGACATCGCGGTGCAATGGTGCTGCGGCGTACCGCATGACTTCCATGCGCGCAACCGTGCGCGGGGACGGCGCTACACGTATCTGCTGCTGCAATCGCCGGTGCGCCCGTCGATCGAGCAGGACCTGTGCGGCTGGTCGTTCCGTCCCCTGGACGGGGCGGCCATGTCGCAAGCGGCGCAGCACCTGCTCGGCGAGCATGACTTCAGCTCGTTTCGGGCGGCCAGCTGCCAGGCGCCGTCACCGGTCAAGACGCTGCGAAGTCTGGTCGTGCAAAGATGCGGCGCGTACTGGCGCTTCGACTTCGAAGCCGACGCCTTCCTGCACCACATGGTGCGCAACATGATGGGGTGTCTGGTGGCAGTCGGCGCCGGCCGGCATCGGCCGGCGTGGATTCGCGACGTGCTCGCTGAGCGCCGCCGTGAAGCAGCGGCGCCGACGTTCCCGGCGGCCGGGCTGTACTTTGACGGTCCGCACTACGATCGCCGGCTGCAGTTGCCCGAGCGCACTGCCGCACACGATTGGCTGCCCTCCAACCCGCGATGAAGACCGAACGCACGCGAATCAAGATCTGCGGCCTGACACGTGAAGCCGATGTCGATGCGGCCGTGCAGGCCGGTGCGGACGCGGTGGGTTTCGTGTTCTACGCTGCAAGCCCGCGTGCGGTCGCGCTCGACCGCGCGGCGGCGCTGGCCGCGCGGTTGCCCGCGTTCGTGCAGCCGGTGGGGCTGTTCGTCGACGCGCAGCCCGCCGAGGTCGCGGCCGCCTGCGCAGCGGTCCCCACGCTCATGTTGCAGTTTCACGGCGACGAGACCGCCGAACAGTGTCGTGGGGCGGGTCGGCCCTACCTGCGCGCCGCGCGCATGGCGCCGGGGTTCGAACTGCTAGACTTCGCGGCCCGTTACCCGGATGCCTGCGGCTTGCTGCTCGACGCCTTCGTCGAGGGCTTCGGTGGCGGTGGAAAGGTCTTCGATTGGTCACTGATTCCACCAAGCGTGCCCTGTCCGCTCGTTTTGTCTGGTGGGTTGACGCCTGCAAACGTGACCGATGGAGTGCTTCAGGTGCGGCCGTGGGCCGTTGACGTCAGCTCCGGCGTCGAAAGCGCGAAGGGCGTCAAGGACGCCGCGCTGATCCGCCGGTTTTGCGATGCGGTGCGCGAAGCCGATGCGCGCATCGCCGACGCGCTGGGCTGATTTCGATCGGCCGCGCCGTCGACCCGACCTGAAGACACTGCGATGCACACCTACCAGCAACCCGATGCCCGCGGGCACTTCGGACCTTACGGCGGAACGTTCGTCGCCGAAACGCTCATCCACGCGCTCGACGAACTGAAGGCAGCCTACGCGCGCTACCGCGCCGACCCCGCGTTCCAGGCCGAGCTCCGCGACGAGCTCGAGCACTTCGTCGGCCGGCCGAGTCCCGTCTACCACGCGGCCAGGCTGTCGCGCGAAGTCGGCGGCGCGCAGATCTACCTGAAACGCGAGGATCTCAACCACACCGGTGCACACAAGATCAACAACACGATTGGCCAGGCGCTGCTTGCCCGGCGCATGGGCAAGCCGCGGGTGATCGCCGAGACCGGCGCCGGCCAGCATGGCGTGGCCACCGCGACGGTGTGCGCGCGCTACGGCATGGAGTGCGTGGTCTACATGGGCAGCGAGGACATCAAGCGCCAATCGCCCAACGTCTACCGCATGCACCTGCTCGGCGCGAAAGTCGTGCCGGTCGAAAGCGGCAGCCGGACACTCAAGGACGCGCTGAACGAGGCTCTGCGCGACTGGGTGACCCACGTCGAGAACACCTTCTACATCATTGGCACCGTCGCCGGTCCGCATCCCTACCCCATGATGGTGCGCGACTTCCAGCGCGTGATCGGCGACGAATGCGTCGTGCAGATGCCGGCGATGATCGGCCGCCAACCCGATGCCGTGATCGCGTGCGTAGGCGGCGGCAGCAATGCGATCGGCATCTTCTACCCGTATATCGAGCGCGAGGAGGTGCGGCTGATCGGCGTCGAGGCAGCCGGCCTCGGTCTCGACTCCGGGCATCATGCGGCATCGCTCGAGCGCGGCACGCCCGGCGTGCTGCACGGCAACCGGACGTATCTCCTGCAGGACGCCGACGGCCAGATCGTCGAGACCCACTCGGTGTCGGCGGGCCTGGACTATCCCGGCGTGGGGCCGGAGCATGCGTACCTGAAGGACATCGGACGCGCCGAATACGTCGGCATCACCGACGACGAAGCGCTCGCGGCGTTCCATCGGCTTTGCCGCACCGAGGGCATCATCCCGGCGCTCGAATCGGCGCACGCGATCGCGTACGCGATCAAGCTCGCGCCGACGATGCGCAGCGACCAGCATCTGTTGGTCAACCTGTCGGGTCGCGGCGACAAGGACATCAACACCGTGGCCGAGCGCGCCGGTCTGAAAGGGCTGGCGTGAGCGCCCGCATTGCGGCCACTTTCGAGGCGCTGCGCGCGCGCGGCCGCAAGGCGCTGATTCCGTATGTCACCGCGGGCGATCCGTTCGCCGACGTGACGCCCGAGCTGATGCTCGCGCTCGCCGATGGTGGTGCCGACATCATCGAACTTGGCGTGCCGTTCTCGGATCCGATGGCCGACGGTCCGGTGATCCAGCGCGCCTCCGAGCGAGCGCTCGCCCGCGGCATCGGCCTGCCGCGCGTGCTCGAGATGGTGCGCGCCTTCCGTGCGAAGAACACCGCCACGCCACTGGTCCTGATGGGCTATGCGAACCCGGTCGAGCGCTACGGCGTCGAGCGGTTCGTCGCCGATGCGAAAGCGGCCGGTGTCGACGGCGTGCTCGTCGTCGACTATCCGCCGGAGGAGTGCGAGGGCTTTGCCGCGCGACTCAAGGCCGCCGGGCTGGACCCGATCTTCCTGCTCGCGCCGACGTCGACCGACCAGCGCATCAGCGAAGTCGCGCGCATCGCGACCGGATACGTCTACTATGTGTCGCTGAAGGGCGTCACCGGCGCTGGCCACCTGGACACCGCGCAAGTCGCGCAAATGGTGCCGCGCATCCGTGCCCACGTGAAGGTGCCGGTGGGCGTTGGCTTCGGCATCCGCGATGCGCAGACCGCCTGCGCGGTAGCGGCGGTCGCTGACGCGGTCGTGATCGGCTCGCGGCTCGTGCAGCTGCTCGAGGAGCAACCGCGCGACAAGGTGGCATCGACCGGGCGGGAGTTCATGGCCTCGATCCGGCGCGCCCTCGATTCGATGGAAGGACAACACCAATGAGCTGGCTCGAAAAACTGCTGCCTCCAAAGATCCAGCCGACCGACCCCTCCGAACGGCGATCCGTGCCCGAGGGCCTGTGGATCAAGTGTCCGTCGTGCGAGTCCGTGCTCTACAAGACCGACCTCGAGCAGAACCTCAACGTCTGCCCGAAGTGCAGCCACCATCACCGGATCGGCGCACGGGCGCGGCTCGACGGCTTCCTGGATCCGGAGGGGCGCTACGAGATCGGCCAGGAGGTCCTGCCGGTGGACGCGCTGCGGTTCAAGGACAGCAAGAAATACCCCGAGCGTCTCAAGGATGCGCTCGAGACGACGAGCGAGACCGATGCGCTCGTCGTGATCGGGGGAGCGTTGCACACCATTCCGGTCGTCGCGGCGTGCTTCGAGTTCGATTTCATGGGCGGTTCGATGGGCTCGGTGGTCGGCGAGCGCTTCGTGCGCGGCGTGCAGGCGGCGATCGAGCAGCGCACGCCGTTCATCTGCTTCACCGCCACCGGTGGGGCACGCATGCAGGAGGGCTTGCTCAGCCTGCTGCAAATGGCCAAGACCAACGCCGCGCTGACGCGGCTGGCCAAGGCGCGGCTGCCCTATGTCAGCGTGCTCGCCGATCCGACGATGGGCGGCGTATCGGCGAGCTTCGCGTTCGTCGGCGACGTCGTGATCGCGGAGCCCAAGGCGCTGATCGGTTTCGCCGGGCCGCGCGTGATCGAGAACACCGTGCGCGAGAAGCTGCCCGAGGGGTTCCAGCGCAGCGAATTCCTGCTGCAGAAGGGGGCGCTGGACATGATCTGCGACCGCCGCGAACTGCGCGGCACGATTGCGCGTTGCATCGCGATGCTGATGCGACAGAGCAGCGACGCGGTGGCCTGACCCTGCGCCAGGCGTCGCGAGGCCGGTTGCCACCGGCTGCGGTTCGATGAGTCACCCGCAAAGTCTGCAGGAGTGGCTCGCTCATTGCGAGCACCTCCACGCGGCCATGATCGACCTCACGCTCGAACGCGTGCAGGCGGTGCGGGGCCGCATGGCACTCGCCTTCGACGTGCCGCTGATCGCGGTGGCCGGCACCAACGGCAAGGGATCAACCTGCGCGATGCTCGAGGCGATCCTGCGGCAGGCGGGCTATCGCGTCGGTGTCTACACGTCGCCGCACCTCGTGCACTTCGAGGAGCGATGCCGCGTCAACGGCGAGGCGGCTGCGGCCGAAGCGTTGATTGCCGATTTCGAGGCAGTCGAGGCCGCTCGCGACGGCGCGGCGCTGACCTATTTCGAATTCACGACACTGGCCATTGCGCGACATCTTTCGCGCGCGGAACTGGATGTGGTGGTCCTGGAAGTCGGCCTCGGCGGCCGGCTCGATGCGGTGAATGCCTTCGACGCCGACTGCGCGATCATCACGAGCATCGATCTCGACCACATGGCGTTCCTCGGCGGTGACCGCGAATCGATCGGGCGGGAGAAGGCGGGCATCATGCGCACCGGCCGGCCGGCGATCGTCGCCGATCCGCACCCTCCTGCGAGCGTGATCGACCACGCGCGCGAGATCGACGCGGATCTGTGGTGCCTCGGGCGCGACTTCAACTATCGTGACGATCACCAGCAATGGTCGTGGAGCGGCCGCGGGCGGCGTCTCAATGCTTTGGTTCAACCGGCGCTGCGCGGAGCGCACCAGCTACTCAACGCTGCGGGCGTGCTGGCTGGGCTCGAGTCAGTGCGCGAGCGGCTTCCGGTGTCGGTGCAGGCGGTGCGCGCCGGACTGGCAACCGTCGCGCTGCCCGGGCGGTTCCAGGTCCTGGCGGGGCAGCCAGCGATCGTCCTCGACGTTGCCCACAACCCGCACGCTGCCGCCACGCTCGCACGCAACCTGGACCAGATGGGCTTCTATGCGCGCACGCACGCCGTTTTCGGTGCGATGGCCGACAAGGACCTCGAAGGGCTGTTGCGGCCACTCGTGCCGCTGGTCGACGCATGGCACCTGTGTGCGCTCCCGACGCCGCGCGCGGCGAGCCCAACGGCGATCGGCGAAGTGCTGCGACGGCTGCCGCGCGCGGACGCTACGCATGCCCCGGTGCACGCCCATGCAACGCCCGACGAGGCGCTATGCGAGGCGATGGGTGGTGCCGACCCCGCTGATAGAATTCTTGTGTTCGGTTCGTTCTACACCGTGGGTGGCGTGCTGAAAGACGGCGTGCCGCGGCTGGCTGCACGACATCTCTCGTGAGGCACCCGGTCGCCGCGCGATGAGCGGATTGTCCGCGTGTTGCATGTAGCCGTCTCTCGCATGGGTCTGCTGTCCTTCTTCCACAACCGATCGATGGCTTCGAACGCGTCGGCCGAAGCGCCCGCCGACGTGGTGCAGCGCGCCCGCGCGCAGGCGCGGCGACGGCTCATCGGCGCGGTCGTGCTCGTGGGCGTCGGCATCGTCGGGTTCCCGCTGTTGTTCGAAACGCAGCCACGGCCGATCCCGGTCGACCTGCCGATCGTCATTCCCGACAAGGATGCCGTGCCGCCGCTGGCGCCGGCAGCACCGCGAGCGACGGCGCCGCAAGCACCTGCCAAGTCCCGCGACGAGGTGCAGGCCGAGCCGCGCACGCCAGCGCCGCGGGACGCCGCGACAACGCCGGCCGAACCGCGACCGGCGTCGCCGCAGCCGGCCGAAGCCAAGGCACCGGCTCGCAGCAACGCCGACGCCGAGCGTGCCCGCGCGTTGCTCGAGGGCAAGACGACGGCACGAGCCGACGCACCGACCGCGCCGGAGCGTATGGTTGTCCAGGTGGGCGCCTTCGCTGATCCGGCAGCCGCGCGGGGCGTGCGCCAGCGCGTCGAGCAAATCGGTCTGAAGACCTTCGTGCAGGAGGTGCAGACCGATGGCGGCAAGCGCCTGCGCGTGCGGGTGGGCCCGTTCGACTCGCGGGAAGACGCAGAGAAGGCCGCCGCGCGGATCAAGGCCGCGGGACTTGATGCAGCCGTGATGACGCCATGACACTGGGCGGGCTTGAAATCGGCGTGCTCGACATGGTGCTCGGCGGTGTGCTGCTGCTGTCGGCTGTGGTCGGCTTGTGGCGCGGGCTGGTGTTCGAAGTGCTTTCGCTGCTCGGCTGGGTGGCGGCCTACGTCGCGGCCCAGCTGTTCACGCCGACGGTTGCGTCGCTGGTTCCGCTGGGTTCGCCCGGGTCGGCCTTGAATCACGCGGCGGCGTTCGCGCTGACCTTCATCGCTGCGCTGATCGCCTGGTCGCTCGCCGCGCGGCTGGTGCGCGCGCTGCTGCACGCAACGCCGCTTACGGCGATCGACCGCGCTCTGGGCGTCGTCTTCGGGCTGTTGCGCGGCGTGTTGCTGCTGCTGGTGGTGGCCACGCTGACCGCGCTGACGCCGATGCATCAGGCCCCGACATGGCGAAGTTCGCAGATCGCGCAAAGCCTGGACGCGATGTTGCGCGGGCTCAAACCGTTGCTGCCGCCGGACGTGGCGCAGCACATCCAGGCGTGAGTCATCGCCGAGAGGGAACACAGAGATGTGCGGCATCGTCGGCGTGATTTCCCGGGCACCGGTCAACCAGCTGATCTACGACTCGCTGCTGCTGCTGCAGCACCGCGGCCAGGACGCCGCCGGCATCGTCACGATGCAGGGAACCAAGTGCTACATGCAGAAGGCGCGCGGCATGGTCCGCGATGTGTTTCGTACCCGGAACATGCGTGGGTTGCCGGGCAGCGTCGGCCTCGGCCAGGTGCGCTACCCGACCGCTGGCAGCGCCTACAGCGAAGAAGAGGCGCAGCCGTTCTACGTCAACGCGCCGTACGGCATCGTGCTGGTGCACAACGGCAACCTGACCAACGCCCCGGCGCTGCGGCGCGAGCTGTTCGAGATCGACCGGCGACACGTCAACACCGACAGCGACACCGAGGTGCTGCTCAATGTGCTGGCCCACGAGCTCGAGCGCGCCGGCCGTGATCTCGCCCTGACGCACGAACAGATCTTCGAAGCGGTCGCCGGGGTGCACCGTCGGGTCAAGGGGTCATACGCGGTGGTGGCGCTGATCGCGGGGCATGGCCTGCTCGCGTTTCGCGATCCGTTCGGCATTCGGCCGCTGATCTTTGGCGAGGGACTGACGCCCGAAGGCCGCGAAGTGATGGTGGCCAGCGAGTCGGTGGCGATCGAGGGTACCGGGCACAAGCCGGTGCGCGATTTGGCGCCTGGCGAGGCGGTTTTCATCGACCTCGCCGGCGAAGTCCACGCACGCCAGTGCGCACAGCATCCGACGCTCAACCCCTGCATCTTCGAATACGTCTATCTTGCGCGCCCCGATTCGGTGCTCGACGGCATTTCGGTCTACCACGCACGCCTGAACCTCGGCGAGACGCTGGCACAGCGCGTGATCTCGACGATG
The DNA here is from genome assembly GCA_020354665.1 of Burkholderiales bacterium. GTDB lineage: Bacteria > Pseudomonadota > Gammaproteobacteria > Burkholderiales > Burkholderiaceae_C. The sequence continues at coordinate 1,235,445 of CP070653.1, forward strand.
CCGCCGGCAGGTATCGACGTGGTGATCCCGATACCCGAGTCGAGCCGGCCCAGCGCAATGCAGTTGGCGCACAAGATCGGCAAGCCGTATCGCGAGGGTTTCGTAAAGAACCGCTACGTTGGCCGCACCTTCATCATGCCGGGGCAGACCGTGCGGCGCCGGTCGGTGCGCCAGAAGCTCAATGCGATCGGCATGGAATTCAAAGGCCGCAACGTGTTGCTCGTCGACGACTCGATCGTGCGCGGCAACACCAGCAGGGAAATCGTGCAGATGGCACGCGAGGCGGGTGCGCGCAAGGTCTTCATGGCGTCGGCGGCGCCGCCGGTGCGCTACCCCAACGTGTACGGCATCGACATGCCGACCAAGGATGAGCTGATCGCGCACGGCCGCAGCGTGGAGCAGATTCGCGAGTTCATCAACGCCGACGCGCTGATCTATCAGGACGTCGACGCAATGAAGCGCGTCATCTGGGCGCTCAACCCGAAGCTGTCCGGGTTCGAGGCGTCGTGCTTCGACGGCCGCTACATTACCGGCGACGTCACCGACGCCGACTTCGCGGCGATCGAGGCGCAGCGGCGATTGCAGTTTGAAGAGGACGACGCGGACGAGCGCTCGGGCCTGTCGCTGCGCAGCGTCGCCGAGTCGTCGTGAGACGCGAGCCACTGAAATGACCGCCCCGACCAAGAGGCTGCCCCGCGTCGACCTGCCCGCCGACGTGCGCCGCGACACGCTCGCGGTGCGCGAGGGATTGCCGCGCACCACCTGGGGAGAGAACGCCGAAGCGCTGTTCCTGACCAGCAGCTTCGTCCATCCGGACGCGGCGACCGCCGCGCGCCGCTTCGCCGACGAAGAGGAGGGCTTCACCTACAGCCGGTTCGGCAATCCGACGGTGAAGATGATGGAGCGCCGGCTGGCGGCTCTGGAAGGCACCAGCGGCTGCATGGCCACCAGCAGTGGCATGGCCGCGATCCTGCTGCTGCTGATGGGGCTGCTGAAGAGCGGCGACCACGTGATCTGCTCGCGCAGTGTCTTTGGCTCGACGATCAAGCTGCTGCAGGGCGAGATGGGCAAGTTCGGCGTCGAGTCGAGTTTCGTCTCGCAGACCGACAGCGGGCAGTGGCGCGACGCGATGCGGCCGAACACACGGCTGCTGATCGCGGAGTCGCCGACCAACCCGCTCACCGAGGTGTGCGACATCGCTGCGCTGGCCGAGATCGCGCACGCCGGCGGTGCAACGCTGGCGGTTGACAACTGCTTCTGCTCTCCGGCGCTGCAGCAGCCCGTGCGGATGGGTGCGGACTTCGTGATCCATTCGGGCACCAAGTACCTCGACGGGCAGGGCCGCGTGATCGCTGGCGCGCTGTGCGGCCCGGACGAACTGATTCAGTCGAAGATGCTGCCGGTGATGCGATCGGCCGGGATGTGCCTGTCGCCGTTCAACGCCTGGGTCGTGCTCAAGGGGCTGGAGACACTGTCGGTGCGCATGCACGCGCACGGCGCGCGAGCGCTGCAAATCGCGCAATGGCTGGCCGAACAGCCCGGCGTCGCTCGCGTGCACTACCCCGGTCTGCCGTCGCATCCGCAGCACGCGCTGGCGATGGCGCAGCAGTCGGGAAGCGGCGGGCCGGTGGTGTCATTCGACGTGCAGGGCGAAGGAGAGGCCGCGCTGCGTGCCCGCGCGTTCCAAGTGATCGACGCGACCCGCGTGTGCTCGATCACCACCAATCTGGGCGACGTGAAGACCTCGATTTGTCACCCGGCGACGACGTCGCACGGCCGGCTCACCGAGGCGCAACGGCAGGCGGCGGGAATCACGCAAGGCCTGATCCGCATTGCCGTGGGGCTGGAAGATGTCGAGGACCTGAAGGCCGACCTCGCGCGCGGGCTCCGCGCTGCGCCCGCCTGAGGCCGACATGGGGCCGGTTCGCACGCGCTTCGCGCCGAGTCCGACCGGGTTCATCCACCTCGGCAACATCCGTTCCGCCCTGTATCCGTGGGCCTTTGCGCGCGCAAGCGGCGGCGTCTTCGTCTTGCGCATCGAAGACACCGACGTCGAGCGCTCGACGCAGGAGGCGGTCGACGTCATCTTGGAGAGCATGCGCTGGCTCGGACTCGACGCCGACGAAGGGCCGTACTTCCAGATGCAGCGCATGCCGCGCTACAAGGAGGTGGTGGCGCAGATGCTCGAGCGTGGTCTTGCCTACCGCTGCTACATGAGCCAGGCCGAGCTGGATGCACTGCGCGAGCGGCAGGCGGCCGCGAAACTCAAGCCGCGCTATGACGGCACCTGGCGACCCGAGCCCGGCAAGGTGCTGCCGGCGGTGCCCGCAGGCGTGTCGCCGGTGATCCGCTTCAAGTCGCCGCTGGACGGTACGGTGGCGTGGAACGACAAGGTCAAGGGCCATGTCGAATTCCGCAACGACGAGCTTGACGACCTGGTGATCGCGCGGCCGGACGGCACGCCGACGTACAACTTCTGCGTCGTTGTCGACGACATCGACATGGCGATCACGCACGTCATCCGTGGCGACGATCACGTCAACAACACGCCGCGGCAGATCAACATCTTCCGGGCGCTCGGCCACGAACCCCCGGTCTATGCCCACCTGCCGACGGTGCTCAACGAGCAGGGCGAGAAGATGAGCAAGCGCCATGGCGCGCGGGCGGTGACTGAGTACCGTGACGACGGTTACCTGGCCGACGCGGTGATCAACTACCTCGCGCGGCTCGGCTGGAGCCACGGCGACGACGAGATCTTCAGCCGCAGGCAGCTCATCGAGTGGTTCGACCTCGAGCATCTGGGCAAGAGCGCGGGCCAATTCAACGAGGCGAAACTGCGCTGGGTCAACGCGCAGCACATCAAGCTCACGCCCGATGAACAGCTTGCGCCGCTGGTGCTCGAGTTCCTGGCACGCGCAGGCATGAGCCCCGGGCCGCGGTTCGACCTGCCGCGTGCGATCGGGTTGTTCAAGGACCGCTGCTCGACGCTGGTCGAAATCGCCGACTGGCTCGGCATGTACTTCGCGACGCCGACGCCGGGCCCCGAGGCTGGCGCCGCGCAACAGGAGCCGGTGCGCTCGGCGCTGGTCTGGCTGCGCGACCGATTGGCCGAAGCGCCGTGGGACAAGGCAGGCATCGCCGCCGCGTTCAAGGAGGCGCTGTCACGTCATGGACTGAAGATGCCGCAGCTCGCGCTGCCGGTGCGCTCGCTGGTGTGCGGCCGCACGCAGACACCATCGATCGACGCGGTGCTCGAGTTGTTCGAGCGCGAAACGGTACTGGCGCGGCTGCGGGGCGTCTGAGAAAAGCTGGCTATAATTTTCCGTTTGCTCGATCAGCACAGTCGCTGTGGCAGAAAAGGTGCACCGGCGGCACGGCGGGGGTATAGCTCAGCTGGGAGAGCGCTTGCATGGCATGCAAGAGGTCAGCGGTTCGATCCCGCTTACCTCCACCAACGCGGCGCTGGTCGGGTCAACGCAAAGTCCATGAGTCCCCTTCGTCTAGAGGCCCAGGACACGACCCTTTCACGGTTGTAACAGGGGTTCGAATCCCCTAGGGGACGCCAGCATCGGCACTGGCAAGCGGCGCTTCGGCGCCGCTTGCACTGCGTGCCGTGCGCTTCAACAGCGTACAAAGGGTTGCTCCGGCCAGCTCACGACAGGCGCCGGAGTGTTCGCCTGCACAGCATCGCGCACAGCGTCCTGCCAGTGCAGACTGGCCACCAGCCGATTGTGCAGCGCGGCCCCGGCGATTGCGCCGAGCACGTGGCCGTCGTCACCGAGCCAGCGCAGGTTGCTGCAGATGGCCAGGGGGTCGGCGATCGCAAGCACGCCCGGCGCGATGTGCTGCCAGGACCAGCTCACGCCGACGAGTCCGGACGAAACGAGTCCGCACCACAGGGTCGACCCGTACTGCGACGCGACGTCCGCGCGGCCGAGCGCCTCGTCGCCGCGGCTGGCCAGGTGCAGCAGCACGATCTGCTGGATTCGACCCGCGGACCACTCTATGATTGGCCACGAGCGCACGTCCAATGCCAACGCCGGGGGTGCTGCGCGATCGCCCGCGCTGAGACCTTGCATCATCGACAGCAGTATGGACGTCGGGGCGCGCCATCGCACCTGTAAAGCCTTGCAGGTCGGGCGACGAGTGGAGCACGGGAGAGGGTGATGCTGCGACAGGAGTATTTGTCGGTCCTCGAGGCACGCACGGTCGAAGATCTGCGCAGTGGCATCGAGCGGTTCTCGACCTCGCTGGGTTTCGACCGGGTCGTCGCGACGATGGTGTTCGATCGGCCGGCCACCGAGCCCGAATTCGTCAGCCTCAACAATATTCCCGCGGCGTACTTCGCGTACTTCGATGACGCGGCGCGCGCGACGCGCGATCCGGTCGCTCAGCACTGCAAGCGCTCGGCGGTGCCGATCGTGTGGTCCCAGGAGACGTACACGCAGGTCGACCTCGGCGACCTGTGGGAAGAGCAGGCACCGTTCGGATTCGCCAACGGTATCGGCCTTGCACTGCACATGCCGCATGGCCGCCACTTCATGTTCGGTGTCAACCGGGCGCTTGCGTTGCCGCTGGACACGCAGGAGGTCACGCGCGCCGTCGCCGAAGTGCAGCTGTTCGCGGTTCATGCGTGCGAGGCGGCTGCGCGATTGATTCGCGTCGAGCGCGTGCACAGCGACGGCGTGCCGCTGACGGCCCGCGAAGTCGAATGTCTGCGCTGGACGATGGAAGGCAAGACGGCGTGGGAGGTGGGCCGGATCCTTGGCATCACCGAGAGAACGGCCGTTTTCCACGTCAACAGTGCGGCGCACAAGCTCGACTGCGCGAGCAAGCACCAGGCCGTCATCAAGGCCATGCGCCTCGGTCTGATCCACTGACCCGCCCAGGGCCGCGGGCCCTGCCCCGGCCAACCTGTAAGAGTTGACAGTTACGCCGCCCGGTCGCGGGTGGTCGAATTTCCGTGCGCGCGCATCGCCGCATCACCCACAGCACGGAGATTCAAATGTCGAAGCAACAGACGCAGACCACCGCCCCGCGTACGACCCCGTCGAAGGCAACGCCAGCGAGCGGCGCCTCGAAGAAGACGCGCACCGTCGGCCGAACCCTCGACGAAAAACAACTCAAGCAGATCGGTGGCGGCGGCATTCCCGTCGGTCGCTGGTAATCACTTGCGGCGGTCGGGGTGCGTGGTCGCGCCGCATACACCCTGCAAGACCCCACAGTACCGGTGCCTGAACGGCGGCGCGAGGCTGCTGGCATGACCAGCAGTCGAGCGTGCCGGTAAGTATGGACGCGCTGTTCCGGCAGGAGGCGATCGAGCACCGCAACCGCACCTGGATCGGCGAGGTGCAGGCGATCCGGCCGCTGTCGCTGCGGGTTCTGACCCTCCTCGTCGTCGTCGTGCTTGCGGCGACGGCGGCATTTCTCGCGCTCGCGCAGTACACCCACAAGGCGCGCATCGCCGGCGTGCTGCTGCCCGATCGCGGCGTGATCCGCTTGATGCCGCCCGCCGTCGGCACGGTCGTCGAGCGACGCGTTTCGGAAGGCCAGCAGGTGCGGCAGGGCGACGTGCTCTTCGTCGTCTCGGTCGATCGCACGACCACGCAAGGCGAGACGCAGCTTGCGGTCCAGCGCAGCCTTGAGGAGCGCGAGCGCAGCCTGCGCGAGGCGCTGCACCAGCAGGCCGAGCTGTCCCGGTCGCGCGCGACCGAAAGCGAAAGGCTGCTCGCGGACAGGCGGCGGGCGCACGAGCAGCTCGCGGCCGAGATCGACCTCGTCGGCCGCCGCCTGCAACTGGCGCGGCAGAGCCAGCAGCGGCTCGAGTCGCTGCAGGCCGACCGGTTCGTCTCGCCAGCGCAGGTGCAGTCGAAGGCGGAGGAGGTGCTCGAGCTGACTGCACGGCTCGCCAATCTCGAGCGCGAGCGGACCGCACACGCCAGCGAGATCGGCGCGCTGGAGGCCCGGCGCAGGCAGCGGCCACTCGAGGATGCGCAGAAGCGCGCCGAGTTTGAACGCGAGCTGCAGACGCTGGCCCAGCAGGGCGCTGAGGCGCAGGCACGGCATCGCATGGTCGTGCGCGCGCCGCAGGATGCCGTGGTCACCGCTCTGGTCGCCGAGCCGGGGCAGACCGTCGCACCCGACGCCGCGCTCGCACTGCTCGTGCCGATCGGTTCGAGCCTGCAGGCACAGCTGTTTGCCCCGTCGAGCGCGGTCGGGTTCCTGCGCCCTGGTCAGCCGGTTCGCTTGCGTTACCAGGCCTATCCTTACCAGAAGTTCGGCCTCCAGGGTGGCCAGGTCATCGCAGTTTCGATGGCGCCGCTGCAGCCAGCCGACCTCGGCGGCCTGCCGCTTGGCCGCGGGCTGACCCAGCTCGACGGGCAGGCGGTCTACCGCGTCACCGTGCAGCTCGACCGGCAAAGCATCGTCACCTATGGCCAGGCGCGCGCGCTCACCGCCGGCATGGAGGTGGAGGCCGACGTCGAGATCGACAGGCGGCGGTTGATCGAGTGGATCTTCGAGCCGCTGGTCAGCGTCTCGGGGCGTGTCTAGCGATGATCGACTCGCTGGTCCTCGAACGACTGCACCTCGGTTGGGGGCTGAAGCGCGTGCCGATGGTGATGCAGGGCGAGGCCGCCGAGTGCGGGCTGGCCTGTCTGACGATGGTCGCGGCGCACCACGGGCTGAACACTGACCTTGGCACGCTGCGCCGGCGTTTCGCGATCTCGCTCAAAGGGGTCACGCTGGCCGACCTCGTGCGCATGGCGGGCGACCTGCACCTCAATGCGCGTGCGGTGCGCGTCGAACTCGACGACCTGGCCCAGCTGGCCCTGCCGTGCGTGCTGCACTGGGACTTCAACCACTTCGTCGTGCTGGTCGGCACGAAGCGCGGCGTGGCCACGATCCACGACCCGGCGCACGGCGTGCGGCGCCTGCGCATCGATGAAGTGTCGCGCCACTTCACGGGCGTGGCACTCGAACTGCACCCCGACGCGGGCTTCGAGCGCCGCACCGAGCGCCAGTCGGTCGATCTCTGGCGCTTGCTCGGACGCGTCACCGGCGCGCGGCGATCACTGCTGCAGATCGCGGTGCTGGCGATCGCGCTGGAGGCGTTCACGCTGCTCGCGCCGTTCTACCTTCAATGGGTGGTCGACGGCGTGGTGGTCAGCGGTGACCGCGACCTGCTCGTCACGCTGGGCCTGGGCTTCGGGCTGCTGGTGCTGGTCCAGGCCGCAACCGCGGCGATCCGGTCATGGGCCGTGCTGGTGCTGTCGACCACGCTCAACCTGCAGTGGCTGGCCAACGTCTTCGCGCATCTGATGCGCCTGCCGATCGCGTGGTTCGAGCGCCGGCACGTGGGCGACATCTGGTCGCGCTTCCATGCCGTGGAGTCGATTCAGCAGACCTTGACGACGAGCTTCGTCGAGGCCGTGATCGACGGTCTGCTGGTGGTCACGACGCTGGCGATGATGTTCGTCTACAGCGGCACGCTCACGGCCGTGGCGGTCTGCGCCGTGCTCGTCTACCTGGGCCTGCGCGCTGCGTTCTTCCGCCCGCTGCGCGGCGCCACCGAAGAGACGATCGTGCACGCGGCGCGGCGATCGAGCCATTTCATCGAATCGCTGCGCGGCGTGCAGGCGATCAAGCTGCACAACCGCCAGTTCGACCGCCAGGCGCGTTTCAACAACCTTGCGGTCGACACCGTCAACGCGGAAGTCACCACGCGCAAGCTGACGCTGTTGTTCACGACGCTGCACCGGCTGGTGTTCGGGCTGGAGCGGGTCGCGGTGATCTGGCTCGGCGCGCTGCTGGTGCTCGACCAGCACTTCTCGGTCGGCATGCTGTTCGCGTTTCTGACCTACAAGGAGCAGTTCTCGACGCGCGTGAGCAGCCTGATCGACAAGCTCTTCGAGTTGAAGATGCTGCGGCTTCAGGGCGAGCGGCTCGCCGACATCGTGCTGACAGAGCCTGAGGCCGATCGAGAGCAGCGCGTCGTGCCGGCCGCGCTGCCGGCGCGCGTCGAGGTCGACGGCGTGAGCTTTAGCTATTCGGACGTCGAAGCGCCGGTGATCGACGGATGCAGCCTGGTGATCGAGCCGGGCGAGTCGGTGGCGATCGTCGGTGCGTCGGGCGGCGGCAAGACGACGCTGCTCAAACTGATGCTCGGCATCCACGCGCCGCAGCGCGGCGAGGTACGGGTCGGCGGGCGCCGCCTCGACGAGATCGGGCTGGCAGCGTACCGCGACATGGTGGGTGCGGTGATGCAGGACGACCAGCTCTTTGCCGGCTCGATCGCCGAGAACATCTGTTTCTTCGACAGTCGGCCGGACCTCCGGCGCATCGAGGAGTGCGCGCAGATGGCCTGCGTGCACGAGGAGATCGAGGCGATGCCGATGGGCTACCACACGCTGATCGGCGACATGGGCACCTGCATCTCGGGCGGCCAGAAGCAGCGCATCCTGCTGGCGCGGGCGCTGTACAAGCAGCCGCGTATCCTGTTCCTCGACGAAGCCACGAGCGCGCTCGACATCGACCGCGAGCGCAGCGTCAATCAGGCGATCCGTCACCTCGACCTGACGCGCGTGATCGTCGCCCACCGGCCCGAGACGATCGCCACCGCCACGCGGGTGATCGTGCTGCAAGACGGTCGCGTCGCCCAGGATCTGCGCAACGTCTCGCAAGGGTCGGCCCTGCGCCACGACGCGGCACCCCGTGTCTGAACGTGTGATGACCAGCGCCCGCGAGTCCGATCCAAAGCCCACCGCGCAGGCCACCGCGTCACAGCCCCGGCGCAGGGGCAGACAAATGATCTGGTCGCGCGACGCAGTCCTTGCGATCCGCCTCGTGACCGAGCTCGTCGTGCGCCAGCTCGATGTGGATCGGTGCGGCGTCTGGGCATTACCGGCCGGGGAAGGCGAGCCGCTGTGCGTTGACGTCTATCTGCGTCATCGCATGTGCCATGTGCGCGAGCCGCTGCTCGGTGCGGACGAGTCAGTGCTGCTGCGCGAACGGTTGCAGCAATCGGCACTCTTAGTCGTGCCGGCATTGGGCCAGCAGGCCGACGACCGCGCACCACGCGGCGAGGCGGCCTCGCTGCCGCTGCTCGGGGCCGTGGCACGCCTTGCCGTCGGACTGCATCGGGGCGGTCGTCTATCGGCGATGCTGGTCGCTGACCAGCGCGGGGGGCGGCGCAATTGGACTGACCACGATGTACGCGCCATGCAGAGGATGGCGGCCGTTGTTCGCAACATCGCCGGCGACGACGAGCCGTTGACCACAGATCGCATCGGGCGCGGCTTCGTCGACGGACTGCCGATCGTTGCGTATCGCTGCGCGCAGAGCGAACGCGGCTGGATCGTCAGCGATGCCACCGAGGGCACCGAGCGCGTCCTCGAACGTCCCGCGGCGCATTTCATCGGAGGGCACCTCGAGGACCTGCGTCGCGCCATGTCCGATCCGTCGTCGGATCCGCAGGGCAGCGCGGCGGAGGAACTGCCGCCGGGATTGCCGACGTTCGAATATCAGCATCGCCGCACGATGCTCGACGGCAGCGTGCGGCACTTCCTCGAGAAGGGCAGTCTCAGCATCGACCCGGCCACGCAGCAGCCGCTGATCGATGGCGTGATCGTCGAGTACGTGCCGAGGCAGGCCGCGGCACCGAAGGAATCGGCCGACGCCATCAGCGTCAGTCGACTGCTCTCGGAGCTGGGCCACGAACTGCGCACGCCGCTCAATGCGATCCTCGGCTTTGCGCAGCTGTTGGAGCTGGCGCCGCCGCCCGCCGACGATCAACAACGTGCGCATGCCGCGCAGATCCGGCGCGCCGGCCTGTACATGCTGGACCTGATCGACGAGACGCTCGACCTGTCGCGCGTCGAAGCGGGCGTGCTCGAACTGAACCAGCACGCGGTCGAACTGGCCTCGATCATCGATGCCGCCCTGCCGTTTGTCGCGCCGCAGGCGGCTAGCGCGGGCGTCGAGATCGTCGCGCCCTCGGCGCTGACCGACGTGCAGGTGCACTGCGATCCGCGCCGGCTGCGCCAGGTGTTGGTGAACCTGCTGTCCAACGCGATCGCGTACAACCGCCGTGGCGGTCGGGTGGAACTGGCCGTGGCGGCCGACGCTCATGGGGTGCGACTGCGCGTCACCAACATCGGCGTCGGCATGTCCGAGGAGCAAATCGGCTCGCTTTTCAGGCCATTCGAACATCTCGGCATGGAGCGCACCGGCATCAACGGCGCCGGACTCGGCCTCGTCATCACGCAACGGCTCTTGCAGGCGATGGGTGGCATGATCGAAGTACGCAGTGAACCGTCGATCGGTAGCACATTCGAAGTCTGGCTGCCAAAGCCGTGATTCCCGGTTGCACGCTGATTTGGAGACACGTGCAAGCCCCCGACGCGCCGCCGCGGTGGTCTCGAGAGCGATGGCTGCTTTGCTATACTTTTATGCTTTCTATCGCCGCGGAGCGGTAGTTCAGTTGGTCAGAATACCGGCCTGTCACGCCGGGGGTCGCGGGTTCGAGCCCCGTCCGCTCCGCCACGCATTCAAGGCCACCGCAGCGCGGTGGCCTTTTTCGTTGGAATGACCGCGTGGTGCGGGCTTCCGGGCGGGTCGGTTTTCTCAGCAAGCCTCTCAGGTGCATTGATGCCAGCTTGCTCGAGGCGCTTTCTCACATTCAAAGATACTGACCCTCACTTTCGTTGAGGCATCCATCTGCGCGGCCCAATTCACGCCCAAGTGACGAGGGGCCTTGCGGCCCCTCGGTCGTGGCGCGCAAGACCCTCAGGTGTCAAAGCCCAGCGCCCGACGCTGATCGGCCCACGCCAGCGGCAGCGGCGCGAGCTCCATCAGCCGCCGTATGCTGAACCGCGCAGGCCGCTCACCGCCCACGAGCCGCACGACGATGTCGGGCGCCAAGAACGCCAAGTACACGATGCGCGTCACGTCCGCGCGGGCGACGTCATGCTCTTCGGCGATCGACACGATGCTGCCGTGCGTTCCGGACTTGAGCGCTTCGAACCACCGATTGGCTTTCGCGAGCAGCGCCACGACTCTGGGATCGACGCCCTTGG
>CP070653.1:1246619-1279982 GCA_020354665.1 Burkholderiales bacterium
CCTCCGCCGCAGCTCGACACCAGCGGCGGCATGGTGGCTGCGGCCCACAGCGCGCTCAGACGCGCGAGCGCTGTGCGGCGGGTTGCGCTGTCGGGATCGCTGCGCTTGTCGTCACGCCCGGTCATCGCTGACTCACTTGTCCGAAGGCTCCTCGTCATCCCATCGCCTGCACCACCATCTGCAGCCGCTGCTCGCCTTGCCACGTGTCGAGCGCCAACCGGTACGCGAGGCGCGCGCGCTGGGGCAGTGGGTCGGTGCGGCCGAACCAGATCGCCTCGCGCAGCGTGCCGCCATGGCGCACGACGAGCTTCAGGTGCTTTTCGCCGACCAGCCGCTGCGACGTCACCTCGACCACGTCGTCGAACAGCGGCGGCTCGAACGCCTGGCCCCAGACCTGGCTGTCGAGCATCTGCGCCACCGCGGGGTCGAACCAGCGCGCCGGCAGCGGCCCGTCGGTCGCGAGCCGATGGTGCAAGAGAGCCGGATCAAGCCACTCGCTTGCCACCGCCTGCAGCGCGGCATCGAAGGTGGCCAAATCCGCTTCGGCGATCGTGCATCCGGCCGCCATCGCGTGTCCGCCAAAGCGTTGCAACACGGCGGGGTGGCGTTTGCACATCAGGTCGAGCGCATCGCGCAGGTGAAAGCCGTTGATCGAGCGGCCCGATCCCTTGAGCAGGCCGTCACGTCCGCGTGCGAACACGAACGTCGGACGGTGCAGGCGGTCTTTCAGCCGCGACGCGACGATGCCGACCACGCCCTCGTGAAAGCTCTCGTCAAAGATCGAGACCGCGCTCGGCGGGTCGGCCGGCGTGTCGAGCTGGGCGAGCAGCGCCTGCAACCTCAGTTCGGCCTGTTCGCGCATGCCAGCCTCGACGTCACGGCGCTCGCGGTTGATCGCGTCGAGCTGCTGCGCCAGTTCGAGCGCGCGTAGCGGGTCGTCGGTGAGCAGGCATTCGATGCCGATCGTCATGTCGGCAAGTCGGCCCGCTGCGTTGAGCCGAGGGCCGATCGCGAAGCCGAAGTCGAACGCACTCGCCCGCGACGGCTCACGCCCGGCGGCGGCGAACAGCGCCGCCACGCCGGCTTGCATGCGCCCGGCGCGAATCCGCTTGAGCCCCTGCGCAACGAGGCGCCGGTTGTTGGCGTCGAGCCGAACGACATCGGCGACGGTGCCCAGCGCGACGAGGTCGAGCAGCGCATCGAGCCGCGGCTGCGCGTCGGCAGCAAATGCGCCGCGCGATCGCAGCTCGGCGCGAAGTGCAAGCAACACGTAGAACATCACGCCGACGCCGGCCAACGCCTTGCTCTGAAAGCTGCAGCCCGGCTGGTTCGGGTTCACGATCCACGGCGTGTCGGGCAGCGATACGCTGTCGCCCTCGCGCGCCGGCAGATGGTGGTCGGTGACGATCACGTCGAGGCCGAGCGTGCGCGCGTGTGCGACGCCGGCGAGGCTCGCGATGCCGTTGTCGACCGTGATCAACAGCTCGGGCCTGCCGCGGCGCGCGAGCTCGACGATCTCCGGCGTCAGCCCGTAGCCGTGAACGGCGCGGTCGGGCACCACGTAGTGCAAGGTCTCGCGAGCCGCGCCCAGCATCGCCAGCGCGCGCAGCGCGACCGCGCACGCCGTCGCACCGTCGCAGTCGTAGTCGGCGACGACGCAAATATGTTGACCGCGTTGGATCGCTTCGGCGAGCCGTGCCGCGGCCGATGCGGCCCCTTTCAGCGTGTCCGGGGGGAGCAGCCGTGCCGGCGCATCGTCGAGCTGGTCGGCGCTCGTCACGCCGCGGGCTGCGAACAGGCGAGCCAGCAACGGGTGTACGCCCGCCTGCTCGAGGGTCCAGCAAGCGCGCGGTGGCACGTCGCGCGGTTCGATGATCGGCGGCAGACTCACAGCGAGGCGAGCAGGTCAAAGGCAGCGGGCGCACTGCGCCGGCGGCGCCAACGATCGAGCGGACCGAGTGGCAGATGGTCGAGCTGCACCGCGCTGCGCTGGCCGGCGAGGGTCAGCCGCACCTTTTCGCCGCGGCGCGCGCGCGACAGCAGCTCGCGCAGCAGCCCTTCGTCGAGCGCGCGCCACGCATTGCACCATGCGTCCCGATCGCCACCGAGCGCAGGTCCGCGCAGTTCGTTGACGATCGCCAACCGGGAATGCCTGCGTGCCGCTTGGGCGATGCCGCAGCCGCTCAGCCACAGCGAGTTGACCGGCAATCGGTCGCGCCTCTCCCGCTCGACGTTCACCGGGTGGTCGTGCAGCACCATCTGCGCCTCGCTGAGCAATCGCGGCAGCAGGCGTGCCCCGCCCAGCGACGGCATCATTCCGTCCGGGCCGACCCCGATCACCCGGTCGATCGACGCGGTCGCCAGGCCGGCGAGCGATTCGTGGGCGATGTACCAGCGCAGCGGCGCCCCCCAGGAGATCGCGACGCCTTCCTCCGCAAAGAGGGGTCGCAGCGCGTCAAACAGAGCGTGCGATTCCGACGCGCCGAGCGTCAGCGCCTCGGGGTCGCTGAATGTGATCCCGTCGGCATGGACTTGGCAATGCAGCGGCGTGAGCAGGCCCCACGCGAGGTCGAGCGTCTCGATGGCGTCGCGCGACGCCATGTAGGCCGCCCACGGCAACAGGCCGTCGGCGCCCGATAGCCCGATCGCGCGCGCGAACGCGCGCTCGTGGGGAGGGGTCAGTGTCGACTCGTCGCCCTCGTCACGCGCGGTCTGGGTCAACAGCGGGAGCAGGCTGCCGAGGTTGGGCAGCGCGAGCTCTTCGGGCTGCGGCGCGTCCTGCTGGCGCGGCAGGCCCGCGAACGGGATCAGCACATGCATGGCCAGCATTATCGAAGTGGCCGCGGCGGGTTGCTCTGCGATCATTGGGGTTGGACAGCCGAGGAGCCTGCGATGAAAGCAATCTGGCGCGGCGTAGTGATTGCCGAGAGCGACGAAACCGTGCTGCTCGAGGGGGAGCACTACTTTCCGGAGGGCAGCCTGAAGCGCGAATACGTGACGTTCAGCAACCACCGCACGAGTGACCCGTGGAAGGGGCAGGCGCGCTACTACAGCCTCCTCGTCAACGGTGAATTGAACCCTGACGCCATCTGCTACTACCCGGAGCCGACCGAGGCGGCTGCGCAGATCAAGGGGCGGGTCGTGTTTGGCAAGAGTGTGCGGATCGAGGACTGAGTCGAAACAATGTGGCGCCGCGCACCGTGCAGATGCGTCCAGGCGAACCGAAACGGCGCGCGTTCACCCCACCGATGACCCCCGCAGCGCCGTTTCGGTCCGCGCTGCCGCGCGCGATCTGGGCGCTCGGCTTCGTCAGCCTGCTGATGGACGTCTCCTCGGAGATGATCCACAGCCTGCTGCCGGTATTCATGGTCGTCAGCCTCGGCGCGAGCGCCACCGTGGTGGGCGTCGTCGAGGGCATCGCCGAGGCCACGGCGCTCATTGTCAAGGTTTTCTCGGGTGTGATCTCCGACTGGTGGGGGCGGCGCAAGCCGCTGGCGCTGGTCGGCTACGGGCTCGGTGCGGCGTCCAAGCCCCTGTTCGCGCTCGCGACCGGCGTCGGCGCGGTACTCGCCGCGCGCTTCATCGATCGCATCGGCAAGGGCATCCGCGGCGCACCGCGTGATGCCCTGGTGGCCGATCTGACGCCGCCGCAGATCCGTGGTGCGGCGTTCGGCCTGCGTCAGGCGCTCGACACGGTCGGCTCATTCCTCGGTCCGGCGCTGGCGATCGCGTTGATGCTCGCGCTGGCCGACGACTTCCGCGCGGTGTTCTGGTTTGCGGTCGTGCCCGGAGCGCTGGCGGTGCTGCTGCTGGCGCTGGGCGTGCGCGAGCCCGACCGCCAGGGTGGCATCGCACGCGTCAATCCGATCCGGCGCGCCAGCCTGCGCCAGCTGTCCGCTGGCTATTGGGCGGTGGTCGCGATCGGTTCGGTGTTCACGCTGGCGCGGTTCTCCGAGGCGTTTCTGGTGCTGCGCGCGCAGCAGGCCGGACTGCCGCTCGCCTGGGTGCCGCTGGTGATGATCGGCATGAACGTGGTCTATGCGGCGAGCGCGTATCCGTTCGGCCGGCTGGCCGACCGCATCGACCATCGACGCCTGCTCGTGGCCGGTCTGGCCGTGCTGATTGGCGCCGACGTCCTGCTCGCGCACGGCGAGCACGCTTCCGTGCTCGCCGGCGGGGTTGCGATGTGGGGGCTGCACCTGGGCATGACGCAGGGCCTGCTCGCGACGATGGTCGCCGCTGTCGCGCCGGCTTCACTGCGCGGCACCGCCTTCGGTGTTTTCAACCTGGCCTGCGGCGTGGCGATGCTGCTGGCCAGCGTGATCGCCGGCGTGCTGTGGGATCGGATTGGCGCGGCGGCGACATTTCTTGCCGGTGCGGTGTTCGCGGTGCTCGCACTGGTCGGGCTGTGGCTGCTGCCGTCGGCCGATCGCAGTCGCTCGGGTAGCATCGACGCTTCATGAGCCTTCCCTACGAGCTGCAGGTCGGTTGGCGCTACACCCGCGCCGGCCGGGGCGGGCGGCGCAACCGGTTCATCTCGTTCATCTCCGGCGTGTCGATGCTCGGCATCGCGCTCGGCGTGGCGGCGCTGATCATCGTGCTGTCGGTGATGAACGGCTTCCAGAAGGAAGTCCGCGACCGCATGCTCAGCGTGATCGCGCACGTCGAAGTCGTCGACGCCGCGGGCGCGCTGTCCGACTGGCGGGCGGTCGCCGACGCGGCACGCGAGGATTCGCAGGTGGTCGGCGTCGCGCCTTTTATCGCCGTCCAGGCGCTGGTCGCGCGCGGCGAGGACATGCGTGGTGCGGTGGTGCGCGGCATCTCGCCTGCCGACGAGGCCACCGTCACGCCGCTCGCGGCCCGGCTCGCCGGTACCACCTTCGGCCGGCTCGCGCCGGGCGAGTTCGGCATCGTGCTCGGTGTGGAGCTCGCGCGGATGCTCGGCGTGCACGCGGGCGACAAGGTCACGATCGTCGCACCTGGCGGCCAGGTCACGCCGGCCGGCGTGGTGCCGCGACTCAAGCAGTTCACCGTGGTCGGCACGTTCGACGCTGGCCACTACGAGTACGACAGCGCACTCGCGCTGGTGCACCTGGAAGACGCGCAGCGCCTGTTTCGGCTCGAGGGTCCCAGCGGCGTGCAACTGAAGCTGCGCGACCTCAACCAGGCCCGCGAGGTGGCCGCGCGGTTGTCGAGCCGGCTTGGCGAGCACCTGATCGTGCGCGACTGGACGCGCACCAACCGCAACTGGTTCGACGCGGTGCAGATCGAGAAGCGGCTGATGTTCATCATCCTGACGCTGATCGTGGCGGTCGCGGCGTTCAACCTCGTCTCGACGCTGGTCATGACGGTGACCGACAAGCAGAGCGACATCGCGATCCTGCGCACGCTCGGCGCGAGTCCGCGTTCGGTGATGGGCATCTTCATGGTCCAGGGCGCGCTCGCGGGCGTGATCGGCACGCTCGGCGGGACGCTGCTCGGTCTGCTGGTCGCCTACAACGTCGACGTGATCGTGCCCGCGATCGAACGTGCGTTGTCGGTGAGTTTCCTGCCCGGCAGCATCTACCTGATCAGCCGTATGCCCAGCGACCCACGGGCCTCCGACGTGGTGCCGATCGTGCTGGTCTCGCTGCTGCTGGCGTTCGTCGCCACGCTGTACCCGAGCTGGCGCGCCAGCCGGGTGCGGCCGGCCGAGGCGCTGCGCTATGAGTGAGCCGGTGGCTGCGACCCCGGACGCGCCGGACGGCGCCGGCAACCTCGTGTTGCAGGCGCAGGCGCTGCACCGCCGATTCCGCGAAGGCGGACTCGACGTGCCGGTGCTCAACGGCGTCGACTTGAGCGTGGCGCGCGGCGAGACGCTTGCCGTCGTCGGCGCATCGGGTTCGGGAAAGAGCACGCTGCTGCACCTGCTCGGCGGGCTCGACGAGCCGACGTCGGGCAAGGTCGTGCTGGCCGGGCGGGACTTCGTCGCGATGACACCGGCCGAGCAGGGGGTGTGGCGCAACCGGCATCTCGGGTTCGTCTATCAGTTCCATCACCTGCTGCCCGAATTCAGCGCGCTGGACAACGTCGCAATGCCGCTGCGCATCCGCCGCGTCGACGCCGCCGCAGCGCAAGCCACTGCGCAGGTGGTGCTGCAGCAGGTGGGCCTCGGGGAGCGCGTTGCGCACCGCCCGGCGGAACTGTCGGGCGGCGAGCGCCAGCGCGTTGCGGTGGCGCGCGCACTGGTCGCGCAACCCGACTGCGTGCTCGCCGACGAGCCCACGGGCAATCTCGACCGGCGCACCGCCGACAGCGTGTTCGGGCTGATGCTCGACCTTGCGCGCGAGCGCCGGATGGCGTTCGTGCTGGTCACGCATGACGAGGGCCTGGCCGCGCGCTGCGACCGCGTGCTGCGTCTGGAGCTGGGCCGTCTCCGCTGAGCGCACCGATGTGGATCGACACGCATTGCCACCTGGATGCCGCCGAATTCGATGCTGACCGCGCTGCGGTGATCGATCGTGCACGTGCGGCGGGTGTAGGGCAGATGGTGCTGCCGGCCGTGCAGGTCGGTGACTTCGAGGCGGTGCGCACGCTCGCGCATCGCGAGGGCTTTGCCTACGCGCTCGGTATCCATCCGCTCTATGTGGAGCAGGCCGGCGAAGACGACCTCGAGCGGCTGCGCGATGCGTTGGGGGCGCAGCGCGACGATTCGCGGCTGGTTGCGGTCGGAGAGATCGGCCTCGACCACTTCGTGCCGGAAGAAGTCGCCGGCCGGGAGCGCCAGGAGCGCTTCTATGCAGCACAACTCGCGATCGCCGCGCAGTTCGACCTGCCGGTGATCCTGCATGTCCGGCGCTCGGCCGACAGCCTGCTCAAGCAGCTGCGGCGCATTCGCGTGCGTGGCGGCATCGCGCACGCTTTCAACGGCAGCCGCCAGCAGGCCGCGGCGTTCATCGAGCTGGGCTTCAAGCTCGGATTCGGTGGCACGATGACCTACGAGCGCGCCCGGCAGATCCGCGATCACGCGGCGACATTGCCGGCTTCGGCGATCGTGCTCGAGACCGACGCGCCCGACATCCCGCCGCACTGGCTCTATCGCACGGCCGAGCAACGTGCGGCCGGTGCGATGGCGCGCAACGAACCCGCCGAGCTGCCGCGCATTGCGCAGACGCTGGCTGGCCTGCGCGGCTGGACGATCGAGCAGGCGGCCGAGGTCACGCTCGCCAACGCGAGGGCCGCGCTGCCGAGGCTGCCCCGATGAGCCCGGCCGCCCCGACGCGCCTGCACGGCTTGCCGCCGGTGATCGCGGCGCACACCCGCTTGGTCGTGCTCGGCAGCTTTCCGAGAGTCGCGTCGCTCGAGGCCGGTGAGTACTATGCACACCCGCGCAATCATTTCTGGCCGATTCTCTCGGCGCTGTGGGACCTGGACCTGCGCGCGATGCCCTACGCAAAGCGGCTGGATGCGGTGCGCGACCACGGCCTGGGCATCTGGGACGTCTACGCGAGCTGCCGTCGCGAGGGGAGCCTGGACAGTTCGATCGAGGACGCGCAGCCCAACGACCTGGCGTCGCTGCTGCGCGTCGCGCCAAGCCTGCAGGCGTTCGCGCACAACGGCGGCGAATCGGCCCGCGCGATGCGCGTGACACGCGCGCTCGGACTCGTCGTGCACCGCCTGCCGTCGACGAGCCCGGCCAACGCGAGCTGGTCTTTCGATCGCAAGCTGCAGGCGTGGCGGAGCGTGTTCGAGCGCCACGCAGTGGCATGAAGCACCACGACCCGAAGCTGGCGCCGGCGACGATCTCCGAGTGCGACGGCGTGCGCTACCTGCACCTGGGCACCGAGTGGGTTCAGGGGGCCATGCGGCTGCGCAGGCCGCACGCCATCGAGCTGGAGTACGTGCGGCGCATGATGGCGTGGCTGTTGTGGCGTCCGCCGGCAGCGGTCGGCGACGGCCATGCCGTGCAGCTCGGGCTGGGCGCGGGAACGATCACGCGCTTCTGCCACCGCGTGCTCGGCATGCGCACGACCGCCGTGGAGATCAACCCGGGCGTGATCGCCGCGTGCCGCACCTACTTCCGACTCCCGGCCGACGACGACCGGTTGCATGTCATTCGTGGGGACGCGGCGCGCTGGATTCGCGAACCGCACCGACGCGGCACGGTGGACGTGTTGTGCGTCGACTTGTACGACCACGAGGCGGCTGCGCCGTTGCTCGACGACGAAGCGTTCTACGCGGACTGCCGGGGCGTGCTCATGGCCGGGGGCGTGATGAGTGTCAACCTGTTCGGCCGCAAGGCGAGCTTCGAGCGCAGCGCGGCGCGCATTGCCGCTGCGTTCGGGCGCGAACAGGTGTGGCGGCTCGAGCCGACCACCGAGGGCAACACCGTGCTCATCGCTGGCTGCGGCATCGAAGTCCCCGGGCGCGAGGAGCTCGAGCGCCGAGCGGATACCATCGAGTCTCGGTGGGGCCTGCCGGCGCGCAAGTGGTTGCGCTGGGTGCGGCCCCTGGCGCCGCCATCGACGCTGCGGGAGCTTGCATGAGCGCGTCGCGAGGGGCGGGTACGACGCGGCGCCCCGCGGGGCGTTCCCAGGATGTTGACCAAGCGATGAAAGTCTCGACTGCCTTCCGACCCGACACGGCGCCGCACGGCAAGCTGCAGTGGCAGCAGCTGGTCAAGTGGTTGCTCGAGGACGGGCAAATCACAGCGGAGGATCACCGCCGCATCGAGCAGCGCTTCGCGGCCGGGGCGAGCAGCCAGCATCCGCTGGTGCGGCTCGGCGGCGCGGGGCTCGCGCGCGCGAGCGATGGCAGGACGCTCGATGCCGAGGCGCTCACCGAGTGGCTCGCCGGGCGTGCGAAGCTGCCTTACTTGCGAATCGATCCGCTGAAGGTCGACGTCGGCCGCGTGGCCGACTTCATGTCGATCACGTACGCCGAGGCGCACCGGGTGCTTCCGGTGCAGTTCGCGCTGAACGAGATCACGGTCGCCACCTGCGAGCCCTTCGACACCGAGTGGGTTGCCGAGATCGAGGCGCATGCGCGCAAGACAGTGCGGCTGGTGGTCGCCAGTCCGCTGGAGCTGCAGCGTTACACGACCGAGTTCTTCACGCTCGCGAAGTCGGTGCGCGCCGCGCAGAAACAGGGCGAGACCGGCGCGATCGCGAGTTTCGAGCAGCTCGTTGAGCTCGGCAAGGCCAAGGGGACGCTCGACGCCAACGACCAGGGCGTCGTGCAGGTCGTCGACTGGCTGTGGCAGTACGCGTTCGACCAGCGCGCGAGCGACATCCACCTCGAGCCGCGGCGCGAGATGGGTGCGATCCGCTTCCGCATCGACGGTGTGCTGCACACCGTTTACCAGCTGCCGCCGACGGTGATGAACGCGATGACCTCGCGCATCAAGCTGCTCGGCCGCATGGACGTGGTCGAAAAGCGTCGGCCGCAGGACGGGCGCATCAAGGTGCGCAATCCGCGGGGTGACGAGGTCGAGATGCGGCTGTCGACGCTGCCGACCGCATTCGGCGAGAAGCTGGTGATGCGCATCTTCGATCCCGAAACCACCGTCAAGGACGTGTCCGGCCTCGGCTTTGCCTCCCACGACGCCGAGCGCTGGAGCACGCTGGTTGCACAGCCGCACGGCATCATCCTCGTCACCGGGCCCACTGGCAGCGGCAAGACGACGACGCTGTACTCGACGTTGAAGAAACTCGCGACCGACGAGGTCAACGTCTGCACCGTCGAAGACCCGATCGAGATGATCGAGCCGTCGTTCAACCAGACGCAGGTGCAGCAGGCCCTCGATCTGGGCTTTGCCGACGGCCTGCGCGCGCTGATGCGGCAGGACCCCGACATCATCATGGTGGGCGAGATCCGCGATCTCGAAACGGCCGAGATGGCGATCCAGGCCGCGCTGACCGGCCACCTCGTGTTCAGCACGCTGCACACCAACGACTCGCCGTCGGCCATCACGCGGCTGACCGACCTCGGCGTGCCGGCATACCTGATCTCTGCCACCGTGATCGGCGTGCTCGCGCAGCGGCTGGTGCGTATGCTGTGCCCGGCATGCAAGCAGCGCGACGACTCGGTGGATGCCGAGCACCTGCAGGAGCTGGTCAAGCCTTGGCGGCTCAGCGGTGCGGTCAAGGCGTACAAGCCGGTGGGCTGTCTCGACTGCCGCATGACCGGTTACCGTGGCCGCGCCGGGCTGTTCGAATTGCTGCTGATCAACGAACCGATCAAGGCGGCGCTGCATCCCACGCCGGACCTGCGCGCACTGCGCCGGCACGCAATCAAGGAAGGGCTGCGCCCCCTGCGCATGGCCGGCATGATGAAGGTGGCCGAGGGCGTGACGACGATCGACGAGGTCTTGCGCTGCACCCCGGCGTGGGCCGAGGGCATGTAGGCCGGCCGCACGGCCGGCGCGCCTGCGGGCAAACCGCACCTGCGATGCGCGCAGGGGCGTCCCTAGAATCGGTGGACCACGCGATGCACGGACACCGAGGAGGCGGCACGTGAAGATCAAGAGCCACCGCGACTTCTGGGCGGGTTTGATGTTCATCGTCATCGGGCTGGCCTTTGCCTGGGGCGCGACCTACTACAGGTTCGGCGAATCGGCGCGGCCCGGGCCGGGCTATTTCCCGCTCGGGCTGGGCATCCTGCTGGCGGTTCTCGGCACGATCGTGCTGTTCAAGGCGATGACGATCGAGACCGACGGCGGCGAGCCGGTCGGCCGCATCGCCTGGCGGCCGCTGCTGATCGTGCTCGGCGCGCTCGCGCTGTTCGCCTTTCTGCTGCCACGGGTGGGCCTGGTGATCTCGCTGCCGATCCTGGTCGTCACGTCGGCGCTCGCGGGCAAGGAGTTCCATATCGGCGAGGCGCTGGCCGATGCCGCGGTGCTCACGCTCGGCAGCTGGCTCGTCTTCATCAAGGGGCTGGGTCTGACGATCCCGGTGTGGCCGCCGCTCGTCGGCTGAGGCTCTGTCGGTGGACCTGTTCGCCAACCTGTCGCTGGGCTTCCAGACGGCACTGTCGCTGCAGAACCTCGCCTACGCGTTGTTCGGCACCGTCCTGGGCACGCTGATCGGTGTGCTGCCGGGCCTCGGGCCGGTGGCAACGATCGCGATGCTGCTGCCGTCGATCTACGCGTTGGATGCGACGGCGGCGCTGATCATGCTGGCCGGCATCTACTACGGCGCGCAGTACGGCGGTTCGACGACTGCGATTCTGATCAACGTGCCGGGCGAGGCATCGTCGGTGGTCACCGTGATCGACGGCTACCAGATGGCGCGCCAGGGGCGCGCCGGTCCGGCGCTGGCGGCCGCTGGCCTGGGCTCGTTCTTCGCGGGCTGCGTCGGCACGGTCGTGATTGCGGCCTTCGCGCCGCCACTGACCGAGCTCGCGTTCAAGTTCGGTCCGGCTGAATACTTCTCGTTGATGGTGCTGGGATTGATCGGCGCGGCCGTGCTGGCCTCGGGGTCGTTGATCAAGGCGATCGCGATGATCGTCCTTGGGCTGTTGCTCGGGCAGGTCAACACGGACGTGATCTCGGGTGTGCCGCGCTACAGCTTCGACATTCCAGAACTCACGGACGGCATCGGCTTCATCGCGATCGCCATGGGCGTGTTCGGCATCGGCGAGGTGATCATGAACCTGGGCCGCCCGCCTGAGCACCGGGAGGTGTTCACCAAGAATGTGAAGGGCTTGTGGCCGACGCGCGAGGACTTCCGCCGCGCGTGGCCCGCCGTGCTGCGCGGCACCGGACTGGGATCGCTGCTCGGTGTGTTGCCCGGCGGCGGTGCGTTGCTGTCGAGCTTCGCGTCGTACGCCGTCGAAAAACGCCTCGCCGGCCCGAGCGGGCGCTTCGGCCGAGGCGACATCCGCGGCGTGGCCGGACCGGAATCGGCCAACAACGCGGGCGCGCAGACCTCGTTCATCCCGATGCTGACGCTGGGCATTCCGCCCAACGCCGTGATGGCGCTGATGGTCGGTGCGATGACGATCAAGGGCATTCAGCCCGGACCGCAGGTGATGACAAGCAATCCGCAGCTGTTCTGGGGCCTGATCGCGTCGATGTGGGTCGGGAATCTGATGCTCGTCATCCTCAACCTGCCGCTGATCGGTATCTGGATCAAGGTGCTGACGGTGCCCTACCGCCTTCTCTTCCCCGCGATCCTCGTGTTCTGCGGGATCGGCCTGTACACGACGAACAACAACAGCTGGGACGTTTACATGGGCGTTCTGTTCGGGCTGATCGGCTACGTGTTCTTCAAGCTGCAGTGCGAACCCGCGCCCCTCATCCTGGGCTTCATCCTCGGGCCGATGATGGAGGAGAACCTGCGCCGCGCGCTGCTGCTGTCGCGTGGCGACTGGAGCACGTTCGTCGCGCGTCCGGTCTCGGCGGGGCTGCTGATTGCGGCGGCGCTGATGGTGATCGCGGTCCTGCTGCCGGCGCTGCGCAAGAAACGCGCCGTCACGTTCAAGAAAGAGCTCTGATTGGCGATCCCGACCGACGTCGCTGCTCGACCGTCGGCGAGTTGGCGCTGGTGTGTTGCAGAGTTGTCGTCGGGCGTTTGGTGGGCCCGACTAAGCCCCGCGATCTGATCGAGCGCGTGCCGGTCGTTTGGTCTGGCCACGTCGCGGCCGCTCAGTGGCACGATGCGGTCTTGCGATGAGCGCACGGACCGCGGTCTTCCTTGGCAGGCCGGCTGCCCCGCACCGGATCGCTCAAAGCATGCGATCGGGATCAGGGCGGGCGGGGCGATGTCGACCCTGCTGCCCGCGGCCACCACATGAGATGGGAGTGAAGATGACACTGCGAGACCAGACCCCTGCCGAGATCGACGCCGCCGTGGCCGCTGCGCACGCCGCGAGCAACGCCTGGGCCGCCTCCGACGCAGTCGCCCGCGCGGCGCTGCTTCGCGGGCTGGCCGACGCGCTCGAGGGCGCGCGCGAGAGGCTCGTGCCGCTGGCCGACCGCGAGACCTCGCTCGGCCCGGCCCGGCTGAACGGCGAGCTCGACCGCACCGCGTTCCAGCTGCGTGGCTTCGCCACTCGCGTCGAAGCAGGTGATGCCTTTGCCTGGATCGACGATCCGGCCGTGGCCGGTGCGCCGCCCGTCGGGCACCCGCACCTGGCGCGCGTGCGCATGCCGCTGGGACCGGTCGCGATGTTCGCGGCAAGCAACTTCCCGTTTGCGTTCTCGGTGCTGGGCGGCGACACCGCCTCGGCGCTGGCGGCTGGCTGCCCGGTCGTCGTGAAGGCGCACCCCGGGCATCCCGCGCTCTCGCATGCGGTGGCGGCGCTCGCGCGCGACGTCGTGGCGGCGCAGGGCGTGCCGACCGGCGTGTTCGGCATGGTCGAGGGAGCCGGCGTCGAGGTCGGGGTGCACTTGGTGCAGCATCCCGACATTGCAGCGGTCGCGTTCACCGGCTCGTTCAAAGGGGGTGCTGCCTTGCAGGCGGTGGCCAACGCGCGTCCGCGCCCGATCCCGTTCTTCGGCGAGCAGGGTTCGATCAACCCGGTGGTGGCGCTGCCGTCGGCGCTGGGGGCACGCGGTGCGGAACTGGCCGCCATGCTGGCCGGCTCGATTTCGCTGGGCTGCGGGCAGTTCTGTACCAGCCCGGGCATCGTGCTGCTGTTCGACCACCCCGCTTCCGACGCCTTCACCGACGCGCTGGCCCGGGCCTTGGGTGCACAGCAGCCGCACGCGATGCTGACACCAGGCATGCGGCGCAACTTCGACGCGGGCGTTGCGCGCCTCGCGGCGACCGAAGGCGTTCGCGCGTTGCTGCCGGCCGAGGCGGGCGCAGGGCCGGCGCCGCGGCCCTTTCTGGGCCAGATCGACGCGCCGGCCTTCGCAGCCCATCCGGCGCTGCACGAGGAGGTGTTCGGCCCGGCCGCGCTGATCGTGCGTGCTGCCTCCGTGGATGAGGCGGTCGATGCGCTGCACGCGATCGGCGGCAGCCTGACGGTCACGCTGTGGGGGGCCGAGGACGACCGCGCCGACACGCATCGCCTGGTGCGCGCGGCGATGCGCACCGCCGGGCGTGTGCTGTTCAGCGGCGTGCCCACCGGCGTGGCGGTGACGGCGGCACAGCAGCACGGCGGCCCGTGGCCGTCGTCGACGCGGCCCGAGAGCACCTCGGTCGGCTGGGCCGCGCTGGACCGCTTCCTGCGCCCGGTGGCGCTGCAGGACGCGCCGGCCTGGCTGCTTGCGCAGCAGGGGCGGCCGTGCTGATCCATTCACCCCCGAGTGCAGTTGCGTCGGGCAGACGGACGTGATGCCGCAGTCGAGGAACGGCCGGCCGTTACGGCGACGGCGCACGGCGCCATCGCTATTGTAGAAAATTGGCGGGTCTGTTAAATTATGCTGACGGATCCGACAATTTCCCGCACGTTGAACCATGCTGCAGCTGGCGACGAGCCGAACCAAGGCGATGCGCAAGCCCAAGGCGCCGGAGGCGAACCGGGCGCGCATCCTGGCAGCGGCCACCGCCGAATTCGCCGCGAGGGGCTACGACGGTGCCAGCATGGATGCCATCGCGGCGCGCACCCGGACCACGCGCGCGTTGATCAACTATTACTTTGGCAGCAAGGAGCGGCTCTACCAGGCGGTTCTCGAGCGGGTCTACGCGGAGATCCGCGAGGCTGAGGAAGGGCTGGAACTCGACCACCTGTCGCCGCTCGAGGCGATGCGCCGGATCGTCGAGTTCACATACGACTACTACGTCGGCCACGAATACTTCGTGCGCATCGTGGTGGCCGAGAACCAGGCCAGGGGCCGGCACCTGAAGCGCTCGCCGACCTTGCGTACGCTCAACCGCCCGATCGTCGATCGGCTCGCTGCAGTCATCGCGCGGGGCCAGTCGGAAGGGACGCTCCGGCGCGACGTTGACCCGGTCTCCGTCCATATGGCGATCGCCGCCTTGGGCATGTTCAACGTGACCAATCAATTCACCTTCGGCGCGCTGTTTCAGCAGGACATGGGCGCAAAGGGAGACGTCGCCGGCCGTCGCGGTATCGTGGCCGACATCATCTTGAGCTGGCTCGTCACCGCGGGCGTGTCGGCCCGCTAACACCTACTTGATTGAGGAGTGAACCATGGAATCGAAGATCGATCGCCGCAAGCTTCTGATCTCTGGCGCTGCGCTCGCCGCGACGCAGGGCTTCCCTGCCTGGGCGCAGGACAAGCCCACGCTGCGCTTTGCCGCCGTGTTCTCGGACAAGGACATCCGCGCCGACATGATGCGGATGCTGGCCAAGGACGTCGAGGGCGACTTCAAGATCGAGCCATTTCTCGGCGGGACGCTGTTCAAGCAGGGCACCGAACTGGTGGCATTGCAGCGCGACAACCTCGAGATGGGCAACGTCGCGCCGCAGGAGATCAGCAAACAGATGCCCTCGTGGTCGGTGCTGACGTCCGCCTACACCTTCCGTGACGCCAACCACGTGCTCTCGTTCTTCTCGAGCGATCTCGGCGTGCAGATGAAGAAGCAGGCCGAGGACCAGCTCAAGATCAAGATCCTCGGTCCGACGTTCTACGGCACCCGTCAGGTGGGGCTGCGGATCAAGAAGAAGGTCAACACGCCTGCCGACATGGCGGGGGTCAAGCTGCGCATGCCGCCGGGCGACGCCTGGCAGCTGTTGGGTCGTTCGCTCGGCGCCAACCCGACGCCGATGGCCTATGCCGAGACCTACACCGGCCTGCAGACCGGGGCCATCGATGGCCAGGACAACCCACTGCCGAACGTGCAGAACATGAAGTTCTACGAGGTGATGTCGCAGATCGTGCTGACTTCGCATCTCGTGGCCTTCGACGTGCTGTCGATGAACCTGAAGTCCTGGGACGCAATGGGCCCGGCCAAGCAGAAGACATTCCAGGCAGCCGTCGACAAGGCCCTTGCGTGGAGCGTGCAGCAGCACCTGAGCCGCGAGACGGAGCTCGCCGAGGGCTTCAAGAAGCAGGGGCTCGACATCTACGCCCCTGACATCGCCGCGTTCCGCGCTCACGCGCAGAAGGTCTACCTCGCCTCGGACGAGGCGAAGTCCTGGGCGCCGGGGATCCTGGACAAGATCCTGGCCGTCAAGTAGGCGCCAAGCTCCACTCGGCGGGACCGGCGGCAGCCAGGCCCGCCGCCGCAGCCGGGTTGGCATTTTTTACGGCGGCCGTCCGCGCGACGGCCGTTCGTCTGCTTAGGATCGCGCGCGGTGTGGCGCCCACGTCCGCGGTGGGGGAGGGGGACGTATGCATCCGGCCCTGCGCAAGGTCGTCGACTGGATTCGCACGTGCGCCGAGATCGCCGTCTCGGCTCTGCTGGCGGTGATGTTCGTCGCCTTCATCGTCCAGATCGTCTTCCGGTACTTCTTCAACTTCCCGGTCGGTTGGTCCTCCGAGCTGTCGGTCATTGCCTGGCTCTACATGGTCCTGCTCGGCTCGGCGTTCTGGCTGCGCGAGGGCGAGGAGATCCGCTTTGACCTGCTGGAGGGCGCGAGCCGTCCCGCGGTGCGCAGGGTCATCGGCGTCCTGGTCGCCGTCGGCGCGGTTGTGCTGTTCGCGATGTCGTTGCCGGCCACGATCAAGTACGTGACCTTCATGAGGGTCGAGAGCTCTTCATACCTCAAGATCCGGCTCGACTTCCTGTACTCGATCTACGTCGTGTTCGCGGTGGCGCTGATCGTTCGCTACGCGTGGGCGGCGTGGGCGGCACTGCGTGGTGACGCCGCGCAGGACGTGGATGTCACGCAGAAGGGGTACGGTCTGTGAACCTGACCAGCCCGTTCTCGATCTCGATCTCCACGATCGTCGTGTTCAGCATGCTCGGGCTGCCGATCGGGCACGCGATGATCGCCGGCTCGGTCCTCTACCTGTACGCCGCGGGCCTGGACATGGGCACCGCCGCCGAGCAACTGCTCAACGGCATGTACACGAGCTTCCTGCTCCTCGCGATTCCCCTGTTCATCCTGGCTGCCGAGTTCATGAACGCGGGCAGCATCATGGACAGGCTGCTGAGTTTCTGCAACGCCATCGTCGGCCGCTTCCGCGGCGGCCTGGCGCAGGTGAATGTGGTGCAGAGCATCATCTTTGCGAGCATGTCGGGCTCGGCCCTCGCAGACGCTGCCAGCTCGGGCAAGCTGATGCAGACGCTGATGACCAAGGACGGAAAGTACCCGCCCGCCTACGCGGCCGCGCTGACCACGGTGTCGTCGGTGATCGGGCCGATCATGCCGCCGTCGATCCCGCTCGTGCTCTACGCGCTGGTCTCGGACACCTCGGTGGGCTACCTGTTCCTCGCCGGGGTCGTTCCGGGCCTGTTGTTGGGCATCGTCCAGATGGGGCTGATCGCCTTGACTGCAAAGCGGCGCAACTTCCCGGTCGAGGCGCCGGTGCCGTTGCGCGAGCTACCAGGCGTGACGTGGCGCGCCGTTCCCGCGCTGATGATGCCGGTGATTCTGCTCGGCTGCCTGTACAGCGGCGTCACCACGCCGACGGAGGCCGCCGCGGTTGCTGCCGCCTATGCGCTTCTGATCTCGGCGCTGCTGTATCGCAGCGTGCGCCCGACGGACGTGTACCACTCGCTGCGAACGAGCGCGCGCCTCACGGTATCGATCGGCATGCTGATCGCTGGCGCGCTCGTCTTCAACTACGTGATCACGGCCGAAAACATCCCGAAGACGCTGAGCGCAATGCTCAAGGCCTACGAGATGACGCCACTCGCGTTTCTGCTCGCGGTCAACTTCCTGTTGCTGATCCTGGGCTGCTTCCTGGAGGGCACGACGATCATCCTCGTGATCCTGCCCGTGCTGCTGCCCACCGCGCAGTCGCTCGGCGTCGATCCGGTGCATTTCGGCGTGATGGCCGTGACCAACATCATGCTGGGGCTGGTGACTCCGCCCTATGGCCTGCTCTTGTTCATGATGACCAAGATCGCCAACGTGCCGCTGCGCGAAATCGTGCGTGAATCGCTGCCGTTCCTGTACGTGATGTTCGGCGCGCTGGCGCTGATCACGCTGTTCCCCGGGATCTCGCTGTTTCTGCCGCGGCTGCTCGGTTACGCCGGTTGATCTGGCGTCTTCCGTGTCGCGCGAGGGCCTCCGACGAGGCCAAGGCCTGGCCGCGAGGTCGCCTGCCGAAGATCCGGGCCGTAAAGTTAAAGTAAACGGGCCGATACGCTTCGGACCCCCAGGGTGGTCCGGCCCCGGCCGCCAAGCCGAGCGGGCACGCGTGCGCTTGAGGAACACGACATGGATTCATTGATTCGCACGGTGGCAGGCTGGGTGCAGCGTCGAGCCGAGAACGTGATTGCCGTCTTGCTCGGCATCATGTTCACCGCCTTCGTCACCCAGATCGTCTTCCGCTACTTCCTGAACCTGCCGACCGGCTGGTCCACCGAGACCGTGGTCATCTGCTGGCTGTGGTTGGTGCTTCTGGGCACGGCCCTGGCCCTGAAGGAGAAGGACGAGATCCGCTTCGACATCCTCACCTCGGTGGCCGGGCCACGCGTTCGACGGGTGATGGCCTTGATCGTCTCGGTGGCCACCGTCGCGCTGTTCGGCCTGTCGCTGCCCGCTACATACAAGTACGTCGCGTTCATGAAGGTCGAGAAGTCCTCGTACCTCAACATCCGCCTCGACTGGCTGTACTCGATCTACGTGGTGTTCGTACTCGCGATCATCCTGCGCTACCTCTGGTTGCTGTGGGAAGGCCTGCGCGGTGAGCCGCCGAGCGAGCAGACGATGGACGAGGGCCGGGTGCGATGAGCTTGCCGAGCCCGTTCACCCTTTCGCTGCTGACCATCGTCGTCTTGAGTCTGCTCGGTCTGCCGATCGGCCTGGCAATGGTCGGCGGGTCGGTGCTCTACCTGTTCGCAGCGGGGCTCGATGTCGGGACGGCGGCCGAACAGATCCTCAACGGCATGATGACCAGCTACCTTCTGCTGGCCATTCCGCTGTTCATCCTCGCTGCCGAGTTCATGAACGCCGGCAGCATCATGGACAGGCTGGTGCGGTTCTGCAACGCACTGGTCGGACGGTTCCGGGGCGGCCTCGCGCTTGTCAACGTTGCGCAGAGCATCGTCTTCGCGAGCATGTCCGGCTCGGCGCTGGCCGATGCGGCCGGCGCCGGCAAGATCATGCAGAACCTGATGACGCGCGAGGGGAAGTACACGCGCGGGTTCGCCGCCGCGCTGACCGCGGTCTCGGCCACGATCGGCCCGATCCTGCCGCCGTCGATTCCCCTCGTCGTCTATTCGCTGGTGTCCGACGCATCGGTGGGGTACCTCTTCCTCGCGGGCGTAGTCCCCGGTCTACTGATCGGCGCCGTACAGATGGCGCTGATCGTTGCCGTCGGCAAGCGGCGAAAGTTCCCCGTCGAAGCGAAAGTGCCGGTGAGCGAAATACCTCGAGTGACGAGGGAGGCGTTTCCGGCACTGCTGATGCCGATCATCCTGTTCACCTGCCTTTACAGCGGAATCACCACGCCCACCGAGGCGGCAGCCGTGGCCGCGGCCTACGCGTTGCTGATCGCCGGCGGTCTCTATCGCAGCGTGAGTCCGAGCGGCATCTACCGCTCGCTCCTCGGCAGCGCTCGCACGAGCGTGTCGATCGGCATGCTGATCGCGGGCGCGATGGCCTACAACTACGTCATCACCGTCGAGAACATCCCCAAGACGGTGAGCGCGATCCTCACCGCCACGGATCTGTCGCAGACGGGCTTCCTGATGCTCGTCAACGTCATCCTGCTGGTGCTCGGTTGCCTGCTCGAGGGCACGACGATCATCCTGGTGATCCTGCCGGTCCTGCTGCCCACGGCCACCGCACTGGGCATCGACCCGGTGCATTTCGGGGTCATGGCCGTAACGAACATCATGTTCGGCCTGGTGACGCCGCCCTACGGCCTGCTGCTGTTCATGATGACCAAGGTCGCGAATGTCTCACTGCGGGAGATCACGCGCGAGGTGATGCCCTTCCTCGGCGTCATGTTCATCGCCCTGATGATCATCACCTATGTTCCCGACGCGGTGTTGTTCCTGCCGCGCTTGTTCGGCTATTCGGGCTGAAGCGATCGTCGTGTCGGGGGCCGGCGCTTCGCGCGCAGCAGGCGCCGGTGGAGTTGGCTGCAGCGCCTAGGCACCGGGGGAGGTCAAGCTGTACGCCAGCCCGAACACGGCATGATCGACGGCCACGGCACCGTAGCCGCTCATGCGCTGTGCGCCGAGTTCGGCCTCGGCGAGCGACGCGACGGCGTCCACGTCGTACCCCGTCACCCACAGCGCCGAATGGATCGCGCTGTCGCGACCACGGATCGACTGCTCGTGCGTCATGGGCGCTTGCAGAGCATTCTCGAGCCATCGCCAGGCCACCAGGCCGCGCCGGCCGGCCAGCGGTCGCAACGTGTCGACCAGCCGCTCGCGTAGTTGCTCCGTTCTTCCCAGCGCAGGCGCGAAGGTCACGACGAGGCACGCGGAACCGATGCCCTCGCCGTCACCACCCTTGATCTCGCACAGCGTCCTGCGCATCCCGAGGTAGTGCAGCATCATCTTCGCCGTCCACGGCGTCGGGTGGTCGAGGCGTTCGCGGTAGGCGGCGCTGTCCAGTACAGCGGGGCTGTCGACCTCGTAGAGGACGCAATAGCGCGGGCCGGTCGATGGTCGTGTCCAGCGCGTCCCGCGCAGGAATCCGGGAATGGCCAGCCGCTCGGGCATGTGCTCGTGCGTATGCCAGTCATCATGTTCGGCGACGGCGTCTTCGGCCACGTCGAACAGCAGCAGCATCGTTCCCCGTGCACGCGACAGCCTGCTCATCTCTTGCACTCCGCTTGCGGCAGCGACCTGGGCGCAGGCACCACCGATGGCCTCGACACACGCACCGGCGCTGCTCTACAGCCGATGCGCCAGCGCCGCCGCGTCGTGGATTGCCTCGAGCGCCGTGCGCGGCTCGGCGCAGTCGCCGATGACGTGAACCTCCAGCGACGGTTGCCGTTCGTAGAGTTCATCCGCAACCCGGGTGACCGGGAGCAGCACGCGCGTCGGCACGACGAGGTCGACGGCCTCTTGCCAGCGCTCGCGATCATTCCAGAGCACGGCGCTGCGCTCGCCGAGCGCCTCGATCGTGGTGCCGAGATGGATCGTGACCTTCGAATGCTCCGCCAGTGCGCCGATCTGGAAGCGGCGCGATCGCATGCCGATGTCGGTGACCAGCTCGCGCGAGGGTTCGACCAACACGACCTCGATTCCTTTGTCGGCGAGCAGCCGCGCGACGGCCACCCCCCGAATGTCACCGCCGATGACGAGGGCGCGCCCGATGCTGGCACGCGGACGACGCAGGATCTCGTACGCATCGACGACGGGGCTGTCGAGAATCCCCGGAATCGCCGGCAAGCCGAGCCTCGAGCCCGTGGCGACGACCACGACGTCCGGCTGCCCGGCCAGCACATCGTCCGCCGTGGCCTCGACCCCGAGCTTGAGCGTGACACCGGCCCGCGCCACTGCGCTCGCGAGCCAGGGCAGGTGGCCAGCGAACTCCTCCCGGCCAGGCACATGGCGGCCGAGTTTCATCTGGCCTCCTGGCTCCTCGTCGCGCTCGAAGAGCGTCACCGCGTGACCGCGCAGCGCCAGGATGCGTGCGGCTTCCAGGCCTGCCGGACCACCGCCCACCACAGTGATGCGTTTCGGAGCCGCGGTACGCCGGATCGCGTACTCTCGCTCTCGACCGCTGGTGGTATTGACCAGGCACACGATGGGCAGGCCGCGCGAGTGCATGTCGCTGCAGCCCTGGTTGCACGCGATGCAGGTGCAGATCTCATCGGTATGGCCGTCCCGCGCCTTGTTCGGGAACGCGGGGTCCGCATGCAGTGCGCGGCCCAGCGTGACAAAGTCCGAAGTGCCGGACGCGATCAGATGGTCGGCCACGCTGGGATCGGTGAGACGGCCGGAGACGCTGACGGGCACGTCGACGTGCCTTCGCACCTCGCGCGCGAGCGGCGCGAGCACGCCTTGCGGCATCTCCATCGGCTGCGTGATCCACCAGTTCGTCTCGTACATGCCGGCCGACACGTCGATCAAGTCGACGCCGGCCGCCACCAGGTGCGGTGCGATTGCGCAGACGTCGGCGAGCGAAAGTCCGTTGTCCTGATGCTCGTCGCCGCTGATGCGGTACAGGATCGGTGGACCGCCGCCGATCGCCTGACGCACCGCCCTGACCACCTCGAGCGGGAAGCGCATGCGGCCCGCGAGGCTGCCGCCGTACTCGTCCTCGCGCTTGTTGCACCACGGCGAGAGGAACTGGCTCAGCAGGTAGCCGTGCGCACTGTGGATCCCCACGAAATCACAGCCCGCCTCGATCGCCCGGCGCGCCGCATCGGCGAACCGCTGCACGATCTCGGCGATCTCCCCACGATCAAGTGCGCGCGGGGCGAAGCCGCCTGCACCTGCGTACGGCACCACCGAGGGCGCACGACTCTGCAGTCCGCTGATCCACGGCTGGACGACACGCCCGCCGTAGTTGAGTTCCGGGCCAATGACGCCGCCGTGGCGGTGCACCGCGCGCACGAGCCGTGCGAAATCGGGGACGAGGTCGTCGTCGTGCAGACCCATCTGGTAGGTCCGCCCCTTGCCGCGCGGATCAACGTACGTCGCTTCCGTGTAGAACAGACCGGCTCCACCGCGCGCGCGCGCCGCCATGTAGTCGATGTAGCGTTGGGTGACCCTGCCCTCGGCGGTGCAATAGTTGCGCTCCATCGGCGAGCCGATGATGCGATTGCGGATCTCCAGCGTGCCGATTCGACCGGGCTGAAAGAGGTGGGGAAAACGCATGGCCTGACTTGCGTGGTCGCGTCTGAGCTCGTGCCTCAGTGGACTATCTGCGCGCGTGCCGTGTCAAGCAAGCCGGTGACTGCTGAGCGCTCGGTGCATCGATGCCGCGATGTTGCTGCCTCGATTGACACGGAGTGCCCTGTTGCGCTCCACTGGCATGCCAGCGGTCAGGTGCGCGATCGAGGCAGGTGCAGGCCCGCTGCTGGTGCCGAGCCGGCCGCCCGCTGACCCGCACCGGGGAACCGGAGTCCTGATTTGAGCCAAGAAGCGAGTGGCCTCTTGCGTGCGCTGGTGACGGGCGCCACCGGCGGCATTGGACGCGCGACCTGCCTTGCATTGGCGGCATCCGCGCGTTCCCGGGGGCGGCGCCTCGTGATCGCCGTTGCCGCGTCGAAACCCGGTGCAGCGCTTGACGCGCTGTGCGCGGAGCTCACAGCACAAGGCGCCCAGCCCCATGCCGTCCACGGTGATCTTGGCGACGCCGGCGACTGCATGCGCGTCGCGGAGGACGCGGTCCGATGCTGTGGTGGGCTGGACGTGCTGGTCTCGAATGCGGGCATTGTGTGCGCGTCGCCGCTGGCGACGCTCGACGTCGCGGAGTGGGATCGCGTCTTTGCGCTCGATGCGCGCGCGACCTGGCTGCTCGCGAGGACGGCGCGCGCCGCGCTCGTGCAGAGCCGGGGCGCGATCGTTGCGGTGGCTTCGGTGGCGGCTCTGTACCCGTTCCCGGGGCTGGGCGCGTATTCGCCGGCCAAGGCGGCGCTGGTGATGCTGTGTCGGCAGCTCGCACAGGAGTGGGCATCGGAGGGCATCCGCGTGAACACGGTCTCTCCGGGCTTGATCCGCACGCCGCTGTCCGAACCCATCTACCGCGATGCCGAGTTGCTCAGGCGACGCGAAGCCGCGGTTCCACTCGGACGCATCGGCAGGCCCGACGATGTCGCTCAAGCGGTCGTGCACCTGCTGTCGCCCGAATCCAGTTACGTGACGGGCATCGACCTGCGGCTCGACGGGGGGCTCGGCGATCGCGTGCTGGCCACGGTCCCTGGCAAGCCACCGGCGCGCGCGGTGCGCTGACGCCACGCCCACGGCCCGCCGCAGCAGCGCCACCCCGTGCCCATCGTCTCGCTCGACCATCTCACGCTGTTTGAACTGACGCCGCCGCAGTTGGTAGAGGCCGCGGCGGTCTCGGGGTTCGGCCACGTCGGGCTCAGGCTCAATCCGGCGGCGCCGCCGGGGGAGCGGCAACATCCGATGCTCGGCGATTCACCGATGCGACGCGAAACCCTCGCGCGGATGCGTGACACCGGCGTGGCGGTCTTCGACTTCGGCGTGTTCAGGCTGAAGCAGGGCGTTGACTTGGCCGCGTTCGAGCCGGTGCTCGAATCCGCGGCCGTGCTCGGTGCGCGCGAAGCCGTCGTCAACGGCGACGAGCCCGATCCGCAGCGCCTCGCCGACCTGCTGCGCCGGCTCTGCGAACTCGGGCGCCGCTACGGCGTGCGGATGAATCTCGAACCGACGCCGTGGACGGGCATCCCGACGCTCGGCGCGGCGGTCGCGGTCATCGAGGCATGTGGCGACGTGGATGCGCGACTGATGGTCGACACGATTCACGTCGACCGCTCGGGTGGCACGCTCGCTGACCTCGCGGCACTGCCCCGTGCGCTGATCGACTACGTCCAGGTGTGCGACGCGGTGGGGCCGCGGCCGCGCGATCTCGAGACGATGATCTATCAAGCGCGCAATGAGCGTGCGTACCCGGGTGAAGGCGATCTGGACTTGGTCGGCATGCTGTCGATGCTGCCGGCGGATGTGCCGCTGAGCCTGGAGGCGCCGGTGAAGTCGCTGTCGGCCACGTTGGATCCGGTTCAGCGCGCGCGTCGCGCGCAGGAGCGCATGGCGTCGCTCGTCGCCGCGGTGGCGGCGCGCCGCAAGGCGTCAGCGATCAGCGGGGGGTCGCAGGGTGCGCGGTCCGACGGCCGCGGCTAGTGCGCCGCCCGCCGACCAGGTCGGCTGATACCGGACGTCCGGCGCCGGAGGGCGCCGATTCAAACGGTCACGCGGTGGGGTACCCAGCCCTTCGGCAGACCGGCCTCCGGCGTCATGCCGTAGATCGGCTCGCCGGGCAGGCCCCGCTTCAACGGCTCGCGGGCCGCGATCAGCCTGTCCAGGTCGACGCCGGTGTTCAACCCCATCGCCTCGAACATGAAGACCAGGTCTTCGGTCACGACGTTGCCCGACGCACCGGGCGCATACGGGCAGCCGCCAAGGCCTCCCAGCGAGGCGTCGAAGGTGCGCACGCCGACATCCCAGGCGGCGAGGCAGTTCGCCAGGCCCAGCCCGCGGGTGTTGTGCATGTGCGCGGCGCCGGTACGCTCGCCGATCGCGGCGCGCACCTTGTCGAACAGCCGGCGCACCTGCGCCGGGTTGGCCATGCCCGTAGTGTCGGACAGGCCGACCTCGTCAGCGCCCGCGCCGGCACACTCCTTTGCAAGCCAGACGACGTCGTCCTCGCTGACCTCGCCCTGGATCGTGCAGCCGAACGCCGTCGACATGCCGGTCTCGACCTTGACGCCTGGTGCAATTTCGTCGCGCAGTTGCACGATCGCGCTGACCTCCTTGACCATGTCGACGCGGGTCTTGCGCACGTTGGCGAGCGAGTGCGCCTCACTCGCGGAAACGGGCAGGGTCAACTTGTGGACCCCGGCTCGCAGCGCCGCCTCGGCACCGCGCAGGTTGGGCACCAGCGCCATCACGGTGACGCCGGGGTGGGTCAAGGCGTGACGTACCACTTCGGCGACGTCGGCCATCTGCGGGAGCAGCTTTGCCGGCACGAACGAGCCGACCTCGATCTCGCGCAGGCCCGCGGCGACGAGGGCGTCGATCCACAGAAGCTTGTTCGCCGTCGGCATCACGGCCTTGACGGACTGCAGGCCGTCACGGGGGCCCACTTCGCTGATCAGGACATCGGTCGGGCGCAAATTCGTGCTGCTCATGGGTCGGGGTCGTCTCGTGCAGATGGCAACACGATAGTGGGTCGGCGCCATATCTTCCATGCCATGGGCGCAATACAGTAGATTTCATGGGGCAATGAAAACCCTGCCCCCCACGGAACCCGACGACGGCCTGCTCGATGTGCGGTTGCTGCGCATGTTCGAGCTGATCTACGACACGCGCAGCGTCACCCGGACGGCCGAGAAGATGGGGCAGCAGCAACCGACTGTCAGCATCTGGCTGGGCAAGTTGCGCGCCCAGCTGAACGACCCGCTCTTCGTGCGCACGCCGGCCGGCATGCAGCCGACCCCCCGTGCCGAAGCGCTGATCACCACGGCGCGCTCGGTGCTGCAGTCGCTGCGCCACTTCGCCAGCGCGAGCGACGAATTCGATCCGGGGTCGTCGACGAGGCAGTTCCGCATCTGCATGGCCGACTCCAGCCACCTGTGCCTGATGCCGCAACTCCTCGCGCACGTACGCGAGGTCGCGCCCAACGTGAGGCTGGTTGCCGCGCGCATCGACGCCCAGACCGGTGACGCGCTGCAATCAGGCCAGGCCGATCTGGCGGTGGGTTTCATCCCGTGGCTGGAGTCGGGGTTCTACCAGCAGATGCTCTACCCGGAAGATTGGGTGTGCCTCGTGAACGCCAGCCATCCGCGCATTGGCGATGCGCTGACGCTCGACGCCTACCGCGAGGAAGGACACGTGGCGATCACGGCCGGCACCGGCGCGCAAATGCTCGAGGACGCCATGGCGCGCCAGAGGGTGCAGCGCCGCGTCGTGCTCGAACTGCCCGGCTTCCTGGGCCTGTCGGGCATCGTTTCGGTCACCGACCTGATCGCGACGCTGCCACGCCGCATCGGCGAGACGCTCGCGCACATGGCCGGGCTACGGGTGATGGACTGCCCGCTCGACGTGCCCTCGTTCAGCATCAAGCAACACTGGCACGCGCGCTACCATCAGGATCCCGGTAACCAGTGGCTCCGGGGCGTGGCGGCGAAGCTGTTCCTGCTCTGATCTCACCGACACCGGCTGGGCCAGGCCCCGAGCGCCCGCTGGCCAACAACGGACCGCTCCCGGGCAGTGCGTTCATTACCCGGACAAATGCAGTGTATTGCGCCCATGGCATGGACGATATGGGTCGCGAGGGCTATCTTCACCCAGGGCGGTTGCATCGGACGGCGATTGCGACAGCAACAGGAGACCCTATCGTGTGCGGATGGTTCGGAGAGAACGCTGCGGACCAACAAGGACCCGGCGAATCGGCCTCTTTTCTGTCCGGCAGCCGTGCAGTTGCGCATGCGGGCGGGGCTCGTTCGGCTTGCCGCGAGAGAGGTGTCGCGCAGCGCCTGATCTCTTGATCCGTACCGTCTTAGGAGACTTGCCAGATGGCTACTGCAACCGAACAGAAGAAGGGCATCACCCCGGAACAGCAGCAGGAACTCGACGAGGTCTTCGAGCGGGCGCGCAAGGCGCTCGCGATCATCGAGACCTACGACCAGGCACGCGTCGACCGCTTGTGCCAGGCCGTGGCGTGGGCCGTGGCGAACAAGAGGACCTTCACGCGCCTGGTCGATATGGGGATCCAGGAATCGGGTCTCGGCGACGCTGAAAGCCGCATGGGCAAGCGAATGAAGATCCGCGGCGTGCTGCGCGACGCGTTGCGCCAGAAGAGCGTCGGGATCATCGAGGAAGTTCCCGAGAAGGGCCTCGTCAAGTACGGCAAGCCCGCCGGGATCATCGCCTGCATCGTGCCGACGACCAATCCCGACCTGACGCCGGCCGGCAATGCCATCTATGGCATCAAGGCTCGCGACGTCGTCATCTTCTCGCCGCACCCGCGCTCCAAGCGCACCTCGTTCGAAACCGTGCGCCTGATGCGCGAGGCGCTTCAGGCCGAGGGCGCGCCGCCCGACATCCTGCAGTGCCTCACGAAAGTCAACATCCCGATGTCGCAGGCGCTGATGGCGCGTGCCGACCTCATCATCGCCACCGGCGGCCAGCCGATGGTGCGCGCCGCCTACAGCTCGGGCACGCCGGCTTATGGCGTTGGCGCAGGCAACTCGACGATGATCATCGACGAGACCGCCGACGTCGCCGAGGCAGCGCGCAACACGCGTGTCTCCAAGACCAGCGACTTCGGCTCGGGCTGTTCGGCCGACGGCAACCTGATCATCGAGGCGTCGATCTTCGACCGCCTGGTGGCGCAGCTGCAGTCGGAAGGGGGCTACCTCGCGACGCCGCAAGAGAAGGAACTGCTGCGCAAGGCGATGTGGGACGCCGAGCGCCACCGCACCTCGAACACCGTGGCCATCGCGCCGCAGCAGTTGGCCCAGATCGCCGGCTTCGAGATCCCGGCGGACCGCAAGTTCATCATGGTTCACGGGGACGGCATCGGCAAGGAGCACCACTTCTCAAGCGAGAAGCTGACGACGCTGCTCGCGCTATACAAGTACAAGGGCTTCGATCAGGCGCTGCAGATGATGCGCGATATCTACGAAGTGGGCGGCAAGGGCCACTCGTGCGGCATCTACTCGTTCAATCCCGATCACATCAATCGCCTGGCCCTGGCGGCGCCGGTGTCGCGCATCATGGTGCGCCAACCCCAGTCGAAGGCCAATGCCGGCGCCTTCAACAACGGCATGCCGATGACGTCGAGCCTGGGTTGCGGCACCTGGGGCGGCAACATCATCTCCGAGAACGTTTACCTGAAGCACTACATGAATACCACGTGGGTGTCGGTGCCGATCAAGGAGGACAGGCCCTCCGACGAGGAGCTGTTTGGCCCCTTCTACGATCCCGCGCTCGAGAACGGCGTCGAGACGATCACGACCTGAGGCGGCATAGGGGCATCAGGGCCACCCACCGAAGAACGACGAAACCCACCGTCCAGCGCCTGCGGCGCGGGACGGCGATCCCGAGAGGAAGGCATGAAGACAGACCTGATCGCCAACCAGCTGGTCAAGTACCTGGAGGGACGCGGCATCCGGCACATCTTCGGCCTGTGCGGTCACACCAACATCGCGGTGCTGGCGGCGCTGTCCAAGAGCCGGAAGATCAATTTCATCAATACCCGCCACGAACAGATCGCCGCACACGCCGCCGATGGCTACGCGCGCGCGACCGGCCGCGCCTCGGTGGTGCTCTCGCATCTGTCGCCGGGGCTGACGAACGCGGCGACGGGGGTGGCCAACGCGGCGCTCGATTCGATCCCGATGGTGGTGATTGCGGGTGACGTACCGTCGCACTACTACGGCAAGCACCCGCACCAGGAAGTCAACCTGCACGGCGATGCGCAGCAGTACGAGATCTACCGGCCGTTCGTCAAGCGGGCCTGGCGTGTCGACTCGCCGCACTTGATGCCCGAGATCATGGAGAAGGCATTCACGCTGGCCGAGAGCGGGCGGCCGGGCCCGGTGCTGGTCGACGTGCCGATGGATGTCTTTTCGAAGGAGATCGACGTTGCGCTGTGGAAGCGCGCGCTGGCCAACACCAAGGCGCTGCACAAGCCCTCGCTGGACGAGGCGGTGGCGATGAAAATCATCGACTCGCTGACCGGCGCCAAGTCGCCGGTCCTGTATGTCGGCGGCGGCATCTTGCTGGCCGATGCTGCGGCGCAGATGCGCGAGCTCGCCGAACACCTGTCGCTACCCGTGGCGCACACGCTGATGGGCAAGGGCGCGCTGCCCGACGACCACCCGCTGATCCTCGGCATGACCGGGTTCTGGGGAACCCAGTACATCAACGACAAGACACGCAACGCCGACTGGATCCTGGCGCTGGGCACGCGCTTCTCGGAGGCCGACTGCAGCTCCTGGGAGGACCAGTACACGTTCCGCATCCCGCCGACGAGGCTGATCCACATCGACATCGACCCGGCGGAGATCGGCCGCAACTATCCCGTCGAGATCGGCGCGGTCGCCGACCTGAAGGAAGCGCTGCGCGTGCTCAACCGCGTCGCGCGCAAGCTGGTGCCCAAGGGGATCAAGCGCGACAAGCTGGTGGCCGAGATGGCTGCGAACCGCGCCAAGTTCGCGGCCGGCAACCTGAAGGCGCAGCGCAGCGACCAGTGGCCGATGCGGCCCGAGCGCATCCTGGCTGACCTGCGGGCCGTGCTGCCCCGCGACGCGCTGATCTGCACCGACGTCGGCTGGAACAAGAACGGCGTCGGGCAGCAGTTCCCCATTTACACGCCCGGCACGATCTACACACCCGGTGGCTACGCGACGATGGGCTTCGGTTCACCGGCGGCGCTGGGGGTCAAGATCGCGCGGCCCGACCGCGTCGTTGTCGCGCTCATCGGCGATGGCGGCTTCGGACAGAACCCGGCTGCGCTGGCTACCGCGCACGAGCAGGACATTGGCGTCATCTGGGTGGTGATGAACAACCGCGCTTTCGGCACGATCGCCGGACTGGAGTCGGCGCACTTCGGCACGACCTTCGGTACAGTGTTCGAGAAGGGCGGCAAGCCGTATTCGCCGGACTTCGCGGCCGTCGCGCGGGCTTACGGCGTCGAT
This sequence comes from Burkholderiales bacterium, assembly GCA_020354665.1. Lineage (GTDB taxonomy): Bacteria > Pseudomonadota > Gammaproteobacteria > Burkholderiales > Burkholderiaceae_C. The sequence continues at coordinate 1,276,921 of CP070653.1, forward strand.
GGCGTGAAGATCGACACCGCGGCCGCGTTCAAGCCTGCGCTCGAGCAGGCCATCCAGGCGGGCCGACCCTGCGTGATCGACGTCAACATGAAGAACGAGCCGGTGCCCACCGCGGGCCACTGGAACATCATGGACATCTACTCGCCGGGCAAGAAAGTTCACCACGTCGCCACCGGCAACTGACGTAGGGGGTGAGCATGAAGCAGGAGTTTTCGCTGGCCCACCTGACGGTGCTGGGCTGCGCGCCGCCCGAAATGACTTACATCGCTGCGCGTGCGGGTTACGACTACGTCAGCATCCGGCCGATCTACATGGGACTGCCCGGCGAGCCCAACTACGCGCTCGCCGAAAACAAGGAACTGCTGCGGCAGACGAAGTCGGCGCTGAAGTCCACCGGCGTGCGCATCCATGACATCGAGCTGGCACGCATCTTCGACGGCGTGGACGTCAGGACGTACCTCCCGGCGATGGAGGTGTCGGCCGAGCTCGGCGCCAAGGCGGTGCTGTCGTCGATCTGGGGCGGTGAGCGCGAGTACTACATCGAAAAGTTCGCCGAGTTGTGCGATCTGGCACGGCCCTTGGGTTTGACCGTCGACTTGGAATACGTGCCGATCGCGGCGGTACGCGATCTGGCCGGTGCCGTCGACGTGCTGCGCACGATCGACCGTCCCAACGCGGGTCTGATGATCGACATGCACCATATCCACCGGGCGCGCGACAACCCGGCTGATCTCGATGCGTTGCCGCGCCAGTGGTTTCACTTCGCGCACCTGTGCGACGCTCCAGCCGAGATCCCGACGGAAAGACAGGAGATGATCCGCATCATGCGCGAGGCGCGGCTGTACGTCGGCGAGGGTGGTATCGACATCGCAGCGATCCTGGCTCACATCCCCCCGTGTGTCTATTCGATCGAGTTGCCCAACCGGCTGCGGCACGAGGAAATGGGCTATGCGGAACACGCAACGCGATGCCTCGAGACGCTGAAGGCCTACCTGGCGAGTCAGGGCCGCCCCTGAGGCTCGCCCCCATCGTTCAAGCCCCGCTATCGGAGTACGAGGCATGAAACATCTTCTGGTGCTTGATTCGCGCGGCAGGAAGCCTGGCGGTGAAACGCCGCTCGTTTGCACGCCCCTGGTGGGCCGGACGCGCGAGCGCGTTCTGGCCGAAGCGGCCCACATCCTGCCCAAGTCGCCCGACCTGCTCGAGTGGCGCGTCGACCATTTCGGTGCGATCGCAGACACCGCGGCGGTGATCGAGACGCTGCGCGAATTGCGCCGCGCTGCGGGCCGGCTGCCGATCATCTTCACGTGCCGTGCCAAGGAAGGCGGCGGGCATCGCGTTCCGATCGGCGCGAAGGAGGTCGTCGCGCTGCACGAGGCGGTGGCTGCGACGCGTATGGTCGACTTCATCGACTTCGAGATCGACAACGACGCCGAGCTCGTGCGGCACGTCCGGCAGAGCACGCAGGCGCAGGAAGTGCGGCTGATCCTCTCGTACCACAACCACAGCTACACGCCTGGCCACGAATTCCTCGTCGACCGGTTCCTCGAGGCGGAGCGACTGGGTGCCGACGTCGCGATGGTGCAGGTCAAGCCGCGCGAGCGTGCCGACGTGCTGCGCCTGCTGGCGGCGACGGCCGAGGCCGATACGAAGGTGCGCATTCCGCTGATCAGCATGTCGATCGGGCCGCTCGGCTCGGTTTCGCGCATCGTCGGCGGCCTGTTCGGTTCGAGTCTGTCGTTTGCCGTTGGCGAGAAGGCCTCGGCCCCAGGCCAGATCCCGATCGACGACCTCGTCACCGCATTCGACATCATCCGGCGCGCCCGCGGCGGCGAGATGCTCTGAGCAGAGCTCGCGGCTAGGCAATCTTCGCGCGCGGTGCTGGGTCGTGCGGCGAGCGACGCGATCGCCGGGCACTGCCAGTGCCATCGCCGACGCCGCGTGCAGCGACGTCGCGCGAATGCGCTGAACGGGTCGACGACGCGTCTGCGCGCATCGAGCGTCACAGACGCCAGGCAGGGCCGTGGCGGGCCGCTGCGCAGCGTCGTAACCGCGCATTCGAGTGCGACTTTCGGAATGCGTTAAGGTACGGCGATGAACGAACTTCCGACGCCCTCTTCGGGCGCGGCGTGGTTCTTCGATTTCGACGGCACGCTGGTTCCCATCGCTCCCTCGCCGGATCGCGTGGCCCCGCCAGCCGGGCTCTCGTCGCTGCTGTCGCGGCTGCAGTCGCTTGACGTGGCTTTGGTGGTCGTGACCGGACGACCGCTGGCCGAGATCGATGCCTACCTCGCTCCCCTGCAACTGCCGTGCGCAGGCGTGCATGGCGTCGAGCGGCGAGACGCGAACGGGCGCCTGCATTGCGTGCAGCGGCCCGACCTGACGGAGGCCGTGTCGGCGATCCAGGCGCTATGTCATCGCGAGCCTTCGCTGCGATGCGAGGTCAAGCCGGGTGCGGTGGCACTGCATTTCCGGCAGGCACCACAGCTGCAGCCGCTGTGCGAAGAGACGATGGCGGACGTCGCGGCTGTTTCGCCCGGCATGGTCGTGCTGCGAGGGAAGATGGTGCTCGAGCTGAAACCCGCGATCGCGGACAAGGGGCGCGCGGTGCGTGCGTTCCTCGAAGAGCCGCTCTTCCAGCAGCGGCGGCCGTGGTACTTCGGCGACGACGTTACCGACGAAGCGGCGTTTCAGGCGGTGCAGGATCTTGGCGGGGTGGCAGTAAAGATCGGAGACGGCGAGACCGCGGCCATGCATCGGCTCAGCGGCCCGGAGGCCGTGCGGGCATGGTTGGGCGACGCGGTGACGCTGCTCGAGCATCGGCACGCGATCGGCTCGGAGGCACATTGATGGCGCGCCTGGTCGTCGTCTCCAACCGCGTCGCCGACCCGCGCAAGGCCGCGGCTGGCGGGCTCGCGGTGGCGCTTGGCGATGCCCTGAAGAGTTCCGGGGGACTGTGGTTTGGGTGGAGTGGGCGAGTCAGGCCCGACAACGCGACTGCCCCAGACCATGACGTCCACGTGCACAAGCACGGCGACGTCACACTGGCCACCGTCGACCTC
>CP070653.1:1280082-1359818 GCA_020354665.1 Burkholderiales bacterium
GCCAGGATCAGTCCGGTGAAGCCCCCCATCGTGAACACGAAGATGAAGCCGACGGCCCACAGCATCGGCGTCTCGAAGGTCATCGAGCCCCTCCACATCGTGGCCACCCAGTTGAAGATCTTCACGCCCGTCGGCACGGCGATCAGCATCGTCGCGTACATGAAGAACAGCTGCCCCGTCACCGGCATGCCTGTCGTATACATGTGGTGCGCCCAGACGATGAACGACAGGATCGCGATCGACGCGGTGGCATAAACCATCGACGTGTAGCCGAACAACCGCTTGCGCGCGAAGGCCGGCACGATCGCGCTGATGATGCCGAACGCCGGCAGGATCATGATGTAGACCTCGGGGTGCCCGAAGAACCAGAAGATGTGCTGGTACATGATCGGGTCGCCGCCGCCGGCCGGGTTGAAGAAGCTCGTGCCAAAGTGGCGGTCGGTCAGCGTCATCGTGATCGCGCCGGCCAGCACCGGCATCACCGCGATCAGCAGGTAGGCGGTGATCAGCCAGGTCCACGGAAACAGCGGCATCTTCATCAGCGTCATGCCGGGTGCACGCATGTTCAGGATCGTGACGATGATGTTGATCGAGCCCATGATCGAACTCGCACCCATGATGTGCAGTGCGAAGATCGCCATGTCCATCGACATGCCCATCTGCAGCGTCAGCGGCGCATAGATCGTCCAGCCGGCCGCCGGTGCCCCGCCGGGCACGAAGAACGACGAAGCGAGCAGGACCGCGGCCGGGATCAGCAGCCAGAAGCTCAGGTTGTTCATCCGCGCGAAGGCCATGTCGGCGGCGCCGATCTGCATCGGGACCAGCCAGTTCGCGAAGCCGACGAACGCCGGCATGATCGCGCCGAACACCATGATCAGGCCGTGCATCGTCGTGAACTGGTTGAACAGGTCGGGATTCACGAACTGCAGGCCGGGGCGGAACAGTTCCGCCCGGATCAGCAGTGCGAGCAGTCCGCCGATCATCAGCATCGTGAACGAGAACAACAGGTACATCGTGCCGATGTCCTTGTGGTTCGTCGCGAACAGCCAGCGGCGCCAGCCGTGCGGGTGATGTTCGTCGTGCGAATGGCCGGGCGCGTGAACACCGTGCTGGTCGAGAACTGCGCTCATGGGGATGTTTCCTTCCTCGGGGGATCGCTTACTTGCGGGCGCTGACGACTTCGGCGGGCTGCACGATCTGCCCCGTCTTGTTGGACCAGCTGTTCTTGGTGTAGGTGATGACGGCCGCGATTTCGGTGTCGGACAGCGCCTTCCACGACGGCATCGCGCCGTTGGCCGCGCCGTTGAGAAGGATCGCGATCTGCTTGCCCTTGTCGGCATCGAGGACGATCGGCGAGCCGTCCAGCGCCTTGATCGGTCCGGCACCCTTGCCGTCGGCGCGGTGGCAGGCGGCGCAATTGGCGCTGTAGACCTTCTCACCGCGCGCAGCGAGTTCGTCGAGCTTCCATTCCTTGTTCGGGTCATCGGCCTTGGCGGCCATCTCCTTCTTCTTGCCCTCGACCCAGGCGGTGTAGTCGACCTGGGACAGCACCTTCACGTGGATCGGCATGTACGCGTGTTCCTTGCCGCAGAGCTCGGCGCACTGGCCGAAAAAGTCGCCGGTCTGTGTCGGGCGGAACCACACGTCGCGCACGAAGCCCGGGATCGCGTCCTGCTTGATCGCAAAGGCCGGCACCATCCAGGCATGGATCACGTCGTTGGCCGTGGTGATGATGCGGATCTTCTTGTCCACCGGAACGACCAGCGGGTTGTCGACCTTGAGCAGGTAGTTGTCGACCGGATCGGGCCGGCCCGAGTCAGACATCAGCCGCTGCTGCGTGTCGAGCGTCGACAGAAAGCCGATGCCCTCACCCTCCCCCTTCAGGTAGTCGTACCCCCACTTCCACTGGTAGCCGGTGACCTTGATCGTCAGGTCGGCATTGGTCGTGTCCTTCTGCGCGACCACGGTCTTGGTCGCGGCAAATCCCATCAGGACGACGATGATGAACGGCACGATCGTCCAGGCGATTTCCACCGCGACGCTCTCGTGGAAGTGCGCCGCCTTGTGGCCGACCGACTTGCGGTGCTTGAGGATCGAATAGAACATCACCCCGAACACCGCGACGAAGATCACCACGCAGACGACCATCAGTCCGTAGTGCAGCGTCTGGATGTCGGCGGCAATCTGGGTCACCGGCGGGTGCAGATCGAGCTGGTTGACCGCCGGTCCGCCCGGCAGATCGTTGACCGCCAGCACGGCCGGCGCCGCCAGGCCGGCAGCCGCAGCCGCGACGCCGCGCGTCAGCAGGCAAACCGCCGCACCGAGGTTCACTGGGAGTTTCTTCATCGTCGTCTCGTCCACCCATCGTTCAGATACTGATGCACGGTCACGCGGCCGTGCCACGCAACGCGCTGCGCAATTCCCTGGCGAGCCGCAGGCGCAGCGCCGGCGCCACGAATCGCCCGACCACCGCGCGCCGCCCACCTCCCGTCAGTTCGACGAGCGAGCCCTTTCCCCGTGCAGTCACGCGCACCCACGCTGCTTCGAATTCCATCCGCTCGCTCCGACCGCCGTAGACCCGCTGCACCACCAGAAGCCCATCGCGCAGCAGCAGCCTTTCGCTGTCGAGGGCATGCCGGGCATGGACAAGAAGCGCCGCTCCGAGAGCCAGCAATTCGATGCAGGCGAATGGCACCACCAGCGTCGCCCCCGACCACCAAAACCCCACCGCAATCGCCAGCGCGACGCCGCCGATGCCAAAGCAGGCGACGATCAGCTGCTTGGGCGACAGCGAGCAGTTACGACGCAGCACCCATTCCAGGCTGACACGTTCCGTGGCCGCGTCGGTCCGGCAGTCGTCAACCGAAGCCGCAGTGAGCGCGCCAGGCTCCGGCTTCCATGTGCGCTGCGAAGCCGCTACCGACATGCCTGCTCACGGCCGACGCAATGCACTGGTCCCGACTCCGCCTACCCCGCCAACGCCACTTCGCGCAGAGTCCCCGCACGGCTCTGCAACCCGAAAAAAATTCTATCGTATCAAATGACCGGCACTAGGCTGCCGCGGATCGGGCCGAACCCTCGGTCGGACGGCGTCCCGAGCGGGCCATCGATCGCAGCGCTTCGACGCCGATCGCGGTCTGCCGGCCGGCCGGCACCCGCGGCGCGGGCTTGAACGCGTGGCCGTAGACGATCTCGAAGGTCACTGCCAAGCGGCCGTTGCGCTGGACATGCGTGGCCAGAGACTCGAGCAGGCGGGCATGCCATCGCGGTGTGCGAAGACCGGCCACGCGCCGACAGTGGAAATTGCCCCCCAGCCCGCGCAGTTCGGAGAGCAACTCGCGCGGGCCGGCCCACGTCAAGGTCACCTGCTCCATGTCCATGACCGGATCAGCGAAACCCGCCTGCAGCAGCATGTCTCCGAGGTCGTGCATGTCGAGGTAGTCGCAAGCAGGCTCGCCCCATCCGGATGCACGGTACAGCGCGCGCAGCTCACGCGCGGTGTCGGGGCCGAATGTCGAGAACATCAGGAAGCCGTCGACGGCCAGGGCATCGTGCCAGCGCACGAACGTCGCGAGCGGATCCGCCTCGGCGTGCAGCGTCATGTTGGCAAACAACAGGTCGGCTTCGGTGCCGCGAGCCTCGCTGACGTCGATCACCGCGGCTCGTGCGCCCTTGCGCAGCGACCACCAAGGACGAGCCAGACCGGCCTCGCTGCGTGCGCGCAGCGCGCTGGTCGGCTCGACGAGGAGCCGCCGTGCGGTGGGGTACGCCGCGGCGAGCAGCTGCTGCGCCCCGCCGGTGAAGCTCCACCAGTCGATCACCGTGCGAGGTTGCCGGCGAATCGCGGCCAACCGGGCGACCATGCGCCGCGCAATCTCGCCGTGCAGCCACGGCGCCGCGCTCGCCTGTGCAAGGCGGCTCAAGGCGCGTGCCACCGCCGCCGGATCGGGACGCGAGCAGGCCGACGGCTGCGTCGGCAGAGCGTGACTCATGACCCGGGCCAGTATATTGGCGACGTGTCGAACTCGACGTCACACCGGTTCACCCGAATGACATCATCGATGTCGCGCTGGCCAGGCCAGTGTGCAGTGTGCCGATCGTGGGACCGAGGCCGGCTGTGTAGATCGTGCCTCCAACGGTTTGCCGCGCTGCGGCCGCGATGTCTGCGTTGTGCGGCCCCGTTACCGGCAGAGCAGCCCGCCTGCGGCGCCTGCGTGCGTGAATCGCCTGCCTTCGATGAAGCGGTCGCCGCGGTTGATTACGCCTACCCCTGGGATCGATTGCTGACGGATCTGAAGTTCCACGGCGCGCTCGACCTGTGCGACCCGTTCGCGCGCCTGCTCGCGGGCGCGATCGACGCGCGCGCCGGGCCTCCGGTCGACTGGATCCTGCCGGTACCGCTCAGCGACGAGCGCATCGCTGAGCGCGGCTTCAACCAGGCCTGGGAGGTCGCACGCCGGCTGCGCAACGGCGGCCGCGCCAATGCGACGCTCCTGGCACGCGTGCGCAACACGCCGCATCAGCTTGCGCTACCTCGTGAGCAGCGAGCCGCCAACGTGAAGAACGCTTTCATGGTCGAGCCTTCGCGCGCCACGTTGCTGAACGGCGCGGACGTGGCGGTGGTCGACGACGTCCTCACCACCGGCGCCACGCTGACCGAGATCGCCGGTGTCTTGCGCCGGTGCGGCGTGCGCCGCGTGCGCGCGTGGGTCGTTGCGCGAACGCCCGCGCACGCGGAATGATCTGACGCTCGCCGTCACCGTCTCGCTGGCCGATCGTGTTTCGCATCGTCCTCGTGCAGCCGGAGATCCCGCCGAACACGGGCAATGTGATCCGGCTGGCCGCCAACACCGGCTGCGCGCTGCACCTCGTCGAGCCGCTCGGCTTCTCGATGGACGACCGGCAACTGCAGCGCGCCGGGCTCGACTACCACGAGTACGCACAGGTGCAGCGGCATGCGTCGTGGGCGCACTTCGTCGAGCGGTGCCGACCCGATGCAAGTCGCATGTTCGCGCTGACCACGCGAGCGAGTCGGCTGATCGGCGACATCCAGTTTCAACCGGGCGATTGGCTGGTGTTCGGCAGCGAGACGGCTGGCCTTTCGCCGGCCCTGCGCGAAGCCTTCGCGCCCGGGCAACTCGTGCGCCTGCCGATGCGGCGCACTCAGCGCAGCCTCAACCTCAGCAATGCAGTCGCCGTCGTCGTGTTCGAAGCATGGCGTCAGTGCGGCTATGCGGGCGGCGGCTGATCACGCGGTGCGCCCCGACAGGGCACGCCGCAGGCGCCGGTGGGGCAGCCCTGCCGTTGCAGCTGCAGGGCCACCGCACGATCGGCAACGAACGTTATTCCGCCTGCACGCCAGCCGCCTTGATGACCTGCGCCCAGCGCTCGCGCTCGCTCTTCATCATGCCGGCGAGCGCCTCTGGCGCCGTGCCGGCGGCGCTGAAGTACTGGCCGAGCATGCGCAGGCGCATCTCGTCGCTCTTGATGATGCGCACGAGCTCGCGGGAGACGCGCTCGACGATCGGCTTCGGCGTACCAGCCGGCGCAAGCACAGCCTGCCACGAGATGGCCTCGAAACCGGTGAAGCCCTGCTCCGCCAGGGTCGGCAGCTCGGGCAGTGCCGCGACGCGGCCCAGCGTCGTCACGCCAAGGGCCCGGAGCTTGCCCGCACGCACGTGGCCCATCGCGAGTCCCGGCACCATGAATCCGGCCTGCACCTGCCCGCCGAGGATCGCGTTGATCACCTGCGGGAAGCCCTGGTAAGGCACATGCACGAGGTCGATACCGGCCCGCGCCTTGAACAACTCCATCGCAAGGTGCGATGCGCTGCCTTTGCCAACGCTGCCGTAGTTGAGCGCGCCCGGCTTGCGCTTGGCCACGCCGATGAATTCCGCCAGCGTCTGCGCGCCGAGTGCCGGATCGATGACGAGCACGTTGGGCGACGTCGCCACCAGCGTGATGGGTGCCAACTCCCTGACCGGGTCGTAGGGCAACGTCTTCGACAGCAGCGGTGCGGTCACCAGGGGCCCCTGGATCGTGAACAGAAACGTATAGCCGTTGGGCGCAGCCTTGGCGACCGCGCCGGTACCCACGTTGCCGCCGGCACCGGGCCGGTTCTCGACCACCACCGGCTGGCCGAGCACGCCGGCCAGCGGCTCGGCGAGCCAGCGGCCAATCAGGTCTGGCGAAGTTCCGGGTGGAAACGGGATCACCCATTTGATCGGCCGACTCGGCCACGGCGGCTGCGACCGCGCCGCGGGCGAGGCGGGGGCCCACGCGGACGCGACGATCGCGGCGGTGAAAGTCCTGCGGTCCAAGCTCATGGATAGCTCCGGTTCAATGTTCGGTGCGCGCTTCGCGTCCCATCAGCCGGTCGAGCGCCTCGCGCGGCGACAGCCGCCCCTCCAGCACGTCGACGACCGCTTCGGTAATCGGCATTTCGACCGCGAGCGCCCGGGCCCGTGCGGCAGCGATCGCCGCGCTGTAGACGCCTTCGGCGACGTGGCCGAGCGTGCGCAGAATGCCATCCAGCGTCTCGCCGTGCGCGAGCCGCAGACCCACTTGCCGGTTGCGCGAGAGGTCGCCGGTGGTCGTGAGCACAAGGTCGCCCAGCCCCGACAGCCCCCTGAAAGTCTCGGCTCGCGCACCCAGCGCAGCGCCCAGCCGCGTCATCTCGGCCAGCCCGCGGGTGATCAGTGCCGCGCGCGCGTTGAGTCCCAGTCGCATGCCGTCGGCGATCCCGGCGGCAATGGCCATCACGTTCTTCACTGCACCGCCCACCTCGACACCGATCACGTCATCGCTGGTGTAGATGCGCAGGCTGTCGGCGTGGAAGGCTTCAACGACCTGCGTGGACAGCGCCGCATCGTTGCTGGCCACAACCAGTGCGGTCGGCTGCCGCCGCGCAACCTCGATCGCGAAGCTCGGCCCCGAAAGCACGCTCACGCGCGCCTGTGGCCGCAGATCGCGTGCGACCTCGTGGCCGAGCCGGCCCGTGCCGGCGTCGAATCCCTTGCTGAGCCAGACGACGTTGACCTGCGCAGGAAGCGCCGCAAGGACTTGCGCCAGTGCCGCCATCGGCGTGGCCACGACGACGAGGCCCGGCAAGGCATGGGCAATGGCTGCATCCAGATCGCCGCTGATACGCAGCGTCGACGGCAATTCGATCTCAGGCAGGTAGCGCCGGTTGCAGCGCTCCGCGCCTATTTGTTCGGCTTGCTGCGCGTCACGCGCCCACAGCAGCACCTCGTTGCGCGTTGACGCGTGCGAGGCCAGCGCCGTGCCCCACGCGCCCGCGCCCAGCACGCTGATCCTCACGCCACCTCCCGCACGGTTGGGCGGGGACGCTCAAGCGCTGGTGATGATCCCCGAGCCGTTGCCGCCGGGCTGCGCCGACTGGGCCTGCTGTTGGGTTTCGTACATCGCCTGGAAGTTGACTTCGGCGAGCAGCACCGGCGGAAATCCCGCACGAGTGCAGACGTCGGACACCGTCGCGCGCAAATAGGGATAGACGATCTGCGGGCAGGCGATGCCGACGATCGGCTGCAACTGATCCTGCGGCACGTTGCGGATCTCGAAGATGCCGGCCTGCTTGGCCTCGACCAGGAACAACGTGCGCTCGCCCACGCGCGTGGTCACGGTTGCGGTCACGCAGACCTCGTAGATGCCCTCGGCCACCGGCTCGGCGCTCAACCCGAGGTTGATGTCGACGTGAGGCTGCTGCTGCTCGAGCAGTATCTGCGGGGAGTTCGGCTGCTCCAGCGACATGTCCTTCAAGTAGATGCGCTGGATCTGGAAAACCGGGTTGGTGTCTTGCTCGGCCATGGCGTGATCCTGGAAAGGGAAAGCCCGCACGCAACGCGGTGCGGGCCGTCAATGAATTATCGCCCAGCGTCCGCGCGCTCAGGCGCGGCTGGTGTCGCCCTCGAGCAGCGGTATCAGTTCGCCGTTCAGGTCGAGGTCGATCAGGTCTTCGCAGCCACCCACGTGCCGATCGCCGATGAAGATCTGCGGCACGGTGCGCCTTCCGGTCAGGCGCACCATCGCCACACGCTGCTCAGGATGCAGGTCGACGCGAATCTCCTCGATCGCCGCGACCCCTCGACGTTGCAGCAGGTTCTTGGCACGCACGCAATACGGACAGGTCGCCGTCAGGTACATCTTGACCGGTCTCATCGACATGCAAAGCGGACGCAAGTGAGCCTGCGGTGATTGTCACTGCGACCGCATGTCCCTGTACGGCGCTCGGGCGTGACATGCGTTATGGGCGCGCCGCGCGTCGCGCGTGCCGCCCGAGACAGCGGCCCATTCAGCCGGCTGCCTTGTTGTCCTTCTCGACCGGCAGGTTGGCCTCGCGCCAGGCCGACAGGCCGCCGGCCAGCACGTGCGCGTTCTGGAAACCGAGGTGGCGCAGCTTGCCGGCCGCGCGATGGGCACGCGCTCCCGATGCGCAGACGAGCACGAGCGGCGTCTGCTTGTCGGCGGGCAGCACCTTGGAGGCGTCGATCGAACCGACCGGCACGTTCTTCGCCCCGGCCGCATGGCCCGCGGCGTACTCCGCGGGTTCGCACACGTCGATCAGCACCGCCTTCTCGCGGTTCATCAGCCGCACCGCCTCGGCGACCGACACCGCGCCGCTGCGCCCGCCCCGGGAAAGGCTCGGCCAGAGCAGCAGCGCGCCCGACGTCACCGCCGCAAGGACCAGAATCCAGTTGTCGATCAGAAAACGCATGCGGGTCGCGTCGAAGCACGGTGAGCGTGAAGGCGGCGGATTATAAAATTCTCGCTCCGCCCGTCTTCTGCGGTCATTGCATCGGCCGCGCCAGTGCGCCCATGTACAAGCTCGTGCTGATTCGCCATGGCGAATCGACCTGGAATCTGGACAACCGCTTCACCGGCTGGACCGACGTGCCGCTGACGGCCACCGGGATCGAGCAAGCCAAGCAGTCCGGACGCCTGCTCAAGGAAGCCGGTTACGACTTCGACATCGCCTACACGTCGGTACTCAAACGGGCGATCTGGACCTTGTGGTACTGCCTTGACGAGCTCGATCGCACCTGGTTGCCGGTGGTCAACGACTGGCGTCTGAACGAGCGGCATTACGGTGCCCTGCAGGGCCTGAACAAGGCCGAGACCGCCAAGAAGTTCGGCGACGAACAGGTGCTGATCTGGCGCCGCAGCTACGCGACGCCGCCGCCGACGCTCGACGCGGACGATCCGCGCGGCCAGAGCCACGACGTGCGCTACGCCAAGCTCCGGCCAGAGCAAATCCCGCTGACCGAGTGCCTGAAGGACACCGTGGCGCGTGTGCTGCCTTGCTGGCACGAGACGCTTGCGCCGGCGATCCGCACGGGCCAGCGCGTATTGATCGCTGCGCATGGCAACAGCATGCGCGCGCTCATCAAGTACCTCGATGGCGTCAGCGACGACGACATCGTCGGTCTGAACATCCCCAACGGCATCCCGCTCGTGTACGAACTCGGCGCCGAATTGCAGCCGATCAGGAGCTATTACCTCGGTGACCCTGAAGCCGCCGCGAAGGCTGCGGCGGCGGTAGCCAACCAGGGCAAGGCGTGACAGGCTGCCGAGCCCTCCTCCGCGGGCCGCGGGCGCGCCCGGCACGCTACCGATCCCGGCGCAATGCCGCAGCGAGCAGCGGCACTACGGATACCCGGTTCGTCTCGTGCGGCACGGCATCCGTGCTCCATACGCGAAGCACCCCTGCCTGATGCAGCCGTTCGATCGCATCGCCGACGAACAGCGCATGGGTCACAGCGACATCGATCGACGCGGCACCTCGCTCGCGCAATTGCGACGCCGCCGCTGCGAGCGTGTGGCCGGTGCTGGCCACATCGTCCATCAGCACGACGGCGCGACCCTGCACGTCGACATCGGGCAGCATCACGCTGACGTCACAGTCGCCGCGCCGCAGCTTGCGGCCGCTTGCCGCTTCGAGGCCGTGCCCACGCGCCGCCTCGCGCACCCACTGGTCGGACTCCTCGTCCGGTCCGACGATCACCGGCGCGGCGACCTGCTGCGCGATCCACGCGCCGAGCAGCGGTGCAGCCGATAGCGCAACGCCGCGACGCTGTGGCACCACGTCATCGATGGACCGAACGCGATGCAGATGCGGATCGACGGTGATCACCGCATCGAATGCTTGCGCAAGCAATGCGCCCACGTGGCGCTGGCTGACCACCTCGCCCGGCGCAAACGCCATGTCCTGGCGCATGTAGGCGAGGTACGGCGCGACCAGCGTCACCTCGCGGGCACCGAGCTCGCGGGCGCCGGGCGCCGCGAGCAGCAGCTCCACCAGCTTCTCGTTGGGATGATGAAGCCCGCGCAGCAGGATCACGCGCGGCGGCAACGCCGGCGGCAGGCGCAGTTTGACCTCGCCGTCCGGAAAGCGATGCCGCTCGACAACGTGCAGAGGAGTCCCCAGCGCAGCGGCAAGCCGAGCGGCGAATGCCGCTTCGTCGTCGAACGCGAGGACACAGGCAGCCGACCGTTCCGATGTCATGGGATCACAGGGGTGTGTTCCGATTCATCATGCGCCGTTATGAAGACGCCTCGCTGTCCTCGCCCTCCCCAGCGCGGGCTGACCGGCGGCGCCTTCGAGTCTGCGCGCTGCACGGTTCGTGCGGTGCGCTGTCTCGAATCATTCATGCGGCGCCACTTGGTAGCCGCCATCCACTTCGGCCAGCTGCCGCGCGAAACGCAGGTCAGCCTCGAACCGGGCGTGAACACGGTACAGCGGCTCGCCAGCGGCGACGTTGTCGCCGAGCTTCTTGAACAGGTCGATGCCGGCGCCGCGCACTTGCGGCGCGCCGGCCATCCTTGCGACGCGTGCTATCCGCAGGTTGTCGATGGCCACGACCGCGCCCGCCGTCGGCGCGATCACGTCGTAAGTCAGCGGCGCAGCCTCGAGCGGCTCGCGACGCCTGCCCTGGGCATCGATGATCGCATTCATTCGCTCGAGCGCCCGCCCGGAGTCGAGGATGTCGCGGGCGATCGCATACCCCTCGCCCCCGCGCACGTCGGGGTCGAACTCGATCACGCGGCCAGCCAGTTGCAGTGCCTTCTGGCGCAGGTCGTCCGGAGCCTGAGGGTCGTTCTCGAGCACTTGCATGACGTCGCGTGCCTCCAGCACCGGACCGACGCCAAATCCCACCGGCTGGCGCCCGTCGGTGATGACCGCGTCAAGCTGCAGGCCCAGTCGGGCGGCGACGTACTCGAACAGCTTCTTCAGTCGCTGCGCCTCGGGCATGCTGCGCACCTTAGCGCTCGGCCCGACCGGGATGTCCAGCACCAGATGGGTGGATCCCGCAGCGATCTTCTTGGACAGGATCGAGGCCACCATCTGTCCCGGCGAATCGATCGCCAGCGGCCGCTCCACCGAGATCAGGATGTCGTCGGCCGGCGAGAGCTCGGCCGTGCCGCCCCACGCCAGGCACCCGCGTGTCTCGCGCACGATCTGCACGAGCCGCTCGAATGGCAGCTCCACCTCGGCGAGCACCGCCATCGTGTCGGCGGTGCCCGCCGGCGAGGTGATCGCGCGCGAGGAGGTCTTCGGACACAGCATGCCGTGCGCAGCAACGATCGGTACCACCAGCATCGACGTCCGGTTGCCCGGAATGCCGCCGATGCAGTGCTTGTCGACCACCGGCCCCGCGCCGACCTCCTGGTGCCAGTCGAGCCTGCGACCCGCGTCGATCATCGCCTGCGTGAGGTGAAGCACCTCGTCACGATCGAGCTCGAACTGGTTGGTCGCCACGACGAACGCAGCGAGCTCGATCTTGGAGTAGCGCGCGCGCGCGATGTCGCGAATGATCGACCTGAAGTCCTCGCGCGAGAGCCGTTCACCGCTGATCTTGCGGTGCAGCGCGGCGATCGATTCCGGCGGTTCGGCGTGCTGCACCGTCGCGCCGTGTCCAGCGGCCACGCCGAGCCGTTCGAAGGCTTCTTCACTGAGACCCAGCTCGCGCTCACCGACGATGCGTGCGTCGTCGACGACGTTGAGCACCGCCAGGATCGCACGGCCATTGGCCTGCACCTCGACCTTGGCGAGTGCCTGGAAACCAGCGGCCCGCACGACGGCGCAATTGCGGTGCAGGTAGGCCACGTTCTCGCGGTAGGTATCGATGCCCACCCGCTTGATCTGCAGCTCGAGCGTCGTCATCGGCAGGCCTGGCGTCGCGCAACCGGTTCGTGGCGGCGGCGGTTCGCGAAGCCCCGCGACCGCGCGCCCATCATTGCTAGAGCCCAGTGTGCCGTCACCGCGGGTCGGCGCCAAGGACCGGCTCGAGGGTCTGTGCGATGCACTCGCGCAGATGCATCGCGAGCGAGCGCCGGTCGGCATGCCCGCACGCCTGGGCGCCAAGGATGGTGAGATGGACGGTCAGGCCTTGACCACAGGCCAACTGCCACAGGCTCTGCGCCAATGTCGTTTCACCGACCCATCGTGCCGCCGGGCTGTTCGCGCACGTCGCGTCGGCGTAGCGCAGCGCCACCGGCTGAATGGGCGTATCGGTGGCGATCGCAGACTGCAGCAGGTTGGCGTGAAACGGCAGCAGCCGGTTGCCGTCCCCGGTGGTGCCTTCGGGAAACACGGCCACTGTCTCACCTGCGCGCAGCGCCTCGGCCATCCGGTGCACCACGCGCAGGGCGTCGCGGCGTTGCTCGCGCTGAAGGTACAGCGTTCCGGCACTGTCGACGAGCCGTCCGATCAGAGGCCAACGCTGCACATCGGCCTTGGACACAAAGCGCGCTTCGGGGCAGGTGGCGTGAATGGCCATGATGTCGAGCCACGAGATGTGATTGGCGACGACGAGTTTCGCACCCGGCCGCCACGTGCCTTCGACCTGCAAACCCAGACCCAGCTGCCGCAGCAGCTTGCCCGCCCACCAGCGGATGCGCTGCAGGCGGGTTGCCCGATCGAGATGCGGGAACAGCGCGAGCACGATCAGCAAGCCATGCACCGCGTGACCAACGGTGCATGCGAGCCGCCAAACGGCACGCAGCCGCCTCACTTGCACTTCGAGCGGCTTGGCCTGCGCCGGACCGCTGTCGCCGGGCACCGCCATCGAGGCCGGCAGGTCGTCCGACACGTACCTGCGGTCACGTTGCCTCGAAGGCTACCGTCCCGGCCACCAGGGTCGCAACAATCCGGCCGGGCAGCTCGAAGCCGCTGAACGCGAAATCAAAAGGCGTCGACCGGCCCTGGCTCCTGAACCGTTCCTGTCGCACCGGACGGCGTTCACGCGGATCGAAGACGCAGACGTCGGCCACCCCGCCGTCGGCCAGGCGCCCCGCGCTGGCCGCAAGCGAGCCCAGCGCTTCGCCGAGCACGCGCGCCGGCGCGCTGGTCACGGTCGCGAGCGCCTGAGCCAGCGGAAGCTTCAGATCCTCGCCCCACTTCAGGGCGAGCCCCAGCAAGAGCTCAAGTCCAGTCGCGCCGGGCTCGGCTTCGCCGAACGGCAGATGCTTGGCGTCCGGAGCCACTGGCGTGTGGTCCGAGACGAGCGCATCGATCGTGCCGTCGGCCAGGCCGCCGCGCAACGCATCCCGGTCGCGCTGGCCGCGCAACGGCGGGGACAGGCGCATCGCCGGGTTGAAGTAGCCGATGTCGACGTCCGTGAGATGCAGCGAATTGATGCTCACGTCGGCGGTAATCGGCAGCCCCTCTGCCTTGGCCGCCCGCACGAGCCCAACGCCAGCAGCGCTCGAAAGGCGGCACAGATGGACGCGCGCGCCGGTAGCTCGAACGAGTTCGAAGATGCGGTGCAGCCCGATCGTCTCGGACGCCACCGGAACGCCGGTCAGGCCCAGTCGCGTGGCCAGCGGGCCGCTGGCGGCCACGCCACGCCCGAGCCAGGCATCCTGCGGACGCAGCCAAACGCCGTAACGATAAGTCGATGCGTATTGCAAGGCGCGCAGCAGTATCGACGTATCGGCGATCGGCGCCTCGGCCTGCGAAAAACCGATGCAGCCTGCCTCGGTGAGCTCGGCCATCTCGGTGAGCGCCTCGCCGCCCAGCCCGCGGGTCAGCGCGCCAAGCGGGAAAACACGCGCCAGCGAGAGGTTTCGCGCGCGGAACTTCAGCATTTCCAGCAGGCCGGGCTCGTCGAGCGGCGGATCGGTATCGGGCAGGCAGACGAGGCTGGTCACGCCGCCGGCCGCCGCCGCGTTGAGCTCGCTTTCGAGCATGCCTTCGTGCTCGTGGCCGGGTTCACGCAGCCGCGTCGCGAGGTCGACCAGCCCCGGCGCGACGACGAGGCCGGTCGCATCGATCGTGCGGTTGGGCTGGAAATCGGCCGGCACGCGACCCAGCCCGACGATGCGGCCCGCCGCAATCGCCAGGTCGCCGACCTCGTCGCGGCCCGAGGCCGGGTCGACCAGACGGCCCTTGCGGATCAGGATCTTCATGCCTCGTTGCCCGCGATGATCGACATCACCGCCATGCGCACCGCGATGCCGAACGTCACCTGCGGCAGGATCACGCTGTGGGTGCCGTCGGCGACTGCCGAATCGATCTCGACCCCGCGATTGATCGGGCCGGGGTGCATCACGATGCAGTCGGGCTTGGCCAGCTGAAGCTTCTCGGGCGTCAGACCGAACGTCTTGAAGTATTCCCCCGCGCTCGGCAGCATCGCGCCGGTCATGCGCTCGTTCTGCAGGCGCAGCATGATGATCACGTCGGCATCGCGGATGCCGTCGGCCAGGTCGTGGTAGACATGCACGCCCATCGGCGCCAGGTCGCCCGGGACCAGCGTCTTCGGGCCGACGCCGCGAATCTCCGGCACGCCGAGGATCGACAGCGCGTGGATGTCCGACCGCGCGACCCGCGAGTGCACGATGTCGCCGATGATCGCCACTGTCAGGCCGCTGAAGTCCTTCTTGTAGTGGCGGATCGTGTACATGTCGAGCAGGCCCTGCGTCGGATGGGCGTGCCGCCCGTCGCCGGCGTTGACCACGTGCACGTGCGGCGCGCAGTGCTGCGCGATCAGGAACGGCGCCCCCGACTCGCCGTGCCGCACGACGAACATGTCGGCGTGCATCGCGGAGAGGTTCGCGATCGTGTCGAGCAGGGTTTCCCCCTTCGCGGTCGAGCTGCGCGCAATGTCCAGGTTGATCACGTCGGCCGACAGGCGCTTGGCGGCAATCTCGAACGTCGTGCGCGTGCGCGTGCTGTTCTCGAAGAACAGGTTGAAGACGCTCTTGCCCCGCAGCAGCGGCACCTTCTTGACCTCGCGCTCGTGGACCGACAGGAACGTGCTGGCGGTGTCGAGGATGTGGTGAATGACATCGCGCGGCAGGCCCTCGAGCGTGAGCAGATGAATCAGCTCACCGTGCTTGTTGAGCTGGGGATGGCGGCTCGCGAGCATCAGCGCGTGTCCTGGATCGAGAACGTGAATCGATCGCCTTCCTTGGCCAGTGCCAGGCGCTGGCCGCGCGGGAGCGACACGCGCGCCGCCGCAAAGGCCGGCTCGATCGGCAGTTCGCGTCCGCCGCGATCGACCAGCACCGCCAGCGTGACGCTGGCGGGACGCCCGAAATCGAACAGCTCGTTGATGACTGCACGCACGGTGCGGCCGGTGTAGAGCACGTCGTCGATCAGCAGGATGGGCCGCCCCTCGACATCGAACGGCAGACTCGTCGCATCGGCCCCCCCCGCGAGCCCGCGCGAGCCGAAGTCGTCGCGATGCAGCGTGCTCGAGATCACGCCATGCGCGCCGGGCCGCTGCAGGTCGTCCTGCAGCCGCTCGGCGAGCCAGGCGCCGCCAGACCAGATGCCGACCATCGCGGTATCGGGCTGCAGCAGCCGCCGCACGCCGGCCCGCAGCTCGACGTAGAGCGCTTCGGCGTCAAGCAGCAGCGTGCTCATCGGGCCCTGCCCCGCGGCGGGCACCAGCGGTCGGCACCGGCCCCGTGCGGGGCGCAGGCCGGCCGATCGGCGCGGCGAGGACTCATCGCTGCTCCCGCATGAACTGCTCGAGAATCACCGCCGCCGCCGCGGCATCGACGTCGGCCGCCCCGAGCGATTGGGCTTCGACGGTGCTGTAGCGCTCGTCGACCCGGTGGACGGGCAGCCTGAAGCGGCCCTGCAACTGGCGCGCGAACCGCTCGGCACGCTCGGTGTTCTCGTCGGGCGCGCCGTCCGGGTGGCGCGGAATGCCCACGACAAGCGCATCGGGCCGCCATTCATCGACCAGCCGCGCGATCGCGGCAAACCGCGCGGCGCCCTGCGCGGCCACGGTGGTACTCGGTGTCGCGGTCCGTGTCACCGTGTTGCCGCCTGCCACGCCGACCCGTCTGGGTCCGTAATCGAAGGCGAGATACGAGCGCTCGTCGACCATCGCGCCCGAAGCCGCCGTGCCGCCGGCATAGCGCCGGCCACGCGCCGTGTGCGCAGCCGCCGCGCTGGCGTTGCCATCCGGCGTCGCGATGGCGTGCCTTGGTGCCGCGCTTTGCGGTTCCCGCCCTTGGCGTGGCGCGGCGAGTCTCATGCGTGTCCGGCCTCGCCCGACAGCATCCTGGGGTCGATGCCGAGCAACGCCAGTGCACGCTCATAGCGCTGCTCCACCGGCGTGTCGAAGATGATCTCGGGCGCCGCATCGACGGTCAGCCAGCCATTGCGGCCGAGTTCATCCTCGAGTTGTCCTGCGCTCCAGCCGCTGTAGCCCAGCGTGATCAGCACCTTCTTGGGTCCGAGCCCCTGCGACAGGGCTTCGAGTACGTCCTTGCTCGTCGTCATTTCCAGGCCACCGCCCGCGATCTCGATCGACGAGCTGTAAGAGCCGCCGTCGCCCGGCACCTTCTCGTGCAATACAAAGCCCCGCTCGGTCTGCACCGGCCCGCCGAAGAACACCGGCTCGTCCTGCAGGTCGGCGCGCTCGAGGGTCAGGTCGACCTTCTCGAACAGGCTCTTGAGCTTGATGTCGATCGGCTTGTTAATGACCAGGCCAAGCGCGCCCTTGTCGGTGTGCTCGCAAAGGTAGACGACGGCACCGGCGAAGTTCTCGTCCACCATGCCCGGCATGGCGATCAGGAACTGGTTGGTGAGGTTCATATGGCCGCCGCCCATGCAGATATTCTACGGATACGCCACACTGCGCGATCGTGGACAAGCCTCTCGACAGCGCACTCGTCTGGTTTCGCCGCGATCTGCGGGTTGACGACCATGCGGCGCTTTATCACGCGCTGCGCGCCGCACGGCGCGTGTGGTGCGTCTTCGTCTTCGATACCGACATCCTGGACCCCTTGCCGCGGGTCGACCGCCGGGTCGAGTTCATCCAGCAGAGCATCGTCGATCTCGATGCGCAGCTGCAGCTGCTCGGTCGCTCGCACGGGGTCGAGGGCGTCGGCCTGCTCGTGCGCCACGGCCAGGCGCACGAGCAAATCGTGCGACTCGCGCGCGAGCTGGGCGTCCAGGGGGTCTATGCGAACCACGATGACGATCCGGCGGCGCTCGCGCGCGACGCCCGCGTGCTCGGCGAACTGGCCGAGAGCGGCATCGCGCTGCACACGAGCAAGGACCATGTGATCTTCGAGCGCAGTGAGGTGCTCAGCGCCGCCGGCCTGCCGTACATCGTGTTCACGCCGTACAAGAACGCCTGGCTGCGCAAGCTCGACGCATTCTTCGTGCGCGACTACCCGGTGGCCCGGCACGCGGCCGCCCTCGCGCCGGTGCCCCAGGCCCTGCGCAGGCCCCTGCCCACGCTCGAGGACCTCGGCTTCGAGGCGAGCAATCTGCGCGAACTCAAGATCCCGACCGGCAGTACCGGCGCGCACGAGCTGCTCGGAGATTTCCTCGGTCGCATCGACCGCTATCACGAGACGCGCGATTTCCCGGCAGTCAAGGGCCCGAGCTACCTGAGCGTTCACCTGCGCTTCGGCGCCACGTCCGTGCGCACGCTGGCGCGCGAGGCCTGGCAACGCATGCAGGCCGGCTCGCGCGGGGCCGAAGTCTGGCTTTCCGAGCTGATCTGGCGCGACTTCTATCACCAGATCCTGCATCACCATCCGCACGTGGTGGGCCATGCGTTTCGCCCCGAGTTCGACGCGATCAAGTGGGAACACGGTAAGCACGCCGACGCGCTGCTGGCGGCCTGGTGCGACGGACGCACCGGCTATCCGCTGGTCGACGCAGCGATGCACCAGCTCAACCAGACCGGCTACATGCACAACCGCCTGCGCATGGTGGCGGCGAGTTTCCTGGTGAAGGACCTCGGCGTCGACTGGCGGCGTGGCGAGGCGTACTTCGCCGAGAAGCTCAACGACTTCGACCTGGCCGCCAACAACGGTGGCTGGCAGTGGGCCTCCTCTACCGGATGCGACCCTCAGCCCTACTTCCGCATCTTCAACCCGCTCAGCCAGAGCGAGAAGTTCGATGCACAAGGCCGTTTCATTCGACGCTACCTGCCGCAGCTCGCCCGTCTACCGGACAAGCTGATCCATGCGCCGTGGCTCGCTCGTCCGGTGGACCTCGAGGCCGCCGGCGTTGTGATCGGTGCAGACTACCCAGCGCCGGTCGTTGTGCACGACGAGGCGCGCGCCCGCACGCTGGAACGATTCGCCATCGTGCGCAGGGCCCGCTAGTACCCGCCCACCGCGCCTCAGGCGGCCGTCACCACGCCGGCGTAGTGGCTGACCAGCGACAGCAGTTCCTCCTCGGAGTACGGCTTGCCCAGGTAATGGTCGACGCCGAGCTCGGCTGCATAGTCACGGTGTTTCTGCGCAATGCGCGAGGTGATCATCACCACGGGCAAGCCGGCGAGATTCGGGTCGGCACGCAGGTTGCGGACCAGGTCAAAGCCGTCCATGCGCGGCATCTCGATGTCCGACAGCACAACCGATGGTTTTTCTTCGGCGAGGCGCTCGAGCGCCTCGAAGCCGTCCTTGGCGAGTGCAACGCGGTAGCCCTCGCGCTGCAACAAGCGCTGCGTTACGCGGCGCACGGTCAGTGAATCGTCGACGACGAGCACCAGCGGAGCCAGTGCGGCCTGCACTGCCGCCGCACCCGGCCCCTCGGTGGTTGGCCCCGCGACCGCCTCGCGCATTGCCGCGAGCGCCGGCTCCCCGTACAGCACGGCCAGTGCCACCGGGTTGTAGATCAGCATCACCGCGCCCGAGGCCAGCAAGGTGATACCCACCAAACCGGGCAGGCGGGACAGTTGCGGCCCCAGGTTCTTGACCACGACTTCCTGATTGCCGAGCACCTCGTCGACATGCAGCGCGACGGTCTGCTGTGCGCTTCGCACGATCACCACCGGCACGTTGCGCGCCGAGCCCTCGAGGCCCCGTGGGCTCGACTGCAACAACGCGCCGAACCAGAAGAACGGCAGCACGCGCTCGCCGAGCCCGTAGGTCCCGCTGGTGTAAGCCGCTGCGATCTCCGCCGGTGACGCACGACGCACCACCTCGACCAGCGTCGACGGCAGCGCGACCGTCGTGTCGCCACAGCGCACCATCACCACCTGCGTCACCGCGGTCGTCAACGGCATCACGAGCCGGAAACTGGTGCCGCGACCGGTCGTGGTGGCCGTATCGACGCGCCCCCCCAGCGCGGTCACGTCCGAGCGCACGACATCCATGCCGATGCCCCGTCCGGCGAGTTCAGTGACAGCGCTCGCCGTCGAGAATCCGGGCGTGAAGATGAGGTTGGCCAGCTCGGCATCGGTAGGGTCGCGCCCCGCCTCGAGCAGACCCATTGCCTCACCGCGCGCCCTGATCGCAGCCAAGTCCAAGCCAGCGCCATCGTCGCGGAACTCGACCGCGACCTCGTTACCCTCGTGGCTGACCGTAACAGTGATGGTGCCGGTCGAATCCTTGCCCGTGGCCCCTCGGCTTTCCGGGCTCTCGATGCCGTGCGTCACGCAGTTGCGCAACAGGTGCTCGAACGATCCCGTCATCCGATCCAGCACGCCGCGGTCGACTTCGATCGTGCCACCGACAATGTCCATGCGCACCTGCTTGGCGGTCTCCTTGGCGGCCTGACGAACCACGCGGTACAGCCGGTCGGCCAGGCTTTCGAACTCGACCATGCGGGTGCGCAGCAGGTCATCCTGCAGGTCGCGCGTCAGCCGCGCCTGCGCGGCGAGTTCGTCCTCGGTGGTCTGCAACGCCCGTCGAAGCGTGCGCTGCACGGTGGCGACGTCGTTGACGGACTCGGCGAGCATCCGCGTGAGCTCCTGGAACCGGGTGAAACGGTCCATCTCGAGCGGGTCGAATTCCTGCGACAGGGCCTTGGCGGCCTCGATGCGCGATGCGATCTGGCTTTCGCCCTGCAGCTCGAGCTCTCGCAAATGGGCCCGCATGCGCTCCAGGTTGTCGCTGAGATCGCTCACCGAGCCGCGCACCTGGGCCACTTCGACCTCGATGCGCGCCCGGCGGATGCTGACCTCGCCCGCGTGGTTCACCACCCGCTCCAGCAGCGGTGCGCGAACCCTGACGACGCCCGGGCCGGCGCTAACGGCGCGTTCGTGGCTGCGCCGTTCGAGCAGCGGCGGCGCCTCGCCGCCCAACGTGCGGTCAACCATGAACTGCGACCAGTCGATGCCGGCCGACCGCGTCGCCCCGACATCCGCCGGCTGCGTGAGCGGCGGGATCGACAACGTGGGTTCGGGCGTCTCGACGGCCTCTGGGGACACCGCGGGCGCGTCCGGCGGCCCCGCCGACAGCGGCAACTCGAGCGCGGGCCAGTTCGCCTCGGCGGCCGGAACGGACTCGACCGCTGGTGCGGACTCCATCGCTGGTCCGGGCGGCGCGGGCGGCGCATCGACGTGCTGCCCATGGCCCTGCGTATCGCGTAGACGCAGCGCATCGAAGGTTGCCGAAAGCGCGTCGACCCTCGCCTGCAAAGGTTCGATGTCCGCTGCAGTCGTTTCGCCTTCGCCGGCGTTGGCGCGCACGATCTCCCGCTCAATGGCGGACTCGAGTCGGTGCGCCATTTCTCCGAGCAGCATCGCGCCGGCCAGCCGTGCGCCACCCTTGAGGGTGTGCAGGGTGCGCATGCAGCCAGTCGCCAGTCCGACATCGTCGGGGCGCTGCAACCAGTCGCGCAGGCGGGCGGCCAGTTGCGGCAGCAACTCCTGCCCCTCTTCTTCGAAGATCGGGAATAGCTCGGGATCGACCGCGTCGACGG
Organism: Burkholderiales bacterium; assembly: GCA_020354665.1. Taxonomy (GTDB): domain Bacteria; phylum Pseudomonadota; class Gammaproteobacteria; order Burkholderiales; family Burkholderiaceae_C. The sequence continues at coordinate 1,301,228 of CP070653.1, forward strand.
CGTCAATGTCCTCGTCGATATCCACCAACCGAGCCTTGCCATCGATGCGGCTGGGCAGCGCAGGCTCGACGGGCTCGGCCAGCGTGTGCAGCGCGGTCGGCCCGAACGGTGCGTACTTCGGAAGTGGCGGCTCGCCCGGTGCTGCGTCTTCTTCGGACGGCGGCTGCGCGGCCTGCAGCGACGCTTCGTCTCTTGCGTGCGCAACGGGCGGTTCAGGCTCGACGCTGGCGTCGGCCATCGTCTGCGGCAATTCGGTCGCTGCCGTCGACTCGGCGGGCGTGTCGACAGGGGACCCGGCGTCTTGGGTTCCCGTGGGTTGCGCGGGAACGGCCAAATCCTGCGCTGCCGATTCCACCGCCGCAGCCGGGTGCGCGGCTTCGACCCGCTCGTCCGCCGGAGGCTGGATATCCTGATCGATCGCCCGCTCGGCCGGCATCGCGACGTCGGGCGCCATGAGGCTGTGCTCTGCTGGCTCCTCGGTGGGCATCGCAACGCCCTGCGGCTCTTGCGACACAGGCGATTCCACCGTATCGGCGGCCATCTCGGCCGCCGCCTCTGGCTGCGGCCAAGTCTCGCCACTGGGCTGCACGTCGCCATCGAAGGCATCGGCAACAGCGAGTTCGGGCTGCTCGTCATCGATCGAACGATCGAGCGGTGTCGGCGCAAACTCGCCCTGCAGTTCACCCGACGTCGAGTCGGCGGCCGGTGGGCTCGACGCGAGCGCCTCCAGGCGCCGCGCTACTTCGACTTCGTGGGCCGCCAGGCGTTCACGCAACGGGGACGGCACCGACTTCAGGAACCCTGCCGCGAACTGGTGCAGCAGGCGGCGGATTTCCTCGGCGGCGTCGTTGAACAGTAGCGCCTCGTCTGGGGTGCCCCGGCCGATCGCCTGCACATGATCGAGCCCGTGCTCGACAGCGCGCGCCAAATCCGAGAGGTCGTGGTAGCCCACGGCGGCCGCGTTACCCGCCAGCGAATGCGCAAGGGCGACCGCCGTTTCGCCGGGCCCGCGACCGAGTTCGTGCGCCCATTCGGCCATCTCATTGGCCAGACGCCGCGACAACTCGTCGGCTTCGTTCAAGAAGATGTTGAACAGCGGGATCGAAACGCGCAGGGGGCCGATCACCTTGACCTGTTCTTCTTCGGAGGCGGCGACGATGGCCGCCGGTTCAATCTCGTCAGCCAGCGGCGCCGCAGGCGTGATCTCGACGGTCTCGGGTACAGCCTCCGGCGCGGTCGCCGGCGGCGCGCCCGGCGCGCCCGCTGCGGACTCGTCGATGCCCGGGCGCTGCTCCTGCGAGGTGTCCGCGACGGACGGCAGGGCGACGTCGAACGAGTCGTCCATGAAAGTGATTTCGACGCCTTCGGCTGACCTGCCAGTGGGCCCGGGCCGCTCTTCCTGTGATTCGGCGAGCACCATCCGGTCGGTGACTTGGTCGAACGTCGGCGGCGCCATCGCCTCGACGGGTGCCGGAACTTCGAATCCGGAGAAATTGAACTCGATTGCCTGCGGCTTGCCGGCCTCGGCCCCGCCCGTGGCCGTCGTCGATGCGTCGGCGACAGCGGGCTCCCGCGGCATCGGCGGCAATTCGAGATCGGCCGCCGAGGGCAGCCCTTCAGGCAGGCCTGCCGCGATCGCCGCCCCCGGCAGGGGCAGGGCCACCGACTCGCCGCGCAGGCGCAGTGCGTCGGCAGCGTGCTCGACCGCGCCAGCCCGATGTCCGCCGCCGCGTCGATTGGCGATCGCGCCGATCCAGTCGTCGAGATAAGCAACGGCCTGCTCGGTCACGACCAGCAGTTTTTCATCGGCATGCGGGTGCTCGGCCAGCCGTGCGTTGTAGAGCTGCTCGCAGGCCCAGGCGGCTGCGCCGAAGTCGCTCAAGCCCACCATGCGCGAGCTGCCCTTGAGGGTGTGGAACGCGCGGCGCACGGTGGTCAGCGCGCTCAGATCGTCGCCGCGCTCCACCAGTTGGCCCAGCGCTTCGCGAGCGCCCTGGACGACTTCGCGCGCCTCCTCGAGGAAGATCTCGCGCATCTCGTCGTCTTCTTCGACCCCGCTGGCCCCTGCTGCGGCGGCCGGGACAGCTGCGGTTGCAGCCGCTGCGGCGCCTTGTGCGTCGGCAGGTTCCGACTTGGCGCGCAACGCGCCGATCTCCGTGGGCGGGGAGACCGACGCCGACACGCTAACGACGAAGTCCGACAGTGCGTCGGCGACCTGTTTGCGCGCCTGGTCGATTTCGCTTGGGTCTCGGGCCCGCTCGAGGATAGTGCGCGATTTCGAGATGGAAGCCGCCAACCCCGGCTGATCCGCGAGCACCGCTTCGTGCGCGATCCGCTCCAGTTCCAGTGTGACCTTGCCAAGCGGTACGTCGTCGCTGGCCGCCGCAACCGCCAGTGACAGCGCACTTTCGATCAGGTGCTGTGCCCCTTGGTCAGCTGGCTCGAGCCCGCCGAACCCCGAGATCGCACCGGTGCGGCCCATGACCGGACTGAGCGTGCCCTCGCGGGGCTCATAGATGAACAGCGAGCGCGCCAGCTGGGGCTGCACGTTGAGCATGTCGATCAGGAAACCGAGTGCGCCCAGGTTGCCAGCGATCCGCTCGAAGCGGCCCTCGCGCGCGGCCTGTTCTGCGATAAGGCCGCCCCCGATCAGGGCGTCGATTTCATCGCGCATACGCACCACGGTCTGCACGGCGGACTCGATGCCGAGGACCGCCAGCACGCCACGCATCGAGGCCAGCTGACCGGGCACCGGGAGCAGCACGCTGGTGTCGTCGGGCTTGCGGAAGAACTGGTCAATCGACTTCTCGGCCTCGCCCAGCGACACCTGCAACTCGTGCACCACGCTGCCCATCGTCTGGCGGTCGGAGACGCGACGATAGAGCTCCTCCATCCACGGCTCGAGCGGGCCTGCGGTGACACCTTGACGTGCATGCTGGATCCGATCGGCCAGCCGCACCATCCGCGCGCCAAGCTCGGGGTGGTCGAACTCGGCATCCTCGAGCGTCGCATCGACCGCCAGCATCGCCGTGGCCACTTCCATCGCGAGTTCGGGCGCTGGCGAACGCTGGCTTTGCACGGTCTGCGCGGCGGCGTGTTGCAATGCATCGGCGAGCGCCGCGCCATTGGCATGCAAGTGCTGCAGAGAATCGCCAACCAGCGTGAACTGCTCGGCCAAGCCGCTCAGCCGATGCAATTCGTCGCCGGCGACTGCCGACCAGGCATCTTTGGCTGCACTCAGTCGCTTGCGCGCCTGAGCGATCCACGCCGGGTCGAATCGACCGAGCCGGGTTGCCTCGTAATCGACCTGCTGCCCGGAGGCCAGTGTGTAGCGTTCTCGTACCTTGGCCAGCCGTGGGGCATCGCGCCCCGGTCCACGCGCCTGGGCGCAGAAGAACAGCAAGTCCTCGGCCAAGCGCTCCGAAACCTCGACGCCCTGCGCATCGCCCGACTCGACGGCGCGTTCGCACAAGCGCAGCTGTGCGAGCAGCCTCGAGCCCACCCGCTTGGCATAGACGTCGCGACGGATCAAGCCGCGGGCCTGACCCTCGAAGAAGGCGGCGGCCAGCTGCCACAGCGCCCGGCTGGTCAGCGATGGAGCCCCCGCAGCCAGCGCCGCGAAGAGCTTGCTGGCTCGTTGCGCAGACGCATGCGTGTCGCTTCGCATCAACGGGAGCAACAGCATCTCGAATTCAACGCGCGCTTGGCCATCCGCGGCACGCGGAGCGACGTCAGGCTCGATCTCGATCTCGCGCCACTCCCAGTCGACCGACCACAGATCGGCCGGATGGATGCGGTCGGCGCCAGCCAGCTCCTGGACGGCCCGGTATTGCGGAAACAACGCCAGCGCCGGCAGCGGCTTGCCCGCGAGTCGGCGCGCGATGTAGTCGAGTAGCGCGAACGAGGTGCGCTCAAGGCTTTCCACCGCACCAGCGTCCAGCGGCTTGCTCCCACTCGCCAGGCGCTGTACCGCGGCTTCGCTGGCGCGCAGCACCTGGGCCGCAGCGGGCAGCCCGACCAGTTCGAGGGCACCCACGCCCTGATGCAGATGATGGCGCGCGCCGCGCAACACCGCGGGGTCGACCATGTCGACATCCGAGCCCGCGTGCGCCTGCGATTCCTTCAGGTGGCGCCGCAGCGCCTTGTGCGCCGCCTCGAGCGAGCGGCGCAGCTCGTCGTGAACCCATGCCAGGGCGCTCAAGTCAGCGCTCTGCGGAGAGTTGCGATTCAGATTCATGGACAGGCTGGCGGGGGATGACGACGAGAAAAGCTCAAACGCCGTGGGTCAGCTGATCTTGAAGCGCGCGACCGTGGCCTTGAGTTCCTCGGCCGTGCGAGCGAGGTCACGCACCATCTGCGAGGTCGAGCGCGTGCCCTCGGAGGTCTGCTCGGTCACCGCGAAGATGTGCTGGATGTTCTCGGCCACGACGTTGGCCGACTGCGCCTCCTGCTGCGCCTGCTGCGAGATGCTCACAATCAGTGTGGACAACTCGCGCGTCACTCGGTCGATGTCGGCCAGTGCAGCACCGGCGGCATCGGACAGGCGCGTGCTTTCGACCACGCCCTGCGTCGAGCGCTCCATCGCTGCCACCGCATCCTGCGTGTCGGTCTGGATTGCCTTCACCAGAGCCGCGATCTGCCGCGTCGCATCACCGGACCGCTCGGCCAGGCGCTGCACTTCCTCGGCCACCACCGAGAAGCCACGGCCCGCCTCCCCGGCGGATGCTGCCTGGATCGCCGCGTTGAGTGCCAGCACGTTGGTCTGCTCGGTGATGTCGGAGATCAGCTCGGTGATCTCGCCGATCTCCTGTGAGCTCTCTCCCAGTCGTGTGATGCGCTTGGCGGTATCCTGGATCTGCTCGCGCATCGAGTTCATGCCGCCAATCGTGTTCTGAACCGCGGCGTAGCCGGTCTCGGCTGCCGTGAGTGACTGGCGTGCGACCTCGGCAGTAGCCTGGGCCTGGGCCGACACGTCGTTGATGCGGTTGGCCATCCGCAGCATGGATTCACCGGTCTCACGGATTTCGCGCAGCTGCTCGGTGGACGCCGCGAGCAGTTCGGTCGAGGTCTGCTCGACCTGTTGCGTCGTTTCGGTCACCAGGATCGCCGTCCCCTGCACCTGGGCAACCAGGTTGCGCAGTTCCTCGACGGTGTAGTTGACCGAGTCGGCGATCGCGCCGGTAATGTCTTCGGTCACGGTCGCTTGCTGGGTCAGGTCACCCTCGGCCACGGTCTGCAACTCGTTCATCAGCCGCAGAATGGCCGCCTGGTTGGCGTCGTTGACGCGCTTGGCCTCGTGTTCCTGGCGTTCGGCTTCGAGTCGCTGCTGCTCGGCCTGCGCAGCGCGGACGGTTTGGTCTCGCGCGAATACCCGCACCAGGCCGACCGAAGCCAGCGCCGCCAGCACGGCGAACGATAGCAACACGAGCAGCCTGGCACCGCCCACACCGCTTTGCGCGGCCATCCCCTGCTGGACGGCCTGCAGCCCGAGCCGCAACGGTTCGCTGTCCCGGACGATCGCGGCCTGTGCCTCGCGCGCCGATGCGAGCCCCTGCAGATTGCCCAGGACGGCTTCGGCTTGAGTGCGCGTCCCTTCGAATCGCTTCAGCAACGTCGCCAAGCGGTCCTTGACCTGGGGGTCGCGCGCCGCCGGCAGCCGCAGGTCGGCGCTGCCCTCGTCAAGGCCCCGGGCGACGTCCCGAAACGCATTGAGATCCTTGCCCAGCGTCGCCCCGGCCTCGGCACTGACGCCATCGATCGTCAGTACCTCGTTGGCGCTCTTGCCAATGCGCTGCGTCAGCATCACGAGCTGGCTGGCGGCCGAGAGTTCGGCGGGTGTCGCCGCCTGCTGCTGCTTCAGCGATTGAATCGATTCCGCAATCGGGAGCAGGTCGGCTGACCCGCGGCTGATGGCGCGCAGGCCTTGTCCGACCTCGATCAGGACCTGCTGCTGAGCCAGCACCGCCTTGGCGTTGCGCTCGGCTCGATCGACCATCGGCAACAGCGTATCGAGCGAGTCCTGTAGCGCGGCGGGCGCAGCGGCAAGTTCACCATCGCCGGATTTCAGGCCCCGCACGTTGCGCGCAAGCAGATCGCTGCTCTCGCGCGTCTCGGCGAACGCCTGAACATTGCCGAGCAAGGCCTGCGTCACGGACTTGGCCAAGCGCTGCGACTGGGTCTGTGCGTCGCCGAGGGCCGCCATCTGCGCCGCACCGCGGTTGGCCGAGACGATCGCGAGCACGGCCGTCGCGAGCAAGCCGATCAAGCCGACTGCGATCATTGTGCCGAGCATGCGCTGCTGCGCCGCCAGCGGTCGGTTGCCAATCAGCGGCAACCCGCTGCCGACTTCGACCGCGCCTTCGCGTTCCGGTGCGCGCGTGTCGCTGAACTCGCTGCCCGTGGCGGTCGACGGCCCGACGGCGTCGGCCGGCTCCACGGCTGTAGCGCTCGCCGCACTCATCTCCAGCGTGACGGTGCCATCGGGGTTGACATGCAGATCGTTGCCCCGGTCGCCGGGGATCACGTTGTCGAACGCCGAATCCAGGTCGTCGTCGATGTCCGCCCGGCTGCGGCCCTGTCTCCTGATGCGGTCGAACAAGCCCATGTCAACTCCGTCCACTGTGCTTGACGGACCGTCGCCTGCGGCTGCGGCCCGTCGTCAACGAAATACCTTCAGAAATCGCTCGTCGGCAGCGAGCGTCGCCAGATCCAGCGCCTGCCAGATGCGCTGCTCTCTGTCCCGCCATTGAGCCGGTGCAAACGCAGGCGCCTGGGGGTTGCCTTGCACTTCGGCGGTGAGCTGCGACGTGCTGCGCAGGCCGGCCAGGCGATCCACCAGCAGGGCGGCGTTGACCTGAAGCGAGGCGCCCAGCGCCACCAGTCGGGCCTGTTCGCCGCTGTCCCGCCCTGCCTGGCCGATGCCCAGAAACACCGCGAGATCGATCACGCCGTGCAAGCTGCCGCGAAGGTTGGCGACGCCCAGGAACCACGGCTGCGTGTGCGGAACGGGCAGGCACGCCACGACAGGGAAGATCTCGCCGGCCTGGTGCAGCGGGATCAGCAATCCGTGTCCAGCGCACTCGACCGCGAGCCACCCAGAGGTCGCCGGCTGCTCGCGCACCGATTGCATGCGCTCGGCCAGGCGCGCCTGGAAGTCGCGAAGCGCGTCACGTCGCGCCATGCCGCACCTTACCGAAGACGTCGCCGCGCTCGATCACCGGGCTGCCGTGTCAGTCGAGCGCGCGGATCTTGGCCAACAGTTCATCCGCGTTGACCGGTTTGACCACGTAGTCGCGCGCGCCTTGTCGCATGCCCCATAACTTGTCAGTCTCCTGGCTCTTGCTCGTGCACATGATCACCGGCACATCGGCGAAGCGCGGATCCCGGGTGATCGAACGGGTGAGCTGAAAGCCGTTCTGCCCGGGCATGACGACGTCCATCAGGATCAAGTCGGGCTTGTCCTCGGCAAGGCGCCGTATCGCCTCGTCGCCGTTCTCGGCCGTCCGCACCTCGTAACCGCGCCTGCCGAGCAGTTCGGAAAGGACATGCAACTCGGTCTTCGAATCGTCAATCAGCAATATCTTTTGGATCGTCATCTTCGCTGTTCTCCACGCGCCGCGCAGCGGCCCGGCGGGGCTCCGCAACCGGCAGTTCAGGCTGCACGGCGGTACTGCTGCACCGCTTGGATCAATTGATCCTTGGTAAAGGGCTTGGTCAGGTAGTCTTCCGAACCCACCATCCGTCCGCGCGCCTTATCGAACAGACCGTCCTTGCTCGAAAGCATGATCACCGGCACGTCAGCAAACCGTGGATTGCGCTTGATGATGGCGCAGGTCTGGTAGCCGTCCAGGCGTGGCATCAGGATGTCGCAGAAGATCAAGGCGGGATCGTGATCGTTGACTTTCGACAGCGCGTCGAAACCGTCTTCGGCCAGCACGACTTCGAATCCACCCTGGCGCAGGAAGATCTCGGCGCTACGACGGATCGTGTTGCTGTCGTCGATGACCAGCACCTTCGCGGGCCGGGTCGACTCGTTGGGCGGGGCTTCGGGACTCACGCGATGCACTCCTATGGAACTCGGACGGGTCACAATGAGCCCAAAGGCTCAGAGCTGGACCATCTCGAAGTCTTCCTTGCGCGCCCCGCATTCGGGACATGTCCAGTTCATGGGTACGTCAGCCCAAGCGGTCCCTGGTGCGATGCCATGTTCGGGATCCCCGACGGCCTCCTCGTAAATCCATCCGCAGATGAGGCACATCCAGCTTCGCGGTTCGCTCACGTGGGATCTGCTCGTCTCACTACAATGGGCTGCGATTGTAGCCATGGCATTCACGCGACCCAGCTGACGCAGTAGGTACTCACGCAACATACCTCACAGAGCTTGCGACGCACGTTCTGGCGCTGTAACGAGGTATTTCAAGCCGTTTCCTCCGACCCGATGACGACCGCCCCCCCGCTCACGGACAGCGCCGCCGAACCTGTGCAAGAGCCACCGGCACCCGCTTGCGTGATGACCTTCAATGCCAGCGATGCCAGCGGTGCCGGCGGTTTGGCCGGAGACATCGCGACGATAGCGGCGATGGGCGCCCACACGCTGCCGGTGGTGACCTCGATCGTGATGCGAGACACCGCAGAGGTCTTCGAGCACCACTCGCTCGATCCCGACGTGATCGTGGAGCAGGCTCGCGGCATCCTCGAGGACGTGACACTGGCGGCATGGAAGGTTGGCTTTCTCGGCAACGCCGAGGGCGTTGCCGCCATCGCCGAGATCCTGAGCGACTATCCCGAGGTGCCGCTGGTGGCCTACCTTCCCAGCCTGTCGTGGCTCGAGGAGGACGAGCTGGGCGCCTACCACGATGCGCTGCGCGAGCTGGTCCTGCCACAGGCCGAGGTGCTGGTGGGCAACCACAAGACGCTGACCGACTTCCTGCTGCCCGAGTGGGAAGCCGAACGTCCCCCTTCCGCGCGCGAGCTCGCCAATGCCGCTGGCGCGCACGGTACGCGCTTCGTGCTCGTCACCGGCGTCGCGCTGCCCGGCAAGGGCAACGAGCAGTGGATCGATAACGTGCTCGCTTCGCCGCAGGGAGCGATCACGGGGGAGAAGTTCGAGCGCTTCGAGACGGCGTTCGTCGGAGCCGGCGAAACACTGTCTGCCGCGCTCGCCGCACTGCTCGCCGCGGGCAGCGAGTTGCACGATGCAGTGGGCGAGGCGCTGCAATTTCTCGATCAAGCGCTCGATGCCGGCTTCCGGCCGGGCATGGGCAACGTCGTGCCCGACCGCTTCTTCTGGGCCCTGCCACCGCCCGAGGAGGGTGCCCCGCCAGCCGAGGGTGCAGAAGGCTCTGAGGGCTCGAGTGCCAGCAACGGTAACGACGGCGCACCGGGTTCGCGCCGCATCCACTGAATAGCGTCCCTTCATTCACTGTTGCCGCTCGACGGCGCCCGGCGCGCGCGCTGGGCCCCCTGCGCGGCCACTCGCAGCAGACCGATTGCCGACCATGAGCAACGAACAACTTTTCGAGCGCGCGCAGCGCGTGATTCCTGGCGGCGTCAATTCACCGGTGCGCGCATTCCGCGCCGTCGGTGGGACGCCGCGATTCATCAGGCGCGCCGAGGGCGCCTACCTCTGGGACGCCGACGAACGTCGCTACATCGACTACGTCGGCTCTTGGGGGCCGATGATCCTCGGCCATGGCCACCCCGCGGTAGTCGAAGCGGTGCAGCGCGCGGCGGCGCAGGGCCTTTCGTTCGGTGCACCAACCGAGCGGGAAACCGAGTTGGCCGAGGAAATCCTCGCGCTGGTCCCCTCGTGCGAGCAGATCCGCCTGGTGAATTCCGGCACTGAGGCAGCGATGAGCGCGCTGCGTCTGGCACGCGGCTTCACGCAACGCGCGAAGATCGTCAAGTTCGAAGGCTGTTACCACGGCCATGCCGATGCCCTGCTCGTGAAAGCAGGCTCCGGACTGGCCACGTTCGGTCACCCGACGAGTGCCGGCGTACCGCCCGAGGTCGTGCAGCACACGCTGGTGCTCGAGTACAACAATGTCCCCCAGGTCGAGGAGGCGTTTGGCTTGCATGGGCGCGAGATTGCTTGCGTGATGCTCGAGCCGATCGCCGGGAACATGAATTTCGTGCGTGGTTCGGTGCCCTTCGTCAAGCGACTGCGCGAACTGTGCACCGAGCACGGCGCACTGCTGGCGTTCGACGAGGTCATGACCGGATTTCGTGTGGCGCTCGGCGGCGCGCAGAGCCTGTACGCGGAATTGATTCCGGGGTTCGCGCCCGACATGAGCGTGTTCGGCAAGGTGATCGGCGGGGGCATGCCGCTGGCCGCATTCGGTGCCTCGCGCCAGGTGATGCAGCAGCTTGCCCCACTCGGCCCGGTCTACCAGGCGGGTACGCTCTCGGGCAATCCGGTCGCGACCGCATGCGGTCTGGCCACCTTGCGCGAGATTCGCAAGGCCGGGTTCTTCGAGGCGCTCGGCACGAAGACGCGCCGTCTCGTCGATGGGTTGATCGCAGCAGCGCGCGGCGCGGGCGTGCCGCTGTCGGCCGACAGCGAAGGCGGCATGTTCGGCTTCTTCTTCGCACCCGACCTGCCCCAGAACTATGGCTCGGTGATGGCCAGCGACAAGGATCGGTTCAACCGTTTCTTTCACGCGATGATTGACAGCGGCATCTATCTTGCCCCGGCCCTCTACGAGGCGGGGTTTGTCAGCGCCGCGCACAGCGACGCCGACATCGACGCCACCGTCGAGGCCGCGCGCCAGGCGCTGCGTGCCTGAGTCGTCGATTGCGCCAGGGCCCGGTCCGATTTCGGGTGCCGGTGCCATGACGCGTTGACGCCATGCGGGGGGTGTCACGGTGGGCTGTCGGCCGATGCAGGTTCGACGCCCGACGCGGTGTTGGCCGACTTGTGCGCACCTCAGCCGGGCTCAGCCGGTGTTGCGAAACCTTGCCGTAGGGCATGCCGCACCGGCGACTTCGCCCCCGGCATGCGCCAGCTTGGCTGCTCACGCCCCCCTGCGCAATGCGAACCCTCCTTAAGCCGCCTCACCGAGCGACACGCCGATTTGCCTTGCGCATTGCAGCAGCGGATGGCCGGGTGGCACGCAGCGGTTGCGCCCTGCGACCTGTGTGAGCAGCGTGCTGCTGTATTCGCCGCCGCGCAGTGTGACCATCTCGCCGAACCGGCCTTCGCGCACCAGTGCTGCCGCCTGATTGCCGTACTGGGTCGCGAGCACGCGGTCGAACGCCGTCGGCGAACCACCGCGCTGCACGTGGCCAAGCACCGTCGTTCGCACCTCGCTGCGCAGGTGGGGCTGCAGCTGCTCGCGCAGCACGTGGCCAACGCCGCCCAGCCGTACCGGATCGGGACTGCTCGGCACGCGGTGCGAGATCGTCAGCGTCCCGCCGCGCGGTTTGGCGCCTTCGGCGATACAGACGACCGTGTAGCGCTGGCGTTGTTCGCGTTCCCGGCATACCGCAACGACCGCGTCGATGTCGTAGTCGATTTCGGGCAGCAGGATCACGTCGGCCGCGCCGGCCAGCCCCGCCTCGAGCGCAATCCAGCCCGCGTAGCGTCCCATGGTTTCGACGATCATCACGCGGCCGTGGCTCTGCCCGGTTGTCTGCACCCGCTCGAGCGCCTCGGTCACGATGGCCACCGCGGTATCGAAACCGAAGCAGCGGTCGGTGCCCTCGATGTCGTTGTCGATCGTCTTGGGCACACCCACCATCGGCAGGCCGCGATCGTGCAGCCCGCGAGCGATGCTCATCGTGCCGTCGCCACCGATTGCGACGACGCCGCCCAGACCAAGCGCCCGCGCGTGCGCGAGCACCGCCTCGGTCGCCGCCGGCGAGGCCAGCGGATTGACACGGTTGCTCGTGCCGAGAATCGTGCCGCCGGTGGCCAAGATGCCGCTGACCGTGCGCCATTCGAGCGACCGCGTCCGGCCTTCGGTCAACCCGACAAAGCCATCCTCGATGCCGACCACTTCGGCTTCGCACTGGCGAATGAGCGACTTGGTGACCGCCCGAATCACGGCGTTCAGTCCCGGGCAGTCACCTCCTCCGGTCAGCACCCCAATCCGCATCGCGCTCCTTCAACCGATCCCTTGAGCGGGCGGTCAAGTCACCGTTCCGGCACGCACCCGCCGGGTCGCACGCGTCGACCACCGCCAGCGTGACACGCCCTCCGCCACGCCGGCTGCAGCCCGGTGATCCTGCGAGCGGTCCCTGCAGCTTCGACAGTCAGGCCGGCACGACGCCAGTCTAGTCGCGAGACCGCCGCCGCGCCATCATCGACAGGATCCGCGGCGGGGTCGCCATGTCGGACAAGCAAGCCGTCGATACACGCGATTCCAGCAATGCTCGCCAGCCGTTCGCAGTACACCCGCGCCCGACGTGATGCCGTGCCGCAGGGGGTGGCACGGCCCATCTCGAGCATCCATCGCGTCGCGCCGGCGCGCCAGGCGCGTCGTCGTTGGCCCGGGTGTACGGCCGCCGGTTCACGCCGTTGCAGGACCCGCATCGGCTGGGTTGCGTAGCAATGCGCGCATACGCCATGAATCGCCCCGCGTTGGGCGTTTATCGCACGACCTCGACCGGATCGTCCGAACTCGTCTGCCTAGAATCGCGGCCCATGCATCTGCACATCCTGGGCATCTGCGGCACGTTCATGGGCGGACTGGCCGCGCTGGCACGCCAAGCGGGCCACCGCGTCACCGGCTGCGACGCCAATGTGTATCCCCCGATGAGTGACCAGCTGCGCGCGCTGGACATCGAACTCATCGAAGGCTGGAGCCCCGACCAGCTCGGCCTGGCACCGGACCTGTTCGTCGTCGGCAACGTGGTCAGCCGCGGCAATGAACTGATCGAAGCGATCCTCGATGCCGAGGCTCCGTATACGAGCGGCCCGCAGTGGCTGGCCGAGCACATCCTGCCGCGCCGCCACGTGCTTGCCGTCGCCGGCACGCACGGCAAGACGACGACCGCCGCAATGCTCGCATGGATCCTCGAACGCGCCGAGCTCGGCCCGGGCTTCCTCGTGGGCGGCGTGCCGCTGAACTTCGGCATGTCGGCGCGGCTGGGCGGCGCGCAGGCACCGTTCGTGATCGAGGCGGACGAGTACGACACCGCGTTCTTCGACAAGCGCAGCAAGTTCGTCCACTATCGGCCGCGCACGGCAGTCCTCAACAACCTTGAGTTCGACCACGCGGACATCTTTCCGGACCTCGCGGCAATCGAAACGCAGTTCCACCACCTCGTACGCACGGTGCCGCGCAGCGGCCGGCTGGTCGTCAATGCGCGCGATGAGGCCCTGCAGCGCGTGCTCGACCGCGGCTCCTGGAGCGAGGTCGTGCGCTTCGGTGCCCGCAAGGAGGAGCCCGGCACGCTGCGCGCACGGGGTGAGCCGCACGCGTTCGACGTGCTGCGCGGCAGCCTGAAGATCGCTCGGGTCGAATGGACGCTGCTTGGCGAACACAACCAGTTCAACGCACTGGCCGCCATCGCGGCGGCCGAGCACGCGGGCGTCGCCGCAGCGGACGCCGCAGCCGCGCTCAGCGAATTCGAAAACGTCAAGCGGCGCCTCGAAGTCAGGGGCGAAGCCGCGGGGGTGACCGTTTACGACGACTTCGCGCACCATCCCAGCGCGATGCATACGACGATCAACGGGCTGCGTCGCAAGGTCGGAGCGCATCGGATTCTTGCCGTGTTCGAGCCGCGCTCGAACACGATGAAGCTCGGCACGATGCGGTCGCAGTTGCCCTGGGCGCTGGAAGAAGCCGATCTCGTGTTCTGCCATTCGGCCGGCCTTGGCTGGGACGCGGCCGAAGCGCTCGCTCCGGTGGGCGAGCAGGCGCAGGTGCACGACAACGTCGATGCACTGGTGGCCGCGGTCGTGGCGGCCGCGCGGGCGGGTGACCATGTTCTGTGCATGAGCAACGGCGGGTTCGGCGGCGTCCACGGCAAGCTGCTCGCTGCACTCAAGACGCGCGCGGGATGAACCACCCCAAGGCACCGGTCGCTCACCTCCTTTACCTGCACGGCTTCCGCTCTTCGCCGCGGTCGGCTAAAGCCCAGCGCATGGCTGCTTGGGTGCGCGATCACCGAGCCGACCTCCAGTGGTGTTGTCCGCAGCTACCACCCGCCCCCCGCGAGGCGATCGCGGTGATCGAATCGGCCTGCGCCGATTGGCGTGCCGATGCGATGGCAGTGATCGGCAGCTCGCTGGGAGGCTTCTACGCCACGATCCTCGCGGAGCGCACCGGATGTCGCGCGGTCCTGCTCAACCCGGCCGTCGATCCGGCGCGTGACCTCGCAGGCTTCATCGGCGAGCAGGCATCGTGGCACGACCCGCAGGATCACTTCGTTTTCCGCGCAGAGGACGTCGAAGCGCTGCGCGCGCTGACACCCGGCGCGATCACCCGGCCGCAGCGCTACCTGGCCATCATCGCCAAGGGCGACGAGGTGCTTGACTGGCGCGAGATGGCGGCCCGCTACGCCGGCGCCCGCATCAAGTTGCTGCAGGGCGGCGACCACGCGCTCAGCGACTTCGACCACCATCTCCCGGACATCGTCCGCTTCCTGGCGCTTTAAGGGGGCGGCCGCAGCACGAGGCGGCGATCGGCTGCGCAGGCAGCGAGGTCGGGGCTGCCGCAACCCGGGCTGGACCCATCCTGCGGCGAGCGGGGATTGCGAGAACGGATTCAGCAGGACACGGCGCCGTGAATCGGGATCCGTGGCATGCGCGCCGTCGCGACGGTGCCGTCACGGTTGATTCCGATGCCCTCGCCCCCAATCCTGTGCGACAAGGTGCTTGCTCGGCTGAGCGGACACCCGTCGCTGCGGCGCGTGGCCTGACCCGAGGAAATCGCCGATGTCGATGCCTTGGTCTGCTGGAACGAAAAGAATCGACGTCACCGTGCGATCGTCGAGGATTCGACCGGCCTGACGCTGTGCATGCAAGCTGTCTGAGACAATCGCAGGCGTGAAGTTCGCCCTGTTTGACGATGCCGGGAAGTTTCTGGCCGGCCGCGTGATGTCTGAAACTGACAGCTCGATGCAGGTCGAACTCGAATCGGGCCGGCGCGTGAAGGTCAAGGCGGCCAATGTCTTGCTTCGCTTCGACCAGCCCGACCCCGCGGAACTGGTTGCGCGCGCCCGCGCACTGGCAGAACAAATCGACCTCGACCTTGCCTGGGAATTCGCGCCTGACGGCGAGTTCAGCTTCACTGAGCTCGCGCGCGACTACTTCGATGCCAAGGCCGGCGCCGAGCAGCAGGCGGCCGCGCTGTTTCGCCTGTTCGAGGCACCGCACTATTTCCGCCGCGTCGGCAAGGGCCTGTTCAGGAAGGCACCGGCAGAGTCGGTGCGGGCCGCGCTGTCAGCGATTGAGCGCAAGGCACAGGTCGCCGCCCAGATCGATGCCTGGGCCTCGGAACTGGCTGCGGGCGGCTGCCCGGCGGCGGTGGCTGCGCAGCTCTACAAGATCCTGTTCAAGCCCGACAAGACCGCACCCGAATACAAGGCGGTCGTCGAAGCGGCCCGACGCTCGCAGCGCGCGCCGTTGGATCTCCTGAAGCGTGCGGGCGCGATCGAAAGCCCGTACCAGTTCCATTGGCAGCGCTTCCTGTTCGAGAACTTTCCAAGAGGCACAGCGTTCGCAGTAACTGACGCGCCGCGGATTCACGAGGATCTGCCCGTCGCGCCCGAGCCGGCCTTCTCGATCGACGACTCCGCCACGACGGAGATCGACGATGCGATCTCGGTGAGGGGGCTAGGCAGTGGCACCGTGGTGCTGGGTGTCCACATCGCAGCCCCCGGGCTCGCCTTCGCGCCGGACTCGGCGATCGACAAGATCGCGCGCGACCGCTGGTCGACGGTGTACATGCCGGGATGGAAGATCACGATGCTGCCCGAGCCGGTGGTGCGGGAGTACACGCTCACCGAAGGACGCGACTGCCCCGCGGTGTCGCTTTACGTCACGCTCGACGAGGCCACACTCGAGGTGCATTCACACGAGACCCGCCTCGAGCGGGTACGCGTCGCAGTCAACCTGCGCCACGACCAGCTTGACCGCGTGATCACCGAGGCGACGCTGACTGGCGAGGCGCCAGCGGACTACCCCTTCGCCAGCGAGCTCGCCTTTGCGTATCGGCTGGCGCGCCACCTCAAGAGACGGCGCGAGAGCGTGCGAGGCAAGCCGGAAGCGTTCACTCGCCCCGAATACCTGTTCCACCTCGAAGGCACCGGTGACGCGGAACCGGTCGGCAGCGAGCGCGTTCAGATCACGCAGCGCCAGCGCGGCACGCCGCTGGACCTGATCGTCGCCGAGGCGATGATCCTCGCCAACAGCACCTGGGGCGGCTGGTTGGCCGAGCTCGGCGTGCCCGCCTTGTACCGCAGCCAGGCCAGCCTCGCGCCGGGTATCAAGGTGCGGATGGGGATG
Organism: Burkholderiales bacterium; assembly: GCA_020354665.1. Lineage (GTDB taxonomy): Bacteria > Pseudomonadota > Gammaproteobacteria > Burkholderiales > Burkholderiaceae_C. Next base: position 1,317,681 of record CP070653.1, read on the forward strand.
AAGCCGCTGCCGCACGCCGGGATCGGGGTCGCGCAGTACGCATGGGCCACTTCGCCGTTGAGACGCTACGTCGACCTCGTCAACCAGTGGCAGATCATCGCTTGCGCGCGGCACGGTCGAACCGCTGCGCTGGCCGCCCCGTTCAAGCCCAAGGATGCTGTGCTGTTCTCGGTGCTGTCGGGTTTCGAAGCCGCTTACACGGCTTACAACCAGTTCCAGAGCAGTATGGAGCGCTACTGGACGCTGCGCTGGATCGAGCAGAACGCGGTGACCGCGCTCGATGCAGCGGTGGTCAAGGAAGGTCTGGTGCGCGCCGACACCCTGCCGCTGATATTTCGCGCCCTCGGCTGCGAGAGCCTGCCGCGCGGTGCGCGCGTACGCGTACGCCTCACTGGCACCGACCTGCTGACGCTTGACGTTCACGCCAGCCAGTTGGCGCGACTCGACGACCCGGCGACGCCGTCCGACGATGCGAGGATCGAAGACACCGAAGAGGCCGAAGCCGAATCCGCCGCGGCGCCGCTGGCGCTGGCGATCGACGTGCAGGACGCAGAGAATGGCGGTGTCCTGGCCGCGCCGGCCGCCCCTTGCTGAATTGACTGAGATCCGCGAGCTCCTCTGGCCCATGCGCTGGCTGAAGTCCTTGTCCACGATGCAGATCGCGCTGCTGATCTCGCTGGGCGTGCATGGCGCGGTATTGACAATCCGGTTCGTCGACCCCGAGGGCTTCAACCGCGTGTTCCAGGACACCGCGCTCGAGGTGGTCCTGGTGAACACCCGCTCGGGCGAACGGCCAGACAAGGCCCAGGCGCTCGCCCAGGCCAACCTGGCCGGCGGCGGCGATGCCGACCGCGGGCGCGCCACCTCTCCGCTGCCGCCATCGGCGCAGGTGGAACTGGGCGAAGCCGACGACGAGCAGCGGCGACAGCTCGAGCAGATGCAGCAGCAACAGCACCAGCTTCTGGCCCGCTTGCGCCGCGAGATGGCGATGCTGCTTCTGCCCGATCCGCGCCGCGAGGAGCAAGGCACGCCAGGGGAGCGCGATCCCGACGAGCGGGTGCGTCAGGCGGTGCAACAGCTCGCCGAGATTGAGAAGCGCATCAATGCACAGAACCAGCGGCCGCGCAAGCGATTCATCAGCCCGGCCACCAGCGAAGTGGCCTACGCGCTGTACTACGACGGCTTGCGCCGCATGATCGAGGATCGCGGCACGCGCAACTTCCCCGTGCAAAACGGACGCAAGCTCTACGGCGAGTTGATCATGAACATCGTCATCGACGCTCGTGGTCAGGTCGTCGACACCGAGATCGTCCGAACCTCGGGATCGCGCGTGCTCGACTCGCGGGCGGCCGCGATCGTGCGGGCCGCCGCCCCGTTCGGTGCATTCAGCACATCGATGCAACGCGAAGCAGATCAACTCGTGGTGACGTCGCGCTTCCGCTTCACGCGTGACGATGGACTCGAGACATCGATGACGGAGCGGTGACGGTGGTGCACGGCATCCACGGCACCGCCGCCGCTGCGACCCCGCTGCAGCCCGTTCGCGCGCCGCGCCGTTGCTGCCGTTGCGCCGGCCGCAGCGGCAGGCCGTCTGCCGGCAGGCTCTCGCCATGATCGACCGACATCCGTTTCCGACGAAGTCCAACCGCCGGTGGCGCGGGTGGCGCCGATTTGGGCGGCCGCTCGGGGTCTTCGTGCTCGTCCTGTTCACGTTGCAGGGCGTCTTTGCGCTGCGCATCGCCCTGATGACGGTGTTCGATCCTCGGTCGACGACATTCCAGCGTTCCGAGGTCTGGCGCCTCCTCCGCGCGGATGGGCGCATGCGCTGGCGCCAGCAGTGGGTCGACTACGACCACATCTCGCCGCACCTGAAGCGGGCGGTCATTGCGTCGGAGGACGCCGGCTTCGCCGAGCACAGCGGCGTCGAATGGGACGCGATCGAGAACGCGTGGGAGCGCAACCTGCGTGCAGAGGCAATGGCCGCGCGGACCGATGCACGCGCTGAACGGCGCGAGGCGGAGGGAAGCGCGCGCGCCTTGCCACGCAGCCAGCCACGCATCGTCGGCGGTTCGACGATCACCCAACAGCTGGCGAAGAACCTGTTTCTCTCCGGCGAGCGCAGCGTCGTGCGCAAGGCGCAGGAATTCGTGCTCACCCTGATGCTCGAGGCCCTGCTGACGAAGCAGCGCATCCTCGAGATCTACTTGAACAGCGTCGAGTGGGGTGAAGGGGTGTTCGGTGCGCAGGCCGCTGCGCGTCACTACTTCGGCCTTGATGCGCAGCACCTTTCACCGGTGCAGGCGGCACGCCTGGCCGTGATGCTGCCAGCGCCCAAGCGCTTCGAGAAGCGACCCGGCTCGGCCTATGTCACCGGGCGCGCGGCGACCATCGTTGCGCGGATGCCGACAGTGGAGCTGCCGTGATGGCCGCACGGGGTTCGAGGGGCGCATCGTGAACGGCCGGGCGACTGTCGAAATCGCCGCGGTGGCCGCGCGCCTCGTCGTCGAGGAGGGCCTGGAGTACGGCCCGGCCAAGCGCAAGGCGGCTCGGATGCTCGGTCGCAGCGCAGCGCGCGGCGGGGCCATGCCGGACAACGACGACATCGAGGACGAGGTGCGGTCCTACCTGGCGCTGTTCCATGCCGACACGCAGCCGGCCGAGTTGGACGCGTTGCGGCGGGTGGCGCTCGACTGGATGCAGCGGCTAGCGGAGTTTCGTCCGCATCTCACTGGCGCTGCCTGGCGTGGCACGGCGACCCGCCTGTCGTCGGTTCACATTGAGCTGTTCTGCGACGATCCGAAGTCCGCCGAGATCGCACTGATCAACCAGGGCGTACGCTTCGCTGCAGTTGGCACCGGTGGGTCGAGCGGCGGAAGCGGATCCGCGCTGTCGCTGCAGGCGCCCAGCGCCGAGCTGGGCGAGCCGGTCACCGTGGTGCTGACCATCCTCGACCACGACGACTTGCGCGGCGCGCTGCGGCCCGACCACCGCGGTCGCAGCGAGCGCGGCGACCGCTCGGCGCTGCAGCGGCTGATCGCGCAGGAGCGCGCTTGAATCAGCTCCGGCGCCGTCTCCTGGTGGCGGCCACCAGCGCCTGTGCGGCCGCAGCGGGCGTTTGGTGGTGGGCACGCTCGCGGAGCGCAGAGCGCGACCAGTCGGCGGTCGAAGCGCTGCTGAGTCAGCGGTTTCAGCGCCCACAGGGCGGTGAGCTCGACCTTTCGGGAATGCGCGGGCGGCTCCTCGTCGTCAACTTCTGGGCCACCTGGTGTCCACCGTGCGTGCGCGAAATGCCGCAACTCGATCGCTTTCACCAAACGATACGCGACCGACCGGGGCAGGTCATTGGCCTGGCCATCGATGCGCCGATGGCGGTGCGCGAATTCCTTGCCCGGATTCCGGTGGGTTTTCCGATCGGTCTCGCGGGGCTGGAAGGCACCGAATTGATGCGACAACTTGGCAACGATGCCGGTGCGCTTCCTTTCACGGTCATGATCGATCCGCGCGGGCAGATCGCGTGGCGCAAGCTCGGTGAGACAACCATGGAGGAGTTGCTGGCGCGGGCCGAGCGCACTCGGTAGGGCCACTATCCTTGACTTTTTCTTCCTAAATGGAGCCGATCTGGCGCTAAATCGGCGTAAAGTCGGCGAGGTCATAGGCAGCCGGCCCGGCCGCGACGCACAATGCTGCCGAGCCGCCGATGATGCGTGGCGCGTTGCCGCGAAGAAAAAGGGGAGCAGTTCGGTGCAGATCGCGGCGCGAAACTGTCACAGGACCGTCGCAGCGCGGCCGATGCGGCTAGCCAACGCGATGCACCTGGCGCTGGAGGGACCTTCATGGATCTTCGCAAACTCAAGACGTTGATCGACCTCGTCTCGGAGTCGAACATTGCTGAGCTTGAGATCACCGAGGCGGACGGCAAGGTGCGCATCGTCAAATCTGACGCCAGCCGTTCCACGGCGCCCGGCGTGCCACCGCTGGCGGTGGCTTTCCCGCCGTCGCAGCTTGCACCGACCACCGCCGTGGAGAGCGCGCCGACCCCGCGCGTTTCGCCGCTCGCCGCCACTGCGGAGACCTTGGAGCCGCCGGTCGGCCACGTCATCAAGTCGCCGATGGTCGGGACCTTCTACCGTTCCGCCAGTCCGGGGTCGAAGGCGTTCGTCGAACTCGGTCAGCAGGTCAAGGCGGGCGAGCCGATCTGCATCATCGAGGCGATGAAGATCATGAACGAGATCGAGTCCGACGCGAACGGCACGGTCAAGGAGATCCTGGTCGAGAACGGGCAGGCGGTGGAGTTCGGCCAGCCGCTTTTCGTCATCGAGTGAGACCAGGATCGGCTCGATGTTCAAGAAGATCCTGATCGCGAATCGCGGCGAGATTGCGCTGCGCATTCAGCGCGCCTGCCGCGAAATGGGCATCCAGACCGTGACCGTCTACTCGGAGGCCGACCGCGACGCCAAGTACGTCAAGCTCGCCGATGAGGCCGTGTGCATCGGCCCGCCGCCGTCCACCCACAGCTACCTCAACATGCCGGCCATCATTGCCGCCGCCGAGGTGACGGACGCCGAGGCCATCCACCCCGGCTATGGCTTCCTGAGCGAAAACGCCGACTTTGCCGAGCGCGTGGAGCGCAGTGGGTTCGCCTTCATCGGACCGACGCCCGAGTCGATCCGGCTGATGGGCGACAAGGTATCGGCCAAACAGACAATGCTCCGCTCTGGCGTGCCGTGCGTCCCCGGGTCCGATGGCGCGTTGCCCGAGGACGCCAAGGAGGTCGTTCGCACGGCCAAGGCGATCGGCTATCCGGTCATCATCAAGGCAGCAGGGGGCGGGGGTGGCCGCGGCATGCGGGTGGTCCACACCGAAGCCGCCCTGCAGCATGCCGTGCAGACCACGCGCACCGAGGCCGGCGCGGCCTTCGGCAACCCGGCCGTCTACATGGAAAAGTTCCTCGAGAACCCCCGCCATGTCGAGATCCAAGTGCTGGCCGACACGCACCGCAACGCTGTCTGGCTCGGCGAACGCGATTGTTCGATGCAGCGTCGCCACCAGAAGATCATCGAGGAAGCACCGGCGCCGGGCATCGCCCGTCGTGTGATCGAGCGGATCGGCGACCGCTGCGCCGGGGCATGCAAGAAGATCGGCTACCGGGGCGCGGGCACCTTCGAGTTCCTCTACCAAGACGGCGAATTCTTCTTCATCGAGATGAACACGCGGGTCCAGGTGGAGCATCCGGTCACGGAGATGGTGACGGGTATCGACATCGTGCAGCAGCAGATCCGTGTGGCCGCGGGCGAGAAGCTGCCCTTTGGTCAGCGGCAGGTCCAGATGCGCGGCCACGCGATCGAGTGCCGGATCAACGCCGAGGACCCCTATCGGTTCACGCCGTCACCCGGGCGCATCACGATGTGGCACGCGCCGGGTGGTCCCGGCGTGCGCGTCGATTCGCACGCCTACAGCAACTACTTCGTGCCACCGCACTACGATTCGATGATTGGCAAGATCATTGTTTACGGAGACTCGCGTGAGCAGGCCCTCGCGCGGATGCGCATCGCCCTTTCGGAAATGGTCGTTGAAGGCATCCAGACCAACATCCCGCTGCACCGCGAACTGATGTTGGACGCCAAGTTCATCGAGGGCGGCACGAGCATCCACTACCTCGAGGACTGGCTGAACCAGCACCGGCGGTAAGCCCCGATCAGGCGCGCGGCGATGCACGAGCTGGTACTGGTGACCGGCGAGCAAGGCGTCGAGATGCTGTGCGACTCATTGCTTGAGCTTGGCGCGCACTCGGTTTCCGTCGAGGACGCGGACGCCGGGACGGCCGGCGAGTGCGCCCTGTTCGGCGAACCCAACAGCCCCGTAGCGGCAACGGCCTGGCAGCGATCGATCGTGCGTGCACTGTTCGACGATGAGTGCGCTGCGCACGCGGCGGCGGCCTTCGTGCTGGCACAGCAGCTGCCCGGCGCGGTGCAGGTCGCATCGATTGCCCTCGTGCCGGAGCAGGATTGGGTCCAGCTGTCGCAAGCCCAGTTCAAACCGGTCGCGATCACCCCGACGTTCTGGGTCGTACCGACTTGGCATGACCCGCCCGCCGCCGCACAAAGGGTGATCCGCATGGATCCGGGACGCGCGTTTGGCACTGGCACACATCCGACGACACGCCTGTGCCTGCGCTGGATCGCGCATTCGGCACCACGGTGCGCGGCCCGCTGGGTTCGTGTGCTCGACTATGGCTGCGGCTCGGGGATCCTCGCGATCGGCGCGGCGCTGTTCGGTGCCAGGCAGATCGATGCAGTCGACATTGATCCGGCGGCGATCGCTGCGACATGCGCGAACGCGCGCGCCAACGGCGTTGATCTGCGCGCCGCATCGCCCGACAGCGCGCACGGCGCCTATGACCTCGTCCTAGCGAACATCCTGGCCACGCCACTGAAATTGCTCGCCCCCGTGCTGGCCGGCTACGTCGGCAGGGGTGGGCAGCTGGTACTGTCGGGGATTCTCGAGCGGCAAGCCGTTGATCTTTGCGAGGCCTACGCACCGTGGCTCGCGCTCGAAATCGCTGATCGCGACGAGGGCTGGGTCCTGATGGCCGGGCAACGCGCAGCGTGAGACTGCCGCGAAGCCGAGCGCGCGTGGCATGATTCTGCGATGAGTCTGGCCACCCGTTGCACCGCCTGCGGCACGGTGTTCCGTGTCGTCCAGGATCAGCTCAAGGTTTCCGACGGATGGGTCCGTTGCGGACGGTGCGGCGAGGTCTTCAATGCGCTGGAAGGCCTGTTCGACCTCGAGCGCGACGCTCCGCCGCAGTGGCCGGCCAGCGCCTTCGCCCCGGAGCCCGGCGTCACCGGCACGTCGGTGAGCGGGCGCGCTCCGCTCGACGCTGCGGCGCCACCGTCCGTTGTGCAGTCCGTCGAGACCACCCAGGCCAGCGGCGAGGCAACGGACCAGACCGAGGCCGTCGCCACCGGCTCGTCTGACCTTGAGATCGATCTCTTCCTCGAGCCGGCTGAGGAGCACACCTCGACACCAGGCGAGCTGTTCGACGCGCTGATCGAGAGTCGCCCCAGCCTGCTGGGCCTGGACAGCGCGGCTTCGCAGCCTTCCTCTGGCGCGGAACAGGAATCGAGCGGCGGTTTCGCCGATGCCCGATTCAACACCGAGTTCTCCACGGTCGGCGACACCGCGGGCAGCGATGGACAGTCGACGGTCGCCCTCGCGGACACTGCGCTGACCGGGCCTGCGCGCGAAGAGGCCCCGCCAACGGCCGCATTCCTGCGCGACGCCGAGCGCGCGGCCAGATGGCAACGACCTGCGATGCGTGCGACGCTGGCGCTGCTTGCGCTTGCACTGATGATCGCCTTCGTTGCGCAGGTCACGCTGCATTTCCATGATCGGCTTGTCGCAGCCTTTCCTGCACTGGCCGGCCCCGTGGAGCGGCTGTGCTCAGCGGCTGGTTGCACGATAGGCCCGCCGCTGCAGATCAACGCAGTGCGCGTCGAAAGTAGCGGCCTGACCGAGACGGCAAACAGGAGCGGCTATCGGCTGTCGCTGACATTACGCAACCGGGCGGAACATGTTGTCGCGACGCCGTCGATCGACCTGAGGCTGACCGACAGCAACGGCCAGCTGGTCGCAAGACGCGTCATCAATCCAAGCGAGTTCGGTGCGAACTCCGCGACGCTGGCGCCATCTACTGACACGTCCCTGCAAGCCAACCTTTCCGTCGGGGAAATACGCATCGCCGGTTACGCTGTTGAATTGTTCTATCCCTGAGCCCTCGCGCAAGGGTTCGACGGCGCCAGTCGTGGCACCGCACCAATGGAGTCTTCATGTCGGCGCTCGTTTGCGGTTCTCTTGCCTTCGACACCATCACCAACTTCCACGGACGATTCGCCCAGCAGATCCTGCCCGAGCAGGTGCACATCCTCAACGTGTCGTTCCTCGTGCCGACGCTGCGGCGGGAGTTTGGCGGCTGCGCGGGCAACATCGCCTACACGCTCAGGCAGCTCGGCGGCGACCCGCTGGTCATGGCCACCCTCGGCGCCGACGGCGCGGACTACCTCGAGCGATTGCGCAGTTGGGGCCTGAACGTGCAATACGTCCGCGAGATCAGCGAAACGTATACGGCGCAGGCCATCATCATCACCGACGCCGACAACAACCAGATCACGGCATTTCACCCCGGGGCGATGCAGCATGCACATCTGACGCCGTTCGCGCCGGCGGCCGGCGTGGCGATCGGAATCATCGCGCCGGACGGCCGCGACGCGATGGTTGCGCACGCCCAGCAGCTGTGCGACGCCGGCGTGCCATTCATCTTCGATCCAGGGCAGGGCCTGCCGATGTTCGAAGCCGTCGAGTTGCGGAGGTTCATCGAACAGGCGACCTGGCTGGCGCTCAACGACTATGAAGCCCGCATGCTCTGCGAGCGTACCGGCGAATCGCTCGAGGCGCTCTCGCGCTCGCGGCTCAAGGGAATCATCGTGACGCTCGGGGCCGACGGCTGCGAACTCTGGGAGAACGGCCGTCGCCGCCACATCCCTGGCGTCGAAGCCGCCGAGGTCGTCGATCCGACTGGCTGCGGCGATGCGTTCCGGGCGGCACTGCTTTACGGACTCGAGCGCGGGTGGCCGCTTGACCGTTGCGCCGTGTTGGGTAACCGAATTGGCGCGCAAAAAATCGCGCATCGCGGCGGCCAGAACCACCGGCTGGATCTGACAAACCTAGCGTTGTGATTTCGATCGACGGCGCAGTTGCACGTGTACCGCAGCCGGTGTGACGGAAGACCCCGAATTCGCGACACAGTCGGAAACGCGCGGACAGCCACCCGCACCGGTCGGAAGTTGTTCACAGCGCGCAGATTGCATCCACGCCACACTCGCCTCCACCAGTCATGCCGGGTGTCGTCGCGCCTGGCCACTTGCTTGTGGAGGTCGAATGGATACGATGCAGTTGATGATCATCGCCGGCGCGGGGGTCGTGCTCACTGCCATCGGCGTGTGGGCCGGTCGCTGGTCGCTCGCACCGCGCGAAGCGGAACTGATGCAGCGCATCGCACGGCTCGAGAAAGCGCGACAGACCGCGCAGGAACGCAGCCAGCAAGCGCGGCGGCAGATCGAGATCTTGCAGCAGGAGATCTCCTCGCATCATAAGGCGCGCTCCGAAGCCCTGAGCGCCCGCAAACGCGCGCGCGATCTCAGCGATGCCCTGGATGCAGAGCAGACCCTCGTGCTGCCCGGCCGAAGCAACGACGGTTTCAGCCTGTCGCGGCTTCCGCCCAGCGGCTTTGCCGACACCCAGCCCGCTTGATAATTCGCTCGACTTCTTTGGGGCGCTCGCCAACGCGGTACGGTCGTTGAAACCCAGCGAGGGCCCCGTGGAGCAAGCGGCGCGGTCGGGCACGGCCAGCCCCGATAGGGGTCCACCGAGGCAGGGCACGATTCGACTACTCGATCAAGTCCTGCGTCGTTGCATACCAAGCGGCCCATCCGATCCCAGGCCCGGCCATTTCCTGCTCGGGCACAAGAGCCACGCGCCGAACGAATCCCGTTGCCTTATTCCCCTGGACGGCGCAGTCGGGCCACGGGGGTCTATCAGGTAGTTCGAAGCATGAGCCGCCCGGCGCGGAATTCCGCGCCGAGCGGAGGAGCGTAGGACCCGCATGACGCGCAAGCACAGTGCGGTGGTCCAGTCTCCGACAGAGGGAAGCGCAGCAAACGAAAAGACCCGGCCGAAGCCGGGTCTGCACTACGCTGCAGCGCAGCGGCGGCGCACGTGCCGCCGTCAGCTCAACCGCCTAGCCACCCTTGAGGGCTGCTGTCGCGGCGGTCTCGAGCCCGTCAGGGCTTGCTGCCCGTCGGGAAGGGCCAGGCTGCTTGGGGACTGAGCGCTGTACGCGCCGCAGGCGCAGGCTCTTTCTTGGCTGCCGGCTTGCGCGCGGTCGCCTTCTTCCTGGCGGCTTTTCTCGCCGGCGCCCGCTTCTTGGCCGCGGCCTTCTTCACCGCCTTCTTGGCTACCTTCTTCTTCGCGGCCCGCTTCACCGCCTTCTTGGCTACCTTCTTCTTCGCGGCCCGCTTCACCGCCTTCTTGGCTACGGCCTTCTTCGCGGCCCGCTTCACCGCCTTCTTGGCGACCTTCTTCTTCGCGGCCCGCTTCACCACCTTCTTGGCGACCTTCTTCTTCGCGGCCCGCTTCACCGCCTTCTTGGCCGGTGCCTTCTTCTTGGCCGTTGCCTTCTTCTTGGCCGGTGCCTTCTTCGCCTTCTTTGCCTTCTTCGCAGTTGCCATTTCAATCTCCTTGATCAAGTTGCAAAGAGCACCGCACTGCTCGATGCAGCGCGGCAATTCACCGCCCGAAGTCTTCCCGCGTCTTTCAGTGCCGCAGGCGCCGCGGTTCGGTGAACGGGGTTGCGACGCAACGCCAGCTTGGACAACTGGTCTTTGCGCATCGCGAATCTTGATCTGTCTATCGTTGCCGCAACCGGCGCGGGCACCGCGGCCCGACGTCAGTCCCAGCTCAACGCGCCACCGGTCTGATACTCGATGACGCGCGTTTCGAAAAAGTTACGCTCCTTTTTCAAGTCAATCATCTCGCTCATCCACGGGAACGGGTTCTCCTCGTTCGGGAAGAGCGCGTCCAAACCGATCTGCGTGGCACGCCGGTTGGCGATATAGCGCAGATAGCCCTTGAACATCGAGGCGTTGAGTCCCAACACGCCGCGCGGCATGGTGTCCTCGGCATAGCGGTACTCGAGCTCGACGGCCTTCAGTAACAACTCCTTGACCTCGGCCTAGAAGTGCGGTGTCCACAGCTGCGGATTCTCGAGCTTGATCGCGTTGATCATGTCGATGCCGAAATTGCAGTGCATCGATTCGTCGCGCAGGATGTACTGGTACTGTTCGGCGGCGCCGGTCATCTTGTTCTGTCGACCCAACGCCAGGATCTGCGTGAACCCCACGTAGAAGAACAGCCCCTCCATCAGGCACGCAAACACGATGATGGACTTCAGCAGCGTCTGGTCCGCCTCGAGCGTGCCCGTCCTGAAGGAGGAGTCCATGATCGCGTCGATGAAGGGGATCAGGAATTCGTCCTTGTCGCGAATCGAATCGATCTCTTGATAGGCATTGAAGATCTCGCCCTCGTCCAGGCCCAGTGATTCGACGATGTACTGGTAGGCGTGCGTGTGAATCGCCTCCTCGAACGCCTGGCGCAGCAGGAACTGGCGGCACTCCGGTGCCGTGATGTGGCGGTAGGTCCCAAGCGTGATGTTGTTGGCCGCCAGCGAATCCGCGGTCACGAAAAAGCCCAGGTTGCGCTTGACGATGCGACGCTCGTCCTCGCTGAGTCCGTTGGGATCCTTCCACGTCGCAATGTCGCGCGACATGTTGATCTCCTGGGGCATCCAGTGGTTGGCACAGGTCGCGAGGTACTTCTCCCACGCCCACTTGTACTTGAACGGGACCAGCTGATTGACGTCGGTGCGCCCGTTGATGATCCGCTTGTCCGCCACGTTGACGCGGCGCTGCGAGACAACAGGCGCCTTCTGCTCCGGCGGCACGCGCTCGGCCGTCGTCGGTGCAAGCTGCGGAGGGTGCGAGCCGGGGGACGGATAGGCCGCGCGCGCATCGAATTGCGGGGATGGCACGGAGCGATTCGGAGGAATCGGGGTGGATCTGACTTCTTCTTCCCAAACCAGCATGCACGTGGTTCCTAATGGGTGCGCATTATGAGAGTGTTGCGTCCAAACACCAAGCACTTCTTGACATCGCGGCGCCCTCGATGTTGTTGTTCAGCATCGCAGTGCTTTGTGCTCGAACGCGTCCAAGGGTGCTGTCGCGGTACGCGACGATCCGCGTATCGCGTCCAGATTCACTGGCAAGCCTCGCACGTCGGATCGTCGATCGCGCAGAACCTGACGTCAGCGACGATGTCCTGCGCACCGTCCGGTCCGGCATGAAGGCTCGAGCCTGTCGTCGGCACCGCGTTGAGCTGGCGGGTGTTCACCGTGCTCATCTCGACGTGGGTCGCGCTTTGCGTACGCAGGTAGTAGGTCGTCTTCAGGCCGCGCACCCAAGCCAGTTTGTAGGTTTCATCGAGCTTCTTTCCCGAGGCGCCCGCCATGTAGATGTTCAGCGATTGAGACTGGTCGATCCATTTCTGGCGGCGCGCCGCCGCCTCCACCAGCCACCGCGGGTCGATCTCGAACGCCGTTGCGTACAGCCGCTTGAGGTCGTCGGGAACGCGATCGATGGCGTGCAACGATCCCTTGAAGTGCTTGAGATCCATCAGCATCACGTCGTCCCAGAGCCCCAGCGCCTTCAGCTCGCGTACCAGGTACTCGTTGACGACGGTGAACTCGCCCGAGAGGTTGGACTTGACCGACAGGTTGCCGAAGCTGGGTTCGATCGACGCGTCCACGCCAATGATGTTCGAGATGGTCGCCGTCGGCGCGATCGCCACGCAGTTCGAGTTGCGCATGCCGTGGGCCGCGATCCGCCGGCGTAGCGCGTCCCAGTCCATCGTCGTGGAACGGTCCACCTCGACATACCCTCCGCGCTGCCGCGCCAGGAGCTCCAGGGAATCGAGCGGGAGAATGCCGCGATCCCACAACGAACCTCCATAGCTCAAGTAGCGACCGCGCTCCTGCGCCAGCTCGGTGGAGGCCCAGTAGGCGTGATAGCACACCGCCTCCATCGACCGGTCGGCGAATGCGACGGCGTCCGGGCTCGCATACGGCACCCGCAGCTGGTACAGGCAATCCTGGAAGCCCATGATGCCCAGCCCTACGGGCCGATGCCGCAGGTTGGAGTCGCGCGCCTTCTTGACCGCGTAATAGTTGATGTCGATGACGTTGTCGAGCATGCGCATGGCCGTCGAGACCGTCCGTTTGAGCTTGTCCTGGTCGATCGCTAGACCCTCGGTGCCCGGTTTGAGGTGCTGGGCCAGGTTGATCGAGCCGAGGTTGCACACCGCGATCTCCGAGTTGCTGGTATTCAGCGTGATCTCGGTACACAGGTTGCTCGAGTGCACGACACCTGCATGCTGCTGCGGGTTCCGCACGTTGCACGCGTCCTTGAAGGTGAGCCACGGATGGCCGGTCTCGAACAGCATCGACAGCATCTTGCGCCACAGATCCTTGGCCGGCATCCGCTTGTACAGCTTGATCTCGCCGCGGTCGGCTTTCTCCTCGTAGGCGGCGTATGCAGTCTCGAACTCGACCCCGAACTTGTCGTGCAGGTCTGGGCACGTCGACGGCGAGAACAGCGTCCAGTGGCCATCCTCCAGCACGCGCTTCATGAACAGGTCCGGGATCCAGCTGGCGGTGTTCATGTCATGCGTGCGCCTGCGGTCATCGCCGGTGTTCTTGCGCAACTCGAGAAACTCCTCGATGTCGAGGTGCCACGCTTCGAGGTATGCACACACGGCCCCCTTGCGCTTGCCACCCTGATTGACGGCCACCGCGGTGTCGTTGACCACCTTCAGGAAGGGCACCACGCCTTGGCTCTCGCCGTTGGTGCCCTTGATGTAAGAGCCCATCGCGCGCACGCTCGTCCAGTCGTTGCCCAGCCCGCCAGCGAACTTGGACAGCAGCGCGTTCTCCTTCAGGGCTTCATAGATGCCCTCCAGATCGTCCGATACCGTGGTCAGGTAGCAGCTCGACAGCTGTGACCTGCGGGTGCCGCTGTTGAAGAGCGTCGGGGTGCTGGACATAAAGTCGAAGCCCGACAGCACCTCGTAGAACTCGATCGCACGGACCTCGCGGTCGATCTCGTTGAGGGCCAGGCCCATGGCGACGCGCATGAAGAACGCTTGCGGCATCTCGATGCGGCGCTTGTCGACATGCAGGAAATACCGGTCGTACAGCGTCTGCAGGCCGAGGTAGTCGAACTTGAGGTCACGTTCGGCCTTCAGTGCCGCAGCCAGACGATCGAGGTTGAACTGCAAGAGTCTCTCGTCGAGCAGTTCCGCCCGTACCCCCTGCGCGATGAACCGGGGGAAGTACTCGCGGTAGCGTTCATCCATTTGATGCTGGGCTACCTCTTCACCAAGAATCTCACGCCGGATCTGATGCAGCAGCAACCGCGCGGTGGCGCGCGTGTAGGCCGGCTCCTTCTCGATCAGCGTACGTGCCGCCAAGATCGCCGCCTTGTAGACCTCATCGATCGGCACGCCGTCGTACAGGTTGCGGCGGGTTTCGGCAAGGATGGGCTCCGGCGAAACGTCGGCGTCCAGGTCGGCGCAGGCCGATCCAACCACCGCCGCGAGTCGGTCCATGTCCAGCGGCACGCGCCGACCGCCGTCGACAACAGTCAGCGTCGGTGCCTTCGGTGCGGTCACAGATGCCTGCCGCGCGCGTTCCTGCGAGCGCCGCTCGCGGTACAGCACGTAGGCGCGAGCCACCTCATGGTGGCCGCCCCGCATCAGGCCAAGTTCGACTTGGTCCTGCACGTCCTCGATGTGGAACGTGCCCCCGCTCGGGCGGGAACGCACCAGCGCCTTCGCCACCGTCTCGGTCAGCCGGTCGACTGTTTCGCGGACGCTGGCCGACGCCGCTCCCTGCCTGCCGTGCACAGCCAGGAAAGCCTTCATCAGAGCGACCGCGATCTTGTTCGGCTCGAAGGCCACCACCGCGCCGTTGCGCCGGATGATCTGGTAGTCCTGGTAACGGGACGCCCCGGCATTGACAAGAGCGGTCGCACTGGGTGGATAACCCGCCGATGTCGCCGTGACCTCTATTGCTTGCATTTGGTCTCCTCTTCGAACTTCAACTCGGAACATCGAGGCTTCGCGGCGGGTGCCGCGGCGGCATCGACGCCCTGGTGATCCGTGGCCGCAGTGAGCGCGATGAAGCTGCTGCCCCTTCGTGCACCGCCACCGCCCTGCGCGTCGGAGCGCACGCAAAGTCAGAGTCGGCGCAGGGACGCGAGATTAGCACGAGCACTAGATCTAGCGTGCAAGACGAGACTGTACGCTAGCGGTAGTGTGTTTCCGATCGTAAGC
Organism: Burkholderiales bacterium; assembly: GCA_020354665.1. Lineage (GTDB taxonomy): Bacteria > Pseudomonadota > Gammaproteobacteria > Burkholderiales > Burkholderiaceae_C. The sequence goes on from CP070653.1 coordinate 1,332,681, forward strand.
GGCGTCGATCGAGCTGGCCCGGGAAATCGCCGTGCCGATCTCCTCCGCGGGCCGCGTCGTGCCAGCACCCGGGCACAGCGGGTCGCGTCGTTATTGGGCTGAATCGGTCATTGCGGCGCCCAGGCGGCATGAATCCATGGTGCGCGCACGTATCGCGTTTGTTCGCGCGGCCGCGCGGGTCATGCCGCGGCGGCACCCAGCGCAGGAACTTGCGCGACCCGGCTGAGCAAGCTCGCGCGCAACCGGAGCCAATCGAAACCCGGGCCGGGGTCAAACTTGCGCCCAGGAGCGACGTGCTCGTGACCGACCACCGCTGTGATCGGGTAGCGCCGAGTCACTGCGCCGACGAGTCGGGACAGCGTCTCGTACTGGGCCAGCTCGAAAGGGTTGCCTTCGAGCCCTTCGAGTTCGATGCCGACGGAGAAGTCGTTGCAGTTCTCGCGCCCGCGCCACGACGACCGGCCCGCGTGCCAAGCCCGATGATTGCAGTCGACGAACTGCACGCAATCTCCGTTGCGCAGCACGAGGAAGTGCGACGACACCTTCAGACCGCGAATCTGCAAGAAATAGGGATGGGCTTCCCAATCGAGCCGATTGGTGAACAAGTGCTCGATCGAATCGCCGCCGTATTCGCCGGGCGGCAGGCTGATCGAATGCACAACGATCAGCTCAACGGCTACATCCTTCGGCCGCGCTCCGCAATTGGGCGAGGACCTGCGTCGCGCACCGGTCCACCAGCCGCCGCGCCAGCGAGGCGCGCTCACGCGTCGACCGCCCGGTCGAGCCCGACCTGCTCCGCCACGTTGATCGAAAGCCGCGCCATGCGATAGCGCATCTGACGCAGCGACAAACCGAGACTGGCGCCCGCGGCGGTGCGGTTGTAGCGGTGGCGCTCGAGCGCTCGAACCAGAATGTCGCGCTCGACGCCGTCGAGGTACTTCTCGAGGTCGTTGGGCAGGGGCGTCTCGTCGGCCGACAGCCGCGGCGGCGCCGTCGCCGCGTCGGGCCGCGCCGGCGCAAGCTCGACCTCGCCCGCCCCGCACTCGCCCCCGTCGAGGTCCGGCAGGCCAAGGTCGGCCGCCTCGATCACGTCGCTGCCCGACAGCGCAACGGCGCGGTGGAGCAGGTTCTCCAGTTCGCGCACGTTGCCGGGGAATGCGTAGAACCGAAGGTGCCTGGCCGCTTCGCTCGAAAGACGCGGCGCGGGAAAGACGCCCGCGTCACGCGCAATCCGCTCCAGCACGCTTTCGCTGATCTGGTCCAGGTCCTCGATACGCTCGCGCAGCGGCGGCACGCGGATCTGGATCACATTGAGCCGGTAGAAGAGATCCTGCCTGAACCGGCCTGTCAGGACCTCGGTGGCCAGATCCTTGTGTGTTGCACTGACGATGCGCACATCGGCCGGCACCTCGCTGACGGCACCGACCGGGCGCACCGAGCGCTCCTGGATCGCGCGCAGCAGCTTGCTCTGCATCGTCAGCGGCAGGTCCCCGATCTCGTCGAGAAACAAAGTGCCGCCGGCGGCTGCCTGGAAGAACCCTTGCCGATCCTCGTTGGCACCCGTGAACGCGCCCTTGCGGTAGCCGAAGAACTCGGCCTCGAGCAGCTGCTCGGGAATCGCTCCGCAGTTGACCGCAATGAACGGCGCGGCTCGACGCGCGCTGCCCTCGTGGATCGCGCGCGCAACCAACTCCTTGCCGGTCCCCGACTCACCTTGCAGCAGCACCGGCGCCATGCTGCGAGCTACCTTGCCGATCAGTGCGCGTACCTGCCGCATCGCCTCCGACTGGCCCGCGAGCCGGTTGAGCGCCGGAGCCGACCCAGCCGGCTTTGCCTGCTGGTCCGCTGCAAAGGGACCGTCAAGCCCGATAGTCGACCCGGTGTCTCTCGTCCGCACCGCGGACGCAGGCGGTGGCGTGCGCGCGGGCGACCCCGGCCTCGCGGCAGATGCCTCGCGCGGTGTGGGCGACGACGGCAGGTTCTCCGGCACCACCGTCGGCGCCGCAACCGGCATGCGGCCAAGAGCGGAGGCGACAACCTGGCGAAACTGGCGAAGATCAACCGGCTTGGTCAGGTAATCGTACGCGCCGGCCTTCAGTGCCTCTACCGCGTTCTCCGCAGATCCGAACGCGGTGATCACGATCGCTTTCTCGGCGCGCCCGCCGTCCTCGAGGCGCCTCAGGATATCGAGCCCCGTTCCGTCGGGCAGCCGCATGTCGGTGATGACTGCGCTGTAATCGGTCTCGCCGAGCCGAGCCAGCGCCTCCTCGACGGATCCTGCTGTTTCGACGTCATAGCCCTCCCGAATCAGTGTCAATTCGTACAGCGTGCGCAGATCGGGCTCGTCGTCGACGACCAGCAGATTGACTTTCGACGGCGTGTTCATGGAGCGAGTTGCAGTCGTTGCTCGGTGCTCGATAGGGCCTCGCGGTTTATGACGACGATGAACTCGTTGCGGTGGCCGGCATCATCGCCGCGTTGCCGGTATGCAATGCTTGCGCCATAGCGCTCGCACAACTCCCGGCAAATATACAAGCCCAACCCCGTGCCGCGGCTGCGGGTGCTGAAGAACGGCTCGAACAGATGGGCCTCGACCTCGGCAGCGATCGGTGGGCTGTCGCTCGCCACCCTGAGGACAACCTCCGCGGCGCTACGAGGCACAAGCGACACCTGGATTGCGCCCGGCCGCTCGCTGGAGTGGCGGCGCGCGTTGTCGAGCAGGTTGACGAGCACGCGCCGCAGGTGCTCAGGATCGAACACAACGCCCACCGGCTGGGCGGGAAGATCGACCCGCAACACGCAATGCTCACCGAGCTTGAGTCCGGCGGTGGCCGCCCATTCGCTGCACAAGGCGCCAATCGCCGCCGTCGCTTCGATCACCCTGCTTTCAGCGCTCGCACCAGGAGCGACCTCCATCACGTCGTCGACGATCCGCTTGAGCCGCTCGACGTTGTCGGCCACCATCTGCATGAGACGACGCTGTGCCGGATCGCTCGCGTCCTCCGCGAGCAGGGCGTTAGCTTGCGCGATGGCCGCCAAGGGGTTGCGGATCTCGTGCGCGATGCCGGCCGAAACGCGCCCCATGGCGGCGAGCTTCTCCTGCCGGAGCCGTTCGTGAACATGGCGCAGGTCCTCCACGAGCAGCACGCAGAACTCCTCGGAACCTTCGGTATCGCGCCGGCGCACGAAGCGAACGCGCACCCGCAGCGTCCGGTGCGCGCCGGGCCCGAAGTCGAGCGTGACGTCGCGACCGGCATCCGGCCAGTGGCCATCGATGAAAGCGCGATCCACCGCGTTGACGAGCGGAATCCACGCGTCGATTCCCTGGAGCTGGAAAGGCGCCGGGCGACACCGGCCCTCGGCCGCCAGCAGCAGCCGGGCCGCCGGATTGGCCGCACGCACGCGGCCGCGCCGGTCAACCACAAGCACACCGTCCTGCATCTCTTCCAGGACGAGTCGGTTGAGCTGCGCCTGCTGACGCGCAAGCTCGAGGCTGCCTCGCGCGCTCATTTCCTCGCGCGCGAGTCGCCCTGCCATCTCGCCAGCGAGCAGCGCGATCACGAAGAAGCCGGTGCCGACGAGGCCAGCCTGCGTCATCAGCAGCGTCGCTTCGCCACCGGAAAACGCCGACCAGCCCGCATCGCCCAGCAGGATCAGCGTCACCGCAGCAGCGGTGGCCATCGCAGCTGGGCGCGGGGTGAGCACGCCAGCCATCAGCACCGGCAGCCCGAGCAGCGCGGTGTAGTTGAGACTGCCGTTGGTATCGAGCAGATGCAGCGCCGAGAACGCCACCACGTCCACCCCGATGGTCAGCAGCCATTGCAGGCGCGACATTCGCGCTGGTGCCCGCGTGGACGCGCCGCGTAGACGCGGGACCACCCAGACGGTGACGGCCTGCACCGCATAGGCCAGGCAGACTGCCAGCGGCAGTGGACTCGGTCGCGCGATGAGCAGTCCAGTGATCGCCTGGATGACGACGAGCATCAACCCGACGCCAGCACGCGCGGCGACAAATGCGCCGTAAATACGCTGCGTTGCGGTAGGGCCCGACCGGGCTCGCGGCAGCACCTGCCGCCAGCCAAAGCGCGAGGCCCCGTCGGCCGCCTCGGCGGCGTCGCCGCGGTGATCGGCCGGCGCTTGCTCGCCCTGCACTTTCGACGCCGTCGCGTCCGGCCAAGGCAATGACGTCTTGCCCTCAGTCAGAGTCGCGTCGAAGGCACCAAACCACGACGCGGGCGCAGCCTCGGGTTCCGAAACGTCGCGACCACGCGGGTTGATTCCTCGCCGGACGCGTCGGCGCCGATCCTCGCTTGCTGAAGTTGCGGCCATCGTGCGCGGCATTCAGTCTTCAGACATGCGGCGTTCGCTCCGTCGCATGCTCGATGCGGTGCGCTTCGCTGCAAAAGAAAGCGTCGCCGTTGCGCAGTGCGTCATTGCGTGGCAAGTGCAGGCCACATCGTGCACAACGCACCATGTCCTCCACATCGGGCGACACCGGCCGCTGCGGCGCCCCCGTCTGGGGCCGCGACGGGCGCCGTGGCCGCAACAGCCAGACCACCAGCAGCACGATCGCGAGGATCCAGAGCAGCTTGGCCATTGCCGGATCAGGCCCCCGCGACCCGTCGCAGCACGACCTCGAGCACGAAGCGCGACCCCGCGTAGCCCAACAACAGCAACCCCGCCCCCACGTACAGCCACCGCGTCGCACGTCGACCCCGCCAGCCGAACGCCGTCCGCCCGGCGAGCAGGCCAGCGAAGACACCCCAGGCCAGCAACGAGAACACCGTCTTGTGGTCCCATCGAGCACCCGGCAACACCCACCAACCGAAGGCGATCGCCGCAGTGAGGAGGAAGAACCCGGCAGCCACGAAGCGGAACGTCAGCCGCTCCAATCGCAGCAGCGGGACGCCCGTTTCGCCGCTCGCGGGGACCGTCTTGCTTCGCATGCGGCGCTCGCCGGCGCTCTGCAACAACGCGTGCAACACCGCAGCCCCGAACAGGCCGTACGAGGCCAGCCCCAGCACCCAGTGCACTGGCGCCCACGGCGAACCGCCATGGGGGCGGAACTGCCCGGGAAAGATGCTCGCCAGCAAGACCACGGCAGCGGCGCAACCGGCCAGCGCGCGCCTCACCGCCCCCTGCGGCAGCTCGCGACTCTCGAGGGCGTAGACGGAAACCACCATCCAGACGGTGGCCGACAGCGCTGGCGCGAAGCCAAACCGCGCCCCGGTGACGTCGCTGCCAATGCCCGCGATGTCCACGAAAATCGCCGCAGCTTGCGCAAGCCAGCCCACAGCCAGTGCCGAGCGTACCGTCCGCGCGGCGCTGTCGGGCAAGGCAATCGCGGCGCCGTAGGCGACCATCGCCGCCAGGCTTGGCAGCCACAGCAACCAAGGTAAAGCCAACGCCGCGACGCCAGCACTTGCCAGCGTCGGCAGGGCACCCGGCAATAGAATCATTCATACAGTGTACCGACGCGGTGCCGGGTCTCATGCCCACTCCAGGCCCATCGGCTACGTCTCCCCCCGTCCATGGCTTCCTCACTCACCGACCGCCTGTCGCGACTGGTCAAGACGATGCGCGGGCAGGCGCGCATCACCGAGAGCAACGTGCAGGAGATGCTGCGCGAAGTGCGTATGGCGCTGCTCGAGGCCGATGTGGCGCTGCCCGTCGTGCGCGACTTCATCGCGCGGGTCAAGGCCAAGGCGCTCGGACAGGAGGTGGTCGGTTCGCTCAACCCTGGACAGGCGCTGGTGGGCATCGTCCAGAAGGAGCTCGCAGCGACGATGGGCGGCGAGTCGGCGTCAAGCCCGACACCACACGCGGTCGCTGAGCTCAACCTCGCCACGCAGCCACCCGCGGTGATCCTGATGGCCGGCCTGCAAGGCGCGGGCAAGACGACAACGACCGCCAAGCTTGCACGGCACCTGATCGAAAGACGCAGGAAGAAGGTGCTGACCGTGTCCGCCGACGTCTATCGACCGGCCGCGATCGAACAGCTCAAGACAGTGACCCGACAAGCCGGCGCCGAGTGGTTCGCGTCGTCACCCGACCAGAAGCCGCGGGACATCGCGCTGGCCGCGCTCGACCATGCGAAAAAGCATTACTTCGACGTCCTGCTCGTCGATACGGCCGGCCGTCTTGCGGTCGACGCGGCAATGATGGCGGAAATCCGCGAGTTGCACGCAGTGCTGAATCCCGTCGAGACGCTGTTCATCGTCGACGCGATGCAGGGCCAGGACGCAGTCAATACGGCCAAGGCGTTCAAGGATGCGCTGCCGCTGACCGGTGTCGTGCTGACCAAGCTCGACGGAGATGCGCGCGGCGGTGCCGCGCTGTCGGTACGGCAGATCACCGGGGCACCGATCAAGTTCGCCGGTACGTCGGAGAAGATCGATGGCCTCGAAGTCTTCGACGCCGAGCGGCATGCGGGGCGCATCCTCGGCATGGGCGACATCGTGGCGCTCGTCGAGGAGGTGCAAAAAGGCGTCGACCTGAAGGCAGCGCAGAAGCTCGCCGATAAGGTGAAATCCGGCGCCGGCTTCGACCTCGACGACTTCCTCGCCCAGATCTCGCAGATGAAGAAAATGGGCGGTCTCGCTGGCTTCGTCGACAAGCTGCCCGCGCAGCTCTCCGCGAAGACGGCACAGGCCGACATGGACCGAGCCGAACGCGACGTGCGCCGCATGGAAGGCATCATTCAGTCGATGACACCCCTGGAGCGACGGAAGCCGGAACTGATCAAGGCCAGCCGCAAGCGTCGCATCGCCGCCGGCGCGGGCGTCCAGGTGCAGGAGGTCAACCGCCTGCTAAATCAGTTCGGGCAGATGCAGGGCATGATGAAGAAGATGAAAGGGGGGGGGCTGATGAAGATGATGAAGCGCCTCGGTGGCATGAAGGGGTTTGGGCCGACTTTGTAACTCGCCCACAATCACGCCGTGGGCCGTCCGTGTGACGGCCGATTGACCCATCAATCTATTGGGATTAGCGTTCCAGCCCTGGTTGTCTGGTAGGGTAGCTGCAGCATGGACACCGTATGGACCCTAGCCGCCTTGGCGGTCGTCGTGGTGGCAGCGCTGTGGTGGCTGTTACGGCGTGGGCGGAGCGCGGAAGTAACCGAGCGATCCGGTGGCTCCTTCGACGCTCTCGATACGCTGCAGGCTTGGCAACCAACTCCGACCCGCGTGCTGACCGGCCAGGAACGGCTCGCGTACGCGGTGCTGGTGAAGGCGCTGCCCGAGTACATCATCCTTGCGCAGGTGCCGCTGTCGCGCTTTCTGAAGGTGCCCACGCGCAACTCGTATGCGGAATGGCTTGCGCGTGTAGGCAGCCTGTGCGCCGATTTGCTGGTTTGCGACCACTCGTCGCAGGTGGTTGCAGTGGTCGACGTGCGCATGCAGCCTCATCAGGCCAGCGAGCGCAATCGCCAACGACACGAGCGGATCCGGCGCGTGCTCAAGGCAGCCGGCATTCCGCTGCACGTCTGGTACGAGAATGCGTTGCCCACTCCGGAGGAAGTGCGCGAGGCGATCGTGCCGCCGGCCCCGGATGAAGCGTTTCCGACCGGGGGCCCGACCGTGCAGCAGCCGCCGTCATCGCCCCCCGCCGCTCCTGTCCGGCCCGTGGCCGCCGCCGTTGCGCCGGAGGAGATGGTGCCTGACGAGATCATTGAGATGCGCGAACCGCCGCAGTCGACCTGGTACGACAATCTGGAGCCGTTGCCAATGCCGACGCGGCGCAGCGACGAAAGCTCAACAGCCAGCCGCACTGGCCAGGGCCGCTAGCATGGGTGCTCGCGGCAGCTCTCGTAGAGGCGGCAACCTTCAACGCGGCCTCTTTCCGCTGCTCGAGTAATGCGACGAGGGCTCGCCCTCACGCGAGTAGCGCCTCGGCGAATTCACGCGCACCGAACGGCTGCAAGTCCTCGAGTTTCTCGCCCATCCCAATGAAGTAGACGGCCACAGCACGCCGGGAAGCATCAGCGGTCGCGCGCTCGCGCGACCACAGCGCGATCGCGGCCAGCACTCCGCCCTTGGCGGTACCGTCGAGCTTGGTCACGACCAGTCCGCTAAGTTGCAGCGCGTCGTCGAACGCTCGCACCTGGGCGAGCGCGTTCTGACCTGTGTTGCCGTCGACCACCAGCAGCACCTCATGCGGCGCATCGGGCTGCGCCTTGCCGATAACGCGGCGAATCTTCTTGAGCTCTTCCATCAAATGAAGCTGGGTGGGCAGGCGCCCGGCCGTATCGGCGATCACCACGTCGCAGCCCCTCGCCTTGCCCGCTACCACCGCGTCGAATGTTACTGCCGAAGGGTCGCCTCCTTGCTGACTGACGATCTCGACGCGGTTGCGGTCGGCCCACACAGCAAGCTGTTCGCGCGCAGCGGCCCGAAACGTGTCGGCGGCCGCCAGCAGCACCTTGCATCCGCCATCTGCCAAGTGGCGGGTGATCTTGCCGATTGTCGTCGTCTTGCCTGCGCCGTTCACGCCGACCACCATGATGACCGTCGGCACCGCCTCGCCCACAACGAATGGCCGCTCCAGGGGGATCAGCAAGTCCGCGATCGCGTCGACGAGCAGCCCGCGCACCGCTGATGGGTCGGTGGCCTTTGCCTCCTTGACGCGACGCCGCAGGTCGGACAGCAGGAAATCGGTGGCCTTGGTTCCCGCGTCGGCCATCAACAGGGCATCCTGCAACTCCTCGTAAAGCGCCTCGTCGATGCGCGTGCCGGTGAACACCTGCGCGATGTTCACACCCGTCCTGCGCAGCCCCTGACGCAAACGTGACATCCAGCCAGCGCGGACAGCGCTGTAATCGACGTCGCCTGCGGTCAGTGGTGGAGCGTCTGCCGTCACAGACGCAGTCGGCGCGTCGCCTTGTTCAGGTGCGACGCCGATTGAGGCGTGCGGCTGTGGCGTCGTCGAATTGACTGGCGCGGATGGTGCCTTCTTTCGAAAAAAGCTGAACATCTTGCACGTTCGCGACCGATGCCAGCCGCTTGCACCGCGGCTCGGCACCGGTCTACAGCAGATAGCCGCATATAATTCGCGGCCCAGGCGCTTTAGCTCAGTCGGTTAGAGCGACGGAATCATAATCCGCAGGTCCGGGGTTCGAGTCCCTGAAGCGCCACCACGATGGCGGCCCGAGCCTGGTCTCGGGCCTTTCCATTCTTCGACCGCAGCCTCTGGCTCCACACCATGAAACGCTGTGTCCGAACCGCTTTGGTCGCGATTGTCGTAGCTGCGGCCTCGGCAGCGACGATTGCGCAGCAACTGCCGCGCAACTTCCCGGCCACCGCACTGCGCGGCGAGCTTGTCATCGTGTCCCCCCCGGACGCGACGATAGACGGACGCGATGCACGTCTCGCGCCAGGCGCCCGCATCCGCGGTGCGAACAACATGCTCGTGCTATCGGGTACGGTGCTGGGTCAGCGCCTGACTGTCAATTACACGGTTGACGGCTTCGGACTCGTCAAGGATGTCTGGGTGCTGCGGCCCGATGAAGCGGCCAAGCCTTGGCCGCGCTCGGTCGAGCAGGCGCAGGAGATGGTGTTCGATCCGCTGACCCAGATCTGGTCGCAGCGCCGCTGAGGGAGCTGGGTTTGAGCAAGCGCGCCGGTCAGAAGAAGGTGTGGATCCGCACCTTCGGATGCCAGATGAACGAGTACGACTCGCTCAAGCTGTCGGATGTGCTCGCGACCAGTCATGGCTACGAAAGCACGGACGATCCAGAGCAGGCCGACCTGATCCTTTTCAATACCTGCTCGGTGCGCGAAAAGGCGCAGGAGAAGGTCTTCTCGGATCTCGGACGCGTTAAGCACCTCAAGAAGAAGGGCACCCTGATCGGCGTCGGCGGCTGCGTGGCAAGCCAGGAGGGCGCTGCCATCATCGCGCGTGCCCCCTATGTGGACGTGGTGTTTGGTCCGCAGACGCTGCACCGTTTGCCCGAGCTGCTCGAGGCACGCACGAGGCAGGGGCGCCCGCAGGTGGACGTTGCGTTTCCGGAGATCGAGAAGTTCGACCACCTTCCACCGGCACGCGTGGCGGGCGCGAGTGCCTTCGTCTCGATCATGGAGGGCTGCTCCAAGTACTGCTCGTATTGCGTGGTGCCCTACACCCGCGGCGAAGAGGTCAGCCGACCGTTTGACGACGTCCTCGTCGAGGTGGCTACCCTGGCCGAGCAGGGGGTCAAGGAAGTGAACCTGCTAGGGCAGAACGTCAATGCCTACCGCGGCCGTATGGGCGACACGGCCGAGACGGCTGACTTCGCACTGCTGCTCGACTACGTGGCCGGGATTCCCGGCATCGAACGCATCCGCTTCACGACCAGCCACCCCAACGAGTTCACGCAGCGGCTAATCGACGCTTACGGGGCCGTGCCGAAACTGGTCAATCATCTTCACTTGCCCGTGCAACACGGCTCGGACCGCATCCTGAGCGCGATGAAGCGGGGCTACACCGCCCTCGAATACAAGGCGATCGTGCGCAAGTTGCGTGCCGTGCGGCCCGACATCAGCCTGTCGAGCGACTTCATCGTCGGCTTCCCGGGCGAGAGCGACGATGATTTCGCAAAGACGATGAAGCTGGTGGATGACGTGGGCTTCGACACCAGCTTCAGTTTCATCTTCAGCCCGCGCCCCGGCACGCCGGCTGCCGCGCTGCATGACGACACAACGCAAGGCGTCAAGCTCGCCCGGCTGCAGAGGCTCCAGCGGGCGATCGAGTCGAATGCCCGCCGGATCAGTGCGAGCCGAGTCGGCACGATGCAACGCATCCTCGTCGAGGGCCGGTCGAAGAAGGACCTGGCCGAGCTGATGGGTCGCACCGAATGCAATCGCGTCGTCAACTTCGCTGGCGGTCCGACGGCGACCCGCCTCGTAGGGCAGATGATCGATGTCGCGATCACCCAGGCTCTGCCACATTCACTGCGCGGTGAGCTGGCGCCCCGCGACATCGCGATTCACGGCTGACGGGCTAGCTGTGAAGCGTCAAGACGTTGTTTCTTGACGCAGAAAGTCGGCCCATGGGTGCAGCGCCGCCTGGTGCGTGCCTTCGTTGTGATCAAGGCGGGCCCCTTAGAGACTGGGAACGGGCGGCTTCAGCGTTACTCCGCTATGCGGCGCCAACACAGTAGAAGCCGGCGTGAAACCCACGGCTGCGCGGCCGATGGCGCTTCTGCAGGCGCAAGCGGACGCGGCGAGTCGACTGGTTGCCGCTGCTACCGACTCGGACGCCCGAATCCCGTCCACCACAACGTCAACGCGCTGGCCAGCACCATCACTGCGTAAGAGGCGATCTTTCCGTCACGGCCCAGGACAACAAGGCCGCCCACCAGAGCGAGTATCGCTGCAGCACTCGACCAGAGCGCCAGTCGCAGCCAGGTCACTGTCCGCAGATCACGGCGCCACACGAGCTTGGCCAGCGCGGCCGAGAGCACCCCGAGGCCAACCGCGGGCGCGAGGAAATTGAGCAAATGCCAGACGACGTCTAGGACACCCACCTACGGCACCTCGCAGACGGGCGGACTGCCTCGCTTGAGCCAGCGATTGTCAACTCCGCCGGGGCGGGGTTAAATGCACGCCAGAAAACCAAATTTTATAATTTCTCAAATGGCCGTCTTTACGCTCGGATTGAACCACAGCACCGCGCCATTGGACCTGCGCGGGCGCTTTGCGTTCGGGGCCGAGCAGTTGGCGCCGACTCTGGTGCAGGCGCGCGAGCGCCTCCGCTTCGACGACGTGCAGCCAGAGGCGGCGCTGTTGTCGACGTGTAACCGGACGGAGCTCTACATCGCATCGAGCGGCGGTGCCACGCGCAATCTCGTGGAACCGGCGGCGCAGTGGCTGGCAGGCACGGGCGGCGTCGACCGGCAGTCTCTGCTCGATCACGCGTACGTTCGCGAGGATCACGACGCTGCCCGGCACGCGTTCCGGGTGGCGTCGGGGCTCGATTCGATGGTGCTGGGCGAGGCCCAGATCCTCGGGCAGATGAAGCACGCTGTGCGCGAAGCGGACGCTGCGGGTACGCTTGGCTCGACGCTGCACCAGCTGTTTCAGCGGTCGTTTGCAGTCGCCAAGGAAGTGCGCACCTCCACCGAAATCGGCGCGCACTCGATCAGCATGGCGGCCGCCGCGGTCCGTCTGGCCTCGCAGATCTTCGAGGACCTGCGTGACCTCCGTGTGCTGTTCGTCGGTGCGGGCGAGATGATTGAGCTGGTGGCCACGCATTTCGCGGCGCGGACACCCAAGATGATGGCGGTGGCGAACCGCACGCTGGAGCGCGGCGAGAGGCTTGCCAGCCGTTTCGGGGCGCAGGCTCTACGACTCGTCGATATCCCGAGCCGGCTGCACGAATTCGACGCCGTTGTCTCGTGCACGGCAAGCTCGTTGCCGATCATTGGCCTGGGGGCGGTCGAAAGCGCGCTCAAGGCGAGGCGCCACCGACCGATGTTCGTGGTCGACCTGGCCGTGCCGCGGGACGTTGAGCCCGAGGTCGGGGCGCTTGACGACGTCTACCTTTACACAATTGACGATCTATCGTCACTGGTGCAGACGGGGACCGAAAAGCGCCAGGCCGCCGTCGAGCAGGCCGAGGCGATCATCGAGACTGGCGTACAGAGTTTCGTGCACTGGCTACACCAGCGCAGTTCAGTTCCGCTGATCCAGGCGCTCAACGCGCAGGCCGACGACTGGCGCGACACTGAGGTGGCGCGCGCGAGAAGGCTGCTGGCTCGTGGCACCGACATCGAAACGGTGCTCGACGCCCTGGCTCGCGGGCTCACGCACAAGATGCTGCACGGCGCGCTGGCCGAACTGCATGCGGTCGACCCGCAGCGGCGCCAGGAGCTGTCACAGATGGTGTCGCGGCTTTTCCTGCGCGGCGCCAGCCGCAGCCCCGGCGACGGCGATCGCTAGCCATCCAACCCGAGCCGGAGCTGCTGCCCAACGCGCGGCACAGCCCGGTGTGGCCTTTCGACGATCACCTGGCAACTGACGATGCAATCTTCCTTGCGCCAGCAATTCGAGCGTCTCGCGCTTCGACTGGCTGAGCTCGAGGCCACGCTGGCCGACCCGGCGTTGTCGACGGACATGTCGCGGTACCGCGCTGTGACGCGTGAGCAGGCCGAGGTGGCCGACGCGGTCGCGCGGTACCACCGCTACGGACAGCGCGAGCGCGACCTCGCGGCAGCGCAGGAACTGCTGTCCGACCCGGAACTCGGCGAGATAGCAAGAGAAGAAGCGGCGAGCGCGAGGGCGGATCTCGAGCATCTCGAGCGCGAACTGCGGGCGGCGCTCTTGCCGCGCGATCCTGACGACGAGCGCAACGCCTTCGTCGAGGTCCGCGCCGGCACAGGCGGCGAGGAGTCCGCGTTGTTTGCCGGGGACCTCGCGCGAATGTACCTGCGCCACGCGGAGCGTCACGGCTGGCGCACTGAAATTCTGTCCGAGAGTCCGTCGGACCTCGGCGGGTACAAGGAGATCGTGATCCGCATCGAGGGCGAAGGGGTGTACGGCCGGTTGAAATTCGAGTCGGGCGGCCACCGCGTGCAGCGGGTGCCCACCACGGAGGCGCAGGGACGTATCCACACAAGTGCCTGCACGGTGGCGGTGTTACCCGAGCCAGACGATGTCGAGGAGATCAAGATCAGCCCGGCCGACTTGCGCATTGACACCTTTCGGGCCGCGGGTGCCGGCGGCCAGCATGTGAACAAGACCGACAGTGCGGTTCGGATCACACATCTGCCCTCCGGAATCATCGCCGAGTGCCAGGACGACCGTTCCCAGCACCGCAACAAGGCCAAGGCGATGGCGGTACTGCTCGCCCGGCTGCGCGACAAGGAGCGCGGCGAGCGCCAGGCCAGGGAGGCGGCGACCCGCAAGATCTTGGTGGGCAGCGGTGACCGCAGTGATCGGATTCGTACCTATAACTTCCCACAGGGCCGCGTAACGGACCACCGCATCAATCTCACCCTCTACAGGCTTGGGGCGGTCCTCGATGGCGACCTCGACGAGGTCACGGCTGCGCTACAGGCGGAACAGATGGCCCGACAGCTGGCGGCCCTCGAAGGCGCACACAACACGCGAACTTGAGCACAGATCCTCGCACCGTTGCGTCGCTGTTGGCGCTCGCGCGTTCGCTCGGGTTGGCCCGCCTCGACGCACAACTGCTCGTCGCCCACATCGTGGGGCGCGATCGAGCCTGGGTCATCGCCCACCCCGAAGCCGTTATTGCCAACGCGGAGCTAGTCGCGAACGCGATGCGGCGCTGCGCCGCCGGTGAACCGCTGGCTTATTTGGTTGGCCGCAAAGCTTTCCATGGCCTGGAACTGGCCGTCGATCAGCGCGTGCTGATCCCGCGCCCCGAAACCGAGATCCTTGTCGAGTGGGCGCTGGAGCTGCTCGACGGGCCGCTCGCCGGCCTGCCGCACGCGCGGGTGCTCGACCTTGGTACGGGCAGCGGCGCGATCGCGCTGGCATTGAAGATCGCCCGCCCCCGCATCGACGTCACCGCGATCGACGTGAGCGAGGCGGCGATCGAGGTTGCGCGGACCAACGCGGCGCGCCTCGGTCTCGCGGTGACCTTCGCGGGCGGCGACTGGTGGCACGCTCTCGACGGCGCGAACCCGCGACCTCAGTTCGAACTGATCGTCGCCAATCCACCGTACGTGCGTGAGGGCGACCCGCACCTTGCCTCGCTTTCGCGCGAGCCCGCGGCTGCGCTGGTCTCGGGTCGGGACGGGCTGGACGCCTTGCGTACGATCGTCGCGGGGTCAAGCCAGTACCTGTCAAGTCGCGGCTGGCTGCTTGTCGAGCATGGCTACGACCAGGCTGACTCGGTTGCAGGCCTGATGGCGGCGCACGGATTGCGCGACATTGACCGGCGCGTTGACTTGAGCGGAGTGCTTCGCTGCTGTGGTGGGCGCTCACCCTCGTCAGTCGACCGCTTGTGACGGATTAGCGACACAGCGTAACTTGATCGCCGAGCCGTGATCTGGCGCCCCTGTCGGAACACGTTGGACGTAGCATCATTCGAAGAGACGTAGGTGCATGAGGGTCGTCGCCCGGCCCACGTGCCAGGAAATAGCATCGTTATCAAATTGGGGGTGATGCCATGGACACCAGGGGACTCGGAGTTGTGGCGACTGCCGTCCTGGTTGCGCTTGCGCCGATCGCACCGGCAGCGGCCGCCGATCAGGCGGGGTCCGGCTTGGCTCCACCACGGCCCGACGCATGGCCTCGCTTGCAGGGTCGACTCATGCTGGATACCGTCACGCCGACCTGGCGATCGGAAATTGCAGCATCGCCGATATCCGGCCTTTCGGTACGCAGCGCGAGCCTACTCGGGGACTACTACCTGACGGGTTCGTGGTTCGGGGAGCGGCAGTTAGGGGGTCTTCGTGCCACCAGCGGACTTCTGGTCGGGCGCGAAATTGGGGCTTTCGGTGGACTAGGCGGACACGGATTCAACCTGCAGAATCGTCCGGTCGCATCATTTGGCCCTGACGCTGACAGTGGTGAGAGTCTGACCCTCCCCTACTTCGGCCTCGGCTACACCGGATTGGCGCAGGGCCGGCAGTGGGGATTCACGGCTGACGTCGGATTGCTGGTGCTTAACCCGGGACCTGCGGTGCGGTTCGGGCGCTCGCTCTCGGGTTGGAACAGCGCGGAGGAGCTGATGCGTGAGTTGCGACTCACGCCAATGATTCAACTCGGAGTGTCGTACTCGTTCTGACACCGGATCGAATGCGGGCCGGCACGGTTTCCAGCGGCCGGCGGGGATTTGCGGGAAGCCCCGAGGATCGCTCGGCCTGTTTGCCGTATAACCGACACTCCTCCTGTCCCTTTCGTGCATCCGGCCATGAATCAAGTCCAGCAGCGCATCGACCAGCTCGTCAAGAGTCATCGAGTGGTCCTCTTCATGAAGGGCACGGCCCAGTTCCCGATGTGCGGATTCTCCGGGCGCGCCGTCCAGATACTCAGGGCTTGCGGGGTCGACGAGCCGACGACCGTCAACGTCCTTGAGGACGAGGCCATCCGGCAGGGCATCAAGGAGTATGCCAACTGGCCCACGATCCCGCAGCTCTATGTGAATGGCGAGTTTGTTGGGGGCTCGGACATCATGATGGAGATGTACCAGGCCGGCGAGCTCCAATCGCTGCTGAAACGGGATTGAGTCGATGTCCCGGCGCCTGATCGTCGGGATCACCGGGGCGACGGGCGCTGTCTACGGCGTCAGGCTGCTCGAGCGGGCGCGCGCGCTGGGGCTCAGGACGCACGTAGTCGCGACACCGGCCGGCGTACTCAACGTGCATCACGAACTTGGCATGGACCGGTCGGAGCTTGAGTCGCTCGCCGATGTGGCACACAGCCCGTCAGAGGTCGGGGCGACAATCGCCAGCGGTTCATTTGCCGCTGACGCCATGGTTGTCGCGCCATGTTCCATGAAGTCGCTGGCCGCGATCGCCCACGGTCTGTCTGACAACCTGCTAACTCGCGCGGCGGACGTTACTCTGAAAGAGCGGCGGCGTCTCGTGCTGCTGGTGCGCGAGACCCCGCTGAACCTCGCTCACTTGCGCAGCATGACCGCCGTGACGGAGATGGGCGGCATCGTCTTCCCCCCCTTGCCTGCCTTTTATCACCGGCCGCAGTCGCTCGAGGACACGATCACGGAGACCGTCGAGCGTGTGCTGGCGCTACTCGGTGTGGCACAGGCCGCGCCACGTGAATGGCCTGGTCTCTGAGGCTCTGCGATTCGAAAGCCAATCCGGCTCAACCTGGAGTTGAGCCTGCGGCCGAGGACATCTGCTGTTCCCCGTATCGCCATTGCCGCCGCGCTGCAAACACGGCGCCGGGGTATTCAGACCGGCCACGACTGCCGTTGTAACGCCCGAGCGCCAGAAAGAGGTCGCCCCGCTCGATATCGAGGTAGTGGCGCAGGATCACGCATCCAAATCGCAGATTTGTCTGCATGTGGAACAGCTTAGCGGCGTCGCCGTCACCGATCAGGCGGGCCCAGAAAGGCATCACCTGCATATAGCCCCGCGCGCCGACACGGCTGATTGCATATTTTCGAAACGCACTTTCCACCTGGATCAGACCGAGCACGAGCGCCGGCTCAAGTCCCTTACGCTTCGATTCGTACCACAGTGTCTCGAGAAACTCCACTCGCGTGTGCAACTCGCTCTTGCGGCGTTTGAGTCGCTCGCTCATCGCTGCAAGCCAGCGCAAATAGGCGAGACGGTCCTCAATGTTCTCGAAGGTTGGTCGCGGCGGCGCGGCGTCAGCGATCGCAGCTGAGAGCGCTGAACGCACGGCGTCCGCCAGTGGCTCTTCGATCTGTCCTCCGGACTGGGCCGCGATCGACCATCCGGGAAGCAGCGCAAAGCCGCCCCAAACCAGCCAGCAGCGCCGACGCATCATCCGGCTAAACGCCCCCGCACGAACTGAGCGGCCTGAAGCGCGTCAACCGACGTCGCCTCGAGGTCACGACGGCCCTGGTATTCCAGAAGCCCCGCTTGCAGGCCGCGGTCGGAAATCACGACGCGGTGCGGGATCCCGATCAATTCCCAGTCGGCAAACATCGCACCCGGCCGTTCGCCCCGATCGTCGAGGATGACGTCCACACTGCTAGCAGCGAGCGCGTCGTAAAGCTTGGCCGCGGCGGATCGCACCGCCTCGCTCCGCTCATACCCTATTGGACACAGGACGACCGTGAACGGCGCGATCGCGTCCGGCCAGATGATGCCGCGCGCGTCGTGGCTTTGCTCGATCGCAGCCCGGACGAGCCGCGTAACGCCGCTGCCGTAGCAGCCCATGTCGATCACCTGCTGGTTCCCGGACTCGTCGAGAAACACGGCGTTCATTGCCGCGCTGTACTTGGTGCCAAGGTAAAAGACGTGCCCTACCTCGATGCCGCGCTGGATCGCGAGGATGCCCCTACCGTCGGGCGAGGGGTCGCCGGCAACTGCGTTGCGGATGTCTGCCACCAGGTCCGGCTCAGGCACATCCCGGCCCCAGTTGACTCCTGTGTAATGGAAATGGGGCTGATTGGCGCCGCACACGAAGTCGCTCATGTTCGCGACCGTCCGGTCAGCAACCACCTTGACCGGCCGATGCGTTCCGATCGGGCCCAGATAACCGGCTTCGCAGCCAAAATGTGCCTCGATTTCCACCATGGTGGCGAAGCGGAAACCGCTTTTGAGTCCGTCGACCTTGCCGGCCTTCACCTCATTCAATTGGTGGTCACCCCGCACCAACAGCAGCCAAATCGTGGTCCGGGTGACGTCGCCCGCTTCGTTTCTTTCGTCAGTCGCCACCACGAGAGACTTCACGGTTTGAGACAAAGGCAGTCCGAGCATTTCAGCGACGTCCTCGCAGGTACTGCGCTGCGGCGTCGGCGTCTTTGTCAGCGCCTGCTTCGGTGCACCGCGCTCTGCAAGCAGAGGCAACGCCTCGGCGAGTTCAATGTTCGCGGCGTAGTCGCTCGTCGGACAATAGACGATCGAATCCTCGCCGGTATCGGCAACCACCTGGAATTCGTGCGAAAGGTCACCGCCGATTGCGCCAGTGTCGGCTGTCACGGCCCGGTACCGCAGCCCCATGCGGTCGAAGATGGCGCAGTAAGCCTTGAACATCGCGTCGTAGCTCCTGCTGGCGCCTTGCCGATCACGGTCAAACGAGTACGCGTCCTTCATCGTGAACTCCCGCCCACGCATCACGCCGAAGCGCGGGCGACGTTCATCTCGGAACTTGGTCTGGATGTGGTAGAAGTTTCGCGGCAACTGCTTGTAGCTGCGCAACTCCTGTCGCGCGATGTCCGTGATGACCTCCTCGCTGGTCGGCTGAATCACGAAATCGCGCTGATGGCGGTCCTTCAGCCGCAGCAATTCCGGACCCATCCGGTCGAAACGGTCGGTCTCCTGCCAGAGCTCGGCGGGCTGCACGACGGGCATGAGCAACTCGACCGCCCCGGCGCGGTTCATTTCTTCCCGGATGATGGCCTCGATCTTGCGAATCACGCGCAGGCCCATCGGCATGTAGCTGTAGATGCCAGCGCCGAGCCGTTTGATCAGGCCTGCACGCGTCATCAGCCTGTGGCTCACCACCTCGGCATCGGCGGGAGCTTCCTTGAGCGTGGAAATGAAGAATTGGGACGCTTTCATCGCCAAGCAGGGCGCGCCGCCGCTGGCAACGAGCGGCCCCCCGACGAAGCGGGGTAACGACGGGATTGCATGTCGCCCGCCCGGTGCAATAATGGATTCAGTACTGAATTGGGATTCATTATGCTCGACCGTGAAGGCTATCGGCCGAACGTCGGCATTGTCCTGCTGAACCATAAGAACCAGGTTTTCTGGGGCAAGCGGCTGCGAACCCACTCCTGGCAGTTCCCGCAAGGGGGCATCAAGTACGGCGAAACGCCGGAGCAGGCGATGTATCGCGAGCTCCACGAAGAGGTGGGGCTGCAACCTGAACATGTGCGCATCCTGGCGCGGACGCGGGACTGGCTGCGCTACGAGGTACCCGAGCGGTTCATCCGGCGTGAGGCCCGCGGGCACTACCGCGGACAGAAGCAGATCTGGTTTCTGCTGCAGCTCATCGGGCGCGACAGCGACATGAACTTGCGTGCCACCAATCACCCTGAGTTCGACGCTTGGCGATGGAACGATTACTGGGTCCCGCTGGACGTCGTGATTGAGTTCAAGCGCGATGTCTACCAGATGGCGCTGACTGAACTGGCTCGCTACCTGCCGCGCGTGAACAATCACAACCGTTTTCTTCGCGCGGGGCTACGCCCGTTTCACCGCGGCGACGCGCAAGGGGGTCGCAACGCGCCTTCATCTGCCGCCGGCACCGCAGCGCCAGGCCAGGGCCTCGCTGGCGACTGAGGTTGAAGGACCGGTCGAGGCGTTTTGGCTCGAAGCAGTTGCGAGCGAGTCGATCCGATTTGGTCGTGGGGAGCCCTCAGCTGAGCACGAGATTGGTGCGGTGGATCAGCTCGGGTTCATTCATGTAGCCCAGCAACGCCTCGATCTGCGAGGACGGCTTGCGCGCGATCAGGCGCGCTTCGCTGCTCGAGTAATTGGCCAAGCCGCGCGCGACCTCCTGACCAGCCAACGTGCGGACCGCAATCACGTCGCCGCGCCGAAAGTCTCCCTGCACCTGGATCACGCCGATTGGCAGCAAGCTTTTTCCTTCGTTGTGCACTTTCGTGACCGCACCGTCATCGACCACGACCGCTCCGCGCATCTGCAGATGGTCTGCCATCCACTGTTTTCGCGCGGCCAGCTTGCCCGTACCGGCGATCAAAGCCGTGCCGATCGCCTCGCCGGAAGCCAGCCGTAGCAGAACATCTTGCTCACGGCCGCAAGCGATCACCGTCGAGGCCCCGCTGCGCGCAGCACGCTTGGCCGCGAGCACCTTCGTGAGCATGCCACCGCGTCCGATGGTCGATCCAGCGCCACTGGCCATGCGTTCGAGCTGGGGATCGCCGGGCACGGCCCGTTCGACCAGACGCGCAGTAGGATCCTTGCGAGGGTCCGCCGTGAACAGGCCGACTTGGTCGGTCAGGATGACGAGCGCGTCCGCCTCGACGAGGTTCGCCACCAATGCCCCCAGCGTGTCGTTGTCTCCGAATCGGATCTCGTCATTGACCACCGTGTCGTTCTCGTTGATCACCGGGATGACGCCCAACCCGAGTAATGTCAGCAGCGTCGAGCGTGCATTGAGATACCGCTCGCGGTCGGCGAGGTCGGCGTGCGTCAGTAGCACCTGCGCGCTGCGCACTTGAAACTGCCGCAGCTGGCTTTCGTACATCTGCGCGAGCCCCATCTGGCCGACCGCGGCAGCAGCCTGGAGCTCGTGCAGCTCCCTGGGCCGTGAGGTCCAGCCCAGACGCGACATCCCTTCCGCGACAGCGCCGCTTGAAACCATCACCAGCTCGCGTCCCTGTGTCGAAAGCGCGGCCATCTGTCGGCACCATTGTCCGATCGCGTCCGCATCGAGCCCGCGGCCTTCATTGGTGACCAGACTCGAGCCGACCTTGACAACGATGCGCCGGGCCTGTCTCAGTGCATCAGTCATGGACACATTACGACTCGGCGGTCGCGACCCTGGTGAAGCGAGAGTCCGGCGATCGGCGGCGCGCGCATTTTTCCTCCGAGACTTGGGCATAAATTGCCCGGACCAACTCATCGAGACCCTCACGGGTTAAGGCGGAAACCAAGAAGACAGGACCCTTCCAGCGTAGTCGGCGCACGATTTGGTTCGCGCGGGCTTGCCTCTCGCCGGGAGGAACCATGTCGATCTTGTTGAGCACGAGCCAGCGCGGCTTCTCATACAACGACCGGTCGTACTTCTTCAACTCGCGGATCACCGTGCGCGCCTGCGCGACCGCGTCGACGGACCCATCGATCGGAGCGATATCCACGAGATGCAGCAGCAACCGCGTGCGCTGCAAGTGGCGCAGGAACTGGTGTCCGAGACCTGACCCCTCAGCAGCACCTTCGATCAGACCCGGAATGTCCGCCACCACGAAGCTCTGCTCCGGACCGGCCCGGACGACACCCAAGTGCGGATGCAGTGTGGTGAAAGGATAGGCCGCAATTCTCGGCCGGGCATTCGAGATGGCTGCGATCAGCGATGATTTGCCCGCGTTGGGCTGGCCGAGCAATCCGACGTCGGCGAGGACACGCAGCTCGAGTCTGAGGCGCCGTCGCTCGCCGGGCCATCCCGGTGTCTTCTGTCGCGGCGCGCGATTGGTGCTTGATTTGAAGTGAAGATTACCAAAGCCGCCGTCGCCGCCCTTCGCGAGTAGCATCCTCTGGCCATCGTTGAGCAATTCGCCGATCCGCTCGTCGGTCTCTGCATCGGTCACGATCGTTCCGATTGGCATTCGCAGGACGATGTCGGCGGCGGCTGCACCGCATTGGTCTGCCCCGCGACCAGCTTGTCCGTTGCGCGCTGCGTGGCGGCGCGCATACCGGAAATCGACGAGCGTGTTGAGGTTGCGGTCGGCCAGCGCCCAGACACTGCCGCCGCGCCCGCCATCACCGCCGTCCGGACCGCCGAAGGGGACGAACTTCTCCCGGCGGAAGCTGACGCATCCGGCCCCGCCGTTGCCGGCGATCACATCGATGACGACTTCGTCGACGAACTTCATTGTGACCGGACCGTTCTTGCTGTGCGATGGTACGGCAGAGCGCACGAAAAAGCCCCGCCGCAGCGGGGCTCTTCAGACCGGTAGAACGGCCGCCGATCGGCGCTGAGTCTCAGGGGGTCTCAGACCGGCTTGACGACGACCGTTGGGCGATTCCTTGGACCCTTTACAGCGAAATCCACCCGACCCTCGACCAGGGCAAACAGCGAGTGATCGCGCCCAACTCCGACGTTGGTGCCTGGGTGGAACTTGGTGCCGCGTTGGCGAACAATGATCGACCCCGCGGGAACCACCTGCCCACCAAACACCTTGACGCCGAGCATCTTCGGCTGGGAGTCGCGGCCGTTGCGGGTCGATCCTCCGCCTTTCTTGTGTGCCATCTCTGTAGTCCTTGCTGTATCTAGGCGGTGACCGCACTGATCTGCAATTCAGTGTACGCCTGTCTGTGCCCCTGTGACTTCTTGTAGTGCTTGCGGCGGCGCATCTTGAAGATGCGTACCTTGTCGTCCTTGCCGTGCTTCACCACCGTGGCCTTGACACTGGCGCCGCTCACCAGGGGACTGCCGACTTTGAGATCCGCACCCTCTCCCACGGCCAGCACCTCATCGATGACGACCTCCTCTCCCACGGGGACCGGGATTTGTTCGACCCTGAGCTTTTCGCCAGCAGCGACCTTGTACTGTTTCCCGCCGGCTCTTATCACCGCGTACATAGCAAACCTCTTGTCGACCTTACCGCCCCGCGCAGTAACCAATGCGCGCGGCGGTGCTCCAAAAAAGTTTTTAATTTTAACATGATGGCAGCGCCTCCCGTTTCGCCAGCGACGGTGAACGCGTACTGACGAGGCACACCGGGCGGCGGCCACAAAAGCTCGGGAATGCTTTCTCGCCCAGGATCGCGCGCCTTGCAGAGGCCACCCATTGCCCCATCCGACGTGGCTTCCGGGGTCCCTTTCACGGCGGCGACCGCGCCCGGCTGCGTGGTGCCGGCTTTCTATAATCACTCGGTGCATGCGGCACCTGACCTGACCGCCGACCACGGCCTCAGCGCGACCCCGGGTACTGCGGACGGTGAGCCCGACCTCGTCGCCGCAGACATGGCCGAGGTCGATGCGGTCATTCGCCTTCGGCTGACGTCGGATGTCGCTCTCGTCAATCAGATCGCCAACTACATCATCAACGCGGGCGGAAAACGCATTCGCCCCCGGCTTGTCCTGCTCTTCTCGCGGGCCCTCGGTTTCAAGGGACCCGAGCGATTCACGCTGGCGGCGATCGTGGAGTTCATCCACACGGCGACCCTTCTCCACGATGATGTCGTCGACGAGTCGTCGCTGCGCCGCGGCCGCGATACCGCAAACGCGTTGTTCGGCAATTCCGCGAGCGTACTGGTGGGCGACTTCTTGTATTCGCGCGCCTTCCAGATGATGGTCTCACTCGAACGCATGCGTGTGCTCGACGTGCTGGCTGACGCGACCAACGTGATTGCCGAGGGTGAGGTACTGCAGTTGATGAACATGCATGACCCCGACCTGGCGGTTGGCGACTATCTGAGGGTCATACGTTTCAAGACTGCCAAGCTGTTCGAAGCGAGCGCGCGGCTCGGCGCCGTCTTGGCGGACGCCTCGACCGCTATGGAAGAGGACTGCGCCACCTATGGCCGCTCCTTGGGCACGGCCTTTCAATTGATCGACGACCTGCTCGATTACGAAGGCGATACCGCCGCGCTCGGCAAGAATGTCGGAGACGACCTGCGCGAGGGCAAGCCGACACTGCCGTTGCTGATCGCGATGGAGCGCTCCGCGGGTGCGGAGCGAGACCTCATCCGGCACGCAATCATCCA
The DNA here is from genome assembly GCA_020354665.1 of Burkholderiales bacterium. GTDB lineage: Bacteria > Pseudomonadota > Gammaproteobacteria > Burkholderiales > Burkholderiaceae_C. The sequence continues at coordinate 1,356,675 of CP070653.1, forward strand.
CGGTGAGGTCGAACGACTGCGCGAGATCGTCCAAATCGTGCGCCGTACGGGGGCCATCGATGCGACACGCGAAGCCGCCCGCATGGAAGCCGAAAAGGCCCGTAATGCGCTGGCATCGCTGCCTGACTCGGTGGAGCAACGGGCTCTGCTAGACTTGACGATCCGTTCCGTGGACCGCTCCTCTTGAAATGCGTTGTGCGGTCCGAAGCGCGGTCTGTCTCTGGGCGCTGCGGCGAGCACAGCGCCTCTTCGGGGTGTAGCTTAGCCTGGTAGAGCGCTACGTTCGGGACGTAGAGGCCGGAGGTTCGAATCCTCTCACCCCGACCAGCTTCCTTTGCCAACTCGCTGAGGTCGCCGCGCGACGCGCCCGAAGCCCGGCCTCCCGGCAGACGAGTGGCACGCCCGCGACAGCCAAGGAAGCCGCTAGTGGACTGATTCTTGGCACCGCTAAGGGCCCGCGACCACCATCGGACCAGAACTGCGCCGCTCGTCCCGCGCCGCCGGTAAGGCCTGTCTGCCGCGAGGCGGTGTTGCGGCGGGTTCTCGGTGGGCAGCTTCCCTCCTTGACCGACCGCCCCGGTGCCGCACTTGCGACGTACAACCGCCCACCGGTTGCCCAGATATGCCAACTGTGCCGCGCGCCTTGGCCTAGTGCGCGTTTACAGTTAGGCCCTGTTCGGCGATCATCCGCCGGTTCCGACCCTCACCAAGACCGTCAGCACGCGTAGTGGATACCTTGGCCGACGCGCCGCAGTCTGCCCTTTCGGGTGTGGCCCGGGTGCTCGTGCACGCCGGCAAACTCAACGCGCGCGCTGCCGAGGACCTGGTCAAGAGTTCGCGCGAGAAGCGCTCGAGCTTCGTGCAGGCGGTGATTGCGGCTGGCGCCGTCTCGCCCGCCGATCTTGCCCACACCCTTTCGACATCGCTGGCGCTGCCGTTGCTGGACCTTGGTGCTGTCGATATGCAGCGGCTGCCGCGCGGGGTGATTGACGGCAAGCTTGCGTACCAGTACCGGGTTGTGGTGCTGGGTCGTCGCGGCAACCGTCTGTTCATCGGCGGTGCTGACCCGACCGACCAGGAGGCGGTCGAACGCATCAAGTTCGCCACGCAGCTCACCCCCGAGTGGGTCATCGTCGAGCATGACAAGCTCAGCAAGATGCTCGACGAACAGGGGTCGAGCGCTTCGGAGACGCTCGAGTCGATGGTTTCGGGCGACTTCGAGTTCGACGTCAGCGACGACGTCGCCGCGACCGAAACGGCGGAGGTGTCGGCCGAGGTCGAAGACGCACCGGTCGTGCGCTTCCTCCAGAAGATGCTCATCGATGCGATCAACGCACGCGCGTCGGACCTGCACTTCGAACCGTACGAGTACCACTACCGCGTGCGGTTTCGTATCGATGGCGAGTTGCGTGAGATTACGCAGCCGCCGATCGCGATCAAGGACAAGCTTGCCTCGCGCATCAAGGTCATCAGCCGGCTGGACATCGCTGAAAAGCGCGTTCCGCAGGACGGCCGAATGAAGCTGAAATTCGGCAACAAGGCGATCGACTTCCGCGTGAGCACGCTGCCGACGTTGTTCGGCGAGAAGATCGTGATCCGTATCCTCGATTCGTCGAGCGCCAAGCTCGGCATCGACGCGCTGGGCTACGAGAAGGTGGAGAGGGAACGCTTGATGAACACCATCAAGCGGCCGTACGGCATGATCCTCGTGACGGGCCCGACGGGCAGCGGCAAGACCGTGTCGCTCTACACCTGTCTGAACATCCTCAACCAGCCCGGCGTCAACATCTCGACGGTCGAAGACCCGGCGGAAATCAACCTGCCCGGCATCAATCAGGTCAACGTCAACGACAAGGCGGGGCTCACCTTTGCAGCTGCGCTCAAGTCGTTCCTTCGGCAGGATCCGGACATCATCATGGTCGGCGAAATTCGCGACCTCGAGACGGCCGACATCGCGATCAAGGCGGCCCAGACAGGCCATCTGGTGATGTCCACGCTGCACACCAACGATGCCCCAACGACGCTGACGCGTCTACTCAACATGGGGGTGGCACCGTTCAATATCGCCTCGAGCGTCCTGCTCATCACGGCACAGCGTCTGGCGCGCCGTCTCTGCGAGGTCTGCAAGCAGCCCGCCGACTATCCGCGGGAAGCGATGATGAAAGCCGGCTTCTCCGCCCAGGAGCTGGACGGGACATGGAAGCCATTCCGCGCCGTGGGGTGTTCCGCCTGCAACAACGGTTACAAGGGTCGCGTCGGCCTGTATCAGGTGATGCCGATCACCGAGGAGATTCAGCGCATCATCCTGGCCGAGGGCTCCGCGCTCGACCTCGCAGCGGCTGCCCAGCGTGACGGGGTGCGCGACCTGCGTCAGGCGGGTCTGTTGAAGGTGAAGTCGGGAGTGACGACACTCGAGGAAGTGATCTCGGTCACCAACGAATAGGGGCCGGATCGGTCAATTGCGAGGGAGCGTGCTCCCTGGAGGCAACATGGCAACTGCAGCAGCCGCGAGGAACATCAAGGAGTTCGTGTTCGAGTGGGAAGGCCGCGACAAGAACGGCAAGGTCCTTCGGGGCGAACTGCGCGCAGGCGGCGAAGCGATGGTCAGCGCGAGCCTGCGCCGGCAGGGTATTCTCGTCACCAAGGTCAAGAAGCGCCGCATGGGCGGCGGGCGCTCGATCAAGCAGAAGGACATCGCCGTCTTCACCCGGCAGCTGGCAACGATGATGCGCGCCGGCGTGCCGCTTCTCCAGGCCTTCGACATCGTCGGGCGCGGCAGCACCAATCCGCGCTTGACGAAGCTGCTCGCAGACATCCGCTCGGATGTCGAGACCGGCACCAGCCTGTCGATGGCTTTCCGCAAACATCCTCTGTATTTCGACGCTCTGTACTGCAACCTGGTCGAAGCGGGCGAAGCGGCCGGCATTCTGGAGGAATTGCTGGATCGCTTGGCCCTGTACCAGGAAAAGATCGTTGCGCTGAAGAACAAGATCCGTTCGGCGTTGATCTATCCGATTGCGGTGTTGGTCGTGGCCTTCGTCGTGCTCTCGATCATCATGATCTTCGTGATTCCGTCGTTCAAGGACGTCTTCACGTCGTTCGGAGCCGACCTGCCGGCGCCAACGCTCCTGGTCATCAGCATGT
>CP070653.1:1359918-1367010 GCA_020354665.1 Burkholderiales bacterium
CGTCCTCTCAGACCAGCTACTGATCGTCGCCTTGGTAGGCCATTACCCTACCAACAAGCTAATCAGCCATCGGCCGCTCCAATAGCGCGAGGCCTTGCGGTCCCCCGCTTTCACCCGTAGGTCGTATGCGGTATTAATCCGGCTTTCGCCGGGCTATCCCCCACTACCGGGCACGTTCCGATGTATTACTCACCCGTTCGCCACTCGCCACCAGGGTTGCCCCCGTGCTGCCGTTCGACTTGCATGTGTAAAGCATGCCGCCAGCGTTCAATCTGAGCCAGGATCAAACTCTTCAGTTCGATCTTGAAGTCTGCTCAAAACGGAATTGAAGTGAACTTCACTTCAGTTTCCGTGAGCGTTTGTGAGTCAGAAGACTCTTGGCATTCGCCTTCAAACGCCCACGCTTATCGGCTGTATATTTTTAAAGAACACGACTGAGGCGAGCACGAACGCGCCACGCTTCCCAGCGAAGACGAACATTCTCACACTTTTGCTGCACCCGTGTCAAGCCACCCTAGCGGGCGCCTAGAAGTCAGCTTCGAACGCTGCCAGCGAGGGTCGCTGCGAGCCGAGTGTCTGCAGCGCTAACGTCCAGCGCTCTTGGGGATCGTCGCTGTCGAGCGTATCACGCATATGCGCCTGCAGGCGCCGCGTATCAGCACGAAGCACCTTCTGTTTGATTGCCGCGATCTGGGCCGGATGCATCGAAAAGCTGCGCAGCCCCATCGCAACCAGCAACTCTGTGAAGCTGGCGTCCCCCGCCATCTCACCGCACACACTGACCGGCCTGCCGGCCCGGTTCGCCTGAGCGATCGTGTCGGCGACCAACCGCAACACCGCCGGATGCCAAGGATCATACAGGTGCGCCACCGCATCGTCAGCGCGGTCAATTGCCAGCGTGTACTGAATCAGGTCGTTGGTACCAATGGACACGAAATCAAAATGTTTCAGGAGGGCGGGAAGCATGAGCGCTGCAGCGGGCACTTCGATCATCGCCCCCACATCAACGTCTGTGTAAGCGCGGCCAGCCTCACCGAGTTGCTGCTTGACCCGCGCCAGGGCGTCAAAGACCATGCGCACCTCACCCAGATGCGCCACCATCGGAATCAGGATGCGGACCTTGCCGAAAGCGCTTGCGCGCAAGATGGCGCGCAGCTGCTGGCGAAACATGCCCGGCTCGGAGAGGCTCCACCGGATTGCACGAAGCCCCAGCGCAGGGTTGAGCGTGTGCTCGTGCCGCAGTTCACTTAGCGACATCCGCTCGAGGGGCTTGTCAGCGCCGACGTCGACGGTGCGTATGGTTACCGGCAAACCTTGCATGGCCTCGACGGCGCCGCGATAGGCCTCGAACTGCTCGTCCTCACTGGGCAGATGGACGTCCCGGTTCATGAACAGGAATTCCGTGCGGAACAGTCCCACGCCGACGGCCCCAGCGTCGAGGGCCGCGGCTGCATCGCCGGGCAATTCGATGTTCGCCAGCAATTCGACGCGTTCGCCGTCCAGCGTGACGGCCGGTGTGTGACGCAAGCGTGACAGGCGCGCTCGCTCAAGGTCGCTCTGACGTTGACGGAAGCGATATTCCTCGAGAACGATGGCCGACGGATTCACGATGACCGCACCGTTGTCGCCGTCGATGATGACCCAGTCGTCCTGACGAATCAGCCGGCTCGCCTCGCGCGCACCGACCACGGCCGGAATATCGAGACTTCGGGCAACGATCGCCGTGTGCGAAGTCGGCCCACCCACATCCGTTACGAAACCGGTGAACACGCTGCGCTTGAACTGAAGCATGTCGGCGGGCGCAATGTCGTTGGCCACCAGCACGAGCGGGTCCTCACCAGCGAAATCCCGAGCACCGAGTGGCTGCGTCGCTGCCGGCGCCGCAGACGTCCCGCGCGCGAGCGCCCGCAACAGTCGTTCAACCACCTGCTCGAGGTCTGCCTTGCGCTCGCGCAGATACTCGTCCTCCATTTCGTCGAATTGGCGTGCCAGCACCTCGAGTTGCGCCGACAAGGCCCACTCCGCGTTGTAGTGCCGCTCGGTGATCCAGTGCTTGGTCGCTGCGATCATCGTTTCGTCGTGCAGCAGCATTAGATGCACGTCCAGCAGAGCGGGAAGCTCACTTGGCGCATCACCGGGCAGGTCACGCTTGAGCGCCGTCAACTCTGAGACGACCTGGTCGCGCGCAGTGCGCAGGCGATCAATCTCGGCCGCGGCGGCGTTGGCATCGACGAAGTAGTGCGCAACGTCGACGCGGCTCGACGCTACGAGGACGGCGCGCCCGATCGCCACTCCCCTCGACACCGGCAACCCGAATACCTGGAAGCTCATCTGCACACCCGGACAGAAGGCGAGCATGGGCCAGCGCGGTTTCGCTTGGGCCTGACAACCCATTGCCTTGGCCTAGCCAAGACCGATCGCCTTGAACCGCACTGTATCAAGGCTCTTCCAACCCAGCCACTAACCCGTGGCCGGAGCGAGGCCCGGTAATCGGCCTTTGGACCGCGTGCGCCGGGGTGCGCCCTCTGGTTGGCCGCACACTAGACGAACGTGATGTGCTTCGGGGTGAGGTCCTGGGACAGGGGGTGCTCTGAGTCGGCACGCGGGCGACACTCCTCGAAGCCGCCGCCGACCCGTCGGGCTTGCGTGCTACTCAGCCTCTCCGAATCTCTCTCCGAAGAGGGTGACAATAGCCTGCGTTGCAGCAACTTCGTCGTCGCCGGCGACCTCGAGGTCCAACTCGCTACCCTGCCCAGCCGCGAGCATCATGACGCCCATGATGCTCTTTGCGTTGATCCGGCGGCCATTTCGGCTCAGATGCACGTCGCTGCGGAAGCTGGCAGCGAGCTTCGTCAGCTTGGCCGAAGCGCGGGCATGCAAACCCAGCTTATTGCTGATGGTGACCGACGTCTTGATCATTGGCGGCGGGCTGCTTCGCCTGATTCTGGGGACGTACCGAGGCCACTTGCATCACGCCCTGGGTAGCACCGGCAATTGCGCGCGCGACAAGCGACTCGAGAGGCTCCGCGACATAGCACAGGGCCCGCCAAAGCATAGGCACGTTGACGCCCGTGACGACTTTGACGCGGGAACCAGTAGCCAGGCGTTGTGCAACATTGCAGGGCGTCGCGCCGAAGGCATCGGTAAGAATCAGAAGCTCGCCCTCCGCGCTTGCACCCAATAAGACACGCGCACGCGACTCGATCTCATCAGGCGACATCCCGGGCGTCACGTCGAGCGCAGCAACCGAGGCCGCTGCATCCGGAAAAGCGTGTTCAGCAACGGACTTGAGCGCAGACGCAAGCGGAGCGTGGGCAATGATGAAAACCTGGGCCATGGATACTGCGTGGTCAACACGGCAATTATGGGCGCACCACGAAGGCTGTTTTGTCTAGCGGAACGATCGCAGGTACAAACGCTGTCCATCGCGTAGAACGCTTGCGTGCGCACGGTCGCATACCGTTGACTCTGTTGGATGTGGTGTCGCATCGTACGAGCGATCTTGCAGTGCGTTCCCGCCGGTTCGTACAACACGGGAGCAGCGGCCGCCGCGGAGGATCAGGGGCGCGGCCGATCCGTTCGTGCTGGTGGGTCCTGCAGCATGCCCCGGCTTCAAGGCCGTCTGCGCCCGAGGCGTCAGGGTGGCTGGCGGGCTCGACAACAGCTGCATTGAAATTCCGTGCCTCTGTAGCTATTGAGATCGCGAGAGCCGGACGAAGAAGCAAGAGGAGGCGCGGTAGGCGCCGCGGGTGCTCGCTGCAAGGATGTGGGCGGCCATCGCGTGACACGCTCTCGGATCGCGACGCGCCGAGCATATGTGTGGCATATGCGTGCTCTCTGTGCGGCGCCGTGAACGGTGCAATGGCGATGGTGTTGCGATAGGGAGCGTCCGCGGCACGGCAGTCCTCGTCGGAACGCGGCGCCAGGGTTGCAGCTGCCTCGTTCCATTCGGTGGCTTTTCTGCCTCGCCCGGCCGCGATTGAGCCGGGGATGACAGACAAAGCCGACTGCCGTATACCGCACCGCCGCGCCAGCGCCAAGATTGGTCGCTGCCCCGTACGTCTACCGGCGATCCACGTGTGCGGCCCAGTTGATCTGCACGAGCCGATCGGCGGTGGGCCCATGGGGTGCGCTCGGTCCACAGCGGTGTCCAAGCGCGGTAGCACCCTGATCGTCACGTCGAGGCATCGTCTGGCGGAGGCCGCGACGCCTCTGCGCCGGCGCTCAGCCGCTCACGCTGTCGAACCGGCCGCCAACTCGGAGGCGGAACAAACCGCTCAAGCGATGCATGTTTGCGCTTACTCTCTGCAGCGTCAAGCCTGTTACTGCTTTCTGGCCCGGTCTTGCGCCGAATCGCCGCAGTACTTCGATTCGAAATCTGGGGCTGCGGTTCGACCGCGCTGGCGGGTGGCGGTCGGTCCGCCGCCAGTTTCGTCAGGGCGCCGCTATCGCGTGGACCAGCCAGCTCCGAACGAGGTCCACCGCCGACCGACCGGCAATCTCAGCTTCGATAAGTCGCGGCAAGTTCCTCGACACCTGGGCCGGAGAAGGACTGACTCACTACTCGAGTTTCAGAGCATCGAGGAACGTATCAACAACCTCACGGTCGAGGCTCGAAGCCAGCACGGTCGCTTGATAGATCCGCGTCCCCTTGGCGAAGACCGCGATCTCCTCTTCGACTGCAGCACCATCAGGTCGCCGACCCGACAGCCTGATCCGCGCCGCGGCTGGGTTGGGCGTCATACCGCTGACGTTCAGGGGACGCGGTGGCTCGGCACGTCCAGAAAGGTTTTCCACTGCCGATTCAGTCAACTCGGCAAGTGCCGGACCAACCCGTCCCGGATCGACGACATCGGCGAACGCGAGCCCGAAAGTCATGCTGCCTGCCCGACACGCAGTCACGGTGAGGCGCACTCCGCTGCCGGCCAGCGCAACCATCCGGGCGTGACTCGACGGCTTGCAGGGGAAGAGCGCGACCGCACCGCTACCTTCGGGACGCACCTCGCGCCAGTCGAGCGCTGGGGTGCAGGCCTGCGCGACCAGGCCGGCAACGATCGCCGCAAAGGCGGGCAGTTTCATCGTCCGACTAACTCGACGCCTCGACGCGGGATGGGGTCCCTGCCTGGCGCACACACCGCACGCCCCGATACAAGGGTTTGATGATTCGAAGTGTGCATTCCTTACGCCCGCCCACCTTGACGCGCTGCGTCCACGGCCGGAACACTCGTAACACGTCGTAATAGCCGAGCGCCCCCGCCAGACCTCGCTTCGTTGCGCGGGCCTCAGGGTAATGCAGATGTCCGAGTTGGGAAGTCCGAAATTGTCGGCCACCAGTCAGCAGGATCCAGCCATAACCCAGCCTTCATCGCCGCGCTGGCAGGAACTCTTTGCCCAACTCAGCGCCGATGTCGCCGGCCCGCTTACTCACGCTCTGGAACGCGTTCAGTCGCTGGCAGCGAGCGGGCGCATCAGCCGCCACGAGCTGCGCGCCCTGCGCGAAGACGTCGAAACCGCGCGCCAAGCCGTCGTGATTGGCCAGCAGATAGTGCGCCTTGCCTCTGGCCAGGCAAGACAGGTTCGCGAACGGGTGGACATGTCAAATGCGCTCAGCGGCATGCTGAGCCGTCGTGGCCGTGAGGCCGACACACGCGGCCTGCACATCAGCCGCATCTTGGCGCCGGTCGAAGTGCGCGTCGACCCGGCGCTGCTGTCGAGCCTCATCGATACGATGCTTGACTGGGTCTTCAGAAGGGCGCACTCAGCGATCGAGCTGCGCATCGATATGAAGACCCGCCCAATCCGTGCGGAGCTGACATGCACTTTCGCCGAGCGCAGCAGCAACGGTGCCACGCGGGACAGGGGCGCAGGCGAGGCCGCTTCGACGAACGAATCGCTGGCCTGGCGACTGCTTGAGCAGACGGCGGCAACGATGGGCGTGGCCCTGCAACGTTGTCGTTCTCCATTGCAGACCACGCTGACGCTTGAATTCCCACCGTCGACAAGTCACGACACAAGAAGCCCGGACGTCCCCGTACTCGACAAGGGCACCTCGCCGCCGCGTTCCGGCAATAGGCTCGCCGGGCACCAAGTTCTGGTGCTCGCCGCGCGAGACGAGCTGCGCACCATGATCGGTGAGTCGATCCACGACTTGGGCCTGATCATTGATTATGTCGAGTCGGTTGACGATGCCGCGGCTTTCTGTGCGGAAGGCCTCCCGCATGCGATCGTCTTCGACGCGGCGCAGCAAGGAGAGCGCTTGGAGAAACTGCGCACCCAGATCTGCGCGGAAGCACCCGAGCTCGTGTTCATCGAAATCATCGAGGACGGCCCCCCATTAGAGCTATCGAGCGCCTCGGGCAGCGGCACGGCACGCATCGCCCGAGACGCGTTGACGACCGCGCTGCCCTCGGCGCTCGTGCTCGAACTCGGCAAGAGCGCATGACAGTTGTCGCGCGAACCGCTATGCCCCATGACGGTCGCGGTCGCGGTGCTTACTTCAGGCCACCGAACACCTGTTCGAGGATCGCGGTTCCCGTACCGATCGGGTCGCGGCGGATCTTCTTTTCCTCTTCGCCGATCATGAGATAGAGGCCATCAAGTGCCTTGCGCGTTACATAGCGCTGGATGTCCGCATCCTCCTTCTTGATCAGGCCAATCCCGCTGGCCTTCCCGGCCACCGCGTTGTACTTGTTCGCCAGTGCGAGTTTCTCGGTCGAGCGGGTCACAATCGGCAAGAACCGCTCGGTTAGCGGTGCTCGCGTCTTGCGGGCGAAGAACTCCGTGACCGCGGTGTCGCCACCGTGCACGAGCTTCAGCGCATCCTCGACGCTCATCTCACGCACCGATGACACCAGCAGGTCGCGCGCTTCGGGCACCGCGTCTTCTGCCGCGCGATTCATCGCGGTAACCAGCTCGTCCACACGCTTGCCCTGCCCGGTCACCTTGAGCAATTCGGCTGCGCCGTTCAGATACTCCGGCAGCGGGATGCGAACGTTCGGATTGCCCAGGAAACCGTCGGTGCGCCCGAGCAGGCTGACCGCGGCTGTGGCCCCCCGTTCCAGTGCCGCGCGCACCCCGCTAGCGGCATCGGTT
>CP070653.1:1367110-1383629 GCA_020354665.1 Burkholderiales bacterium
CATCTATTCGTCTACATCCTCGGGCGCGGGTTCCTGGCCACCGCGATCGCCGTCGCCGCGGCGGGCTCGCTGCAGGCCGTCTGGCAACCGCTGCCTCCAGGCGTCGAGATCGCGACACTGCTCACCGGTCGCTGGCTGATTGCCTGGAGCGAGGCATTCATGACCGGCATGCTGACCGCGATCTTCGTCGCGTTCCGGCCCGAATGGCTGTTCACTTACTCCGACCGGCGCTACCTACCACGCTAGGCGCGCTGCCGGCGCTGCGGTGCGCGGTCCGAATGATCCCCGGCGAGCCCTCAATACAACTTCGGCTCGCCCGGCGGGCGCGTCTTGAACCGCTTGTGCACCCACAGGTACTGCGCCGGATTGGCGCGCACCAGGCCCTCGATCCACCGGTTCATGGCCGCGGCATCGGCCACCGGATCGTCGGTCGGCCAGTCGTCCCACGGCGGCAGGCAGCGCACGCGGTAGCCCTGGCCGCCGGGCAGCATCTCGGCCAGCACCGGCTGAACGCGCATGCGCAACACGCGGGCCATCTTCGAGGGCGCCACCAGCGTGGCGGCGGGCACTCCAAAGAAAGGCACGAACTCGGACTCGCGGCGGCCGAAGTCCATGTCGGGCAGGTTGAAGAACGCCCGGCCCTGCTTGATCGCCCTGATCAGCGGCAGCGCGTTCTCGCGGCGCGCGAAGATCTCCGCGTTTCCAAAGCGGGTGCGCCCGGCATGCATCGCCGCGTCCATCACCGGGTCGCTCTGCGTCTGGTAGATCGACGCGGCCAGGCGTGTCTGCAGCAGCGACAGCGCGGTTCCGGCGACGTCGAGCCCGACGAAATGCGGCACCAGCCACATCACCGGCTGGTCGGTGGACTGCGCGAACGCGATGTCGCCTTCGACGTGGATCAGCCGCTTCAGGCGCTCGGGGCTCGCAAACCACAGCAACCCGCGCTCGAGCAGGCTGCGGCCGAGCCACTGAAAGTGTTCGAAAGCCACCCGCTTGCGCCAGCGCAGGTCACGGTCTGCAAAGCACAGCTCGAGGTTGCGCAGCGCGATACGGCGCCTTGAACGCGCGAACGCATAGAGCAGCACCCCCAGCGCGCGGCCGAGTGCGGCCTGCACGGCCAGCGGAAAGTGCTGCGCGACGCGCAGCACCAGCAGGAGCAACCGAGATCCCAAGACGCGAGTTTCCTATTCGACCATTCACGCACCCACCCGGCTCAGGCGGCGTCCTGCGGCGCCGCTGGCGGGCGGCGGGGCGACTTGTAGCGGTTATATCCCCAGAGGTACTGCTGCGGGCATTGCCGGATCAGATGCTCCATCGCCCGGTTGATTGCCGCAGCACACGCCACCTGATGCGCCTCGTCGCTGGCTGCGCCGGCAGGCAGCGCCTCGGGCAACTCGCGCACGTGGATCTGCCATCCGGCGGCGTGCGGCAATCGCTCGCCGAAAGCCAGCAGCGGCTGCGCACCGGTCTGCTCGATCAGGCGCGCCGCCAACGTCATCGTGTACGCATCACGGCCGAAGAACGGCGCCCACACGCCCATGCCGTCGGGCGGCACCTGGTCGGGCAGCAGCCCCACCGCCTCGCCGCGGCGCAGCGCGCGGATCATCTGACGCACCCCGACCAGCGATGCAGGGGCGGTCGCCAGGCCGGGCCGCCCCCGCGAGGCATCGACCACCTCGCGCAGCCAGGCCTTTCGAGCGGGACGGAACAGCACCGTGATCGGAACCCGCCCGCCCCAGCGCTCGGCGTAGGCTTGTGCGCACACCTCGAAGCAACCCAGGTGCGGTGTCATCAGCACCAGCCCCCGCCCGCGCTCGAGCGCCGCATCGACCAGCGCGGCGCCTTGCCAGCGCAGCGGCGGATGGACCGGTTGTTCAGCCGGCCGCAGCCACAGGCGCGGTAACTCCGCGACCATGCGCCCGGCGTGGCCGATGGCTCGGCGCCGCGCCGCATCGCCGACGCCCGCCTGCAGCGCATTGGCAAGCAGGCGCGAGCGGTAGGTCGGCGAGGCGAGGTAGGTCAGCCATCCCAGCATCCCCCCGAATGCGTGCAGGACGCCGAGCGGCAGTTTCGAGCACCAGCGGAAGAGCTTGGAGATCACGTAAACTTCGGGTGTCGCCGAGTTATCGAACTAATTGCGGGCGATGCAGGCGGACGGTGCAGCCGCTCACCTGCCGGGAGCGAAGCCTCGGCTCCGCGCTCAACAAATCCAGCTAAAGCGTTCGCCGCACCTCCCACGACAGGCCGGCAACGCGGTCTGCAACCAACGTGGAGTTTACGAGTGGCGAACGATTACCTCTTCACCTCCGAATCCGTCTCCGAGGGCCATCCCGACAAGGTGGCCGACCAGATCTCGGACGCGATCCTCGACGCGATCTACACCCATGACCCGCGCTCGCGCGTGGCCGCGGAGACGCTGTGCAACACCGGCCTGGTCGTGCTCGCCGGCGAGATCACGACCAATGCCGTGGTCGACTACAGCCAGGTCGCGCGCGACACGATCAAGCGCATCGGCTACGACAACACCGAGTACGGCATCGACTACAAGGGTTGTGCGGTGCTGGTGGCGTACGACAAGCAGAGCAACGACATCGCGCAGGGCGTCGACCACGCGAGCGACGACCACCTCAACACCGGCGCCGGCGACCAGGGCCTGATGTTCGGCTATGCGTGCGACGAAACCCCCGAGCTGATGCCTGCGCCGATCTACTACGCGCACCGCATCGTCGAGCGGCAGGCGCAGGTGCGCAAGGACGGCCGGCTGCCGTTCCTGCGGCCGGACGCAAAGAGCCAGGTGACGATGCGCTACGTCGACGGCAAGCCGCACAGCATCGACACCGTCGTGCTGTCGACCCAGCACAGCCCCGAGATGAGCCTGGGCAAATCGATGAAGCCCGAATTCATCGAAGCCGTGGTCGAGGAAATCATCAAGCCGGTGCTGCCCAGGGACTGGCTGAAGAACACGCGCTACCTGATCAACCCGACCGGGCGCTTCGTGATCGGTGGCCCGCAGGGCGACTGCGGCCTGACCGGCCGCAAGATCATCGTCGACACCTACGGCGGGGCCTGCCCGCACGGCGGCGGCGCGTTCAGCGGCAAGGATCCGACCAAGGTCGACCGTTCGGCTGCATACGCGTGCCGCTACGTGGCCAAGAACATCGTCGCCGCGGGGCTGGCCCGGCAGTGCCAGATCCAGGTCGCCTATGCGATCGGCGTGGCCAAGCCGATGAACGTGACCGTCTACACCGAAGGCACCGGCAAGGTGACCGACGAGAAGCTCGCACAGATCGTCACCGAGGTGTTCGACCTGCGTCCGAAGGGCATCATCCAGATGCTCGACCTGCTGCGGCCGATCTACCAGAAGACCGCCGCCTACGGCCATTTCGGCCGCGACGAGCCGGAATTCACCTGGGAACGCGCCGACAAGACGGCAGTGCTGCGCGACCTCGCGGGAATCGACGGCTGAGCTCGGCGCGCCGGGCGCCGTGGCCGGCGCGGCGCGGCGGGCGACCCACGGTCGTCCGGCTCAGTACGTCGCGCGTCCGCCCGACAGGTCGAACACCGCGCCGGTCGAGAACGAGCACTCCTGCGATGCGAGCCAGGCCACCATCGCGGCGGCTTCGCCAACCTCGACGAACCGCCCCATCGGGATCTTCGACAGCATGAAGTCGATGTGCTGCTGCGTCATCGTCGCGAACATCGCCGTCTTGGCCGCCGCCGGCGTCACGCAGTTGACCAGCACCCCCTTGGTCGCGAGTTCCTTGGCCAGCGATTTGGTCAGTGCAATCAGCCCGGCCTTGGACGCGCTGTAGTGCGAGGCGTTCGGGTTGCCCTCCTTGCCGGCCACCGACGCGATGTTGACGATGCGGCCGTAGCCTGCGGCGATCATGTGCGGCACGACCGCGCGGCACACCAGGTAAGGCGCGATCAGGTTGATCTCGATCGTGCGCCGCCAGACCGCCGGCTCGAGCTCCCACGTCGTCGCGTTGCCGCCGGTGATGCCGGCGTCGTTGACCAGGATGTCGATGCGCTGGTGCCGTTCGAGCGTGGCCGCGGTGACTCGCGCGACCGCCGCTTCGTCGGTCAGCTCGACGCCGTGCGTGGAGACCTCACCAAGACCCGCCAACGAGTGCGCAGCCTGTGCCAGCGCCGGCTCGTTGACGTCCCAGAGCGCGAGTCGCGCGCCCGAACGCAGCATGCGCTCGGCGATCGCCAGGCCGATGCCCTGCGCGCCGCCGGTGATCACGGCAACGCGGTCCTTCAAATCGATCTGGTTCACCGTTCCAGCCCTTTCAATGTCCGCGTGGCGTCGGGCGATGCCTCGCAGTCGGCGATGTATTGCCGCACGATTGCCGCGAAGTCAGGCTCCGGTGCCAGGCCGAGGCGAGCAGCGCGGGCCGCCGATGCGCCGTGCGGCCAGTTGGCGACGATGCGGGCGATGCGCTCGTCGCGCTCGAAGCGCACGCGCGCGCGCGCCCGGGGCCCTGCCACCTGCTCGAGCGCATCGAGCATCTGCTGCACGGTGACGTTGAGTGCCGGCAGGTTCAGCGCGGTGCGGCCGAGGAAAGCGTCGCGGCCCGCCTCGTAGACGGCGATCAACCCGTCGACGGTGCGTGCCGGCGACGACACGGGGTGCGAGACGTCGGGCGAAACCGGACAGATCGCTTCCTCGCCAGCCAGCGGCTCGCGGATGATGCCGCTGAAGAACGACGAGGCCGCCGCGTTCGGCCGCCCCGGCCGCACCGTGACCGTCATCAGCCGCGCCGCGCGGCCGTCGATGTAGCCCTTGCGCGTGTAATCGGCGATCAGGTATTCGCAGATCAGCTTGTGCGTGCCGTACGAGGTCTGGGGCGTCGGCAGCGTGTCGTCGGCGACGATTCCGGGCAGCGGCACCGCCGGGTCCGGGCCGAACACCGCCACCGAGCTCGAAAACACGATGCGCGGCACGTTGCCTGCCGCGCGCAGCCCGTCGAGCAGCGCGCGTGTGGTGTCGAGGTTCGAGCGCAGGCCGAGTTCGAAGTCGAGCTCGCACTCGCCCGAGACCGCCGACGCAAGGTGAAAGACGCCGTCGAAGCGTTCGTCCTTCAGCGCCGCGCATTGCTCGAGCAACGCGCCCGTCCTCGCTTCGACGCGCGCATCGGCGCAGAGCTCGGGCCGCGGCGGCGCCTGGTCGGTGAGCACCATCTTGTCGATGGAGCGACCCCCCAGCGTGCCACGGTCCAACAGGGTCCGCGCCAGGCGAGAGCCGACGAATCCGGCGCCGCCAGTGATCAGCAGTTTCATGGTCGTTGTCCCTTTCCCCTCAGGTGATCATTGCCCGCTACCAGCACGCGCCGAAAGCGCCGCGCAAGTCGTCGATCTGCGCCGGCCCGAGCGGCGCCACGCCGCGCGCACCGAGCAGCCACAGGCGCGCGGTCTCTTCGAGCTCCTCGAGGAGCGCCATCGCCCGTGCCGGCGACGCGTCCCACACGGTCGGTCCGAGCCGCTCGTGCAACACCGCGCGGATCGGGGTGCCGCGTTTCTGCGCGCGGTCGATCGCCTCCATGACGCCCTGAACGAGCTGCGCGCTGCCCGGGCGCTGGTAAGCCACCAGCGGCACGTGGCCGACCTTCATGACCTGGTACGGCGTGATCGGCGGCAGCACGTCGTCGACATTCCAGACGCCCGCCAACGTCAATGCGACGCAATGCGTGCTGTGGGTGTGGACGATGCAGTGCGCCGCCGCGTCGGCAGCGTAGATTCGCCGGTGCAAGTCCAGCGTCTTGCTCGCGCGTTCGCCCCCGAGCGGATTGCCGTCGATGTCGACATGCGAAAGGCGCCCGGGCTGTAGGAAACCGAGGCAGGCGTCGGTCGGCGTGATCAGATAGCCGCCGCGGCCACTCAGGCGCACGCTGATGTTGCCAGCGGTCGAATGGACATAGCCGCGTTCGAACAGCGAGCGCCCGATGCGGCAGATCTCCTCACGCGCCGCGTCGACATTCATCGGGCGCCTCCGTGAGGCCCTCGCCCCTCACACAGCGTGCCGTCGGCGCCTCGCCCGCTTCGCTCGCTTCGATCCCCGCTACGCGGGGTTTCGGCGCAGCGACCGTGCCTGCGCAGCTGCACAGCGAAGCCGAAACATTGCAGCACCTCCGCGCTGCACGCGCCGGGCTGTCGCGCTCCGGTGCTGCCTCTGCCGCGGCTCATCGGGCGCCTCCGTCAAGCCGTCGCCCCTCACACAGCGTGCCGTCGGCGCCTCGCCCGCTTCGCTCGCTTCGATCCCCGCTGCACGGGGCCCCTCTGCCGCAGCTCATCGGGCGCTCGCTTCCAAGGCCTCGGCGAAGAAGTCGGGGCCGCCGAAGTTGCCCGACTTCAGCGCGAGCAACAGCGCGCGCCCCTCGGCCTGCGTCCAGGGCACACCGGGACAGATCGCCGCGCCGATGCGCAGCGTCGTGACGCCCAGCGCCTGCACGACCGCGCCCGAAGTCTCGCCGCCGGCGACGACCAGCCGCTGCACACCGGCGTCGACGAGCCCGCGGGCGACCTGCGCCAGACACGCCTCGACGAGCGAGCCGGCGCGCTCGACACCCAGCTCGGACTGAATTTGCTTGAGGGGCTGGGGCGCGACGGTGGCGCTGATCAGCACCGCCTCGCGACTCAATCGCTCGCGCGCCCACTCGAGCGCGCGTTCGGCCACCGGTTCGCCGCGCACCAGCTCGCGCGGGTCGACGCGAAACAGCGGCCGGCGTTTTGCCTCCCAGCGCGCGACCTGCTAATTGGTCGCCGACGAGCACGATCCGGACAACACCGCCGCGGCACCGTCAACGGGATCGAGCTGCGCCGCGCTAGCGTCGGGCGTGATCCAGCCATGCTGCGCGTAGACGTCGGGCAAGCCCAGCGCCAGCCCCGAGCCGGCCGTCGCCAGCGGCCAGTCGGCGCAGGCCGCGCCAAGCACCCGCAGGTCTTCGTTGCTCAACGCATCGGCAATTGCGAGCGCAACGCCCTCGCTGCGCAGCGCGGCGATGCGCTGCTGCACCGCCTGCGGCCCGCGGGCGATCGTGTCGTAGC
Source organism: Burkholderiales bacterium (assembly GCA_020354665.1). Taxonomy (GTDB): domain Bacteria; phylum Pseudomonadota; class Gammaproteobacteria; order Burkholderiales; family Burkholderiaceae_C. The sequence continues at coordinate 1,374,158 of CP070653.1, forward strand.
GGATCAAGCCGACCTTGCGCCGGCACTGCGCCTGCAGCACCGAGACCAGGTTCGAGTCGGTCATCGGCGTCAGCGGGTGGTTGCGCATGCCGGAGTCCGACAGCAGCTGGTCGCCGACGAACAGGTGGCCGCGGAAGATCGTGCGACCGTTCTCGGGGAACGCCGGGCAAACGACCGTGAAGTCCGATTGCAGCGCGTCGAGCAACGCTTCGGCCACCGGCCCGATGTTGCCCCTGGGCGTCGAGTCGAAGGTCGAGCAGACCTTGAAGTAGAAGCGCCGTGCCCCGGCCCGTGCCAGCCAGCGCTGCGCCGCCAGCGACTCGGCCACCGCCTGCTCCGCCGGCGTCGTGCGCGACTTCAGCGCGACGACGAGCGCGTCGGCCTCGGGCATCGCCCCTTGCGGCACGCCGATCAACATGATCGTGCGCATGCCCGCGTTGACGAGCATGCTCGCAACGTCGGTGGCGCCGGTGAAGTCGTCGGCGATCACGCCGAGCGTCGGACGGCGGCCGGAAGCGATCGATGCCGATGTCGACATCACCGGCGCCCTTCCGCGGCCGCGGCTGCGCGCCCCGCCGGCACTCGCGAGCGCGCTGCGATCACGCCACCTTCCTGCAGCCGCCACTCGCCGCGCTGCAGGTGACGTGTGGCTGCCCGGCGGGCCGCCGCAGGATCGCGCGCGGCGATCGCGCTGACGATCGCAACATGCTCGGCACGCACCTGCTCCATGAAGTCGACACGTCGTGATTCGTTGCCGCGCGTGATGCGCATGGCTTCGCGCAGGTACTGTTCGAAGAAACCCAGCAGCCGTGCGAATTGCGGGTTGCCGGTGGCCTCGCCGACCGCACGATGGAACGCGAGGTCTTCGGCGACGCCGTCGCGTCCTTCGGCGACGGCCGTGTCGATTGCCGCGAGCTGGCGGCGCAGGCCAGCAACCTGCGCCCGCGTGGCCCGCTGCGCGGCCAGTGCCGCGATCTCGCCTTCGAGCACGCGCCGCACCTCGACGACGTGCACCACCGCGCTGACCGACTCGAGCACGGTCGGATCGAAATCGAGCGGCCGGTGGGCGGGCGGCTGCGCGACGTACAACCCCGAACCCTGGCGCGACACCAGCAACCCGCGCGACTTGAGCTGGTGCACCGCCTCGCGCACCACGGTTCGCGAGACACCGTGCGCGACCGCGAGCTGGGCCTCGGTGGGCAACCGGTCGCCGGGCGCGAGCCGGTCCGCCTCGATCTGGCGTGCGAGGCGCGCCGCCAACCGGTCGGACAGCCGTTCGGCCACCAGATGCCCCGCCGCGTGGCGCACCGGCGCGAGGAGCGGATGGATTGACATGTTTGTACGATTATCATACAAGTTCAATCGCCCTCCACCGGGGATCACCCCAAGCGACACGGCACCAGAGCGCGCGTATCGTGGCGAGCGACCTTCCGAGGGAAAAGCGCCCGTGGCCAGCGTCAGCATCCAGCACGTGAAGAAGCGCTTCGGCGATGTCGAGGTGCTGCACGGCGTCGACATCGAAATCGCCGACCGTTCGTTCACGGTGCTGGTCGGCCCCTCGGGCTGCGGCAAGACGACGCTGCTGCGCATGGTCGCCGGGCTCGAGGAGATCTCGTCCGGAGAGATCCTGATCGGCGGGCGCGTCGTGAACCGGGTGCAGCCGAAGGAACGCGACATCGCGATGGTGTTCCAGAACTACGCGCTGTATCCGCACATGACCGTGCGCGCCAACATGGCTTTCAGCCTGATGCTGGCCGGCACCGAGAAGAGCAAGATCGAGGCGCGCGTGGCGCAGGCGGCCGAGATCCTCGGCCTGAAGGACCTGCTCGACCGCTATCCGCGCCAACTGTCGGGCGGGCAGCGGCAACGCGTGGCCATGGGCCGCGCGATCGTGCGCAACCCGCAGGTGTTCCTGTTCGACGAGCCGCTGTCGAACCTCGATGCCAAGCTGCGTGTGGCGATGCGCACCGAGATCAAGGAACTGCACCAGCGGCTGAAGACCACCTCGGTATACGTCACGCACGACCAGATCGAGGCGATGACGATGGGTGACCAGATCGTCGTCATGAAGGACGGCGTCGTCGAGCAGACCGGGTCGCCGCTGGAGCTTTACGACACGCCGGCCAACCTGTTCGTGGCGGGATTCATCGGCTCACCGGCGATGAATTTCCTCGCCGGCGAGGTGCGGTCCGCCAACGGCGCCGCGCAGGTCGCGCTCGGCGAAGGGCTGTCCGTGCCATTGCCCGCGGGTGCGGCGGTCAACGCAGGGCAGAAGGTGCTGTTCGGCACCCGCCCGGAACACCTGAGCATCGGCGCATCCGGCTTGCCGGCGCAGGTGATCGTCGTCGAGCCGACCGGCGCCGACACGCAGTTGTATTGCGAGGTCAACGGCACCGATGTCACGGTCGTGCTGCGCGACCGGACCAACTGCCGGCCGGGCGACCTCATCCATCTCGTGCCGGACCCCGGCAAGTCGCACCTGTTCGATGCTGCGAGCGGTCAGCGGATCGCGAAGTAGTCACCGATCGATTCTCTCAACCCGAAGGAGCAGACCATGAGCGAGTACAAGCGTCGCGAGTTCATCAAGACCACCGCCACCGTTGCCGCGGGCGCGGCCACCGGCACCCTGTTCGCGCCGGCCGTGCATGCGCAGGCCTGGTCAAGCCAGCCGGAAAAGGGCGCCAAGCTGCGCGTGCTGCGCTGGAAGCGCTTCGTCGCCGGCGACGAAGATGCCTACATGGCGAACGTGAAGAAGTTCAGCGACAAGTACGGCATCGAAGTGCGCGTCGACCACGAGAGCTGGGAGGACGTGCGGCCGAAGGCAGCCGTGACCGCCAACACCGGCGCCGGCCCCGACATCATCCTGTCCACGCACGACGACGCCAACCTCTATCCGGAAAAGCTGGTCGACGTCACCGACCTGGCGAACTATCTGGGCCGCAAGTACGGCGGCTGGTACCCCGTGTGCGAGGCCTATCTGCGCCCCAATGGCAAGAACTGGATCGGCATTCCGTTCGGCTGCGCCGGCAACTGTCTCGTCTATCGCGAGAGCCAGGTCAAGGCCGCCGGCTTCAGCAGCTTCCCGAAGGACACGGACGGCTTCCTGAAGCTGATGCAGGCGCTGAAGGAAAAGGGCACACCCGGCGGCTTCGCGCTGGGCAATGCCACCGGCGACGGCAACGTCTGGACGCACTGGCTGCTGTGGTCGCACGGCGGCAAGCTCGTCAACGAGAAGAACCAGGTCGTCATCAACAGTCCGGAGACGGTCAAGGCGCTCGAATACGCGAAGGCGCTTTACGAGACCTTCGTGCCGGGCACGCTGTCGTGGCTCGATCCGAACAACAACAAGGCCTTCCTCGACAGCCAGTGCAGCGTCACCGCCAACGGTATCTCGATCTACTACGCAGCGAAGAACTCCAACGATCCGAAGATCAAGGAGATGGCGGCCGACATCAACCACGCCAACATGCCGATCGGCCCGGCCGGCGTGCCGACCGAGCTGAACCTGTTCTTCAACCAGATGATCTTCAAGCACAGCCGGTATCCGCGGGCGGCCAAGGAGTTCATCCGCTTCATGATGGAAGAGGAGCAGTTCGGTCCATGGATGCAGGCAGCAATCGGCTACGTAACGCAGCCGTTGATGGCCTACGAGAAGAACCCGATCTGGACGGTCGATCCGAAGCACACGCCGTATCGCGACTCGATGAAGATCATGCGGCCGATCGGCTACGCGGGGAAGATGGGCTACGCCTCGGCCGGCGCGGCGGCGGACTTCATCGTCGTCAACATGGTGGCCGAGGCCGCATCGGGGTCGAAGTCGCCGCAGGAAGCGGCCGAGCGCGCGCAAAAGCGCGCGGAGCGTTACTACAAGGTGTGAAGCCGGCCACTTCGTGCCGGCCTCACGTCGCCCGGGGCGAGCGGACTTGTGCCGCTCGCCGGGGCGGTTGTGTTGACACGCGGGAGCCGTGGTCGCGATGAATGCGCTGCTGCAACGAGTACAGGGCAACCGCAACGCGCTCGGCCTGCTGTTCATGGTGCCGGCGGCGGTCGTGCTGCTGCTGTTCCTGACCTATCCGCTCGGCCTCGGCGTGTGGCTGGGCTTCACCGACACCAAGGTCGGGCGCGGCGGCGAGTGGATCGGGCTAGAGAACTACGTCTATCTGTGGGACGACTCGGTCACGCGGCTGTCGGTGTTCAACACGTTTTTCTACACGATCGTCGCCAGTATCTTCAAATTCATCCTCGGCCTGTGGCTCGCGCTGCTGCTGAACAAGCACTTGCCGTTCAAGGCGTTCATCCGCGCCATCGTGCTGCTGCCGTGGATCGTGCCGACGGCGCTGTCGGCGATTGCCTTCTGGTGGATCTACGATGCGCAGTTCTCGATCATCAGCTGGTCGCTCGGGCGGCTCGGCCTGATCGACGAGTACATCAATTTTCTCGGCGACCCGTGGCTGGCGCGGTTCTCGACGATCGCCGCCAACATCTGGCGCGGCGTGCCGTTCGTGGCGATCTGCCTGCTGGCCGGCCTGCAGACGATCTCGCCGTCGTTCTACGAGGCCGCCAGCATCGACGGGGCCACGCCGTGGCAGCAGTTCCGCTACGTGACGCTGCCGCTGCTCACCCCGATCATCGCCGTCGTGATGACCTTTTCGGTGCTGTTCACCTTCACCGACTTCCAGCTGATCTATGTGCTGACGCGCGGCGGCCCGCTGAACGCCACCCACCTGATGGCCACGCTCAGCTTCCAGCGCGCGATCCCCGGTGGCGCACTGGGCGAGGGCGCGGCGCTCGCGGTGGCGATGGTGCCGTTCCTGCTGGCGGCGATCATGTTCAGCTACTTCGGGCTGCAGCGGCGCGCCTGGCAACAGGGGGCGAGCGACAAATGAGCGCCGCACGGCCGTGGACAGCCCGCAGGGCGAAGCGAGGCAACGCGTGAGCGCCAAGGCGATCAACGCGAAAGAAGGCGCCGTCGATTCGGCGGGCATGAACTATCTGGTGTCGCTGCCGCGCAAGGTGGTGACCGTCTACGTGCCGCTGGCGGTGTTCCTGATCGTGCTGCTGTTCCCCTTCTACTGGATGGTGATCACCACCTTCAAGCCGAACGAGGAACTGCTGACGCGCGAAGGCAACCCGTTCTGGGTCGTCAACCCGACGCTGGCGCACATCAACAAGCTGCTGTTCGAGACGTCGTACCCGGAATGGATCTGGAACACGATGCTGGTGGCGGTGGTATCGACCTTCATCTCGATCACCTGCAGCCTGTTCGCCGCTTACGCGATCGAGCGGCTGCGCTTCAGCGGCTCGCGCTACGTCGGCATGAGCGTGTTCCTCGCCTATCTGGTACCGCCGTCGATCCTGTTCATTCCGCTGGCGCAGGTGGTGTTCCAGCTGGGCATCTTCGACACACGGCTGGCGCTGATCCTCACCTACCCGACCTTCCTGATCCCGTTCTGCACCTGGCTGCTGATGGGCTATTTCCGCTCGATCCCGTACGAACTCGAGGAATGCGCGCTGATCGATGGCGCCTCGCGCTGGCAGATTCTGGTCAAGATCATCCTGCCGCTGGCGGTGCCGGGGCTGATCTCGGCCGGCATCTTCGCCTTCACGCTGAGCTGGAACGAGTTCATCTACGCACTGACGTTCATCTCGTCGAGCGAGGTCAAGACAGTGCCGGTCGGCGTGGTCACCGAACTGGTCGAGGGCGATGTGTACCACTGGGGCTCGCTGATGGCCGGCGCGCTGCTCGGCTCGCTGCCAGTGGCGATCCTGTACTCGTTCTTCGTCGAGTACTACGTCTCGGGCATGACTGGAGCGGTCAAGGAATGAAAATCGGATTCGTCGGCCTGGGTGCGATGGGCGCCCCGATGGCCGCGCGGCTGGTCGCGGCGGGCCATCAAGTGAGCGGCTTCGACGTGCGGCCCGAGGCGATGGCCGCGTTGCAGCAGAGTGGCGGACGGCCGGCGTCGAGCGCAGCCGGCGCTGCGCAGGCGGCCGAACTGTTGTGGCTGATGGTCATCACCGGCGACCAGGCGCGCGAGGTGCTGTTCACGCACGGCGCGGCGGCCGCGTTGCCGAAGGGCGCAATCGTCGCGCTCGGCTGCACGCAGGCGCCGGCGATGGCGCAGGCGACCGCGCGCGAGCTCGAGGCGCTCGGCCTGTCGATGCTCGATGCACCGGTGTCGGGTGGTGCGAAGCGCGCGGCCGACGGCACGCTGACGATCATGGCGTCAGGGTCGGAGGACGTGTTCGCGCGCGCCAAGCCGGTGCTCGACGCGATGGGACAGCGCATCTTCGACTGCGGGCGCCAGATCGGACTGGGTTCGACCGCGAAGATGGTCAACCTGCTGCTGTGCGGCGTGCACATCGCGGCGGCTGCCGAGGCGCTGCACCTGGCCGAGCGAGCGGGCATCGATCCCGCGAAGATGCTGGAGATCATCGGCGTCTCGGCGGGCAACAGCTGGATGTTCGGCGACCGCGGGCCGCGCATGCTGCAGGCCGAGCCGGCGGTCACCAGTGCGGTCGACATCTTCGTCAAGGATCTCGGCATCGTGCTCGAGCAGGGCAAGCAGCTGCGCACCGGGCTGCCGCTCGCCTCGACCGCGATGCAAATGTTCCTCGCGGCTTCGGGCCTCGGGCACGGTCTGGCCGACGACAGCCAGGTGATTCGCGCCTATCGGGCGCTCAACGGCAGCAAGCCCAAGAAAGGCTGACAGCGTGAACGACAAGTCCACGATCGGCTTCATCGGCGTCGGGCTGATGGGCCACGGCATGGCCAAGAACATCGTCACCAAGGGCTACCCACTGGTCGTGATGGGCCACCGCAACCGCGACCCGGTCGAGCACCTGAAGTCGCTCGGCGCCCGCGAGGTGGCCACGCCGCGTGAGCTCGCGCAGGCCTGCGACATCGTGCACCTGTGCGTCACCGGGTCGCCGCAGGTCGAGGCGTTGATGCGCGGCCCGCAGGGTCTGCTCGCCGGCGCGAAGGCGGGGCTGGTCGTGGTCGACTGCTCGACGTCGAACCCGGTGTCGACGCTCGCGCTGGCGGCCGAGGCAAGCGAGCGCGGCGTTCCGTTCGTCGATGCGCCGCTGTCGCGCACGCCGAAGGAGGCCGAGGCCGGTACGCTCGACACGATGGTCGGCGCCGACAACGCGACCTTCGCGCGCATCGAGCCGGTGCTGCGCTGCTGGGCCGGCAATGTCGTGCACCTTGGCGCGGTGGGGCTGGGGCACAAGATGAAGCTCATCAACAACTTCGTTGCGATGGGCTATGCGGCGCTGTTCGCCGAGGCGCTGGCAATCGCGCGCAAAGCGGGCCTGTCGGTCGAACAGTTCCATGCAGTGATCGGTTCGGGGCGCATGCGCAGCGGCTTCTACGACACCTTCATCCAGTGGTCGCTGAACGGTGACCCCGAGGCGCACAAGTTCACGATCGCCAATGCGCACAAGGACATGCGCTATCTCGCAGCGATGGCCAACGAGATCGGCACCGTCAATAACATCCAGACGCTGGTCAAGAACAGCTTCGCCGCCATGGAGGCGGCCGGCCAGGGTCAGCGCTTCGTGCCGATGCTGGCCGACTTCGTCGCGCAGCTCAACGGCCTGCCGCCGGCAGCTGAATCCCGGGCGCGTTGACGCGCCGGCCCGCAGAAGCACCGGGCGAACCCGGTGCGTCGCGCATGGCACCGGCCGCCGCAGGCGGCGTCGAGCGCTCTCAGCCGAGCTGGCGAGCCAGCAGTTGCGCCGCGTGCAGCGCGCCGCGGCCGGCGCCATCGGCGATCTGGTGGCGGCAGCTCGTGCCGTCGGCGACAACGATCGCATCGGGCGCCGCGCGCACCGCCGGCAGCAGGCTCGCCTCGGCCATCTGCATCGAGACCTCGTGGTGCGCGGCTTCATAGCCGAAGCTGCCGGCCATGCCGCAGCACGAGCTTTCGATCAACGTCGGCTTAGCGCCGGGAATCAAGCGCAGCACCTCGAGGATCGGCTCGACCGCGCCGAACGCCTTCTGGTGGCAATGCGCATGCACGAGCAGCCGCTCGGTCATGGGCCGCAATGGCGGTGCAAACCGGCCCGCCTTCGCTTCGCGCGCGACGAACTCTTCGAACAACAACGCCTGCCGCGCGACCGCTTCGGCCTTCTCACCGAAGCCCATCACGAGCGCCTCGTCGCGCAGCGTCAGCAGGCACGACGGCTCGAGGCCGACGATCGGCACGCCGGCCTCGGCGAACGGCAGCAGCGCGTCGATCAGCGCCTCGGCCCGGTCCTTCGCCGCGGCGACCATGCCGCGCGACAGGTAGGTGCGCCCGCAGCAGTGGTGCGCACCGTCCTTGCGTAGCGTGTGCAGCGTGTAGCCGGCGGCGCGCAGCACCCGCGCGGCGGCGAGCGCGTTCTCGGTCTCGAACGTCCCGTTGAAGGTGTCGACGAACAGCAGCGCCGCCCTGGCACCGGCTTTGGCCGCGGCGATCGTCTCTGCGCAGCCGGCGAAATCGGTGGCCTTCGCGACGCGCCAGAACGTGTCGCGCCGCCAGCGCGGCAACGTGCGGCGCGAAGACAACCCAAGCCACTGCTGGCTCGCCGCGGCCGCGCCGGGCAGCGTGTCGCGCAGGTTCGCGAGCCACGGCCACGCCGCGATCCGGTGCGCGTAGTCCGGGAGGCGCGCGATCAGGCGGTCGGCGAGCGTCCAGCCGTGGCGCGCCTTGTAGTGCGCAAGGAACTCGACCTTCATCTTCGCCATGTCGACGCCCGTCGGGCATTCGCGTCGGCAACCCTTGCAGCCGACGCACAGGTCGAGCGCTTCGTGCACCGCATCACCGGTAAACGCGTCGGGCCCCAGCTGGCCCGACAGCGCCAGCCGCAGCGTGTTCGCGCGGCCGCGCGTGCCGTGCTGCTCGTCGCGCGTCGCGCGGTAGCTCGGGCACATCGTGCCGGCGTCGAACTTGCGGCAGTGGCCGTTGTTGTTGCACATCTCGACGGCCATCGCGAAGCCGCCGGTCTCGTCGCCGCCGCTGCCCGGCGCGCTCGTCGCTTCGGTGACCGGATCGTTCTGCACGTTCCACGCCGACCAGTCGAGCACCGGCGCAATCGGGATGCGGCGGTAGGGCCGCGCTGCGCCTGGCGGCGGAAAGCGCCACAGCGCCGGATCGTCCATGCGCGGCGGATCGACGATCCTGCCGGGGCTGAACAGCCCGATCGGATCGAGCTCGCGCTTGATCGCGGCAAACGCCGCATCGATCGCCGGCCCGAACTGCCAGGCGATCCACTCGCCGCGGCACAGGCCGTCACCGTGCTCGCCGCTGTAAGCGCCCTTGAACTTGCGTACCAGCGCCGAGGCCTCCTCGGCAATCGAGCGCATCTTTACGCCGCCGTCGCGGCGCATGTCGAGGATCGGCCGCACGTGCAGCGTGCCGACCGACGCATGCGCATACCACGTGCCGTGCGTGCCGTGGCGCGCGAACACCTCGGTCAGCGCATCGGT
>CP070653.1:1383729-1430102 GCA_020354665.1 Burkholderiales bacterium
GAACAGGCCGTGCGCGATCATCTCGCGCGCGCCGCCGCCGCCTTCCTCGGCGGGCTGGAAGACGAGGTAGACCGTGCCGTTGAAATTGCGGTGCGTGGCGAGATGCTTGGCAGCGGCGAGCAGCATCGCAGTGTGCCCGTCGTGTCCGCACGCGTGCATCCGCCCGGCGTGTTGGCTCGCATGCGCAAAGGTGTTGGCCTCGCTGATCGGCAGCGCGTCGATGTCGGCCCGCAGGCCGACCGCACGCGACGACGAGCCGTTTTTCACGATGCCCACGACGCCCGTCCCGGCCAGCCCGCGCAGCACCGGGATACCCCAGTCGGTCAGCGCCTTGGCGATCAGGTCCGACGTGCGCCGCTCCTCGAAGCACAGCTCGGGATGCGCATGAATGTCGCGGCGCGTCGCCGCGTGGCCGGCGGCATCGGCAGCGATCGCTTCGATCAGCTTCATCGTTGTCTCCGGAGGCTTTTGGACCATCTTAACGCCGGCCTGCGGCCGCGTTGCGGCGAGGGTTGCGGCACGCCGCGAGGGATCCCTGTGCGATAGTTTCGGCATGGACGCGCCCGCCGCCCCGGCCGTGCGCAGCGTGCACGCTGCGTGTCCACACGATTGCCCGGACACCTGCGCGATCAGGGTCACGGTGCAAGACGGTCGCATCGTCGAACTGCGCGGCGAGCGTGACCATCCGCCCACGCACGGCGCGCTGTGCACCAAGGTTTCGCGCTATGCCGAGCGCACCGACCACCCCGAGCGTGTGCTGCATCCGCTCAAGCGCACCGGGCCGAAAGGCGCCGGTCGGTTCGAGCGCGTCGGCTGGGACGAGGCGTTGCGCGACATTGCCACCCGTCTGGCCGCAATCGCCGAGCGCGACCCGCAGGCGATCGTGCCATACAGCTATGCCGGCACGATGGGCCTGCTGCAGGGCGAGAGCATGGCCGCGCGCTTCTTCAATCGGCTGGGCGCGTCGCGCCTGGACCGCACGATCTGCTCGACCGCCGGTGGGGCCGCGCTCGCGGTGACCTACGGTGCCAAAGTCGGCATGCACGTCGAGCACTTCACCGAGAGCCGGCTGATCCTGATCTGGGGTTCGAACCCGATCGCATCGAACCTGCATTTCTGGACCTTCGCACAGCAGGCCAAGCGGGCCGGTGCGAAGCTCTGGTGCATCGATCCGCGCCGCAGCGAGACCGCCGACAAGTGCCACCGCCACCTTGCGCTGCGACCCGGCACGGACGGCGCGCTCGCGCTGGCACTCATGCACGAGCTGATCAGCGCAGGCGGACTCGACGGCGACTACGTCGCGCATCACGTCGAAGGCTTCGACGCGTTGCGCGAGCGCGCGCTGGCGTGGCCCGTCGAGCGTGCCGCCGAAGTCTGCGGTGTCGACCCCGCGGCCATCCGCGAGCTGGCGCACGACTACGCGAGCCTGCGGCCGGCCGCGATTCGGCTGAACTACGGCATGCAGCGCGCGCACGGCGGCGGCAGCGCGGTGCGGCTGATCGCGCTGCTGCCGTGCCTGGTCGGCGCGTGGCGCGATCGTGCCGGCGGGCTGCTCCTGTCGGCGAGCGGCTGGTTCGCGCCGGTGCGCAACGACGCGGCCCTGCAGCGCCCCGACCTGCTCGCCGGGCGCAATCCGCGCACGATCAACATGAGCACGATCGGCGACGACCTGCTGCGCGATGGCTCGCCGGCGTTTGGCCCGCGCATCGAGGCGCTCGTCGTCTACAACAGCAACCCGGTCGCCGTGGCGCCACAGTCGCGGCGCGTCGCCGCCGGATTCGCGCGCGAGGACCTGTTCACCGTCGTACTCGAGCACTTCCTCACCGACACCGCCGACCATGCCGACTTCGTGCTGCCGGCAACGACGCAGCTCGAGCACCTGGATGTGCACACGAGCTACGGCCACACCTACGTGGTGCTGAACCGTCCCGCGATCGCGCCGCGCGGCGAAGCCAAGCCGAACACGCAGATCTTCCGCGAACTCGCGGCGCAGCTGGGCTTTGGCGATCCGTGCTTCGGCGACGACGACGAGACGCTGTTGCAGCAGGCGCTGCGCGGCATCGATTTCGCCGCGCTCGAGCGCCACGGCTGGGTCAAGCTGCCGCTGCCCGACGCGCCGTTTGCGCAGGGCGGCTTCCCGACGCCCAGCGGCCGGGCGCGCGTCGATGCGCCAGGGCTCGGTGTGCCCGACTTCGTACCCAACCACGAATGCGCGCAAGCAGCGCCCGAGCTCGCGGCGCGCTACCCGTTGGCGATGATCTCACCGCCGGCGCGCAACTTCCTGAACTCGACATTCGTGAACGTGCAGAGCCTGCGCAGCATCGAGGGCGAGCCGTTGCTTGAAATCCACCCCGTTGACGCGGGGCCGCGCGGCATCGAGAGCGGCACGAGGGTCAGCGTCTTCACCGACCGTGGCGACTACCGGTGCCGCGCCGACGTCTGCACCCGCGCGCGACCGGGGGTGGTCAACGGGCTGGGCATCTGGTGGCGCAAACTTGGCCCGGCCGGCACCAACGTCAACGAGCTGACGCACCAGCGGCTGACCGACCTCGGCGCGGCGCCGACGTTCTATGACTGCCTGGTCGAGGTGCGGCCGGTGCAAGCCGCGGCGTGAAGCGCGCCTGGGCGATGGCGATCGGCGGAGTGCTCGGTGCGGTGGCGGTCGCCGGGGCGGCGGTCTGCCTCGGCAGCGGATGCTCGACGCTGGGCTACTACGGCCAGTCGCTCGGCGGGCATCTGCACCTGCTGAGCGCGGCGCGCCCAGTGCCGGAATGGCTGGGTGACCCCAGCACGCCGCAGCCACTGCGCGAAAGGCTCGAGCTCACGCAGCGCATGCGCGAGTTCGCAGTCGCCGAGCTCAAGCTGCCCGACAACGGCAGTTACCGCCGCTACGCCGACCTGAAGCGTCCGGCCGCGGTGTGGAACGTCGTCGCTGCGCCGGAACTGTCGCTGCAGCTGAAGACCTGGTGCTTCCCGGTGCTGGGTTGCGTCGGTTACCGCGGCTACTTCGACCGCGGCGACGCGCAGCAGCTCGCCGAGCAGCTTCAAGCCGACGGGTGGGAAACGACCGTGTACGGCGTGCCGGCGTACTCGACGCTGGGCTGGAGCAACTGGTTCGGCGGCGACCCGCTGCTCAACACGTTCATCGAGTTGCCCGAGGGCGAAGTGGCGCGGCTGATATTCCATGAACTCGCGCATCAGGTCGCGTACGCGAGCGACGACACGATGTTCAACGAGTCGTTCGCGACGGCCGTCGAGCGGCTGGGCGTCGAGCGATGGCTGGCGGCGCACGGCGGCGCGGCCGCTCGCCAGGCCTACGCGCGCTACGATGCGCGGCGCAACGACTTCCGCGCACTGACGAGCCGCACGCGCGCCGCGCTCGACGCGCTGTATCGCAGCGACGCGCCGCCGCAGCACCAGCGCGCGCGCAAGGCCGAGCTGATGCGCGAGCTGCGCGAGGGCCATGCCCGCCTGAAGGCGGGCCCGTGGAACGGCTACGCGGGGTACGACCGCTGGTTCGAACACGCGAACAATGCCGCGCTGGGTGTCTTGGCTGCCTACCACGAGCTGGTGCCGGCTTTCGAGCAGCTTTTCGATCGGCAAGGGCGCGACTTCGGGCGTTTCTATGCCACAGTCGCGCAGCTCGCCGCCTTGCCGAAGGAGGAGCGGCGCGCCAAACTCGCCGCTGTTTCCGCAGATCAGTGAACCGCAGAGACGCCGATGACCGACATCCGCATCCACCGCAAGCACGAGCTCGGGCTCGCGCAGGCGCGCAAGGTCGCGTGGCGCTGGGCCGAGGAGGTCGAGAAGAAATTCGACATGCAGTGCTCGGTGCTCGAGGGGCAGACCAGCGACACGGTGCAATTCACGCGCTCGGGCGTGCACGGGCAGTTGATCGTCGCGGCCGACCACTTCGACCTGGAAGCCAAGCTGGGCTTCCTGCTGGGCGCTTTCAGGAAGGTGATCGAAGGCGAGATCGAGAAAGAACTCGACACGTTGCTGTCGCGGCAGAACGCCAACGCCGCAAGGACGGCGCGCAAGCGCACCGCCGCCACAGGGGCCAACAACAACCGCAGGAAGAAGTAGCGCGCTACTTCAGCGACTCGATCAGGTCGACGTATTCCTTCATCGCCGACTTGGCATCCTTGCCCTTGAGCTCGTTCCAGGCGTCCCACTTGGCGCGGCCGACCATGTCGGTGAACCCGGGGCGTTTGCCTTCGACGTCACCTGCCGAGGCCTGCTTGTACAGCGCGTAGATCTTCAGCAGCGTCTGGTTGTCTGGGCGCTCGGGCAGGCTCTTGCTGTCGGCGACGGCCTTCTCGAACGCGGCTTTCAGGTCGGCCATGGACATCTCCTCGGTGACAATCATGATGGACGTGCGGCATCGTAGCCCGCATCGTCCGCGCACGAAAGACCCGACCCCTCAGAGGAGAGCCGCCATGCCACTGCCCGAAAGCATGTCGCGCGTGGACACCGCGTGGCTGCGCATGGACAGCGACGTCAATCTGATGACGATCGTTGGTATCTGGCTGCTGGAGCCGGCGGTCAGCTACGAGGCACTCTGCGAGCGCCTGGGCAAGGGCCTGCTCTGCTACCCGCGCTTCAGGCAAAAGGTGGTCGAGGATGCACTCGGCTACAGCTGGGTCGACGACGAGGATTTTGCGCTTGAGCGCCACGTCGTGCGGGAGCGCCTGCAGCGCCGGCGCGGGCAGAGCGAGCGCGCCGCGTTGCAGGAGCGGGTCGGCGTGCTGGCCGCCACGCCGCTGGACCGCGCGCGCCCCCTTTGGCAGTGGCATCTCGTCGAAGGCTACGAGGGCGGCAGCGCGATCATCGCGCGCATCCACCATTGCATCGGCGACGGCATCGCGTTGATCTCGGTGATGCTGTCGATCACCGACGGCGGCCGTGCGCCGCCGCGGCGCCGCCGCATGTCGCATGCGCACGAGGGCGACTGGCTGGCCGACGCGGTCATCAAGCCGTTGACCGACGTCACCGTCAAGGCCATCGGCATGTACGGCGAGGGGATCGCAAAGTCGCTGGACGTCCTGGCCCATCCGCAACAAGGGCTGCAGGGTTCGCTCGACCTGGCGCGCATCGGCTACCAACTGGTGAGTGACGTCACGGCGCTCGCGCTGATGCCGGACGACTCGCCGACGCGCCTGAAGGGGACGCCGGTGGGACGCAAGCGCGTCGCGTGGTGCGAACCGATTCCGCTGGACGCGGTGAAGGCGATCGGCAAGGCGCTGAACTGCTCGGTCAACGACGTGCTGCTGGCGTGCGTGGCCGGCGCGATCGGCCACTATCTGCGCGACCTCGGCGATGAAACGGCCGGCAAGGAGATCCGCGCGATGGTACCGGTCAACCTGCGGCCGATCGAGGAAGCCTACAAGCTCGGCAACCGCTTCGGCCTCGCACCGCTGGTGCTGCCGATCGGCATCCAAAACCCGATCGAGCGCGTCTACGCGGTGCGGGCGCGGATGAGCGAGCTGAAGGGCAGCTACCAGCCGCTGCTCGCCTTTGGCGTGCTCGCGCTGGCCGGGTTGCTGATCAAGCCCGGCCAGGACATGGTGACCAACCTGTTTGCGCGCAAGACCACCGCGGTGATGACCAACGTCCCCGGACCGCGGGAACCGCTGAAGTTCTGCGGTTCGACGCTGCGCCAGAGCATGTTCTGGGTGCCGCAGTCGGGGCACATCGGGATGGGCGTGTCGATCCTGAGTTACGGCGGTGGCGTGCAGTTCGGGCTCATCACCGACCGCAAGCTCTGCCCGCATCCGCAGAAGATCATCGACCGCTTCGCGCCCGAGTTCGAGAAGCTGCTGCTGGTCGCGCTGATGCTGCCGTGGGGGGAAGAGGCCGTGCGCTGACGCGCACCGGCCCTGGTCGCTCAGTCTTCGAGTTCGGCCCTGGCCATCTCGACGTCCAGCCGCTCCATCGCATCGAGCGGCTTGGCGGCCGCAGCCTCCTCGTAGAGCTTCTCGGCTTCCTTCATCTTCTTCTCGCCCTCGATCATCACGAGGCCGTTGGCGTACTCGATGCGCGCGATCGCGCTGGTCGGGTTGAGTTCGAGCGCCTTCTTGAACGCCTTGATGCCGGCGGCCGCATCGGCACCCTGGGCCTTGCCGAGCAGGCGGCCGACCTTGTCGATCACCTCGGCGTGGAACGTGCCCAGCGCGATGTGGGCATCGGCGTGCTTCGGGGCCAGCTTGATTGTCGTCTCCAGCGCACCCTTGACCCTGCCGCCCAGGCCCTGCGCCAGCGCCTTTGCGACGCTGATGCCCTGGCTGTAGCGGCCCAGCGCATAGGCGAGCCAGTAGTGCGCGTTGGCGTTCTTCGGTTCGTGCGCGGCTTGCGCTTCGGCGCGGGCGGCGACCTCCTGGAACATCTCGAGCTTCTTCTTGGCGCTCTTTTCCAGGTAGTTGGCATAGATCGCCTGCGCCTTGTTGGCCACCGTGATGCCAGCCCCGCCGACCTTCAGGCCGGCGTCGAAGGCTCCCTGAAACTCGCCGGCGTGAAACAGCGCCCACGCCGCGAGGACCTGCTCGTCCTTCGGCAGCGGTTCGGCGTCGCCGGCATGCAGCCGCGCCCACTGCTTCTTGAGCGCGCCGGCATCTCGGACGTACTCGGCGTTGGCGTAGGGGAAAGCGGTCCACTTGGCCATCGGGGGGTCTCCTTTGCTCGGGATTGGGCGATGTTCGCTACGGGGAGAGGTACGACTGTGCCAGTTGATGCAGGTGCGTTCTGGCTTCGGGTTCGAGATAAGGCGAGAGCAGGCCCAGCACGTGGGCGGCGCCGCGCAGCAGTGCAGTGCCGGCAACCCCGGGTTCGAGCGCGTGGCGCGGGTCGCGCACGTACTCGTAGCTGAGCCAGTAGGTCAGCACGACCACCATTGCGGTGGCCATCGGCCGCGCGTCGCGACGGTCGATGCGCACCGCCGATCCGAGCGCCAGCCCCTCGAGCACGCTGCGCACCGCCTGCTCCTTGGCCGCCAAGACGCGCTGGAACTGCATCTCGAGGCGGCGATTCTTCGACAGCAGGTCGTTGAGATCGCGGTAGAGAAAGCGGTACTGCCAGATCAGCTCGAACAGCATGTGAAAGAACAGCCACGCGTCCTCGACGTGGCGCACGTCGTCGGCAGCGCGCAGCAACTCGACAAGCGCCTTCTGGTAGCGGTCGAACAGGCTATTGATCAGCTCGTCCTTGGCCGGGTAGTGGTAGTAGAGGTTGCCGGGGCTGATGCCCAGCTCGGCCGAGATCACGGTGGTGCTGACGTTCGGCTCGCCGAAGCGATTGAACAGGTCGAGCGTCACTTCGAGGATGCGCTCGGCCGTGCGGCGCGGCTTCTTGGCAGGCATGCGGCGATTCTGGCAGCTTCGGTTGCGGCGCCGCCTGCGGGCATCCCGTCGCCGCAGCGCTGGCTGCGGGCTGCCTACAATCGGGCACGCATGCCGGCGGCGATCCGCTTCCAGAACGTCTCCAAGACCTACCTCGGCGATCGGGGCGAGGTGCGCGCGCTCGTCGACGTGAGCTTTGACATCGAGGCGGGCGAGTTCTTCGGCCTGCTCGGTCCGAACGGCGCAGGCAAGACGACGCTGATCAGCGTCCTTGCCGGCCTGACGCGGGCGACGCAGGGACGCGTGACGGTGCTCGGCCACGACGTGATCGACGACTATGCGGCGGCGCGCCGCGCGCTCGGCATCGTGCCCCAGGAACTGGTGTTCGATCCGTTCTTCAGCGTGCGCGAGACGCTGCGCATCCAGAGTGGCTACTTCGGCGTGTCGGGCAACGACGCCTGGATCGGCGAACTCCTCGAAGGGCTCGGGCTGGCCGACAAGGCCGGCGCCAACATGCGCCAGCTGTCGGGCGGGATGAAGCGGCGCGTGCTGGTCGCGCAGGCACTGGTACACAAGCCGCCGGTGATCGTGCTCGACGAGCCGACGGCCGGCGTCGACGTCGAGCTGCGCCAGACGCTCTGGCAGTTCATCGCGCGGCTGAACCGGCAGGGGCACACGGTGCTGCTGACCACGCATTACCTGGAGGAGGCCGAGGCGCTGTGCGGGCGCATCGCGATGCTCAAGCAGGGGCGTGTCGTCGCGCTGGACCGCACGTCGAACCTGCTGGCCGGCACGGCGAGCACGATGCTGCAGTTCAAGACCGACGATGCGCTGCCGCCAATGGTGGCAGCCCACGCCAGAATGACCGGGCGCGTCGTGCAGGTGCGCGCGCGCGACGCCGGCGAGGTCGAGAGCATGCTCGCGCAGTTGCGCAGCGGCGGCGTGCGCATCGAGGACCTCGAGATCGGTCGCGCCGACCTCGAAGACGTTTTCCTCGAGATCATGCAGGGCGGGATCCGCATCGAGAGCCCTTCACCCGACCAGATTCGAGCGGCGGGGCCGGCATGACCGGCCAGCGACCGCGTTCGATGTAGAAGGGTGGCCATGACCGGCTGGCGGACGTTGTTCTACCAGGAGATGCTGCGGTCGTGGAAGGTGGCAGCGCGAGTCACCCGGCGAGGGGCCCCGGCGCGGGGATCGACGGCACGACGAGCGCGGCCGGCGACCGCGTTCGATGCGCAGGGGTTTGCATGACCGGCTGGCTCACGTTGTTCTACAAGGAGGTGCTGCGGTTCTGGAAGGTCGCCTTCCAAACCGTGGGTGCCCCCATCCTGACTGCCGTGCTCTATCTGCTGATCTTCGGCCACGTGCTCGAGGAGCATGTCAAGGTCTATGACGAGATCGGTTACACGAGCTTCCTGATTCCTGGGCTGGTGATGATGAGCGTGCTGCAGAACGCGTTCGCCAATACCAGCTCGTCGCTGATCCAGAGCAAGATCACCGGTAACCTGGTGTTCCTGCTCGTCGCACCGCTGTCGCATCGCGCGTGGTTCGTCGCCTACGTCGGCGCGTCGGTGGTGCGCGGGCTGGTGGTCGGTCTCGGCGTGTTCCTCGTCACACTGTGGTTCGCGCCGCTGCAGCTCGCCGAACCCTGGTGGGCGGTCCTCTTCGCGCTGCTGGGCGCAGCGTTGCTCGGCGCGCTCGGCCTGCTCGCGGGGTTGTGGGCCGAGAAGTTCGACCAGATGGCGGCGTTCCAGAACTTCCTGATCATGCCGATGACGTTCCTGGCCGGCGTGTTCTATTCGGTGCATTCGCTGCCTCCTTTCTGGCAGACCGCGAGCCAGCTCAATCCGTTCTTCTACATGATCGACGGGTTCAGGCGCGGTTTCTTCGGCGTCAGCGACGTTTCGCCGTGGCTGAGCCTGGCGGTGGTCGTCAGCAGTTTCGCGGTGGTGGCTGCGCTCGTGCTGCACCTGCTTCACATTGGCTACAAGATCAGGAGCTAGGGCCTGCGTCGTGTGAGCAGGCTCCAAGCGCTCCTACAATGCGCCGATGTCCGAACCCACTGCCGCCGACGTCGAGCGCTTCATCGCGCAGGGGCTGCGCTGCGAGCACCTGCAGGTCGAGGGCGACGGACGGCACTTCTTCGCGACGATCGTGTCGACCGAGTTCGCCGGCTTGACCCGGATCGCCCGGCACCAGCGCGTCTACGCGGCACTCGGCGATAGAATGCGCGAGCAGATTCACGCGCTCTCGATGAAGACTCTCACCCCCGCCGAGTGGGCGCAGGCCCTCTCCTCTGCGGCTGCGCCGGCCGCCGGCCACCACTCCTGACATTCACCCGCAGGCGACGCTGCGGGTGACCGGCGGCGCTGCCTCTCGAGAGCTCGACCGGTTCCCGCCGCGCGTCGTCCCAAGCCCCGCTTATGGACAAATTCGTGATCCGCGGCGGTCGCCCCCTGGAAGGCGAGCTGACCATCTCCGGCGCCAAGAACGCGGCGCTGCCGCAACTCGCCGCCACGCTGCTCGCCGACGGGCCCGTGACGCTGACCAACGTTCCCGGCGTGCAGGACGTGGCCACGCTGATCAAGCTGCTGCGCAGCATGGGTGCGCGAGTCGAACGGGCGGCCGAGCGCTCCGGCACCGTGACGGTCGACGCGACGGCGGCGCACACGCCCGAGGCACCGTACGACCTCGTCAAGACGATGCGTGCCTCGGCGATCGTGCTGGGTCCGCTGCTGGCACGGCATGGCCGCGCGCGGGTATCGCTTCCCGGTGGCTGCGCGATCGGCTCGCGGCCGGTCGACCAGCACATCAAGGGCTTGCAGGCGATGGGCGCCGAGATCGTCGTCGAACACGGCTACATCGTCGCCCAGGCGCCGAAACGCCGTGACGGGCGACCCGGCCGCCTGCGGGGGGCGCGAATCACGACCGACATGGTGACCGTGACCGGGACCGAGAACCTGATGATGGCCGCCGTGCTCGCGGAGGGCGAGACGGTGCTAGAGAACGCTGCACAGGAACCCGAGGTCGGCGCGCTTGCCGAACTGCTGGCGCGCATGGGGGCGCGCATCGAGGGGCAGGGTACGCACCGCATCCGCATCGAAGGGGTCGATCGGCTCGCCGGCACCGAGCAGAGGGTGATCCCCGACCGTGTCGAGGCCGGCACGTTTCTGTGCGCGGTGGCCGCGGCCGGTGGCCGTGTCATGCTGCGCGACGCGCGCGCCGACCATCTCGATGCGGTGGTCGAGAAGTTGCGCGAGGCCGGCGCGCGAGTCGAGTCAGGCGCTGACTGGATTCGCATCGAGGCCGACGGCCGGCCGACGGCGGCGAGTTTTCGCACCAGCGAATACCCGGCTTTCCCGACCGACATGCAGGCGCAGTTCATGACCGTCAACTGCGTCGCCGAGGGCACTGCGCGAGTGACCGAGACAATCTTCGAGAACCGGTTCATGCACGTCAACGAACTGGTGCGGCTGGGCGCGTCGATCGAGGTCGACGGGCACACCGCGATCGTCACCGGCGTGCCGCGGCTGTCCGCGGCCGCCGTGATGGCCACCGACCTGCGCGCGTCCGCCAGCCTCGTCATCGCCGGGCTGGTCGCCGATGGCCAGACGGTGGTCGACCGCATCTACCACCTCGACCGTGGATACGACCGCATGGAAGCCAAGCTGCGGGCGATCGGCGCGGACGTCGAAAGGATCCGATGACGATCACGCTGGCGCTCTCAAAGGGCCGCATCTTCGAGGAGACGCTGCCGCTGCTCACGGAGACCGGGATCCAGACCACCGAGGATCCCGAGACGAGCCGCAAGCTGATCCTCGCCACGCGTCGCCCCGACGTGCGCGTGGTGCTGGTGCGCGCGGCCGACGTGCCGACCTACGTGCAATACGGCGGAGCCGACCTCGGTGTGGCCGGTCTGGACGTGTTGCTCGAGCACGCGGCCCAGTGGGACGGCAGCGGCGCGCCGGGCCTGTACCAGCCGCTGGACCTCAAGCTGGCGCGGTGCCGCATGAGCGTGGCGGTGCGCGACGACTTCGACTACGCGAGCGCGGTGCGGCAGGGTTCGCGGATCCGCGTTGCAACCAAGTACACGCAGACTGCACGCCGCCATTTCGCGGACAAGGGCGTGCACGTGGACCTGATCAAGCTGTACGGATCGATGGAACTGGCGCCGCTCACCGGCCTGGCCGATGCGATCGTCGACCTGGTGTCCACGGGCGGTACGCTCAAGGCCAATCACCTCGTCGAAGTCGAGCGGATCATGGACGTGAGTGCGCGGCTGGTCGCCAACCAGGCGGCGCTCAAGCTCAAGCGTGAACCGCTGCGCGGACTGATCGAGTCGTTCGCGGCCGCTGTGAGGCAGCGATGACCGCGGTGCAGATCCGCCGGCTGTCGACCCGTGCGCCTGGCTTCGAGGCCGAGTTCCAGCGCGTCCTGCATTGGTCGGCCGAGACCGACGAGGCGATCGAATCGCGAGTGGCCGCAATCCTGGCCGACGTGCGCCAGCGTGGCGATGCGGCGGTGCTCGAATACACAAAACAGTTCGATGGTCTGGACGTCGCGAGCGTGGCGGCACTCGAGATCGATGAGGCCGCGCTGCAGCGCTCGCTCGACGAGATCACACCGGCGCAGCGCGCGGCGCTCGAGGCCGCCGCGGCGCGCGTGCGCGCCTATCACGAGCGGCAACTCGACGCTTGCGGACGCGACTGGAGCTACCGCGACGCCGACGGTACGTTGCTCGGCCAGAAGGTGACGCCGCTCGATCGCGTGGGGATCTACGTGCCCGGCGGGAAGGCGGCCTATCCGTCGAGCGTGCTGATGAACGCCGTGCCCGCCAAGGTGGCTGGCGTCGGCGAGATCGTGATGGTGGTGCCGACGCCGCGGGGCGAGAGGAACCCGCTGGTGATGGCGGCAGCGCATGTGGCGGGCGTCGATCGCGTGTTTGCGATCGGCGGGGCGCAGGCGGTGGCTGCGCTCGCCTACGGCACCGAAGCGGTGCCGCGCGTGGACAAGATCACCGGGCCGGGCAATGCCTACGTGGCCAGTGCGAAGCGACGCGTGTTCGGACAGGTCGGCATCGACATGATCGCCGGGCCGAGCGAGATCCTGGTCCTGGCCGACGGCAGCACGCCGGCGGACTGGGTTGCGATGGACCTGTTCAGCCAGGCCGAGCACGACGAGCTCGCGCAGAGCATCCTGCTCTGCCCCGATGAGGCCTACATCGAGCGGGTGCGCTCGGAGATCGACCGGCTGCTGCCCGGCATGCCGCGGCGCGAAGTGATCCGCGCTTCGCTCGAAGGACGCGGCGCGCTGATCCTCACCCGCTCGATGGAAGAGTCGTGCGAGATCAGCAATCGCATCGCGCCCGAGCACCTCGAGGTGAGTTCGCGCGATCCGCATCGCTGGCAGCCGTTGCTCAGGCACGCGGGGGCGATCTTCCTCGGCGCGTTCGCGAGCGAAAGCCTGGGCGACTACTGCGCCGGCCCCAACCACGTGCTGCCGACGTCGGGCACGGCGCGCTTCAGCTCGCCGCTGGGCGTCTACGACTTTCAGAAGCGCAGCAGTCTGATCGAGGTCAGCGAGGCGGGCGCCGGCGTGCTCGGGCCGATTGCCGCCGAACTCGCCTACGGCGAGGGCCTGCAGGCCCATGCGCAAGCGGCCGAAATGCGGCTGCGCAAACCGCGATGACCACCGCCCCGCTGGCCGAGCGCATCCAGCGCACGATTCGCCAGGACGTGCAGTCGATGCACGGCTATGCGATCCAGCCGAGCGACGGGTTGATCAAGCTCGACGCGATGGAAAACCCTTTTCGCCTGCCGCCAGCGTTGCAGCGCGAGCTGGGCGAGCGGTTGGGCCGCGTCGCGATCAACCGCTATCCGACACGCTGCTTTGCCGACGTCGTCGCCGCGCTGTCGCGCCACGTTGGCGTGCCCGAGGGCTGTCGACTCACGCTGGGCAACGGTTCCGACGAACTCATCTCGCTGCTCGCCATGGCCTGCGACGTTCCGGGCGCGGCCGTGCTGGCGCCGGTACCCGGCTTCGTGATGTACGAGATGTCGGCCAGGCTGCAGGGTCTGCGCTTCGTCGGCGTGCCGCTGACCGAGGGGTTCGAGCTCGACGAGGCCGCGATGCTCGCCGCGATCGAGCAGCACCGTCCGGCGATCACCTACATCGCTTACCCGAACAACCCGACGGCGAACCTGTTTGACGACGCGATCATCGACCGCATCGTGGCCGCGGTCGGCGCGCAACACGGCTGGGTGGTGTTCGACGAGGCCTACCAGCCGTTCTCGTCGCGCACCCGGCTGCCCGAGCTCGCGCGGCACCCGCACGTCGTCGTCTTGCGCACGCTGTCGAAGTTCGGCCTGGCTGGCGTGCGGCTGGGCTACCTCGTCGGCGCGGGCGCGCTGATTGCGGAAGTCGACAAGGTGCGCCCGCCGTACAACGTGAGCGTGCTCAACGCCGAGGCGACGCTGTTTGCGCTGGAGCATGCCGGCGAGTTCGCGCGCCAGGCGGCGGTCATCCGCAGCGAGCGCGAGCGGCTGCAGGCGGCGCTGGCCGCCATGCCCGCTGCACGGGCCTTCCCGAGCCAGGCCAACATGATCCTCGTGCGCGTTGCCGATGCGAAGCGGGTCTTCGAGGGCCTGAAGGCGCGGGGCGTCCTGGTCAAGAATGTCGAACCCCTGCACCCCTTGTTGCAGGGCTGCCTGCGGCTCACCGTAGGCACCCCGGACGAGAACGATGCGCTCATCGAAG
Organism: Burkholderiales bacterium; assembly: GCA_020354665.1. Classification (GTDB taxonomy): domain Bacteria; phylum Pseudomonadota; class Gammaproteobacteria; order Burkholderiales; family Burkholderiaceae_C. Next base: position 1,397,823 of record CP070653.1, read on the forward strand.
CGCTGAAAGCGAGCCTGTGATGTCAGTGACTCCGATTGCAAGCCGCGCGCCGCGCGTTGCCGAGGTGCGCCGCGATACGAAGGAAACACAGGTCAGCGTGCGCGTGGACATTGACGGCGGCGGCGTCGCCAAGCTCGCCACGGGCATCGGCTTTTTCGATCACATGCTCGACCAGCTGGCGCGCCACGCCTTGATCGACCTGGAGATCGAGGCACGGGGCGATCTGCACATCGACGGCCACCACACGGTCGAGGACGTCGGCATCACGCTGGGCCAGGCCGTCGCCCGGGCGGTGGGCGACAAGAAAGGCATCCGTCGCTACGGCCACGCGTACGTGCCACTCGACGAGGCGCTGTCGCGCGTGGTCGTCGATTTTTCGGGCCGCCCGGGGCTGTACATGGACGTGCGCTTCAGGGCGGCGACGATCGGCGGATTCGACACGCAGCTTGCGCACGAGTTCTTCCAGGGATTCGCCAACCACGCGGGCGTGACGCTGCACATCGACAACCTGAAGGGCGATAACGCCCACCACCAGTGCGAGACGATCTTCAAGGCGTTTGCGCGAGCGCTGCGCGATGCGCTGGAGCTGGACGCGCGCGGCGCCGGAACCGTGCCGTCGACGAAGGGCTCGCTGTGACGCGATGAGGACGCTGGCCATCGTCGACTACGGCATGGGCAACCTGCGCTCGGTGTCGCAGGCGGTGCTGCACGTCGCGGCGGACAGCGGGTTGCAGGTGGTGGTGACGTCGCGACCCGAGCAGGTCCGCGCGGCCGAGCGCGTGGTGTTACCCGGACAGGGCGCGATGCGCGACTGCATGCGCGAATTGCGCGACTCGGGTCTGCGCGAAGCGGTCCTCGAGGCGGCCTGCGGCAAACCGCTGATGGGCGTGTGCGTGGGCATGCAGATGCTGCTCGACTACAGCGAGGAACAGGACTCGCCCGGGCTCGGACTGATCGCTGGCCGCGTGGTTCGATTTCGCCTGGAAGGCCAGCGGCAGCCCGACGGCAGCCGCTACAAGGTGCCGCAGATGGGCTGGAACCGGGTGCACCAGGCGCGGCCCCACCCGATGTGGGGCGGCGTGCCCGACGACACGTGGTTCTACTTTGTTCACAGCTACTACGCCGAGCCGTCGGACCGGCGCCACAGTGCCGGTGAGACCGAGTACGGCGTGCGCTTTACCAGCGCCGTGGCAACGGATAACATTTTTGCCACCCAGTTCCATCCCGAGAAAAGTTCAGCCGACGGCCTTGCCCTGTACCGGAACTTCCTGCACTGGAAGCCCTGACTCTTCTCGTCGCGTCCCCCGCCTCGTTTTCTCCCCCCTCGCTTCTCCAGCCATGCTGCTGATTCCGGCGATAGACCTGAAAGACGGTCACTGCGTGCGTCTCCAACAGGGCGACATGCGCGCCTCCACCACCTTCAGCGACGATCCGGCCGCAATGGCGCGCCGCTGGCTCGACGCTGGCGCACGGCGCCTGCACCTCGTCGACCTCAACGGCGCGTTCGCCGGCAAGCCGGTCAACGAGGGGGCAATCAAGTCGATCCTCAGGGCCGTGGGCGACGACATCCCGGTGCAGCTCGGCGGCGGGATCCGCGACCTCGACACGATCGAGCGCTATCTCGACGACGGGTTGTCGTACGTGATCATCGGCACCGCGGCGGTGAAGAGCCCGGGATTCCTGAAGGACGCGTGCAGTGCGTTCGGCGGACACATCATCGTCGGCCTCGATGCCCGGGACGGCAAGGTCGCCACCGACGGCTGGAGCAAGCTCACCGGGCACGAAGTGATCGACCTCGCGAAGAAATTCGAGGACTATGGTGTCGAAGCGGTGATCTACACCGACATCGGACGCGACGGCATGCTCACCGGGATCAACATCGAGGCGACGGTCAGGCTTGCGCAGGCGCTGACGATTCCGGTGATCGCTTCCGGGGGGCTCGCGGGCATCGCCGACATCGAGGAGCTCTGCGCGGTGCAGGGCGAGGGCATCGAGGGCGTGATCTGCGGGCGTTCGATCTACAACGGTGACCTCGACTTTGCGGCAGCGCAGCAGCGTGCCGACGAACTCAGTGGCTGAAGCGACGACACCGCGCTTGTCGCTCCATCGCCGGATGGCCCACCGCCGCGCCGGAGCGGGATAACGACCGCCAGAGCCTGCACTCGCAGGCATCGTGCATGCTCGCCAAACGCATCATTCCCTGCCTCGACGTGACCGGCGGCCGCGTGGTCAAGGGCGTCAATTTCGTCGACCTGCGCGACGCCGGCGATCCGGTGGAGATCGCTGCGCGCTACAACGACCAGGGCGCCGACGAGATCACGTTTCTCGACATCACCGCGACGAGCGACGATCGCGACCTGATCCTGCACATCATCGAGGCGGTGGCCTCGCAGGTGTTCATACCGTTGACCGTCGGCGGCGGCGTGCGCTCAGTCGACGATGTCCGGCGGCTGCTCAACGCCGGCGCCGACAAGGTGAGCTTCAACTCCGCAGCAGTCGCCCACCCGCCGGTGATCCGCGCGGCATCCGAGAAGTACGGAGCGCAATGCATCGTCGTCGCGATCGATGCGAAACGCCGTCATGGCGAGGACCTCGCTGCGCGCGGGCCGGGCTGGGACGTCTACACCCACGGCGGCCGCCGCAATGCCGGCATCGATGCGCTCGAGTGGGCGCAGCGGATGGCCGAATACGGAGCCGGGGAGATTCTGCTCACCAGCATGGACCGCGACGGCACGAGGATCGGCTTCGACCTCGAACTCACGCGGGCGGTTTGCGACGCGGTGCCGGTGCCGGTGATCGCCTCGGGCGGCGTGGGCGCACTGGAGCACCTGTCGGAGGGCATCCGGATCGGAGGGGCCGATGCCGTGCTGGCGGCCAGCATCTTCCATTACGGTGAGTTCACCGTGGGGCAGGCCAAGGAACTGCTCGCACGCGACGGCGTACTCGTTCGGCTGTGAGCCCGCCGGGCCGCCCCAAGGGCGAACGCCGGAGCGCGCCGCGCGGCGGGTCGCCGCCGGACGGGCGAGCCGATCGCGTGCACGCCAGTCGGGACGCGAACGTGAGGCCGCGTCGGCCGTCGGCAAGCCTGCCGCACGAGGTGCGGATCATCGGCGGACAGTGGAAACGCTCCAAGTTGCCGGTGACCGACAAGCCTGGCCTGCGGCCGACACCCGAACGGGTGCGCGAGACGCTGTTCAACTGGCTCGGCCAGGATCTCAGCGGCTGGCGCGTGCTCGATGCGTTCGCGGGCAGCGGTGCGCTTGGGTTCGAGGCGGCTTCTCGCGGGGCGGCCGAGGCCGTGCTGCTCGAGCACGATGGCGACATTGCCGCCGGCCTGCGCGAAGTGGGCCGACGATTGCAGGCCCAGGCGGTTCGCGTCGAGACGACCGACGCGTTGGCGTGGATGGCGCGTTGCGAGGCCGCGCGCTTCGATCTCGTGTTGCTCGATCCGCCTTTCGGGCGCGGCATCCCGCAAGGACTGCTCGACGCGGCCGCTCGGCTCGTCGCGCCCGGTGGATGGCTGTACCTCGAGGCTTCGGTCCGATGCATGTCATGCCCGGCCGGGTTCGAGATGTACCGACATACGGCCGTCGGTGCGGTGCACGCGCACCTGCTGCATCGCACGGGATAATGACCCCTGGCATCCGCGCCGGAGACCTGCATGACCTCGGTAACGCGCCTGACCGCCGTCTATCCCGGTACCTTCGACCCGATGACGCTCGGTCACGAGGACCTGATGAGCCGCGCCAGCCGCCTCTTCGAGCGGCTGATCGTGGCCGTGGCCGAGGGTCACCACAAGCAAACCTTGTTCACGACCGCCGAGCGCATCGAGATCGCCGCAGAGATCGCGCGGCCTTACCGGAACGTCGAAGTGATGTCCTTTGGCGGGTTGCTGCGCGACTTCGTCGTTGGGCACGGCGGCAAGGTGGTGGTGCGCGGCCTGCGGGCGGTCAGCGACTTCGAGTACGAGTTCCAGATGGCGGGCATGAATCGCCAACTGATGCCCGACGTGGAAACGGTGTTCCTGATGCCGTCGGACCAGTTCCAGTTCGTCAGCGGCACGTTCGTACGCGAAATTGCCACCTTGGGCGGCGACGTCTCCAAGTTCGTGGCGCCTTCGGTGCTGAAGCGCCTGCGCAACCGCGTCATGCGGCGATAGCCACCAGGAGCCGGCGATGGCCCTGATGATCACCGACGAATGCATCAACTGCGACGTCTGCGAACCCGAGTGCCCGAACCAGGCGATCTCGATGGGCGCGGAGATCTACGTGATCGACCCGGCGCGCTGTACCGAATGCGTCGGCCACTTCGACGAACCGCAGTGCGTGCAGGTGTGCCCGGTCGCCTGCATTCCGGTCGACCCCGCCCACGTCGAGACCCGCGGGCAGCTGTGGGCGAAGTACCGCGCACTGGTCGCCGTCGCACCGGTGCCGCCGGCCCGCCCTCCGGAGGCCTGATCGCGGCGGCGCGCGTTCGAGATTCAGCGCGCCGGCCGGTGTCCGACGCGCTTGATCGGCTCGGCAGCGCCGAACCGGCCTGGTTTCACCTTCTTCGGCGCTGAAGCAGGGCCGCTGTCCGCGGCCTGACGGCGCGAGTCGATTCCCGCTGCGCGCGCATTGGCGCGCAGGTCCCTCGCCTCCCGGGCCAAGCGGTCGCTTTCCATGCGGTCGGCCGCAGCCTGCAACCGGGAGACGCGTTCGGCAGCCGCCGTTTCGCTCTGCTCGCTTGCGGTCGAAGGGCTGGCTGGCGGCAGCGGTGTGTCGCACGGATGTTGCTGCAAGATCCGCCCGTCCGCGCCGCAGCGGTAGATTGCCTGCGACTGAGCGAGCGCTGCGGCGCTCGCGATTGCCAGCAGCGAAACCAGCAGCTGGATTCTCATGGTGTCTCCCCCCGGGGTGCACTGCCGTCGGCCGGCGGCGGCTTCGCATGAATCTTCATCATGGCGCGCTCCAGCTCGCCGCCGAGCATCAGGTCGACCGCGGTGAGTGCGCGGGCGATGCCCGCCTCGATCGCTTCACGCTGTTCGGCCGGCGGCTTGCGCAGCACGTAATCGATCACCTCGGACTTCACGCCCGGATGGCCGATGCCCAAGCGCAAGCGCCAGAAGTCCGGGGTGCCGAGCTCGAGCTGCACGTCCTTCAGCCCGTTGTGGCCAGCGGTGCTGCCGCCGAGCTTCAATTTGACCTGGCCTGGCGTCAGGTCGAGCTCGTCGTGCGCGACGAGGATCTGCGCCGGGGCGATCTTGAAGAACCGCGCCAGCGCGGCGACCGACTTGCCGGAGAGGTTCATGTAGGTCAGCGGCTCGAGCAACCAGACCGTGTGCCCGCGGTGATGCGCGCGCGCAACGAGTCCGTGGTACGCGCGCTCGGCGCTCAGCACGCACTTCAGCTCGCGCGCCAGCTCATCGATCCACCAGAAACCGGCGTTGTGGCGGGTGCGCTCGTATTCGGCGCCAGGGTTGCCGAGGCCGACGAACAATCGAATCATGGCGCGGGATTATCAGTGTCGCGCCAGTCGGTGCATCTCCCCCCAAAAGGTGAAAGGCCCCGCCGGAGCGGGGCCTGCACGTCTGCGGGCGAACGACGCCGGCTCAACGCTTGTTCTGCTTCTCGTCCTTCTTCGCCTTGGTCTTCGGCGGCGGCGCCGGCGCGGCAACGACTGGCGCGACCTCGGGCACCGCCTCTTCCTCGACTCTCTGCTCGACCACGCTCGCCACGGTGATGTCCTTGCGGCCATGGCGGATCACCTTGATGCCAGGGTCGAGCTTCAGATCGCGCACGTGCACGGTGTCGCCCTTCTTCAGGTGGCTCAAGTCGACGGTGATGAATTCGGGCAGCTTCGAGGCCAGGCATTCGATCTCGAGATCGCTCATCACGTGGTTGACGAGGCACTTGTCGGTCTTGACCGCTTCGGAGGCTTCTTCGCCAACGAAGTGGATCGGCACCTTCTTGCGCAGCCGCGTCGTGTCGTCGACGCGCTGGAAGTCCACGTGCAGCACCAGCGGCTTCCACGGATGCATCTGGTAGTCGCGCAGCAGCACCTTCTGCGTCCCACCGTTGAGCTGCATCTCGAGGATCGTCGAGTGGAAGCTCTCCTTCTTGAGAGCAAAGAACAGGGCGTTGTGGTCGAGCTCGATCAGCGCCGGCTCGCCGCCGCCGTAAACGATGCCCGGCACCTTGCCGGTGGTGCGCAGGCGGCGGCTCGCTCCGGTCCCCTGCTGTTTGCGCTCGAAAGCGACGAAGTTCATGGTTCACTCCATAGTGAATGGCCGCCCGCGACCAGGTGGCCAGAGAAGACGGGCCGGTGGCCCATCGCCAATCGGGGTCGCCAGCGGTGACCCACCTAAAAAGTCGTGTTCTGTTCGGCGAACAGCGAAGTCACCGACTCGCCGTCCGAGATGCGCCGGATCGTCTCCGCGAAAAGGAATGCGACAGACAGCTGCCGGATCTTGGTGCAGCGCCGGGCTGCCTCCCCCATGGGAATGGTATTGGTGATCACCACCTCGTCGAGATCACTGGCGACAATGCGTTCGATGGCCGGGCCCGAGAACACCGCGTGGGTGCAGTACGCGTAGACCCGCTTGGCACCACGCGCCTTGAGCACCTCTGCGGCCTTCACCAGCGTGCCGGCGGTGTCGATCATGTCATCCATGACCACGCAGTTGCGCCCTTCGATCTCGCCGATGACGTGCATCACCTCCGACACGTTCGGCGCCTGCCTGCGCTTGTCGATGATCGCAAGGTCGCAACCCAGCTGCTTGGCCAGCGCACGCGCGCGCACCACGCCACCGACGTCCGGCGAGATCACGACCAGTTCGCTGTAATTTCGCGCCTTGAGGTCCGACAGCAGCACCGGCGAGGCGTAGATGTTGTCCACCGGGATGTCGAAGAAGCCCTGGATCTGGTCGGCGTGCAGGTCCATCGTCAGCAGCCGCTCGACGCCGACCGTCTGGAGCAGGTCGGCTACGACCTTGGCGCTGATCGGCACGCGCGTGGACCGGGGGCGGCGGTCCTGCCGGGCGTAGCCGTAGTACGGAATCACCGCGGTGATGCGGCGGGCGCTGGCCCGCTTCATCGCATCGACCATCAGCAGCAACTCCATCAGGTTCTCGTTGGTCGGATGACAGGTCGGCTGGATCACGAACACGTCGCGCGCGCGCACGTTCTGCTGGATCTCGACCGTCACCTCGCCATCGGAGAAGCGCCCGACTTCAGCGCGCCCGAGCTCAGCACCGAGGTGCGTCGCAATCTCCTGCGCCAGGGCCTGATTTGCGTTGCCGGTGAACAGAACGGTGTTGAACAGCACGGCCCCTCCAGCGAGGCTGACGAATGACCCGCGGCGACCAGGGTCAGGTGTTTCTGTGGCAGGGGAGGAAGGACTCGAACCCTCGAATGTCGGAATCAAAATCCGATGCCTTAACCAACTTGGCGACTCCCCTACGCCGGCGGCCGGTATGCGCCGGCCCCCGAGAAAAAGGTCTTCAGCCCTCGGCCCAGTCGCGAAGCGGATGGGCCCGCAGGCTCCGGCACATGCGGCCCACCCACCCTGGCGCAAGTGCTTGCGCCGAAAAGGTCGCTGCAGGTGCGTCGCCTGTGCCCGCCCTCGCAAAGACCGCGCTGCCCGAACCCGTCATGCGGCTGTTGCCGAACCGCGCAGAGAGCCAGCCAGCAACTTGCACCAGTTCGGTGCAGAGTTCCTCGGCTGGTGGCTGCAGGTCGTTGCGGCCGTAAGGAGCCGGGCCGGCGATGGCCCCTGCCAGAGAGCCTAAAAGTATATCAGGGGGGTTGTCGCGAACCAGCTTGGCGCTCGCAAAGATGGCCGCCGTCGAGAGCTCGGCAGCGGGCTTCACGACCGCGAACCACTGCTGTGGTATCGCCAGTGGCGTGAGGCGCTCGCCGATGCCCTCGACCAACGCGTTGTTGCCGCCAACGAAGAACGGCACGTCGGCACCGAGCGCGAGCGCAAGCGGCATCAGCTGTCGGCGCGGCCAGTTCAAGCCCCACAGGCGGTTCAACGCCAGCAGCGTCGTGGCCGCATCCGAGCTGCCGCCGCCCATCCCCGCGCCGGCAGGTACCTGCTTGTCGATCGCGATGTCGACGCCGAGGTCGGTTCCGCTCGCCTGCTGCAGCGCCCGCGCGGCGCGCAGGCACAGATCGTCTGCCGGCAAGGCGGCACCCAGGTCGTGCCGACGCAGCACGGCGTCGGCACGGCGCTCGAAGTGCAGTGTGTCGGCCCAGTCGATCAGTACGATCGCCGACTGCAGGAGGTGGTAGCCGTCAGGTCGACGCCCGACCACGTGGAGGAACAAGTTGAGCTTGGCCGGCGCGACCATCTCGTACAGCGCGCGAACCGTCACAGCGGCCGCTCCAGTCGCGCGCTGAAGGTGACCGTCGGCGATGTGTGGCGCCGCGCGCTGATCACCCCCTCGTCGAGGCGCGCCGTGTCGACCGACCACCCCAGTTGCTCGAAACCGTCTGGCGTGGGGCGGCTCGGTGCCCCGTTCCATGGACGGCCATGCAGCCAATCGAACAGCGCGGCGACCGGGATGGTCTCACCGAGCGCGGCCGCCGACATCGCGTCGAGGTCGGTGTACTCGACCTCGCGGTCGGTGGTCGTCAGAACCGCCCGTCCCGGCCGCCAGCGTGCGCGTGCGACCAGCGTGCCCAGCGGCGTGCTGAGGTCGAGCTGGCCTTGTTGCGACGAGCCGCGCAGGTCGAAGGCCGAACTAACACTGCGCGCCGGATCGGTCGCGGTCGCCTCGACGCGCACGGCCAAACGGCCTGACAACACCTCCTCGCGCGGGGCCATGCTCTGCGGCGCGGTCGCGCAACCGACGCCGAGCACCGCGATCGCGAGCCAAAGCACGCGCGCGACCGAGCAGCGCGCAAGGATCACAGATCGACGCGCAGGCGCTTGAGCGTTTCCTGCAGCACCTCGTTGTTGGTGTCGCGCTCGCGAGACTCGCGCCAGACGCGCCGGGCCTCGTCGCGCTGGTCCGAAACCCACAGCACTTCGCCGAGGTGCGCGCCAATCTCGGGGTCTGGCCGCGCGCGGTATGCCTCGCGAAGCAGACGCAGAGCGTCGTCGCGGTTGCCCATGCGGAATTCGACCCAGCCGAGGCTGTCGGTAATGAACGGCTCGCCGGGCGACAGTGACAGCGCCTTCTTGATCAGATCGCGTGCTTCTTCCAGACGCACGTTGCGATCGGCGAGGCTGTAGCCGAGCGCGTTGTAGGCGTGGTGATGGTCAGGCTTGATCCGAATCACCTCGCGCAGCAGCGATTCCATCTCGTCCATGCGGTCGAGCTTCTCCGCAACCATCGCCTGTTCGTATAGCAGGTCGACATCGCCGGAGAAGCGCTCGATCGCCTGCTGCAGCACCGTGTGCGCTTCGAGCCATTGCTTCTGCTCGCGCAACAGCTGTGCCTCCGCGAGCAGCTTGGCGCGCGCGTCGCCCTCGCTGTGCTCCGGCGCTGCGCGCAGCAGTTCGCGGGCCTCCTGCAGACGGCCCTGACGGGCCAGCAACGAGGCGCGACGGTTCTGCACTTCGAGGGCGCGCTGCGGGTCGTCAATCTTGGCCAGCCACGCTTCCGCAGCGCGGAAGTCACGCCGTTGCTCGGCCGCCTGGGCGAGCATCAGGTGCGCTTGGGTTATCCCGCGGTTGCGCGCCTCCTCGTCGACGGAGGTGTCGCTGCTCGCCCCTTCGAGGTAGCGCTCGAGCGCGCGTTCGGCGTCGGTCGGTTGGCGCAACTCCAGGTACAGGGCCCCCATGCTCAGCCATGCCGGTGCGAACTCGGGTTCGGCGCTCGTTGCGATTTCCAGCTGGGCCACCGCGTCGATGTAGCGTTGGGCGCTCGTGAGCGCGCGCGCATAGCCCAGACGGACGGCCATCTTCGCGCCCGGTGTGGCCAGATAAGCGGTGACGATCGATTCGAGCGAAGCATCCGTCGCGAGCATCTCGAGCGCGAGCAGCACGGGGCCCTCGGCCTGCGGGTCGAGGCGGTGCGCGCGCTCGACGAGCGCCTTCGCGCGCGCGGACTCCCCCGCCGCGAACCAGGCGCGGGCCAACGCGGTGTGCGCCGCGACGCCTTCGGCCGGGCGCTCGAGCCACGGGCGCAGGACCTGCTCGACGATCCGTGCCGCTTCCTGCTTGTCTTTGCTGCGCGCAAACAGCCGCGGCAACGACGCGATGCGCGCACCACGCTCCTCGTCCGGCGGCAGCGCGATCAGGCTGCCAAGCGGTTCGACAAGTTCCTGGTCGCGATCGAGCATGACCAGCAACTGGACCAGGTAGCGGTGCGCATCGAGCGACTCCGGCAGCGCCTTGCGCCATGCGCGGGTCGCCGCGAGCGCGTCTTCGCCGGCACGCGCGTTCAACGCGATTTCGACGGCACGGCGAAACAGCGCTTCATCGCGCGTGCGCCGTGCCGCCTCGAGCATCACCTGAAAGGCGGTGCCCGGCTGTCCAGCCTGCAGCTCGAGCTCCCCAATCAGCAGTTGGTAGAACAGCGGGGCGTCGAGCCCTGAGTTCTGTACTGCAGCAGCATCTGAAGGCCGGTACGCACTCGCGAGGCACAGTGCTGCCGCGAGGCCGACGAGAAGACGCGATGTTCGTGTTCGGGATTGACGACAGGGCATGCGGGGTCCTGGGCGTGCGGGCCATTCTAGGCTGCGCATAATGACCGCATGCCGGAGCTGCCCGAGGTCGAAGTCACGCGGCGCAGCTTCGCATCGACGATCAAGGGTGCGCGAATCCGCGCGGTGCGCCTGGGCAAGCCGCTGCGTTGGCCGCTCGGGATCGAGCCGGCCGCGCTCGTTGGCTGCACGGTGGGGGAGCCGACGCGCCGCGGCAAGTACCTTTGGCTGCCGCTTGAGCATGACCGGCGTGCGTCCGGGCGAACCGGGTTGAATGGCATGACGGCGGCGGGTGGCCTGCTGATCCACCTGGGCATGTCCGGATCGCTCGAATTCGCTGCCGCAATGCCGGCTGCGGGGCCGCACGATCATTTCGAGATGACCACGTCCACGGGGACGCTGCGCCTGACCGACCCGCGACGCTTCGGGGCGGTCGTCTGGTCGGCCGCGCTTGCCGATGACCCGGCCGCGCGACTGCTCGGTAGGCTCGGTGTCGAACCCTTCGAGGCGGAGTTCGATGGGCAGATGCTCTGGAGCGCGCTGAAGCGGCGGCGCGTGGCTGTCAAGCAGGCACTGCTCAACGGTGACATCGTCGTTGGCGCCGGCAACATCTATGCGTGCGAGGCGCTCTTTCGCGCCGGGATCGACCCGCGCACTCGCAGCGATCGGCTCAGCCGCGCGCGCTGCGAACGCCTGGCCGTCGCACTGCGCGCAACGCTCGCCGAAGCCGTCGATGCGGGCGGATCGACACTGCGTGATTTCAGCGACGCGCGCGGACGAGACGGAACGTTTCAGTTGCAAGCAAAGGTGTACGGCCGCGCGGGCCAGGTCTGCCCGCGGTGCGACGGCACGCTTCGACGCATCGTCCAGGCGCAACGATCCACCTACTTCTGCCCGCGCTGCCAGGTGCGCTGATCGACGCGTGGCGCGGAGCATCGTCCTGGATCGTGACGGCCTGCGCATCCACCGATACGCCGCTGTCAGGAGATGTTAGGGACGTGGTGTCCGGCTGCCTCGCTGAGCTAGCATCGTGCAAGCTTGTCCGATCCACTGCGCAGCGCATGAACCCCTCGTTTGGCGGCCGGCTCGATGCCCTCGAGAACTGGCGTGCGAAGACTGCGTCTGCGCTCGCAGATCTCGGGCGCTTTCTCGAAGAGCACGAGCTGCTCGAAGGCGCTTCGACGTCCGCCATTCTCGATTCGCTGCGCCTGCGGTTGACCAGCGACAGGCTCGTCGTCGCCTTCGTCGCCGAGTTCTCGCGCGGCAAGTCCGAACTCATCAATGCAATGTTCTTCGCCGACACCGGGCGTCGCGTGCTGCCGGCTACGCCGGGGCGTACGACGATGTGCCCGGTCGAGATCGGCTACGAGGACGGCGTGCCGACGCAACTGCTGCTGCTGCCGGTGCAAACGCGGCTGGACGGTCGCGCGCTCGCCGACCTGCGTCAGCAACCGAAGGCATGGCAGGCCGTTGAACTCGATCGCGCGGATCCGGACCAACTGGCGCGGGCGTTGCTTGAGGTCACGCGCACGCGCCGCGTTCCGGTGGCCGACGCACGCGCCCTCGGGTTCTGGAACGACGAGTCGTCCGACGACAACCCGCACGTCGACCGCGACGGCAACGTCGAGGTGCCTGCCTGGCGGCATGCGCTGATCAACTACCCCCACCCGCTGCTTCGGCGCGGGTTGGTGGTCCTGGATACACCCGGACTCAATGCGATTGGCGCCGAGCCCGAGCTCACCCTCGGGCTGCTGCCGAGCGCACATGCGACGGTCTTCATCCTCGGTGCCGACGCGGGCGTCACCAAGAGCGATCTCGCAGTCTGGCGCGACCACCTCGGCACGCAGCGAAGGGCGCACTTCATCGTGCTGAACAAGATCGATACGCTCGTCGATCCGCTCGCCACTTCAGCGGAGGTCGAGGCCCAGGTCGAGCGGCAAGTGGCCGAGACGGCGGCTTGGCTCGGCGTTGAACCCGGGCGCGTTTTCCCGTTGTCGGCTCGCGAGGCCCTGGCCGCGCGCGTTGCAGGTGACGCCGTCGCGCTCGAATCGAGCCGGTTGCTCCGGTTGGAGTCGGCGCTCGCCGACGAGCTGCTGCCACGGCGCCGCGAGATGCTCACCGGTATCGTGGTCGACGGCGTTGCCGGGGTGCGAGCGCAGGTGGGCCGCGTGCTTGCCGACCGGCGCCGCCAGCTCGCCGAGCAAACGCTCGAGCTGCGCGGCCTGCGCGGCAAGAGCGGCGCCAAGGTGCGTCAGATGCTCAAGCGCGTCGATCAGGAGGCCGCCGAGTTCGAGGCGTGTACCGCCCAGCTGCAGGCGATTCGCACGGTGCACGCACGCATGCTCAAGAACGCGCTCGCCGGCCTGGCGGGCGACCGCCTGCGCGACGAGGTTGTGCAGATGCACAAGCAGGCGCGCGCCACGCTGTTCAACTTCGGCGCCAAGAAGGCGTTTGCAGCGTTGTGCGATCGGCTGCGAGCAATGCTGACCAAGTCGCGAAAGGAAGCGCAAGAGATGCGCGAGATGCTCGCTGCAAGCTTCGTCAAGCTCAACAGCGAGTACGGCTTCAGCCTGGCGGCTGACACCAGCGCCGACCTCGGCCGTTTCGCCGCGGAGCTGGACACGATCGAGCAGAACTACGTGCACTACCTCGGACTCTCGCAGGCGCTGAAACTCTCCGAGCCGGGGTTCATCGATCAATTCCGGCGCATGCTGTTGTCCAAGCTGCGCGTGATCTTCGAGAACGCCTGTTGCGAGCTCGAGCTGTGGAGTCGCTCCGTCTCGAGCCAGCTCGACACCCAGCTGCGCGAACGTCGCCGCAACTTCCGGCGCCGTCGCGAGGCGCTCGAGCGGATCCAGAACGCTGCCAACGAGCTCGAGGCTCGCCTTGCCGAGCTCGCAGCGCAGGACCAGCGCCTGCAGCAACTCCACGACGGATTGGTCGAGCGGGCCGACGCGGTCTGTGCCGGGGCGCGATCAGTCGGTGCCGATGCCGACGCAACGGAAGGGCAGCTGGCCGAAGCGGCGCGAAGCGCCAGGATCGCGCTCGCCGGATGACGCAGTCATTCGCGAGCCGCGTGGTCGCCTGGCAGACCGCGCACGGCCGTCACGACCTGCCCTGGCAGCGCACACGCGATCCGTACCGCGTCTGGCTGTCGGAAATCATGCTGCAGCAGACGCAGGTGGCCACCGTTGTCGATTACTACCGGCGCTTCCTGGCACGCTTTCCCGATGTTCGTGCGCTGGCCGCGGCGCCGCAGGACGACGTGCTCGCGGCGTGGAGCGGTCTGGGCTACTACAACCGCGCGCGCAATCTGCATCGTTGCGCGCGGCAGATCGTTCGCGAGCATGGCGGCCACTTTCCGCCGACGAGTCAGGAGCTGGCGGCGCTGCCAGGCATCGGCGCCTCGACTGCGGCGGCGATCGCCGTGTTCTGCTCTGGCGAGCGCGCGGCGATTCTCGACGGCAACGTCAAGCGGGTCCTCGCCCGCTGGCTCGGCTTCGATGCGGATCTGGCGCGGGCCGGCGGCGCAAGGGCTCTGCTGGAGCGGGCCCGCGAGCTGCTGCCGCAAGGCGGCATCGAGGCCTACACGCAGGGGCTGATGGATCTGGGCGCGACCGTCTGCCTCGCGCGTTCGCCGCGTTGCGAGGCCTGCCCGGTCGCCCGCGATTGCCACGCCCGGGGTGAAGGCGCGCCCGAGCGGTACCCCGTCCGATCACGCAACGCGTCTCGAGGCCGGCGCGAATCGGTGTGGTTGTGGCTGCAATGGCGCGGTCGCCTGTGGCTGCAACAGCGTCCGGCGGGCGGTGTCTGGCCGAGTCTGTGGAGCCTGCCCGAGTACCCCGATTTCGACGCCCTTCGCGGGGCGACCGCGGGCTGGCCCGGCCGCGGCGAGGCGCTGCCGGCGATCCATCACGCACTGACGCATTTCGACTGGGTGCTGCATCCGCGCCGCTGGACCTTGCCAACGTCGCACAGCGGCGATGGCCTGTTCGTGGCGGGCGAGCCGGGCCGCTGGTGGCGCATCGACGACGCGCTTTCGCTCGGGCTACCCGCTCCGCTGCGACGCCTGCTCGCTGCCGAGACCCCGCTGGCCGCGATCAGCTGACCGCTTGGCCGGCACCTCCGGTGCTACGGCACCGCTACGCCTTCACCACACCCTTGCTGCGCAGGAACTCGTCGACGAGCTGCAGGCGCAATTTCGGGTCGGGCAGCTCCATCAGCTTCTGCTTGGCGGCCAGCGAGATCGGCAGGATCTCGCACCAGCGATTGGCCACCCAGCCCGCCTGGTCGAACAGGTGCGGTTCGAGGAATGGCTCAGCGCCCTGCGCCTTGAGCGTCGAGATCGCGCTGGCCAGCCCGCGCACGGTGCCGGCGTAGGCCTGCTCCGGCAGCACGACGTCGTCGTCGGGCAGCAGCTCGATCTGCGCGAGCCACAAGCCGTCCGGATCCTGGCGTGGGTCGCTGAGCGAAAAGCGCTGACGACCGCGGCAGCGCACATGCAGGATGCCCGCCTGGGCGCTGTCCACGTCAAGCAGGTCGGCGATCGTGCCGATCGCCTCGAGCGCGATGGCCTCCTTGGCACGCCGCACCTCGGTACCCCGCCGCAGCGCCACCACGCCGAACGGCCTTGCCTCGCGCAGGCAGCGCCCCATCAGGTCGAGGTAGCGCGCTTCGAACACTTTCAGGCTCAGCAGCCCGCCCGGGAACAGCACCGTCTGCAACGGGAACAGCGGCAACGCCCTGCGCGGATCGGTCGTGCCCATCAGTCGTAGGCCTCCATCTCGCGGTGGCGCACGATCGTGGCAGCGCGCGCGTGAAAGCGCTCGGCCAGCCGTTCGACCATGTAGACCGAACGGTGCTGCCCGCCAGTGCAACCCAGCGCCACCGTCAGATACCCGCGCAGATCGGCCTCGAAGCCAGGCAGCCAGCGGCGCACGAACGCCTCGATCTGACCGAGCATTTCGGCGGTCTCGGGCTGAGCCTCGAGATAGGCGGCAACCTGTGCATCGCGCCCGGAAAGCGGGCGCAGCTCGCGAATGTAGTGTGGATTCGGCAGCACGCGTACGTCGAACACGAAATCGGCATCCAGCGGCACACCATACTTGAACGCGAACGACTCGAACACCAGCGTCAGCGCGCTGCTTTGCGCCGAGACCAGTTCGCGGATGCGCCCGCGCAGCTGCACCGGACGCAGCTGGCTGGTGTCAATGACCGACGACACCTCGCGCAGCTCGGCGAGCAGCGCGCGCTCCAGCTCGATCGCATCGACCAATGCACGGTGCGAGTTGCTGTCGCCGGCCGCATGCGCGAGCGGGTGCGGCCGGCGTGTCTCGGAGAAGCGGCGCACCAGCGTGTCGGTGGTGGCGTCGAGGAAGAACGGCTGGATCATCACGCCCTCGCTGCGCAGCTGCGCGATCAGCGACAGCAACTGCGGCAGCGATCCGGCACTGCGCACGTCCATCGCGATCGCAGCGCGCCGCTCGGCGCGTTGCCCCTCGAGCCGCAGGAACTCGCGCAACAACTCGGGCGGCAGGTTGTCGATGCAAAAGAACCCGGCGTCCTCCAGCGCATGCAGCGCCACCGACTTGCCGGAACCCGAGATGCCGGTGATCAGCACCACCTCGCGCGGCGAGGCCGATGGCGGCGCGGGCGAGGCCATGCTCATCGGATCCGTGGCGGCGCGGCGGTCATGACGCGTGCGATCGCCGCTTCGCCGTGCGGGCAGGGGCCGTGCCGGCCCGTGCCAACAGCTCCAGCGCATGGGCCTGGCTGGTCGCCAGGCGCTTGCCGCCGAGCATGCGCGCGATCTCGGCTACCCGCGCCTCGCCAGCCACCGCGTGCACGTCGCTCGTCGTTACCGTTGCCGTGCCGCTCGTGCGCGATGCCTTCGAGACAACGAAGTGGCAGTCGGCACAGGCTGCCACCTGGGGCAGATGCGTGACCGCCAGCACCTGCACCGAGCGGCCGAGTTGCTTCATCAAGCGGCCCACGTTCTCGGCGACCGAGCCGCCGACGCCGGCGTCGATTTCGTCGAAGATCAGCGTTGGCGTGGGCGACGACTGGCTGGTCGTCACCGCGACGGCCAGTGCGATGCGCGAGAGCTCCCCGCCCGATGCAACCTTGACCAGCGGGCGTGGCGTACTGCCCGCGTGCCCCGCGACGAGGAACTCGACCGACTCCAGCCCGAAGGATTGCGGCGCCTCCTGGGGGACGAGCGTCACTTCGAAGCGCCCGCCCGCCATGCCGAGCGACTGCATCGCCTGCGTCACGCTGCCGGCCAGCAGTGGCGCGGCCTTGGCGCGGCGGGCGCTCGCGGCACGCGCGAGTCGATCGTAAGCGGCCTTTGCGGCGTCGACGGCGCTCTGCAACGCATCCAGGTCGGCCGCCGCTTCGAGTTCGCGAAGCTCGCCGCGCCACTGCTCGAGCAGCGTCGGCAGTTCGGCCGGTGGCCGCCGCCAGCGGCGCGCCAACCCGATCCAGGCCGCAAGCCGGGCGTCGAGCTCGGCGAGACGCTCGGGCTGCAGATCCATGTGGTGCAGATAAGCGCCGATCGTGTGCGCTGCATCATCGAGCTGCGCCTGCGCGCCGCGCAGGATTTCGATCACGTCGCCCAGTCGCCCGTCGTAGCGCGCCACAGCGTCGAGTCTGTCGATTGCCCGGCCGGTCAGTTGCGACGCATTGACGTCGGCTTCGCCGACGGCGTCGCGCGCGTCGCGCGCCGCGTCGAGCAGCGCCTGCGCGTTCGACAGCCGTTGGTGCTGGCTATTGAGTTCCTGCCACTCGTCGGCGCCCGGGGCCAACTTCTCGAGTTCGCCGATCTGCCAGGCGAGCCGTTCGCGTTCGCGTTCGATCTCCGCTTGCCGATCGCGCGCACGTGCCAACGCCTGCGCCGCCGCGCGCCACGCGGAAAAGGCTTGCGCCAGCGCGGCGCTGTCGACCCCGGCCTGCGCATCGATAAGGGCTCGCACCGCCGGCGGGCGGGTCAGGCTTTGCCAGGCGTGCTGCCCATGGATGTCGACCAGCGCGTCGGCCGCCTCGCGCAATTGCGCCACCGTCGCCGGGCAGCCGTTGATCCAGGCACGGCTGCGGCCCTGGCTGTCGACCACGCGCCGCACCAGCAGGCTGTCTACCGGCTCGAACCCGCCGGCTTCGAGCCATTCGGCAAGCGCTGCCGGGCTGTCGAACTCGGCGCTGATGTCGGCGCGTTGGCTACCTTCGCGCACCACCGTCGCGTCGGCGCGAGCGCCGAGCGCGAGTTGCAGCGCGTCGACGAGGATCGACTTTCCCGCACCGGTCTCGCCGGTGAGCACCGAGAAGCCGGTTTCGAACTCGACCTCCAGCGCCTCGACGATCACGAAGTCGCGCAGGGCCAGGCGCCTAAGCATCGACCGCGTCCATCAACCGACGCCGCCTTCCTGCCAGTGCAGCTTGCGGCGCAGCGTCGCGTAATAGCTCCAGCCGCGCGGATGCAGGAAGCGCACCTGATGCTCCGAGCGGCGCACGACGATGCGGTCGTACGGCAGCAGGCTGGCCAGGCTGTGCATGTCGAAGTTGACGCTCGCATCGCGCCCGGCGACGATCTCGACGCTCACCGGCAGCGCGTCGCTCAGCACGATCGGCCGATTTGACAGCGTGTGCGAAGCGATCGGCACGAGCACCCAGCCGGCAATGGCCGGGTGAAGGATCGGTCCGCCGGCCGACAGCGCGTAGGCCGTGCTGCCCGTGGGCGACGACAGGATCACCCCGTCGGCGCGCAGGTTGGCAACGAACTCCTCCCCGATGTCGATGCGCACCTCGACCATGCTGGTGGTGGTGCCGCGGCTGACCACGACGTCGTTCATGGCCAGGCCGTGGAAGATCGATTCGCCGTCGCGCCACACGTCGCCCTCGAGCATCGACCGGTGCTCGGTCTCGTAGTCGCCGGCGAGCATCGGCGTGATCGCCTCGCGCCAACTCTTGATGGGTACGTCGGTGATGAAGCCAAGCCGACCCTGGTTGATGCCCACCAGCGGAATGCCGTGCGGTGCGATCTGGCGTGCAAACCCGAGCATCGTGCCGTCGCCGCCAACCACCACGGCCAGGTCGCAGGCCTCGCCCAGCGCGTCGGGATCGAGCGCCGCGTAACCGGCCAGCCCGGTTGCGAGCGCCGTCTCGCGCTCGAGCGACACTTCGAGTCCCTGGCGGGCGAGGAACTGCGCGATTTCCTCCACCACCGGCCCGATCCCGCGAGCTTGGTACTTGCCCACGAGCGCGGCGTGACGAAAGCGGGACGGCATGGCAGCGGGCGATCGTGGGCCGGCGGGGCGACAATACGCTTGGATTACACCACAGCAACCTCATTTGTCGGGTCATACAACCCGTACCGTTCACCTGCGCAGACCATGCTCGACGAGCGCGCCCGCACCCTGCTGAAGACCTTGATCGAGCGCTACATCGCCGAAGGCGTGCCGGTGGGCTCGCGCACGCTGTCGCGGGCCTCGGGGCTGGAGCTGTCGCCGGCCACGATTCGCAACGTGATGGCGGACCTCGAGGATCTGGGCTTGATCTCGAGCCCGCACACGAGCGCGGGCCGCGTGCCCACGCCGCGCGGGTACCGGCTGTTCGTCGACACGCTGCTGACCGCGCAGCCGTCGGAGGCGGCGCCGCCCGCGCTGGCGGCCAATGTTCGCGAGCAGCTGCGTGCCGACCAGCCGCAGCGCGTAATCGCCAATGCGGCGCAGCTGCTGTCGAGCCTGTCGCACTTCGTCGGCGTGGTGACCGCCCCGCGCAAGCCCAGCGTGTTCCACCACATCGAATTCCTGCGGTTGTCCGAGCGGCGCATCCTGCTGATCCTCGTCTCACCCGACGGCGACGTGCAGAACCGCGTCATCGCGACGACGCGCGACTACACGCAGGCCGAGCTGATCGAGGCGAGCAACTTCCTCAACGCCCATTACTGCGGACTGACGATCGAGGATGTGCGCGAGCGGCTGCAAGCCGAGGTGGAAGCGTTGCGTGCCGAGATCGCCGCGCTGATGCAGGCGGCAGTGCAGGCCGGCACCGAGGCGCTGAGCGAAAGCGCCGACCAGGTCGTGGTCTCCGGCGAACGCAACCTGCTGGCGGTGCAGGACTTCGGCAGCGACAGGGGGGCGCTGCGCAAACTGTTCGACCTGTTCGAACAGAAGACGCAGCTGATGCGGCTGCTCGAAGTCAGCAGCCGCGCCAACGGCGTGCGCATCTACATCGGTGGCGAGAGCGTGGTGGTCCCGTACGAAGAGCTGTCGGTGGTCAGCGCACCCTACGAGGTCGGCGGCCAGCTGGTGGGCACGCTGGCCGTGATCGGGCCCACGCGCATGGCCTACGACCGCATGATCCAGATCGTGGACATTACCGCGCGACTGGTCGGCAACGCGCTGAGCGCCAAGTAGCCCTGCCTACAATCCTGCGCTGGGAAGCGAAGGGCCGTTAGCTCAGCGGTTAGAGCAGAGGACTCATAATCCTTTGGTCGTTGGTTCGAACCCAACACGGCCTACCACTGCGCCCGGCTTAGGCGCGGTCCCCATCGCCATGCAACGCTGGCTCATTGCGATCGGTCTGGTGCTCGTTGTCGCGGGCATCGCGTGGCCGTGGCTTTCGAAACTGCCGCTCGGCCGGCTGCCGGGTGACATCGTGATCGAGCGCGAGGGCCTGCGCGTCTACATTCCGCTCGCCACCGGGCTGCTGATCTCGATCGTCGTCTCGCTGCTGTTGTGGTGGTGGCGCAAGTAGGCAGCGCGCGACGGCGGCGCGCCGGCCTGCGGCGTCGTCAACCCCAGACTTCGCGCGCCGTCTGGACCACGAGCTCGAGCTTGCGCCGCTGGTCGTCGATCGCGATCTTATTGCCGTGCACGGTGCTCGAGAAGCCGCACTGCGGGCTCAGGCACAGCTGATCGAGCGGCGCGTACTCGGCGGCCTCGGCAATGCGGCGCTTCAGATCGTCCTTCTTCTCGAGTTCGCCGAACTTGGTCGTCACCAGCCCAAGCACGACGATCTTGCCCTTGCCGAGATATCGCAGCGGCCGGAAGTCGCCCGAGCGATCGTCGTCGTACTCCATGAAGTACGCGTCGAGGTTCATTTCCTTGAGCAGCGCCTCGGCGACCGGTTCGTAGTTGCCCTGCGCGGCAAAGGTGCTCTTGAAGTTGCCGCGGCACAGGTGCATTGCCAGCGTCATGCCGGCCGGTTTCAGCGCGACCACTTTGTTGATGAAGTTCGCGTAGCGGTGCGGCAGCTCGTTCGGATCGTCGCCGCGTTGGCGCGCGGCTTCGCGCATCTTCTCGTCGCACAGATACGCCATGTTGGTGTCGTCCATCTGCACATAGGTGCAGCCGGCGCCAGCGAGGCTCTTCAACTCGTCGCCGTAGGCGCGCGCAACGTCGTCGTAGAACGACGGCTCCAGCTCGGGATACGCCTCCTTGCTGATCCCCGCGCGCCCGCCGCGGAAGTGCAGCATCGTGGGCGAGGGGATCGTCACCTTCGGCGTCAATCCCTTGATCCCCAGCGCCTGCACCTGCGCCTTCAGGTACTGGAAGTCGGCGAGCTGAATATTCTTGGCGTGGCGAACCTTGTCGACGACGCTGATCGTCGGTGGCACCAGCTTCTCGCTGCCGTCGGCGTTCTTGCTGATCAACGGGACCACGCCTGCGCTGGTCTTCACGCCGCCGAGCTGTTCGAGGAAGTCGATGTGGAAGAACGTGCGGCGGAACTCGCCGTCGGTGATCGACTGCAGTCCCACGTCGGCCTGGAACTTGATGATCTCGGCGATCGCCTTGTCCTCGACCGCGCGCAGCTGCTCGGGGGTGATCTCGCCCTTGGCGCGGTGCTCGCGTGCTTCGAGCAGGTAGGCCGGGCGCAGGAAGCTGCCGACGTGGTCGGCTCGGAACGGTGGGGTGGTGCGTATGGTCATCTGGGTCTCCTTTGCCGATGCGCATCGTACCGCCGCGGTCGGACACGGCGGCTCGAATGCGTATTTCCACTGACAGGCTCTTCAGAGGGCCGCGAGGGAGCGTTCGCGCGACAAGGGGCCTGATTGCCAAGTCAGACGGCGCAACCCTGCTTATGCGACGCGGGCCCGAGCGGCTCCGATTCGCCCGGCTGATGCCCAAGCCGTGCGGCCGCCCCGCCGCCTGCGGCCCCGCGTCGATCAGGATGGCGGCTGGCTGCGCCCGCCCGGCGTGTAGACCGGTGCCGGCGCCGGCTGTGCAGGCGCGGTTGCGGGCACCGCCTTGGTCACGCGGGTCCGGCCCCCGGTGGTGACGAGGACGACCGGATCGCCCGGGGCGAACGTCTGCTCCGCCTTGGCCTGAACGATGGCGCGGCGTTCACCGTTCTTCAATTGCACCAGGATCTCGACCGCGTCTTCGCGGGTGGCCTGGCGCTCGACGGTGTTGCCGACGACGCCGCCGACCACAGCGCCGAGGACGCCGACCGCGACCGACTCGCGGTACCCGCCGACCGAACTGCCGGCGACGCCGCCGATCACGCCGCCAGCGGCCGCACCGACGCCGCTCTGGCTGCCCTCGACGGTGACCGGGCGCACGCTAAGCACCACGGCGTCCTGC
Source organism: Burkholderiales bacterium (assembly GCA_020354665.1). Classification (GTDB taxonomy): domain Bacteria; phylum Pseudomonadota; class Gammaproteobacteria; order Burkholderiales; family Burkholderiaceae_C. Next base: position 1,420,036 of record CP070653.1, read on the forward strand.
ACCTGCGACATCCGTTGCGCGTCGCTGCGCTGGACAACGTCGGGGCTGGTCGTCGTGCATCCGGCCAGCGCCAGTGCGGTAAGCAATGCGAGGGCACGCGGGGTGAGCTTGCTCATCTGGATGAGTTCCTATTCGATGATTGGCGAACGCCGCCTGGCGCGCGTGCGTTGACTCGGTACCACATAAAGATGCGCTGGCCGTACGCGGGTTCCGCTTTGGCACCCCGACGCAGGCTACGCGTGCAAACGGCTGCTGCGCGGCACGCTGGCGAGCAGGAAGTCCATCTGGTCGGCCAGGATCCGGCGGCCGCGCAGGATCATGTCCTCATGCAGGCTCGGCGTATACGGAAGGTAAAGCAACGTCATGTGTGCCTCCTCGGGCACGCGGTTGCCCTTGCGGCCGTTGCAGCTGCGGCACGCGGTGATGCAGTTCATCCAGCTGTCGGTGCCGCCGCGCGACGTCGGCACGATGTGCTCGCGTGTCAGGTCATCTTCGACGAAGCGGCCGCCGCAGTATGCGCAGAAATGCCGGTCGCGCGCGAACAGCTTCGGATTGGTCAACGCTGGCGTCGTGTGCCAGGCGCGCGTCGGGATCGCGCCACGCACCGCGACGATCGGATGCACCTCGATGCGCGACTGCAGCCCGGTGACTCGCTGCGTACCGCCGCGCAGCACATGGAACGTGTCGCCGAGCGTCCAGGCCACCCCGTCGCAGGCATAGATCACCGCCGCCTCGCGGGTGCTGATCCAGGCCTGCGGCCGGCCCGAAACGTCAAGCTGCAGTACGTCCACCGAAAAGACTCCTTGCCGATAGGGTAATTCAATCCAGCGAGGCCTCTCAAGCGTGGCCCGTTGCGCCACGGACACCGGGCGTGATGCGTGACGCGGCGGCAGGCCGTTGAGGTGCCCGCAGGCGGCCGGCGTTCACGAGAAAAGGGGCCGGACGCCAGGCGGACTGCGAAGGTCGACCTCGACGTACGACGGTCGAGCGGGACAACGACGCAGCAGCCCCTTGGGGGTCTTCCCCGCTGCCTGTTAGGGGCCACGCTCTAGAGATCGGTCCGCCGGCACGGCCTGCGGCATCGCGCTTCCATGCAAAATAAAACGATCGTTCGTATTATTGAACGGATGCTGCTGTCGTCCAGGAACCCGGTGAACACCTCAACCCAGCGCCGCTTGACGTCGATCGCACGCACTGCCGCCGGCAGCGCGCGTAGCGGCTTGCCGAAGGGCCAGCAGACGCGCGCGGCGATCCTCGACGCAGCGTTGGCGCTCGCCTCGCAAATGGGGCTCGAGGGCTTGTCGATCGGTGCGCTGGCCGAGGTGACCGGGATGAGCAAGTCGGGCGTGTTCGCGCACTTCGGCTCGCGCGAGGAGTTACAGATTTCGGTCATCCGCGAATACCACCGCCGATTCGAGCAGGAAGTGTTCTATCCCGCGATCGCCGAAGCGCGGGGCCTGCCGCGCCTGGCCGCGCTGTTCGAGCGCTGGCTCAAGCGCGTGTCGGTCGAGATCGATTCGGGCTGCATCTACATCAGCGGTGCCGTGGAGTTCGACGATCGGCCCGGGCCGGTACGCGATGCACTGGTCGGCATGGTGCAGGCCTGGCAATCGGCGCTCGCTCGCGCGATCAGCCTCGCCATTGACGAAGGGCACTTGAGGGCAGATACCGACCCGCTGCAGATCCAGTTCGAAATCCACGGTCTCGTGCTCGCGTTACACCACGACGCACGCTTTCTTCGGCTCGCTGGCTCGGTCGATCGGGCCCGGACCGGCTTTCGCAGTCTGCTCGAACGCTACGCGAGTCCGGCCGGGCTGGCTGCGCTCAAGGTGCGGCCGCCGGCGGCGGCCGTTCGGCGTCGGCCGCGCCGGCCGTCCTGAGAATTTCCTGTTGTCCAAGGAACATAACCGATGCCCAGCTACACGCCCCCGGTTCGCGACCTGCAGTTCGTGATGCACGAACTGCTCGGCGCTGTCGATGTCTTGAAGCGGAAGCCGCGCCATGCCGAGGTCGACGCCGACACGATGAACGCGGTGCTCCACGAAGCCGGCCGGTTCGCCGCCGAGGTGGTCGCGCCGCTGAACCTGCCCGGCGACCGCGAGGGCTGCACGTTCGACAAGACGACGCACGAGGTGACGGCGCCCCAAGGCTTCAAGGCCGCCTACGGCCAGTACGTGCAGGGTGGCTGGCCGGCGTTGAGCTGCGATCCCGAGTACGGCGGTCAGGGCCTGCCGCTGCTGCTCAACCAGTGCCTGTTCGAAATGCTGAACGCGGCAAACCAGGCCTGGACGATGTACGCCGGCCTGTCGCATGGGGCCTACGAGTGCCTTCACGCGCACGGCACGCCCGAGCAGAAGACGCTTTACCTACCCAAGCTGATCAGCGGTGTTTGGACCGGTACGATGTGCCTGACCGAGTCGCACTGCGGCACCGACCTCGGGCTGCTGCGCACGAAGGCCGAACCGCAACCCGACGGCGGCTATCGGCTCACCGGCGAGAAGATCTTCATCTCCGCCGGCGAGCACGACCTCGCCGAGAACATCATTCACCTGGTGCTGGCACGCTTGCCCGACGCGCCGGCGGGGAGCAAGGGAATTTCGCTGTTCGTCGTGCCCAAGGTCCTCGCCAAGCCCGACGGCAGCCTCGGCGAGCGCAACGCGATCCGTTGCAGCGCGCTCGAGGAGAAGATGGGCATCCACGGCAACTCGACCTGCCAGATCGTGCTCGACGGCGCCCACGGCGCGCTGGTGGGCGAGGCCAACAAGGGGCTGCAGGCGATGTTCGTGATGATGAACGCGGCGCGTCTTGGCGTGGGCAACCAGTCGCTCGGCCTGACCGAAGTGGCCTACCAGAACGCTGCGGCGTACGCGAAGGAACGCCTGCAGATGCGCTCGCTTTCGGGCCCGAAGGAGCCTGACAAGCCGGCGGACCCGATCATCGTTCATCCCGATGTGCGCAAGATGCTGCTCACTGCGCGGGCCTATGCCGAGGGGGGGCGGGCGGTCGCGATGCACACCGCGCTGCTGATCGACACCTATCTCAGCTCGGACGACGCCGACGAGCGCAGGGACGCCGAGGACGTCGTCGCGCTGCTCACGCCGATCATCAAGGCTTTCTTCACCGACAATGGCTGGATCGCGACGTCGCACTGCCTGCAGGTCTACGGCGGCCACGGCTACATCGCCGAGTGGGGCATGGAGCAGTTCGTGCGCGACGCACGGATCAACATGATCTACGAGGGCACCAACACCGTGCAGGCGCTCGACCTGCTCGGCCGCAAGGTGCTTGGCGACAACGGCGCGAAGCTGAAGAAGTTCGGCAAATGGGTGCGGGACTTGATCGAGGCCGAGGGCACCAACGAAGCGATGCAGGAGTTCATCAATCCGCTGGCCGACCTGGGCGACAAGGTCACCAAGCTGACCGCCGAGCTGGGCATGAAGGCGTTCGGCAATGCCGACGAGGTGGGCGCCGCGGCAGTCGACTACCTGCGCATCTGCGGCCACCTGGTGTTCGCCTACTACTTCGCCCGCATGGCCCGGATCGCGCTCGACCAGCAGGATTCCGGCGACCCGTTCTATGCGGCCAAGCTCGCCACCGCGCGCTTTTACTTTGCCAAACTACTGCCCGAGACTGCGGGCCTGATCCGCAGCTGCCGCGCCGGCGTGAAGCCGCTGATGGAAATGGAAGCGGCCTTGTTCTGAGCCGGGCCGCGCCCCACGACATTCCCGAACGCATCGAAGGAGATAAGCAATGAAACGTCTGGCCATCACTCTTGCGCTGTCGGCCTGCTGTGGGCTGGCGTTTGCCCAGTCGACGCCGGTCGGTCTGTGGAAGACGATCGACGACGAAACCAAGCAGGAGAAATCGTACGTTCGCATCACCGACGCCGACGGCGCCTTGACCGGCAAGGTCGAGAAGATCATCGACCCGAACAAGCAGGACGAGGTGTGCGACAAGTGCACCGACGAGCGCAAGGGTCAGCGCAAGCTCGGCATGACGATCCTGCGCAACGTCAAGAAGAATGCCGAACAGGCCGACCTGTGGGACAGCGGCGACATCCTCGACCCGAACAACGGCAAGGTCTATCGCGTGCTGATGAAGACCATCGACGGTGGCCGCAAGCTCGAGGTGCGCGGCTTCATCGGCTTGCCGCTGCTCGGCCGCACGCAAACCTGGATCCGCATCGAGTGACGCGGGGTTTGCGCATACCCAGGAGAAACCAGTGAAACGATTCCAAGTCCGCAAGGTGGCGGTGCTCGGCGCGGGCGTGATGGGCGCGCAGATCGCCGCCCACCTCGTCAATGTCCGGGTGCCGGTCGTGCTGTTCGATCTGGCGGCCAAGGACGGACCGAAGAACGCCGTCGTGACCCGTGCGATCGACAACCTCAAGAAGCTCAGGCCGGCGCCGCTGGCTCTAGCCGACGAGGCGGCGCGCATCGAGGCCGCCAACTACGAAGAGCACCTCGACAAGCTGCGCGACTGCGACCTGGTGATCGAGGCGATCGCCGAGCGCATGGACTGGAAGCTCGACCTGTACGCGAAGATCGCGCCCCACGTCGCGCCGCATGCGATCGTCGCGAGCAACACTTCGGGGCTGTCGATCACGAAGCTCGCCGAGGCGCTGCCCGCGCCGTTGCGCCCCCGGTTCTGCGGCATCCACTTCTTCAATCCGCCGCGCTACATGGCGCTGGTCGAACTGATCCCGACGCCGACCACCGAGGCGGCGATCCTCGACCAGCTCGAGACGTTCGCGACGACTGTGCTCGGCAAGAGCGTGGTGCGCGCCAGGGACACGCCGAACTTCATCGCCAACCGCGTCGGCATCGCGGGCATGCTCGCGACGATGATCGAGGCGCAGAAGGCCGGCCTGAGCTACGACGTCGTCGACGACCTGACCGGCAAGAAGCTCGGACGCGCCTCCAGCGGCACGTTCCGCACCGCCGACGTGGTCGGTCTCGACACGATGGCGCACGTGATCAAGACGATGCAGGACAACCTGTTCGACGATCCGTTCTATTCCGCCTATGCCACGCCGCCGGTGCTCGCGCGGCTGATCGAGCAGGGCGCCCTCGGCCAGAAGACCGGCGCGGGGTTCTTCAAGAAGGTCGGCAGGGACATCCTGCGGCTCGACCCCGGCAAGGGCGACTACGTGCCCGCCGGCGCGAAGGCCGAGCCGATCGTCGAGCGCATCCTCAAGAAGCCGCCGGCCGAGCGGCTCAAGCTGCTGCGCGAATCGAGCCATCCGCAGGCGCAGTTCATCTGGGCGATCCTGCGCGACGGGTTCCACTACGCGGCGGTGCACCTGGCCGAGATTGCCGACAACGCGCGCGACATCGACTTCGCGATGCGGTGGGGTTTCGGCATGAAAGAGGGCCCGTTCGAGCTGTGGCAGCAGGCCGGCTGGGCGCAGGTCGCGCAGTGGGTCAAGGAAGACATCGACGCCGGCAAGGCGCTGAGCAAGGCGCCGCTGCCGGCCTGGGTGTTCAGCGGACCGGTGGCCGACGGGGGCGGGGTGCACACGCCCGAAGGCGCGTGGAGCCCAGCGCGCCAGCGCTTCGTCGGCCGCAGCGAGTTGTCCGTCTATGCGCGGCAGGCGTTCCCCGAAGCGGTGGCCGGCAGCGGCGCGGCCGAGGCGCTGTCGGTCGGTACCGAGGAGTACCGCAACGACGAGATCCGCGTCTGGTCGCGCGACGGCAACCTGCTGATCGCCTCGATCACCGCGAAGCTGCACCTGATCAGCCCCGCGGTCACCGAAGGGTTGGTGAAGGCGGTCGAGATCGCCGAGGACCGCTACCAGGGCCTCGTGATCTGGTCGCCCGACGACGTGTTTTCGGCCGGCGCCAACCTCGAGGCACTGATGCCGGTGTTCATGAAGAGCGGCTCCAAGGGCATCGCGCCGGAGGAGAAGAAGCTGCAGGACGCGATGCTGCGCGTCCGTTACGCGCAGGTGCCGGTGGTCGCCGCGGTGCGCGGGCTCGCCCTCGGTGGCGGCTGCGAGCTGGCGGCGCATTGCGCGCGCCGCGTCGCGCACATGGAAAGCTACATCGGCCTCGTCGAGGTTGGTGTGGGCCTGATCCCCGGTGCCGGCGGGTTGACCTCCATCGCCCGGCGCGCGGCCGAGTGCGCACGGGCCGCGCCGGGCAGCGACCTGCTCGCGTTCCTCAAGGAAGGGTTCACCGCTGCCGCGATGGCCACCGTGGGTACCAGCGCGCTCGAGAGCCGCAAGCTGGGCTACCTGCTCGACAGCGACGTGATCGTCGCGCACAAGGACGAGCTGCTGCACGTGGCGACGCAGCAGGCGAAGGCGCTGGCCGAGAGTGGCTGGCGGCCACCGCAGCGCGCCGTCTTCCCGGTGGCGGGGCGTTCGGCCATTGCGACGATCAAGGCACAGCTCGTCGGGCTGCGCGATGGCGGGCTCGCCACCGCGCACGACTACCACCTGGCCAGCCTGATCGCCGACGTGGTGTGCGGTGGCGACGTCGACGCGGGGACCCTCGTGACCGAGGAGTACCTGATGGCGATCGAGCGCAAGCATTTCTGCTCGCTGCTCGACCACCCGAAGACGCAGGAGCGGATCATGGGCATGCTGCAGACCGGCAAGCCCGTACGCAATTGAAATGTCGAAGATACAGAGTGCTTCGGATTCCCTCTCCCGCGAGCGGGAGAGGGTCAGGGGCGAGGCAGGGGTTTCGAGCCGTATGCGGCGAGCCTGCCGAGCGGCTCCGGCATGCAGGCCGGAGCGCGCACCGCAGGTGAGGGCAAGAGCATTACGCTCCATCTCGACCGATACCGAGCGTTTGCTGTGGCATCACCTGCGCGATCGCCGACTCGGCGGCTACAAGTTCCGGCGTCAACACCCGATCGGCCCGTTCTTCGCTGACTTTGCCTGTGTCGAAGCGGGATTGGTCATTGAGCTGGATGGCGGGCAACACTACGAAGCTGCCGCGCTTGATGTAGACGCTCGTCGGACCGCTGCGCTGAATGCCCATGGATTCGAGGTCTTGCGTTTCAACGACCGAGAGGTCTTGACGGAATGCGATGGTGTCTTGCACCGAATCCTCGATTGGTTGCACGCCCGTCACCCTCACCCCCAACCCTCTCCCGCGGGCGGGAGAGGGGGACAATCGAAGGACATCGAATGAGCAAGCAGATCCAGGACGCCTACATCGTCGCCGCCGCACGCACGCCGATCGGCAAGTCGCACCGCGGTTTCTTCCGCAACACCCGGCCCGACGACCTGCTCGTCGCCGCAATCCACGGTGCGCTCGCGCAGGTACCCGGCCTCGATCCGAAGGCGATCGAGGATGCGATCGTCGGCTGCGCGATGCCCGAGGGCGAGCAGGGGCTCAACGTCGCGCGGGTGGCCGCACTGCTCGCGGGCCTGCCGAACTCGGTGGGCGGCGTCACCGTCAACCGGTTTTGTGCGAGCGGCGTGACGGCGGTGCAGATGGCCGCCGACCGCATCCGCGTCGGCGAGTCCGACGTGATGATCGCCGGCGGCTGCGAGAGCATGAGCATGGTGCCGATGAGCGGCAACAAGCCGTCGTTCAACCCGCTGATCTTCGCGAAGGACGAGAACGTCGGCATCGCCTATGGCATGGGCCTGACCGCCGAGAAGGTTGCGCAGCAGTGGAAGGTCCCGCGCGAGGCGCAGGATGCGTTCGCGCTGGCGTCGCACCAGAAGGCGCTGGCCGCGCAGCAGGCGGGCGAATTCGGCGACGAGATCGTGCCGTTCGAGGTGGTGCAGCGCACGCCCGACCTCGCCACCGGCGAAGTCGAACTGAAGAGACGCACCGTCGAGCTCGACGAGGGGCCGCGCGGCGACACGTCGCTCGAAGCGCTCGGCAAGCTCAGGCCGGTGTTCGCCGCACCGAAGGACCCTTCGGGCAAGGCCACGGGGCTCGGCACCGTGACCGCTGGCAACAGCTCGCAGACCAGCGATGGCGCCGGCTGCCTGATCGTCGCGAGCGAGCGTGCGGTCAAGCAGTTCAACCTCCGGCCGCTGGCGCGCTTCGTCAGCTTTGCCAGCAAGGGCGTGCCCCCCGAGATCATGGGCATCGGCCCGATCGAGGCGATACCCGCGGCGCTGAAGGCCGCGGCGCTGAAGCTCGACGACATGGGCTGGATCGAGCTCAACGAAGCCTTCGCGGCGCAGGCGCTGGCGGTCATCAACACCGTCGGCCTGAACCCGGCGGTGGTCAATCCGATGGGCGGCGCGATCGCGCTCGGCCATCCGCTCGGCGCGACCGGAGCCATCCGCGCGGCGACCGTGGTGCATGCGCTGCGCCGCAAGAACCTGAAGTACGGCATGGTCACGATGTGCGTTGGTACCGGTCAGGGTGCGGCGGGCATCTTCGAGCGCGTCTGAGCGGCGCGCCGTTTGCGCGGCGCTGGACGGCGCCCCGCCGCAGCGGCGCCCTGACTGGCCGCTGCCGACAACCTGCGTTTGCAACTTGATGGAGCAATCGAGATGAACATCAGGACCGGGGTGCTGAATGGCGTCGCGACGATCGAGATCGCCCGTCCTGAGAAGAAGAACGCGATCACCGCGGCGATGTACGAGGCGATGACCGAGGCGATCGCCGCGGCGGGGGACGATGCGGCGGTGCGCGCGTTGCTGGTGACCGGCCAGCCCGGCGTCTTCACGTCGGGCAACGACATCGAGGACTTCCTGCAGCGTCCGCCGCGCGACGAGAACGCGCCAGTGTTTCAGTTCATGCGTGCGCTGATCGACTGCGAGAAACCGGTGGTCGTCGCGGTGACCGGCGCGGCGATCGGCATCGGCACCACGCTGCTGATGCACGCCGACCTGGTCTACGTGAGCGACGAGGCGCGCCTGGCGATGCCCTTCGTCACGCTCGGGCTGGTTCCCGAATTCGCGAGCAGCCTGCTCGCGCCGCAGATCATGGGCCGTGCGCGCGCCGCCGAGAAGCTGCTGCTCGGCGAGCCGTTCACCGGCGCCGAGGCCGTCGAGCTGGGGCTCGCCAATGCGGTGCTGCCGGCCGGCGAAGTCGTCAATCACGCCCGCCGTGTCGCGGAGCGCTTCAACGCGCTGCCGCCCGGCGCGGTGCGCGACGCCAAGCGCCTGCTGCGCGCTTCGCAACGCGAGGCAACGCTCGCGACGGTGCGCGCTGAAGGCGAGATCTTCGGCGCGCGTCTGCGCAGCCCGGAAGCGATGGAAGCGTTCCAGGCGTTCCTGCAGAAGCGCAAGCCTGACTTCTCGCGCTTCTGAATGGCCGCTTCGAGCGATGACGCTTGCGCTGAAGGTCGCGCTGCTGCCGCTGCTTGCGGCTCAGGGCGTGTGGACACGCCGGCGCGTGCCTCGGTTGCCCGAAGCTGCCGGCCAGCGCAGCGGCAGCGTCGGCAAGGGCGCGCGCGTGCGCCTGCTGATCGTCGGAGACTCATCGGCCGCCGGCGTCGGGGTCGAACAGCAGTCGCAGGCGTTCGCCGGCTACCTGACGCGCCGGCTCGCCGAACGCTCGCAGATGCAGGTGCACTGGCGGTTGGTGGCCCGGAGCGGCATCACCACTGCGCAGGCGGTCGAGATGCTGCGTCGTGAGGCGCCGCCGCCGGTGGACGTGGCCGTCGTTGTGCTCGGTGTCAACGACGTGATCGAACAGGTGCCGACGCATCGCGCTGATGCTGCCCGTGCAGTGCTAGTCGATTGGCTGCATGGGCCGGGCGGTGCGCGCCACGTTGCGTTTGCTCCGCTGCCGCCGGTGCACCAGTTTCCCGCGCTGCCGCAGCCGCTGCGCTTCGTCGCCGGCCGTGAGGCACGACGTCACGACGGTGCGCTCGCGCGGTGGGCCGCCGGCCGCACCGGCGTTGCACACGTGCCGGTCGCGATCGAGCTGCGGCCGTCGATGATGGCGAGCGACGGCTTCCACCCCGGCGAGCCGGTCTACCGCATCTGCGGGCACGCGCTTGCCGATCATCTGGCCGCCTGGCTTGCCAGCGCGCCGCCCGCGGCGCCGGCGCATCCAACCCCTGTCCCATCGAAGGAGACCGCATGACCTCGCGCAACCTGAACGGCAAGACGCTCGTGATCACCGGCGCGAGCCGCGGCA
>CP070653.1:1430202-1451091 GCA_020354665.1 Burkholderiales bacterium
CGGTGTTCTTCCACGCCGGCCCCGGCACCTACAAGAAGTACAACGATCTGCTCGGCGCCTCGGTCGTGCTCCACTTCTGAAAGTCCGCGATGAACCAGCCCGCCACCGACTGGCGCGCCGCCGCGGCTTCGCTGCACGCCGATGGCCGTGCGCTCGTCGGTGGCCAGCGCGTCGCAGCGGTGAGCGGCGAGACGTTCGATTGCGTCTCCCCGATCGACGGCCGCAAGCTCGCGCCGATCGCGCGCTGCCGCGGCGAGGACGTCGATGCTGCGGTGGCGAACGCGCGGCGGGCGTTCGAGGACCGCCGCTGGGCCGGCCAGGCCCCGGTTGCGCGCAAGAAGGTGCTGCTGCGGTTTGCCGAGAAGATCCTCGGCGCGCGGGACGAGCTCGCGCTGCTCGAGACGCTGGACATGGGCAAGCCGATCGGCGCGAGCCTGCACGCCGACGTGCCGGCCACCGCGCGAACGATCGGCTGGTATGCCGAAGTCGTCGACAAGGTCTACGACGAGATCGCGCCGGCGCCGGACACCGCGCTCGCGCTGATCACGCGCGAGCCGATGGGCGTGATCGGTGCCATCGTGCCGTGGAACTACCCGATGATCATGGCCGCGTGGAAGCTGGGGCCCGCGCTCGCCACTGGCAATTCGGTCGTTCTCAAGCCGAGCGAGAAGAGCCCGCTGACCGCGCTGCGCCTCGCCGAGCTCGCGATCGAGGCCGGCCTGCCGGAAGGCGTGTTCAACGTCGTTCCCGGCTACGGCCAGGAGGCCGGCGAGGCGCTCGCGCTGCACATGGACGTCGACGCAATCGGCTTCACCGGGTCGACCCGCACCGGCCGCCGGATGCTCGAGTACGCCGGTCGCAGCAACCTGAAGCGCGTCTACAACGAGCTCGGCGGCAAGAGCGCGTTCGTCGTGTTCGACGACTTCGACGACCTCGAGCGCGCCGCCAAGACAATCGCCGGGAGCATCTTCTACAACCAGGGCGAGAGCTGCAACGCGCCGTCGCGCGCGATCGTTCACGAGCGCGTCGCCGAGCGATTCGTCGAGCTGGTCACCGCGCAGGCGCCGAAGTACCAGCCGGGCGATCCGCTCGAACTGACGACGAAGATGGGCGCGGTGGTCGACGAGGTGCAGCTGCGCACCGTGCTCGGCTACATCGACGCAGGCTGCAACGAGGGTGCAGCGCTCGTCACCGGCGGCCACCGCGCGCGCGTCGACAGCGGCGGCTACTACGTCGAGCCGACCGTGTTCGCCGGCGTGCGCAACGAAATGAAGATCGCGCGCGAGGAGATCTTCGGGCCGGTGCTGTCGGTCATCCGCTTCAGAGACGAGGCCGAGGCAGTGCGTTTGGCCAACGACTCGACCTACGGCCTGCAGGCGAGTGTCTGGAGCAGCCACGTCGACCGCGCGCACCGCGTAGCGCGCGCGCTGCGCGCCGGCACGGTGCACGTCAACCAGTACGACGAGGACGACATCACCGTACCGTTCGGCGGGTACAAGCAAAGCGGCAACGGCCGCGACAAGTCGCTGCACGCCTTCGAGAAGTACACCGAGCTGAAGACGACGTGGCTGCGGATCAATCCGCGCTGAGCCCCGCTGACGCGGCCGCGCTGCAGGAGCGGCTGGCCGCGCAGGGCGTGCACAGCCTGCTGGTGCAGTTCACCGACCTGCACGGCACGGCCAAGGGCAAACTGGTGCCGCTCACGCACCTGGGCGACGTGCTCGCGTGCGGCGCCGGCTTTGCGGGCCCCTCGATCTGGGGCACCGGATTGGCGCGCACCGGCCCGCGCAGCGAGTACTTCGCGCGCGGCGACGCGGCGACGCTGGTGCCGCTGCCGTGGCTGCCCGGCGTGGCTCGCATCGTCGGCAGCGGCTTCGTCGACGGCGCACCATTCGACGCCTGCCCGCGCCAGGTACTCAAGCGTGCCGTGGCGCGGCTCGCCGAACGCGGCTGGTCGCTGCGCGTGGGCCTCGAGCCCGAGTTCTTCCTGCTGCGACGCGTGCCAGGCGGCTTCGCGCCGGCCGACGAGTTCGACCGCCTCGACAAGCCGTCTTACGATTTGAAGTCGCTCGCGCGGCAGGCGCCGTTCCTGCACGCGCTGCACGATGCGCTCGCACAGTGCGGGCTGGACGTGCTGCAACTCGACCACGAGGATGCACACGGCCAGTACGAAGTCAACTTCGGCCACGATGAGGTACTCACGAGCTGCGATCACCTGATGCTGTTCAAGCTCGCCGCGCAGGCGCTCGCTGAGCAGCGCGGTGCGGTGTTCTCGATGATGCCCAAGCCGTTTGCCAACCAGCCGGGCAGCGGCCTGCACTTCCACGTCTCGCTGTGGCAGGACGGCCGCTGCCTGTTCGATGCGTACGACGGCGCCGATGGAGGACACGATCTTTCGGCGCTCGGCCGCGCGTTCGTCGCCGGTGTGCTCGACCACGCCGCTGCGCTCGCGGCGCTCGCCGCACCGACCGTCAACAGCTACAAGCGGCTCGTGGTCGGCGAGTCGCTGTCGGGCACCAGCTGGGCGCCCGCCTATGTCGCGCACGGCCCCAACAACCGCACTGCGCTCGTGCGCACGCTGCCCGGCCGGTTCGAGTGGCGGCTGCCCGATTCGAGCGCCAACCCGTATCTGGCCGCGGCCGGACTGATCGCAGCCGGCCTCGACGGCATCGACCGCGCGCTCGATCCGCCATCGGCGTGCACCGACGACTTGTTCGAGCTGTCCATCGCGGAGATCCGCGCACGCGGCATTGCGCTGCTGCCGCAGTCGCTGCCCGAGGCGATCGATGCACTGGCGTCGGACGCAGTCGTCACCGGCGCGCTCGGCCAGACCCTGGCGCGGCAGTTCGTCGCGCTCAAGCGCGACGAGGCCCTCGCCTATGCGCGCCACGTCAGCGCCTGGGAATTCGAGCGCTACGCCACCACTTTCTGACAATCACCGCCCTTTCGTCCCATGACCACCGTACCGTCTGCACCGACCCGCGTCATCGATTCGCACACCGGCGGAGAGCCGACCCGATGTGTGATTAGCGGCGGGCCAGATCTGGGCAAAGGCACCTTCTTTGAGAGACGCGAACGCTTTCGCAGTCAGCACGACGCATGGCGCAGGGCTCTGGTCTGCGAGCCGCGCGGCTCGGATGTCGTGGTCGGTGCGCTGCTGTGCGAACCGCTCGATCCCACCAGCGCTTGCGGCGTGATCTTCTTCAACAATGTGGGCTATCTGGGCATGTGCGGCCACGGCACGATCGGTGTGATCGCCACACTCGCCCACTTAGGCCGGATCGCGCCTGGTGAACACCGCATCGAGACGCCGGTCGGCACAGTCCGCGCGACGCTGCACGCCGACGGATCCACGAGCGTGGCCAACGTGCCGTCCTACCGGCACGCCAGGCATGTGGCCATCGAGGTGGCCGACCATGGCGTCGTGCATGGCGACGTGGCGTGGGGCGGCAACTGGTTCTTCCTGTGCCAGGACCATGGCCAGACACTCGAGCCGAGCGCCACCGCAAGTCTGACGGGCTTCGCACTGCGCGTGCGCGATGCCTTGCAGCGGCACGGCGTGACCGGCCGCGATGGTGCCGTGGTCGACCACATCGAACTGTTCGGCCCGCCCACCGACGCTGCCAACCATGCGCGCAACTTCGTGCTCTGTCCCGGCGGGGCCTATGACCGCTCGCCGTGCGGCACCGGCACCAGTGCCAAGCTGGCCTGCCTGGCGGCCGACGGCCGTCTCGCGCCGGGTGCGGTCTGGCGTCAGGAAAGCGTGATCGGCAGCGTGTTCATCGGCTCCTACACGCGTCCGGACCAGCCTCTGGCCGGCGTGCCTGCGGATGCAGTGCTGCCGGTCATCCGGGGGCGCGCGCATGTCACCGCCAACGCGACCCTGGTCTTCGACCCGGCGGACCCCTTCGCTTGGGGCTTAAAGTGACGCGGCCCTCGGCCACTGCAGGGTGCGAGTCCATGTACTCGCAGAACAGGCTGAGCGCACCCAGGATGTGATCGCGCGTCAACTTGGCGGCCAAGCGCGCGTCGCGCGCTTCGAAAGCTTCGAGAATCGCCAAGTGCTCGGCGCGCGCGCGGCGCATGCCCGAGGTAAGCACCAGCTGGTCGACCAGATAACGTTCGGTCTTGTCGAGTGCGGTGTGAATTGCCTCGAGGTGGTAAGGCAGCCCGCAATCGCGGTACAGCGCAGAGTGAAACTCGCGATTGCGTTCGCCCCACAGTACCGGATCGCGCTCGCGCGCGAACGCCGCGCAGGCCTTACGCGCCTGCTCCAGTGACTTCTCCGAGGCCCGCTTGACTGCGCTGGCGACCACCTCGCCCTCGACCAACGCGCGGAAACGGCAGATCTCTTCGATCTGCTGGCGCGACATCTGCGCCACCGTGTAGCCGTGGAAGCGACGCGCTTGCGCGAGCCCATGCTGCTCCAGTCGGGTCAGCGCCTCGCGCACCGGGATACGGCTGGTGTTGAAGTGCTGCGCAATCTCCTCCTGGCGCAGCGCATCGCCGTCTCTCAACGTTCCTGAGATCACCGCCCGACGCAAGCTCTCGAAGATCTTGTCGGCCGCGGAAGGACTGTCGGCCAAGTTGGACTTTCTTATTCGCATCGGTTCCTCGATCAACAGCACGGACGCCACGAGCACATCCACAGCAACCCTAAGCCAGTGCGCATTGCATATTGGATCCAATTCGAGATAATGCTGCAACCCGGTGCGCGCCCGTCGCTCCGGGCACCATCCGCCCACGCATCGAAAGGAACGACCGTGATTGCAAGGACACTGATCGCCACTGCAGGGGCCCTGTGCCTGCTGCTGTCGCCCGCCGCACGCGCCGACAAACTCGACGACATCATCGCCTCGGGCAAGCTGCGCTGCGCCGTGACTCTCGACTTCCCGCCCATGGGATCGCGCGACGAGAAGAACGAGCCGATCGGATTCGACGTCGACACCTGCAACGACCTCGCCAAGGCGCTCGGCGTCAAAGCAGAGATCGTCGAAACACCATTTCCTGATCGGATCCCGGCGCTGGTGTCCGGGCGTGCCGACGTGGGCGTAGCCTCGACCTCTGACACGCTGCAGCGCGCGAAGACGATCGGCTTCTCGGTCCCCTACTTCGTGTTCAAGAATGTGGTGCTGACCAAGAAAGGAACCAACATCAACGCCTACAACTCGCTCAAGGGACGCAAGACCGGGTCAGTGACCGGGACTTACGAAGCGATCGCCCTCGAGAACGACGTGAAGAAGTGGAACGACCCGAAGGGCTCGTTCCGCGCCTACCAGACGCAGGCCGATGTGTTCCTCGCGCTGTCGCAGGGCCAGATCGAGGCCACGGTGGTGACCTCCACCGTGGCTTCGGCCACCGTCAAGGCTGGCAAGTACAAGGACCTTCAGATCGGCGGCGACGCGCCGTACGACCTCGACTACGTGGCGCTTATCGCGCTGCGCCAGGAGTACGGGCTGCTCAACTACCTCAACCTGTTTGTGAACCAGCAGTCGCGTACCGGCCGCGCCCAGGAGCTGTATAACAAGTGGGTCGGCGGCACGATGCCCGATCTGACCATCAAAGGCGTGTACCGCTGAGCGCGCAGGCTGCCGCAAGGCAGCCGACGTTGCGCAGAGATGGACTACACATTCCACTGGCACCAGGCGTTCCAGGCGCTGCCGGCGATGTTCCGGGGCGCCTTGGTGACGGTGGAGATCGCCGTGCTGTCGATGATCGTCGGCATCGCCTGTGGAATCCTGCTCGCCCTTGCACGTAACTCCGACGTCGGGCCGGCGCGTGCCGTCGCCGGCCTGTGGATCGAAGTCGCGCGCAACACGCCGGCGCTGTTCCAGATCTACATGCTCTACTTCGGGCTCGGGTCGCTGGGGATCTTCGTCGACTCGTTCCCCGCGCTGCTGGCCGGGATCGCTTTCAACAACGCGGGCTACCTGGCCGAGAGCTTCCGTGGCGGCCTGCGCGCGATCCCGCCGACCCAGATGCGCGCGGCGCGCTCGCTGGGCATGAGCGCGCCGCTGGCCTTTCGCCTGATCGTGCTGCCGCAGCTGTTCCGGACCATGTTCCACCCGATGACCAACCAGATGGTCTGGGCGATTCTGATGACCTCGCTCGGGGTCGTGGTCGGGCTCAACACGGATTTGACCGGGGTGACCCAGGAACTCAACGTGCGCACCTTCCGCACCTTCGAGTTCTTTGTCATGGCCGCCGCGATCTACTACCTGATCACCAAGTCCGTCACGCTGTCGGCTCGGCTGCTGGCGGCGCGGCTGTTTCGCTACTAGCCTCGCGCGATGTTCGAGACCGACTTCGCACGCACCGACCTGTGGTTCATGCTGCGAGGCGCTGGAATGACCCTGACGCTGACCTTCTGGGCCGTGCTGGGCGGCACCTTGATGGGCCTGGTGTTCGGCGTGCTGCGTGCGATCGCGCCGTGGTGGATCAATTCAGCGCTCGGGGCAGTGCTCGACGTGTTCCGCTCGATTCCGTTGCTGATCCAGTTCATCCTCGCCAACTCGTTCAAGTCGATCATCGGGTTGGACATCTCCGCCTTCATGGTGGGCTGTGTGGTGCTGGCCCTTTACACCTCAGCCTACTGCACCGAGATCGTACGCGCCGGCGTGCTGGCGGTGCCTTCGACGACGCGTCGTGCCGCTCGCTCGCTGGGCATGAGCTGGTCACAGGACCTGCGCTACATCGTCTACCCGATCGCGCTGCGGGTCTCGCTGCCCTCCTGGGTCGGCCTCACGCTGGGCGTAATGAAGGACACCGCGCTGGTGCTGTGGATCGGTATCGTGGAGTTGCTGCGCTCCTCGCAGGTGATCGTCACCCGCATCCAGGAGCCTCTGCTGGTGTTGACACTGTGCGGACTGATCTACTTCCTGATGAGCTACCCCATCTCGCGTGTGGGCGCGTATCTCGAGTCCCGATGGCGCGACAATGATTGAGATTCAGGACGTCCACAAATCCTTTGGCGCGCTCGAGGTGCTGCGCGGCGTCTCGATGACGGTCAGCAAGGGCGAGGTGGTGTCAGTGATCGGCGGCTCGGGCTCGGGCAAGTCGACGCTGCTGATGTGCATCAACGGGCTTGAATCGATCCAGGCTGGACGCATTCTGGTCGACGGTGTCGACGTGCATGCGCGCGGCACCGACCTGAACCGTCTGCGCCAGCGCATCGGCATCGTGTTCCAGCAGTGGAACGCTTTCCCGCACCTGACAGTGCGCGAGAACGTGATGCTCGCGCCGCGCAAGGTGCTGGGCAAGAGCGTTGACGAGGCCGACCAGATTGCCACCGACAAGCTGCGTCACGTCGGCCTGGGCGACAAGCTGGATGTCTACCCAGCCAAGCTCTCGGGCGGCCAGCAGCAGCGCATGGCGATCGCACGGGCGTTGGCGATGTCGCCAGACTACATGCTGTTCGACGAAGTCACGTCCGCACTCGATCCGCAATTGGTCGGCGAGGTGCTGGACACGATGCGAAATCTCTCGGCCGAAGGCATGACCATGATCGTCGTGACGCACGAGATTGGCTTCGCGCGCGAGGTCTCGCACCGCGTCGCGTTCTTCAAGTCGGGTCGCATCCACGAGATCGGCCCGCCGGAGCAGGTAATCGGCAATCCGCGCGAGCCGGAAACTGCGGAATTCCTCAAGTCCGTTCTTTGAACCGGCTGCTCCAGCTCGCGCGCAGCACCTGCCTCACTTCAACCACCAAGGAGGATCGTCATGTGGCAAGGCGTCATGCCCGCAGTCACCACCAAATTCAATGCCAACGGCGACCTCGATCCCAAGGAGATGAGCCGATGCTACCGGCTGCTGATCGAAGCCGGCTGCGACGGGCTGATCGCCTGCGGCTCGCTCGGCGAGGGCCCGATGCTCTCGCACGCAGAGCGCATCGAGGTGCTCAAGCTGTGCCAGGAGGCTGCGGGCGGCAAGCCGGCGCTGCTCACCGTCTGCGAGGCGTCGACGCGCGACGCCTGCGCGCTGGCCGAGGCCGCGGCCAAAGCCGGTGCCAACGGGTTGATGGTCGTGCCCAGTCCGATCTATCACACCGATCGGCGAGAAACGATAGCTGCCTTGCGTGCAGTGGCCGCAGCCGCCGACCTGCCGGTGATGATCTATTCGAACCGGATCGCCTATCGCGTCGACGTCACGACCGACATGCTCGAGGAACTGGCCGACGACCGGCGCTTCGTCGCGGTCAAGGAGTCGAGTGACGACATCCGCCGCACCACCGAGATCATCAATCGACTCGGCGACCGCTACGACGTCTTCACCGGTGTCGACAACCTGGCCTTCGAGGCATTGGCCGTCGGCGCGGTGGGCTGGGTGGCCGGCGTGATGGCCTTCCCGCGCGAAACGGTCGTGATCTACCGCCTGCTGAAGCAGGGTCGCCATGCCGAGGCACTAACCATCTATCGCTGGTTCCGTCCGCTGCTCGACCTCGACGTCTCGACCTACCTGGTGCAGAACCTCAAGCTCGTCGAGGCTCTGGTCACCGGCACCAACGACCGGGTCCGTGCGCCTCGCCTGCCGCATACCGGCGCACGCCGCGCCGAGATCGAGAAGCTCGTGCAGCACGCGCTGGCCACGCGGCCGGCGTTGCCGGCCGTGGGCTGATGCGGCCACGACCCACGCCGAGACCGCCATCATGAAAATCACGGCCATCAACGTCTACCAGGTCGACCTGCCGCTCAAGGAAGGGCGCTACAACTGGTCCAATGACAACAGTGTCGCGGTGTTCGACGCGACGGTCGTCGAAGTCGAGACCGACGCCGGCATCACCGGCTATGGTGAGACCACGCCTCTCGGCCCTGCCTACCTGCCGGCCTACGCGGCCGGTGTACGCGCCGGGCTGCGCGAGATCGCGCCAAAGCTGATCGGTGTGGACCCGACCGACCTGCAGGTGCTCAACCGACGCATGGACGCGCTGCTGCGTGGCCACCCTTATGTCAAGGCAGCGCTGGACAACGCCTGTTGGGACATCCTGGGCCAGGCAGCGGGCATGCCGGTGTTCAAGCTACTCGGCGGCTGCCAACAAGGCCCGCTCGCCCTGTACCGCGCCATCTCGCAGGAAGCGCCCAAGATCATGGCCTCCAAGATCGACGGCTACCGCAAGGAAGGCTACAAGAAGTTCCAGTTGAAGGTGGGCGGCAATCCGGACCAGGACATCGAGCGGATCCGGCAGTGCCGCGAGATTCTCGCGCCCTCCGAAGTGCTGGTGGCCGACGCGAACACCGGCTGGACGATGCACGAGGCTGCGCGTGTGGTCGCCGCAGTCAAGGATCTCGACGTGTACATCGAGCAGCCGTGCCCGAGCTACGAGGAGTGCCTGACGATCCGGCGCCGCACCGCCCTACCCTTCGTGCTGGACGAGAACATCGACGGGGTGCAGGTACTGCTGCGCGGCATCGAGGACCATGCGTTCGACGCGATCAACCTGAAGATCTCCAAGGTTGGCGGCCTGACCCGCGCTCGGCAGATGCGCGATCTGTGTGTGGCCACGGGGGTTGTGATGACGATCGAAGACACGTGGGGTGGCGACTTCGTCACCGCCGCGATCGCGCACCTTGCGCAGTCGACGCCCGAGAAGTTTCTCCTGTCGACGACCGATTTCAACAGCTACGGCACCCGTGACATTGCCACCGGCGCACCCAAGCGCATCGACGGCAAGATGAGCGCGACCGACGCGCCGGGCCTGGGCTGCAAACCGATCCGTGAGGCCCTGGGCGCGCCGGTAGCGACATTCCGTTGAGCGCAACGGGCACCTTCGACGACGCGGCGTTGCCTCCGCTCGGCGCGGACGAAATTGCCTGCGACGTGTTGGTGATCGGCGCCGGCACTGTCGGTATGGCTATTGCGTTGCGCCTGCAGGGCGAGGGACGCCAGGTGCTGGTGATCGATCGCAAGGGCGTGGCGGCCGAAGCCAGCGGCGGCAATGCCGGCGCGCTTGCCTTCACCGACATCATGCCGCTGGCCGCGCCCGGCATCATGCGCAAGGTACCGCGCTGGCTGTTCGATCCGCTCGGCCCGCTTGCGATCGCGCCCGGCTACCTGCCGCGCATCGCACCCTGGCTGTACCACTTCTGGCGGGCGAGCTGGCGCGACCGGGTCAAGAAGAACACTGCGGCGCAAGCCGCTCTGATGGATCTGTCGATCATCGAAACCGACGCGATGCTCACAGCTGCCGGGGCATCGTCGATGGTGCGAAGCGACGGCGTGCTGCACCTGTACGAGAGCGAGGCCGAATTTGCCGCCTCCCAACCGGGGTGGCAGGCGCGCGCCGATCACGGCATCGAATTCGAGCACTTGCACGGAGCGCGAAGCATTGCGCAGCTGCAGCCAGGTCTCTCGGCCTCGCTAGTCGCGGCCACTTTTCTGCCTGCATGGAAGACCGTCTCTGATCCGATGCAGTTGACGCTTGCGCTCGCGCGCCGCGTTGTCGATCTCGGCGGGTGCCTGCGCCGCGCGCAGGCACTCGCCCTCGCGCCCGAAGCCGAGGGCATCTGCGTTCGCCTGTCGGACCAGCGTCGACTCGTCGCGCAGCGTGTCGTCATCGCAGCCGGCGCGTGGTCACACCACCTGGCGCGCACGCTCGGTGAACGCATCCCGCTCGAAACCGAGCGCGGTTACAACACCACGCTGCCGGTCGGTGCTTTCGATCTGCGGCGCCAACTCACGTTTGACGGCCACGGCTTCGTCGTGACGCCACTGACCTGCGGCGTGCGCGTCGGCGGCGCGGTCGAACTCGCCGGACTTGACGCACCAGCGAATTTCGATCGCGCGGCCGTGCTGCTGGCCAAGGCGAAGCGTTTCATGCCCGGTCTGGCCACCGAAGGCGGCACCCAGTGGATGGGTTTTCGGCCCTCGCTGCCCGACACCCTGCCCGCGATCGGCCCGGCCGCGCGTGATGCACGCGTGGTCTACGCGTTCGGGCACGGGCATCTGGGCCTGACGCAGGCCGCCGCAACTGCACGGCTGATTGCCGACATCCTGTCTTCCCGTCCGAGCGCGATCGACCTCGCGCCGTTTTGCCCGCAGCGCTTCGCGCGCGCGGCCTGAACCATCAGCCAGGGAGCGCCCGACATGAGGACCCAGCGCATGATCTCGGTGGTCTGCTGCCACGCCGAGGGCGAGGTCGGCGACGTGATTGTGGGCGGTGTCCTGCCGCCGCCGGGACGCACGATGTTCGAGCGCATGACCGCGATGCGCCGCGACCACGACACGCTTCGACGGCTGCTGTTGTGCGAACCTCGCGGCAGCGTGGCACGCCACGTCAATCTGATCACGCCGCCGGCGCGCGATGACTGCGACATCGGCATGATCACGATGGAGCCCACCGAGTTCGTGCCGATGTCGGGCTCGAACCTGATCTGCACCGTGACGGTGGCCCTCGAGACCGGCATCCTGCAGATGCACGAACCCGAGACGATCGTGCGAGTGGACACCGCGGCAGGCCCGGTGCGCGCGCGCGCCACCTGCCGAGACGGGAAGTGCGTCTCGGTGGAGTTCGCCAACGTGCCCAGCTTCATCGACAGGCTCGACGCCCCATTGGAGATCGACGGCCTGGGGACGGTGGCCGTCGACATCGCCTACGGCGGCATGTGGTTTGCGATTACCGACGCCGTCAAACTGGGCTTTCGTGTCGAGCCCGATGAGGCTCGAGAGCTGGGAGTGCTGGGCGAGAAGATCCGGCGCGCCGCGCGGGAGCAACTCGACGTCGTGCATCCGGAGAATCCGGACATCGCGGGCGTCACCATCGTGCAGTTCGATCGGCCATTTGCCGGCGTCGGGCAGGTCAGTCGCAACACCTGCATCGTCGCTCCCGGTCGCTCGGATCGCAGCCCCTGCGGCACCGGCACCTGCGCGCGCATGGCGGTGCTGCACGCGCGCGGTGCCATGCAGGTGGGCGACTCGATGGTGCACGAGTCAATCATCGGCTCGCGTTTCACGGGCCGCATCGTCGGCACCGCGACGGTCGGCGGCCGGCCGGCAATCTTCCCGACAATCGAGGGCCGGGCGTGGATCACGGGCATGGCGAACCACATGCTCGATCCCACCGACCCTTTCCAAACAGGCTACGTGCTCACCGACACCTGGGGCGTCAGCGGCTCCACCTCGCAGTAGGCGGCCGCCGCTAGCGCCGCATTGCTGCCCTGCCATAGCTCTTGAACTTCTCGATCACCTCGGCCATCTGCTCGCGCGACAGCAGCGCCGGCTCGCCGGCGGCGAGCGCCTTCAGGTAGCTTTCGCAGAGCGACTCGATCTCGAGCGTGACCTTCAGCGCGTGCTGCAAATCGACTCCGCCCGCGACCAATCCATGATTGGCCATCAGGCAGGCGTTGCGGTCGGCAAACGCCATGCCGACCGCCTGCGACAGCGCTTCGGTACCGAACAGGTGGTACGGCACGCACGGCACGTTGTCGCCACCGGCCACCGCCACCATGTAGTGGAACGCCGGCAGCTCGCGCCGCAGGCACGCGAGCGCGGTCGCGCTGACGGCGTGCACGTGCACCACCGCGCCCAGATCGGCGCGCGCGGCATAGATTGCGCGGTGAAACGGCCATTCGGTCGACGGCTGCCACGCCCCGCGGACCGAGCCGTCTGCCGCCATCCAAACCAGGTCGTCGAGGCCGAGGTCGTCGGCGCCCATGCCGGTCGGCGTGATCCAGAAACCGCCCGCGTCGTGCTCGCCGCGCACGCTCACGTTGCCCGTGCTGCCGCGGTTCAGGCCGAGTGCACCGAGCCGCCGCACTGCGGCGACGAGCCGCGCGCGCAAGCCGTGATCGGCGTCGGGAGCGCCCGTCGCGGCATTGCGTTCGGTTGCGTCCTTCCCCATCGCGTCACTCTGCCAGCGTCGCGATCGCCTGGGCCGTCGCCGGCACCGTGCCGCGCTCGGTGATCAGCGCGGTGACGAGCCGCGCCGGCGTGACGTCGAATGCCGGGTTGGCGGCTGCAGTCCCCTCGGGAACGAGCTGCACCTCGACCATCGCGCCGTCAGCCGAACGGCCGGTGAGATGCGTCACCTCGCGTGCGCTGCGCTCTTCGATTGGAACCTCGGTCGCGCCGTCGGCGAGCGTGCGATCGAGTGTCGACAGCGGCATCGCGACGTAGAACGGCACGCCGTTGTCGTGCGCGGCCAGCGCTTTCAGGTACGTGCCGATCTTGTTGGCGACGTCGCCATGCGCGGTGACGCGGTCGCAGCCGACGATCACCGCATCGACGCGGCCACTCTGCATCAGGTGGCCGCCGGCGTTGTCGGCAACCACGGTGTGCGCGATCCCCTGCTCGCGCAGCTCGAATGCGGTCAGGCTCGCGCCCTGGTTGCGCGGACGCGTCTCGTCGACCCACACGTGCACCGGCAGGCCCTCGGTCTGTGCGCGGTAGACGGGCGCCAGCGCGGTGCCCCAGTCGACAGTCGCCAGCCACCCGGCATTGCAGTGCGTCAGCACCTGCAGCGTCTGTCCTCGCTTGCGCCCAACCAGCCCACGCAGCAGCTCCAAACCATGGCGGCCGATCGCGTCGTTGGTGGCGACGTCGTCGTCGGCCATGCGGCCGGCGTACGTCCACGCTGCCGCCGCGCGCTCGCCCGGCGGACGCGCCATCGCGTGCTCGAGCGTGCGGCGCACCGCCCACGCCAGGTTGACGGCCGTCGGCCGCGCCGCCTCGAGCCGCCGTGCGGCCTGTTCGAGCGCCGCGTCGCGTGGATCGTTGCGCGCCGCCAGCGCCAGGCCATAGGCCGCCGTCACGCCGATCAGCGGAGCGCCGCGCACCGTCATCTCGCGGATCGCGTCCACCGCATCGGCGAGTGTCGCGATGCGCACCGTCTCGACGCGGTGCGGCAGCACGCGCTGGTCGAGCGTCAGCACCGCATCGCCTTCGGGCGTCGGCCAGATCGTTCGCGTCGGCAGGCCTCGCAACAACATGTTCAGCAGTTCCTCAGAGCACGCGGCCGGCCACGCCGCGCAGCTTCTCGATCATGGCCGGATCGCGCGCCGCCGGCGCAGTGATCAGTGCGTTGTCGAGCGCATGGCGGCAGCTGCATTCGGCCGCGTGGGTGTCGCCGGCGATCGCGCCCGCGGCGTCGACGAGCAGCCGCTTGGCCTGGTCGGCGTTGGCGAGCAACACGCGGATCACTGCCTCCACCGTGACCGAATCGTGCTCGGGGTGCCAGCAGTCGTAGTCGGTCACCATCGCGACGCTCGCGTAGCACAGCTCGGCCTCGCGCGCGAGCCTCGCCTCGGGCATGTTCGTCATGCCGATCACGTCGGCGTTCCAGCTGCGGTAGAGCTGGCTCTCGGCGAACGACGAGAACTGCGGCCCCTCGATCGCGACGTAGGTGCCGCTGCGCCGATGCGGTACCGCCTCGGCGCTCAGCGCGCGCTCCAGGTGGCCTGCCAGCCGCCGGCACACGGGATGCGCCATCGAGACGTGCGCAACCAGGCCGGGTGCGAAGAACGTCGACTCGCGCCGGGTCGTGCGGTCAATGTACTGGTCGACGACGACGAACGTCCCGGGCGGCAGGTCGGCGCGCAGGCTGCCGACTGCGCTGACGGACAGCACGTCGGTCACGCCGAGGCTCTTCAGCGCGGCCACGTTCGCGCGGTAGTTCACGTCACCGGGCGCGATGCGGTGCCCGCGCCCGTGCCGCGGCAGGAACGCGAGCCGCGCGTCGCCGAGCCGCCCGACGAAGATCTCGTCCGACGGCGCGCCCCACGGCGTGTCGACCTTCTGCCAGCCGGTCTCGGTGAGGCCGGGCAGGTCGTAGACACCGCTGCCGCCGATGATGCCGATGCGATTCATGCCAGGCCCTTTCTCCTCCACGACCGAAGCATGCCAGAGCCTCAGGCCGGCGCCCGCAGCCGCCTGAAGTACGCGGCCTTGACGCCTTCGGTCACGGCGAGGTAGGCCAGCGTGATCGCCGCGCAGGCGGCGAGCAGCGAAGCCGGCATCGGCACGAAGCCGAACAGCGCCGCGAACGAGCCGGCATACGGCACGCTGCAGACCAGCGCCGCGACCGCCACCGTGAGCGTCGCGAGCAGTGTGCCGGGCCGGCTGCGCCACGACGCGCGGTGCGTGCGCAGCACCAGCACCACCACCAGCTCGGTCAGCACCGAGACGACGAACCAACCGGTGTGGAAGGTCGCCTCGTCGGCGCCGAACCCCTTCAGCAGCACCGCGAAGGTGAGCAGGTCGAACGCCGAGCTCACCAGCCCGAACACCAGCATGAAGCGCCGCACCTCGTGCACGTCCCAGCGCGGCGCGGTCTGCACCAGGTCGGGATCGACGCGGTCGGTGGCGACCGCGACCGACGGGACGTCCGACAGCAGGTTGTTGAGCAGGATCTGCTTGGCCAGCAGCGGCTGGAACGGCAACAGCGGCGTCACCGCGGCCATGCTCATCATGTTGCCGAAGTTCGCGCTGGTGGTCATCGCGATGTACTTCAGCGTGTTGGCGAAGGTGCGGCGGCCCTCCTGCACGCCGGCGCGCAGCACGTCGAGGTCGGGGCGCAACAGCACGATGTCGGCGCTCGCGCGCGCAACGTCGACCGCGCCGTCGACCGAGATGCCGACGTCCGCGGCCTGCAGCGCCGGGGCGTCGTTGATGCCGTCACCGAGATAGCCGACGCGGTGCCCGCTGCGCTGCAGTGCCCGCACGATGCGCTCCTTCTGCTGCGGATCGACCTCGACGAACAGGTCGGTGTGCGCGGCGCGCTGCCAGAGCGACTCGTCGTTCAGCGTGGCGATCTCCTCGCCGGTGAGCAGGCGCGAGGTGTCGATGCCGACCGTACGCGCCAGGTGCGCCGCGACGTGGCGGTTGTCGCCGGTGATCACCTTGATCGCGATGCCCAGCGCCGCGAGGTCGGCGAGCGTCTTTTGCACCTGCGGCTTGGGCGGATCGAGGAACAGCAGGAAACCGGACAGCGTCATGCCGGCCTCGTCCTCGTGGTGGTAAGCGCTGCGCGCGGCGACGCGCCGCGTTGCCACCGCGAGCACGCGAATGCCGTTACGGCCCCAGTCCTCGAACAGACGCTGCAGGGCGTCGAGCCGCGCGCCGTCGAGCGGCGCCTCGCCGTCCGCGTGCGCCATCTGCGTGCAGACCGACAACACGTTCGCGAATGCGCCCTTGGTGACGATGCGGTGCGCGCCCTCGCCATCGTCGACGACGATCGTCAGCCGCTTGCGGATGAAGTCGTACGGAATCTCGTCGACCTTGCGCTGCGGTGCGGGCTCCGCGAGCCCGGCACCGCGTCCCGCGGCGACGATTGCCGCATCGAGCGGGTTGTCGATGCCGGTCTCCAGGCTGGCGTTGAGGTAAGCCAGCTCGAGTACACGCTTCGAGCGCTCGCCGGCCGCGTCGACGGCCTCGCTCAGTGCGATCACGCCGGCGGTCAGCGTGCCGGTCTTGTCGGTGGCCAGCACGTCCATGCTGCCCAGGTTCTCGATCGCCTCCAACCGCCGCACGATCACGCCGCGCTTGGCCATCGCGCGCGCGCCGTGCGACAGCGTGACGCTGACGATCGCCGGCAGCAGCTCGGGCGACAGCCCCACCGCGAGGGCGACCGCGAACAGCAGCGATTCGACCATCGGCCGGCCGAGCCACTGGTTGACGGCGAGCACGAACACGACCGTCACGAGCATCACGCGCAGCAGTAGCTGGCCGAACTGGCGCAGGCCGTGGGCGAACGCGGTTTCGCGGGGCCGCTGGCGCAGCCGACCCGCGAGCGCGCCGAGCACGGTGGCGCGCCCCGTCTGCACGACGAGCACCGTCGCGGTGCCGCTGCGCACCGACGTGCCGAGGAACACGCAGTTGCCGCGTGCGGCGAGCGTCGCTTCGACGGCGACGATGCCGGGCCGTTTTTCGACCGGGAACGGTTCGCCGGTCAGCGCGGCCTCGGTGACCAGGAAGTCGCGCGCCTTGAGCACGACGCCATCGGCCGGCACGAGGTTGCCTGCCGACAACTCGACGATGTCCCCAGGCACCAGCGCGCTGGCCGGCAGCGTCGCGCTGCGACCCTGGCGGCGCACCCTTGCCTGCAGCGCAAGCCGGCGCCGCAGCCCGGCCATCGCGGCATTGGCGCGGTACTCCTGCGCGAAGCCGAGCAGCGCGCTGCCGAGCACCACCGCGATGATGATCGCCGCCTCGGTCCACTCGCGCAGCACCAGCGAGACCGCTGCCCCGAACAGCAGGATCAACACCAGCGGATTGGAAAACTGGCGCAGCAGCAGCGTGCCGGCATGCGTCTCGTCGGTTTCCTCGACCCGGTTGGCGCCGAAGCGCCGCTGCCGGGCCGCCGCCTGCCGCGCAGACAGCCCCGTTCGCGACGCGCCGAGCGCGCCGAGCAGCACGTCGGCGTCACGGTTCCAGTACGCCTGCGGTAGATGGATCGCGTGCCCCGCGCGGGCCATCTCGCCCCCTCACGTCGTCGGCGCTGCCGCCGCGTCGCGCATCGCCGCGTGTGCGCGCCGCTCGACCTCGCGCGGCGCGAGGTCCTTCAGGCGATGATCGCTCCAGACCTGCCGCCAGCGCCGCGCGCCCGGCGTGCCGTTCCACAGGCCCATCATGTGCCGCGCGATGCTCGGCCACGGCGTCGCGTGTGCGGCGGCCTCGCGTTCCATGTAGCCGACCATCGCTTCCTCGACTGCATGCCGGTCAGGCAACGGCGCCTCGTCGTCGAAGAAGCGCCGGTCCCACGCGGCCATCGACCATGGGTGGTGGTAGGCCTCGCGACCGACCATCACGCCGTCGACGTGCAGAAGGTGAGCGGCGATCTCGCTCTCAGTTTGGATGCCGCCGTTGATCACGATCGATAGCGCCGGGAAGTCGAGCTTGAGCCGGTGCACGGCATCATGGCGCAGAGGCGGCACCTCGCGGTTCTGCTTCGGGCTCAGCCCTTTCAACCACGCGTTGCGCGCGTGCACGATGAAGACGCCGCAACCGCCGCGCTCGGCGACCGTGCCGACGAAGTCGCGCACGAACTCGTAGCTCTCGGTGCGGTCGATGCCGATGCGGTGCTTCACCGTCACCGGCAGGCCGGCCGCTTCGTGCATCGCTTTCACGCAGTCGGCCACCAGCGCGGGCTCGGCCATCAGGCAGGCGCCGAACGCACCGTGCTGCACGCGCTCGCTCGGGCAGCCGCAGTTGAGGTTGATCTCGTCGTAGCCCCAGCGCGCCGCGAGCTTCGCGCAGTGCGCGAGCTCGTCCGGCTCGCTGCCGCCGAGCTGCAGCGCCACCGGATGCTCCTCGTCGTTGAAGTCGAGGTGCCGCGGCACGTCGCCGTGCAGCAACGCGCCGGTGGTCACCATTTCGGTGTACAGCCTTGCGCGCCGCGTGATCAGCCGATGGAAGTAGCGGCAATGGCGGTCGGTGCAGTCCATCATCGGCGCCACGCACAAACGCCATCGGCGATCGGCCTGACCTACCAGCACTTCTTCTCCTGCGAATGCGACGACTGCGGGCAACTCGAAACGGACTGTGCACACCATGCGCACACGGCCGGCCCCCGTGCTTCTTGACCGTCGGCGGACCGGACGGAAAACGAAGTGCACCACATGGCGGCATTGTCGCAACAGGCGAATCTCGTCTCACCTTGAAACGAGATGCGGCAGGTTATCGCGAGGCGTCAATCGCGTTCCTGCTTGCGATGTAACAGCCTGACCGTGCTAACCCGACGCTCATTCAGGGTCTGAGACCGAAGGCCGCTTGCGCACGAAAATTCCCTCACGATCAAGCGAGGAGGGCCTATGCGCTACGCACACTGCCTGTTCGCGCTGGCGATGCTGGTGCCGCTTGTCAGCGCCGCGGCGCCCGGCTCCCAGCCCACGGAGCTGGTGCAATCCAAGCGGCCGCTGATCGATCGCGACGGCGACGGCATTTCGGACGGGCTTCAGGCCCAGCTTGAAAGCGCCAGGCCCGGCGACCGCTACGGCGTGGTGGTGACGTTCAAGGGCCCGGGCAGTGCCGCGCAGGCGCGCGACGCGATCGGTGCGTTCGAACTGAAGCGCGAGTTCCGCCTGATTCACGGCTTCGCGGGAACACTCACTGCGGGACAGATCCGCGCGCTGGCCCGCATGCCCAATGTGTTCCGCATCGAGGAGGACTTCACCGTCTATACCCGGCTCGACTCGGCGCGCAGCGATTTCGGTGTCGATGTGGCACGGACGAGCCTGAATGCGACCGGCGCGGGTGTCGGCGTCTGCATTGTCGATACCGGCGTGGATCCTGCGCACGAGCAGCTCAATGGCAAGGGCACCATCCCCTTCTTCGACGCCACGAGCGCGCTCACCGAGGCCTACGACGATCACGGGCACGGCACGCACGTGGCCTCGATCGCGGTCGGCGACGGCGATGGCGGCGCGAGCGCGGCGCGGTACAGCGGCGTCGCGCCCGCCGCTTCGCTCTACGCCGCCAAGGTGCTCGCCGCCAACGGTAGTGGCTCGGACTCCGACGTCATCACCGGCATCGAGTGGTGCGCCAAGCAGGTCGGCGTGCGCGTGATCTCGATGAGCCTGGGCAGCGGCGGACCGTCCGACGGTCTCGATTCGCTATCCCAGGCCGCCAATGCCGCAGTTGCCGGGACGTGCGCGGGTTGCTCGCCCAAATCCGTCGTCGTCGCCGCTGGCAACACCGGCGCCGAACCCGGCACGGTCGAGGCGCCCGGTGCCGCGCAGAACGTGATCACTGTGGCCGCCTGTTCCGAGTACTCTACGCCGGCGCTCACCGATGCCCGATCGATGGGCGTCTACGTTGCCCCGTTTTCCAGCCGCGGCCCGATCTCGAGCAGCACCGGGAGCTTCCGCTACCTGAAGCCGGACGTCTGTGCACCGGGTCATTCGATCACGGCTGCAAAGGCGGGCAGCGGCAACGGCTACGTGACCTACTCCGGCACGTCGATGGCGACGCCCTTCGTCGCCGGCGCCGTCGCGCTGGCCTGGCAGAAGAATCCATCCCTCACGCCGGCGCAGGCCAAGCAGCTCGTCGAGTCGAGCGCAAAGGATCGCGGCGCATCAGGCAAGGATGCCGAGTGGGGCTCTGGAGTGATCGACGTGGCGGCGCTCGTCGCTACGGCGGCTGGCGTCCAACCCACGGCAACCCAATTTCCGTCCCGGCTGAGGATCGAGGACAGCGTCGGCAATTACGCGAGCAGCGAATACGCGTTCAACGTGGCCGATCCGACCATGCCGGTGGCCGTGATGGCGACGATCAACGGCAGTCCGAAGTGCGTCTTAGGGTTTTTCGGCATTTGTTTCGCTTTCGAATGGAGCCCCGACATAGATTTCGAGCTGCTCGCACCCGACGGCCGCGTGGTCGCCACCTCCGGCTGTGCCGGCCAGGCGCCCGCGCCCGCGCTGCCCGGCGAGGAAATCAACCTGGGGTGCGGCATCGACACGAACGGCCTGTACCTGTTCGCCCGTGGCCGGCACGAGACCTTGCGTGCCGATCCGAGCTGTCCGTCGAGCGGCGACTGCGTCTACCGAGTGCGCGTCACACCGGCGAACGACAGCAACAACAACGGCCTCGGCGGCACCTTCGCGCTCGACATCTCCAACGCGCAGAACGGCGGCACGCCGCCGCCGCCGCCACCACCAACGACCCCACTCCCGGTTCACGTCGGCGACCTGGATGGCAGGGCTTCAGCCGCCTCCAGGAACTGGAGCGCGACGGTGACCGTCACGGTCCATGACTCAACTGAGGAACTTGTTCAAGGCGCGACGGTGACTGGACAGTGGACGGGCTACAAGGGCAGTCCGTCGTGCACGACCAATGTCTTCGGTCAGTGCAGCATCATGCGCAGCCGGATCTCGACGAGGCAATCGAGCATCACCTTCGCGGTGACCAACATCTCGGCGCCAGGGAACTACGACTCCGTCGCCAACCACGACCCGGACGGCGACA
>CP070653.1:1451191-1458748 GCA_020354665.1 Burkholderiales bacterium
CGTCCCGGCCGTTGAGCACGAGGTGTGCGCCGGCCTGCCCGAGCCCGCGCGCCAGCGCCAAGCCGATGCCGGTCGATGATCCCGTGACGAGGGCTAGGCGCCCGTCGAGGCGAAAGGTGGTGTTGTCGATCATGCTGGTGGCACCTGCAGTTGACGTCGTACGTGGGCGAGGACCTGCGCCGGCGAGTGCGACGCGTCGACCTCGATCGCGCGTTCATCGGGCGCAGGCGGTTCCAGCGTGTCGAGCTGGCTTTGCAGCAGCGAGGCCGGCATGTAGTGACCTCGCCGCGCGGCCAGGCGCTGCGCGAGCAGCGGCGGCTCGCCGCGCAGATAGACGAGGCGCAGGTCCGGCGCGGCGCGGCGCAGCAGGTCGCGGTAGCTGCGTTTCAGTGCCGAGCAGCTGACGACCACGCCGTTGCCGGCTCGTGCCAATTGCTGCCCTATTTCGTGCAGCCAATCCTGACGGTCGGCGTCGGTCAGTGGCACGCCAGCGGCCATGCGCGCGACGTTCTGCGGCGAATGCAGCGCATCGCCCTCGACGTACGGCAGCCCGAGCGCAGCGGCCAGCGCCTCGCCGAGCGTCGTCTTGCCGCAGCCGCTGACCCCCATCACGACAATGCGCATCGCGTCCTCGTGTGCCGTTTGCCGCAGCCCGACGCGCTCTCACGCCAGCCCGGCGGCTGCGTCGACGAGACGTGGCTCGACACCCAGGCTTGCGGCGGCTTGCAGGATCTGCTGCCACGTCGTCAAGTCCACCGGCACGCCTTGGGCCGTGCGCTGCGCACGGTGGGTCCGCTCCGGGTCGCCGGCAATCAGCACGCGCTCGACGCCCTCGCGCGTCGGGGCCGCGTGCAGGCTGTCGACGAAGGCGAGCGCCTCGGATTCGAAGGCCTCGCACCCACCGAGCGCCGCCGGGTCGATCAGCACGCTGAGCATGCCGTTGAGCACGCGCTGGCGCTTGCCGTCGTCGAGGTGGCCGACACGTCCGGCGGCGAGCGCGCCGCCGAGCAATTCACTCAACACCGCCATGCCGTAACCCTTGTGTGCGCCGAAGGTGAGGATCGCACCCCAGGGTTCGACGACCGACCAGCGCGGGTCGGTGGTCGGCCGACCGTGATCGTCGAGCAGGCATCCATCGGGCACCGGTTCACCCTTGTTGAACGCGACGCGCGTCTTGCCCTGCGCGATCATGCTGGTGGCGAAGTCCAGGATCAGCGGATCGCGCCCGCGCAGCGGCACGCCGGCGGTGAACGGGTTGGTGCCGAACCCCGCCTTCGCACCGCCAAACGGGGCGACGATCGGCCGCGCGATGACATTGACGAAGTGCAGCGACACCAGGCCCGCATCGGCCGCCTGTTCGGCCCAGGCGCCGATGCGGCCCAGATGGTGCGAGTTGCCCAGCGCGACGATCGCGCTGCCATGCTGTCGCGCGCGATCGATGCCGAGCGCGATCGCCTCGCGGCCGATCACCTGGCCGAAGCCGGCGTCGCCGTCCAGCCGCAGCAACGCGCCGGCATCGAGCAGCACGCGGACATGCGCGTTGGGCTTGAGACAGCCTTCGCGGTAGGCCTGGGCATACCGCGGCAGCATGCCGATGCCGTGCGAATCATGGCCGGTCAGGTTCGCATCGATCAGGTTGTCGGCCACCGCCACGACCTCGTCGGGTGAACTGCCGAATCCCTGCACCACCAGGCGCATCGCGCTGCGCAGCGCGTCGAGCGGAATCAAGTGTGGCTCGGCCATCAGCGCTCCCATCGGCGACCGTCATTCGTTGCCGCCGCGAACCCGTCAGCGCCGGATCGTCGGCGGCGATCGCACGGTCCACAGGCCGGCCCGATCCACGCCGAGGCCACCGGCGCGCGCGCTGCTGAGCCAAGGACGGGAATCAAGCTGGGCGCTCCTGCACGTCGCCTAGGGGAAAGCATCGGCACTGCTCTCAATCGTCATACCATAGTATTCACTGGCGGCGCCGCGCCGCACCGGGACGAACCCCGAGGCAGGCCGTCGGGCCGCAGCGGACCGCAGCGTCCCACCCCTACCGTGCAGGCATCCGCACGATCCGCGGGCAAGGTCACGGCCATGACGCTGCTACCGTGTCGGCCTGCCGAATGTTTATTGCCGCGATGGCAAGCAACGTGCCCTGCTGGGGCCGACAAGGAGGAGAGATCACATGGCGAAGATCGGATTCATCGGCGCCAGCGGCCTGATGGGCCATGGCATGGCGAAGAACCTGCTGGCCAAGGGCCATCAGCTGTCACTCACCGTCCACCGCAATCGCGAACGGGTGGCCGACCTGCTGGCCGCCGGCGCCACCGAGGCGCCCAGTGCCAATGCCCTGGCCGCCGGCAACGAGATCGTGTTCGTGTGCGTGACCGGCTCGCCGCAGGTCGAGGCCTGCGTGCTGAGTGACGATGGTCTGCTCGGCGGCGCACCCAAGGGCCTCGTCATCGTTGACTGCTCCACCAGCGAGCCCGCCTCGACCGCGGTGCTGCGCGAGCGTTGCGCCGCCAGCGGCGTGACCTTCGTCGATGCGCCGTTGTCGCGCACGCCGGTGGAGGCCGAGGCTGGGCGCCTGAATGTAATGGTCGGCGCCGAGGACGCCGTGTTCGCGAAGCTCGAGCCGGTGATGCGCGGCTTCGCAGAGAACGTGCTGCACGTCGGTGGCCCGGGCGCAGGGCACACCATCAAGCTGCTCAACAACTTCATCGCCCAGGCCGTGTGCACCGCCACCGCCGAGGCGTTCGCGGTGGGACAGCGCGCGGGCGTCGACGTGCGCAGGCTCGTCGAGTTGATCAGCGCCGGGCCGATCAACAACGGCCTGTTCCAGGCCATGGCCAAGACGCTGCAGGGACAGATGGATGGCTTGAAGTTCGAACTCGACAACGCCCGCAAGGACCTGCGCTACTACACGCACCTGGCCGAAAGCGTCGCTGCGCCCAGCGTGGTCGGCGAAGCGGTGCACCAGTCACTGTGCATCGCCAGCGCGCTCGGCTTCGGCAAGAAGCTCGTGCCCTCGCTGGTGGAAGCGCAGGAGAAGCTCACTGGCGCGACACTCGTGCCCCGCTGAGTCGGTCGTGAAGATCACCAACGCCCGCGTCATCGTCTGCTGCCCGGGGCGCAACTTCGTCACGCTGAAGATCGAGACCGACCAGGGTCTGAGCGGGATCGGCGATGCCACGCTGAACGGGCGCGAGCTGGCGGTGGCCAGCTACCTCACCGATCACGTGATTCCCTGCCTGATCGGGCGCGATCCACACCAGATCGAGGACATCTGGCATTACCTCTACCGCGGCGCGTATTGGCGGCGCGGGCCGGTGACGATGAGCGCGATTGCCGCCGTCGACACCGCGCTGTGGGACATCAAGGCCAAGGCCGCCGGCCTGCCGCTGTACCAGCTGCTCGGCGGTGCGAGCCGCACCGGCGTGCTGGTCTATGGCCACGCCAACGGGCAGGACATCGAGCAAACGGTGGACGAGGTGCTGCGCTACAGAGCAATGGGCTACAGGGCCATCCGCGCCCAGAGCGGCGTGCCGGGCCTCGAGAAGGTCTACGGCGTGGGCCGCGGCACGATGTTCTACGAACCGGCCGATGCATCGCTGCCATCCGAGCACGACTGGGACACCGCGAAGTACCTGCGCCACACGCCGCGGCTGTTCGACGCGGTACGCAACGCAGTGGGCGACGACGTCCATCTGCTGCACGACGTGCACCACCGGCTCACGCCGATCGAAGCGGCGCGGCTCGGCAAGGACCTCGAGCCGTATCGGCTGTTCTGGATGGAGGACGCGACCCCGGCCGAGAACCAGGACGCCTTTCGCCTGATCCGCCAGCACACGACGACGCCGATCGCGGTCGGCGAGGTCTTCAACACGATCTGGGACTGCAAGGCACTGATCGAGAACCAGCTGATCGACTACATCCGCACGACCGTCGTGCATGCCGGCGGGATCACGCACCTGCGCCGCATCGCCGACCTCGCGGCGCTCTACCAGGTGCGCACCGGCAGCCACGGCGCGACCGACCTCTCGCCGGTTTGCATGGGTGCAGCGCTGCACTTCGACCTCTGGGTGCCGAACTTCGGCATCCAGGAATACATGCGTCACACCGACGAGACCGACGCGGTCTTCCCGCACGCTTACGTGTTCAAGGACGGCTACATGCACCCCGGCGAGACGCCGGGTCATGGTGTGGAGATCGACGAGGCGCTGGCGGCGAAGTTTCCCTACCAGCGTGCCTACCTGCCGGTCAACCGCCTGCAGCACGACGGCACGCTCTGGCATTGGTGAACGCAGGCGCGATGAAATGCCTGAGCGCCAACGCACTCGCGGCGCTGCCCGACGCGGTGGCGCGCCCGCGCTACGACCGAGCCGCGTTGCAGCCCGGCATCGTGCACCTGGGCATCGGCGCCTTCATGCGCGCGCATCTCGCGGTTGCGACCGAGGCCGCGATCGATGCCGACGGCGATCCGCGCTGGGGCATCGTCGGCGTCTCGCTGCGCCACGGCGACACCCGCGATGCCCTGGCCCCGCAGGACGGCCTCTACACGTTGGCGCTGCGCGATGCCGACGAGGCCGGGCGAGCGCGCCAGCGGCTGCAGGTGATCGGCTGCGTGCTGCAGGTACGAGTCGCGCCCGAAGACCCTGCCGCGGTGCTGGCCGCGATCGCAGCGTCGGCCACGCGCATCGTCAGCCTCAGCGTCACCGAAAAGGGCTATGCGCACGACCCCGCGACGCGCGCGCTGAATTTCGGCCACCCCGACATCGTGCACGACCTCGCGCATCCCGACGCGCCGCGCAGCGCGGCCGGTTTCATCGTGCGTGGGCTGGCACGCCGGCGCGCCGCGGGACTTGCACCGTTGACGCTGCTGTCGCTCGACAACCTGCCGTCGAACGGCCACACGCTGCAGGGCCTCGTGCTGGCGTTCGCCGAGCGCGTTGACCCTGCGCTCGCGCGCTGGATCGCCGACGGCTGCACCTTTCCCAACAGCATGGTCGATCGCATCGTGCCGCGCACGACCGCTGATGACCGCAGGCAGGTCGACGCCCAGCTGAGCCTGCGCGACGCGTGGCCGGTGATCGCCGAGCCCTTCTTCGACTGGGCGGTCGAAGACCGCTTTGCCGCCGGCCGTCCGGCCTGGGATCGCGGTGGTGCGCGCTTCGTTGCCGAGGCAGCGCCCTGGGAAACACTGAAGCTGCGCATGGTCAACGGCACCCACTCGGCGATTGCCTACCTCGGCGCGACGGCCGGCTGGCACACGGTCGACG
The DNA here is from genome assembly GCA_020354665.1 of Burkholderiales bacterium. Classification (GTDB taxonomy): domain Bacteria; phylum Pseudomonadota; class Gammaproteobacteria; order Burkholderiales; family Burkholderiaceae_C. The sequence continues at coordinate 1,456,456 of CP070653.1, forward strand.
TCGCGATCGGTCAAGCGGCCCTGCATGCCTTCATCGAGGCGTTGATGCGCGACGAGATCGAACCCACGCTGCCGGCACTGCCCGGGCTGGACAGTGCCGCCTACCGCACGAGCCTGCTCGCGCGGTTTGCCAACCCGGCGCTGGCACATCGCACGCAGCAGATCGCGATGGACGGCTCGCAGAAGCTGCCGCAGCGGCTGCTCGGCACCGTGCGCGACCGTCTCGCGAAGCAGCAGCCGATCGCACGCCTCGGTCTGGCAATCGCGTCGTGGCTGCACTACCTGCGCGGGCGTGACGAGCGCGGGGAACCGTATCCGATCGACGACCCGCTGGCCGACGACCTCGTCGCCCTCGCGCGTCGCGCCGAGGCACTGCCCGACCCGCGCGCGCGCACCGAGATGCTGACGCGCTATGCGCCGGTGTTCGGCGACCTGGCCGGCGCCCCGGCGCTGGTCGCTGCCGTCGCGCCGGCGCTCGAATCATTGCGCGCGCAGGGGGTTCAGGCGACCTTGGAGACTTACCGGTGAGCCTCGAGGTCGTGACGCTCGGCGAAGCGATGGCGTTGTTCGTCGCCAGCGAAACCGGCCCGCTCGAAACGGTGCGTCATTTCGAGAAACGCACCGCCGGCGCCGAGACCAACGTCGCGGTCGGCCTGGCGCGACTGGGCCTGCGGGTCGGCTGGGTCAGCCGTCTCGGCGACGACTCGATGGGCCGCTTTCTGATCGGCGAATTCACGCGCGAGGGCATCGACTGCAGCCATGTCGCGATCGTGCCGGGCGCACGCACCGGCTTCATGTTCAAGGGCCGGGTCGAAGACGGCAGCGACCCGCCGATCGAATACCACCGCAAGGGCTCGGCCGCGAGCGAGCTCCAGCCCGCCGAACTCGACCTGCCCTGGCTCGCGAGTGCCCGCCATCTGCACGCGACCGGCGTCTTCCCCGCGCTGACGACCACCACGCTGGCGGCCACCCGCGCGGCAATGGCGCACCTGCGCGCACACGGCCGCACGATCAGCTTCGATCCCAACCTGCGGCCCTCGCTCTGGCCCTCCAGCGATGTCATGCGCGCGACGCTCAATAGCCTGGCCGCGCAAGCCGACTGGGTGCTGCCCGGTCTCGACGAAGGTCGCCAGCTCACCGGGCAGACCACACCCGAAGACGTTGCCGCGTTCTATCGTCGGCTGGGTGCCAGGCTGGTCGTCGTCAAGCTCGGGGCCGAGGGCGCGTACTACGACGGCGAGGCCGGGCGCGGGCACATTCCGGGCTTTGCGGTCAACCAGGTGATCGACACCGTCGGCGCCGGCGACGGCTTTGCGGTTGGCGTGATCAGCGGTCTGCTCGCTGGCCGCGCAGTGCCCGATGCGGTGCGCCGTGCCGCGTGGATCGGCGCGCGCGCAGTGCAGGTGCGCGGTGACACCGAGGGGCTGCCCACGCGGGACGAACTGGCAGCGTCGGGCCTCTGAGCGGCGCCGGGTAAAGAGGGTTTTCCAATACTGTCGCCGAGGATTCCGCAGGCTACGATCGCCGGCAAGGCGCCGGGTCACCGTGCGCCGCACACCGCGACGCGCCGCTTTGCGCCGGCTCGTGGCGGCAAGCAATGAACGAGACACCTGCCATGTCGCTGGCCTGCACGATCCACGCCGCGCTCGACCTGCGCATCGAGCAGGAAACGCCGCGCGCGGTCGGCCCTCACGACGTGCTGCTGCGGCTGGGCGCCGGCGGCATCTGCGGCTCGGACCTGCACTACTACATGGAGGGTCGCGTCGGCGCGTTCGTCGTGCGCGAGCCGCTGGTGCCGGGGCACGAGGCTTCGGGAATCGTCGAAGCCGTGGGATCCGCGGTCACGCGCGTCAAGCCGGGACAGAAGGTCGCGATCAATCCGTCGCACCCTTGCGGTGGCTGCGACTATTGCCGCGCCGGGCGCGGCAACCTGTGCCGGCAGATGTTCTTTCTCGGCAGCGCGAGCGTGTTCTCGCATGCCCAGGGGATGTTTCGCGAGCGCTTCGTGATCGGCGAGGCGCAGCTGACGCCGATCGATGAGCCCGACGTGACGCTGGGCGAGATCGCGTGTGCCGAGCCGCTGTCGATTGGCCTGCACGCGGTCCAGCGCGCTGGGCCGCTGCTCGGCGAAACGGTGCTCGTCGCCGGCGGCGGGACGATCGGCTGCATGTGCGTGATGGCGGCAAGGCTGGCCGGTGCCGCGCAGGTCATCGCCTGCGACATCAACGACCGTGCGCTCGCGATGGTGCGCGCGGTCGGTGCCGACCGCACGATCCGCAGCGATCAGGCCACCC
>CP070653.1:1458848-1468039 GCA_020354665.1 Burkholderiales bacterium
TCGACCAGGCGATCGAGGTCCTGCTTGCCGCGCAGTCGCCAGCCTGGGCGCCGATTCGCCATCGCGACGCATTGCACGATCGGGCAAGCAACCGCTACTTCTGGCACGTCCTCGAGCGCGCCGAGCGTACGGGACAACCCCTGCCGGCCGAGGTGCGCGCGGCCTTCTTTTCGTCAGCGCGCCCGTGATCAACGTCTCGCCGCAGCGCGCCGGTGCATCGTCAGTGTCGCGACGTCGCGACGCAGCGCCGCGAAGTCCGTGCGCACGCGGATCGCAAGATCAAACAATTGTGTCCGTGCGGCGTGACCGCTCGCAGGTCTCTCGCACGCGCGGGCTCACACCTATGCGGCCCCGCGGGCATGGATTCCGTGACGCGAACCACGCCGCCGCGGCTCCGCGATGGCGACGGTGCGGCACCCCGGCCGGGCGCCTTCGCCTGCTGCACGCCGAACACCGCCATCAAATTGTTGCATTGAGGGTGCATCCCTCTGGCGCCGCGGCCAAGAGCCAACTCACAATGCAGTCATTCCGTCTTTCGGACAGGAGCCGCAGATGAGTCGTATCGTCACCGTTGCCGCGTTGGTTGCGTTCGCGTTCGCGAGCCCTGCGGTGTTCGCCGAATCGAGCACCCCGTCGACGCAAGACAAGAAGGTCCGCGTCGCCAAGGCATCGAAATCGCGCCAGGAGTTGAGTAACCAGGCCAAGGGCCTGGCACTGGCCACCGAGACGGTCCAGTCGATCAACGACAACCAGCTTCAGATCGCCTCGCGCGTGCTCACCGGTCGCGCCGACTGCGAATTCAACCAGACCGTGTCGGTCGAGCCGTGGGCCGAGCACCCCGGCCACTTCAAGGTCGCATACAAGAATGCCACGTACACGATGGTCCCTGAGGAGACGACCACTGGCGCCGTGCGGCTCGAGGACAAACGAGCCGGCGTGATGTGGCTGCAGATTCCGAGCAAGTCGATGCTGATGAACAGCAAGGTCGGACAGCGCATGGTCGACGCCTGCACGCACGCCGAGCAACGGGTGGCCACCACCGCGGCGCGCGAGGCCGGGCGCTGACGAGGGCCGTTGCCCGCGACGCTCCGTCGCTGTTCCGCATCCCCACGACAGGCCGCCGGGAGGCGGCCTTTTTCATGGCACGAATCGATGGTCGCGTTCCGGCGCCCTGGCAAACAACCAGTCTGACGCCCGGACACAAGCGTCGAGCGCATAGGCATCGACGAACTGCCGTAGGCGGCATCGACTTGTTGACCTCCTTTGCGCTCGTCTGGCCGCTTGGAGACGCGAGCACGGCCGCGCGAACCGCCGCAGTGAGGCCGGACGCCACCGTCGCGTTCGGCCTCGCGCCGCGGCACAGCCGATGGTGGTCGACCCCTCGCGCGGCAGGTCGCCGCGGAATAACATTCGCGGGAACGTTCGCACCCGCCTGCCAACTCGTCGGGAGTCCACGTGACCCATCCCGTACCCCTCGTCCCGGCCAACGGTCTTGCCGGAGCGGGTGCGTGCGTGCGCGTTTCTTTCCGGCCTCGCGACTGGGATCGGTTGCGCTGCCAGCGCCCCAGGGGGGAACCCGCGAGTCCACCGAAAGGTGACCGTGCCCGCGATGTTCGGCGGGGTCTCGGCCATGCATGACGTGGCGCGACCCGCCCGGTGCATGCCGTGCGGCCACGAACTACCACCGGGGGCCAAGTTCTGTCCCGAGTGCGGGCACGCAGTCGCACCGTCCACTGCGAGCGGCGCAGCCGAGCGACTTCTGCAGGCAACCACAACGCTCGAAGGTGAGCGCAAGTTCGTCACGGTACTGTTCGCGGACCTCAAGGGCTCGCTGGAGCTCATCGCCGATCGCGATCCCGAGGAGGTAGGCAAGCTGCTCCGGCCGGTCGTCGAGCGCATGTGCGAAGCGGTCGAAAAGTACGGCGGCACGGTGAGCCAGGTGATGGGCGATGGCATCCTGGCGCTGTTCGGCGCGCCGATTTCGTGGGAGGACCACGCGGTGCGTGCCTGCCACGCGGCGCTGTCAATGCAGGACCTCATCCGCCGCTACAGCGACGATATCCAGCGCACGCACGGTGTGTCGATCCAGATCCGCGTCGGCCTCAACTCGGGCGAGGTGGTGCTCAATGTGACTGGACACGGCCTTGCCGTCTCGTACACCGCGGTCGGGTTGGCTGTGCACCTGGCTGCGCGGATGGAGCAGATGGCGACGCCCGGGACGATCCTGGCGACGGCCGAAACGGCTCGCCTCGCCGAAGGCCACGTCGAGGTGCGCCGGATCGGTCCCGTGCCGGTCAAGGGCTTCGACCAGCGGATCGAGGTCGCCGAAATCGGCCGCAAGGCAGTACCGCGATCGCGCTTCGATCGCGCGCCGGCGCGCGCGATGACGCCGTTCACCGGGCGCAGCGGCGAACTCGAGGCACTCGTCGCGACGTTCAATGCGATGTTGCGCGACGGCACGGGTCGACTGGCCGTGATTGTCGGCGAGGCGGGCATCGGTAAGTCGCGGCTCGTCCACGAGTTCCTGCGCCGGATCGCGCGGCGCAACGTGCTCGCACTCGATGGCGGCAGCGCGCCATACGGTAGTGGCGCAGGCTATCGCCCCGGCACGCACGTCCTGCGGCAGTATTTCAATGTCGCCGAAACCGACGACGTCCGCACCCTTCAGGAGAAAGTCGCCGGGCGCATCCTCGCGCTCGACGGCGACTCGAACGAGATCGGCGCGCCATTGCTCGCGCTGCTGAGGGCGCTACCCGAGAACCACCGGTTCTTCAGCCTGCCGCCGGCTGAACGGCGGCAGCGGGCATCCTCAGCGCTGATGTGGCTCGCGCGCCGGATCACTGCGGAGCGTCCCTTGGTGCTCGCCTACGAGGACCTGCAGTGGGTGACGTCCGACACCCGCGCTTTTCTCGACCTCTTCGTGCAGAACCTGCCTCGATCGACGTTCGTGCTGCTCACGTTTCGACCCGACTACGAAGCGGGCTGGCTTGCCCATCGCCAACGGCTCGAGCTCGACCTGGACGGCCTGTCATCATCAGCGACACGAAGGATGATCACCAGCCTGCTCGGTGACGATCCGTCGCTCGCCGAGCTCAAACAGGAATTGCCACGACGCAGCGGGGGCAATCCCCTGTTCATCGAGGAATACGTGCGCAGCATGGTGGAGGCGGGAGATCTCACCGGCAGGCCGGGGCATTACCAGCTGGGGACGCGGCGCGAGCTGAGGACAATTCCGCCGACCGTGCGGGGTGTACTCGCCGCGCGAATCGATCGCCTGGCCCGCGAGGACAAGCACGTGCTTCAAATCCTCGCCGCCGTTGGCGAGTCGGCCAGCGTGGCCCTGCTCGAGCGCACATGCGCACTAGCGCCCGAGGAGCTGCGCACATCGCTGCGCAGGCTCGAGTGGGCGGGGCTCCTCGTCGAACGCAGCAACGCGTCGGCGCTCACCTACGAATTCAAGCACTCGCTGACCCAGGCCGTCGCCTACGACACCCTGCTGACAGGTCGCCGGCAACAACTGCACCTCGGCATCCTGGATGCCCTGGGTAGCGGCGGCGACCCCAGCATCCTCGCGCGCCATGCCGTGCAGGGCGAGGCCTGGGACCGGGCGGTCCCCTATCTGCGCGACGCCGGTCGTGTGGCGGCCGCGCAGTTCGCAATCCGCGAGGCGGTCGCCTATTTCGAACGCGCGCTCGAGGTGCTCTCCCGGCTGCCGCAGACGCGGCAGTCACGCGAGCTCGCATTCGACATCCACTGCGACCTGCGGAATGCGCTGGTTCCGCTGGCCCAGCACCAGCACCTGCTCAAGGTGCTGGAATCAGCGCGCACGCTTGCCGAGGACCTCGACGATGAACGGCGCCTTGTGCAGATCCTGTCGTTCCTGTCCAACTACTACGGCAACGTTGGCAACTCAGATCTTGCGCTCGAGGCTGGCGAGCGCGTACTGGCACTGGGCGAGCGTCTCGGTGACCTCACTCCCCGTATCGCAGGCAATATAACCTTGGGAGAGATTCATCGCACTCTCGGCAACTACGCGAGTGCCCGCGATTACCTGGGGCGCGGTGTCGAGCTGATCGGCACGCAATCCGAGCAGGAGTACTTCGGCCAGGTGGGTCTGCCGGCGGTTCGCGCCCGCAGCCATCTCGCGTGGACACTCGCCGAGCTCGGCGAGTTCGAAGCAGCGCGCAGGGTCGCCGCGGAGGCACTGCGGGTGGCCGAAGCATCGCGGCACGCGTACAGCCTTTGCCACGCGTGCCTCGGACTGGGGGGTGTCCGGGTGCGCATCGGCGAGTTCGAAGCGGCGGTTCCGCCACTCGCGCGCGGACTCGCGATGAGTGAGCAGGTGCCGCTGCTGCGCCCGTCGATCGCCGCCGACCTCGGTGTCGCGCACGCGCGCTGCGGCCGCATCGCCGAAGGGCTGTCGCATCTCGATGCAGCGGTTGAGGGGGCCACTACGATGGGCCGGCTGAGCCGGCTGCCGCTGCTGATCGTCAAATGCGGCGAGATCCACCTGCTGGCCGGTGAGCAGGCTCAGGCCGAACGCCTGGCAACCAACGCCCTCGCGCTCGCGACCGAGCAGAAGGAGCGTGGAAACGAGGCCTACGCCCGTCGTCTTCTCGCCGAGATTGGCACGGCGAGCCCGTCGCCATCGATGCACGCGCAGCGCGAGTTCATGGCCGCACTGACGCTCGCCACCGAACTCGGCATGCAGCCGCTCGTCGCGCACTGCCACGCCGGCCTCGGCCGGCTTGCAGCGCGCCGCGGCGACGCGGTCCCCGCGGCCGAGCATTTCGCGAAAGCGGCAAGCTTGTACCGCACGCTGGGGATGCACTACTGGTCGATCCAGCTCGAAGGCGATGTCGCGAAGTCGGGCGTTCCAATCGCAGGCGGTGTACCCCCGCTCGCAGCGCCCACCGCCATTTGAGTAGGCAGCCCGCGCGCTGAGGGCACCGTTGCCCGCGACGCTTTGTCGCCGCTCCGCATCCCCACGACAGGCCGCCGCGAGGCGGCCCTTTTCATCGCGCAGACCGATCGTCGCGGCCGGGCGCCCGGTGGCCGCTCAGGTCGTGGAGGGGAAGCCGAACACGCGGCACGGCGTGTCCCAGAACAGCCGGCGCCGGTCCGCCGCCGACGGCAGCCGCTGCTCGACCAGCCTCAGCAACGGCCCGATGTCGAGCCGCTCCGGCGCTTTCAGAAACGGCCAGTCCGATGACCACACGCAGGCGTCGAGCGAATAGGCATCGAGCAGCGCCTGCACGAACGGCCACGCGTCGTCGTACGGGTAGGCGCCAGTGGAAAACTTCTGAAAGCCCGAGAGCTTGACGACGGCGCGGCCTTCGCGGCCGAGCGCGAGCACAGCCTGGAAGCCTGCCTGCTCAAGTCCCCGGCCAGGGGCGGGCCGGCCGCAGTGGTCCACCAGCAGCCGCGCACCACTGTCGCGCAGCATCGGCGCGATCGCCGCCATCTGGTCGTGCTCGACCTGCACATCCACGAACATGTCGAGGTCGGCCAGCCGACGCATCAGTGGCCCGGCATCCGCGTAGTAGTCGACACCGTGCACCGTGGGGTTGAACGCGACGCCGATCACGCCGCGCGCCTTCAGCTGCAGCAGCTGGTCGCGCCCGGTGTCGCTGGGCACCACCGCGATGCCCTTGAACCGGCCGCCGCTGGCGGCCAGTGCGTCCAGCAGGCAGCGGTTGTCGTGCCCGTAGCCTGAGTTCGGCCCGACCACCACCGCATGGCGGATGCCGTAGGCGTGCATCACCGCCTCGTGCTGCACCCGCGTGCCGATCTCCTGGCCGGCGGGCCGGTAGGCGACGTCGTCGGCATACGCAAAGCGCGCCGGATCGAGGACGTGGTTGTGGCAGTCGACCTTGGGCTCGTCGAAGACGCTCATCGCAGGCCTTCCGCGTCAGCGCGCGGGCCGATCACGCGCCCGCGCGCCGCGCTGCCGCCGCGCCCGCCGTGTCACTTGCTCCCGAGTGCGGGCAGGATTTCCTTGACTTCCTGCTTGCCGTTTCGGGCCGTGACGAGGAAGCTCGCCCGGTCGAGATCACCGTTGTTGTCAACGCTCACGTCCATGATGACGCCGGGTACCGCGTCCGCCGAGATCTTCAGGCCGTGCAGCGTCTTGGCCACCGCCTTGCGGTCGAGCTTGCCGACCTTCTCGATCGCGGTCTTCAGGATGTACATGCCCGTGTAGCCCTTGATCCCGTTGTGGTCCGAGATGTAGTTGTATTCCTTCTCGAACTTTGCGCGGAATGCCCGCATCGCCGGGATCGGCGCGTCGACCGTCAGGCCGACGTGCGCCACTGCGCCGTTGGCGGCCTCGCCGGCCAGTTCGATCACCTTCTGGCTGGTCAGCACGGTCTCGCCGACGATCGGCTGGGTGACGCCCTGCTTGCGCAGTTCGCGCAGCGCGCGCGCCGCTTCTTCCTCGTTGGTGTAGACGAAGATGACGTCGGCGTTGCTCTGCTTGGCCTTGAGCACCGGGGCCGAGAAGTCGAGCTGGCTCTGATCGGTCGAGATGTCGGCGATGACCTTCACTCCGCGCGCGTCGAGTGCCTTGATCAGCGAGTCGCGCCCGCCCTTGCCGAAGTCGTTGTTCACGTACATCAAGGCGACGGTCTTCGCCTTGAGGTTACTGGCGATGTAGCGTGCCACCTTGGGCATCGCGGTGTCCTGCGTGAAGCTGGTGCGGAAGATGTAGGGGTTGCCCTGCTTGGTGATCGCCGCGGCCTCGCCGCCGGTGAAGTTGGGGATCTCGGCGCGACGCGTCTCGGCCATGCTGACCAGGATCGACCCCGAGAACACCGGGCCGAACACCGCGAACACGTCGTCGTCGATCGCCTTCTGCGCGAGGCCCTTGGCCACGCCCGGGTTGCTCTGCGTGTCGGCGACCGTGGTTTCGATCTTGTGGCCGAGGATGCCGCCCGCCGCGTTGATCTCCTTGATCGCCAGCAAGGCGCCGTCCTTGAAGTTGGTGCCCGACGTCGTGCCGGCCCCCGAAAGCTCGACGGTCAGTGCGATCTTGATCGGCTGCGCGAATGCGCTGCCCGCCAACCCGAGGGCGGCGGCCGCGATGACGGTGGAAATGAGGCGTCGCATCGTTTGTCTCCTGTCGTGGTGGTGCGAACTGAAAGCGCTGTACACGTTACTTCGGCTGCAGCAGCGCGCGAACTTCCGTCAGGTCACCCTGCAGCTGGCGGGCCATCTCTTGGAGACCGAAGAAGCGCAGGAACTCCGGCACCTGTTGAACCAGCATCTCGAATCCGGCCTCGGCGTGCAGGCCGCGTGCACGGCTCTCGCGCAGCAGCGGCGTGGGCTCGCGGCTCATGATGATGTCGACCACCGCGGCCCCGCGGTCGACGCGCGCCGGATCGAACGGCAGCGCATCGTCGGGCTTGAGACCCTGTGACGTGCAGTTGACGACGACGTCGTAGCCGGCCGGATCGTTCGATGCCGCGACCGTCGCGGCGGCGCCGATCATCGGGGCGAGCCGTTGCACGAGCGCTTGCGCCCGCTCGCGGGTGCGGTTGTACACGCCGAGCGAGGAAGGACGCCGCTGCGCGATCGCGGCCGCCACTGCGTGACCGCCGCCACCGGCACCCACCACGAGCACGCGCCTGCCCTCGACGCCGATGCCGAAGTGGTCCAGTCCCTTGACGAAGCCGATGCCATCGAAGAGCGCGGCTTCCAGGTGCCCGTCGGCGTGGCGCCTGACGGCGTTGACGGCCCCGGCCACCACCGCCACAGGGTCGGTGGGCTTGAGCTGCTCGAACAGCGCGGCCTTGTGCGGAATCGTCGCCCAGAAGCCGCCAATGTTCTCGGCCGCCATGCCGTACTGCAAGAAGCCCGCGAGTGACGCGGCCGGCAGCTTCAGCGGCACGACCACCGCGTCCACGCCGTAGCCGCCGAACAGGTGGTTGTAGACCTCCGGCGCACGGACCTGGGCGACGGGATCGCCGATGATGTAGAAAACCTGAGTGCGGCCGGTGATCGTCATGCGCTCGCGCGTGGGTGATGTCGCTTGCCTCGGGGTACCCGCGCCGCGGCGCCTGGCAGCCAGTCGCCTGGAACCCCCGCCGGCCACGGCGCAATTGGTGCGCGGCCGCGCAATATAGCCCCCGCATGCCACGCGACCTATCGTGGAATACCTGATGTTCCGCCGGACCGGCCAGGCAGCGGGCGCGCAGCGACGGCAGGGCTGGCACCGGCCGACCTTGTCATACTGGCCCATCCGACAAGCAAAATCGCACTCAGAAGAACCGCCAGGAGCCCTCAGCCATGACCCATCCGTTCGCCTCGACCCTGAAGCCCTTCCGCACTGCCTCGGGCCAGTCGGGGAGCCTGTTCTCGCTTGCGGAGCTGGCGCGCACGTTTCCCAACATCGACCGCATGCCGGTGTCGCTGCGCATCGTGCTGGAGAGCGTGCTGCGCAACTGCGACGGCCAGAAGGTGACCGAGGAGCACGTGCGCCAGCTCGCCGGATGGAAACCGGGCGCGGAGCGCGTCGACGAGATTCCGTTCGTCGTCGCCCGCGTGGTGCTGCAGGACTTCACCGGCGTGCCGCTGCTCGCCGACCTCGCGGCAATGCGCAACGTGGCCGAGCGCATGGGCGAGAACCCGAAGAAGATCGAGCCGCTGGTGCCGGTGGATCTCGTGGTCGACCACAGCGTGACGATCGACCACTACGGCGACAGGAAGGCGCTCGACCTGAACATGAAGCTCGAGTTCGAGCGCAACCGCGAGCGCTACCAGTTCATGAAGTGGGGCATGCAGGCGTTCGAAACCTTCCGCGTCGTGCCGCCGGGATTCGGCATCGTGCACCAGGTCAACCTCGAGTACCTGGCGCGCGGCGTGCACCGCCGCGCCGACGGCGTGCACTATCCCGACACGCTGGTGGGCACCGACAGCCACACGACGATGATCAACGGCATCGGCGTGGTCGGCTGGGGCGTCGGCGGCATCGAGGCCGAGGCCGGCATGCTCGGCCAGCCGGTCTACTTCCTGACGCCCGACGTGGTGGGCTTCGAGCTCACCGGCCGGCTGCGCGAGGGCGTGACCGCCACCGACCTCGTGCTGACCGTGACCGAGATCCTGCGCAAGCACACGGTGGTCGGCAAGTTCGTCGAGTTCTTCGGCGCCGGCACCGAGAGCCTCGCGCTGCCGGACCGCGCGACGATCGCCAA
>CP070653.1:1468139-1490000 GCA_020354665.1 Burkholderiales bacterium
ACGCTGCCCAAGGAGTCGTTCGCCAACGGCCATGGCGTGACCACCGGCGAAGACCGCACGTGGGAGGACGCCTATCGCAACCGCTGGGCCGCCGACAAGATCGTGCGCAGCACGCACGGTGTGAACTGCACCGGCAGCTGCTCGTGGAAGATCTACGTCAAGGGCGGCATCGTCACGTGGGAGACGCAGCAGACCGACTATCCGCGCACGCGTGCTGACCTGCCGAACCACGAACCCCGCGGCTGCGCGCGCGGCGCCAGCTACTCGTGGTACCTCTACAGCGCCAACCGGTTGAAGTACCCGATGGTGCGCGGGCGGCTGCTCGAGCGCTGGCGTGCGGCGTTGAAGGTCGCGAAATCGCCGGTCGACGCGTGGGCGAACATCGTCGAGAACCCCGACGCGCGGCGCGACTACCAGAAGCTGCGCGGCATGGGCGGCTTCGTGCGATCGACGTGGGAGGAGGTGAACCAGCTCGTCGCCGCGGCCAACGTCTACACGATCAAGACCCACGGGCCCGACCGCGTCGTCGGCTTCTCGCCGATCCCGGCGATGAGCATGGTCAGCTACGCCGCCGGATCGCGCTACCTGTCGCTGATCGGCGGCGTGTGCATGAGCTTCTACGACTGGTACTGCGACCTGCCGCCGGCCAGCCCGCAGATCTGGGGCGAACAGACCGACGTGCCCGAGAGCGCCGACTGGTACAACAGCCACTACATCATCGCGTGGGGTTCGAACGTGCCGCAAACGCGCACGCCGGACGCGCACTTCTTCACCGAGGTGCGCTACAAGGGCGCGAAGACGGTTGCGGTGACGCCCGACTACTCGGAGGTCGCCAAGCTCTGCGACCTGTGGCTGCACCCCAAGCAGGGCACCGACGCGGCACTCGCGATGGCGATGGGCCATGTCGTGCTGAATGAGTTCTACTTTGAGAAGCGCAGCGCGTACTTCGACGACTACGCGCGCCGCTACACCGACCTGCCGCTGCTGGTGATGCTCGAGGAGCGCACGCTCGCCGACGGCCGCAAGGTGCTGGCGCCCGGGCGCTACCTGCGCGCCAGCGACTTCAACGGCAAGCTCGGCCAGGCCAACAACCCCGACTGGAAGACGGTGGCGTTCGACAGCAATGGCCGCGCCGTGCTGCCCAACGGCTCGGTCGGCTTCCGCTGGGGCCCCGAAGGCCGCGCCGACGCAGGGAAATGGAACCTCGAGGCCAAGGAAGCACGGCACGACGCCGAAGTCAAGCTCAAGCTTTCGGTGCTCGAGGACGGTGCGCAGGCGCACGAGGTCGTTGACGTTGCATTCCCCTACTTCGCCGGCGCCGACGTGCCGCACTTCCCGTCGAACAAGCAGCAAGGCGATCTGAACGTCGCACGCGTTCCGGCGGTGAAGTTGCGCCTGGGCAAGGCCGGTGACGAGCGCCACGCGCTGGTGGCGACGGTGTTCGACCTGCAGGCCGCGCAGTACGGCATCGACCGCGGGCTGGGCAGTGGCGGGAAGAGCTACGACGACGACGCGCCGTACACGCCGGCCTGGCAGGAGAACGTCACCGGCGTACCGCGTGACCAGGTCATCACGGTGGCGCGCCAGTTCGCCGACAACGCCGACAAGACGCAAGGGCGGTCGATGGTGATCATCGGCGCCGCGATGAACCACTGGTACCACGCCGACATGAACTATCGCGGCGTGATCAACCTGTTGATGATGTGCGGCTGCGTCGGCCAGACCGGTGGCGGCTGGGCCCACTACGTGGGCCAGGAAAAGCTGCGCCCGCAGACCGGCTGGCTGCCGCTCGCGTTCGCGCTCGACTGGGCGCGCCCGCCGCGCCAGCAGAACTCGACCAGCTTCTTCTACGCGCACACCGACCAGTGGCGCTACGAGAAGCTCGGCGTCGGCGAGATCCTCAGCCCGCTGGCCGACAAGGCGGTGTTCGGTGGCAGCCTGATCGACTACAACGTGCAGGCCGAACGCATGGGCTGGCTGCCGAGCGCGCCGCAGCTCAAGACCAATCCGATCCAGGTCGCAAAGGACGCTGCTGCGGCTGGCGTCGACGCGAAGGACTACGTCATCAAGGCGCTGAAGGACGGCACGCTGCAGATGAGCTGCGAGGATCCCGACGCGCCGCAGAACTGGCCGCGCAATCTGTTCGTCTGGCGCTCGAACCTGCTCGGCTCGTCGGGCAAGGGGCACGAGTACTTCCTCAAACATCTGCTCGGCACCGAGAACGGCGTGCAGGGCAAGGACCTCGGCGCCGGCGATGCACGTCCGACCGAGGTCAAGTGGCACGACAAGGCGCCCGAAGGCAAGCTGGACCTGCTCGTCACGCTCGACTTCCGCATGAGCACGACGTGCCTGTACTCCGACATCGTGCTGCCCACCGCAAGCTGGTACGAAAAGAACGACCTCAACACGAGCGACATGCACCCGTTCATCCACCCGCTCAGCGCCGCGGTGGATCCGGTCTGGCAGAGCCGCTCGGACTGGGACATCTACAAGGGTTTCGCGAAGGCGTTCAGCGAAGTCTGCGTTGGCCACCTTGGCGTCGAGAAGGAGGTGGTGCTGACGCCGCTGATGCACGACACGCCGGCCGAGCTCGCTCAGCCGCTCGATGTCAAGGAATGGAAGAAGGGCCAGGTCGACCTCGTGCCCGGCAAGACCGCGCCGCAGATCGCGGTGCTCGAGCGCAACTACCCGGCGACCTACGAACGCTTCACGTCGCTCGGGCCGTTGATGGCCAAGGTCGGCAACGGCGGCAAGGGCATCGCGTGGAACACCGAGACCGAGGTGCAGCAGCTCGGCGACCTCAATGGCCTCGACGCGGCCGGCCGTCCGCGCATCCTCACGGACATCGACGCCTGCGAAGTGATCCTGCAGCTCGCGCCCGAAACCAACGGGCACGTGGCGGTAAAGGCATGGCAGGCGCTGTCGAAAGCGACCGGCCGCGAGCATGCGCACCTGGCGCTGCACCGCGAAGACGAGAAGATCCGCTTTCGCGACGTGCTGGCCCAGCCGCGCAAGATCATCAGCAGCCCCACGTGGAGCGGCCTGGAGAGCGAGAAGGTCTCGTACAACTCAGGCTACACCAACGTGCACGAGCTGATTCCCTGGCGCACGCTGACCGGCCGACAGCAGTTCTACCAGGACCACCCGTGGATGCTCGCGTTCGGCGAAGGCTTCTCGAGCTACCGCCCGCCGGTGGATCTGAAGACCACCGCGGCGATGTTCGGCGCCAAACCCAACGGCAACAAGGAGATCGTGCTGAACTTCATCACGCCGCACCAGAAGTGGGGCATTCACAGCACGTACAGCGACAACCTGATCATGCTGACCCTGAACCGCGGCGGGCCGGTGATCTGGCTGTCCGAGGAGGACGCCCGCGCGGCCGGTATCGAGGACAACGACTGGGTCGAGCTGTTCAACATCAACGGCGCGATCTCGGCACGTGCCGTCGTGAGCCAGCGTGTCAACCCCGGCATGACGATGATGTACCACGCGCAGGAGAAGATCATCAATGCGCCGGGTTCCGAGATCACCGGGAACCGTGGCGGCATCCACAACTCGGTGACGCGCATCGTCACCAAGCCGACGCACATGATCGGCGGCTACGCGCAACAGAGCTACGGCTTCAACTACTACGGAACGATCGGCACGAACCGCGACGAGTTCGTGATCGTGCGCAAGATGGACAAGGTCGACTGGCTCGACACGCCGCGTGACGACTACCTCGCGAAGGTGTACCAGAGCCAGGGCGAGAACCCCTGATCGCGTGGCCGGCCCAAAGGAGTCAACGAGATGAAAGTACGTGCACAGATTGGCATGGTCCTGAACCTGGACAAGTGCATCGGCTGCCATACCTGCAGCGTGACCTGCAAGAACGTCTGGACCAGCCGCCCCGGCGTCGAGTACGCGTGGTTCAACAACGTCGAGACCAAGCCCGGCATCGGCTACCCGAAGGAATGGGAGAACCAGGACAAGTGGAACGGCGGCTGGGTGCGCCGCGCCGACGGCTCGGTCGTGCCGCGGCAGGGCGGCAAGTGGCAGCTCCTGATGAAGATCTTCGCCAACCCGAACCTGCCGGAAATCGACGACTACTACGAGCCGTTCACGTTCGACTACGACCACCTACATTCGGCACCCGAGATGAAGGCCGCGCCGACCGCGCGGCCGCGCTCGCTGATCACCGGGCTGCGGATGGACAAGATCGAGTGGGGCCCGAACTGGGAGGAGATCCTCGGCGGCGAGTTCGCGAAGCGCTCGAAGGACCGCAACTTCGACGACATCCAGAAGGACATCTACGGCCAGTTCGAGAACACCTTCATGATGTACCTGCCGCGGCTGTGCGAGCACTGCCTGAACCCGGCGTGCGTCGCATCGTGTCCGTCGGGCAGCATCTACAAGCGCGAGGAAGACGGCATCGTGCTGATCGACCAGGACAAGTGCCGCGGCTGGCGCATGTGCGTATCGGGCTGCCCGTACAAGAAGATCTACTACAACTGGAAGAGCGGCAAGGCCGAGAAGTGCATCTTCTGCTACCCGCGCATCGAGGCCGGACAGCCCACGGTGTGCTCCGAGACCTGCGTTGGCCGCATCCGTTACCTCGGCGTGCTGCTCTACGACGCCGACCGCATCGCCGCTGCGGCGGCGACCAACCGCGACCGTGACCTGTACCAGGCGCAGCTCGACATCTTCCTCGACCCGAACGACGCGAGTGTGCTCGAACAGGCCCGGCGCGACGGCGTGCCCGAGACCTGGCTCGAGGCCGCGGCGGCGAGTCCGGTGTACCACATGGCGATGAAGTGGAAAGTGGCGCTGCCGCTGCATCCGGAGTACCGGACGCTGCCGATGGTCTGGTATGTGCCGCCGTTGTCGCCGATCACCGCGGCGGCCAACGCCGGCCACGTGCGTGCCAACGGCGAGATCCCGGACGTCGGCCAGCTGCGCATCCCGGTCAAGTACCTCGCCAACCTGCTGACCGCGGGCGACACCGCGCCGGTGGTGCGTGCGCTAGAGCGCATGCTGGCAATGCGCGCGTACCAGCGCAGCAAGCACGTCGACCGCGCCGAGAACCGCGCCGCGCTGGAGCAGGTGGGACTGACGGTGGCCGAGGTCGAGGCTATGTACCGCGTAATGGCGATCGCCAATTACGAGGAGCGCTTCGTGATTCCGAGCACGCACCGCGAGTACGCCGAGAACGCCTTCAACGTGCGCGGCGGCTGCGGGTTCAGCTTTGGCAACGGCTGCAGCGAGGGCGTCAGCGAGACGAGCCTGTTCGGCAGCGAGAAGAAGCGCACGATCCCGATCAAGGCGGAGGTGTAATGAAGCCCACTCAGATGAAGCTGACGCTGCGGGTGCTGGCCCGCCTGCTGCAGTACCCCGATGCCGAGCTGCGCGGGCACCTGCCCGCGCTGCGCGACGCACTGCGCGACGAACGCGCGCTGACAGTCGGGCGGCTGGCCGACGTCGACGTGTTGATTGACCGGCTGCAGCGCCTGCCCGCGTTGCGCGCTGAAGCCGAGTACGTCGATCTGTTTGACCGCGGACGTCGCACCGCGCTGCACCTGTTCGAGCACGTGCACGGCGACAGCCGCGACCGCGGTCCGGCCATGATCGACCTGGCGCGCACCTACGCGGCGGCCGGCTTGGTGCTCGCCCCCGGTGAACTGCCCGACCACCTGGGCGTGGCGATCGAGTACGCCTCGACGCAGCCACCGGCGCAGGCGCGCGCGTTCCTCAAGGAGATCGCGCACATCGTGCGCGTGATCTTCAGCGCCTTGCTCGAGCGCCGCAGCGCCTACGCCGGCGTGCTCGCCGCGCTGCTCGACCTCGCCGGCGAGAAGGCGCAGGCCGTCAAGCTCGACGAGGAGCCCGCGCTCGATGACACGTGGGCCGAGCCAGCAGCCTTCGGCGGCTGCTCGACCGCGGGCCAGGCACGGCCCGGCGAGCCGCAGCCGATCCAGATCGTCAGGAAATCGAACCCTACCGGAGTGCCGGCATGAATACGCTGCATGAGTTTCTGTTCGTCGTCTATCCCTACATCTGCCTTGCGGTGTTCCTGATGGGCAGCCTCGCGCGTTTCGACCGCGACCAGTACACGTGGAAGAGCGACTCGTCGCAGCTGCTGCGTGCACGCCAGTTGCGCTGGGGCAGCAACCTGTTCCACATCGGCATCCTGTTGCTGTTCTTCGGCCACACGGTGGGCCTGCTGCTGCCGCATTCCGTCTACTCGGTGGTGATCACCGCGCCGCAGAAGCAGATGCTCGCGATCGTCTCGGGTGGTATTGCCGGGCTGGTCTGCTTCATCGGCCTGACGCTGCTGCTGCATCGCCGCCTGTTCGACCCGCGCATCCGCCTGACGAGCCACCGCACCGACCTCGCAATCCTGATCATCCTGTGGGTGCAGCTCGTGCTCGGGATGGTGACGTTGCCGTTCTCGTTCGCACACCGCGTCGATGCCGCCGCGATGCTGGTCCTGACGCACTGGGCGCAAGGCATCGTGACGTTCCGACCGGACGCGATGCCGCTGCTTTCGATCGACTGGCCGTTCAAGGTCCACATGGTGCTGGGCATGACGATCTTCCTGCTGCTGCCGTTCAGCCGGCTGGTGCACGTCTGGAGCGGGCTGGCGTCGGTCACCTACCTGTTCCGGCCTTACCAGATCGTGCGCTCGCGCCGGCTGAACGTGCCGGCCGGGCAGAACCAGCCGCGCAGTGCGTGAACGGGTCGCTGGCGATGAGGACCGTGGTGCCTACGGTCGGCGGCGTGCCGCTCACCGCGACTGACGAACTCGTGAGCGAACACGAGCTGCGTCAGCGCGCCTGCACCGAGCTGTTGCGGCAGGCAGCGCAACAAGTCGGGATGCTCGCCGCCGACGATCCGCCGCCGGCGGCCGGCGTGATCAGCGAGGCGGCGCAGCAGGCGATCGAACGCTACCTCGAAGGCGCGATCGACGTGCCGGAACCTGCTGAGCACGACTGCCGCCGCCACTACGCCGCGCATGCGGCCCGCTACGCGCACGGTGAGCGCGTGCAACTGCGCCATGTGCTGTTCGCGGTCACTCCGGGTGTCGACGTCAGTGCATTGCGACGCCGCGCCGAGGCGTGCCTGATCGATCTGCGCGCGCCCTTGCCGCAAGACGCTGTGAGGCTCGCGCCGGCACGCGTCGACGGCGAAGCCGGCGAAGCACCGGAAGGCGGCACCGACCGCTTCGCGCAGGTTGCGCGCAGCCTGTCGAACTGCCCAAGCGGCGCACAAGGGGGCCACCTCGGCTGGCTCGCGCGCGACGATTGCGCGCCGGAGTTCGCCAGCGAAGTGTTCGGCCGGACGGAGGTCGGCGTGCTGCCGCGCCTCGTGCACAGCCGTTTCGGCCTGCACGTCGTCGAGGTGCTGGCACGCGTGCCGGGCACGATAGCGGAGTTTGAGTCGGTTCGACCGGCCGTGGCGCAGTCGCTGCGCCAGCAGGCCTTTGCCACTGGACTGCGCCAGCTGCTGCAACTGCTGGCCGGGCGCACCGATCTCGAGGGCGTCGACTTGGACCGCGCGACCACGCCGCTCGTGCAGTAGGCCGTCGTCAGCGACCGGCACCGCGTCGGCGCTTGACCGGGCTGGGCGCGCGTGCCTCGGAGGTTAGCGCGTAGAGTTGCGCCATGGCCCGCACCTGGCGACCCACCACCCTGGCCACCAAGCTCGGCGCAATCGGCACCGCGCTGTTGCTGCTGGCGCTCGCGTCGATCGGGTTGACGCTCTGGGTAACCTGGCACCTCGAGGGCGGCGCAGCCGCCGTCAACGAGACCGGCCGGCTGCGCATGCAGGTGTGGCGCCTCGCGCACGGCATCGGCACGGCCGATCCAGCCGCCCAACGTGCGCGCGCACGTCAGTTCGACCAGAGCCTTTCCCTGCTGCGTAGCGGTGACCCTGCACGGCCATTGTTCCTGCCCGGCGATGACGCGACGCGCACCGCGCTCGACGAGGTCGGCCGTGACTGGAGCGCGCTGCGCGCGCAGTGGCTCGAAGGGCCCGACGTCGCGGCCGACGCGGCGGCCGCGCAGGCGACCGCGCTGGTGCAGCGCATCGACACGCTGGTCGATGCCATCGAGTCGCAGCTCTCACGCTGGACCACGGTGCTGACGGGGGTCCAGCTCGGGCTCGTCGCGGTGGCGATCGCCGCGGCGGTGGCGACGCTCTACACGTCGTACCTGTTCGTGTTCAACCCGCTCGCCCGGCTGCAGGCGGGCCTCGCGCGTGTCGAGCGCGGCGACCTCTCGGCGCGCGTGGAAGTCGGCAGCGCCGACGAGTTCGGCCGCCTCGGCGAAGCCTTCAACCGGATGGCGCAGACGCTGCAGGACTTCACGCGCGACCTCGAGGACAAGGTGCGCGAGAAGACCGAGACGCTGCGTGCCGAGCGCGAGCGTCTTGCATTGCTCTACGAGGTGAGCGACTTCGTCGGTCAGGCGCCGACCCTCGACGCGCTGGCGCAGGGCTTCGTCCGGCGCGCCCGCGCAGCAGCCAATGCCGACGCGGCGCTGGTGCGGTGGTTCGACCCCGGGCAGCAGCAGTACCTGATGCTCGCGGCCAGCGGTGTGCCAGAGGATCTGCTGACGAAGGAGCGTTGCCTGCGCGCCGGCGATTGCGTTTGCGCTGGCCGCGCCGATGGCAGTGGCGCTCGGGTGATCCGGTTGCGCGACGCGTCCGGGACGACCGATCGCGCCGTCTGCGAGCAGCTGGGTTTCGAGGCCGTGGTCACGGTTCCGGTGGGACTGCAAGACGCATCGCTGGGCGAGATCGATCTGCTGTATCGCGACGCCGGGGCGACACCCTCGGAAGCGGATCGCACGCTGCTGGAAAGCCTGGCGAAGCACCTGGCGAGCGGCATGGAGGGCATGCGTGCTGCAGCGCTCGAGCGCGAAGCCGCGGTGGCCGAGGAGCGCAGCCTGCTGGCCCGCGAGATGCATGACTCGATCGCGCAGAGCCTGGCGTTCCTGAAGATTCAGGTGCAGCTGCTGCGCAACGCGCTCGCCCACGGCGACTCGGCCGCCGCGCAGCGGGCGCTCGACGAACTCGGCGCCGGCCTGCGCGAAAGCCTCGCCGACGTGCGCGAGCTGCTGGTGCACTTCCGCACGCGCACGAACTCCGACGACATCGTGCCGGCCCTGAAGACGACACTGCAGAAATTCCGCAACCAGACCGGCCTGCAGACCCACCTCGACATTCAGGGCGCTGGCGTACCGCTGCCGCCGGACGTGCAGGTGCAGCTGTTGCACGTGGTGCAGGAGGCGCTTTCGAACGTGCGCAAGCACGCGCACGCGCACGAGGTGTGGCTGAACGTGCAGCAGCACCCCGCCTGGCGCATCGAGGTGCGCGACGACGGGCGGGGATTCGACCCCACCGCGGCGGCGACCGACGAGACGCACGTCGGACTGCGCATCATGCGCGAGCGCGCGGCCTCGATCGGCGCCAGCGTGCAAGTCGGGCCGGCCGCCGGCGGCGGCACCCGCGTGATCGTCAGCCTGCCCGAGCGGCAACCGGAGGCGGCGTGAGCGAACAGGCACCGGTGCGCGTGATGGTGGTCGACGACCACACGCTGTTTCGGCGCGGCCTCGTTGCACTGTTGAGCGCCGAAGGACGTTTCGAGGTCGTCGGCGAAGCGGGCGACGCGACCCAGGCGCAGCGGCTGGCCGCGGAGTGCGCGCCGCAGGTGATCCTGCTCGACAACCACCTACCGGGCGTCAAAGGCGTCGATGCGCTGCCCGGACTGCGCGTCGCCGCACCCGGTGCGCGGGTGCTGATGCTGACGATGAGCGAGGACGCAAGCGACCTTGGCGCTGCGCTGCGCGCAGGTGCCGCCGGCTACGTGCTGAAGAGCGCCGAGCACGACGAGCTCGTACAGGCCATCGAGCGTGCCGCCCGCGGCGAAGCAAGCATCAGCGCGGCGATGGCCGCCAAGATGGCCGAAGCGTTGCAGCCCGCGGCGCCCGGTGCTCCGTCGACCGGGCCGACGCTGGCCGGGGACGCGCTGGCCGAGCTGTCGCCGCGCGAGCGCGAGATCCTCGATCTGATCGCGCGCGGCCACAGCAACAAGCAGATCGCGCGCCAACTCGACATCGCAGAAACGACGGTGAAGATCCACGTGCAGCACATCCTGCGCAAGCTCAACCTCAGCTCGCGCGTCCAGGCCGCGGTGCTGGCGGCTTCGCGACCGCGCGCGTCAAACTGACGCGGTCCAACACGCGACGCGTTTGATCGCGTTCCTGATTCCAGGAGCGTGCGTGCCTTTTCGGCCTCAGTTTTGCCTGCGCAACGACCAGCGCAGCACGAGGTAGCCGGCCACTGCCGAAAGCGCCGAGCCCAGCAGGATGCCGATGCGCTCGTCCACAGGCAATGACACGGCGAGCTCCTCCTTGAAGGCGAGGCTGCCGATGAACAGGCTCATCGTGAAGCCGATCCCCGTCAGTATCGTTACGCCGTAGAAACTGCCCCACGTCGACCCCGACGGCAGGCGCGCCAGGCCCATTGCGACGATTGCCGCAGCGATCAGCATCACGCCGATCTGCTTGCCGAAGAACAGCCCCGCGGTGATGCCCAGCGGCACGCCGTGGCCAAGGTCAGCCAGCTGCATCCCGTCGAACGAAACACCGGCATTCGCGAATGCGAAGAGCGGCAACACACCGAACGCGACCGGCAGGTGCAGGTCGCGCTCGAGCTCGCGCGCCGGCGCTTCGGCGTGCTCACCGCCGCTGCGCAACGGGATCGTGAGCGCCAGCAGCACACCCGCGAGCGTGGCGTGCACGCCCGATTTCAGCACTGCCGCCCACAGCACGACCCCGACCAGCAGATACGCCGAAATCCGCATCACGCCAAGGCGGTTCATCAGCAGCAGCACCGCGAACGCGCCGCCGGCGATGGCCAGCGTGATCGGTGGCGGCGTCGACGAGTAGAACAGCGCGATGATCAGGATCGCGCCAATGTCATCGACGATCGCCACCGAGAGCAGGAAGATCTTGAGCCCGCGCGGCACCCGGTCGCCGAGCAGCGCGAGCACGCCGAGCGCGAATGCGATGTCGGTCGCGGCCGGAATGGCCCAGCCGCGCAGCGCCATCGGATCGCCGGCGTTGAACATCGCGTAGATCACGGCGGGCGCTGCGATGCCACCGATCGCCGCGGCGACCGGCAGGGAAGCCTGGTCAATCGTCGAGAGTTCCCCCTCGAGCAGCTCGCGCTTCAGCTCGAGCCCGACGAGGAAGAAGAACACCGCCATCAGCCCGTCGTTGACCCACAGCAGCAGCGGCTTCGCGATCTCGAACGCACCGACCTGGATGACGATGGGAATGTCGAGGAACGCCTGGTAGGCGCTGGCCGCGGGCGAGTTCGCGACGAGCATGGCCGCGAGCGCGGCGACAAACAGCAGCACGCCGGGTGCCGCATCGGTTCGCATGAAGCGCTGCAGCGCGCTGGCCGTCAGGGGTTCAGGTGCGACTTCGGTGTCCATGGCAGACCTCGTGGCGTTGTCTTCGATTGCGTAGCATCACGCTGCAGCGCATCGCGCAGGTTCTGGATCTCGCCGCGCAGCGCGCGCAGTTCTGCGCTGACCGAGTCGCCCTCCCTCGTGCTCGCTTTCGCATGCCGCGCCTCCATCTCGATTTCCTTCGCGTGCTCGGCCTGCATGGCGTTGACGACCACCGCGATGAACAGATTGAGCATCGTGAAGGTCGAGATCAATATGTAGGTCACGAAGAACAGCCACGCGTACGGATAGACCTCCATGATCGGACGCACGATGCCCATCGACCAGCTTTCCAGCGTCATCACCTGGAACAGCGTGTAGGCACTCTCGCCGAGCGTACCAAACCACTCCGGGAAGCGCTCGCCGAAGAGTTTGGTCGCCATCACCGCGGAGACATAGAGGATCACGACGATGATGCCGATCACCGCGCCCAGTCCCGGGATCGCGGCAATCAGACCGCCGGCCACCCGGCGCATGCTGGGCACCAGCGAAATCAGCCGCATCACGCGCAGAACGCGCAGCGCGCGCAGCACGGCGAACGGGCCGCTGGCGGGCAGCAGCGCAATCGCGACAACCAGCAAGTCGAACACGCTCCACGGGTCGCGGAAGAACGCCGCTCGCTGCGCAACGAGGCGCAGCGCGATCTCAACGACGAACACCGAGAGGATCGCCCGGTCGAGCGCGACCAGCCACGTGCCCCAGCGCGCGCGGACCTCGGGAAGGGTTTCAAGCCCGAGGATCGCCGCGTTGACAAGAATCAGCGCAATCAGCACGTGTTGGACGTGCGGTGCTTCGATCCACGCCGCGAGCCGGTACCGCCAATGCGGTGTGGCGCTTCCGGGCGCCGCATCGCCGGGGACGCCGCGGCCCAACGCCGGCGCGCGAGCCGTCATCTGCGCATCAGCCATGCCGCCGCCTTCCACTGGGATCACGGGCCGCCGCCGTCATGGCTTGCCGGCGTCCGTGACCGGGCCGACCGGACGCGCGGGCGCGCTACGGCGAAGCGAGAGCACGACCGAAGCACCGATCACCGTCGCGACGATCGCGAGCGAGACGAGCACCGGAATCTTGTAGACGTCGATCAGCAGCATCTTGACGCCGACGAACATCAGCACGACCGCCAACCCGTACTTGAGCAGCGAGAAGCGCTCCGCCATATCGGCGAGCAGAAAGTACATCGCTCTGAGCCCCAGAATCGCGAACACGTTGGACGTCAGCACGATGAACGGGTCGGTGGTGATCGCGAAGATCGCCGGGATCGAATCGACGGCAAAGATCAGGTCGGTCACCTCGACCAGCACCAGCACGAGGAAAAGCGGCGTCGCGTAGCGCACGAGCTTGCCGGCCTCCTCGCGCCAGACGAAGAAGCGCTCGCCCTGCAGCTCGTTGGTGATCTTCATGTGGCCGCGCAGCCATTTCACGAGCGGGTTGTTCTCCAGATCGGGTTTTTCCTCGGCGAACCACCACATCTTGATGCCGGTGATCAGCAGGAATGCGCCAAAGATGTAGAGGATCCAGTGGAACTTGGCGATCAGCCACACACCCGCAAAGATCATCACCGTGCGCATCACGATCGCACCGAGCACGCCGTAGATCAGCACGCGCTTCTGCAGTTCGGCGGGCACGGCGAAGAAGGAGAACAGCATCAGCCAGACGAACACGTTGTCGATGGCGAGCGATTTCTCGATCAGGTAGCCGGTGACGAACTCGAGCGTCGCCTCGTTGGCCAGCTCCCGCCCGCCGGTGGCATCGAGGTACCACCACAGCGCGCCGGCAAAGCCGAAGGCAACGGCGACCCAGACGGCGGACCAGGTCGCCGCCTCGCGCAGCGACACCCGGTGCGACTTGCCGCCGCCGACCACCAGCAGGTCAACGGCGAGCATCACGACCACGATCGCCGCAAAGGCGATCCACATCCACAGGCTACCGATGGTTTCCATGCTCGTCATCCTGGTTAGAGGCTGCGGCGCGCGGCGCCGGCCGGTGCCGGCTCGTCCCGGCCCGGAACTCGGCCGCCCGCCGACATCCCGGCCAGCTGGCGTGATACCGCGCGCCCGGTGCGGTCGGCGGCACGATCGATCGCCACGAGAAGATCGGCCTCGTGCTGCTCGATCACGACGGGCGGAGCGCCCGGAATGAGCACCCGAACGCGGCAGCACATCTCCGACCGGCCGCCGGCCCCGCCTTTTTCAGCCAGACGCATGCCGACCCGTAGCACCCGCCCGCCGGTCGAACCGAAGGCGAGCCGCAGGCGGTACTCGGCATGCGTTCGCAATGCCGGCGTCAGGCCGAAGCCCCTTGCGCGGATGTCGATCTGCACGGACGGTGTCCTCCGAAGGCAAGCCGAAAGCGGCGATGCGTGCATTCTGGGGACCGTTATCTCATCGATCAATTCGAATGTTTCTGGTTAATAATCAGAAAAAAGCTGATCGACGACAGCGATGGCCGCGCTCAACTTCAAGCACCTGCGCTACTTCTGGACCGTCGCCAAGTCGGGCAGCATCGCGCGCGCGAGCGCGCAACTGCACGTGACGCCGCAGTCGATCAGCAGCCAGCTTGCCGAGCTCGAGGCGGCCCTCGGCGTCACGCTGCTGCGCCGCGCCGGCCGTGGCTTGGAGGTGACCGACATCGGCCAGCGCATCGTCGGCTATGCCGAAGAGATCTTCGGCCTCGAGGACGAACTCCTCTCCGTCGTGCGCGAGCAGGATCGCCGCACCGCCCTGCCGTTTCGCATCGGCATCGCGGACTCGGTGCCGAAGTCGCTGACCTACCGCGTCGTCGAGCCCGCCCTGCACCTCGATGAACCGGTGCGTCTGATCTGCCGCGAGGGACACCTGGTCTCGCTGCTGGCCGACCTCGCCGTTCATCGCCTCGACATGGTGATCGCCGATCGCCCGATGCCGGCCGACGTCAAGGTGCGGGCCTTCAATCACCTGCTGGGCGCGAGCGATCTGACGATCTTCGGCGCCGACACGCTGCTACGCGAGCTGAAGGGCAAGTTCCCCGCAATGCTCGACGGCGCTCCGTTCCTGATGCCTGGCGAGGGCGTGGCGATCCGACCGGCGCTAGTGCAATGGTTCGAGTCGCAGCAACTGCATCCCCGCATCGTCGGTGAGTTCGACGACAGCGCACTACTGAAGTCCTTCGGGCAAGGCAGCGCGGGGCTGTTTCCGGCGCCGACTGCGATCGCAGCATACGTGTGCGAGCAGTATGGCGTGAGGGCGATCGGCCGCATCGGCTCGATCACCGAGCACCTCTATGCCATCACGACCGAGCGCAGGATGCGCCACCCGGCGACACTCGCGGTGAGTCGCGCTGCGGCGAGCGAAGTGTTCGGCGGCCGACTCGCCGATGACTCGCGGGCGCCCTATGCCGGCCGGCCGGCCCGGCCACGCAAGGTCGCGGCAGCTCCAGCAAAAGGCGCGCGCGCCGCTGAACCGAAGAGCGCAGGGAGCTGACAGCGTCAAGCTGGCGTGCTGGCCAGGCGCGCCACTACCGTCGTCACGAGCCGCCCGCCGCCGCAGCGCGGGGCGTCCGGCGCAATACCTGCAGCAGCACCGCGAGCAGCACGCCGCCGAATCCGATGATGTCGCCGATCACGCCCGGATAGACGAGCGCGAAACCTGCGATCACGAACAGCACGCGCTCGATCGCCGTCGCGCGCTTGAAGGCCCAGCCCTGGAAGCCCGCGGCGAGCGCGGCAATGCCGAGCGCGGCGGTCAGCGTGACCATCGCGATGCTGGCCCAGTCGGCATTCGCCAGCGCCTTGGTCGATCCCATCAGCAGCAGCCCCTGTCCGCTCGGGTCGAGCACGAACATGAACGGCACGAGGAACGCCGGCACGGTGTACTTCCAGCACTGCAGCGTCGTCTTGTACGGATCACCGCCGGTGATCGCCGCGGCGGCAAACGGGCTCAGCGCGGTCGGCGGGGACACCTCCGACAGCACCGCGTAGTAGAAGATGAACATGTGCGCGGCGAATTCGGGTACACCGAGCTTGATCAGCGCCGGCGCGGCGATCACCGCGCAGATGATGTACGAGGCCGTCACCGGCACCGCCAGCCCGACGATCCAGACGACCAGCGACGTGAAGATCGCAGTCAGCAGCAGCGAGCCGCCGGCGTAATCGATCACGATGCCGCTGAACTTCAGCCCCAGCCCGGTCAGCGTGACGACGCCGACGATGATGCCCGCGCCGGCGCACGTTGCGGCGACGTTGAGCACGCCGATCGAGCCGCCTTCCATTGCCTTGACAAACGGCGACTGGAAGATGTTTTTCGCCAGCGCGCCCTTGCCCTGGAACAGGTCGTACGAGAACAGCGCCGTGTCGCGGCGCAGGAAGCTCGTGACGAACGACACCACCGTGGCCCAGAACACGCTGAGCACCGGCGAGAAGCCCCACAGCATGAACGCGACGATCGACACCAGCGAAAGAAAGTGGAACCAGTAGTGGCGCGTCAGGTTCCAGACCGTGTCGACCTTCTCGAACGTGGTGTTGCCCATGCCGTACTTGCGCGCGTCGATCTCGACCATCAGAAACAGCGCGAGATAGAACAGCAGCGTCGGGATCACCGCCATCAACAGCACGTCGAGGTACGAGATCTTCAGGAACTCGGCGATCAGAAACGCGGCGGCACCGAGCACCGGCGGCGAGATGATCGCGCCCAGCCCGCCGGCCGAGAGCAACCCGCCGGCGGCGTTCTTCTCGTAGCCGACCTTGGCGAGCATCGGGTAGGCCACCGCGCCGAGCGTCACCGTGGTCGCCACGCCCGAGCCCGACGGCCCGCCCAGCAGGAACGATGCGAGCACCACCGTGCGCCCTGCGCCGGTGGGCTTGCCGCCCATCGCGGCAAACGAGAAATCGATGTAGAACTTGCCGGCGCCCGAGTACTGCAGGAATGCGCCGAAGATCGTGAACAGGATGATCAGCGACGACGAAACATCGACCGCGACGCCGT
Source organism: Burkholderiales bacterium (assembly GCA_020354665.1). GTDB lineage: Bacteria > Pseudomonadota > Gammaproteobacteria > Burkholderiales > Burkholderiaceae_C. The sequence goes on from CP070653.1 coordinate 1,484,592, forward strand.
AGATGCCTTCGAGCGTCATGTACATCACGCCGACCAGTCGGCCGACCTCGTAGCCCTTGTGCGTCCACGGCTCGGGCAGGTAGGGCCCGAACAGCGCATAGGCGATGAACGCCGAAGTGACGACCGGCATTACCCAGCCGTTGGTGCGGCGCATCGCCTCGAGCACGAGCACGATCAGCGCGACGCCGAACGCGATGTCCCACGGCAGCGGCGAGGTGTTGCGATCGGTGAAGTCGTCACCGCCCTGGATCAGGTAGACGACGATCGCGATCGACACCAGCGCGGCGAGCCAGTCCCACCACATGATGCGGTGGCGCCAGCGGTTCGCCACCGGGTAGACCAGAAAGCAAAGGAAGAGCACGAAGCCCACGTGTATCGGTCGCAGCGTCTGCGTCGGCACGATCGCGTAGGCCGTATAGAGGTGGAACGCCGACATCACGAACGCGACCGCGACGATGAATGCGCCCAGCCAGCCCGTGAGCTTGTTGGCCGCACCCTCCTCGGCCTCGATGAATTCCTCGGCCTTGTGCAGGGCCTCGTCAGTGACGACGACGTCCGACGGGTCGCGCGCGGGGGATTCGCTGGACATGGTGAAGTGCGGTCGCCTGGTCGCGGCAGTGGCAAGGATAGGAAAAAAAGAAACCCCCCAGCGGTTTGGCTGGGGGGCCGCGTGCGGTGCGCTTTGGCGCGCTCCGCGTCAGTTGACCTTGACGCCCTTTTCGGCGAAATACTTCGCCGCGCCGGGGTGGAACGGAATCGGTGTCGCGCTCGCCTTCTGGTTCTCCAGCTTGAAGTTGGCGGCTTCCTTGTGCACGGCGATCAGGTCGTCGCGCTTGTCAAAGATCGTCTTGACGATGTTGTACGCCGTCTTGTCGTCCATGTTCTCGTTGGCCACCAGGATGTTCATCACGGTCGCCTGCTTGTTGTCGGCGTCCATGCCCTTGTAGGTCTCCTTCGGAATCGCGTCCTCGACGTAGAGGTTGCCGTACTTCTTGTTCATTGCCGGCACCAGTTCGGCATGGTCGACCATCTTGATCTTGGTGCCCGGCGTGTTGGCCAGGTCGGTCACCGCCGCGGTGGGCAGGCCGCCGACCCAGAAGAACGCGTCGATCTTGCCGTCCTTGGTCGCGTTGACCGACTCGGCGACGCCGAGGCGCTCGCGCGTCATGTCCTTGTCCTTGTCCAAGCCGGCAGCTTCGATCACGCGAAACGCCATCACCTCGGTGGCACTGCCGGGCGAGCCGGTCGACACGCGCTTGCCCTTCAGGTCGGTGATCTTGGCGACGCCGCGGCCCTCGACGCTCACCACGTGCATGCGGTTGGGATAGAGCACCATCAGCGTGCGCACGCCGATCTTGTTGCCGGAGAACTTGCCATCGCCACGATAGGCGTCCTGCGCGGCGTCGACCATCGACAGGCCGATGTAGGGGCTGCCGCTGCCGATCAGCTTGAGGTTGTCGACCGAGCCGCCGGTCACTTCGGCGGTGGCCTGCATGCCGGGTACGTGCTTGGACAGCACCGCGGCAATGCCGCCGCCCATCGGGTAGTAGACGCCGCCGGTGCCACCGGTGGCGATTGAGATGTTCTGCGCGACGGCGGTGCCGGCCAGCAGCGCTGCGGCAATGCCGGCGCCGATCAGACGAATCAGAGTTCGGGTCATGATGTCTCCCAGAAACGGTGTATCAAGTGCGTGGCGCGCGCGGGGCGCTGCACCCGGTTGCAGACAGCCAGGCCGAAGCCCGGCACCTGAGCCATTCTCGCCCGGATCGGCGGGGTCCCCAACCCAGGAATTCCAGCACTTCACGATACCGCGCCCCGGGCGTCGCTACCGGCGCGGCAGCCAGCCGCGCAGGCGCTGCACCGCCTCGTGCAGGTTGGCCAGGCTTGTCGCATAGGACAGCCGCAGATGGCGCTCGGGCTGGTTGGCACCGAAGTCCTTGCCGGGCACCAGCGCGACGCCGGTGCCCTCCAGCATCTCGATCGCAAAGGCATCGCTGTCGCGCGTGAACGCGCTGCAGTCGAGCCAGACGTAGAACGCGCCGTCGGGCTCGACCGGCACGCCGAAGCCCAGCTCGCGTACCGCGGGCACGATGAAGTCGCGCCGCGCACGAAACTCCTCGCGCCGCTGGCGGTAGATCGTCATCGCCTCGTCGCCGAAACACGCCAGCGCCGCGCGCTGTGCCAAGGCCGACGCGCAGATGTAAAGGTTCTGCGCGAGCTTCTCGAACGTCGGCACCCACGCGGGCGGCAGCACCAGCCAGCCCAGGCGCCAGCCGGTCATGTTGAAGAACTTCGAGAAGCTGCCGATCGAGACGACGTCGTCGCCGTGCGCCAGCGCGCTGCGCGGCCGGCCGGCGTAGCTCAGTCCGAGGTAGATCTCGTCGACGATCGCAAAGCCGCCGCGCTTGCGCGCGACCTCGATCACACGGCCGAGCTCGTCGAATGCGATCGACGTGCCGGTGGGGTTGCTCGGCGAAGCGAGCAGCACGCCGCGCACGTCGCCGCGCCAATGGGCATCGACGAGCGCCGCGTCGAGCTGGTAGCGCGTCGTCGGATCGACCGCGACCGGGCGCGCTATGCCGTTGAGCGCGCTGACGAAATGCCGATTGCACGGATAGCCGGGGTCGCTCAGCAGCACTGCGTCGCCGGGGTTGACGAGCGCCGCGCACGCGAGCAGCAGCGCCCCCGAGGCGCCTGCGGTGACGAGCACGCGCGACGCGTCGATCGGCGTGTCGAATTCGCGACCGGAGTACGCGGCGATTGCCTCGCGCAATGCGTGCAGCACGAGCGCGCTGGTGTAGCCGGTCGCACCCGAGGCTGCTGCATCCTGCAGCGCACGAACGACCGGCGGCGGCGCCGTGAAGTCGGGCTCGCCGATGCTCAGGTGGATGATCGAGCGGCCCGCGCGCTTGAGATCGTCGGCGCGCTTGACGAGCTCCATCACGTGGAACGGCTCGATCAGCGCGGCGCGCGCGGCGAGAGCCGGCAGGCGGGGGTCTTGGGTGGCCATCGGTGGGCGGCGGCGCGGGAGCTCGACCCGCATCGTAGCGCGCAAACCTCGCCTGCCCGGCGCTGCCGCGACGCGCTATCGTCACGCGATCCGCACTCCCGCCATGCCGAAAGTCATCCGACAGACCCTGCTCTCGCTGCGCGACATGGCCGTCGCGGCTGGCCCGTTCGTGCTGCTCGCGTTTGCGCTGCTCGCCGGCGCGTACTGGGTGCTGCAGCCCGCGCCGCCCAAGCGCGTCGTGCTCGCCACCGGCCTCGCGCAGGGCGCGTACGCGGAGTTCGGTGCGCGCTACGCGACGTTCCTGCGGCAGCACGGCATCACCGTCGAGCTGCGCGCGACGCAGGGCGCGGCCGAGAACCTGGCGCTGCTGCGCGACGCGGACTCCGGCGTCGACATCGCCTTTTTGCAAGGCGGCGCCGACACGCGGCGACGCTCGACCGACAACGATGCGGACGAGGAGCTGGTGTCGCTCGGCAGCGTGTTCTTCGAGCCCGTCTGGCTCTTCTACCGGCAGGCATCGGCCGAGCGCACGGCAAAGCAGCCGGCGATCGCACGGCTCGCCGATATCGCCGGCTGGACGCTCAACGTCGGCGCACCCGGCAGCGGCGCGCCGCCACTGATGGAGCGGCTGCTCGAAGCCAACCGGATCGACCCGGCCGCGATGCATCTGCAGCAGCTGCCGCAGACGCCGGCGGTGGTCGACCTCCTCGAGGGCCGCATCGACGCGATCGTGCTCGCCTCGGCGCCCGAGTCGCTGATGGTGCAGATGCTGCTCGCCACGCCGGGGATCCGCCTGTTCGACTTCACGCAGGCCGAGGCCTACGCGCGGCGCTTTCCGTTCCTCACGCCAGTCGTGCTGCCGCGCGGCGTCGTCGACCTCGCGCAGGACCAGCCGCCGGCAGACGTCCATCTGATCGCGCCGACCGCGACGCTGGTCGCACGCAAGCACCTGCATCCGGCGCTGGTGCAACTGTTCGTGCAGGCCGCGCAGCAGGTGCACGGCGGGCCCGGCTGGTTCCAGCGGAGGGGCGATTTTCCGAACGCCAACGACAACGAGCGGCCGCTCGCCGCCGAGGCGCAGCGCGTCTACCGCAGCGGCACGCCGTGGCTTCAGCGCTACCTGCCGTTCTGGCTTGCCAACCTGATCGACCGCATGTGGGTCGTGCTGCTGTCGATCATCGCGATTCTGATTCCGCTGTCTCGCATCGTGCCGCCGCTGTACGAGCTGCGCGTGCGATCACGCATCTTTCGGTGGTACGGCCGGCTGCGCGCGGTCGAGGATGCGCAGGGCGAGCGGCCGACCGCCGAGCTGCTCGGCGAGCTCGACGACATCGAAAGCCGGGTCGGCCGCACCACCGTGCCGCTGAGCTACGCCGACGAGTTGTACGCGCTGCGCAGCCATATCCAGCTGGTGCGGCGGCGACTGCAGGAACCGTGAGGTTTTGCGGGCCTTCCTAGAATCAGCAAAACGCAACCGACACCGATGGACACCCGCACCTCCGAAATCACCCTGCGACTCGCGCGCGTGCGCGAAGCGCTTGCACGGCACGACGCAACCGCGCTGCTGGTGCCGTCGAGCGATCCACACCTGTCGGAGTACCTGCCCGAGCGCTGGCAGGGTCGGCAATGGTTGTCGGGATTCACGGGTTCGATGGGCACGCTCGTGGTCTCGCTCGGCGAGGCCGCGCTGTTTGCCGACAGCCGCTACTGGGTGCAGGCCGAGGCCGAGCTCGCGGGCACCGGCATCGAGCTGGTGCGCCTGCCGACGCCGGCGCCGACCTACCACGTCGACTGGCTCGCCGGCCACGTGGCGCGCGGCGCCACCGTGCTCGTCGACGGCCAGGTGCTCGGGCTGGCCGCCGCGCAGTCACTGCGCGCCGGCCTCTACAAGACCGGCGTGCAGTTGCGCACCGACCTCGACCTGCTGGCCAAGGTTTGGCCCGAGCGGCCGGCGCTGCCCGCCGCGCCGGTCTACGAACACCGCGCACCTTATGCATGCCGCAGCCGCGCCGACAAACTGGCGGCGGTGCGCTCGGCGATCGCCGAGCGCGGCGCAACGCACCATTTCGTGAGTACCGTCGACGACATCGCGTGGATCACCAACCTGCGCGGCGCCGACGTCGGTTACAACCCGGTGTTCCTCGCGCACCTGCTCGTCGACGCGCAACGCGCCGCGCTGTTTATCGAAGCCGGCAAGATCGCTGCGCCGCTGCGCGAAGCGCTCGCTGCCGACGGCATCGCCGTCGCGCCGTACGGCGAAGCGGCGGCCGCGCTCGCCGCGCTGCCCGCGGGCAGCCGCCTGATGCTCGACCCGAAGCGCGTGACGCTGGCGTTTCGCGAGTGCGTGCCGGCGCACATCGAGGTGATCGAGGCGATCAACCCGAGCACGCTCGCGAAGA
>CP070653.1:1490100-1507024 GCA_020354665.1 Burkholderiales bacterium
AGTCTCCGGTTCTCCGTCGCGAAGAGCGAGTGGAAGACAGACCGGTCGGAGGTAACGCGGTTGCCGAGTGCGCCCTCGAAGGCCCGGGTTGAGGCATTCCTTGGCCATCATCACCCTAAACTGGCCGTAGTCGTAGATTTGCTGCCACCGCTGCCGAAGCGGTGGCTATCACCTCGGCTGGGGACACCCCGCGCGAGTACGAACCCGCGACGATGCGAACGCGGTGGCCGCCGCGTATCCACTCGCGGGACAAGTAGTACGGGCGAAATTCCATCCCATGCGCTGGCGAACCCGCGTAATGGTTGACGATCAGGATGTTCACTATTGCGAGCTTCTTGACGAGCTCCAAACGCGCGGGCGCCGGTGCTGCAGAACTGCTTTGGCGGCAGTCCGTTGCACGCTAAGTTCGCTTGCTCAGCGGACCGCCACCGGAGTGCGACTTTCGGCTTGGGGTAGAGCGCGATAACGAGGCCTGAATGATAGCCGACGCGTTCTCAGGCGATGGGGACGAGGTGGACATGGTTCCTCACGGCGCCAACTCTCGGCCCGTACGCCCGGAACGCCGACGAACTGGCGGAGCCCAGGCTCACGTCGAGTGCGACCACGGTGCATCGGCGCGGCGTTCATCAGGGGCGGCCCCTTGCCCCGCTCGACCGCCGCGCGGTCGCGGCTTGACGGCGCCCCCCACCTAGAATCATGAGCCTGAGGCGACTCTTCGCATAAGCGACCACCATCGACGTGACCGACCCGCACAACGTGGCCACCCTTCCCGAGCACGGGCAGGCCCTGACGGCCGACGAGAACAAGCTCATCGCCGAGCGCCGCGAGAAGCTCGAAGCGCTGCGCCAGCACGCGCGCCGCCACGGCACGGTGGCCTTTCCCAACGACTTCAAGCCCTCGCACCAGGCCGCCGACCTGCAGCATCGCTACGGCCAGGTGCCGAACGAGGAACTCGAGCAGCAGGCGATCCGCGTCGCAGTCGCCGGCCGGCTGATGCTCAAGCGCGTGATGGGCAAGGCCAGCTTCGGCACGCTGCAGGACGGCTCGGGGCGCATCCAGCTGTTCGTGACGAAGGACGGCCTCGGCGAGGCGGGCTACGAGGGCTTCAAGCACCTCGACCTGGGCGACATCGTCGGCGCCGAAGGCACGCTGTTTCGCACCCGCACCGGCGAGCTGTCGGTGCGCGTAGCGTCGCTGCGCCTGCTCACCAAGAGCCTGCGGCCCTTGCCCGACAAGTTCCACGGCATGGCCGACCAGGAGCAGAAGTACCGGCAGCGCTACGTCGACCTCATCACCGACGAGCAGGCGCGCAGCCGCTTCGTCGCGCGCAGCAAGGCGGTCAGCTCGATGCGCAACTTCATGGTCGAGCACGGCTTCCTCGAAGTCGAAACGCCGATGTTGCAGCCGATCCCGGGCGGCGCCAACGCCAAGCCGTTCGTGACGCACCACAATGCGCTGGATCAAGCGATGTTCCTGCGCATTGCGCCAGAGTTGTACTTGAAGCGACTCTTGGTCGGCGGCTTCGAGCGGGTGTTCGAGATCAACCGCAACTTCCGCAACGAAGGGATTTCGGTGCGTCACAACCCCGAGTTCACGATGATGGAGTTCTATGCCGCATACTGGAATTACCACGACGTGATGGCGTACACCGAGCAGCTCGTGCGGCACACGGCCCGCCAGACTGCAGGCTCGGCCAGGGTGTCGTACCAGGGACGGACGGTCGACCTCGAACAGCCTTTCGAGCGGCTGTCGGTGCGCGATGCGATCGTGCGCTTCGCGCCCGAGATCGGCGCCGCGCATGTTGACGACGAGTCGTTCCTGCGCGACCTGCTCAAGCACCTCGGTGAGGAGGCGCCGGCGCACTGGACGCTCGCCGAGGTGCAGTTCGCGGTGTTCGAGGAGAAGGTCGAGCACCAGCTGTGGGACCCGATCTTCATCGTCGATCATCCGGTCGAGGTGAGCCCGCTCGCGCGCGCCTCGGACATCGACCCGACGCGCACCGAGCGCTTCGAGCTCTACATCACCGGCCGCGAGATGGCCAACGGATTCTCCGAACTCAACGACGCCGAAGACCAGGCCACGCGAGTCGCCGCGCAGGCGCGCAACAAGGAGGCGGGCGACGAAGAGGCCATGTATTACGACGCGGACTTCATTCGCGCGCTCGAGGTGGGCATGCCGCCGGCGGGCGGCTGCGGCGTCGGCATCGACCGCTTCGTGATGCTGCTCACCGACGCGCCGAGCATTCGCGACGTGATCCTGTTTCCGGCGCTGCGCCGAGAGGGGTAGTTCAAAGCAGGGAGCCCGCATGCCGGAGCGCCTCGCCTCACTTCACGCAGTCGAATCCGCCTGTTGGAGCGAGCTGGCGCGCGCGGTGCACGACCCCGATCATCCGTGGCGCACGCCCGTGCTCGCCAGCTACGACGGTGAGCGGGCCGATGCACGCACCGTGCTGCTGCGCGAGATCGATCGCGAGCGGCGCGAGCTGCTCGTCTACACCGACGCGCGCGCGCCCAAGGTGATGCAATTGCGCGAGTACCCGCGCGGCACGATCGTGATGTGGTCGCACGGGCTCAGCTGGCAGATGCGGCTGACGGTCAACCTGGTGGTCGAAACCGATGGCCTCGCGGTCACATCGCGTTGGGCCCGCCTGAAGCTGACGCCGGCGGCGCAGGATTACCTCTCGCCGCTGGCCCCCGGAACGCCGCTCACCGAACATGGCCGGCCACCGCCGTCGCGCGCCCCACTGGGCTCGTTTGCGGTGATCAGCGCGACGGTGACGGCCATCGACTGGCTCGAACTGAGCGCTGCGGGCCACCGCCGCGCGGTCTTCGACGCGGCCGGCGCACGCTGGGTGCAGCCGTAGCCTGATGCCGCCGGCACCTGGCACACGTCACGGCGTGCCGGCGGCGGCGATCACGACTGCCTGTTGAACGCCGGGGCCCGCTTGCTGACGAATGCGTCCATGCCTTCGCGCTGGTCGGCCGTGCCGAACAACGCGTGGACCAGGCGGCGCTCGTACCAGATCCCTTCTGACAGCGGCGACTCGAAGGCCCGGTTGACCGCCTCCTTGGCGGCCATCACCGAGAGCGCGCCGAAGCTGCAGATCTTCTGCGCCACCGCCAACGCCTCGTCAACCAGCTTGTCCGCCGGCACGACGCGCGACACCAGTCCCCAGGCTTCGGCCTCCTGCGCGCCGATCCAGCGGTTGGTCAGCACCATGTCCATCGCTTTGGCCTTGCCGATCGCGCGCGGCAGGCGCTGCGTGCCGCCGGCGCCAGGAATCACGCCGATCGTGATCTCGGGTTGGCCGAACCGGGCGTTGTCGGCCGCGATCACGATGTCGCACAGCAGGGCGACTTCGCAGCCGCCGCCGAGCGCCACGCCCGCCACCGCCGCGATCACCGGCTTGCGCACGCGGCGCATCGTCTCCCAGTTGCGGCTGATGTAGTCGTTGCGATAGACGCGGTCGAAGTCGTAGTCCTTCATCGCGCCGATGTCTGCACCGGCGGCAAAGGCCTTCTCGTTGCCGGTGACGACGATGCAGCCGACGCCCTCGTCGGCGTCGAATGCGAGCAGCGCCTGGCCCAGTTCGTCCATCAGCTGGTCGTTCAGCGCATTCATCTGCTTCGGGCGGTTCAGCGTGATCAGGCCGACGCGCCGCGGGCCGTCGCCGCGAATTTCGGTGAGGATCGTCTCGTAGTTCATCCAGGTGCTCCGCATCTCAAATGGGGTGTCGAGAAACTATACGGCCCCGCGCACGGCCGGCCGTTCGGATCCGGCTTGCGGGCGTGCTGCAAACGCCGCGGTCGCCTGCCGTGTGCGACACGGCCGCAGATGCAATATGCGTCCGCACTAACCGCCGCCGCGCTGGGTGTACAGGTCGAAGCGCCGCATGAACGCGCTGCGCGCGTCGTCGCCGACGCCCTCGAAGCGGAACTGCACCGCCAACCGCGGCATCGTCAGCAGCGCGATGCGCCGCGGCGGCAGGGGCTGCCACGCCAGGCGCAGCTGCCCTGCGCCAATCGCGATGTCGGCTTCGCCCGCGCGGACGGTCAGCGGATGGTCGCCCGCAGCTCCGGGCAGCCAGGCGCGCAATTCGTCCGCGGTGCACCCCATCTCGCGGTCGAAAGCCGCGGGCGTGCTCTCGGGCATCGGATGCTAGCCACCCGCCACCGGTGGCCACACCGCCAGCACGTCACCGGCCTGCAGCGCCCGCTCCGCGCGCGTCTCGGGCGGCACGAAGTGGCCGTTGACGAGCACCAGATGCACGAGCTTGGGTGGCAGGCCATACGGAGCGACGACATCGTTGATCGTCGCACCGTCCGGCACATCGAGCACGACTTGGTTGCCGTCGCGGGCGTTGGCCGGCAGATACGAAGCCAGCGTCGCGTAGAGCTTGAGGGTGACCTGCATGGGTCCGATCGTGCCAGAGACCCGCGGCCGCCGCGCGCCTCAGGCTTTCACGAGTCCGCGCGGCTCCTGCGCCTGCGCCCGCGCGAGGTAGGCCTCCATCAGCCGTGTCGGGTCGGCGAGCAGGCGCTCCTTCCACGGGCCCAGGCTGACCTGCCCTTCGACGAGGCCGCGCATCACGCCGACGTGCTCGGTCCAGCCGATCGAGTTGCAGCCCACCAGCCGGTCGCCGCCGAACTGCAGGCTCAGATGGCGCCCTGTCTCGCGGTCGGTGAGTTCCACGTGCTGTCCGCCCGGCACGCCCTGCCAATCGCCGAAGCTGGCCGAGATCAGCCCGAGGGTGTCCAGAACGTTGATCTGGGTCACGGCGTTCAACTCGGCCTTATGCCCCGCCATGTTGAGCCCGGCCACGCGCCCCTGGTCGGCCGCGTTGGGCTGGATCGCGCTGACGACGGTCTTCCCGCTGAACTTGTCGAACGCCTCGGCACAGTCGCCCGCCGCGTATACGCCGGGCACGCTGGTCTGCATGTGCTCGTCGGTCAGCACGCCGACCAGGCAGCGGACGCCCGAGCCTTCGAGGCAGCCGATGTTGGGCTTGACCCCGGTCGCATTGATCACCAGGTCGGCGGGCAAGCTTCGGCCGGTGGACAGGCGCACCGTTATCGGCGCGCGGCCGGCAGCGGCCGGCGGAGCCGGCGCATCTGCATGGCCCAGGCCGATCGCCTGCGCGATCTTGCCGAGCAGGCCGGGCTCGTGCGCTTGCGGTGCCGGCGCCGCGGCGCCGCGGTGCGGTTCGATCGCGTCGACGCGCGCACCGGTGTAGACCGCGACGCCCTTGGACTCGCACCAGTCCTTGATCATGCCGCCGGCGGTCGGCCCCATCATCCGCGGCACCATGCGGTCGCCCATCTCGACCACCGCGAGCTCGACGCCGCGCGCCGCGAGCGCCTCCAGGATGATGCAGCCGATGAATCCGGCGCCCATCTGCAGCACCTGCGCGCCGGGCCTCGCGAGCGCCATGATCGCGCGCGCGTCAGCGAGCGTCCAGCACGAATGCACGCCGGGCGCGTCGATGCCGGGAATCGGCGGGGTCGCCGGCGACGATCCGGTGGCGATCAGCAGCCGGTCGTACGGTACTGCGCTGCCGTCGTCGAGCAGCACCTGCTTCGCCGAGGTATCGACGCGCTTCGCACGGCCGCGCCGGACGTCGATCCGCAGCCTCGCATAGTGGTCGGCGGCGTGACGCAGGTGCGTTCCCTCCTCCTTGATATTGCCCATCAGCAGGTAGGGAATCGCCATGCGCGAGTACGGCGCTTCGGGCTCGTCGCCGACGATCACGATCGAATCGTCGGGCGCGTGCTTGCGGATCGTCTCAGCAGCGATGACGCCGGCCGGGCCGGCGCCGAGGATGACGTGCTTCATCGGTTGCACTCCCGAAAAAACGAAGGCGGTCCGCGAACCGCCTTCAGCTTGTCAGCGGATCTCGCTCACAGACCGAGGCGCTTTCGAGTCTCGGCCTTGAGCTGTCCGTTGGCGTCCCAGCCGCGGATCTCGTAATACTTCGGCAGCATTTCGGGCAGCTTGTTGACGAGTCCCTTGGACGGCCCGGTCTTGGCCGGCTCGGTCAGCAGCCGCTTGGGCAGCGTGTCGTCCTTCGCGGTGAAGCCGGCCTTGTTGTTGAAATCGCGCTCCAGGTTCCAGATGCGCTCGCCGATCTCGTTCAAGTTTTCGAGCGTGAACTCCTTGCCGCACGCCGCCGCCACCTGCGGCTGCACGTCGGCCAGCGTCCACGCAAAGCTCGTGAAGATGCAGATGCCGGCGGAATCGAACGTCGCGGTGGCGTCCTGGAACGCCTTGACGAGATCGGGTTTGCCGTCGGCGACCAGCGGATCGGTCTTGACCGGAATACCCAGTACCTCCGAGGCCACCGTGTAGCCGCGCAGGTGGCACGCACCGCGGTTGCTGGTCGCATAGGCCAGCCCCATGCCCTGGATACCGCGTGAGTCGTAGGCCGGAAACTCCTGGCCCTTGACGCTCATCGTCAGGTCGGGGTGGCCGTACTTGGCGGTCAGGCGCTTGGAGCCCTGGCCGATCTCCTTGCCGAAGCCCTCGCCCTTGGCGGTCATGTCGGCGAGCTCGCACAGGGCCTTCGCAGAGCCAAACGGCGCCTCGATGCCGAGCTGCTCCTTCTTGAGCACGCCCATGTCGTAGAGCTCCATCACCGCGCCGATCGTCGCGCCGAAGCTGATCGGGTCCATGCCCTGCTCGTTGCAGATCAGGTTCGCGTACTGCAGCGCCTCGAGGTCGTTGACGCCGTTGGCCGCGCCGAGCGCCCACGCCGCTTCGTATTCCAGACCGCCCGAGGCGCCCCAGTACTGCGGCTTGTTCTGCACCGAGAAGTGGCTCTGGTCGATCTTGCTGATGCGCCCGCAGGCAATCGTGCAGCCGAAGCACGCCTGGTTGGTGACCAGCTGCGCCTTGCCGTCGCTCTTGCGCGGCGTAGCCATCGCCTCGGCCGAGATGTCCTTGGCGCCCTCGAACTGGCTGTCGCGGTGGTTGCGGGTGGGCAGCGCGCCGATCTCGTTGATCACGTTCATCAGCACCTGGGTGCCGTAGGTCGGCAGACCCTGGCCGGTGACCGCGTTGTCGGCGAGCACCTTCTTCGCCGCGAACGTGGCCTTCATGAACTCCTTGGGGTCGGCAACGTTGCCCACGCCCTGGGTGCCGCGCACCGCGATCGCCTTCAGGTTCTTGCTGCCCATCACCGCGCCCACGCCCGAGCGGCCGGCGGCGCGGTGCAGGTCGTTGACCACCGCGGCGAACAGCACCTGGTTCTCGCCGGCCAGCCCAATGCTGGAGACACGGATCAGCGGGTCCTGGTGCTGCTTCTTGATGATTTCCTCGGTCTGCCAGACGCTCTTGCCCCACAGGTGCGAGGCGTCGCGCAGCTCGGCCTTGTCGTCCTCGACGTAGAGGTACACCGGCTTGGCCGACTTGCCCTCGAAGACGATCATGTCCCAGCCCGCGAACTTAAGCTCGGCGCCCCAGTAGCCGCCCGAGTTCGAGCATGCGATCGCGCCGGTCAGCGGGCCCTTGGTGACCACGGTGTAGCGCCCGCCGGTCGAGGCCATCGTGCCGGTGAGCGGGCCGGTGGCCCAGATGATCTTGTTGCCCGGCGATAGCGGATCGACCGTGGGGTCGATCTCGCTCACGAGGTATTTCGACGCCAGGCCGCGCGAGCCAAGGTACTGCTTGGCCCACGTCATGTTCAGCGGCTCGGACTCGACCGTGCCGTCGGTGAGGTTCACGCGAAGAATCTTTCCTGCCCAGGACATGGTGGACCTCCTCTCAGGCTGCAGCGGGTTGGTTGCCGAGCTTGTCGGCCCAGGCCTGCATCTTGTTCAGGCCGGTCCAGTTGGCGTCGACATAGGTAATCGCACCGGTCGGGCACGCGGTCGCGCACGCCGGGTCGCCGCCACACAGGTCGCACTTCTGGACCTTGCCGGTTTCCTGCACGTAGTTGACGGTGCCAAACGGGCAGGCAATCGTGCAGACCTTGCAGCCGACGCAGGTCGTCTCGTTGACGACCTTGGCGGCGGTCAGCTTGTCGATCGTGATCGCCTCGACTGGACAGGCATGCAGGCACCACGCCTCGTCGCACTGCGTGCAGGTGTAGGGTACCTTGCGCCCGGTGTGGTGGAAGTCGAAGACCTTGATGCGCGAGCGCGCCGGCGCATAGGTCGCGTAGTTCTCGAACGAACACGCCATTTCGCACTGCAAACAGCCAGTGCACTTGTCGGCGTTGATGTGGAGCGTCTTCTGCATAAATGGTCCTTCGTCTTGATAGTCGCCGGCGGTGCGCACACCCATCAACGCCGTTGCGTCCGGCGTGATGGTCGCTTCATATGCACGGAACAGCCTATCTTGCGAAGCGCCATCATCGACGCCTACCTAGGACAAACCCTGCCTCGGGCAATTGGCGGCGTTTGACCCCATCCACGTCTTCCACTTCAAACCCTGACTGCATCAGGCGCGACCCATGCACGCCTCAACGACCACAGCAGGCGCTGTCAGGGCTCTCGCCATTTCACGCCGTGCGTCGAGGAAGCCTCATGCCCGGCGCGGTGCCCAATGGCATGTCTTTGAGCTTTGAGCATCTTGCGGGTGAAATCGTGGTCCGCCAGTGCTGCGATGGACTGAACTTTCGCCAGAGACCACCAGCGGAGGCCGTGATCGGCACCTTCAGCGGATCGTCGGCAAACAACGGGCCGACGCCCGGCATGCATTCGCCGAACTAAACGCTCTCCTCCCCGCGACGAACTCGCTGCGCATCGCGGATGCGTGGCTGTGAATACAAGCGCGATCCTCAACGGGATCCTGCGCCGCCAACGCTCGCGACGACAGCAGCGCTCTGATCCATACCGGCCATTGCAGCGGCGAGACCGCGCCATGCCGATACTCAGGCGCACCATCCTCCTTACCACGTACGAACGAGGCGCAAACTGATCAGCCCCGCCAGCGGCGCTGCCGTCTCGAAGTAGCGGCCGTTGGCGTCGTTGACGATCACGCTGCCCACGTAGGTTCGGTCGGCGACATTGTCGATCCGGGCCAGCACCTCCAGCCGCAGGCCGTCGGGCAGCGGTACTGCGTGCAACCAGCGCAGGTTGACGACGCCGTATCCGGCCGCACGATCGCTGTTGGTGTCGTTGACGACGGTGCTGCCCGCCGCTTGCCACTCGACGGCAAACTCGCCCGGCACGAACCCCGGGCGCCAGGCCAGTTCGGCCCAGCCGCTGCGCGGCTGCGTGCCGGCAATGTCGTTACCGGCCGGCACCGGCACCGTCGGCGCCGCGCAGGGGATGCCCGCACAGGCAAGGAAGTCGTCGCGGTACTTCGCATGCAGCCACGTCAGCGCCCATTGCACGCGCACCGCCCGGTCCGGGCGCCAGCGGCCACCGATTTCGACACCGTAGCGTTGGGTGCGGCCGACGTTTTGATATGAGGAACGTCCGCCGGCGTTGGTCGCCACGCCGATCTCGTTGTCGGTGTTGATCAGGAACACCGCCGTATCCAGGTCGACCGAGCCTGCGCGCCACTTCGCGCCAAGCTCCGCCTGGCGGCTGGTCTGCGGCTTGAGGTTTTCGTTGAAGCCGCCCAAGCCGTCGGGTCGATAGGCCAGTTCGCCGAGCGTGGGCGACTCGAAGCCACGGGCAACGCTGGCATGTACCGTCAGATCAGGCCGCGCGGCCCAGCGCAACCCGAACACCGGGTTGGTGTATGAGAAACGCAGGCTGCCGGAGTCGTCGCCGTTGCTCAGATAGGCGTCGTCGGAGGAGAGCTTCACGTGTCCCGATCGCACCCCGGCGATCGCTGCCACCGAAGACGACAGCTGCCACTCCGCCTGTGCGTAGACGTCGCGCGTATCGGCACGGTTGGTCTCGTCGCGGCGCAATGCGCCTTGCACGCCGAGCACCTGATCCGCACCGGTGCCGATGAAGTTCTCGTAACCGCGCCGGTCATCGCGCTGCGTCTCGGCGGCCGCGCCGACCGCAACCTCCAGCCTGTCCCAACCGAAGGTCAGCCTGCCGTCGACGCCGCCATAGCGGCGGTCGAAATCGATCAGTCCGCCGCCGTGCCGCGGGTTGGCCTGGGTCGCAGGCGGAATTGCGAGGTACTGGGCGACCGACCGCGACCCGGTGTACGCCGACAGTGTGCCGTCGCGCAACACCCCTTGGCCGAACAGGTGGCGCCAGTTGACGCCGACCTGCGTCTGGTCGATCGTCTTGCGCGTATCGAACTGAATGGCCTGCGGCGTGGTCTGGTAGGGATCGGCGTCGAACTGCGCGCGCGACAGACCGAGCGGATCGTCGGCGTTCTGGCGCTGGTCGGACAGCGTGAGGGTGACCCGGTCGTCGCCGCGCGCCCATCCGAGGCGCGCCGAGGTGAGCTTGCGGTCGGCCTCGCTGTGCGGACGGAAGCCGTCGATGTCGAAACCGGACCAGCGCGCACTGAGGTCGAACC
Source organism: Burkholderiales bacterium (assembly GCA_020354665.1). Lineage (GTDB taxonomy): Bacteria > Pseudomonadota > Gammaproteobacteria > Burkholderiales > Burkholderiaceae_C. Next base: position 1,500,532 of record CP070653.1, read on the forward strand.
CTTCCGCCAGCGGCGTTTCGATGCCCACACGCACCTGACGCATTCCGAAATCGCCGACATCGATGGCACCTTCCAGCCGGCGTTCACGCACCGGCTTCGAATACAGCGCGATCACGCCGCCCGAGCTGTTGCCGTAGAGCACCGAGAACGGGCCACGCAGCACTTCGACCCGCTCGGCACCGGCGAGATCGAAATGCGCGACCTGCCCCTGTCCGTCGGGCATCGACGCCGGAATGCCGTCGGCGTAGAGCCGCAGACCGCGCACGCCGAACGTGGACCGCGCGCCGAACCCGCGCGAGCTGATCTGTAGATCCTGCGCGTAATTGTTGCGGTTGGCGGCATTGAGGCCAGGTACGCGGCCCAATGCCTCGGAGAGGTTGACCATCGGGCCGCTGCTGCGCAGCTCAGCGGCATCGATCGCGGTGATCGCATAAGGCGCCTCGATGATGCGCCGCTCGCGCCCGCTCGTGCCGGTCACGACAACGGGTTCGAGTTGCTGTTCGGTGCCTTGCGCCTGCGCCGCCGGCAACGACAGCGGACCCGACAGCACGACCGCGGTCACGGCCATGCAGCGCAAGGCGTGCCACGCCAGCCGGCCGGAGGCCAGAAAATGACAGACCGTCATTGGCAACTCCTTTAATTGTTCCTGCAGCGCGAGCGTAGACAAGCCGTCCCCTCCCTGACACCACAAGGGCCGATCAAACCGCCCATCGGGCCATGCCGCAAAGCCCGGACAAACCCGGGAGGGGGCTCCAGCACGGGCCGATGCCTCCCAACGCGACGCGAGCCGCCGGCGCAGCCACAATTCAGGCATGCGTGACCGCGGCATCCACCTCCAATACAGCTTCGAGCCTCGCGGACAGTCGGGCGCGCAGATCGAGAACCGCCTGTTCGACCTGCTGAACCTGCTGCACGAACACGGCTCGATCCGGCACGTGGCCGACGCCCTTGGCGCGTCGTACCGTCATGTCTGGGGCCTGCTACGGCACTGGGAAGAGGTGCTCGGCGAGCCGCTGGTCGTCTGGGCGCAAGGGCGCCGGGCGCGACTGACACCCTTTGCGCAGCGGCTGGTCTGGGCCGAGCGGCAAGCGCGCACGCGCATGACGCCGCATATCGAGGCGCTGCGCGCCGAACTCGAGCAGGTGCTCGCGCGCGCGCTCGACGGGCGCGAGGAGGTGATCGACCTGTTCGCGAGTCACGACCTGGCATTGCCAGCGTTGCGCGAGATCGCGGGCCGTTCGCATCACCTGCACATCGGGCTGCGCTTTGCGGGCAGCGTCGATGCGCTGCGCGCGCTGGCCGCCGGCCGATGCACGGTCGCGGGGTTTCACGTTCCGGCGCTCGTCAAACCATCGCCCGTGTTCGCGGCGGCACTCAAGCCGCTGCTCGCACCCGGCGTGCACAAGCTGATCGGTTGCTTGCGACGCACGCAGGGCCTGATGATGCGGCCGCCGCGTCGCGTCGGCGTGACCAGCCTCGCCGATGTCGCTCGCGGCGCGATGCGGTTCGTGAACCGGCAGCCGGGCTCGGGCACGCGGCTGCTGATGGATCATCTGCTACAGGTCGAAGCCATCGATGCGGCGCGCATCGACGGCTACGAGACGCGGCTCGAGGACACGCATGTCGCGGTGGCTGCCGCGGTTGCCGCGGGACAGGCGGATGTCGGGCCCGGGATCGAGGCAGCGGCCGCGCAGTTCGACCTGGCTTTCGTGCCGCTCGTCGAAGAGGACTACTTTCTGGTGTGCCTGAAGGAAGCACTCGACGGCCCGGCGGTACTGCGCCTGCGCGAAGCGCTGGCCGACCCGGCGTGGACCGCGGCGTTGCTGGCGCAACCCGGCTATTCGCCGTGGCACCCGGGCGAAGTGCTTTCGCTGACGCAGGTGCTGCCGTGGTGGCATTACCGCAAGGCACGTCCTCGCCGCGCGTGAGACGCTCGCCGGCGCAGCGCGGGAATCGGTAACATCCTGCGGCAGGACGCAGGCTGGCCGCTGGTGCGACGGGTCGTTAAGCTAGCGTTTCTTCCCGGCGCTCGTTCGTCTGCCATCGATGCCCACCACCTACCGCAAGACCGCCAAGGGTCAGGCCGAGATCGAGACGAGGCAGTACCGTCTCAACCCGCGGCTGCGCACGGCGCTGATCCTGGTCGACGGCCATCGCAGCGACACCGACTTGCGCCGCATGATCTTCGGCGAGGCCGACGAGACGCTGCGCACGCTCCTCGACGAGGGATTTATCGAGCCGATCGCTGACAGGCGATCGAGTGGCGCGCCGACAACGGTATCGCCCGCCATCAATAGCGCACCGGCACCGTTTGGCGGCACCGCGCCGGCGCCCTTCGGGAGTTCCACCCCGGCGCCGTTCGCCAGCAGCACGCCGCAACCACTCGCTGAAACGCAGGTGCTCACCGGCAAGGCGTTCGAGCAGTTTCGGCGCGACGCGATCCGCAGCTTCACCGACACGGTCGGACCGATGGCCGAGGCACTGGCGATCAAGATGGAGAAGGCGCGCTCGCACGATGACCTGCGCCCCCTGCTGGGCCTGGCGATGAACATCATCCTCAACACCCGAGGTGCCAAGGTGGCGGGCGACTTTTCCGCGCGCTTCCTGCAATAGCGCTGTCAAGCGCCGTGTTCAGCCCGTGGCGAGCGTCATCGCCGCTCCGAGGGCATTTCCGCCTGCAGCGGCGGCCGCTCGATCACCAGGTCGATGTAGGTCTGCTCATCGTTCCAGATCCGGATGCGCACCGGCAGGTACAGCAGGCTCGGCGCAATCCAGATTTCAGCGGTTCGATCGATCCCCGGCCTCGCGCTGCGCCGCGGTTTGATGTGGACCGTCTCCACCGGCCCGAACGGTGCGTACAGCGTCTCCTCGCCAAGCTCGTCGAACACCCAGCGGTCGACATAGCGCGGCAACGCGAGTGCAAGATCGACCGTGCCGCCAGGGCGCAACAGCTGCGGCTGCAGCGTGAACATCCACGTCAGCTGCACGAACTGGCTGACGGAGTCCTGCACGGCCGGCCAGCGCGCAACGCTCTGCCCGGTTGGCAAGAGGACGCTGTCCGGTTCGAAGCGAATCGTCAGCAGCCGTGGCTCGGTGAACCCGACGCGCGTTTCTTCGTCGTAGCGACGCGGGCGCAGCCCCTGCTCGGTAATCTCGCCGTCGCTCGTCATGCGTCGGCTCATCAGCGGCGCGATCGGCAGACCGATCACGACATCGAGGTGGACCTGGTAGCGCTCGCCCTCACGTATCCACTCGACCTGTGCGCTGCCGTACAGCTCGCCGCGGTACCACCCGGTGAGCTGGTAAGTCAGTTGCGTCGACGCCGGCCACTCGAACGCGACCGCGGACGCTGCAGACGCGGCGGGTAGCGCGGCCGCCGCCACCCCATCGGAGGCGGCCATGGACGGTGCCGACGCGGCCGAATCGGTCTGCGCCAACATTGCCTGGGGTTCAGACGCCGCCGGTTCGACCCCTGCGGGCTGCGCCTCCCGTTCTGCATGAGCCAGCGTGTCGGAGGCGGACGCTGACGGCGCCGACGCGGCCAAGTCGGTCTGCGCCAGCATGCCTTGCGGTTCAAACGCTGCCGGTTCGACCGCCGCAGGCTGCGCCCCGCGTTCCGCTTGTGCCACCGTGTCGGCACGCGCTTCAGGCGTCTGTGCTTCACGCGGCGGAGGTTCGGGCGTGCGACGGCGCGGCTTGCGCTGCGGTTGCGATGCAGCCGGCGCCGGTGCCTGCACCAGCGCTGGCTGCTCGCGGGCAGGCGACGCCTGGACCACCGGTACGGGCGCGGCAGCTTTCAGCTCACGCGTGAAGATCGCGCGCAAACGCTCCGGCATCTGTGCGGCAGCACCCCAGCCCGCCAGCGTGTCGGCCCTGCGCGCAATGAAGCCCAGGTGGGCGAGCGTCACGGCCAAGACCAGCACCGCGGCGACGATCCGGCGCGCCGCCGTGGCGCGGCGCGCCGGCCACGCCACGCGCCAATCGCCCTGCCCGCCCGCCGCACCGCTGAGCGGCCCGTCGCCCGCAGGCGGGATCAGGCGTGCAGCCATCGCCGGCGCAGGTCGAGCGCCGACTTTGATGGCGTCTCGACCAGAGACAGCGCGACGCCGCCCGCGTCTGCGGCCATCGGCGCCGTATCGAGCCGCCGCAACACGATGCGTTGGTCCCGCGACACGAGCAGCGCGACCGGCGTTCCCGGCACCAGCCATGAGAGCAGGTCGTCGAGCCGACGCAGGCGCCAGCCGTCGGCGGCCAGCAACTCATCGCCGGCTGCTAGGCCAGCGCGCTCGGCCAGACTGCCGCGCGAGACGGACTTGACCTGCACGCCGGTGAGCGCGCCTTCGCTGACCCGCAGCCCCAGCCGCTGCGCGAGGCTGCCCTCCTCGGCCCTCCACGCAATGCCGAAACGCTCGAGCAGCGTGCGCAGCGGAAGGTCGGGCGTGCCGTGGATCCAGGCCGCCAACTCGCCGGCAAACGAGCGCCGCCCGACCTTCTGCAGCGCCTGCGCAATCATGTCTTCGTCAATCGGCCCGCCACCGCTGGTCGACCACAACGCGCGCATCACGTCGTCCAGCGCGCCATGGCCTTCGAGGCGCAACGTGAGGTCCAGCGCGAGCGCGACGAGCGCGCCCTTGGTGTAGTAGCTCACCGTTGCATTGACCGTGTTCTCGTCGGGCCGGTAGTACTTGATCCACGCGTCGAAGCTGGACTGCGCGACGCTCTGCACCTTGCGGCCCGGCGACGCGAGCACGCCGCTCGCTGCCTTGGCCACGAGCTTCAGGTAGCGCGCGGCGTCGATGCGCTGCGCGCGCAGCAGCATCAGGTCGTCGTAGTACGACGTGAAACCCTCGAAGAACCACAGTAGTTGGGTGTAGTTCTCGCGCGTGTAGTCGATCGCCGCAAGATCCGCCGGCTTGAGCCGCTTGACGTTCCAGCTGTGGAAGTACTCGTGACTGATCAGCCCCAGCAGCGTGACGTAGGGGTCGGTCGGGCCGGCCTCGGGCTTGCCGCCCCCCGCGCCATGCGAGATACGGCGCGGCAGATCGCGGCGCGAGCAGATGAGCGCCGTGCTCGCGCGATGCTCGAGGCCACCGTAGCCCTCATCCACCGCGTGCAGCATCAGCACGTAGCGGTCGAACGGCGGTGCACGGTGAGCCGCGCGAGCCCGGCTCGTACCTGCCGCGGCGCCGTGCCAGAAGCGGATCTGTGCCTCGCAGATCGCCCGGGTGTCGGCGAGCAGACGCTCCCCATCGAAGCCAGGCAGCGCGCCAGCGACCACGAACTCGTGCGGGACGCCGCAGGCCTCGAAGTTGCCGCGCCAGAAATGGCCCAGCGCGAACGGGTGATCGACGAGTTCGTGATAGTCAGCCGCCTCGTAAAGCCCTGCTCCCGCGCGGTTCGTGCGAACGGCGCGCATCGCGGTGGCCACCTGCCAGCCGCGCGGCAAGCCGCGGATCTCGAGCCGGTGGGGCCGTGACTCGCAGCCCTCGGCCCGCAGCAACAGGCTCGTCCCGTTGAAGAAGCCCCGTTCGGTGTCCAGAAACGCGGCACGCACCGAGGTATCGAAGGCATAGACCCGGTAGCGCAACTCGAGCACTGCACCGGGCCGGGTGGCCACCTCCCACGTCGCCTTGTCGATCTGCCGCACGTGCACGCGCCGCGTGCCCTGCCGCGCCTCGAGCATCGACAGGTGCCGAGCGAACTCGCGGATCAGGTAACTGCCCGGGATCCATGCCGGCAAACTGAACCGCTGGACGGCCAGCGGCCGCGTCAGGCGCAGCGTGACCGCGTACTGGTGCCCGTGCAGGTCGGCCGGTTCGACGCGATAGCCAATCGTCATGCCATGCTCACGCGTCGGCGGCTGCGACGACATGGGCGAGGGGGCACCATGCCCCACGGGCTTGTCGGACTTGAGCCGGGAACGGCCGGTGGCGCGTTGATCCGCTGGCATCACGGTAGAGCCGCAACGAGCGCCGAGAAGCGCATTGTCGCGGCGCCCGCGCGCAAAGCTCACTTGCCGTCGCGCGCGGTGGCCATCAGGAACTTCTCGACCTGCTCGGCGTTGATCGCGCCGCTCACCCGTTTGCCGTTGGCGAACACGATGGCCGGCGTGCCGTTGACGCGGTGCTTGCGACCCAGCGCGATGTTGCGCTCGATCGCCGAGGCGTCGCAGTTGCCCATCGCGCGCGGCGGCGCGGTGCCATCGACCATCCACGCACGCCAGGTCTGACCCGATTCCTTGTTGCACCAGATTGCGCGCGCCTTCTCGGTCGAGTCTGCGCCGAGAATCGGGTAGAGGAAGGTGTAGATGGTGACATCCTTGACGTTCGTGAGATCACGCTCGAAGCGCTTGCAGTACGGGCAGTTGGGGTCCGAAAACTGCACCAGCTTGCGCTCGCCGGTACCCTGCTTCCAGACGATCGCGTCCTTCAGCGGCAGGCTCGCGAAGTCGATCGCCGTCAGCTTGTCCAGACGCGCCTCGGTCAGGTTCGTG
>CP070653.1:1507124-1511735 GCA_020354665.1 Burkholderiales bacterium
GCGAGGCTGTCGGCCGAAAACAGGGCATCGAGATACTTCGGCGACGCCAGCACCCCACTGGCCGTCGGTGAAGGCTGGCGCTGCACATCAGCCTTGCGCAGCTCCAGCTTGAACTTTTCGACGGCCGGAGCCAGCGAATCGGGTTGTTCATAGACGAGGTTGCTGAACTGTTCGGCCGACTCGGCGTACTTGCGCTGCGCCAGCTGCCTGCGCACCTCGTCCTCGACCTCGGTGCGGACCGCGTCGAACGGTTTCTTCTCCCCGCCACGCACCTGGTCCAGGCGGATGATGTGGTAGCCGAAGTCGGTCTCGACGAGGTCGCTGATCTCGCCAGGCTTGAGTGCGAACACGCTGTCCTCGAACGGCTTGACCATCGCGCCGCGGCCAAAAAAGTCGAGGTCCCCTCCCTTGGACGCGGAGCCCGGATCATCCGAGTTCTTCTTCGCCAGCTCCGCGAACGTCGCCGGTGCCTTGCGCACCGAGTCGAGCAGCGCCTGCGCCTTGGCGCGCGCCTTTTCCCGCTCGGCGGCCGGCGCGGACGTGTCGGCCTTCACCAGGATGTGGCTCGCGCGGCGCTCCTGCGGCGACGTATACCGCGCCGCGTTCTCGTCGTAATACTTGCGCAGCTCTTCCTCCGAGACGCGCATGTCCTTCTTGACCGCGTCCAGGTCGAGCACCGCGTATTCGATCGATGCACTTTCCGTCGCGGTGAGCAGTGCCTTGTTCGCAGGGTCCTGGTAGAAGGCCTCGATCTGCGCATCGGTCGGTCGAACCGTGGCGAGATAGTCCTTCGCACTGAAGCGCAGGGCCTGGATCTCGCGCTGCTGAAAGTACGCGTCGAGCGCCGCCTCGGCGACCGCCGGCGGCGCGAAGGCCGAACCGGCCAGCCCCAGCACGACCTGCCGCAACGTCAGCTCCTGCCGCAGCTGTTGGGCGAACTGCTCCGACGACAGCCCCTGCGCAGCCAGCACACCCTTGTTGACGCTGCCGTCGGCGTTGCGCAGGCCAGCGTACTGCGGATCGCTGACGAACAGCCGCTGCAGCCGCTCGTCGGTCGTCGTCAGGTGCAGCTTGCGCGCCGCGGCAAACATGACGCGCTCGCGAATCAACGCGTCCAGCGTCTCGCGTTTGACTTCCGGCGCATCGAAGAGTTTGGCATCGAGCTGTGGCATCTGCCGCCGCGCTCGCTCAACCTGGTTGCGGTGCGCGGCGTCCCACTCGGCCTGCGTGATCGTCTGGCCGTCGACATTGGCCACCGGCTGGTTGCCGCTCTCCTTGAAGCTCGTGTATCCCTGGATGCCGAAGAAGACGAACGAGGGAAAGATAAGCAGCACCAGCACGAACTGCATGACCCGCTTGTGCGTGCGGACAAATTCGAACATTCGAACGACCTCGCTTGCCAGCCTCGTGCGAGCAGCACACAAAGGCAAAAAGGCGAACCGCGGTTCGCCTGAAGACGACAGCACCGGTCATGGCGCTGCCTGCCGTGCAGATTCTACCGAAGCGCCCCGCCGCAGCGGCGAGGCCGTCGTTCGATCCGGTGGTGGGTGCTGACGGGTTCGAACCGCCGACCTACGCCTTGTAAGGGCGCCGCTCTACCAACTGAGCTAAGCACCCGGCTCGACCCCTGCAGGCGCACGGTCGCCGGCGATGCGCGCTCAGTTGACTGCGTCTTTGAGCGCCTTGCCCGGACGAAACTTGGGAACCTTCGCAGCCTTGATCTTGATCGCGGCACCGGTGCGCGGATTGCGGCCACTGCGGGCCGCCCGCTTGGTTACTGCAAACGTGCCGAACCCCACCAGCGACACGCTGCCGTTCTTGCGCAGCGTGCTCTTGACACCGCCGATCAGCGCTTCCAGGGCCCTCGTGGCCGCCGCCTTGGAAATGTCGGCTTGCTTGGCGATGTGCTCGATCAGATCTGTCTTGTTCACGGAATGTGTCCCCTCGATGAGATTGTCTCGAAAAATTCTTGCCGCTGATGGGTGCCTGTCGGGTGCTTCAAAAACGGAGCACGCGGGACGATGAACCCTCGCCTGCGATTACAGCCATCGCTCTTCGCAGTGTCAAGCGCGGGGGGCAATTCTATGCGGATTGCTCCGAGCGCCAGCGCGCCGATCCGCCGACGTTGCGCTGCATCAAGCGGAACAAGTTACCGCGCTGCAGTCAGTTCCCACTCACCGGCTCGCGCACGACCAGCCAGACACCGAGCGCACAGAACACGAGACCGGCGATCACCCCCGCGCCGAGATCCTCGCCGAACAGCAACCAGGCCAGCACCGCGGTACACGGCGGCACGAGGTAGAGCAGGCTCGTCACGCGGGTGGCCGCCCCGCGCTGAATCAGCAGGTAAAGCAGGGAGCTGCCGCCGAGCGTGAGGACGAGCACCGACCACGCCATCGCGCCGACCAGCTGCGGATGCAGATCCAGCGATTCGCGTTCCAGCGTCGCAAGCGGCAGGGTCACCAGGAACGCCGCGGACAGCTGGATGAAGTTCGCGGTACGCACGTCCGCAGCCGCCACGTGCCGCTTCTGATAAAGGGTGCCGACGGTGATGCTCGCCAGGGCGAGCAGGCACAGTCCCAGATTGAGCGGTGTCACTTCGCCGACGCTGAGCTTGCGCCACAAGACCATGATCAGCCCGATCAGGCCGAGCAGCAGCCCGGCCCACTGGCCCAGCGCCACGCGACCGTGGCCACCCGGTGCCCGCAGGCTCAACCAGACTGCGGTGAGCAACGGCTGCAAGCCGATGATCAGCGCTGCCGTGCCCGCCGCAATACCCGCCTTCACCGCCGCCCACACGCCCCCGAGGTAGCCACCGTGCATCAGCACACCGACCAACGCGAGATGCAGCCACTGCACCGGCTGGCGTGGCCAAGCGACACGGGCAACGCCGATCCACAACGCGAAACAGGCAAGCGACAACGCGTAGCGCCACGACAGGAACGTCATCGGTGGCGCGTGCGGCATCCCGAAGCGGGCGACGACAAAGCCGGTGCTCCAGATCAGCACGAAAACGGCCGGCATCGAGCGTGCGAAAGCGCCCGAGTCCTGGCCAGACGGCATCGGTGGACCCGCAGCGATAGCGCAACCGCCTTCAGCGTGCCCTGGCCCGAATCTCGGGCAAGGCGCGCTGCAGGTAATAGATCATCGACCAGATCGTCAGCACCGCGGCGATCCAGATGAGCACGCTGCCCCAGACGTGCGTATCGATGACGCCGAAAAGTTCACCGTCGAACAGCAGAAACGGAATCGCGATCCTCGGCGCGGTGGTCTTGAGCTTGCCGAGCATGTGCACCGCTACGCTGCGCGAGGCTCCGAGGTGAGCCATCCATTCCCGCAACGCCGAGATTGCAATCTCGCGACCGATGATGATCAGCGCGACGAACACATCGACCCGATCGAGGTGCACCAGCACGAGCAGCGCCGCACAGACAAGGAACTTGTCAGCCACGGGATCGAGGAACGCGCCGAACGACGATGTCTGGTTCAGTCGCCGCGCCAGGTAGCCGTCGAGCCAGTCCGTCAGCGCGAAGACGACGAACAACGCGGTGGCGATGAGGTTGCGCATCGCGCCGCCCATAGGCAGGTAGAACACGCCGACGAGCAACGGAATCGCGACGATGCGCGCCCAGGTCAGCAGCGTCGGTACCGTGAGAAACATTGCCGCATTTTGCACCCGCATGCTGACGGCCCCTGCGTGCCGGGGCCGGTCCGCACCAGGCATGCCGGTGCGATTCGTGTCTCAGAAGTCCAGCGGTCGCAGCATGAAGCGGCGTTGGCCGTCGAACAGGAAGCCCGCGGTGAAGGTCCGGGGCTTGAGCGGATGCGCCACGCTGGCCAACGGGGCTGCGCGGCCGGCAGTGCGTCGATTCCGGTCAGTGAAGGGCACGATAGATCTCCTCGGCCAGTTCCCTCGAGATGCCGTCGACACTGGCAAGGTCTTCGGCACTCGCGGCCGCAACGCCACGCAATCCGCCGAAGCGCTGCAGCAACCGGGCCCGCTTCTTCGGCCCCACGCCTGCGATGTCTTCGAGTCGGCTTGCCCCGGTGCGCACACGGGCGCGCCGGCCGCGCATGCCGGTGATCGCGAAGCGGTGCGCCTCGTCGCGAATCTGCGCCACCAGCATCAGTGCGGCCGAATCATGACCGAGGTACGCTTTTTCTCGACCGTCCGCGAAGACCAGCTCCTCGAGCCCAACCTTGCGGCCCTCGCCTTTCTCGACGCCAACGATCAGCGACAGGTCGAGTCCAAGCTCCTCGAACACCCCACGCGCCACCGCCACCTGTCCGGCGCCGCCGTCGACCAGGACCAGGTCGGGCAGGCGCGGCTGCCCCCCCGGCTGCCCCGGCGACGTGTCGCCGTCCACGCGCACCTCGGCGAGCTTCGCGTAACGCCGCTGCAGCACCTGACGCATCGCGGCGTAATCGTCGCCGCCGGTCATGCCCTCGACGTTGTAGCGCCGGTACTGGGCAGGCTGCATGGCGTGGTTCTCGTAGACGACACACGAGCCCACCGTCGCCTCGCCGGCGGTATGGCTGATGTCGAAGCACTCCACGCGCAGTCGATCGAGATCCTCGGTGCCAAGGTCGAGGGCTTCGACGAGCGCGCGC
>CP070653.1:1511835-1515827 GCA_020354665.1 Burkholderiales bacterium
CCTGCAGCGGATCGACCGGTACCCAACCCTGCGCGAGCGCCCAGTCGGTCACTGCAGCGATCTGGCCTTCATGCTCGATACAGCCGTCGACGAACGCGCGCACCGCCTGCTCGGGGCCGACCGCGTCGCCCTCGGCGGCGCCGATTGCCGGCAGTGCGCTACCGACAGCGAGCAGCGCAGCGGCGAGTGCAGCGCTCAGGTGCGCTCGCCGACCCACCCTTGTACCGAAGCGAGCGCCGCATCGAGCCGGCTCGGGTCGGTGCCGCCGGCCATCGCCAGGTCCGGCTTGCCACCGCCCTTGCCGCCGACCTGGCCGGCGACGAAATTGACGAGATCACCCGCCTTGACCCTGGCGACTACGTCGGACGTGACGCCCGCGGCGAGCTGCACCTTCGCGCCCTCCACCGTCGCCAGCACGATCGCCGCGGTCTTCAGCTTGTTCTTCAACTGGTCCATCGTCTCGCGCAGCGTGCGCGCGTCGGCTCCGTCGATCGTCGCCGCGAGCACCTTGATGCCCTTGACGTCGACCGCGCGCGCGAGCAGCTCGTCGCCCTGCGCGGACGCGAGCCGGCCCTTCAGCGACGTCACCTCCTTCTCGAGCGCGCGCACCTGGTCGAGCACCGCCGCGACGCGCAGCTCGACCTCGGCCGGCGTGGCCTTCAGCGTACCGGCGACCGCGCCGAGCGTGGCTTCCACGGACTGCAGATAGGCGAGCGCGTTGTCGCCGCTGACGGCCTCGACCCGGCGCACGCCGGCGGCGATGCCCGTCTCCATCACGATCTTGAACAGCCCGATGTCGCCGGTGCGCGCCACGTGGGTGCCGCCGCACAACTCCCGGCTCGACCCGATGTCGAGCACACGCACGGTGTCGCCGTACTTCTCGCCGAACAGCATCACCGCGCCGAGCTTCTGCGCCTCCTCCATCGGCACCACGCGCGCCTGCGTCCCGGCGTTGGCGAGGATCTCGGCGTTGACGAGCGCCTCGACTTGGCGGATCTGCGCGTCCGTCATCGGCGCGTTGTGCGAGAAGTCGAAGCGCGTGCGCTCGGCGTTGACGAGCGAGCCCTTCTGCTGCACGTGCCCGCCGAGCACGTCGCGCAACGCCTTGTGCATCAGGTGCGTGACGCTGTGGTTGCGCATCGTCCTCGCGCGCTTCTCGGCGTCGACGCGCGCGAGCATCGTGTCGCCGAGCTCGACCTCGCCTTCGACGATGCGGCCCTGGTGGCCGTGCACGCTGGCCTGGATCTTCACCGTGTCCTCGACGATCACGCGCGCGCGCGCATTGCGCAGCTCACCGGTGTCACCGACCTGGCCGCCCGACTCGGCGTAGAACGGCGTGTGGTCGAGGACGACGACGACATCGTCGCCGGCCTTTGCGCGCGTCACCGGCGTGCCGTCGATGTAGAGCGCGACGACCTTGCTGTGCTCGCACGCCAGGTGCTCGTAGCCGTGGAACGTCGTTGCATCGCCGCGGTACTCGAGTCCCTGCGCCATCGTGAACTTGCCGGCGGCGCGCGCCTGCTCGCGCTGGCGGTTCATCGCGCGCTCGAAGCCCTCGGCGTCGACGCTGACGCCGCGCTCCCGGCAGACGTCGGCGGTGAGGTCGAGCGGGAAGCCGAACGTGTCGTGTAGCTTGAACGCGAGCTCGCCGTCGATGCGCCGAGCACCGCGCGCGAGCTCGGCCTCGAGGATTTCCATGCCGTTGGCAATCGTCTGGAAGAAGCGCTCCTCCTCCGCCTTCAGCACGTCGGTCACGCGCACCGCGTCACGCCGCAACTCGGGGTAGGCATCGCCCATCTCGGCGGCCAGAGGCATCCCCAGCGTGTGGAAGAACGGCTGGCGCGCACCGAGCTTGGAGCCGTGGCGGATCGCGCGCCGCGCGATGCGGCGCAACACGTAGCCGCGCCCCTCGTTGCCGGGGATCACGCCGTCGGTCACCGTGAACGCGCAGGCGCGGATGTGATCGGCGATCACCTTCAGCGACGGCGAGTCCTTGTCGCACCCGACGCGCCGGCCCGAGGCACCGTCGGCGCCGGGCCGCGCCATGCCGGCGGACGCCCCCTCGGGGGGCAGCGCCGCCGCGGAAGCGGCAAGCGCGGGGTTCGCATAATCCACCGCGTTCTTCGCCGCGACGAGCAGGCGCACGAACAGGTCGATCTCGTAGTTGCTGTGCACGTGCTGCAGCACCGCGGCCAGCCGCTCGAGCCCCATGCCGGTGTCGACGCTCGGCTTGGGCAGCAGGTGCATCGTGCCGTCTTCGGTGCGGTTGAACTGCATGAAGACGTTGTTCCAGATCTCGATGTAGCGGTCGCCGTCGGCATCCGCGCTGCCCGGCGGGCCGCCTTCGATGCCGGGCCCGTGGTCGTAGAAGATCTCCGAGCACGGGCCGCACGGGCCGGTGTCGCCCATCATCCAGAAGTTGTCGCTGAGGTAGCGTCCACCCTTGTTGTCTCCGATGCGCACGATGCGATCGGCCGGCAGCCCGATCACGTTCTTCCAGATCGCGTAGGCCTCGTCGTCCTCGTCGTAGACGGTCGCCCACAGCTTCTCGGGCGGCAGCTTGAAGTGCTCGGTCAGCAACCCCCACGCGTAGACGAGCGCGTCGTGCTTGAAGTAGTCGCCGAAACTGAAGTTGCCCAGCATTTCGAAGAACGTGTGGTGCCGCGCGGTGTAGCCGACGTTCTCCAGGTCGTTGTGCTTGCCGCCGGCGCGGATGCACTTCTGCGCGGTGGCCGCGCGCAGGTACGGGCGCTTGTCGAAGCCGAGGAAGACATCCTTGAACTGGTTCATCCCGGCGTTGGTGAACAGCAGCGTCGGGTCGTCGCCGGGCACCACCGGACTCGAAGGGACGATCGTGTGGCCCTTCGACTCGAAAAACTTCAGGAACGTGGAGCGGATGTCGGCGGCTTTCATCGGTAGCCTATCGGCTGATAGAGGCCGGCGATCCCGATCGTCGCGCGCGCCCTGGAGCCGTCATGGCAAAAGCGTTGTGAATGGCCAAATTCTAGAGGGGCCGCCTCGCCGCCGTGCGGCGCGCTCGGGACGCGGTCCCGCAGCACGATTGCGGCGGCGGACGGGGCCGCGCGGCCCGGCCACCGCTCTGGCCCGGCTGATCGGCATGCACAAACCGCCCCGATCCCCCTACAGTGTCGATCCGAACGCTGACGAGGAGCCCCCATGAAACGCGAACCGCACCTCAACAATGCCGCGCTGATGGCGCGCCGCCGTGCCGCGCTGCCCTCCGGGCTGGGCCAGGCGCTGGAGGTCTTCGTCGACCGAGCCGAAGGCGCCGAAGTCTGGGACGTGGAGGGCAAGCGCTACCTCGACTTCGCCGGTGGCATCGCGGTGCAGAACACCGGGCACCGCCACCCGCGGCTGGTCGCGGCGGTGCAGGAGCAACTCACCCGCTTCACGCACACCTGCTTCCAGGTGCTCGCCTACGAGCCTTACGTCGAGCTCGCCGAGCGCCTCAATGCGCTGGCGCCGGGCAACTTCGCGAAGAAGAGCTTCTTCATGACCACCGGCGCCGAAGCGGTGGAAAACGCCGTCAAGGTCGCCCGCGCCTACACCAAGCGCCAGGCGCTGATCGCGTTCGGCGGCGGCTTTCACGGCCGCACGATGATGACGATGGCGCTGACCGGCAAGGTCGCGCCCTACAAGGCGGGCTTCGGCCCGTTCCCCGCCGAGGTCTACCACGCCAGGTTCCCCTGCCCGCTGCACGGCGTCAGCGTCGACGACGCGATCGCTTCGGTCGAGGCGATCTTCAAGTACGACGTCGAGCCGCAGCGCGTCGCGGCGGTCATCCTCGAACCGGTGCAGGGCGAAGGGGGCTTCTACATCGCGTCGCCCGAGTTCGCGCAGCGGCTGCGCGCGCTGTGCGACCAGCATGGCATCGTGCTGATCGCCGACGAGGTGCAGACCGGCGCCGGCCGCACCGGCACCTGGCTTGCGTGCGAGCAGTGGGGCGTGGCGCCCGATGTGATCACGATGGC
>CP070653.1:1515927-1528194 GCA_020354665.1 Burkholderiales bacterium
AACGACGACTCGACGAACCTCGCCCATGTTGGCCTCCTTGCCAACCAAATCCTCCCCATCCCAAATGGTGAGGCGGCGGACGGGTTATCGTTCCGGTCGGCCCACGCGATGGGTTGACCGGCATCAAGCACTGCAGTGGCGAGCCGTCGGTCGCGGCGGCCAAGCCTGTGATGGGCTCCTGCGATACCGCGCCCGCCCGCCGCGGGGTGACGGGAGCGCGCCGTGTCGGCCGAGCCGCGGTCCGCGGAAGGTGCCACACTGTGGCTTTGTTCAATGACTGCCCGCGAGGAGGTCCCCGTGTTCGACAAGATCCTGCTGCCCACCGACGGCTCAGACACGTCGATCGCCGCCGCCGACCGCGCTGTGGCGCTTGCCAAGTTGGCTGGCGCGCCGCTGCACGTCGTGTTCGTACAGGAGCCTTACCCGTACGCGGGGGTCGGCGCGGCGAGCCCGTTCGGCGTGCAGGAGTACGAAGCCGCCGCCCAGCGCGCCGCGCTGCAGGCGTTCGAGCGCATCCGCGCGCTCGCCAAGGTGCCGGGCGTTCACGTCGAGGTCGAACGCATCGAAGCGCCCGAACCGGCACAGGCAATCGTCGACACCGCCAAGGCGCGTGGCGCCGACGTGATCGTGATGGGCTCGCACGGCCGCACGGGGTTGGCTCGCGTGCTGCTCGGCAGCGTCGCGTCGCGGGTCCTCGCGCTCTCGCCAATCCCGGTGATGGTCATCAAGTAGCCCGCCGGTTCGGCCGGGCGCGGCCCGCCGTGCAGCCCACGCAGCTTGGGCTGCCGGGGTCCCCCGCCCGGGAATCGTCACTCGCGACGCAGCAGGCGGCGCGCAACGAGTTTGCGCGCTTCCTCGACCCAGAGCACGAGACTCGCGACGACAACCAGCGGGCCGATCGTCTCGAGCGCGAGCGGCACCGTGTGGAACAGCGCATTCATCGGCGGCACGTAGAGCACGACAGCCTGCAGTGCCAGCGACAGCGCGATGCCCACGATCAACCATCGGTTGCGCAGCGCGCCCAGGCGCAGCGCCGAGCGCGTCGCCGACCCGCAATTCAGCACGTTGAACCATTGGCAGATCGCGAGCACGGTGAACGTCTCGGTGCGCAGTTGCGCGAGGTCGACGTCCTGCGCGGCGCGCCACGCGAACCAGCCGAAGGTCGCGACCACCGCCGCGAGTGCCATCACCGCGACACGCGCGAGCATCGCGCCGTCGACCAGCGGGTCGTCGCGCGGTACCGGCTTTCGCTTCATCTCGTCGCCGTCGGGCGGATCCATCACCAGGTTCACGGTCAGCGTGCCCTCGGTGACGATGTTGATCCAGAGGATCTGCACCGCAGCCAGTGGCAGCGGATAACCCGCGAGCAACGCGAGCAGCAGCACCAGAACCTCGTCGATCGAAGTCGCAAACAGGAACAGGATCACCTTCTTCAGGTTGGCGTAGACCACCCGCCCCTGCTCGACCGCACCGACGATGGTCGCGAAGTTGTCGTCGGTGACGACGATCTCCGCCGCGCTCTTCGCGACGTCGGTGCCGGCGATCCCCATCGCGACGCCGACGTCGGCACGTGCCAGCGCCGGCGCGTCGTTCACGCCGTCGCCGGTCATCGCCACCACTTCGCCGCGTCCCTGCAGCGCCTCGACGATGCGCAGCTTCTGCGCCGGCTGCACGCGCGCGAACACCGCGATGCGCTGCAGCTCCTTGTGCAGTTCGGCCTCGCCCATGCGTTCGAGCTCGGCGCCGTCGACGGCGCGGTCGCCCCCGTGCGCGATGCCGAGCTCGCGCGCGATCGCCAGCCCGGTCAACCGGTGGTCGCCGGTGACCATGATCGGCCGGATGCCGGCATCGCGGCACGCAGCCACCGCGACCTTCGCCTCCTCGCGCGGCGGGTCGATCTGCCCGACCAGGCCGAGCACCCGCGCCCGCCCCGCCAGCGCTTCGACTCCCGCTGCCGCATCGAGCGGATCGTCATCGACGACGGCAATCGCCAGCACGCGCAGTGCGCGCGCGGCCATCGCATCGGCGGCCCGCCGCGCGGCCTGCTTCGCTGGCGTGGCCGCGCCACTGTCGCCGACGAGCCGCAAGACCGCTTCGGGCGAGCCCTTGACGAACACACGCCGCGGTGCGTCGGCCATGCGGTGGCGCGTCGCCATGAGCTGCAGGCTGGAGTCGAAGGGCAATTCTTCCTCGCGCGGCGCGGTGCTTTCGAGCGCGGCCAAGTCGATGCCGGCTTTTTCCGCCACCACGCGCAGCGCCGCTTCAGTGGGATCGCCGAGCACGGTCCAGGAGGCCGTCTCCTCTGCAGGGGCGATCAGTTCGGCGTCGTTGCACAGCGCAGCGGCCTGCAGCAGGGCGGCGATCGCCAGA
Organism: Burkholderiales bacterium; assembly: GCA_020354665.1. GTDB lineage: Bacteria > Pseudomonadota > Gammaproteobacteria > Burkholderiales > Burkholderiaceae_C. Next base: position 1,518,298 of record CP070653.1, read on the forward strand.
TCGCCAGGATCCACTGACGCGCCGCGCTCGGTGAACGCGCCGCGTGGCACATAGCCCACGCCGGACACTGCGATCTCGCGTCCGCCGCCCGGACCCGGCAGCCACAGCGTCTGCACCGTCATCTCGTTGCGCGTGAGCGTGCCGGTCTTGTCGCTGCAGATCACGTTCGTCGAGCCGAGCGTCTCGACGGCCGCGAGCCGGCGGATGATCGCGCCGCGCGCAGCCATTCGCTGCATGCCAACCGCCAGCGCAATCGTCAGCGCCACCGGAAGCCCTTCGGGAACCATCGACACCATCTGGCTGATCGCCACCATCAGCACGTCGGCGAGCGGCAGGCTGCGCCACAGCCCGAGCAGCACGACCAGCACGAACAATCCGAGCGCGGCCACCACGAGGGCACGGCCAAAGCGCTCGATGCGATGCTCCAGCGGCGTCTCGACCGCGGCCGCCGCCTCGGTGAGCCCCGCAATGTGACCGACCTCGGTCGACGCGCCAGTGGCGACCACCACCGCGATGCCGCGCCCCGCGGTGATGTGGGTACCGGAATAGACCATGTCGTGGCGGTCGGCGAGGCCTGCCTCCGCCGGCACGCGCGCCACCGACTTCGCCACCGGTACCGACTCACCTGTGAGCGCCGCCTCGGCGGCCTGCAGTTGCGCCTGCTCGATCAGCCGCGCATCGGCGGCGACGGCATCGCCAGCGGCCAGCCGCAGGACGTCGCCGGGCACCAGATCGCGCGCCTGCAGCATCTGCTCCTGGCCATCGCGCAGCACGCACACCTGCAACGCCGCCAGGCGTCGCAAAGCCGCCATCGACCGCTCGGCGCGACCTTCCTGGTACATGCCGATCAGCGCGTTGACGAAGACCACCCCGAGGATCACGCCGGCATCGCCATGGTGGCCGAGCGCCACCGCGAGCATCGCCGCGACGAACAGGATGTAGATCAGCGGGCTCAGAAACTGGCGCGCAAAGATCCGCCACAGCGACCTTGGCGGGGGCTCGGGCAGCGCGTTCGCGCCGAACTGCGCGGCGCGCTCGAGCGCCTGGGCGTCGGCCAGGCCGCGTTGCGGATCGACCCGCAGCAACCGCAGCACCTCGTCGACCGCGAGCGCATGCCACGGCTCGTGCGGTTGCGGGTACTGCATCGGCATGATGACGGGAGACTACGCCGAGCGCTGGCGCCCGCTTGCGCCGACGCTCTGACGCAGGTCAAGGCCGGGGCGTTCTCGCGCCGCTGCGCGTCGGCTAGCATGCGATGAGCGCCGCAACTCCCAAACGATGGAGGTGAAGATGAGTGCCTTGCGTCAGATCCTCGCCCTGGTCGGCGACACGCCGCGCAGCGATGCCGTGGTGGCGCTGGCAGCGCGCCTTGCCAAGCAGCACGGCGCCACACTGCGAGCGGTGCATGCCGTCGAACCGCTCAATACCGGTGCCTACCTGTCGCCTGAAAGCGCCAGCGTCGCGGCGCAGTGGGTTGCCGAAACCGAAGAAAAGCGTCGCAACGCAGCGGCTGAGCGGGTGGCGACGGCGGCTCGCGCAGCCGGCATCGAGATTCCGCTCACGCTGGTGAAGGTCAGCAGCGTCGCCGAGACGCTGCACCAGGCCTGGGCGGCCGACCTGATCGTGCTCGCGCAGCGTGATCCGCAGGGTGCCGACGGCACCGCGGTCGGGTTCGCTGGACAACTGCTGGTCGGTGCGGGCTGTCCGCTGCTGTTCATACCGTACGTCGAGACGCTGCCGCTGGAGGCCGACGGAGCGCCGCGCTGCGCCAACCGCGTGCTGGTCGCTTGGGCGCCGCGGCGAGAGAGCGTTCGCGCGCTGCGCGACGCGCTTCCGCTGTTGCGCAACGCAGCGAGCGTGGAACTGGTGTGCTTCTGCGCGCCCGATGAAGCCGACGAAGGACTGCTCGATGCGGTGGTCGCTTACCTCAAGCGCCACGGCGTGACGGCCCGCGCCCGCGTCTCTCACACGGCCGAGCCGTCGATCGGCGAGCGGCTGCTGTCGACCGGCAACGTCGACGTGCCGGTGGCCGAGGCGTTGCTGTCAATGGCGGCCGATGCGGGCGCCGACCTGATCGTGATGGGGGGCTACGGCCACGCGCGAACGTGGGAGCTCGTGCTCGGCGGGGTCACGCGCACGATGCTGCGATCGATGACCGTGCCGGTGCTGATGTCGCACTGACCGGCACGCTGCCTTCGTGGTTCACGGGCTCGTCGCAGCCGGCCGGCTCAGCCGCCGCCAGCGTTTCAACCGCACGCGCACGTGCCACACGAAGCTGATGAGCAAATAGATCGCCACGCCGAAGCCGCAGGCGAGCAACGCCAGGCCGAGAATCAGGGGCTTGCCGAGTGTCATCACGCCCTGCCAGGCACGCACGAACCAGTGGCCGTCGGTCGCGCTGTCCGCTGCTTGCACAGCGCCGTCTACGACCGGCGTAGGGGCCACGTGCGTGGCAGGCCGGGCAACCGCTGCCTGGAAATCAGCCGCCTGCTGGCGGCCGGGCATCGTGCCGAGCACGGCGTGACCCAGCCGCCATGCAGCGTAGTAGATCGGCGGGAAGGTCAGCGGATTGGTCACGAGGGTGCTCGCCACGGCGCTCGGCACGTTGGCCCGTAGCAGCACCGCGGCGGCCGCAGACGCCGGAATCTGCGCAATCGGGATCAGCAGCCCGAAGAAAACGCCGATTGCCGCACCCAGCGCGATGCCGCGGCGACTCATGTGCCACAAGCGCGGGTGGTACAGCGCGGGGCCGAGCCAACGCAGCCAGCGATGCGACTCGATGGTTTCGCGTGACGGGGCCAGACGGCGCAGACGCTCGAACATGCAAGCCCATTCTGCCTTGTCGCGCGGGCTCCCGAGCGCGTGTGGTCGTTACACTCGGCAACTGCACGCGCCCCTGCCGCCAAGGAAAGACCATGAGCACCGTGATCCGCGCCGACGACCTCGTCGAGAGCATCGCTGCTGCCCTGCAGTACATCAGCTATTACCACCCGGCAGACTACATCGCGCACCTGGCACGTGCCTACGAGATCGAGCAGAGCCCGGCGGCAAAGGACGCGATCGCACAGATCCTGACCAACTCGAAAATGTGCGCGCAGGGCCACCGCCCGATCTGCCAGGACACCGGCATCGTCAACGTGTTCCTGAAGATCGGCATGGACGTGCGTTTCGAGGGCTTTGCTGGTTCGATCGAAGACACGGTCAACGAAGGGGTGCGCCGCGCCTACACGAATCCGGACAACACGCTGCGCGCCTCGATCGTCGCCGATCCGCAGTTCGAGCGCAGCAACACCCGCGACAACACGCCGGCGGTGGTGCAGATGACCGTCGTGCCCGGCCAGACGCTCGACGTGCAGGTCGCCGCCAAGGGCGGCGGCAGCGAGAACAAGAGCAAGTTCGTGATGCTCAACCCGAGCGACAGCCTGGTCGACTGGGTGCTCAAGACCGTGCCGACAATGGGCGCCGGCTGGTGCCCGCCAGGCATGCTCGGCATCGGCATCGGCGGCACTGCAGAGAAATCGATGCTGATGGCCAAGCAAGCGCTGATGGAGCCGATTGACATGCACGAACTCAAGCAGCGCGGACCGCGAAACAAGACCGAAGAGCTGCGCATCGAGCTGTGCGACAAGATCAACGCCCTGGGCATCGGCGCGCAGGGGCTCGGCGGACTGACGACCGTGCTCGACGTGAAGATCGCGATGCACCCGACGCACGCGGCGAGCAAGCCCGTCGCGATGATCCCCAACTGTGCAGCGACGCGCCATGCGCACTTCGTGCTCGACGGATCGGGCCCGGTCTATCTCGAGCCGCCGAGCCTCGAGCTGTGGCCCAACGTGCAGTGGGCGCCCGACTACCACAGGTCGAAGAAGGTCAACCTCGACGCGCTGACGAAGGCCGAGGTCGCGAGCTGGAAGCCCGGTGACACGCTGCTGCTGTCGGGCAAGATGCTGACCGGCCGCGACGCCGCGCACAAGCGCATCCAGGACATGCTCGCCAAGGGCGAGAAGCTGCCGGTGAACTTCACCAACCGCGTGATCTACTACGTCGGCCCGGTCGATCCGGTGCGCGACGAGGTGGTCGGCCCGGCCGGCCCGACGACAGCGACGCGGATGGACAAGTTCACCGAGATGATGCTGCGCGACACCGGCCTGATCGCGATGATCGGCAAGGCCGAACGCGGGCCGGTCGCGATCGAGGCAATCCGCAAGCACAAGAGCGCGTACCTGATGGCGGTCGGCGGCGCGGCGTACCTGGTGGCCAAGGCGATCAAGGCGGCTCGGGTGGTCGGCTTCGCCGACCTCGGCATGGAGGCCATCTACGAATTCGAAGTGAAGGACATGCCGGTCACGGTCGCGGTCGATGCGACCGGCAGCAGCGTGCACGAGACCGGCCCGAAGGAGTGGCAGGCACGCATCGGCAAGATCCCGGTCACCGTGGCCTGAGTCGCGCCGTTCGTGCGGCGCTGCCGGCTCCGTATTCAAGCAATTGCGTGGGGGCATTGCGCACCGCGCGCGTGACCTTGGCAAGCGTTGTGCGAGCATGCCCGTCGTGGCCAACAACCCGTCGTCCCCGCCCCGCGTTGCCGACCCGCCAGCAGTAGCGTGCGGTCGCAGTCCCTGCGCCAAACGCAGGACATGGCTCGGGTTGGCGAGCGCACTGGTTGTCGCGGTCGGCTCGCTGGCCGGCTGCGCGACGCTTGAAGAGAAGCAGCGCGAGTGGATCTTCCAGCCGAGCAAGAACACGTGGTGGGCGAGCGCGCACGCCGCCGAGGGGATGCGCGACGAGTGGATCGAATTCGTCTCGCCGTCGAGCGGTCAGCCCGTGCGGCTGCACGCGTTGTGGCATGCCAGCGAGCAGGCGGATGCACCGGTGATGCTGTACCTGCACGGCGCACGGTGGGACGTGCGCGGCAGCGCGCCGCGCATCCGGCGCATGCAAGAGTTGGGCTTCTCGGTGCTGGCGATCGACTACCGCGGCTTCGGCCGCAGCACCGACGAGCTGCCGTCGGAGGAAAGTGCCGACGAAGACGCCCACGCCGCCTGGCGCTGGCTCGCCGGCGCGTACCCGGCGAGCAGGCGCTACGTCTTCGGCCACTCGCTCGGCAGTGCGATCGCGGTGCGTCTGGCCGCCGAGGTCACCGACGAGGCCGGGCTGATCGTCGAGGGTAGTTTCACGTCGATCCCGGACGTGGTCTCGACTTTCAAGTGGGGGTGGTTGCCCGTCAGTGCACTGATCAGCCAGCGTTTCGACGCTGCGTCGCGGATCGCCGGCGTCGGCTCGCCGGTGCTCGTCGTGCATGGCAGCGAGGATCGTCTGATCAGCCCTGAACTGGCTCGCGCGCTGTTCGAGCGCGCACCGCAACCCAAGCGATTCGTGCTCGTCGAGGGCGGGTCGCATCACAACACCAATTCGATCGGCCAGGGTCTGTACCGGCAGGCGTTGCGCGAGCTGTTCGGCCTCGCCACGTGACGCCGGCTGCGGCGTGTCCTCGCGCTGCGGCACACTGCGTAGAAGATGACCACCCTCAAGCTGAAGGCGCGCGGCAGCGCCCATGATCAACGTGAGCCGGGCCGCCGGCCGGTGCGCGGCGGGGGCCCGCGACGCCGCTTGACGCTCGCCGAAGCGCAGGCCGAACGCGCAGCCCGGGCAGCCACGGCGGCACAGGGGCCGCAAGCCAGCCAACCGGCTGCCCGCGAGCGTCGTGCGACGGGCCGGGGCGAGCGCACGCCGGCAAGGCAAGGCGCTGCACCGCGGCGCCGGGAGGAGCAGGCGCCCAAGACCAAACCTGCGGCGCAACCCGTCGCACAGCGCAGACCGAAGTCGCCGCCGCGTGCTACGCCGTCCGCGCAACCGCCGCGTGTTACGCCGTCCGCGCAGCCGCCGCGTGTTACGCCGTCCGCGCAGCCGCCGCGTGAGCGTCCTGCACCGATCACGCCGGCTGCACCGGCCACAGCGAGTGACGGCATCCGACTGTCCAAACGGCTCACCGAGCTCGGCCTGGCCTCGCGCCGCGAGGCCGACGAGTGGATCGAGGCGGGCCGCGTGCGCGTCAATGGCCGGCTCGCGGTGCTCGGCCAGCGCGTGGGCCCGCATGACCGCATCGACATCGACCCGCAGGCGCGCCGCGATCAGGCCAGCAAGCTGACCGTGCTGCTGCACAAGCCGATCGGTTATGTGAGCGGCCAAGCCGAAGGCAGACATCGGCCGGCGACCGCGCTCGTGACGGCGGCCAACCGCTGGCACGGCGACAGACTCCCGCTGCGCATTCCGCCGAGCGGCCTGCATGGGCTCGCCCCGGCCGGCCGCCTCGACATCGATTCCACCGGCCTGCTCGTGCTGACGCAGGACGGCCGCATCGCCAAGCGGCTGATCGGCCATGAGGCGGCGGTCGAGAAGGAATACCTCGTTCGCGTGCGCCGGCGCGGGCCGCTGCGCGCCGACGCGCTCGAGCGGCTCCGCCATGGCCTGGAACTCGACGGCGTCAAGCTGCGTCCGGCCAAGGTGAGCTGGCAGAACGAGGAGCAGCTGCGCTTCGTGCTGCGCGAGGGCCGCAAGCGCCAGATCCGGCGCATGTGCGAGCTCGTCGGGCTCGAGGTGATCGGCCTGAAGCGCGTGCGCATCGGCAGCGTCGTGCTCGGCGGGCTGCCGGTCGGACAATGGCGCTTGCTGCGTCCGCAGGAATCTTTCTGACTCGGCGACACCCACCATGCCCAACCTGTTCGATCCTCTGACCATCGGCACGCTCGAGCTGCCCAACCGCATCGTGATGGCCCCGCTCACCCGCAACCGCTCGCCGGGCGCGGTGCCCACCGCACTCGTCGCCACCTACTACCAGCAGCGCGCAAGCGCCGGCCTGCTGATCAGCGAGGGCACGGCGATCAGCCAGCAGGGACAGGGCTACATCGACGTACCGGGGCTTTACGCACCCGGGCAGATCGAAGGCTGGCGCCGCGTCACCCGCACCGTGCATGCCGCAGGCGGCAGGATCTTCGCGCAGTTGTGGCATGTGGGCCGGGTCTCGAACGTCGAGCTGCAGCCGGGCGGCGGGGCACCCGTCGCACCGTCGGCAATCCTCGCCAAGACCAGGACGGCGCTGATCCGCGACGGCGTGGCGACGTTCGTCGAGACGTCGATGCCGCGCGCGCTCGCGATCGACGAGATTCGCGGCATCGTCGACGACTACCGACGCGCGGCTGCGGCGGCGGTCGATGGGGCAGGATTCGACGGCGTCGAGATCCATGCCGCCAACGGCTACCTGATCGATCAGTTCCTGAAGTCCGGTGCGAACCATCGCGACGACGCCTACGGCGGCCCGATCGAGCATCGGGTGCGCTTCCTGGTCGAGGTCGCGCGTGCCGTCGCCGGCGCGGCCGGCGGCCTGCGCACGGGCGTCCGCCTCGCGCCCGTGACGCCGTCGAACGACATCGTCGACGCGGACCCCCAACCTTTGTTCGAGCACGCGGTGGCGCAACTCGCACCGCTGGGCCTTGCCTACCTGCACATCGTCGAAGGTGCCACCGGCGGCGCGCGCGAGCTCCCGGACCGGCCGTTCGACTACGCGGCATTGAAGGCGCGGTACCGCGCTGCCGGCGGTCGTGGTGCGTGGATGGTCAACAACGGCTACGACAAGGCACTCGCCGAGCAGGCGATCGCGAGCGGCACGGCCGATCTCGTGGCGTTCGGCAGGGCATTCATCGCCAACCCGGATCTGGTACGCCGGCTGCGCGAGGACGCACCGTTGAACACGCCCGACCGCGGCACGTTCTTCGGCGGCAGCGCCAAAGGCTACACCGACTACCCAGCGCTCGAGACCGCGACGGGGTCGGTCGGCTGAGGGCGGCGCGCAGGCCGCGGTCAGGGCCGCGTCGACGTGTACCGCCGCGACAATGCCTGCGCCACACACACCGGCTTGTCGCCACCCTCGCGCTCGATCGTGACTTCGGTGGTCAGCTGCGCCCCGTCGGGCAGCGCATCGTAGGCGAGCAGGCGCAGATGGCCACGCAACCGGCTGCCCACCAGCACCGGCGCCGGAAACCGCACCCGGTTGAGCCCATAGTTCACGCCCATGCGCACGTCGTCGATCGCAATCGCAGTCTCGAAGATCTTCGGCAGCAGCGAAAGCGTCAGATAGCCGTGTGCGATCGTCGCGCCGAACGGCCCGGCGGCGGCACGTACCGGATCGACGTGGATCCACTGGTAGTCGCCGGTGGCCTGCGCGAACTGGTCGATGCGCGCCTGGTCCACCGTGATCCAGTCGCTCACGCCGATCTCGTGGCCGACCAGGTCGGCCAGCTCGGTCAGATGGGTGAACCGGCGCATCAGCGGCCGGCCCAGGCGAGCACCGCCTGCCACTGCTCCAGGTCGCGCTCGACCCGGCTCGGCGCGGTATCCCAGAGCGTGAGGCCGCGCGCGGCGAGCTGCACGTAGTTCTGGGTGTCGCGCAGGTAACCGAGCACCGGCACGCCAAGCGCAGCAAGGAAGTGACGCAACTGGTCGAGCGAGATCGTGCCCTCGCGCGCCCGATTGCCGACGATCGCGATCTCGACGTCGGCGCCGTGCTTGTGCGCGCGCAGCCCCTGCACGAAGTCGTAGGTCGCCTGGATGTCGAACAAGCTGGGCTGCAGTGGCACCAGGATCTGGTCGGCAATCTTCATCACGCTGTCCAGCCGCTTGCCGTGCAGCCCGGCCGGCGTGTCCAGCACCACATGGCTGGTGCCCCTGGGCACGCGCACCGTGTCCGTGCCATCGATGTCCCAGCCGCGAATCGCCGGCAGCTGCGTCGGGCGCAGCTCGAGCCAGCGCCGTGACGAGTGCTGGCGGTCGGTGTCGCCGAGCATCACCGCATGGCCTCGGTGCGCGAACCAGCCCGCGAGATTCGTCGCCAGCGTGCTCTTGCCGACCCCGCCCTTCGGGTTGGCCACCACGATCACCGGCATTTGTTCCTCCTAGTCGTTGCGCCGATCGTAGCGACATGCCTCCCGGTGCGCTGCGCGTAAAAGCCCGGGCTACTCACCTCGTCAGGCCGTCCCACAGCAGCTTAGCGCCGGTCAGCAGCAAGCCGACATTCACGAGGCGGTAGAACAGCGCCGGCTGCACGCGGCGAGCGGCCCACACGCCGGCCCACACGCCCAGCGGCGCGAGCGGAGCGAGCACCAGCGACGTGCTCATGTTGCGCCAGTCGATCAGCCCGAGCCACGCGTACGGAATCCACTTCGACAGGTTGACCGCGGTGAAGAACACCGCCATCGTGCCGGCAAAACGCAGCGGCGCGAGCTTCAATGGCAGCACGTAGGCCATCACCGGCGGGCTGCCGGCGTGTGCAACGAAACTGGTGAATCCGGCAGCAATGCCGAGGCCGAAGCCGAGCCAGCGCGGTGGCGCAGGGGCATCGGGCCGCGGCGGGAACAGCAGGCGCTGCGCGAGGAACAGCAGCGTCAGCGCGCCGACGACCGCCGCGACGGTCGAAGCGGAGAGCACGCCGAACAGCACCGTTCCCACGACGGTGCCAAGCAGACCAGCAGGCAGCAGCAACTTCAGCAGATGCGGGTCGCGCTCGTGCCACAGCGCTTTCAGACCCGTGAAGTCCATGATCGCGAGTAGCGGCAACATGATCGCCGCGGCCTGGGGCACCGGGATCGCGAGTGCCATCAGCGGTGTGGCAAGCGCACCAAAGCCCGCGCCGAAGCCGCTCTTGGCAAGGCCCATCAGCAGCACGGCCGGCACGGCAACCGCATAGAACGACGGGTCGGTCATCACGCGCTCGCCCCACCGCCCGGCCCGCCATCGCCGGTGCATGCTTCGCGAAGCGCTGCCGTCGCCACGTCAGCCAATCCGGCACGCCGCGTCGAGTTCGACTCGTGGCCCGGTCAACAGCTGTTCGGTCGTGACGTCCATCGT
>CP070653.1:1528294-1532472 GCA_020354665.1 Burkholderiales bacterium
GGCCGCATCGGCGGCCAGGATTGCTGCCAGGCGCTGCCTGAGCTGATTGGTGCTCACTCCTTCGACTCCTTCGCGCTGCGACCCAGGATTTATGTTACGCCGTGGTCAGCGCATGTGCTGGCCCCTGGGGCGGCCTGCGTCGGCAGGCGCTGTTGAAGCCGCCCGCGCTACCATGGGCCACCATGCCAGCACCGGGCCCCATAGAGACCGCACACCACACGCCGCCGACGGAGCGCGCGTGGACGCTTCTCTTCGCCGCCTGGGTCGTCGCTGCGGGATCGACGCTCGGGGCGCTGTTCTTCAGCGAGGTGATGGGCATCCCGCCGTGCGTGCTGTGCTGGTACCAGCGTATCTGCATGTTCCCGCTGGCCGTGCTGCTGCCGCTCGGGCTGTTCCCGTTCGACCCGAAGATCGTTCGCTACACACTGCCGCTGGCGGCGATCGGCGCGGCAGTCGCGCTGTTCCACGTGCTGCTCGTGCACGGTGTGATCCCTGAGCGCATCACGCCATGCACGCAGGGCGTGCCGTGCGGCCAGAATCCGATCGAGTGGTTCGGGTTCCTCGGGATCCCGCACCTGGCGCTCGGTGCCTTCGTCATCATCATTGCGCTGCTCGTCATCGCACGTTCCAGGACAACGAAATGAAACGCCAATCGCTGTTCATCACCGCCGCCGTCGTGCTGATCGCCGCGTTCGCGATCGGCTCGTTCGTCTACATGGGGCAGAAGGCCGATTCGGCGCGGGCCCTCGCCAACCAGGCGCTGCTGATGCGCGCGCATGCACCGGCCGAAGGCCCGCGCGCGGCGAAGGTCAACATCGTCGAGTTCCTCGACCCCGCCTGCGGCACCTGCCGTGAGTTCTATCCGTTCGTCCACAAGCTGATGGCGGCCCACCCGGACAAGATCCGCCTCACCGTGCGGTACGCGCCGTTGCACCCCAATTCGGATCAGGTCGTCAAGATCCTCGAGGCCGCGCGCATGCAGGGCAAGTGGAAAGAGGCGCTCGAGACGCTGTTCGCGACGCAGGCAGCCTGGGCGCCCAACCACACGCCGCAGCCCGAGCTCGCCTGGCAACAGCTCGGCGGCATCGGCCTCGATCTCGAACGTGCCCGGCAGGACGCGAACTCGCCGGAGATCGCGCGGCGCGTCACGCAGGACATCGCGGACGGCAAGGCGCTCAACGTGAAAGCGACGCCGGAGTTCTTCGTCAACGGCAAACCGATGCCGAGCTTCGGTTACCAACAGCTGACCGACCTCGTCAACGATGCGCTGACCGTAGCGTATCGCTGAGCTCGGCCGCGTCGCCGATCAGGTGGGCGCGGTGCGGCGCCCTGCCGGCGCCCGCACCAGTCTCGACGCGATGGTGATGCCGAACAGCGCGACGAGGTAGAAGAGCAGTTGCAGCCCCGTGGGACGCGCCTCATAGCCGGCCGGCGCGTGCGGCCGCAGCAGCCAGCAGCAAAGCGGCTGTGAGAGCAAGGGCGTTGCGGCGGGAGGGCGATGGGCTTGCTTGCGCACGTCCGACTCCGGCTACGATCGCCAGTCGTCGCGCCCGCCCGCGAGGTGCATTGACAATCGGATCCAGTCCCCGACGCTGCGCCGCCGTTCCTGTGACGGCATGGCTGCCGGCCCCATGGCGCCGGCCTCGAAAACGTAGAGAACAAAGATGGCCCGACGCTGGTGGTGTCTTGTCGCGCTGACATTGGCGCGCGCCGGCATGGGCTTCCAGTTCCAGTCGGTGGCCACCGTCGCGCCGTTCGTGACCGACGATCTCGGCCTCGACAAGGCCCAACTCGGCTGGCTGATCGGACTCTATCTGTTGCCAGGCGTCGTCTTCGCATTGCCCGGTGGACTGCTCGGCGCCCGGTTTGGCGACAAGCGCGTCGTGCTCGCCGGACTCGTCCTGATGGCCGCAGGCGGACTGTGGCTCGCGCTTGCCAGTTCCTTCGCCGAGGCCAATGCCGCACGCCTGACCAGCGGCATTGGCGCGGTCATGCTCAACGTGCTGGTTACCAAGATGGTCGCCGACTGGTTCGATGGCAAGGAGCGCCTGCTCGCGATGTCGATCCTGATCAACGCCTGGCCGATTGGCATCGGGATTGCCCTGCTGGTGATCGGCCCGCTCGGCCAACTCGCCGGATGGCAGTGGGGCATCGCGACGACGGCAGTCTTTGCGGCGAGCGGCTTCGCGACGGTCGCCGCGATCTACCGCGCGCCGGACCGCGCGCCGCACGCAGTTGCATCCATCATCGGCCTGCATGTGCTGACGCGAACCGAATGGCGCTTGCTGATGATCGGCTCGCTGCCCTGGCTGCTGTACAACGCCGCCTACCAGATCATGATTTCGTTCCTGCCGTCCTTCTTCGTCGAAAGGGGGTTTGGCATCGCGTACGCCGGCAGCCTGATTGCGTTGAACACGGCCGTCTTCGTTTTCGCCGTGCAGGCCGGCGGCGTCCTGCTGAGGCATGCCAAGCGAACCGATCTCGTTTGCCACACGGCGATTGCCGGTTGGTGCGCGATGTTGTTGATGCTGACCACGCCGACCGCGCCGTTGCCCTGGCTTGTTCTCGCCGGCCTGCTGGGCGGACTGCCCGCGGCCGCCTACGTCTCTCTGCCCGCGGAGTTCCTGCGCGCAGAGAGCCGGGGCGCGGGCATGGGCATCTTCTTCACGATCTACTACCTGGGCTGCGCCGTGCTGCCGGCGGTGGCGGGGGCGCTTTACGACCTTTCAGGCAGCGGCCGAGCGGCCCTGTGGATGGCGGCTGGCACAGCGTTCGCCTGCGTGCCGGTGCTCTGGCTGTTCCGCCGCACCATGGCCTCGCTTTCCGCAAGAAGCTGATCACGCCGCTGGCATTCGACCTTCACTCGCAGTCCACAAGGCGCCACTGCAAGCACCGCCTGCCGCGACTGTCAAAAACGGTGCCCGAGCCGCACAGGCTGGGGCGAGTGTAGGAATCGGCGCGCCGGTGGGGATCGAGCGCCGCTACGGCGTCACGACAGTGCCGGGCGGCGGTGAATCGAACACGCCAGCGAGCGCGTCGGTGTGGACGATCGACGCGCGCCGCCCGGTCGCGGCCACGAATTCGATGGCGCTCTCGACTTTCGGCGCCATCGAGCCCGCGCCCAGCGCCCCCGCGGCGAGCATTGCGCGCGCTTCGTCGACGCGCAGATGGGGCAGCAATCGCGCCTGCGGCGTGCCGTGCTGGTCCTCGACGCCGGCGACGTTGGTTGCGAAGACAAGCGCCTGCGCATCGAGGGCGATTGCGAGCCGCGCCGCGGTCCAGTCCTTGTCGATCACGCCGGCGAGTCCAACCGACCGGCCGGACAAGCGCGCGAGCGCAACACCGCCCCCGCCGCCGGCGATCACGTGGTGATCGGCGAGCAATGCGGCGATCGCACGCTTCTCGACGATCGACACCGGCCGCGGTGAGGCGACCGTACGGCGCCACCCACCGACAACCGCAACCGAAGGGTCCGTCGCGGGTCGCGTGCGCAGGACCGGACCAATCGGTTTCGTGGAGGCACCGAACGCCGGGTCGGCGGGGTCGACGATCACGCGCGTCACGATCGCGGCAGCTGGCGTGCCGGTCGCGCGTTCGAGCGCTTCGGCGAGCAGGTAGCCGAGCTCGCCTTGCGTTTGCGCGACGTGGACGTCGAGGTCGTGGGTATCGACGTCGTCGCGCATCAGCCGCCCGACCTGCGGGCCGTTGCCGTGCACGATCAGCAGCTGCCGGCCACCGGCGGCGAGCGTGGCCAGCGCGCGTGCGGACGTCCCTACCGACGCGCGCTCGACGGCGTAGCTCTGGTCGCCACCCGGCGGACTCAGCGCGTTGCCGCCGAGCGCGATGGCGAGCAGGTTGCGCTCAGCGGGCGGTGGCGGCATCGAGTCGCTGCGAGACGATGCTCGCGAGCGTCGGCTCGCCCGCATCAGCGTAGCCGTAACGCGCACGCACGATCGGCTTGTCGAAGCCGCCGAGGCGGGCAAGGTCGATCGGCGTCGCCGCCAGCACGACCTGGGCGGCACTTGCGTTGATCGTCTCGCGCAGCGCGCCGAGCTGGGCGTCGCTATAGCCCATTGCCGGCAGCACCAGACCGATGTGCGGATATCGCGCGTAGACCTCGGCGATCCCGGGCGTCGCACTCGCGCGCGGGTCGATGACCTCGACGTCGCGGCGCGACC
>CP070653.1:1532572-1535793 GCA_020354665.1 Burkholderiales bacterium
GGGGTGAGTAGAATTCCGCGCGGCTAGTGGCGATTAGGGGGCTTGTTGCTACGCAGACGGTTATTGCTCTTCGCAGCATCGGGCTCCGTGATTCCCGGCGCGCTCGGCCAATCTCGCGAAGAAGTTCGCCGCATTGCCATCCTCGAGCAAGGCAACAGGGCGATGCGAGCCGAGCAATGGCGAGTCTTCGATAGGCAGCTTCGCGACCACGGTTACGTCGAAGGGCGAAACCTCGCCGTCGAACGGCGCTGGGCCGATGGTGTCGACTCCCGCCTTCCCCAGCTTGCCCAAGAGCTGCTCGCCGGCAACCCCGAAGTGGTGATCGCGATAACGACGCCGGCCACACAATCGCTGAGGCGGCTGACCGACAAGGTCCCTATCGTGATGGCCGCGGTTGCCGATCCGGTCGCTGCCGGGCTCGTCGCCTCGCTTTCGCATCCTGGCGGCAACGTCACGGGGATCTCCCTCGATCTCGGCAGCGTGATCCGAAAGCGCCTGGAATTGTTGCGGGAGATCATGCCGAAAGCGCGCCATTTCGGACTGATCGGGCCGGGCTCAAATCTCGGAGTCCAGGTGGCACTCAAACAGGCCCAGGAAGCCGGACAGCTGCTGGGCGTAGAAGTCAGGCTGATAGAAGCGACTTCCGATTCAGCCTCCATCGCGCGCGCGTTCGAGCAGCTGCGTCCGGGCGAACTCGATGCACTGCTGGCCACGCAAGTCATGCTTCAGCACAACCAGCTACTCATCGAACTCGCGGCGCAGAAGAAATTGCCGGCGACGTTTGTCGACCGGGAGGCGCTCGACGCTGGCGCTGTATTGGTGTTCGGACCGGAACGCGACGCGCCCTTCGTCCATGCCGCAGACTACGTGCACCGCATACTGAAGGGCGCTAGCCCGGCGGACCTACCGGTGATCCAGCCCACACAGTACTGGCTGGGCGTGAATCTCAAGTCCGCCCGAGCGCTGGGCATCAAGGTCCCTTCGGCAGTCCTGCTGCGCGCCGACCAGGTGATCGAATAGCTGTTCGGCACTTCCGCCGTTGGCCGAGAGTGTGAGTCAGTCCACTGGCAGCCTCTCGAACCAAAACCCCACCGAACCGCTATCGTCGGCCCTCGCAACGGCGTCCTAGGGGGACTCAAACTCTGCGGGAAGCACGAGACCCGGCCGTTCGTCGTCCCATGCCATGGCACTCATCTTCCAGCCGGCAGGCGTATTGACGAACTGTGTGCTGATCATTCCGCGCGCTTGGAAGGGGGTTCCGTTCTGGGTTCCGGACTTCGAGTAAGAACTGAAGCGGTGAGCGACGTTGCCGAAGACTTCGGTGGCGGCCGCGATCTCCGCTTCGTGAAACTGCGTGAGTTGCCCGGTATCCACCAGGACCTGACGCGGACGAATGAACTCGGTCACCGAAGAGATCTCTGGCGTCGGACCGACGTTTCTGATCAGCAGGCCTGACTCGATGAAGAGGCGATGGATGTCGGCGTAGCAAGGCTTCGCTCCTGGCGCAAAGGAGACTGCGCGGAAGAAGGCATCGGTCAGATCCTTCAATTCGGACAAGACAGCGCTGGGAGATTTGGCATTCATAGTTCGCTCTTAAACCGAAGCAGCAATGCTGCAAGTATCTATCTTGGACACCTAAGGCTGGAGCGCTGCGGTTCGGCACGGCGGCCGAGCCACGTTTGCTTGCGTCTGCTGTGGGCAGAGCGAGCGACCATCCAAGCGTAGGTCCGCTCATGGCCGGTCTCGTCCTTTGGCGGTCCGCTTCGTGGCAGTACCTGTTGCAGTCGCTTCGGCGCGCTGGCAGGTCGGTAGCAACACCTTTGGGCAGGCGGTCGCGCCGACGGTCGACTCTCGGGCGTGAACACGACGGGGAACAACCGGCCAGGACCGGGCATTCGACGCCGCGGGGAAAGGTGTGCGTCCGTGTGGTCCCTACGCCGTCAGACGTTCGCCACCGGCAGTCCCGCCTCGAGGGCATCGTGCTCCCCCGGGAGAGATACCCCCGGGAGACCCGATGGGAGGAAGCGGTCAAAGCTAGTGACGGATGGGCACCGAACGTCGCCTGCCGGACCGAGCCGCAACCCCCGAGAGAGGCATAGACCCAGCGCCCATTCGTCCTACGGCAAGATGTTCTGGTTTACGTGGAACACGTTGTCGGGGTCGTACTTCCGCTTGAGCTCGACGAGTCGCTGATAATTTGCACCGTAATTCGCTGCGACTCGGTTCTGGTCGTCCCCGTCCAGGAAGTTCACGTAACCGCCCTCCTGCGAATGGGGAGCGATGGCCGCGGAGTAGTCGCGGACCCACTTCACGTTGGCCTCGTCTGCGCCCGGGTCGTCCCATGCGGAGACAATGACCATGGAGAAGTTCTCCTCACGGTGGCCAAACGCCGTCGCGTCCGAAGCCATCCGGTGGCACGCGCCGTCGATCGGATACAGGTGCATCGTGGAGCTCACTGTGGGAGCCTTCGGTCCGTTCGCCACGTGGACGGCGATTGCCTCATCTGTGAGCGCCCGGACGTAGTTGCCCTTCCAGTACTGCCGGATCCCCTTCGGGAAGAGCCCGTCGAACGCCATGTTGATCGCCGGGAAGGGGATCGGGCCGACCATCTCCGCCTTCACCTCCGCGACGTCGTGGAAAGGCTTGAACTGAGCCGGGCCCTGGTCCAGCGGACCGGCCCAGCACGCCACGATCGCCACGAACATGTCGCCGTGCCGGTTCTCGGGGATGAACGGAAGCGGGGGGGCGATCTGGAAGGCCGGAAAGCCTCCCATCTGCTCGGGAGCGTTCTTGATGTACTCCCGGTAGAAGCGCAGGATGTTCGCCGTTTCCTCGATCTCGTAGAACATCGGGCCCCAGTACACGTCCTTCACGGGGTGAAGCCGATATTCGAACGAGGTCACCACGCCGAAGTTTCCGCCGCCACCCCGGATTGCCCAGAACAGGTCCGCGTTCTCGTTCTCGCTGGCGATCAGGAACCGACCGTCGGCGGTGACCACGTCCGCCGAGAGCAGGTTGTCGCACGAGAGACCAAGGCCGCGAGAGAGGTAGCCGATGCCCCCGCCGAGGGTGAGCCCCGCGATTCCGGTCGTGGAGATGATGCCGCCGGGCGTCGTGAGACCGAACGGGTACGTCGCGGTATAGAAATCGCCCCAGGTCACGCCCGCATCGGCGCGGGCGGTCATCCGCACCGGATCGACCCGGACCGTACGCATCCGCGA
>CP070653.1:1535893-1539242 GCA_020354665.1 Burkholderiales bacterium
CGGCATGGAGGTGATCGTGATCAAGTTCGCCGACGGCATCGCGGCCGCGGCACTGACTGCGGTGCTGGTGACGTTGTTCGCTCGCTGGCTCACGGTGGGGGTGCCGGTCGCATTCCTGCGCGAGTTGTTCCGTCTGCCGGCCGGCGCGGCCAAGGTGCTCACCTGGGCCGGGTTGCGCGGCGGCATCTCGGTCGCGCTGGCGTTGTCGCTGCCCGCCGGCCCCGAGCGGGAAACCATCGTCGCGCTGACCTATTGCGTGGTGGTGTTCTCGATCCTCGGCCAGGGGCTGACGATCAAGCGCCTGCTGGCTCGCGTGATCGGTGGCTGAAACCGCGCAGCGCCGGCCCGTGATGACGCCGCCAGGGCTGCGAAGCAACCCGCTGCGCAGCGCAGCAGGTGGCGAGCGGCCGTGGCGGCGGCGCGGCGCTCCTCGGTCGCTTCGACTGGCCCTAGACTGTGCAGGCGCCGCGGCCCAGACGGCCTTCTTGAACCGATCGCACCGCAGACGAGGACTGACCTTGGAACCACCGACGCCGCGTGACACCGTGCACCCGATGCAGCCACCCACGGCGACTGGCCAGTTGTGCGAGCGTGTCGCCTTCTCGCCCGCGGCGGGCCGCCAATGAAGGACGCCCGGCGTCCGCTGCGCTCGGCGATCGGTTGGAGCACGGCCGACCGCATCGGCGTGTGGGGGTACGACCTCACGCGTGAGCTGATCGGCCGCGTCAACCTCGGCGACATGGGCTTCCTCGAAATCGCCGGTCGGCTGCCCAACGCGCGCGAGTCACGCATGTTCAACGCGCTGCTCGTGACGCTCGTCGAGCACGGCATCGTGCCGTCGACGCTGGCCACGCGGATGACGGTGGCCGGTGCACCCGAGGCGCTGCAGGCCGCGGTCGCGGCCGGCCTGCTCGGATTGGGCAGCGTGTTCGTCGGCTCGACCGAAGCGGCCGCGCGCATGCTCAAGGACGCGCTGCCCGATCCCAGTGCGGACGTATCGCTGCGCACGACGGCGCGACGTGTCGTCGCCGAGCATCGGGCGGCCAGGCGATTCGTGCCCGGTCTCGGCCATCCGATCCACAAACCGGTCGATCCGCGTACGCCGCGACTGTTCGCGATCGCGCGCGCCAATGGCTTCAGCGGCCGCTACGTCGAGCTGATGAAGCTGATCGCCATGCACGCCGGGCAGGCGTTCGAGCGGCCGCTGCCGGTCAACGCTACCGGCGCGATCGGCGCGATCGCCTGCGAAATGGGGCTGCCGTGGCAGGCGTGTCGGGGCATCGGCGTGATGGCGCGTGCGGTCGGGTTGGTCGGCCACGCGCTGGAGGAACTGCGCGAGCCGCTGGCCAGCGAAGTCTGGCATCGCACTGAAGACGAGGCGAGTGCACCGATCCGCGGCAAGCTGCGGCGCAACGCGCGCACCGCAGGGCGTGCCGACCCGGCACGCCGACGGTAAAGCCGGGAGCCGGGCCCGGAGCCGAAGGTGCTCAAGCCGCTCGAAGTCCTCGCGCTGTACCCGCCGCACCGCGGCACGCTCGGCTCGATGCTGGCCAGCCGCACGGCGGTCGCGCCGCAGCGCGAGTTCGTCGTCTTCGAGGACAGCGTGCTGACGTACTCGCAGGTGCAAGACGAAGTCGGACGCGCGGCTGCGATGTTCGCCGCGCGCGGCGTGCGCGCCGGCGATCGCATCGGTGTCATGTCGACCAACCATCCATCCACCGTGATCACGCTGTTCGCGCTGGCGCGCCTCGGCGCGGTGATGGTGCCGGTCAATCCGGACTATCGCGCTGCCGAGGCGGGCTACGTGCTCGGCCACGCGCAGGCCAGCGGCGTGTTGTGCTCCCCCGAAACCCTGCCGACGGTGCGCGACGCGATTGCGGCGCTCGCGCCGACACCGTGGCTGATGCTCAATCGCAGCGGCGCGCAGGGACTGCCGGTGTTCGCCACGGAAGTCGCCGGCGCTCGAGGGACCGCGCCGGCCGACGTCGAGACGCCCGATGCGCCGTGCGTCTTCGTCTACACCTCGGGCACGACCGGGTTCCCGAAAGGGGTCATGCACGGGCAGCGCACGCTGCTGCTCGCCGGCGAAGGCTTCGTGCAGCGCATGTACCTGCAAAGCGACGACCGGCTGCTGTGCATTCTGCCGCTGTTCCACATCAATGCCTTGTTCTACTCGCTGGCCGGCGCGCTGGCGGCCGGCGCGACGCTGATCCTCGTGCCGCGCTTCTCCGCCAGCACGTTCTGGCGCGAGGCCGCGCGCACGCGCGCGACCGAAGCGAACACGATCGCGGCAGTGACCAACATCCTGATGCGGCGTCCGCGCAGCGAGTTCGTGGCCGGTCACCGCTTGTGCAAGATCTATGGCGCACCCCTGACCGCCGAGACCCACCAGGTGTTTCGCGACGAGTTCGGCGTGGCCACGCTGATCGAGGGCTACGGAATGAGCGAGATCCCGGGTGCGCTGAACAACCCGTTCGAGGGGCCGCACAAGATCGCCAGCATGGGGCGACCGAGCGTGCATCCGGACCCGAACGTGCAGCTTGCGCAGCTGAAGATCGTCGACGACGAAGGCCGCGAACTCCCGGACGGGCAGACCGGCGAGCTGGTCGTGAAGACGCCGCTTGCGATGCTGGGCTACTACTGCGACCCGCAGCAGACGAAGGCGGCATTCCGTGACGGGTGGTTCCTGACCGGGGACCTTGCCTGGCGCGACGCCGACGGCTACTTCTGGTTCGTCGCGCGCAAGAAGGACATCATCCGCAAGCGCGGCGAGAACATCTCGGGCGCCGAGCTCGACCGCGTCGTCGAATCGCACCCTGACGTGCTGCAGGCCGCAGCGATCGCCGTGCCCGACGCGCTCGGCGAAGACGAAATCCTGATCGCTGTCGTGACGCGCTCAAGCGCAAGACTCACGGCGCAGGCGGTGGCCGACTGGTGCCGCGAGCGCCTGGCAGCGATCAAGGTGCCGCGTTACGTCGCGTTCGTCGACGCGCTGCCGCAGACCCCGACGCACCGAGTCGCGAAGTACCAACTGCGTCAGGACCCGACGCTGCGCGAGCGCGCCATCGATTTGGGCGCGGGACGGTAGGACGGACGCCACCGGGCGGCGGCGGCTTTACCGCCATCCGCCCCGGAGCATCGCGTTCAGTCGCAACGGATCTCGGCGTCCTCGCGCCGGTACCACCACCAGGTGCCGAGTACGCAGCTCAGGTAAAAGGCGATGAAGACGTACCAGGCTGCGCGCGGGCTGCCGGTCGCATCGAGCGACACGCCCACGGCCATCGGGATGAAGAACAGTCCGAGCGCCGCGATGGCCGCCGTGAAGCCAAGTGCCACCGACGCCTCGATC
>CP070653.1:1539342-1542447 GCA_020354665.1 Burkholderiales bacterium
GATCGCGCAGCGATTCCCTCTTGCAGAGGCGCGGCGTGCGCACGAGTTGCTCGGCCAAGGTGGCGTCACGGGCAAGATCGTGCTCGTCTGCAACGGCGCCTCGCCCGAGCCTGCAGCGCAGTGACAGTTCGATGCCGCAGCGGACGCTGCGCGCCGCTGCCGATGCGTCGACCGCAATGGTTTCTGCGCATCAGCTTGCTCGGTGCGGCGCCACCGGCTAGATTCGCGGCAACTTCCTGCGAGTCACGGCAAACCGTTCGGATGAGAGGAGACGGCAATGGCCCAGATCACGGAAATCGCCCCCGACATCTACCGCATCTGCACCTTCGTGCCGGAGGTGAACCTGCAATTCAATCAATTCCTCGTGCGCGACGAGGAGCCGCTGCTGTTTCACACCGGCATGAAGGCGCTGTTTCCGGTCGTGCGCGACGCCGTGGCCACGTTGCTGCCGCCCGCCACGATCCGGTGGATCGGCTTCAGCCATTTCGAGGCCGATGAATGCGGTGCCCTCACGGAATGGCAGACGCTCGCCCCCGCGGCCACCGCCGTGTGCAGCCTCGTCGCCAAACTGGTCAGCGTCGACGATGTGGTCGCGCTCCGTCCGGCGCAGGCGCTCTCCGATGGTGAACTGCTGAGTACCGGGAAGTACCGATTCCGCTTGCTGCAGACCCCGCAGGTCCCGCATGCCTGGGACGCGAGTCTGCTGTTCGAGGAGACCCAGCGCACGCGGTTGTGTTCGGACCTGTTCCACCAGACCGGGGACGTCGAGGCCAGTACCAGCGCCGACGTGGTGGGGCGGTTCAAGCAGACGCTGGTCGAGTATCAGCAGGGGCCTCTCGCGCACTACTTGCCCTACACACCCAACACCGAGCCGACGCTGCAGCGGCTGGCCGCCCTCAAGCCGCGCACCTTGGCCGCGATGCACGGCTCGACGTTCGTTGGCGATGGGGCACAGGCCCTCGCCGATCTCGCGCAAGCCATGCGAGACGTCCTTGGGTGGCGCTAGCCGGTCGATCGTCGTCGACCTCTTGCTAAGAATGGAGAGCGCAAATGGAGCAGCGACGGGTGAATCCGTGGAGCTGGCAAGATCAGCTCGCTTTTTCCCAGGCCGTCGAGATTCCTGGAACGAGTCGCATCCTGTTCTGTGCGGGACAGGCGGCGCTCGATCAACAGGGGCAGCCTGCCCATGCGGGAGACATGCGAAAGCAGGTCGAGGTCGCATTCCAGAATCTCGAAGCGACTCTGGCAGCGTCGGACTTTGTCCTGCGCGACGTGATCCGACTCAACTACTACACGACGGACGTCGAGAGCTTCCTCGGCGCGTACGACATCGTGGCAGCGCGTCTTGCCGCAGCAGGCTGTCAACCGGCAAGCACCTTGCTTGGCGTCGCCCGGCTCGCGTTCCCCGAGTTGTTGGTCGAAATCGAGGCGACCGCCGCCAAGTAGCTGAGAGACGTCGGCGCTGGCTATGCTCTCGGCGTGCCAACTGACACAGCCGGCGATCGCCACCGCTCGATGCGCCCGCGAGCAATCGTTCGATGAAACGACAAGCCGTGACCCGCTACAGCGACTTTGGCGTGGCCCTGCATTGGGTCATGGCCATGGTCGTGCTGGTGGCCTTCATCTAAGGGCCGGGCGGCTCGGAAACACGCGTGTACTCGCCGAGCCGCGACTTCGAGCGCCAGTTGCACGAGACGCTCGGCCTGATCGTTCTCGGTCTGGCGATGGTGCGGGTCGTTTGGCGCCTGGCTGCCACCACGCCCGAACCGCCACCGGCGGAGCCCTGGATGGCGACCACCGCGAAGGGCGTGCAGCTGGCGATGTATGTCCTGCTGTTCGCGCTGCCGTTCACGGCTGCCGTCGGAGCCTGGCTCGAAGGCCATCCGTTGACGCTGCTCGCGGGCATCGCCATCGGACCGCTGCTGACAAAGTCGCACGACATCGGGACCGTTATTGCCGAAGTGCACACCTGGCTCGGCGACGCGATCATGTGGCTGGCCGGCTTGCATGCGCTTGGCGGGCTCTACCACCACTTCGTGCTCAGGGACGGCGTGCTCGCGTCGATGCTGCCCAGGCGGCTGCTGCACGGCGGGCGTAGCGCAAGCTGATCGAGTCGCACCCGTGCCGCGTCAGCCCCCCGCGGCTGCGGCTTTTCGGGGCGGCGAGACGCGGGTAATCTGCTGGCGGGACTTCCCCTTTCCATGGCTGCAGATAGATGACCTCGAACAGCATCGATCTTGGCGCGCCGACGCCGGCGCAGGAATGTGGGAAGTCCCTTCGCGTTCGCTAGAACGCCCGCCGAGACGACCGATCCCAGATGCTCGCCGGTCACATCGGGGTCGCGTTGGCCGTCGGAAGCACCGAGCGACGCGTTAACGTCGGCGTGTTCATCGCCGCGGCGCTGCTCCTCGATCTCGTCCTCTGGCTGTTCGTCTTGTTGGGCATCGAGTCGGTGAGCATCCCGCCCGACTTCGAGACGACGCGGCAGGTCGAGTTCGTCTTTCCGTACTCACACGGACTGTTGGCCGCGGCGGTGTGGTCCCTCGCTGCCGGAGCAATCGGGTTCTGGGCCTGCTCTCGCCTGCAGCAGCAGCGATGGCGCATCGGCGGGCTGATCGCCGCCGCGGCGTTCTCGCACTGGCTGCTCGACGCGCTCGTCCACAAGCCCGAGCTGCCGATCGCTGGAGGCGGATCGCTTCAACTGGGCCTTGGCCTGTGGGACGCGATGCCGATTGCCGTCGGGGTCGAGGCGGCGATCGTCGTGCTCGGCGTCTATCTGTTCGTCGCCGGCAGCAGGTCGTCGCGCGGCCGCTCGGTCGCGCTCGCGGTGCTCGGCCTCGCGGTGCTCGCGCTGACGGTGTTCGGCATGACGGTCGCGCCGCCTGCGCCGTCGGCATTCGCGATGGCCCTCAGTTCGCTTCTGACGCTCGTCGCCGTCACTGCGCTGGCGGTGTGGCTCGGCAGGCTTCCTCCCGCCGGGTAGGGCTGAGTGGCCCGCCATCGAATCCCGCGTCGTGGCTGGCGATCGCCCTTCGCGGTCGCTGCGAGAAAGCCTGTACGTGTGCCAAAACGAAAGCGCCCCAGTCTTGACCGGGGCGCGTGGAC
>CP070653.1:1542547-1548031 GCA_020354665.1 Burkholderiales bacterium
CGAGGCAGTCGACTTCCCGCCGCTGCTGCAACCGCCGCTGAAGGAGAAATTCAGGGGCCCGCTGAAGCCGATCGCGAGCGTCTGACGGCCCGGCCCGGGTGCGTTCGCGGTAGGTCGGTGCGCGGCGCGCGCGTCGCACGGGTGTTGACGCGCCTGGCAATGCGAACTCGCGTGGACACTGCAGTGCGCGAGGGTTAGTACCCCCTATCGTTTTCCCGCGGCCGAGCGCGATGCTGCAGCGCGATGCGCGCCCCAATGATTTGTTTCGTGCGTACCATCGACCGCTCGACGCGGGCAGCGCGAGACCGCGCGCCGTGGAGGGGCAAGCCCTCCACCAAACAATGCCGGATTGTTCCCAACAAGACCCAGGAGACGCCGATGATCCCCCCTGCCTTCGAATATCACGCGCCTGGATCGGTGGGCGAGGCCATCGCGCTGCTCAGCCGGCTCGGCAGCGACGCCAAGCTGCTCGCCGGCGGCCACAGCCTGCTGCCGATGATGAAGCTGCGCTTTGCGCAGCCGGCGCACCTGATCGACATCAACCGCATTGCCGAGCTGCGTGGCGTTCGTGAGGACGGCAACGAGATCGTGATCGGCGCGATGACCGTCGAGGCGGATCTCATCGCCAGCCCGATCCTGAAGGCCAAGGTGCCGCTGCTGGCCGAAGCGCCGAAGGTGATCGCCGATCCGCAGGTGCGCAACCGCGGCACGATCGGCGGCGACCTCGCCCACGGCGACCCCGGCAACGACCATCCGGCGCTTGCGATCGCACTGGACGCGAGCTTCGTGCTGCAGGGCCCGAAAGGGCGGCGCACTGTCAAGGCCGATGGCTTCTTCCACGGCACCTACATGACCGACCTGGCCGAAGACGAAATCCTGATCGAAGTCCGTGTGCCGGCATTGCCGGCCGGGACCGGCTGGGCCTACGAGAAGCTCAAGCGCAAGACCGGTGACTGGGCGACCGCCGCCGCAGCGGTCGTGATGCGGGTCAGCGGCGGCAGCGTGAGCCAGGTGCGCATCGCACTGACCAACCTTGCGGCGACGGCGCTGCGTGCTGCCGACGCCGAGAAGGCGCTGCTCGGCAAGCCCTTGTCGGACGCGACGATTGACGCCGCGGCCCAGGCCGCGATGGCGATCTGCGATCCGGCCGAGGACCTGCGCGGCGACCGCGACTACAAGATCGCGATGGCCGGCCAGATGGTCAAGCGTGCCGTGCGCGCCGCCGCAGCCCGTTGCGCCTGAACGAGAACGACCCGGAGACAAGTCATCATGGCCAAGAAACTCATCACCGTCACCGTCAACGGCCGCAAGCACGAACGCGCGGGCGAGCCGCGCACGCTGCTCGTGCACTTCCTGCGCGAGGAGCTCAGCCTGACCGGCGCGCACATCGGCTGCGAGACCAGCCACTGCGGCGCCTGCACGGTCGACGTCGACGGCCAGTCGGTCAAGGGCTGCACGCACCTGGCGGTGCAGTGCGACGGCAGTCAAGTGCTGACGGTCGAGGGGCTCGCGCAAGGCGGCGTGCTGCACGCGGTGCAGGAAGGCTTCTACAAGGAACATGGCCTGCAGTGCGGGTTCTGCACGCCGGGCATGCTGATGCGTGCGTACCGGTTTCTGCAGGAGAACCCGAACCCGAGCGAGGAAGAGATCCGGGTGGGCATGAGCGGCAACCTGTGCCGTTGCACGGGGTACCAGAACATCGTCAAGGCCGTGCAGTACGCGGCCAACAAACTGCGCGAAGCGCAAGCCGCCACCGCCTGAACGAAACGCACCCGAGGAGACGAGCCCAATGAACGCCCCCACCGATCCGAAGCTGCTCGAGCGCAGCGCTGCCCTTCAGGGTATGGGTGACAGCCGCCTACGCAAGGAGGACGCCCGCTTCATCCAGGGCAAGGGCAACTACGTCGACGACATCAAGCTGCCCGGCATGCTGCACATGGACATCGTGCGCAGCCCGCTCGCGCATGCGCGCATCACGAAGCTCGACAAGACCGAGGCGCTGAAAGTGCCCGGCGTGATCGCCGTGCTGACCGCCGAAGACCTGAAACCACTCAAGCTGCACTGGATGCCGACACTCGCTGGCGACGTCGCTGCGGTGCTGGCCGACGGCAAGGTGCATTTCCAGATGCAGGAGGTCGCGGTGGTGATCGCCGAGGACCGCTACGCGGCCGCCGACGGCGTCGAAGCGGTGCAGGTCGAATACGACGAACTGCCGGTCGTCATCGACCCGTACGAGGCGCTCAAGCCCGACGCGCCGGTGCTGCGCGAGGACTTGGCCGGCAAGACCGAGGGCGCGCACGGCAAGCGCGAGCACCACAACCACATCTTCACCTGGCAGGCGGGCGACCAGGCGGCCGCCGACGCGGCGTTCGCCGCGGCGCCGGTGAAGGTCTCGCAGCACATCTTCTACCCGCGCGTGCACCCGTGCCCGCTCGAGACCTGCGGCTGCGTCGCGAGCTTCGACCCGGTCAAGGGCGAGCTGACGACGTTCATGACCTCGCAGGCGCCGCACGTCGTGCGCACCGTGGTCTCGCTGCTGTCCGGCCTGCCCGAGTCGAAGATCCGCATCGTCAGCCCGGACATCGGCGGCGGCTTCGGCAACAAGGTCGGCGTCTACCCTGGCTACGTCTGCGCGATCGTCGCGTCGATCGTGCTCGGCAAGCCGGTCAAGTGGGTCGAGGACCGGATCGAGAACATCTCGAGCACCGCGTTCGCGCGCGACTACCACATGGACGGCGAACTCGCCGCGACCGCCGATGGCCGCATCACCGGCCTGCGCGTCAACGTGATCGCCGACCACGGCGCGTTCGACGCTTGCGCCGATCCGACCAAGTACCCGGCCGGGCTGTTCCACATCTGCAGCGGCAGCTACGACATCGCGGCGGCGCACTGCACCGTCAAGGGCGTCTACACCAACAAGGCGCCGGGCGGTGTCGCCTACCGCTGCTCGTTCCGCGTCACCGAGGCGGTCTACCTGATCGAGCGCATGGTCGATGTGCTCGCGCAGGAGCTCGGCATCGACAAGGCCGAGATCCGCGCGAAGAACTTCATCAAGAAGGAGCAGTTCCCGTACAAGAGTCCGTTCGGCTTCGAGTACGACTCGGGCGACTACCACACTGCGCTGAAGAAGGTGCTCGACGCCTGCGACTACAAGGGCCTGCGCGCCGAACAGGCGGCCAAGCGCACCGACCCGAAGAGCCCGACGTTGATGGGGATCGGGCTGGTCAGCTTCACCGAAGTGGTCGGCGCGGGGCCGAGCAAGATGTGCGACATCCTCGGCGTCGGCATGTTCGACAGCTGCGAGATCCGCGTGCATCCGACCGGCAGCGCGATCGCGCGCATGGGAACGATCACACAGGGCCAGGGCCACCAGACGACCTACGCGCAGATCATCGCGACCGAGCTGGGCATTCCATCGGAAGTGATTCAGGTCGAGGAAGGCGACACCTCGACCGCGCCCTACGGCCTGGGCACCTACGGCAGCCGCTCGACGCCGGTGGCCGGCGCCGCGATCGCGATGGCCGCGCGCAAGATCCACGCGAAAGCGCGCAAGATCGCCGCGCACCTGCTCGAGGTCGGCGAGAACGACCTCGACTGGGAGATCGACCGCTTCCAGGTCAAGGGCGATCCCGCCAAGCACAAGGCGATGAAGGACATCTGCTGGGCCGCCTACAACAACGTGCCCCCGGGCATGGAGATGGGACTCGAGGCGGTGCATTACTACGATCCGCCGAACTTCACCTATCCGTTCGGAATCTACCTGTGCGTGGTCGACATCGACCGCGCCACCGGTGAGACCAAGGTGCGGCGCTTCTACGCGCTCGACGACTGCGGCACGCGCATCAATCCGATGATCATCGAGGGCCAGATCCACGGCGGGCTGACCGAAGGCTTCGCGGTCGCGATGGGCCAGCAGATGCCGTTCGACGCGCAGGGCAACCTGCTCGGCAACACGCTGATGGACTACTACCTGCCGACTGCGGTCGAGACGCCCAAGTGGGAGACCGATCACACCGTCACGCCGAGTCCGCACCATCCGCTCGGCGCCAAGGGCGTCGCCGAATCGCCGCACGTCGGCTCGATCCCGACCTTCACCGCGGCGGTCGTCGACGCGTTCGCGCACCTGGGCGTCACGCACATGGAGATGCCGCACACGCCGTATCGCGTCTGGCAGCAGCTCAAGGCGAGCGGGGTGGCGCTGTGAATGGCGTGCCCGCACACCCGCTTTCTTCACGGCCCCGCGAGGGGGCTTCAGCGCCCTGGGGGCGGCCCGGCGGTCGCTGATGGAAGTCAAGCTCGACAAGCGTTACCCGCTCGAGGTCGACGTGGCACGCGCCTGGCAGGTGCTGCGCGACATCAACGCGGTGGCCGGCTGCATGCCCGGTGCGGAGCTCACCGAACGGATCGACGACACCCACTACAAGGGCACCGCGAAGATCAAGGTCGGTCCGACGACGGCCAACTTCGCCGGTGACATCGAGGTGCGCGGCATCGACGAGTCCGCGCGTCGGGTGGTGCTGTTCGGCAAGGGTGCGGACCGCGGCGGCTCGACGGCGTCGATGGAGCTCACTGCCACCGTCGAACCGGTGCCCGGCGACGGCTCGAAGTCCGAGCTCGTCGGCCTCGCCGACGTGATCGTCAGTGGCAAGTTCGCGCAGTTCGGTGGGCGCATGATGGGGCAGGTTTCGGACATGATCCTCGGGCAGTTCGCCGACAACTTCCGCGCCACCGCAGCGGCCATTCCGGCGCCGCCCGGCAGCGAAGGCGCGGCTGCGGCGGCTGGCGTCGAAGGCGCCGCCCCTGCGCCGCCCGTGATCAACAAGGAGATCAACGCGTTGGCGATCCTTTGGGCGCTGATCAAGAAATGGGTCGCCGGACTGTTCGGCAAGCGCACGTGAGCGAAACCCGACGATGACCGACGCCGAGCTGCGCGAGGGCCTGCACCGCGCGGGCTATATCGCCGACGAGGCGCTCGCGACCACGCTGTGGCTGGCGGGCGAACTGCAGCGCCCGCTGCTCGTCGAGGGTGACGCCGGCGTCGGCAAGACGGCGCTGGCGTCGGCGCTTGCCCGTTCGCTCGACCGGCGGCTGGTGCGCCTGCAGTGTCATGAAGGACTCGACCTCGCGCAGGCGGCGTACGAATGGAACTACGGCCGCCAGCTGCTCGCGATCCGCCTGTACGAGACGCATCCCGAGCGGCTGCGCGAAGCCGACCTGTTCGGCCGCGACTACCTGCTCGAGCGTCCGCTGCTGCAGGCGCTGTCGAGCGACCGCCCTTGCGTCCTGCTCGTCGACGAGGTCGACCGCGCCGACGAGGCGTTCGAGGCGTTCCTGCTCGAAGTGCTCGCCGATTGGCAGATCACGGTGCCCGAGCTCGGTACGATCCGTGCGCAGCATCCGCCGCTGGCCGTGCTGACCAGCAACGGCACGCGCGAGCTCTCCGATGCGCTGCGTCGCCGCTGCCTCTACCACTGGCTCGACTAC
>CP070653.1:1548131-1551490 GCA_020354665.1 Burkholderiales bacterium
CGCGCGCTTCGCGCACGAGCAGGCCGCGCACGAGCTCGACCTGGCGCGCGCGGCGCTGCTGCACGCGCACCGCAAGTTCGGCCTGGTCGAGCGCAGCCGCGGCGACGAAGCCCTCGCCCTGAAGTCTCTTCTGCCGCGCGAGGTCGACCTGCGCCTGCTCGAGGCCGGCCTCGGCCCTCCCGACGCGCGCCTGCGCCTGCCGCCTCGCGGCGTTGGCCGCGGCGATGCGCTCGTTCAACTCGCGCGCGGTGCGCGCGTCGATCATTGCCGGCGCCGGCGGCGAGAGCACCGCCACCGGCGCGCCGGCACGCACGGCGTCGCCGGCCTTCACGCGCACGCGCGCGAGCTGCCCGGCCACCGGTGCGGCGACGACGTAGCGCTCGCGCACGCGGGTCTTGCCGTCCTCGTCGATCGTCTGTGCGAACAGGCCGCGACGCACTTCGGCGGTCTCGACGGGCACCGGCTGCGGGCGGAAGGCCCACACGAGCGCGGCGATCGCCAGCGCAAGACCGATCGCGATCCAGATCCAGTGCCTGCGTGTCATGGTGGCCTCCGCTGCATCGTTGCGGCCTATTCGCGCGTCTTCAGCACGCCGACCAGGTCGAGCCGGTCGACGCGGCTGCGCACGACGAGCGCGCTGATCACGCCGGCGACGAGCACGACGCTGCACGCCATCGCATAGGTGCGTGGCGCGATCACGAACGGCAGGTGCATTGTCTGTTGCGCCGACAGCTCGACGATGCTCCACGCCAGCCAGTGGCCGATCACGCAGCCCAGCGGCAGCGCGATCAGGAGCTCGACCGCGAGCTCGCCGAGCAGCAGACTCGAGACCTCGCCGCGCGTGGCGCCGAGCACGCGCAGCGTCGCCAGGTCCCAGGCGCGTTCGGCGAGCGCGATGCGCGCATTGTTGTAAACGACGCCGACCGCGATCGCGGTGGCCAGCACCGACAGCACCGAAGTGAAGAACAGCACGTTGCGCGCGGTGTTGTCGCGCACGTGGGCGACCACCGGGCCGATTTCGACCGCACCAGCCACCCGCGGTGTCTCCTTGAGCGTGCGCAGGAACGCCTCGCGCTGCGTCGGGTCGATGCGCAACCGCGCACCGGACATCGCCTCGCCCTCATCGAGCAGGCGGTTGAGCGCGCCGAACGCCATGTAGGCGGGCAGCGCGAGCAGCTCGTAGCTGAACGCGGCCACCGGCAGGTCGGCCTCGCGCCTGGCGCCCTGCAGGATCTCGACGTGAACGCGGTCGCCGAGCCCGACGCCGAGCCGGCTGGCAAGCCGGTCGTTGAGCACGATGCCCGACTCGGGCACCGGCAGCTGGCGCAATCGTTCGTCGAGCAGTGGTCGCATTTGCGAATCGGCAGCCAGGCCGCCCAGCGAGGTGCGCTCGCTGCGCACGCCGTGCGACACGCGGACTGGCGCGTCGCGGTCGGCCTCGGCGCGCAGCACGCCTGGGAGCTGCTCGAAGTCGTGCAGCGTCGTGATCGAGACCGGGTCGGTCAGCGCGACGCTGACGTCCTGCCGGTCGCGCATGCGGATCTCGACCTCGAGCAGGTAGTCGACCGCATCGCGCCACCAGGTACCAGCAATCATCACCGCAACCGCGCTGGCGATGCCGACAACGGTCAGCATCGCGCGCAGCGGCCGGCGCTCCATGTCGCGCACCACCAAGCGCACCGCCGGCGCGAGGAAGCGACCGAGCCCCAGGCGTTCCATCAGCGTCGGCCCGAAGCTCGGCGGCGCCGGCGGGCGCATCGCCTCGGCCGGCGGCAGGTGCACGACACGCATCAGCGCGCCGTAGACGGCGAGCGCCGCCGCCGCGAGCGAGAGCGCGAGTGCCGACAGCGGAATCCACGGCAACATGCGGTATTCGAAGTCGGGGATGCGGAAGAAGCGCGCGTAGAGTTGCGTCACCTCGTAGCCGAAGTAGACACCGCCGGCGATGCCGATCGGCCCGCCGACGAGGACGATCACCAGCACGAACTTCAGGTAGTGGCGGCCGAGCTGCGCGTCGTCGCAGCCGAGCGCCTTCAGCGCGGCAATCTGGCCACGCTGCGTGCCGATCTGCCGCGTCAGCGCGACGTTGAGCAGGAACATCGCGACGCCGAGCACGACCACCGGCAACACGGTGCCGTAGACCTTCCACTGGGCGATCTCCTGCTCGAGCACGCGGTGCGAAGGCAGGTCCTCGCGCCCGTATGCGCCGGTGAAGCCGTAGCGGTCGAGCCGTCGATCGAAGCCGGCGATCACGCCGGCCTGCAGGCCGCCGCGCTCGACGCGCGCGGCGACCGCGTTGAACGCACCTTCCATGTCGAACGCGGCGGCCAACCGCTCGCGGCCGACCCAGAAGATGCCGAAGCTCGTCTCGTCGCCGAAGCCCCCGCGGGTCGGGAAGATGTACTCGGGCGACAGCGCAACGCCGACCAGTTGCAGTGTCTCGCGCTTGCCATTCAGCAGCGCGCCAATGCGGTCGCCGGGATTCAGCCCGTGCGCCTTCGCGAATGTCTCGTTGACGAGCGCCTGGTTCGACCGAGGGGCATCGATCCATGCGCCGCGCACCAGCGTCAATCGGTTGATGCGCGGCAATCCGTGGTCGGGCAGCGCGATCAGCCGGCCGGTCAGCGGCCGCACGACGCCGGGCACGTCGAGCAGCACGTCGTGAACGAGTGTCGTCTCGATTTCGACGACGCCGGGAACCTCGAGCAGGCCCGCGGCCAGCGCGTTCGGTGCGCGCTTGCCGTTGGCAAACACGTGTGCAAGCCGCGCGCGCTCGTAGTGTGACGCCTGCAGCCAGCGCAGCGAGTCGTAGGCCGACAGCGAGCCGCAGTAGCCGGTGATGCCGGCGGCGACGACCAGTGCGACGGCCGCCACCTGTGCGCGCAGATGCCACAAGTCGTGCAACAGCTTACGGTCGAGCATCACCATGAGATCTGCTCCGGCCGCAACTTGGTCGCGTTGGGCTCGACCGATGCGATGCGTCCATCCGCCATGCGCAGCACGCGGTCGGCAATCTGCGCGATCGGCGCGTTGTGCGTGATCACCGCAGCGGTCGTGCCGAGCTCGGCGTTGATCTTTGCGATCACTTCGAGCACGACCTTGCCGGTGGCGTAGTCCAGCGCGCCGGTCGGCTCGTCGCACAGCAGCACGTCGGGGCGCTTGGCTACCGCGCGCGCGATCGCGACGCGCTGCTGTTCGCCGCCGGAGAGTTGTGACGGGTAGTGGTTGAGCCGGTCAGCGAGGCCGACCAGCGCGAGCGCGTCGCCGGGCGGCATCGGATGCTCGGACATCTCGGTCACGAGCGTGACGTTCTCGAGAGCGGTCAGCGACGGGATCAGGTTATAGAACTGGAACACGAA
>CP070653.1:1551590-1557053 GCA_020354665.1 Burkholderiales bacterium
GATGCTGATCTTGTCGGAATCCATGGCGCTTCGTCTCCCCATCTCTGCCGACGCCCGCTCGCCTCCTTGATGCACCGATCGCGTCGATCTGCACGCGCTGGTGCATCACTGCGTTCGGTCTGCCGACGACTCTGACCAGCCTACGGTTCTGGCGCCGGTCAAAACGGTACGGCGGGGCCGGTCTTGTCCGGGGGGGCTGCCACAAACAGGGCCTTCCGACTGCTGCGGGCCATTGGACAGCAGGTTTCGCAGGGCGCCTTGATCACCATCAAGCCCGGCGCGCGGCGCGACGCCCGCCCGCCGCCGATGGCGCGCCGCGCAATAGGAACAAGCGCCGCGACGCCGCTCTCCATCGTGATCATCGGCCGCTCGCCCTGGACTGCGCTGGCCTTCGCCTCGTCGAGCCTCTTCGACCTTGCGCGCGAGGCCGGCGACCCCGCTCAGCCCACGGCTGGGCGAAGAACCGGACATTCCCTGACGCGGGCTGCCCTGGGCCGTTGAATCGCCAAAATAGCATCGAGAGCGCGGCGCCTGTTCCCCGGCGTGTCTGACCATGAGGGTCCCGGCAGCGTCGCGGGCAGTCGAGCCGCTCCGCCGGCGGTCAACGGCACTGGACTTCGAGCAATGGAGCGGACATGGCAGAGATCCTTGGCCTCGGTCTTACCCACTACCCGCCGCTGTGCGTCCCCGACGCGGAGATGGCAAGCCCGCTGAGCTGGACGCTGCAGGACCCGTCGATCCCGGCGGCGGCGAAGGACCTCAAGAACTGGCCGGCTGCGATGCAGTCCGAATGGGCGGAGGACTTCGGCACCAAGGCGGCCGCGGAGCACCGAAGGCAGCTGGTCGCAGGCTTCGATCGCGTGCGCGCGGCGCTCGACGCCTTCAGGCCCGACGCCGTGGTCATCTGGGGCGACGACCAGTACGAGAACTTCAAGGAGGACCTGATCCCGCCGTTCGCGGTGCTCGCGTTCGACGATCTGGACCTCTATCCCTGGCATCACGCGCAGGCGTCGTCGATGATGAAGGGGAGGGCCAATGTCTGGGGCGAGGATGCCTCCAAGCATTACCACCTGCGCGGCCGGCCGGACATCGCCAAGGACCTCGTGACCGGACTGCTCGAGCACGACATCGACATCGCCTACGCCTACAAGCCGCTGCACCACGCGAGCCTGGGGCATGCCTTTACCAACGCGATCCTCTTTCTCGACTACCGCCGCAGAGGCTACGACCACCCGACGATCTGCTTTCCGCTCAACTGCTACGGGCGGCGCGTCGTGTCGGCCAAGGGATTCATGACGCGCATGGACGCGGCGCTCGATTTCGACCCGCCCTCACCCTCGCCGAAGCGCTTCATGCAGGTTGGCGCGGCCACCGCACGCGTGCTGAAGGAAAGCCCCTGGCGGGTGGCGCTGGTGGCGTCGTCGAGCTGGTCGCACGCCTTTCTTTGCGATTCGACTTTTCGGCTGCGCCCCGACACGCCCGCGGATCGGCGGCTGTACAAGGCGATGTGCGACGCCGACTACGACCGCTGGCGCGCGACATCGCTCAAGGCGCTCGAGGACGCCGGCCAGCAGGAGGTGCTCAACTGGTTCGCGCTCGCCGGCGCGATGGAGGAACTGGGCGCGCCCTTGAAGTGGAGCGAGTTCGTCGAGACTCACATCTTCAACTCGAACAAGGTATTTGCCGTCTACGCCGCTGCCTGAGTAGCCGCACGAGGGCACCGCTTGGCCATCGAGGTGCACGGTACAGGCGCCGCACAGCGCCATTCCGCAGTCCAACCGGGTGCCGGTGAGCTGCAGGTCTTCGGGCAGCACCCAGAGCGCAGGCGTGTCGGGCTCGGCATCGACCGACTCCGACCTGCCGTCGACGTTCAGTCGGACCATGAAGGCTCGTCGTTGGTGGGGCGAGCGCAGCGGCCGACCGCGTCGTTCCATTGGCGACAAAGAAAGACCCCGCTGCAGCGGGGTGGGTCCAGGCGGCGCCGCGCCGCGCGCTACTTCACCGGAATCATCAGGTGCTGATACGGCGTGCCCGACCACATCACGTACGGCAGCGCGGTGTCCGGCTTCGCGTCTTTCGGGTAGGAGTCGTAGAAGCTCGCGTCGGCACCGACCACCATGACGTGAGGCCCGGTCTTGACCCAGCTGTTGTTGGGCTCGGGTTTGGTTGCGTAGGGGTCGGTGTTGCTCGCGTCGGTTCCCCCCGCCAGCATGTACATGAAGCCGACCTTGCCGGCCGGCCGGGTCTTGTGCTCGACCCATGCCATCGCCCACTCCAGCGAATTCTTGTCCATGCACATCGGGTCAGGGCCCGGTGTCGCCGGATTGTCCGGCATGCACGTGAACCCGTTCGTCCCCTGGCGCAGCGTGCGCATCTTGCCGTCGGCTTCCATCGTCACGATCGTCGCACCCTTCGCGACCTTGGCCGGCGCCGCTTTCATCGCGCTGGCGATGAGCTGCTTGTCGGAAGGGCCCTTCTTCGTCGCTGCGGCCTGGGCATTTGTCGTCATCGCCAGTGCCGAGGCGACGATCACCGCGCCGCTCGCCAGTGCATTCAATTCGCGCATTCATGTCTCGTCTTGGACAGAGGTGGATAGGGCGGCGCGATTACTGTGCTGCGGCGGTCGCAGTACAACGGGCTGCCGGCCTTCCGCTGCAAGCGGCGCAGGGGACAAGCGCCCGCGACGGTTGCAACCGAATTGGGCTGCGACGCGCCCGCCGTGTTCGATCATCGGTATGACTTACACTGCCCCGCCGATGAACCCACGCTGCTCTTTACTGCGCCGCGTTCTGCCGTTCCTTGTCGCCGTAGCGCTGGCGATCGGCGCGCCGCTTGCCGCCGAGGCGGCCGACAAGGCCGCGCCTTCGGCAACGGCCGCAACGCTGCCTTCGCCGCTCACGCCCGAAGCCGTCCGCGAACTGGTCTCGCGGCTGTCGGACGCGGAAGTGCGCAAGCTTCTGATCGAACAGCTCGACCGGGCGGCCGTGAAACCGCAGGCGAAGGGCCAGGCGATGTCCGGAACGGGCATGCTGGACATGGTCGATCGCGAAGCTCACTCGGCACGACAGGGGGCGACCGAGCTCTTTGAGGCAGTGCGGCAGCTGCCCGCGGCGACGCAGGCCGTGGTGCAGAAGCTTGTCGCACCGGATGGCCCCGCGGTGTTCGGTCTCCTGCTGGCGTTATTGGCCAGCATATTCGTCGTCGGCGCGCTTGCCGAGTGGCTCGTCCGAACCCTGTCGCGGCGCTGGCGCGAGAGCCTGCGCGCCCGCCAGAGCGGTGGACCGCTGTCGAACGCGCTGCGCCTGTTGCTGCGGATCACGGTCGAGCTGGCATACGTCGCGATTTTCGGGGCCGTCGTGCTGGCCGTGTTTTTCGCGCTCTGGCAGGGCCATGAGGTGCGGCGCTCCCTGGTACTCGGCCTCCTTGCCACGGTGGTGATCGTGAGGGCCGTTGCTGCCATCGCGGGTGTCCTGCTTGCCCCGCGGGATTCGGAGGCGCGCCTGCTCCCGCTCGACGATGCGACTGCAGCGACGCTCAACTCGTACGCCACCACCATTACCGCGCTGTTCGGCCTGGGCATGGTTGCCCTTTATACCTACGCGGCGGCCGGCGTGGATCCGCTCGCTATCGAGGCCGTTTCGCTGCTGGTCGGCATCGTGGGGGCGGGCGCGACGCTCGTCGTCGTGTGGAAAGTGCGCAAGCCGATCGGCGAGCTCATTCGGCACGCCGGTCACGGCGGCCCGATTGCCGGATGGATCGCAGACCTGTGGCCGGTGGCCGCCGCGCTCTACGTGCTCGCGCTCCTCGCGGGAAGGGCTTGGGAGGCGATCACCGGTGGACCGCCCAGCCGCGGCTCGGGGATGTTGAGCCTGCTGATCCTGATCGCGATACCGACGATCGACTTCGGCCTCTGCCGGCTGCTTGCGAGCGCGACGTCGGTGGCTCGACCCGACGGACCGCCGTCGCTCGGGCGCCTTCTGAAGTCGTACGAGCCCGTAGTGCGCCAGCTGATCCACATCCTCGTGGTTGTCGCGGGCCTCGCGATGATCGCGGACGTTTGGGACCTCGACCTGTTCGGCATGGCGCAGCGCAGTCTGGGCGGGCGCATCGCGAGTTCGCTGCTCGGGATTGGCATCGTCGTGCTGCTGGCCTACATCGCATGGGAGATTGCGCGAACCGCGATCGATCGGCGGCTCGCCAGCGAGCCTACGGCCGAGCAGGGCGCGGCCACGACGCGGCTGCGCACGCTGTTGCCGCTGCTGCGCGCGGTGATCCTCGTGACGATCGTCGTGATGGCGACGCTGTCGGTGCTTGCGGCGCTCGGCGTCGAGATCCTGCCGCTGCTGGCCGGCGCCGGCGTGGTCGGCGTGGCCATCGGTTTCGGCTCGCAGACGCTCGTCCGCGACATCGTCTCCGGCGCGTTCTTCCTGATGGACGACGCATTCCGGCTGGGCGAGTACATCGAGGTCGGCGAGTCCAAGGGACGCGTCGAGAAGATCACGACGCGCGCGCTGTTCCTGCGCCACCACCGCGGCGCGCTCAACGTGCTGCCCTACGGCGAGATCAAGCGGCTGCGCAACACCAGCCGCGACTGGATCATCCTCGTGCTCGAGTTCAAGCTGGCACTCGACACCGACATGAAAAAGGTGAAGAAGCTCGTCAAGGCGGTGGGCGAGGAGATCGCGGCCGATCCGGAGGTGGGACCGAACCTCATCGAACCGCTCAAGTCGCAGGGCGTGCTGTCGACCGACGAGAGCTCGGTCACCGTTCGCGTCAAGTACACCGCCAAACCGGGCAATGCGCCGTTTGTGATCCGGCGCCTCGCCTACGAGAAGATCCTGAAGGCCTTCCGCGAGAACGGCATCGAGTTCGCGAGCAAGCGCGTCGCGGTCTACGTTCCGCCCGAAGCCGGTGCAGACCGGCGGGCAATCGCCGGCGCGGCAGCGCAGCAGGTGATCGACGCGATGCCCGGGGCTCCGCAGGCCGACGGCGGCCGCTAAACAGTCACCCACGCGCGACTGCGATTCCCCTTTTCCCGCCGCACGCGGCAACGCGCGCTCCGCACCGCGTTGCGCGACTGACAAATTGCCGGGATGCTCAGAACACCGTTGTGCGCGCCTGTCTTCCAGGGCGCAAGGCATCGCATTGCCTCGAACAGCCGCGCGTCGCGGCCCGGCGTTGATGCCCGTCAATGCGTTCTCGAGAGTGGGTGATGAAATGCTTATCAAGGTAAATCTGTGTTCATCAGACGGCAGGATTTCTGGCAAGAGCAGCGAACACGCTGGGGCAGGGGAGCGGACCTGCTTGCCGATCAGTCATGGCGGCTGCGCCCTGGGCAAGAGTTCTGCGAGAAACCGCGCCTTTCAATCACGACAACTCGCCGGATGAATCCGGTGCACGAAGGAGTAACGCCATGAAGGGATCGATCACATCCAAAGTCTGCGCACTTGCGATCGCGGCAGC
>CP070653.1:1557153-1561317 GCA_020354665.1 Burkholderiales bacterium
CGCAACCGCCACCCGCTGGTACCCGCTCGGCTCTTCCCCCTCGACCAGCGGCCGCTGCAGCCGGAACCACGCAGCGCAGCGACCCCGAAAGAACGTGCCGCTGGCGATACGGTTCTCGACCAGGTCTGCATAGCCTGGATGGCGACGGCCCACAGGCATGCGCCCGACCGCGCTATCGGCCGGTGTCCTTGGGGCTTGCGGCAGGGGATGACCGTCCAGTGCATCAGGCAGCGCGAGGTCGCTCTCTCGCTGTGCCAGCGCCGTGAAGCGGGCCAGTTCCTTGCCTTCGCCCCACATCCGCGCCGAGTAGTGCGCGGCGTTGCGCCCGGAGTAGTCTGTCGTCACCTCGATCTCGAGCTCGGCGATCGGCAGCGGCCTGAGCAAGTTGGCCGTGAGCCGGCCGATATGGGTGAGGCCGTGTTCCCTCGCGACGGACTCGATGGCGCGACACACCATCGCGATGGGCGGACCGGCGTGTTGATGCTGAGGGTCCCAGGGGCCACGCGTCAGCACGCTCGCACGGATCGTACGGGGCGAAAGCACGACGTAGGCTGATGGCGGCAAGGGCTCGGGAGAGCCCGAGGGCTGGATGGTTGTCATCGTGGGCAGCGTGGCAGCCCGCAAAAAGTCGCGGCGCCGCTCCGCCCATGATATGAACCTCGAGGCTGTTCTGGTGCGGGGCAAGGGGCGCCCGGTGTGCTCACACGACGAAGGCCATCGCCAGCGCGAGGAACGACGCAAAGCCGACCACGTCGGTGAGCGCGGTGAGCAGCACGCCGCCCGCCAGCGCCGGATCGACGCCGAGTCGTGACAGCCCGAGCGGCACGAGCGTGCCCGCCACGGTGCCATTGACGATGTTGAGCAGGATCGCTGCGCCGAACACGAGGCCGAGCGAGGTGCTGCCGAACCAGGCCAGCGCAACGGCACCGACGACGAGCGCCCAGAACAGGCCGCTGACCAGCGCAACGCCGATCTCCTTGCCGAGCAGCCGGCGCGCGTTGGCGCGGCCGACCTGATCCAGCGCGATGCCGCGCGTGACCAGCGTGAGCGTCTGGTTGCCTGCCACACCGCCCATGCTCGCGACCACCGGCATCAGCACCGCGAGCGCGACCATCTGCTCGATCGCCGCGCCGAAGCGGCCGATCACCCAGGCCGCAATGAAAGCGTTGAGCAGGTTGACGCCGAGCCAGATCGTCCGGCGCGGCGCACTGCGCAGCACTGGCGCAAAGATGTCGTGCTCCTCGTCGAGGCCCGCCGGTGCGAGCAGCGCATGGTCGGCCTCATCCTGCATCACGTCGACCATGTCGTCGACCGTGATGCGGCCGAGCAGGTGTCCGTCGTCGTCGACCACCGCGGCCGATATCAGGTCACGGTCGCGGAATATGCGTGCCACCTTGTGCGCTGGCATCGTCGCCGGGATGCCTGCGATATCGCGCCGCATCGTCGTCGCCACGCTGCGGCGCGGCTCCAGCGAAACGACGTCAGCGAGCGACAGCGCGCCTGCGTAGCGTCCCTGGGTATCGACCACCATCAGCGTGTCGGTCAATTCCGGCAGGCCGCCCTGCTGGCGCCGCAGCCAACGCAGGTAGCGCTGCACGACCTCCAGCGTGACGTCCGATCGGACCACGATCGCGTCCTGGTCCATCAGACCGCCGGCACTGTCCTCGGGAAAGCGGCGCAGCGTTTCGAGCGCGCGGCGCCGCTGCGCCTGCATCGCGCCGATCACCGCATCGATTACCGGTGCCGGCAGCTCGTCGTACAGGTCGGCGAGCTTGTCGACGTCGACCAGTGCCATCGCCGCGGCGAGCCTCTCGGGCGTGCTCTCGCGGATCAGCTGGCCGCGCACCTCCTCGCTCGACTCGAGTAATACCTCGCCGGTGATCGCCGCGTCGAGCAGCCGCCAAACCGACAGCCGCTGCGCTGGCGGAAGTGATTCGAGCAGGTCGGCGACCTCCGATGCGTGGAGTGGGGCCAGGCGCCTGCGAGCTTCGTCGATGGCCGCCTCGTCGTCGCCGCGCTGCTGCAGCAGTTCGATGACCGAGGCACCCAACGAGTGGAAGTCTTGCGATGGCGCGCTGGACATGGGCTGGCTTCGACGGAACGCGGGCCTTCCTATGATCGGCGATGTGGGGTCGGTCGCGGCCGGCGACGGCGTGGGCAGCGTCGCTGTCGTCTAGCGTGCAAGCCGCGCGAGCGCTTCGCGCAGCGCTGCCGCGTCGGTGCGGCCAAGGGCTGCATGCCACGTCGTGCCGTTGGCAAAGTGCGCTTGCGCAGCGTCGGCTTCGATCCGGATCGTGACTGCGACCGATGGATCGTCCGTTGCGCGCAGCACGAGCGCAGGCCCCGCGCCGGCACTGCCTGCGCTTGGCACTTGCGCCGACCATGTCGGCGCGGCACGCTCGAACTCGGCCCACCAACGCAGGAACGGTGCATCGACGGTGCGCACGGCACCGCCGTCGGCCTGCCAGCGCCAGCGTTGAGGCCGCTCACGCACGCCAGCGAGCAGCGCCGCAGGTTCGCCAATTTCCGCAGCACGTGCGCCGGAGGCGGTGGCCGGCTCGGCGCTGCGTGCGCGCATCGGCCCAGCG
Organism: Burkholderiales bacterium; assembly: GCA_020354665.1. Classification (GTDB taxonomy): domain Bacteria; phylum Pseudomonadota; class Gammaproteobacteria; order Burkholderiales; family Burkholderiaceae_C. The sequence continues at coordinate 1,559,742 of CP070653.1, forward strand.
ACCTCAGACGCCGATGGCGCGATTCCAGCCTCGGCCTCACTACGCGCTGCCATCGACGCGCGGCCCGGGGGCGTCGATTCGGCCGGCGGTTGCGTCTGGACTTCGCGCCGTGGTGCAGGCTTCGCAGCCACGACAGCGGGACCCGGCACGGCCGAAGGCGACCGACGCTCGCGTTCCGATGCGTCGCGGCGTGCTTCCTGCTGTGCCGCCGATGGTGCCGCGGCCGGCACCGCAGTCGGTTCGGCCGCAGGCGAGCTCGGCGGTGCGGGGGAGGGTGCGTCCGGTGCCTGCGTGATCGCCGGCGCAGGGGGTGGAGCCGGCCGCGTGATGCGCGGCTCGACCGCTTCGTCCCACCACATCACACCGATGGCGGTGGCCAAGACCAGTGTCGTGAAAGCCGTGGCGATCGCGGGTTGCGTCAACCACGACCAGAGCTGCAGCAGCGCATGGGGCCATGAACGCTTGCCTCGCGGCGCCTGCGCTGTCGCTGCGGTGTCGTGCGCGGCGCGCAGGATCGCTTCGCTGAGTGCCGCGGGCGGCGTGTCGGCTGCATCCGGCGCGTGACGCAACGCCGCAGCCAGCCACGGGTCGTGGTCGTCACCGGTGCGCGGCTTCGGATCGGTCATCACGCGTTCTCCTGCAGCGGTGCGAGATACGCGCCCATGCATGCACGCAGCTTGCTCATCGCGTAGCGCAGCCGCGTCTTCGCGGTCTCGAAGCCGACCTCGAGCGCGCGCGCGACGTCGTCGAGTGCCAGGCCGTCTTCGTGGTGCAGCAGGAAGGCGCTGCGCTGCGCGACCGGCAACTGCTCGAGGCAGTGCAGCAGCCGCTCACCCGCGCGGCGCCAGAACGCGACGTCCTCCCCCTCCGGCGTCGCGGGCGCGGGCCAGTGCTGCCAGGCCTGCGCGCCGTCGGCCGATGGATCCCATGCCGCGCCATCGTCGCCCTCGTGCGCATCGATCGCCACCTCGCGGCCGCTCCTGCGCAGCACGTCGACCGCGCGGTGGTGCGCGAGCGTGAACAGCCAGGTGCGAAAGCTCGCCGCCTGCGGATCGAAGCTCGCGCGCGCATGGACGACGCGCAGCCAGGTGTCCTGGAACACCTCGTCAGCCTGCGCCGCGAGCGTGCGGCCGAGCAGTCGGCGCACGAAGCGATAAAGCGCTGCATGGTGCCGCGCGTACAGGCGATCGAACGCAATCGCCTCGCCGCGCGTCCACGCGGCCATCAGCGCGTCGTCGTCAGCCAGGGGGTCCACGGCGCAAGTCTCGCCCATTCGTCAGGACTACGTACAACCACGGCAAACGGGGTGAATCCATCGCGAGATTTTTTTCCTCGCGCGGGCTCACCCCACGCCAAGCGGCCGCGCGTATCAGCTCCCATGTTCAACCTCGACGGGAGCTTCCGATGAAAGTTTCGCCTCGCCTGCGCACCGCAGGCACCGTTGCGCTGATCTTCGCGCTGGCCGCGTGCGCCGGCGGCGTGCCGGGCCACCCGGCGTACGCCGGCCCGAGCGGAGACGGAGCGTCGCCGTGGCCGCCAGCCTGGCAGGACGTCCCGGCGCAGCAGGATGACGACG
>CP070653.1:1561417-1564054 GCA_020354665.1 Burkholderiales bacterium
CGCGCCGGTCGTGCCGCCGGCGGCCGAGCGCGGCTATCGCAAGCTGTTCCTGCAGTCGGTGACGCAGGCCGACGAAGGGGCGGACTTCGACTTCCTGCGCGCGCCGCGCGAATCCGGCAAGACACCGCGCGACTAGCTGCGCCGGCCAGCCATCCGATCGCGCAGCACGCGGTGCTGGATCTTGCCGGTCGCGGTGCGCGGCATATCGGCCTCTGCGATGAAGACGACCGAGCGCGGGCGCTTGTAGCCGGCGATGCGGTCGCGACACCAGTAGAGCAGCTCGCTTTCGGGGGCCGTCTGTCCGGGGTGCAGCACGACCACGGCCTGCACCGACTCGCCCCATTTCTCGTCGGGCACGCCGATCACCGCGACGTCCTGCACCTTCGGGTGCGCGCCGACCACGGCTTCGACCTCCGACGGGTAGATGTTCTCGCCGCCGCTGATGATCATGTTGCTCTTGCGATCGACGAGGTAGATGTAGCCGTCGTCGTCGCGGTACGCCATGTCGCCCACCGTGCACCAGGCGCCGCGGAAGGAAGCGCCGGGCCACCCCAAGCTTCCTTCACCCCCTCGGGGGGCGGCCTCGGACGGGCCGAGGCCTGGGGGCCACCAGAACGCTTCGGCGGTCTTCTCGGGGTTCTTCCAGTAGCCGCTGAACGCATAGGCGTTGCGCGAGTACAGCTCGCCGACCTCGCCGTCGGGTACCTCGTTGCCGTCGGGGTCGAGCAGCTTGATCGCGCCCGAGCCCGCCCACTCGCGGCCGACCGAACCCAGCCGCTCGATCTGCTCGTCGGGGCGCAGCACGGTGACCCAGCCGGCTTCGGTCGAGCCGTACAGCTCGAACAGCTTGCCGTTGGGAAACAGATCGAGGATGGCGAGCTTGGTGTCCTTGCGCGCCGGCGCCGACGAAATCAGCAGCTTGCCGACCGCGCGCACGTCGTACTTGGCCTTCACCTTCTCGGGCAGGCTCAGCATCATGATGTAGTGCGTCGGCACGAGCGACGTGAAGGTGATCTTCTGCCGCGCCAGCGTCGCGAGCAGCGCCTCGGGGTCGAAGTGCCTGCGGTCCTCGACGACGCACGTGGCGCCGAGCATCGCGAAGGTGACGCTGAAGTACAGCGAGTTGGCGTGGCACAGCGGCATCACCAACAAGCCGTTGTCTTCGGCGCTCAGCCCGAACTCGAGCGCCGTCACGAGCGCGATCAACGCATTGCCTTCGTGGTTGCGCATCGCGCCCTTGGGCCGGCCGGTCGTGCCCGAGGTGTACATCAGCGCGAACAGGTCCTCGGGCTGCACGGCCACTGCGGGCGGCGCCGCCGAGGCCTCATCGATGAACGCTTCGTAGTCGCGCCAGCCCGGTTGCGCCGGCCCGCCGAACAGGACGTAGCGATCGGCATCGATCGGCAGCTCGCCGCGGATGCGCTCGATGAGCTCGCGCAGGTCCTCCTGCACGATGAACGCGCGTGCCTCGCTGTGCTCGACGATGTAGGCGACCTCGGGGCCGACGAGGCGAAAGTTGATCGGCACCGCGACCAGCCCGGCGCGCGCGATCGAGACGTAGATCTCGAGCCACTCGATCGCGTTGTACGCGAGCAGCGCGACGCGGTCGCCCTTCACGAGGCCAAGCGCGAGCAGCGCGTTGGCGAGCCGGCTCGCGCGCTCGTCCCATTCGGCGTACGTCAGCGCGCGCTTCGAATCGCGGGCGCCGATCTTGTGCGGCCGCACGCGCGCGTGCGCGGCGACCGACTCGGCGAGGGTGAGCAACTGACTCATGGCGGACGGTCAGCGACGCCGCGCCTGCTCGGCCTCGTCCCACGCGGTGAGCGCCTGGTAGTCGGGGCCCCACGCGAGCCCCTTGCCGAAGTCGGAGCTGATCGCGTCGCGCGTCACGACGACGTCGACGAGCGCCGGTGCGTTGGCGAAGGCGTCCTCGAATGCGCCCTTCAGGCGCGCCGGGTCGGTGACGCGCTCGCCGTGCAGCCCGAACGCGCGCGCCATCGCCGCGTAGTCGCTCCACGCGAGCGTCGTGCCGATGATGCGCCCGCCGTAGTTCTTCTCCTGGTCGAGGCGCTCGATGTTCCACGCGGCGTTGTTCGCGACGATGAACACGACCTTGGCGCCGTGCCGCTTGGCGCTGTCGATCTCCATCGCGTTGATGCCGAACGCGCCGTCGCCGGTGACGACGACGACCTGCCGCTCGGGATGCAGCAGCGCCGCCGCGACGCCGTAGGGCGTGCCGACGCCGAGGCAGCCGAACGCGCCGGCGTCGAGGTAGGTGCGCGGCTCGAGCCCCATGCGCGCGAAGCTCAGCAGGTCGCCCCCGTCGGCGATCGTGATCGCATCGGGCTTCAGCACCTCGCGCAGCGCGCCGAAGATGCGGTTGGGGTGCATGTGGCCGTCGCTGCCGGGCTCCGCGCGGTTCAGCCCCTCGGCGTAGCGCGACGCGCGGCGCACGTGCTCGCTGCGCAACGCGGCGGTCCACGCGCGATCGAGGCCGGGGGCGGGCGCGCCCACCGCGGTCGCGATCGCGTCGAGCGCGAGCGCCGGGTCGGCGAACAGTTCGCCCTCGCCGCGGCGGTTGTCACGCAACTCCTCGGCGTTGTCGGCGATGCGAACGAAGCGCGCCTGCGTGAACAC
>CP070653.1:1564154-1574610 GCA_020354665.1 Burkholderiales bacterium
GCACGTCGACAGCCTGATCCATGAGCTCGAGGACGCGCGCCCCAGGCTCGTCGACCCGTCGCGGTTAGGCGCCGCGGGCGGCGCCGGCCAGGCCTCGGCCTGAGCAGCGTCACTGATTCCCGCCGGGCCGGGTACCCGGGCAGCGCCGCAGACCGCCCTGCGATCCGCTCTCAGTCTGCCCACGCGCGCGCCCAGCGCAACACCACCATCTCGAGCCTCGGATGCGCAAGGAACCGGGCGACAAAGTCGCGCGCGCTGCGACAGCGCGGTGCCGGCCGCTCAGCCCGGGGCGCCAGTGATGTACTGCTCGAGCTGACTGATGGTGAATTCGTGGTCGGCGATCGTTTCCTTGACCAGGTCGCCGATCGACACCAGGCCGATCAGCTTGCCTTCGTCGAGGACCGGCAGGTGGCGCAGTCGCTTCTCGGTCATCAGCGCCATGCACTCCTCGTTGGTGTGCCACGTGTGCACAAAGTGCACGTGCGGGTCCATGATGTCGCGCACCTGCGTCTCTTTCGGTGACCGACCGGTGGCGGCCATCTTTCGCACGACGTCGCGCTCAGTCATGATCCCTGCGATCTGATCGCCCTCGCCAACGAGCAGCGAGCCGATGTTCTTCGACGCCATCAGGGCGGCGGCCTCCGACACTGGAGTCGTCCCGGCGACCTTGTGGATGGCCTGATCCGGCTTGGAATTCAGAATCTGCACAACGCTTTTCATGGTCGCTCCTTGTCGTTGCGGTACCTGGTCTGAGGCCGACTTGCGATGAATCCCCGGGGTACGCGGCGATGCGCACCCTCTGATGCTGAACGCTAAGCCCAAATCAAACCCAAGGCCACCCGTCTGGTCAAGCCGACCGCCAATGGCGGACGCTGACTTGATCGCCGGCGCGGGAGCATCGCCGTGCGCCGCACCGGCGCGCCCGATCAATCCGAAGGTCGGTGCCCGCTGCCGTGCGCGGACTGCGGCGTGCGCAATCGGCTAGGCGGCGCGCGCCGTCTTGCCTTGCAGGACACGGCCGGGCGCAAGACGCGCTGGCGACGATGCCCGCCCATCGCTGGGGCCGAACGGATCGTCTGATTCGCTCAGCGCGGCGCGCTGCGTGCCGGGCGCCAGCAAGATCGCGAGCGCCAGGTCCAGCGGTACGCCGGCCTTGCGCATCTGCCGCGCGACGTAGGCGAAATCGCCCTGCGCCGCGGCAAGCCGCCTGCGCCAGATCGAGCGGAAGAAAGCGCCGAAGGCCAGATCGACTTGCGTTGCAGGGTCGGCAGGCGGAGCGGCGACCGCGGCGTACTCGGAATCCGACCATTGATGCGCCGCGATGCTGTCGACCCACTCCTGCACTGCGTCGAAGTCGTCGAGCTCGGTGCGCATACGACGGCGACGTCGTCAGCCCGCGCTGGCGGCGGGAACGGCATGCCAAGACCCGGCTGCGGGCTGGTGCTTGATCTCGGGCAGCGTATTCATGGCGACGCGCTGGCCGGGTCTCCTCTCGCGCTGTGATCAACGCGCGCGCTAATTGTTCTGGATCAATAGCGATTCATGCGCTCTCACCAATGAAACAATTTCCTACAAATTTGATACGGAATGTAAGTGCGCACCCGCTTTTCGGTGAAGGGGGCACGGTCTCGCCTTCGGCGCCGCAAAGGCGCCACGATGCGTCCGCCCAGACGGCTCCATGCCGCCTGCCGGGGCGCAATCGCCGCGCCCGACCCGCGCCGCGTACCTCCGCGCATCTATTGCCAGTTCGCAGCGATCACCGGCTCGAGCGCGGCCTGATAGCTTGCGGACAGCGTCGTCTGGCCGGCCGCGGGCGGCGAAAACGCCGCCATGGCGTTGACAAGGTTCTGCACCTTGCTGTCGAGCAGCGTATGGCCGTCTGCGGTCTTGAATTCCTCGACCTGGTACTGGCTGCCCCTGTACCAGTTGGTGATCGTCGCCTTGTCGGTCGTGCCGATGATGCTCACCTCGAGGTTGTTCGACACCTTGCGGAACCACAGCTGGTCGATCGCCACGCCGGCAAGAAATTGCATCACGTCGGTGTTGCCCGTGGTCTTGTCGTTCTCCTGTACCGTCTCGGCGCCGTAGCCGCGGCCGAGCACATAGGTATCGTTGCCTGTTCCGCCGGCCAACGTATCGGCGCCGGCCGCGCCGTCGAGCGTGTCGTTGCCCACGCCGCCGCTCAGCGTGTTCTTCGCGCTGTTACCGGTGAGCACGTTGGCCAGTCCGTTGCCGGTGCCGTTGATCGCGTTCATGCCGGTGAGCGTCAGGTTCTCGACATTGTTGGCGAGCGTCAGCGTCACGCTGGACTTGACGGTGTCGGTGCCTTCGCCGGTGTTCTCGGTGACGACGTCGGTCGAGACGTTGACGACGTAGGTGTCGTCGCCCAGGCCGCCCTTCATCGTGTCGTTGCCCGTCCCGCCATCCAGCAGGTCGTTGCCCGCGCCGCCGGTCAGCGTGTTGTTGGCGCTGTTGCCGGTGAGCACGTTGTCCAGCTCGTTGCCGGCGGCGTTGATTGTGCTGGTCCCGGTCAGCGTCAGGTTCTCGACGTTGGCGCTGAGCGTGTAGGGGACCGAGCTCTGCACGAGGTCGGTGCCTTCGCCGGCCAGTTCGGTCACGACGTCGCCGGCGTTGTCGACCACGTAGATGTCGTCCCCCGCGCCGCCGATCAGCGTGTCGGCACCCGCGCCGCCATTGAGCGTATTGGCTGCCGCGTTGCCGCGGATGACGTTGGCCAGCGTGTTGCCGGTGCCGTTGATGGCCGCGGCGCCGCTGAGCGGGAGGTTCTCGACGTTGACCGCCAGCGTGCCGATCGTGACACTGGACTGGATCGTGTCGTTTCCTTCGCCTGCGCTCTCGGTCACCACGTCGGAGGCGCTGTCGACGACGTAGATGTCGTCCCCCGCTCCGCCCGCCATCGAATCGGCGCCGGGTCCTCCATCCAGCAAGTCGTTGCCGTTCAAGCCAGTCAGCGTGTCGTTGCCCTCGAAGCCGTAGATTCGATCGTCGCCATTGGACCCCTGCAGCACATCGTTTCCGGCAGTGCCATGGATTTCGACGGCGAGGGACTTCAGCATCGTCGAATCCCAGGCGGTGCCATCGGCAAAGTGCAAGGACTCGATCTCGCTCGCAGGTGCTCCAAAGAAGCCGGACACTGTGACCTGATCGCTCGGCCCGTCGACTTGAATCACCAGGTCTGCGCCGCTGCGGCTGACGACGACATCGGCCGTGGCGATTCCGGGCGCCAGCCAAATTGAATCGGCGGTGCCGCCCGATTCGACGATCGTGTCCTGGCCGGCGCCACGCTCGAATCGATAGACATCGTTGCCGGTGCCGCCCATCAGCAGGTCGTTTCCGACGCCACCCGTCAGGTCGTCATCGCCTCCGCCACTGATGATGCGGTCGTCGCCGGCAAGCCCATCGAGCATATCGGCACTGCCGGTGCCGAACATCACGTCGGCCCCCGCCGTTGCCACATTGCTGTTGCCACCGAGCATGCGATCGATCAGCGTTTGCGCATCGAGCCGCGTTCCGTCGGCGAACTCCAGTGCGCCGAACAATCCGTTGTGGGCAGTGCTGCTGGCATCGACGAAGCAACTGACGATCCTCAACCCATCGCCCTGCCCGAACGAAAGCAGCATGTCCGCACCGTCGCGCGAGACAACGAGATCGCCGAGTTGCAGGTCGGGATTCAGCAGGACCCGTCGGTTGGCGTTGGCCCCCGTCGCCGTCCAGCTGTCAGCGCCGTAGCCTCGCCCGAAGACGACCGTCACGTCGCCGGATCCGATCAGCGCATCGTTGCCGGCACCACCGTCGAGCCAGTCTGCGCCGGAGTTGGAGGTCAGCTGATCGTTGCCCGCGCCGCCCAACAGCGTATCCCGATCGTTGCGCACCGCCGCGCTGTCCAGAATCACGTCGTCACCGTCGCCACCCGACAGCACATTGTCCGAACCGTTGCCGGTGAGGCGATTGACGCCCGAATCGCCGAGCAGGCCTGAAGCGCCCAAGCCGTCTTCGAGCAACAGGTTCTCGACGTTGGCGAATGTTGCCACCGAGTACGTCGCGACTGCGCCTTGCACGAGCACCACCATGTCGACGCCTTCGCCCGCGTGCTCGACGACCGAGTCGCCGTTGCCGAGACGATAGGTGTCGTTGCCACCGCCACCGGCGAGCGCGTTCGCGGCCGAGTTCGTGCTGCCGTCGAGGACGTTGTCACGGCTGTTTCCGGTGCCCGAGATCGCAGCACTGCCGGTCAGCGTCAGGTCCTCCAGGCCGGTGCCCAGCGCGTAGGTCACTGACGAACGAACCGTGTCGCGCGACGCATCCTGGCCGTTGGCATAGAAGCCTCGCTCCACGATCACGTCGCCCACGTTGTCAACGACGTAGGTGTCGTTGCCGAAGGTCCCGCGCATCGTGTCGGCGCCGGCCCCCCCGTCAAAGGTGGCACCGTTGCCGTTGCTTTGGTTGGCGTCGAGCACGTTGTCGAGGCCATTGCCCGTCAGCGAAAGCCTGTTGGCCATCGAGGTCGACTTCAGGTTCTCGACGTTGGCCGGCAACGTGTAGTTCAGCGTCGACGTGATGATCGTGTCCACGCCCTGGCCGGCGTTCTCGATCACCGTGTCGTCGCTGTTCGTGTCGCCGCTGAAAGCCCCCGTCGCTCCATCGACGTAGTACGTGTCGTCGCCAGCGCCACCGACCAACGTGTCCTGGCCGCCCGGCGCGAACTGGGCACCCTTCAGCACGTTGTTGCCGGCATTGCCCGTGATGACGTTGTTCAGGGTGTTGCCAATCGCGTAGACATTGAGGTATCCGGTCAGCGTGAGGTTCTCGAGGTTGTCGCCCAACGCATAGCCGACCGAGCTCTGCACCGTGTCCGTGCCTTGATTCGGCGCCTCGGTGATCGTGTCGCCCGGATCGTCGACCACGAAGGTGTCGTTGCCTGCGGTGCCGACCATCGCATTGGGCGTGCCGCCGACCGCTCGCGCCTGGATTTGCGTGGCATCCCACACCGTCCCATCGGCGAACTCGATGCTCTCGATCATCTTGCTGGCGGTGCCCGAGAACTGACCCGCGACGAGAAGCTGCGTCGGGCCCTGATCGACCGCGAGGATGAGATCGGTGCCGACGCGAAACAGATTCACGTCCGTGGTCTGCACGCCGGCATCCAACAGGATCCGATCGACACCGCCGACCTCGAAGATCGTGTCCGATCCACGGCCCCGCCCGAACAGATAGCTGTCGTTGCCGCCCCCGCCGTGCAGCGTGTCGTTGCCCGCGCCGCCATCCAGGCTGTCATTGCCGTCGGAGGGATAGGCATAGACGTCGGTGTAGCCGTCGGCGTAGATGTTGTCGTCGCCAGCGCCGCCGAACAGTTGGTCGTCGCCGGTGCTGCCGACGATCAAGTCGTTGCCCGCCTGGCCGTCGAGCGTGTCATTCCACCGAAATCCCAGCACCGTGTCGTCACCGGCTGTCATCTGCGTTTGCGCAGCCTTGGCGAAAACGTCGGCCACCGACCACACAGTGCCGTCGGCAAAGCGGATCTGCTCGATCTTGTAATCGTCGCCTGGCGAACTGAAGTACAGCGGCACGGTGATCAGTTTGCCGGTGGTCTTGTCAGTCAGTTGCAGATCGTCGTACGGACCGGCGCCGCTGGGCCGGACGTCAAGCGATGCCGGGCTCACGCCGGGCGGCAGGTAGAGCACGTCGACGTTGCCCGCCGCGTCCGGCACCTCCGAGATCACGATGTTGTTGACGTTCGGCGTCCACCCGTTGAGCCGGTAGGTATCGTTGCCGGCGCCGCCGTTCATCACCTCGCCGTCAAGCAATACGTCGTCGCCGGCACCGCCGTCCAGCGTGTCGAATCCGGCGCCGCCATCGAGCAGGTCATTGCCGGCCAGGCCCCAGAGCATGTCGTTGCCGTCCAGCCCGCGCAGGGTGTCGTTGGTCGATGCGAAACCGGTGATCGAATCACTGCCGCCGGTGGCCGCGTCGTCCAAGACCCGCTGTGCCCACTGCGCCTCGGTCCAGACCGTGCCGTCGGCAAACTCGATGCGCTCGATCTTGCCCGCGCTCGCGGCGTCGGGGCCGGCAAAGCGGATGCTGTCAGCACTGCCCACAATGCTCAGCGTGATCTGCGCGGAGCCGCTGAGCTTCACCCCCTGCGGCGTGATACCCGCCTCGAGACGCAGCACGTCGAGGGCCCCGTCGCTGCCCTGGTCGTCGATCACGTCGCTGCCGCCGCCCAACGCGAACCGATAGACATCGGCACCTTGCCCACCGACGAGCAAGTCGTTGCCCGCCCCGCCGCTGAGCGTGTCGTTGCCATCGCCGCCGCTGAGGGTGTCGTTGCCCCCGCCACCCTAGAAGTAATCGGCACCGCCCAGCGCGCTGACGACATCGTCGCCCCCCTTGGCGTCGATCGAATCGTCTCCGTTGGTGCCGGTGAAGACGTCGGAGCCGTCGGTCAGCTCGTTGGTCACGTGCGCAGTGATCGCCGCGGCATCCCACTTCGTGCCATCGCCGAACGTGATCTGCTCGATTCCGGCCCCGGCAAACTGGTTGACGATGCTCACCTGATCGGCAGCGCCTCGCACGCCGACGAGCAAGTCATTGCCTCGTCGCAGCAACTGAAGATCCGGCGGCGACAATGTGCTGCCGATGCGCAGCGTGTCGACCGCACCGGACAGGCTGTCGCCGTCGTCGATCACGTCCTGTCCGCTGCCGCTGCCGAAGCTGTAGGCGTCGCTGCCCGCGCCGCCGCGCATCGTGTCGTTGCCGGCGCCGCCGTCGAATCGATCGACCACCGAGGTGCCTTGCAGCACCTCGTCTGCGCTGGTACCAACGAGGTCGAATCCCTGCGCGAGCAACTGCGCGTAACCGAGCACCGTGCCGTCGTTGAACACGAAGCTGTCGATCGCGGGGGTGCCGAGCGCTTTGGCCGCGTCAAACCCCGCGATGCGAATGATGTCGCCGCTGCCTGCCCCGCCGATGCTCAACACCAGGTCGCCGCCAGCATGGCTGAGGCGGACGGCGCTGGGCGCAATGCCCGCCCCGAACACGATCCGGTTGGGCGCCGGCTGGCCTTGCGCGTCGGTCTTGGCGCTCGTGTCAATGATGCGGTCGGCCCCGTCGCCGGGCGAATACAGGTAGGTGTCATTGCCGCCACTGCCGCTCAAGATGTCGGCACCGCGCCCGCCCGAAAGCGTCGCGAAGGCGGTGCTCGCCGCGAGGTTGTCATCGCCCGCGCCGCCAAGCTGTACCAGATGGCCTTGCGCATCGGTGGCGCTCATCGCAGTGGCTGACAACTGGCCGACCAACTCGCCAGCGGTGAGGCTTTGCCCGTCGCTGAACTGATAGCTCGCCACGCTGCCCGCCACGCCGCCGATCACGGCCACCCGATCGCTGGCCGAATAGCCGATGATCAGATTGCCGGCGCCGTCGTCCCGCACGGTGAGCGACGATGCCCACGCGTCGGTGAAGACCACCGCGTTTCGGCCTTCGCTGTCATCGATCGCTTCGACGTGCCCCGTTGCATCGGGCGTGCCGTCTCCGACGTTGAACACGTAGGTATCGTCGCCCGGGCCGCCGTTCAGGACGTCGATGTCCGCGCCGCCGATCAGCACGTCGTTGCCCTGACCCGCATCCAGCGTGTCGGCGCCCGCCCCGCCGTCGAGATAGTCGTCACCCGCCTCGGCGAGCAACTGGTCGTTGCCGCTGCCGCCGCTCAGCAGGTCGTCGCCGCCGTAGCCGCGCAGGTAGTCGTTGCCCTCGCCGCCGTCGAGCGAGTCGTTGCCCTGGTTGGCCGCAGCCACGTCGTCGGCGTCGCCGAACAGCGAGTCGTTGCCGGTGCCGCCGAACAGTGTGTCGGCCCCACCCTGGCCGACCAGGTTGTCGTTGCCGTCCCCACCATCGAGAAGATCGTCACCGTTGAGGGTCGGGTCGGTGTAGGTCTTGGCGTCGCCCCACAGGTCATCGTCACCACTGCCGCCGAACAGCTGGTCGTTGCCGCCTTCGCCTTGCAGGAAGTCGTTGCCGGCGCCGCCGTCGAGGTAGTCGTCGCCCTGCACGACGATGCGTCCGGTGCTCGTGGTGCTCTGCCCGAAGTCGCCGCTCAGCCGGTCGTTGCCCGTGCCGCCGAGCACGATGTCGTCGTTGTCGCCGCCGGCCAGCGTGTCGTTGTCGGCCTCGCCGTACAGCACGTCGTCGCCGACACCGCCGAGCAGGTGGTCGTTGCCCGCACCACCGTACAGGATGTCGCCCGCGCCCAGATCGTCGGCGCGGTTGTAGCTGATCACCGGGCTGAACAGACGATCGAACTCGTTGCCTGGCATCGCGCTGACGCTCCACGGCGCCGAGTTGGCCGGCGCGTAGTCGTCGTCGCCGTTGAGCTCGTCGTCGCCCGCGCCGCCCACCAGGATGTCGGCGCCGCGCCCGCCCATCAGCACGTCGTTGCCGGCGCTGCCGACGATCGCATCGTTGCCGTCCTGGCCGTCGAGCCAGTCGCCCTTGAGGCCGCTCGGGGTCTGGGTGGCGCCTTGCGCGATGGCCGCCTCGAGGTCGATTTCGGTATCGGCGTAGATGCGGTCGTCGCCGGGGTCGCCCGGCACATCACTGGCGCCAACGTAGGCTCCGCCCTCGCCGAGCACGACGTCGGCGTCGACGCCGCCCTCGAGGATGTCGCTGCCGCTCCAGCCGAGCACGATGTCGTTGCCCGCGCCGCCGCTCAGCCGCACGTCGCTGACGTAGCTGCCCTGGATCGGGCCGCCGCCGTCGGGGTCGTAGAACGCGGTCAGCAGGTCGTCGGGGTTGCTTTGCTGGTCGCCGCCGCTCACGTAGTTGGGCACCAGCGGCGCGACGTTGTCATCCAGATTGATGCCCAGCGTGCCGCTGCCGCCCCAGTTGCCGATGGTGATGGTGTCGTTGCGCCCAACGAACTCGATGTGCAGCTCCTGGCGCGTCGGGCTGATCTGCACGACGGTGTAGGTGACTTGGCCGTCGGCGCTCTGGTATTTGCCGTTGGCGCCTTTCTTGCCCTGCGGCAGCCCGGCGGCGAAGCCTTCGACCTGCAGGCGGCCCTGGCCGTCGCTGTCGATGATGGTGTCGTTGCCCCACGCGCCGCTGAACGTGTAGGTGTCGTAGTCCTTGCCGCCGAGCAGTTGGTCATTGCCGGCGCCGCCGTCGAGGGTGTCGTTGCCCGCGTTGCCTTCGAGATAGTCGATGCCGGCATAGCCCAGCAGCCAGTCGTCGCCGCCCAGTCCGTACAGTCTGTCGTTGCCCGCGCCGCCCGACAGCTCCCCGGCCAAATCGTCCGAGTACTTGCCGAAGGCCACCACGTCGTAGGCGGTGGCCGGGCTGGGCAGCGCGCCGGCGGCCACGCGCGCGCCGCTGTCGGCGTCCAGGAACAGCACGTTGCGTCCCTGCCAGGCCGTCGTGGCCGCCAGCAGCGGATCGAGGTTCTTCGTGTTCAGTTCGGCCAGCTTGACCAGCAACCCGGCACGGTCGAGCAAGTAGCGGTCGGTGAAATTCAGCGGCTCGCCACCGGCGGCGATCGACGCCTGATCGGCCTGCCAGGCCGCGTAGGTGCTGCTCCAGGCCGGGGATTGCCACAGTGCGGTCAGGGCGGCCTGCCCGCCGTCGCCTGCTGGATCAATGACGAAGGGCGACAAGGTCTGCATCGCCACTAGCGACTGGAAGTCCACGCGGGCGCGCGCCTGCACGCCCAGGTTGGCACCCACGGGGCTCAGCCGCACTTGGCCGGACAGCGACTCGAAGGCGGCGCTGTCGGACAGCGCCTTCAGGCCCGTGTAGACGGCGTCGCGGTCGCCCGTAGCCGTGCGATCGGCTGACAGACCCAACACGCTACGCCGCAGCGCATCGAGCGCGTCCTCCAGCCGGCGCTCGCCAAGGCCCGATGCGGAAAACAGGGCGCCCGCTTGTGTCGTCGACAGCGAGGGCTGCAGCTGCGCATAGGCGGCCTGCACGGCCAGGGCGTCAGTGAGGGCAATGATTGAGTGGTTCTGGATCGCCGAGCCGACTTCGATGTGCACCTGCTGCACTGAGCCGAGCATGACCCCAAGGCCAGCCGTCATCGACGTGCCGTCGGTGGCGTGCAAGTTGATGATCTTCGAGTTCGCGTTAGTTGCGTCAGTAATGCCGAAGAATTCGACCAACTGCGGGATGGCACCACCGAAGCCCGGGGCGTTGTAGGTATAGGCAGCCGAGACGACGTCGGCGTGGTTGGCGGTAAAGGCCTGGGCCAGAAACCCACCCAAGCTGTGGCCGGTGACGATGATTGGTTCGGTCGACGTGAGCTTGCCGGTCGAGACAAGCTGCTGATGGAAAGCCTCGAGCGCGATGTACTGCGGCATGTCGCGCAACTGGCCTGCGAAGATGTCAACAAAGTCGGTGACATAGTCGGGTGCGTCATCGGTGCCGCGAATGGCCAGCACCTTCTGGC
>CP070653.1:1574710-1595278 GCA_020354665.1 Burkholderiales bacterium
GATCATCGCCGGCAACGAACGCGTCGTGCGCGCGCGGCTGGCCGATGCGAAGTTCTTCTTCGAACAGGACAGCAAGCGCACGCTCGAATCGCGGCTACCGGGCCTCGACAAGGTCGTCTATCACGGCAAGCTCGGCACGCAAGGGCAGCGCATCGAGCGCCTGCGTGTTCTGGCGCGCGAGATCGCCGGGGAGCTCGGCGACGAGAGCATCGTCGAGCAGGCCGACCGGGCGGCGTGCCTTGCGAAGGTCGACCTGCTCACCGACATGGTCGGCGAGTTCCCCGAGCTGCAGGGAGTGATGGGCTGCTACTACGCGCGGCGCGACGGTGAGAGCGACGAGGTCGCGCTGGCCATCGAGGACCACTACAAGCCGCGCTTTGCCGGCGACGGGCTGCCGCGTGGCACGGTCGGACTTGCCGTTGCGCTGGCCGACAAGCTCGAGACGCTGGCGGGCCTGTTCGGCATCGGCCAGGCGCCCAGCGGCGACAAGGACCCTTTCGCGCTGCGGCGCCACGCGCTGGG
This sequence comes from Burkholderiales bacterium, assembly GCA_020354665.1. Lineage (GTDB taxonomy): Bacteria > Pseudomonadota > Gammaproteobacteria > Burkholderiales > Burkholderiaceae_C. The sequence continues at coordinate 1,575,233 of CP070653.1, forward strand.
CGTCATTCGCATGCTCATCGAGCGGCAGCTCCTGCTCGATCCGCACCAGCTGGTCTCGCAGGCGTTTGCCGCCTTCCCTCCCGAACATGGCCAGGCCCAAGCCGAGGTCGGCTACTTCCTGCGGGAGCGGCTGGTCGGCTACCTGCGGGAGGGGGGATACACCGCACAGGAGGTCGAGGCCGTGCTCGAGGTACCGTCGCAAACATGGGCCGAACTGCCCAAGCGGCTGGCGGCGGTACGCGCCTTCAGCACGCTGCCCGAGGCCGCTGCGCTGGCTGCCGCCAACAAGCGCATCGGCAACATCCTGAAGAAGAGCGATTCGCCGGTGGCCGGGACGATTGACTTGTCGTTGCTTCGCGAGCCGGCGGAGCAGGAACTTCAGAAGGCGATCGAGCAGATCGGGCCCGAGGCCTCGACGCTGTTCGAACGCGGGGAGTATGCCGATTCGCTGCGCGTGCTGGCCGCGTTGCGCGAGCCGGTGGACGCGTTTTTCGACGGCGTCATGGTCAACGCGGAAGACGCCGCACTGCGTGCCAATCGCCTGGGATTGCTGACGAGCCTGCATGCTGCGATGAACCGCGTCGCCGACCTGTCGAAGCTCGCCGCGTAGCGCAAGCAACATCGGCATGCGACCCGAGACTGCAGCCAAGCTGGTGATCCTCGACCGCGACGGCACGATCAGCGTCGACCGCGAGGACTTCGTCAAGTCCCCCGACGAATGGGAGCCACTGCCCGGTGCGCTGGAGGCGGTGGCGCGCCTGCACCGCGACGGCTGGATCGTCGCGCTGGCGACCAACCAGAGCGGAATCGGGCGCGGACTGTTCGACATGAGCACGCTCAACGCGATTCACGCCAAGATGAACGCGGCGCTGGCGCGGCTGGGCGGTCGCGTCGACGCGATCTTCTTCTGTCCGCATGCACCGGACGAGCTGTGCAATTGCCGCAAGCCGTTGCCGGGACTGATCGAGCAGATCGGCGCGCGGTTCGGCGTGCCGCTCAAGAACGTGCCCGTGGTCGGCGATTCGCTCCGCGACCTGCAGGCCGCCGCGGCCGCTGGCGCCGAACCCCACCTCGTGCTCACCGGGAAGGCCGCCGTACTCGATGCCGCCGACATCGCGAACGTGCTGCAGCAAGTGCCGGGCACGCAGGTGCACGACAACCTGACGGCGTTCAGCGAGTTCATCATGCGTCGCGCAGCCAAGGATAAGCAGCCGCTGCACGACTTTTCGGACTTCTCGAACCTTGACTAGGGCCGGCTACCACTGCGGAGGCAGGCGCGCAGCCATCTGCGCGGTGCTGAGCGGTCTTAAAACCGTCGCGTAGACCGTCGATGGCGCAGGTGCGTTCGCTGCTGTTCGTGCTGTGGCTGGTCGTCACAGTCATTCCCTGGGCGATCGCCGTGCTCGTCGCGTCGATCTTCACCAGGGGCGTGCCGCTGTACTGGATGTGTGTCGGCTGGCTGCGCGTGGTGATCTGGGGCGCGCGGGCAATCTGCGGGGTGCGCTACCGCGTCCAAGGGCTGCAGAACGTGCCGCCGGCCGCGCAGGGCCGTGCCGCCGTGCTGCTGGCGCCAAAGCACCAGTCGACGTGGGAGACCTTCGCGCTGCCGACGCTGATGCCGCACCCGCTGTGCTACGTGTTCAAGCGCGAGCTGCTTTGGATCCCGTTCTTCGGTTGGGCGATGGGACGGCTTGACATGATTCACATCGATCGCAGCAAGCGCGCCGAAGCGTGGGCCAAGGTGGCGGAACAGGGGCGGCAGTACATGGCACAGGGCAACTGGGTGATCATGTTCCCGGAAGGCACGCGCACGCCGCGCGGCAGCCAGGGAACCTACAAGAGCGGGGCGGCGCGGCTGGCGATCGCCACCGGGACGCCAATCGTACCGATTGCGGTGACATCAGCGCGCTGCTGGCCGCGCAAGAGCTTCGTGCTGCGTCCCGGCATGATCGAGGTGTCGATCGGCCGCCCGATTGCGGTGCAGGGCCGCGAGCCAGACGAACTGATGCGCGAGGTGCAGGCGTGGATCGAGACCGAGATGCGACGCCTCGATCCCGAGGCGTATTCAGGGGCGGTGGCGCCGCAGACCGCATGAAGGCCCTCGCTGTGCAGATGACGCTGTTCGACGACCCCCCGGTCGCCGATGTCGGGCGCCCGCGGCTTGGGCCGCCGGGCGTCGCACCGCCATCGTCCGATCCGCTGGCCGGGACCGCGACTGCGCTGCTCTCGGCGCATCCGCGCGCAAGCCGCGAGGTTCGCCTGCGTGGGCATCGCATCGCCTACGAGTTCCGACGCGCACGCCGCCGCTCGATCGGCTTTGCGGTCTGCGACGAGGGACTCACGGTAAGCGCGCCGCGCTGGGTGAGTGTGGCCGAGGTCGAGGTGGCGCTGCACGAGAAAGCCGCCTGGATCCTGCGCAAACTCGCCGAGATGCGCGAGTACGCCGAGCGGCTGCGTGCCGCGCGAATCGATTGGCGCGACGGCGCATCGGTTCCGTTTCTCGGTGAGCCGCTGGTCGTCGTGCTCGATCCGCGCGCCGCCAGCGCGCCCAGCGGGGCGCTGCTTGCCGAGCCGTCTGCGCTGCTCGGCATCGCGCGGCGCGCGTTGCATGTCGGGCTGCCGCAACTCGCGCAACCCGCGCGCATCCGCGAGGCCGTGCAGAGCTGGCTCAAGCGCGAAGCGCTGCGCATCTTCGAGGAGCGCTGTGCTCACTTCGCGCCCCGCCTGGGCGTACGCGTCACGCGGATCGCGCTCAGCTCGGCGGCCACGCGCTGGGGCAGCGCGAGCGAGGATGGCTCGATCCTGCTGAACTGGCGCCTCGTGCACTTCGCGCTGCCCGTGATCGACTACGTCGTCGTTCACGAACTCGCGCACCTGCGACACATGGACCACAGCCCGCGATTCTGGGACGTGGTGCGCTCGGTGATGCCTGAGTACGAGCATTCACGCGGGACCTTGAGCAGCCACGTGCTGCCCGTATTCGATTGAACCGCGCGGACATCCGCTCAAACGAGGCGTCCGGCGTGAAGCACGCCGCAGTGTTCCGACCTCTGGGGGATATCGCGCCGCGTTGTTGCCGGCACACTCTGCGCTGACGCTGTCATCACTGCCAGGGCCGGGTGAAGCCGGCACGACACGGGAGGCGGGGCCTGCGAAGAGCGGGCTTTCCAACAATGCGGCGCGGATCGGCGGGGAGGGCCGATCCGCAGCCTGCAGGCAAGGCGCCCCGCGCCGGTTCGCTCAAGCCGCTGCGAAGCGAAGCACGCCATCGGCGCCGCGCTCGCGTATCAGCTGGCCGGCGAGCCACAGCGCATTCGCATGCGCGATCGACTCGCCCATCGCGAACGTGGTCTGGTGCAAGTCGAGCGGTCGGCGAAACAGCACCTTGAGTAGCTCGGCGGCGCTGCACGACGCCGCGGCACAGGCGTGCAGCACCTCGCCGAGCCGCTCGTCGTGGTGCCGGTGGAGTTGTGCGACGCGTTCGCGCAAGCCACGGAACGGTCGCCCGTGCGACGGCAGCACCAGCGTGTCCGGCGGCAGCTCGGTCAGGCGATCGATCGACGTGAGGTACAGCGGCAGCGGGTTGGCCTCGGGCTCGAGGTCGATCACGCTCACGTTCGTGCTGATGGTCGGCAGCACCATGTCGCCCGAGATCAGCAATCCGAGCGATTCGCAATACAGCGAGATGTGCTCGGGCGCGTGGCCGTAACCGGTGATGCAGCGCCACTGGTGTTCGCCGACGCACAACGCCAAGCCGTCCATCAACCGGCGGAACCGCGGCGGCACGCTGGGCACGAGGTTCGCATAGTAGTTCGAACGCGCGCGCACCTTCGCGATCGAGTCGGGATCGGTCAAGCCGTGGCTGGCGAAGAATGCCGCGGCACTTTCGCCGCCGAACCCGGTGGTCGACTGGCTGGCCATGCGCGCCGCGTTCCAATCGGTGGCGCTGATCCACAGGCGGCATTCGTCGTCGTCGTCGCTCCACCGCTCGGTGAGCCAGTGGGCCAGCCCGATATGGTCGGGGTGCATGTGCGTGACGACCACCCGCAACACCGGGAGCCCGTCGATCGCCCCAGCAAACACCTGCTGCCAGGCGGCGCGGGTGGGCTCGTTGGTGATGCCGCAGTCGACGATTGTCCAGCCGTCGCGGCCATCCTGGCGGTCGCGCAGTAGCCACAGGTTGATGTGGTTGAGCGCGAAGGGCAACGCCATGCGCACCCACCGCACCCCCGGCGCGACCTCCAGTGCGGTGCCGGGTGCCGGCAGGACCTCGCCGAGGGGGTACTCCAGTTGCTGCTCGAACGGGTTGGCCATGGCTCGGCGGGGCGGGCTCGATTTACATTTACGTAAACGTCAATCACAGTGTAGCCATGAGCATGACCGCCCGCCCGAAGGAGGCGAAGACCTACACCATCACCGAGCTCGCGCAGGAGTTCGACGTCACCGCGCGCGCGATCCGCTTTTACGAGGACGTCGGCCTGCTCGAGCCGACGCGCGCCGGGCGCAACCGGGTCTATACGCAGCGCGACCGCACGCGGCTGAAGCTCACGCTGCGCGGCAAGCGGCTGGGCTTGTCGCTGCAGGAGATCAAGCAGCTGGTCGACATGTACGACAGCGCGGTCGACACCGCGCCGCAACTGCAGGCGTTCCTCGGCGTTCTTCACGAGCACCGCCTGCAATTGGAGCGCCAGCTCGAGGACATCCAGGTCACGCTGGCCGAGATCGCCCAGCACGAGGAGCGCTGCCGCAGCCTGCTGGCCGAGGCTCAGCGGCGCGAGGCCGCTGCCGCGCCGGCACGTAGCGCCGCGCCGCCCGCGACCGCACGGCGCGTGCGCGCCTGAGGTGGCGGGCCGCTGGCGGACTCCGTAGAATTGACGTTTACGTAAACGTCAATTTGGCGCCGAGCGTTCGACCTGCGCGACGCTGCGGCATCCGCTGCGTCCCTGTCCCCGCCGAACGCGTCGCTTGTTGAATCGATGACTCCCGCCGACACCGACTTCGCCCAGCGCGTGCGCGACTCGTTTGCCCGGCAGGCCGTGATGGCGACGCTCGGCGCTGCGCTCGATGCCGTCGAACCCGGGCGGGTCGTCCTTGCGATGCGGCATCGACCCGAGCTGACGCAGCAGCACGGCTTCCTGCATGCCGGCATTGTCGCCACCGCACTCGATTCGGCGTGTGGCTACGCCGCGTTCACGCTGATGCCCGCCGATGCGGCGGTGCTGACGATCGAGTTCAAGACCAATCTGCTCGCACCCGCGCGCGGGCCGCGGTTTCGCTTCGAGGCTCAGGTCACGAAGACCGGGCGCACGATCAGCGTCGTTGACGGGCGTGCGCTGCAGCTCGACGACGCCGGCAACGAGACGCTGATCGCTACGATGACCGCCACCGTGATGACCGTGTTGGGCCGCACCGGCCTGCGGCTGTGACGCGCGCGATCGCCGTGCCGCGGCCGCCGATACCGAGGAGACGCCTGTCATGAACCTGCCCGGACTCGACTTCCAGCTCGGCGAAGACATCGACGCGCTGCGTGACGCCGTGCGCGACTTCGCCGCGGCCGAGATCACACCGCGCGCGGCCGAGATCGACGCGAGCGACCAGTTCCCGATGGACCTGTGGCCCAAGATGGGCGCGCTCGGCGTGCTCGGCATCACGGTGCCCGAGGCCTACGGCGGCGCCGACATGGGCTACCTCGCGCACATGGTCGCGATGGAGGAGATCAGCCGCGCCAGCGCCTCGGTGGGCCTGTCCTACGGCGCGCACAGCAACCTGTGCGTCAACCAGATCAGGCGCAACGGCAACGAGGCGCAGAAGAAGAAGTACCTGCCGAAGCTGGTGAGTGGCGAACACGTTGGCGCGCTCGCGATGAGCGAGCCCGGCGCCGGCTCCGACGTGATCGGCATGAAACTCAAGGCCGAGGACAAGGGCGGCTACTACCTGCTCAACGGCACCAAGATGTGGATTACCAACGGGCCGGACGCCGACACGATGGTGGTCTACGGCAAGACCGACACCGCGCCCGTCGGCCCCCACGCTTCGCTGCCCCCCGAGGGGGGGCAGCGGCCTTCGGGCGGCCGGGCGGCCGGTGGCGGCGCGCGCAGCATCACCGCGTTCATCGTCGAGAAGGGCATGAAGGGGTTCTCCGCTGCGCAGAAGCTCGACAAGCTCGGCATGCGCGGCAGCCACACCGGCGAGATGGTGTTCGACAATGTCGAGGTGCCGGCCGAGAACATCCTCGGCGCGCTCAACGGCGGCGCGAAGGTGCTGATGAGCGGGCTGGACTACGAGCGCGCAGTGCTCGCCGCCGGGCCGATCGGCATCATGCAGGCGGTGATGGACAACGTCGTGCCCTACGTGCACGACCGCAAGCAGTTCGGCCAGAGCATCGGCGAGTTCCAGCTCATCCAGGGCAAGCTCGCCGACATGTACACCGTGCTGCAGGCGGGGCGCGCGTTCTGCTACACGATCGGCAAGAACCTCGACCTGCTCGGCGCCGAGCACGTGCGCCGCGTGCGTAAGGACTGTGCGAGCGTGATCCTGTGGTGCGCCGAGAAGGCCACCTGGATGGCCGGCGAGGGCATCCAGATCTTCGGGGGCAACGGCTACATCAACGACTACCCCCTCGGGCGGCTGTGGCGTGACGCCAAGCTCTACGAGATCGGGGCGGGCACGTCGGAGGTCCGCCGGATGCTGATCGGCCGCGAACTGTTTACGGAGACGATGTGAACGAGGCCGCAGCCGCCGCCGGCCTAGTAGCGAGCCGCCTACGGTTCTGGATCCGCAAGGCGGGGCATGCCATCGACGCGGTGAGCTATGGGTGCCTGCGCTCCGGCTTCGCGTGCGGCGCCGTCGCGCTGCCTACACTTGTGCCATGAGCTCTGACCTGAACGTTCTCCTCGAGAACAACCGCCGCTGGGCCGCTTCGGTGAAGGCGCGCGACCCGGATTTCTTCACCCGGCTGGCGCGCCAGCAGAGCCCGCAGTACATGTGGATCGGCTGCGCCGACAGCCGCGTGCCGGCCAACGAGATCACCGGCCTCGATCCGGGTGAAGTGTTCGTCCATCGCAATGTCGCCAACGTGGTCGTGCCCTCGGACCTGAACGCGCTGTCGACGATCCAGTTCGCAGTCGAGCACCTGAAGGTCAAGCACATCATCGTGGTCGGGCACTACGGCTGCGCCGGGGTGCGCGCGGCGCTGCGCGGCACGCGAGTGGGGCTGGCCGACAACTGGCTGCGCCATGTCTACGAGGTGCGCCTGCGCCACCGCAAGCGGCTCGACCACCTCCCGCCCGAGCAGCAGGAAGACATCCTGTGCGAGATGAACGTGATCGAGCAGGTCGGCAACGTGGCCCTGTCGACGGTGCTACAGGACGCGTGGGCACGCGGCCAGGCGGTGGCGGTGCACGGCCTGGTCTACGGTCTGCGCGATGGCCTGCTCAAGGACCTGCAGATCACGATGGATCGCCCAGAGACCGTGATCGACGTATTCGCCACCGCGCTCAAGCGCTACCCGCGGGTCGCCGACACCGGTGAGCACTGAGATCGACAGATCCGGAACGGCTCATGTTCGCGAGCAACCTCACCGACTCACGCGCGTTCGTCATCGCCAAGGCACTGCTCGAGGGTTTCGAGCGCCACTACCGGCTGTTCAGCGAGACCAACCGTGCGGCCAAGCAGCGTTTCGAGCAGGCCGACTGGCATGGCCAGCGGCGCGCGATGCGCGAACGCATCGAGTACTACGACAAGCGTGTCGCGGAAGCGCAGATCCGGCTGCAGACCGAATTCGCCGCCGGCGTGCTGCCGATGGACGTCTGGCAGCAGGTCAAGCTGCACTACATCGGTCTGCTCATCGACCACAAGCAGCCCGAGCTCGCCGAGACGTTCTTCAACTCGGTCACTTGCCGGATCCTGCACCGCAGCTACTTCCACAACGACTTCATCTTCGTGCGGCCGGCGGTCTCCACCGAATACATCGAGAGCGACGACAGCGGCCGCCCGCCGACTTACCGGGCCTACTACCCGACGCTCGCGAGCTGGCGTGAGACGTGGATCGGGCTCGTGCGCGACTTCGAGCTGCAGGTCGAGTTCGAAGACCTTGAGCGCGACATCGACGACGTCATCGCCGAGCTCGACCGCGAGCTCGGCGCGTTGCGGCCGCGCGCCAACTTCCAGATCCAGGTGCTGTCGAGTTTGTTCTTCCGCAACAAGGGCGCGTACATCGTTGGCAAGATCATCAACGGCTTCCAGGAAACGCCGATCGCGCTGCCGGTGCTGCACAACCCCGAGGGCAAGCTCACCATCGACACCGTGCTCTACACCGAGGACGACCTGCTGATGCTGTTCAGCTACGCCCGCGCATACTTCATGGTCGACATGAAGGTACCGAGCGCCTACGTGCAGTTCCTGCGCTCGCTGATGCCGCGCAAGGCGCGCGCCGAGCTCTACAGCGCGCTGGGTCTGCAGAAGCAGGGCAAGAACAGCTTCTATCGCGACCTGCTCTACCACCTGCGCCACAGCACCGACAAGTTCCGCATCGCGCCGGGCATCAAGGGCATGGTGATGCTGGTGTTCGACCTGCCGTCGTTTCCCTACGTCTTCAAGGTGATCAAGGACTTCTACCCGCCGCAGAAGGACACCACGCGCGAACAGGTCAAGGGCAAGTACCTGCTGGTCAAGCAGCACGACCGTGTGGGCCGCATGGCCGATACGCTCGAGTACAGCCAGGTCGCGCTGCCGCGCGAGCGCTTCGAGGACGAACTGGTCGACGAGCTGCACAAGTACTGCGCGAGCCTGCTCGAGATCTCCGACCGCGACGGCGACGGCCAGCAGGAACTCATCATCGACCACGTCTATATCGAGCGCCGGATGATTCCCCTGAACCTCTACCTGCGCGACGCCAGCGCGGCCGGTGACACCGCCGCGATCGAGCGCGCGGTCATCGAATACGGCAACGCGATCAAGGACCTGGTAGCCGCCAACATCTTCCCGGGCGACATGCTGTGGAAGAACTTCGGCGTCACCCGCCACGGCAAGATCGTGTTCTACGACTACGACGAGATCGAATACCTCACCGACTGCACTTTCCGCCGCGTGCCGCAGGCGCGCAGCGACGAAGAGGAAATGTCCGGTGAGGTCTGGTACTCGGTCGGGCCGAAGGACGTCTTTCCCGAGACGTTCGGCCCGTTCCTGCTCGGCAATCCGCACGTGCGCCAGGCGTTCCTGAAGCACCACGCCGACCTGCTCGATGAGAAGTACTGGAATCAGCGCAAGGCGCGCATCCAGGCCGGTCACGTGCACGACGTGTTTCCCTATGAGCCGCACCGCCGCTTCGTGAACCAGCGCCGGCTGCGCGAGCTCGACCTCGAGACGGCGATCCCCTGACCGTCCTTTCGTTAAAGACACTGAGTGAAGGAGAGCATCATGTCCGAATCCATCGTCATCGTCTCTGCGGCCCGCACACCCATCGGCGGCATGTTGGGCGACTTCGCCTCGCTGGCAGCCTGGGAGCTGGGCGCGGCGGCCATCAAGGCCGCGGTCGAGCGCGCTGGCGTGCCCGGCGACGCGGTCGACGAGGTGCTGATGGGCAACTGCCTGATGGCTGGCCAGGGCCAGGCGCCGGCTCGCCAGGCCATGCGCCGCGCCGGCCTGCCCGACTCGACTGGCGCGGTGACGCTGTCCAAGATGTGCGGCAGCGGCATGCGCGCGATGATGTTCGGGCACGACATGCTCGTCGCCGGCAGCGCCGACGTGATGGTGGCCGGCGGCATGGAGAGCATGACCAACGCCCCGCACCTCGTGTTTGCGCGCAAGGGCGTGCGCTATGGCGCCGCGCAACTGTTCGACCACATGGCGATGGACGGCCTGGAGGACGCCTACGAGCGCGGCAAGGCGATGGGCGTGTTCGCCGAATCGTGCGTCGAAAAGTACCGCTTCACGCGCGAGGCGCAGGACCAGTTTTCGATCGCATCGACCACACGTGCCAAGAAGGCCAACGAGGACGGCAGTTTCGAATGGGAGATTGCGCCGGTTGGCGTGCCGGGCAAGGGCGGCGAGACGGTCGTCAAGTTCGACGAGCAGCCGTTCAAGGCCCGGCTCGACAAGATCCCCGGCCTGAAGCCTGCGTTCAAGAAGGACGGCACGATCACCGCGGCCAACGCGAGCAGCATCAGCGACGGTGCCGCCGCGCTCGTGCTGATGCGCGAATCGACCGCCGCGAAGCACGGCTGCAAGCCGATCGCGCGCATCGTCGCGCACGCGATTCACGCGCAGGCGCCCGAGTGGTTCACCACCGCACCGGTCGGTGCGATCGAAAAGGTGCTCAAGAAGGCCAGCTGGGCAGCCAAGGACGTCGGGTTGTGGGAGGTCAACGAGGCGTTCGCCGCGGTGACGATGGCCGCGATGCACGAGTTCAAGCTGCCGCATGAGATCGTCAACGTGCACGGCGGGGCCTGCGCGCTCGGCCACCCGATCGGCGCGAGCGGCGCGCGCATCGTCGTCACGCTGCTCGGCGCGCTGCGCAAGTACGGCAAGAAGAGGGGCTTGGCGTCGCTGTGCATCGGCGGCGGCGAGGCCACCGCGGTGGCGATCGAGATGATCTGATCGGCCCGGCCACGCCGCACGGGCTGCACGGAGCTGCGCGCAGATGCTCGCCACGCTCGGACTGGCCGGCGCACACGAGCTGGCGCTGTTCATGATTGCCGTGCTGGTGCTCAACGCGACGCCGGGCGTCGACCTGCTGCTCGCCATCACGCGCACGCTGCAGGGCGGCGCGCGCGCCGGCGCGGCAGCCGCGCTCGGCATCGGCGCGGGATGCGTCGTGCACGCGCTGGCCGCCGCGTTCGGGCTGGCGGCGCTGCTTGCGGTGTCGGCCGCCGCATTCACCGTCGTCAAATGGGCCGGCGCGGCGTACCTCCTGTGGCTCGCGTTCGGCATGGCGCGCGCGGCGTGGCGCGGCATCGGCGCGCATGAAACCTACGCGGCCGAAGCCCCCGGACAGGCCTGGGCGAACTTCCGCGCGGGCCTGGCCACCAACGTGCTCAATCCCAAGGTGGCGCTGTTCTTCCTCGCGTTCCTGCCGCAGTTCATCGCGCCCGCGGCGCCAGACAAGACGATCGCGTTCCTCGCGCTCGGCGCGGTGCTGGTCGCGCAAAGCACGCTGTTCCTGCTCGCGGTGGTGGCGCTCGCGGCGCGTGTACGGCGGCTGCCGATCCCAACGGGCGGCAGCCGCTGGCTCAACGCCGCAGGTGCGGTGCTGTTCTCGGCACTTGCGCTGCGGCTCGCCGCGGCGCGGCCCTGAAGCGACGGTGAACGTGCTCGTCGTCGGCGCCTCGCGGGGCATCGGCCTGGAGCTGGTGCGCCAATACCGCGCCGACGGCCAGGTGGTGACCGCCACCGCGCGTAGCGAAGACGGCCTTGCGCGGCTGCGCGAACTCGGCGCGACCACGATCAGGCTCGACGTGACAGATCTCGCGAGCGCCTCGGCGCTCACCTGGCCGATCGACGGCGCGAATCTCGACGTGGCGGTCTACGTAGCGGGTGTCTATGGCCCTCGAACGAGCGGCCTGCAGACTCCAACCGAAGTCGACTTCGACCTCGTGATGCACACCAACGTGCTCGGCGCCATGCGCGTGCTGCCGCAACTCGCCCCGGCGCTCGCGCCCGGCGCGAAGGTGGCGGTGCTGTCGTCGCGCATGGGCTCGATCGGTGCGCGCGCAAGCACTTCCGGCTGGCTCTACCGTGCCTCCAAGGCCGCCCTCAACTCGGCGCTCAAGGATGTCTCGCTCGCGCTCGCAGGGCGCGCCGTCTGCGTCGCACTGCACCCGGGGTGGGTGCGTACCGACCTGGGTGGCGCGGGAGCGACACTCGACGTCGCGCAGAGCGTGGCCGATTTGCGGCGCACGATCGCGGCGCTTCGGCCCGCCGACAACGGCGGCTTCTTCAACCACGACGGCACGCCCATCCCATGGTGAGCCGCCTCAGCAACGACATGCCATGATGCTCAGCGAAGACCATCGCGCCGTGCAGGACGCCGTGCGCGTCTACGTGCAGGACCACATCGCGCCCAATGCTGCGCGCTGGGATAAGGAGCACCACTTTCCCGCGGCCGAGCTCAAAGGGCTGGCGCAGCTCGGCTGCTTCGGCGTCGCGGTGCCGGCCGAGTACGACGGCGCCGGGCTCGACTACCTGGCGCTGGCGGTGATCCTCGAAGAGGTTGCCGCCGGCGACGGCGGTACCAGCACCGCGGTCAGCGTCAACAACTGCCCGGTCTCGTCAATTCTGATGGCGTTCGCCAACGAGGAGCAGAAGCAGCGATGGCTCAAGCCGCTGGCGCGCGGCGAAATGCTCGGTGCGTTCTGCCTGACCGAGCCGCACGTCGGCAGCGAGGCCAGTGGCCTGAAGACCACGGCGACCAAGGCGGGCGGCGACTACGTGCTCAACGGCGTCAAGCAGTTCATCACCAGCGGCAAGCACGGCGACGTCGCGATCGTGATGGCGGTGACCGACAAGGCCGCCGGCAAGAAGGGCATCAGCGCGTTTGTCGTGCCGACGAAGACGCCCGGCTACACGGTGGCGCGCATCGAGGACAAGCTCGGCCAGCATAGCAGCGACACCGCGCAGATCGTGTTCGAGAACTGCCGCGTGCCGGCCGCCAACCGGCTTGCCGACGAAGGCATGGGGCTGAAGATCGCGCTGTCGGGCCTCGAGGGTGGGCGCATCGGCATTGCCGCGCAGAGCGTGGGCATGGCGCGCGCCGCGTTCGACGCGGCACTCGCCTACAGCAAGGAACGCGTCGCGTTCGGCCAGCCGATCTTCGAGCACCAGGCGGTGCAGTTTCGGCTCGCCGAGATGGCGATGCAGATCGAGGCGGCGCGCCAGCTCGTGCATCACGCCGCGAGCCTGAAGGACGCCGGCGTGCCGTGCCTGAAAGAAGCCGCGATGGCCAAGCTGTTCGCCAGCGAGATGGCCGAGCGCGTCTGCTCGGCCGCGATCCAGACCTTCGGCGGCTATGGCTACGTGAGCGACTTCCCCGTCGAGCGCATCTACCGCGACGTGCGTGTGTGCCAGATCTACGAAGGCACGAGCGACGTGCAGAAGATTCTGATCGGACGGGCGCTCGCGTAGCCGGCGATGCGCTCGTCCGGGCGGTGCATCTCGCTGCGCAGGTCGCCGATCACGGTGTTGGCCCAGCCCGGCAATTCCTCCCGCAGCCTGGACGCCCTGGCCAGCGAGGACGCGACAGTGATCTTGCTGTGCTGGCCGCGGCGCATTCGCCCGTTGATCCGGGGCGTGAGCCGCGAAGAAATCGAGGCCGCCTTTGCAGGTTGGCAAATCACCGACGTGAAACCGTCCTTCTTCAAGCTGCCGCCACCCCTGGAAGGGGTGCTGCGCCCGGTCGAGCACCGGTACCGCCTGCGCCGTGCATGACTTGACGCGCCGTCCAACAACCGGTTGCGGCGGACGGCCCGCTGCGCGGCCCGCCGCTGAACCGGGGCATTGGGGCGCGAGCTGAGTGAAGTCGCTGATCGCCGTCTTCTTCTCAGTCGGTCTGGTGGCCTGCTACTCACTTGAAACCAAGCAGTGGGGGCAGTGGACTGAAGGGGATCTCGCGCAGCACTGCACCTCGTCAGCCGCAGTGTTTGCCTGGCACGACTGGCCAGGCATGATCGTCAGCATCGACCAGAATGCAGCCGTCGCCGAGGGTTTCAAGTCAGCCCGCCTGCGCCCCGGCATGCGCATCATCGCGTACAGCAATCATGTCCACGACTTCGGTCACGTGAAGGGCGAGATCAAGATAGTCCTCCTGGCCGGACACAGCTACCAATTTCACTTTGACACCTGCTACTGGTGCAAGCCGCGCGAGTTCGCAGTCTGGGTCGACGACGTCACAACTGGTGAGCTTGCCTGGGGCAGGCGCCCCAGCTGGCCGCGTTGGTACTTTTGAGCAAACGCCCCATCGCAAGACGCTTACTCTGCGTGCGCCGTGCCACATTCGCGCCCTAGCCCCTCGTATATGGACTCCCCCCGCCAAGTCCAGCGACTGACAGATCGTTGAAGGGCACGGTGGGTTGAGCCTGCAGTCGGATATCCGGTATCTGGTGTGGAATCGAAGGTGTCCCGTGCCCGCATGGAATATGGATCGCCGACGGTGACACGCTCACCGCCCGGTGTTAAACGCTCACCGTCCGCAGTCTGTATGCGGTGCGGGACGAGGCGCGATCTGCGCGATGGGGACTATGGGCTGACAGCCATGCGATGCCGCTGTGGGCGTGGCGGCAGACCAAACGCGGACCGCGATAACGAACCGCGGGCAAAGACGCCCGCATTCCGTCAATCAACCGACTGCGCCCTTGATGCACTTCTTCTTGAAGCTGCTCTTGGCCGCGCCGGAGAGCTTCTTCTCCTTCGCGGCGGCGTTGCAGGTGGGGCCCTCGGCCATCGCAGCGGAGGACAAGGCTAGGGACACCACGAGGAATAGCGGCTTGAGCAGGGGTTGCTCCGGGGCGTCGGCAATTCGACGGCGGCAGTGTAGTTAGCGCGAGGCTGCTTAAGGGGCGCACGCGAGCAGGACGCTGGAGCGCCGTAGCCATGAGCGCCGACACCGCACTGGGTCTAGCGATTTTGCGAAAACAACCAAGTTGCCGGCGCGCCGGTTGCGCCACAGCAAGCAATTGCGTCCTAGGCATTTGCGTGCGCGTAGGAAAGGAGTAAACGCGCGCTCATGGCGCGCACGGAGTGCGAGCGTGATCGGGGTGGCGCGAGGTGGCGGCGTGGGGACACATGCCTGTCGCCTGATATCAACGTTAGCCATCGAATTCACAACGGAGGCATTCATGGATCCCCAATCTATCGCCGGCATTCGCAAGTCAGCGGAAGACTCATTTGCCTCGGGTCTGTTCTGTGCCGAGAGCGTCATTTCCGTCATCGCGAAGGCGCAGGGTGTTGACCCAGTGCCCCTGCAGAAGACCGCCACCGCATTCTGTAGTGGCGTCGCAAGAACTTCGAGCACTTGTGGCGCTCTCACTGGCGCCATCATGGGTGTCAGTCTCGCACTCGGGCGCACCGGCCCGAGCGACTCGGTGCAGCCGGCGTATTCGGCAACGCAAAGACTCCTTCGCGAGTTCGAGGACGAGTTCGGAAGTACCAACTGCCAGACCCTGCTTGGCGGCTGTGATCTGAACACTCCCGAGGGTCAAGCTCGGTTCAAGGATGAGCGGCTCGGTCGGCGCTGCTATGGCTTTACCGGTGCGGCGGCCGAGATGGCTGCGCGCATCATCGCTGACACCAATGCCCAACCCCTCGCTGCACCCGAACTGCCACAGCGGGCTACGCCCGCTTGCGCAGGCGGGTGAGCTCGAACGTTAGACCGCACAAGAGGCCCGCCATGCCGTAACCTCGCGGCAGCTGACCCAGCGATCGGTTCGCTGGTCGATGGACGCAGACACTGGTCGCCGGGCAACTCTAGAGCGGAGGTCATATGGCTTCCCTGCACTGTCCTCACTGCGGCGCTTCCATGCCCAACCAACGGTCGTGGGCGGAGGCAGCGGTCTCAACGCTTATCGCTGCACCAGCGGTTCCAGATATGGCCACGCAAGTGCGCTGCAATGCTTGCGGTCGAGTCTCAGCCGCAAGCGACTTGCGCCACTCGGTGGTTGGTCGCTTTCGTCCGAAGCCCTTGGTACTGTGGCTCGTCGTCGCGGCTGCGTTGCTCTGGGCCTTCACTTCCCTAGCCGTTGGCTAAGCGGTCAGGCCCCGATGTCTCGACTTCCCGCGTCAAGCAACAACGTCTTGAAGCTTCATAACTGGGCGGGTGGGCGGGCACTCCTCGTCACAGTCGGTTGAAGAATCTCAGGAGGAGAGCATGAATGCCTCGACGAGGCCGGCATGAGAGCCAAAGGGATCGGCTTCCTCCTCGCCGTCGGAATCCTGTTAGGGTCGCTCGCCGCTCAGGCCCAGCAGACGAGGAATGTGTCCCGGATAGGGTTCCTCGGAAACTCCACGGCGGCCCTCGAGGCTAGTCTCGTCGGGGCCTTCCGCGAGGGGTTGCGCGACCTCGGGTATGTCGAGGGCCAAAACGTCCAGATCGAATACCGGTGGGCGGAGGGAAAGTACGATCGCTTCCCCGCCCTCATCGGCGAGCTGCTCGCCCAGAAGGTCGCGGTGCTCGTGACTGCCGGGACACCCGCCACCCTCGCCGTCAAGAAGGCGACAACCTCTGTCCCGCTTGTCATGATCGCGGTCGGCGATCCCGTGGGGACGGGCATCGTCCCATCGCTCAACTATCCGGGCGGAAACATTACCGGGTTGACCTCGATCTCGACGGAGATGGACGCAAAGCGTCTCGAACTGCTCAGGGAGGTCGTCCCCACCGTCTCGTACATCGCCGTGCTCTGGAATGCGGCCAGTCCCCTTCAGGTACTCGCGGAGAAGCAAGTCCAAGCCGCGGCCCAGGAACTGCGAATGAAGGTGCTGTCCCTCGGGGTGAAGACCGAGGAAGAGATCAAGGACGCACTGGCCGTGATGGCCAGGGAGCAACCCGACGCGCTCCTCGTGCTGGCTGATCGGCTGCTTCTGCACCACCGCGCGCTCATCATGGACTTCGCTATGCGCCACCGGCTCCCGGGGGTGTACGCCTACCGGGAACTGGTCGAGGCGGGGGGATTGATGTCCTATGGGCCAAGCTACGCGGACATGCACAAGCGCGCCGCTTATTTCGTCGACAGGATCCTGAAGGGCGTGAAACCTGGCGACCTGCCTGTGGAGCAACCGCCAACGTTCGAGCTGGTCATCAACCTGAAGGTCGCCAAAGCGCTCGGTCTGACGATTCCGCCGTCCGTCCTGCTGCGGGGGACGGAGGTTATTCAGTGAGACCGGGCCATACCGTGACTGCACCGCGGTGTGGCGTCGAACTTCCCGCTGGAGCGGACCGCCGGCTCGCCTTCGCTCGCCGCGGCCGCTCAGCAGTACGTTAGGCCTCCGCATCGCAGTTGGTTGACGCTCGGGAGCATCTCATGATGCTTTCAGGTCAGTGCTTGTGCGGTGCAGTTCGTTATACATCCGCCGGATCCCCACAGTTCGTGTTCTTGTGCCACTGCCGTGATTGCCAGCATGCTGGTGGCAGTCTGGCCCACTTCGGCGTGATGGTCCCAGAGGCGGGATTCAGTCGTATCGGTGAGGTGCGCTCCTACGCGAAGACCAGCGATAGCGGCCGTCAGACAACGAGAGAGTTTTGTCCGACCTGCGGGTCTGGGATCGATCATCGGCTCGAAGTAGCTCCTGGCATGGTCGTCATCAAGGGTGGCACGCTCGACAATCCAGCAGCAGTGGCTCCCACCTTCGAGTTGTGTGCCCGGACCAAGCTGCTTTCTCTTGCTTCTGGCGCGCCCTTGAGATGCTTCGAGGAGGGCCTGACGGGCGATCCCCGTGAGGTTGTCTGTAAGTCACCGGCGTGAGCTCTCGGCATCCCGCGCTGACGCATAACACGTCGTTCCAGCCGCCGTCCGGCTCGTCGCTTCGCTCCTCACCGGCCACCGCTGAACTCCATCGTTGGACGGACGCGCATCAGAAGGAGGCGCTGCGCGTAAAGGAGCGGCAAACGAGGGCCGGTGATCGCACTCGCCCCGCTTTGTTCTGCAGCGAGCGTGCGGGGCCAAGAGAATGACGGGGCGGTGGTTGAGATCTGCAGAACTGGCCCTGACCCAACGTGATGACAAGACGCCGTTCGAGGAGGTGGCCGAGATGGCGACCTTCGTTCTGGTCCACGGCGCGTTCGGCAGCCCCGCCGAGCTGGCGACCGCCTGGTCTACGTGACGGCAGTCGTGCCCGAGCCGGGGCGCTCGCTGGCCGACCTCGTGGGCGCCGAGGTCCGCGAGACGATCCTGTCGTCGATTCGGTACCGCCCAGTGGTTCGAACTTCCGGCTCCCGACTGTCCGATACCCAAAGCTATCATGCACTTCCAAGCCGGGGTGGCTTGCCGTTGCGCCCGGCTCAGCTCGAACGTCGAACGCTTCCCACAGATCGCACCATGGCCAAGCCCGCCGTAACCTCTGCAATCGTCGCAGCAGTAGTCACGGCTGCTGCGTTCCTGCTCAATCCGTCGCCCGAGCAACACCGAGACAAGATCAAGGAAGCCATTGCCGAACGCAGTCCGTTGGCTGGCGCGCTGGGTATCGGCGCCCTGACGGCCTTCACCTCGACGTATCACCCCTTGGGCATCGCCTCGTACACCACGATCAACGAGCGTACGGTCTCGATTGGTGCGCTCGGCATGGTCTTCGTCCTGCAGCCAGAGCAGGACAAGTGAGTGCCGACAGCCTTGTCGCTCGGCAGTTGAGGAACAATGAGTCGTCTTGACCGCGAAACGGTCGGAAACCGCATGGCAAAGGGGTATCGGGTCGCTCGAGTGGATGTCGCTGACCTCGAGCAGTACCGACGCTACAACGGTCCCGAATATCGAGAGGCCCTGAAGCTGAGGCTGCCGGTTTCCACCGCTGACCTCATCAGCGTTGAGGGCTATGACGGTCCGCAACCAACCTGAGCGTGCCGCTCGCGCCGCAGGCATCCAAGCCGCAAGCGCGGCTTGAGCCTTCACTCGAGCGGATGGCCACCGGCTTTTGCACTGCGCTCGTCAGGCCTCACGGATTACTCTCTGTACACGACACAACCGGAAGCCGACTGCCATGCCCACAGCCCTCGTTCTTGTAGACCTCCAAAACGACTACTTCCCGGGTGGAACGATGGAGTTGGCCGGCGCAGACTCGGCGGTCGCTCAGGCGGCGGTGCTCCTGCAAGCCTTCCGCCAGCGCGCGCTGTCGATCTTTCACGTCCAGCACATCGCGACGCGACCTGGCGCGACGTTCTTTCTTCCGGGAACTCGAGGCGCGGAGATTCACAACGCGGTGCGCCCAATTGCCGGCGAGCCTATCGTCGTCAAGCACTTCCCCAACAGCTTTCGGGAGACCAGCTTGCTCGAGGACCTTCGTTCGGCCGGGGCGTCGAAGCTCGTGTTCGCCGGCATGATGACCCACATGTGCATAGACACCACCGTTCGGGCGGCCGCCGACCTGGGGTTTCAATGCGCACTTGCCCAAGATGCGTGTGCAACGAGAGCCCTGCAATTCGCCGGCCAGCGCATCGAGGCCGAACACGTGCAGCTGGCTTATCTGGCCGGGCTTCACGGCGCGTTCGCCAGCGTTCGCTCGGCGCAGGAGCTGTGTGCCGAGCTCTGATCGCGCGCGGTGAGGCCCTAGTCGTCAGCCGAGATTGAGATGCTCGACGCCCACTGGCTGCTGTTCACTGTCGCCTCACTGGTGCTGATCGCGACGCCTGGCCAGGACATGATCCTGGTGATGTCGCGTTCGGTCGCACAGGGGCCGCGTGCCGGCGTCGCCACCGCAGCGGGCGTGAGCCTTGGCCTGATCGGGCACACGGCTCTGGCGACGCTGGGTCTCGGGGCGATTCTTGCGGCGTCGGAGGTGCTCTTCACGGTCTTGAAGTTCGTTGGCGCCGCATACCTGATCTACCTCGCCGTCGGCCTGCTTCGCTCGCGCAGCGCGGAGATCGTGATGGACCCGTCGAGGGTGAGGTCGATGCGCCGCCTGTTTGCGGATGGCGCGTTGTCGAACCTGTCGAATCCGAAGATCGCGGTCTTCTACTTCGCGTTCCTTCCGCAGTTCGTGGCGCCGAATGCGGCCAGACCGGCGCTCACGATCTTCGCGCTCGGCTGCGCCTTCGCGGTGCTGACGTTCGCGATCAAGGGCCCCGTCGGACTGACGGCCGGCCTGCTGTCAGGCTGGCTGCGCGCGCGCCCGCGCGTCGTTGTGTGGTTGTATCGGTCGAGCGGCGTGGTTCTTCTGTTGCTTGGCATCCGGCTGGCGCTGGAGCGGCGGCAGTGACGGCCCGCCCTTGGCTCGACCCGATCTCCAGGGCGCCGTCGGCGGCAAGGGCTGGGCCCCCACCCGCTGCCGCTTGCGTCGCTTGCGGGCGGTATGTCTCGTGGGTTCGATTTCGCTCGAACGTTGAGCCTCAATGGCAACACCGATGCACGTCGA
>CP070653.1:1595378-1613587 GCA_020354665.1 Burkholderiales bacterium
ACCCGATCTCCAGGGCGCCGTCGGCGGCAAGGGCTGGGCCCTCACCCGCTGCCGCTTGCGTCGCTTGCGGGCGGTATGTCTCGTGGGTCTGATTTCGCTCGAACGTTGAGCCTCAATGGCAACACCGATGCACGTCGATCGCCTTGATCACATCGTCCTGACCGTCGCCGACGTTGCGGCCACCTGCGCGTTCTACGAACGCATGCTCGGCATGCAAGTCGTCACGTTCGCTGGCGGCCGCAAGGCGTTGTCGTTCGGCAATCAGAAGATCAATCTTCATCAGGCCGGACGGGAGTTCGAGCCCAAGGCGGCCGCGCCCACGCCCGGTTCGGCTGACCTGTGTCTTGTCTCGAAAGCGCCACTCGATCAGGTGATCGCGCACCTGCACTCGTGCGGTGTGGCCATCCTGGAGGGGCCGGTCCAGAGAACGGGGGCGATGGGTCCCATCACCTCCGTCTACTTCCGTGATCCGGACAACAACCTCATCGAGGTCTGCAACTACGTTGAGAACTGAGCTTCTGATCGCGGAGACGGCCGGCGGCTAACCGCCCTGGCCGATCCGGCGACAGGCGGGTGGTTGCTGCTGCCGGCCTGGTTGCCGCTCTAGGCAGCGGCGTTGCCTCGGCGCAAAGCTTGGACCGCACGTGACCATCGCACTCGTCGACGTCCACTACGACGCTTCAGCGGCGCACGCCGCATGTGTCCTGGCGTCGTCGTGGGAAGCCGAGTCGACGCCGGAGACTCATCGGCTGCACATCGGGCACGTCGAGCCCTATGAACCGGGGAGCTTCTATCGGCGCGAGCTGCCGTGTTTGCTGTCGGTGCTTGGGCTTCTCGCGGTGCGGCCCGACGTCGTCGTGATCGATGGCTACGTCTGGCTTCCCTCGCCGGAACGCGCGGGCCTTGGCGCCCGTTTGTACGAGGCGCTCGGGAAGAGCGCCGCCGTCGTCGGCATTGCCAAGACCGCGTTCGCCGGTGTCGAACGGTGCGCCGCCGTCGCGCAGGTCTTTCGAGGCCGTTCGGTTCACCCGCTGTATGTCACGGCGGCCGGAATGGGCCTCGAGTTGGCTGCGCAGTGCGTGCGCCGAATGGCGGGCAGGCACCGGATTCCCGAGCTTGCGAAGAAGGTCGATCGCCTCTCGCGAGCGGAAGACGGCCTCAGTCAGAATGCCGCCTGACGCCTCGTGCGAGCGGACCGGCAAAGGCGGGTTGGCTCGGGCCGGTCAGCTCGCACATCGGGCGTCAAGATCGCACCCGATGCAAGCCCCGGCTCTCGTCATCTTCGACTGCGACGGCGTACTGGTCGACAGTGAGCGCATCAGCCATACCGTGCTGCAATCCCTGCTCGCTGAGCGGGGCGTGATGCTGACGCTCGAGGAGACGATCGAGCGCTTCATGGGCCACTCAATGATCCGAACCCTCGAACTGGTCGAGGAATTGACGTCGGCGCCCCCGGATGAATTCCTGCCGGTCTTCCGGGCCGCGACGTACCAGGCTTTCGCGTTGGGTCTGTCTCCGGTCGCCGGTGTCGCGGACTTGCTTGCGCGCATGCGCATCCCGTACTGCGTCGCGTCGAACGGACCGCGTGAGAAGATGACGCTCACGCTGGGCAAGACCGGTCTGTTGCACTGTTTCGCGGACAAGATGTTCAGCGCGGACGACGTTGAGAAGCCGAAACCAGCGCCCGACCTGTTCCTGCATGCCGCGCGCTGCATGGGT
This sequence comes from Burkholderiales bacterium, assembly GCA_020354665.1. Taxonomy (GTDB): domain Bacteria; phylum Pseudomonadota; class Gammaproteobacteria; order Burkholderiales; family Burkholderiaceae_C. The sequence goes on from CP070653.1 coordinate 1,597,098, forward strand.
GCCTCACCTGAGGAGTGCGTCGTTGTCGAGGACAGCCCCACCGGAATTCGTGCCGCGCGGGCCGCCGGCATGAGCGCCCTCGGCTTCGCCGCGGTGACCCCGGCCGAGCGTCTTGTCCAGGCCGGTGCCGCTCGCACGTTCACGTCGATGAGCAGCCTGCCGGACTTGCTCGGCCCGGCGTGCGGTGGGAGCTGATATGCAGACGCATCCCGCACCCGGGTCGCGGGTCCGGGAGATGAATTGAAGACACCGATTCCGGCCAAGGGGACACAGCGATGAGCGAAGTGAATTTCCGCGGCGTGTTCCCGTATCTCGTCTCGCCGATCCATGCGTCGGGCGAGGTGGACGGGGAGGTCCTCGCACGGCTGTGCGAAGACCTGATCGGTGCCGGCGTGCAGGGTCTGACGCCGCTCGGATCGACCGGCGAGTTCGCCTATCTGTCGTGGGCGCAACGACGGCGCGTGGTCGAGGTTGTCGTCGAGGCGGCGCGCGGCCGGGTGCCGGTGGTCGCAGGCGTCGCGTCGACCACGATTGCCGACGCGACGGCGCAAGCGCGCGAGTTCGAGCGCCTGGGCTGCAGCGGCATTCTGGCGATCCTCGAGGCGTATTTCCCGCTCTCCGATGAAGGCGTGTTCGCCTACTTCAGAGCAATCGCCGAGGCGGTCTCGCTGCCGGTCGTGCTCTACACCAACCCGCAGTTCCAGCGTTCGGACCTGAGCCTGCCCGTGATCGAGCGCCTGAGCCGCATCCCCAACATCCGCTACATCAAGGACGCGTCGTTCAACACCGGTCGCCTGCTGTCGATCATCAATCGCGTCGAAGGACGGCTGGAGGTGTTCGCCGCGTCGGCGCATGTTCCGGTGTGCGTGATGATGATCGGCGGCGTCGGCTGGATGGCGGGCCCCGCCTGCGTCGCGCCGCGACAAAGCGTCGAGCTCTACGAGCTGTGCCGGCGTGGTGACTGGGCTGCGGCGATGGAGCGCCAGCGGCCACTGTGGAACCTGAACCTCGCATTCGCGAAGTACAACCTCGCCGCCTGCATCAAGGGCGGGCTGCAGCTGCAGGGTTATGCCGTGGGTGATCCGCTGCCGCCGCAGGCGCCGCTGCCGCCCGAAGGCGTCGAGGAACTCCGGCGCGCGCTCGTCGCGATCGGCGCGCTCTGACCGCTCGACCGATGATCGCCGACGTTGCCATCCGGTTTGCCGATCTGGCCGATGCGCCATCGATTGCGGCCATGTCCCGCGAGCACATCGAGCAGGGCCTGCCGTGGAGCTGGCAGCCGCCGCGTGTCGCGCGCGCGATCGGCGACCCGGACACCAACGTCGTCGTCGTCGGCCCGCCCGGGGCGATCGTGGCGTTCGGCATCATGTCGTACAGGGGTGACGACGCGCACCTGCTGCTGTTTGCCGTGCATCGCGCGAGCCAGCGGCAGGGCATCGGCAGCGCCGTGCTGCGTTGGCTCGAGGACGTCGCGCACGTCGCCGGCTGCAGGCGCATCTGCCTCGAGGCGCGCCGGGACAACGTTGCGGCCCGAAGCTTCTATAACGAGCACGGCTACCACGAGCGCGCGATCGGGAAGGCAATGTACAGCCGGATCATCGACGGCGTGCGCCTGGAGAAGTGGCTGCGGCGTGGCGGCCCAACGGGCGTCGCGCAAACCAGAGATGGCTGATCAGGAGGGTCGAGGCATGCGCTACATCGACGAGGCGACGATCGCCGGCGTGCTGCGGATGCAGGACCTGATCCCCGTGATGCGCCACGCGATGATCGACTTTTCAAGGGGGCAAGTCGTGCAGCCGACGCGGCGCTTTTTCGGCGTGCCGAGCCACGGCGGTTTCTTCGCGAGCATGCCGGCGGGCGGCGCGAACGCGCTCGGCGCCAAGCTGGTCAGCGTCTACCCGGGCAACGCCGAGAAGCAGCTGCACACGCACATGGCGGTGATCGTGCTCTTTCGGCCCGAGACCGGCGAACCGATGGCGATCATGGACGGACGCCTGATCACCGAAATGCGAACCGCGGCGGTCACGGCAGCCTACGTCGACGCGGTTGCCGCGGCAAAGGCGAAGACGCTGGCCGTTCTGGGTGCCGGCACGCAGGGCAGCAGCCACGTCCACGCCTTGAGGCAGGTGCGCAAGTTCAGCGACATCCGCATCTGGAATCGCACGCCCGGGCGCGCCGAAAAGCTCGCTGCCGAGGTCGGCGGCCGCGCGACGTCGTGCGAGGAAGCGGTTCGTGATGCCGAAGTCGTCGTGGTGGCGACAGCGGCCGCCGAGCCGGTGCTCGACGGTCGCTGGCTGCGCCCCGGGGCGAAGGTCGCGAGCGTCGGGTGGAGCGGCGCCAACGGCGCCGAGCTCGACGCCGCGACGAGGTCCAACGTCGTGATCGTCGACTCGCGCGAAGGTGCGCTGGCTGAATCGGGCAACGTGCGCAGGTTCAACGCGCAGATCTACGCCGAACTGGGCGAGGTGCTCGATGGCTCGCGGCCGGTCGACCCGAGGGCGACCGTTGTCTTCGACTCGATCGGCATGGCGTGCCAGGACATCGCGGCAGCGATGCTCGCCTACGGCAAGTTGACGGCGTGACCGGCTCCTGCCGTCGGCAGCGCGCCGCCGGAGCATCGCCACCGGCGCCGCGCTGGGTCGCCGGCAGCTGGCAGCCACGACCGGCCCCGCTGCTCTGGGCAAACCGGGCTCAGTTTGGGACACTGCCGGACATGCAGGAAGCTCCGTACTCGATCCGCCCGGCGCGCAAGAGCGAGTGCCGCCGCATCGCCGAGCTCTATCGAATCTCTTCGGACGGGGTCGCCGACTACATCTGGACCCAGTTGGCCCAGCCGGGGGAGGACATCCTGGACGTCGGACGCCGGCGGTACGAGCGGGAAGGCACGCCGTTCAGCTACGAGAACTGCAAGCTCGTCGAGCTGCAAGGCGCCGTGGTCGGCATGTTGGTGGCATTCCCGATGCACGTCGACCCGGCGTACGAGGAGACCGACCCGGTGCTGTTTCCCTACAGCGTGCTCGAGGAAGACCGCAGCTACTACATCTGCGGCATGGCGGTCGACGAGAGACAAAGGGGCATGGGCATCGGCAGCGCGCTGCTGCAGGAGGCCGAACGGACCGCGCGGCAGCTGGGATTCGCGAAGCTGAGCCTGATCGTCTTCGAGCAGAACGATGGAGCGCGGCGGCTGTACGAGCGAAACGGATTCGTCGAACGGCGCCGCCACGCCGTGGTTGCGCATCCCCTCATCCACTACACGGGTGATGCGCTGCTGATGGTCAAAGAGATCGCCCGGGCGTGAGCCGGGAGCCCAGAAGGTACGCGAGGCCGGCAACCCGTCAGCGGCTCGGGAATCGCCAGCGCGTGCCAGCGCCGGGCAAGGGCGGGATCCGTGGCGGCCCGCGTTCGAGCGTCACGGTGGTTCACTTCGCATCGGATTCGAGTCGCAGCCTGCCAAGCGCGGTCGCGCAAGACATCGAGGAGCAAGCCATGGCCGTTCGCGTCGTTCGCCTGGGCGCCCCGCGAGCCACCAACGAAGGCACCCGCATCGGCACCGTGCGGCGCCCGCCACGCGGGGTGCCCAAGAGCGAGTTCGCCAGGCGCGACTGGTACGACGTTTGGTTTCCGATGCTGGCGCCGAGCCTCGAGACGATGAAACTCGGGCAGCAGGCGACGACCGATGCGCAGTGGGCGGCGTTCATCAGGAAGTACCGATCCGAGATGGCGCGACCCGAATGCGTCCATGCGATCGAGCTGCTCGCGGCGCTGTCGCGGCACGCCGACTTTTCCGTCGGCTGCTACTGCGAAGACGAGCAGCGCTGTCATCGATCGGTGCTGCGGGAACTGCTGCGCGACAAGGGCGCGACGTTCGCGTGAAGTGCCCTGCGAGGGCGGCGCCGCCGGCCCGCAGTGCGCCTGTCGTGCGATGACCGGCGTGCTGTGCAACACTGGGCGCTAGCCGATTGCGGTAGCGGCTCCGCCCGCTACCTTTCTCGCCCAACCGACCGCTGACGATGCCCGCTGCCCGTGCGTTCCCGATTGAAGGGGGTTGCGACTGCCGCCGGCTTCGCTATCGCATGGAGAGCCCGCCGCTGTTCGTGCACTGCTGTCACTGCCGCTGGTGCCAGCGCGAAAGCGGCGCATCGTTCGCGCAGAATGCACTGATCGAGGCCGATCGCGTCACCAGTCTCGCTGACGCGCCGGAGCTGGTCGATACGCCGTCGAACAGCGGCGCGGGCCAGCAGATGGCTCGTTGTTCGCACTGCAAGATCGCGGCCTGGAGTCACTATGCGGGCGCGGGCCCCGTGGTCAGCTTCGTTCGCGTCGGTACGCTCGACGACCCGGACCGACTGCCGCCGGACATCCATATCTTCACCGAATCCAAGCAGCCGTGGGTCGTGATTCCGCCGGGCGTGCCGTCGGTGCCGGCCTACTACGATCGCCAGCAGTTCTGGCCCGCCGCCAGTCTCGAGCGCTGGGCCGCGCTGCGCGAGCGGATCGAGGCGTACCGGGCAGGCGCGAGGGCCACGCGAGCCTGAGGCCTCGATCGATCCGCCGGCGCGCCGATCTCAAATCAATCGATCGTCACGAGGAATCTGAGTTGAAAGTGATCGGCCTGATCGGCGGCATGAGCTGGGAATCGACGGTTCCCTACTACCGCCTGATCAACGAGACGGTGAAGCAGCGGCTCGGCGGGCTGCACTCGGCGCGGATCGTGCTGTACAGCGTCGACTTCCACGAGGTCGAGGCGATGCAGCGCACCGGCAACTGGGCCGCCGCGGGCACGCTGCTGGCTGCGGCAGCGCGGTCGCTGCAGGCCGCCGGCGCCGAGTGCATCGTGCTGTGCACGAACACGATGCACAAGGTGGCGCCGGAAGTCGAAGCGGCGGTCACCATCCCGCTGCTGCACATCGCCGATGCGTCCGCCGAGGCGGTCAAGGATGCGGGGCTGTCCACGGTCGGGCTGCTCGGCACGCGCTTCACGATGGAGCAGGCGTTCTATCGTGAGCGGTTGAGCGAAATGCATGGCCTGCGGGTGTTGACGCCCGTCGAAGCCGACCGGGCGATCGTGCACCGGGTGATCTACGACGAACTGTGCGTCGGACGCACCGTCGAATCCTCGCGCGACGAGTATCGGCGCATCATGTCTGCGCTCGTCGAACGCGGCGCGCAGGCGATCATTCTGGGCTGCACCGAGATCTCGCTGCTCGTCGGCGCCGGCGATTGCAGCGTTGCGCTTTTCGATACAACGGCGATCCATGCCCGCAAGGCGGCCGAATGGAGCCTTGGGCACGGCTGACGCTTTCCATCAGGAGGTTCAGCGATGTCATCGGAACGCATCAACATCTCGAGCGGCGGCCCGTGGGAACCTGTCGTCGGCTACTCGCGCGCAGTGCGGGTCGGCCAGCACGTCCACGTCGCAGGTACGACGGCCATGACGCCGAGCGGACTCGTTGGGCATGGCGACCCGCACACCCAGGCGACGCAGGCGCTGCGCACGATCGAGGCGGCGCTCGCGCAGGCCGGTGCCGCGCTGTCCGACGTCGTGCGCACGCGCATCTACGTGACCGACATCTCGGACTGGGAGGCCGTCGGTCGGGCGCACGGCGAGGTCTTCGGCGCGATCCGGCCGGCGACGACGATGGTCGAGGTCAGTGCGCTGATCGACCCGGACATGCTCGTCGAGATCGAAGCCGAGGCGATCGTGCCTGAGTCCGACCACGATCACGCTGGCGCGTGAATCCCTCGACACAATTCGGCTGATGGCGGGACAACGATCAGCGACGATGCACACCGCAAAAGCGAAAGCCGCCTACTTCGGCCTCGTGTTCGCCGCCGAGGTCTTGCTAGCCGTTGCATTGCGGGGTCGGTCGGTCGGCGAATACATTGCGCCGCGCGATCCTGTTTCGGGTGTGGTCTACGTGTCGATGCTCTTGTGGTACGCACTGATGCCCGCGCTCCTGTCGCGAGACGAGCGCATCTGTCGGCGTGCAGGCAATCGGGGGCGCTGCTCAGCGCGGCTGGGCATCGGCTGCAGGCCGTTGACCGTTGCGCCGGCGCTCGTGATCGGCTTGCATCGCCGGTCACCGAGGCGCCCTGGTATGCGACGAAGCTCTTGTCGAGCGGGTCCGGCCACTGCTCGTGGATCAGGCCAGCGTCGGCGAGAGAAGGATGTTGGGTGGAAATGAGGACGCTCTGATGGCCGCCGCACAGCCGCCGCGCTGGTCACAGCGTGTGACTGAGCAGAGCAATGCGCTCGACCTCGAGCCCGGTGTCTTCACCTGGCGCGACCCGCGCCGGATTGCGCGTTCATTGAAAGCGTCGGCCGAACGCAGCGAGCGCCGCAAGACCGACCCGTTTCGCTCGGCGATGTCGATGCTCAACTTCTATATCAACCGCGCCGGGCGACAGCTGGACCGAGACCAACGCCTGCGGCTCGAGGCGGCGAAGAACGAATTGAGGGCGCTGTTCGGCCGCCCGCGCCGCCAGTAAGTCCGATCGGCAGTCGCTGCGGCGGCGAGAGGGCGCAAGACATGCCCGCTGCAGGCAACTGCCGGGCAAAGACGCACTTCGGCGCAGGGGTTCGACGCGTCGTTGGGGCCGCCGATAGCGTCGGCCCGTAAGCTGGGGCGCTCATCCCCGACCCGTCCTTACGTACAACCGACCGGAGAATCCATCATGACCACCGACCGCCTGCTGCCGCGATACCCCGTTCCTGCGTTGAACGTTCCGCTCGTCTCCGGCGGCCGGTTCGTGCTCGGGGCTTCTCCGGCCAGGAACTTCGACATGGTCGTCTTCTACCGCGGGCTGCACTGTCCGATCTGCACCAAGTACCTGCTCGAGCTCGAACGCCTCGCACCGGAGTTCGCTTCGCGCGGCGTGCAGGTCGTCGCGGTAAGCAGCGACAGCGAGGATCGCGCGCGCGAGATGGTGCAGAAGGTCGGAGCGAAAGCGGTGGCGTTCGGCTACGCGCTGAGCCTGCGCGCGGCGCGGCAGTGGGGTCTGTACATCAGCACGTCGCGAGGCAAGACGTCGATCGGCGTCGAAGAGCCGGCGTTGTTCAGCGAACCCGGCGTGTTCCTCGTGCGGCCCGACGGCACCTTGTACTACGGCGCGGTACAGACGATGCCGTTCGCGCGCCCCCAGTTCCAGGATCTGCTCGGTGCAGTCGACTTCGCGCTCGCCAAGGACTATCCGGCGCGTGGCGAATACACCGGCGAGGTCTGAGCGGCGCGCCGGTCACACCGGCGACCGTCGTGCCGCGGCGAGGCCGCGCGGCACGTCGACCAGCGCGAGCAGCAGCAGACCCAGCACGAAGTACACGCCCGTGCTGACGATCGCGATGCGGTGGTTGCCGGCCGTCGCCAGCGTGATCAGGCCGTAGGTCAGCGGACCGACGATCGCCGACAGCCGCACCGCGAACGTCCACAGGCCATAGAACTCCGCGCGCCGTGCCGACGGCGAGAACAGCCCGGCCAGTGCACGACCGGCAGACTGGCTGCTGCCGATGCACAGCCCGGCGATCACCGCGGCGACCCAGAACAGCCCAGGGCCGGTGGCGATTGCCGCAAGCACCGTCATCACGATCCAGCCGACGAGCGTCGCCGCAATCGCGCGGCGGTGGCCGATGCGGTCCTGCACGTAGCCCCAGGCAAACGCGCCGAGTGCGGCGGCGATGTTGACGACGAAGATCAGCGTCATCGTCTGCGTCTGGCTGAACCGGATCACCTGCTCGGCGTAGACGGCAGCCAGCGCGACCACCACGGATATGCCAGCCTGGTAGGCCGTCGCGCAGGCGAGCAGCGCGGTGAAGTCCCTGAACCGCCGCGCGTCGTGCCAGGTGCGGGCCAGCCGCGCGAGTGCGGCGGCGAGCCCCCGTTCGCGCAGCGCCCGCGGCTGCGGCAGCGCACGCTCGCGCAACAGCGCGAAGGTCGCGAGCGACGCGACGGCGAAGGTGCCGGCGGTGATCAGCATCGTCACCGGAACGAAGTGCGATGCCGGCAGTCCGCGCTGCTGTGCCCACAGCACGTAGGCCAGGCACGCGCCAAGCGTGAGCATCCCGCCGAAGTAACCGAAGCTCCAGCCCCAGCCCGACACGCGACCGATGCTGTCCTCGCGCGCAAGCTCGGGCAGGAACGCGGCGATCAGCGACTCGCCGTAGCTGTAGAACACGTTGGACAGCAACACGGCCGCGACGGCCCAAGCGACGTTGCCCGGCGCGACGCCCGCAAGTGCAGCGGTCGTGACGACACAGCCAACGGTGCTGATCGCCAGCAGCCGCTTCTTGGCCGCACGCAGGTCGGCATAGGCGCCGATCGCTGGCATCGTGAACATCACGACCAGGCTCGACGCGGCGAGGGTGGCGGTCCAGGCCAAGGTCGCCCAGCTCGCGCCGTGCGCCACGCCGCCGACGAAGTAAGCGCTGAACACTGCTGTCAGCACCACGGTGGTGTAGCCCGAGTTGGCGAAGTCGTACATCGCCCAGCCGAACACCTCGCGCTTGCGGACGCCGTCGTTCAGTGCGTTGGAGGAGAAGAGGGCCATGGCGGTACGATGCTGGCGGCTCCGCAGTATCGCCGCGGCCTTGCCGTCAGGCCCCGGCTCGTTACGGAGATTCGCGCATCACGTGGTGGGCTGGGCAACACGATAGCGACATGAGCAGAAGCGGTTCCCATGAACATCGCGCCGGGCGCGCGCTCAACAGGCTGCTGGCCTATTTCTGGCCAGCACCCTACAGCGCGCTTGGCCTCGCGGTGGCGGCTGCCGTGGTTGCACGTGGCGGGCCGATGCGGCGGGTCGACGGCACCCTCGAGTGCGGCGATGGGCTCCGGGGCCGTTGCGCGGCGCGGTTGCCGCTGCGCTGGCGATTGGGCGCGATCACGCGCGGGCACGTCATCGTCGGCGTCGATGCGGCGTCGCTCGATGGGCTGCGCGCACCGAAGCGCTCGCGCGCGGCAGCGGCAGCGGCATCGGCGGAGGCCGGCACGCGTGGATGAGGCTACCGCCCGGCGCGTGCGCGCGGTGCACGCGTTTGATACGACGAGCGGCGCCGACGGTGCGTTGTGGACGGCGGAGGATCGTGCTTGGGCGAGCCGCGTCGCGCGTGAGACGATCGCGGCCGACGCGCCGGTCGAAGATTTCATTGCGGCGCGGGCGCAGGCGGCGCTGCGGCGGCTGGAGCCTCGCGACGCGCTGCTGGCACGCTGGCTGCACGGGCCGGCTTCGCGTCCGGGCATGCTCGCGCTGTTGCTGCTCGCGAGCGTGGCCGTGGGCATCGCCGCGCACAGCATTGGCGACGATCAGCGCATCAACCTGCTTGCGCCACCTGTGTGGGCGGTGCTGGCGTGGAACCTTGTTGTCTACCTCGCAGTGGCGTGGCATGCGCTGGCCGGAGGGCGTGGCAGCGCGGCGCCGCTGGTCGGCTGGCGGCGCGTGCTCGCGCGTTGGCTGACCGGATCGCAGCGGCCTGCGAGGGAGTCGCGTCGAGGCGGGCGTGCCGCGGCGTGGGCGGCCTTTGCGGCGGCGTGGTCGCGCGACAGCGCACCGCTCGCAACGGCGCGCCTCGCGCGTGCGTTGCACCTCGCGGCAGCCGCACTGGCGATCGGGCTGGTGGCCGGGCTCTATCTGCGCGGCCTGGTGCTCGACTACCGTGCCGGCTGGCAGAGCACGTTTCTCGAGCCGTCAACCGTCGCCGCAGTACTCGACACCCTGCTGGCGCCCGCCTCGGTGCTCAGCGGTATTGCCTTGCCGGACGCGGCCGGCATCGCGGCGCTGCGCGTGCAGCCCGGCGAGTTGGCGAAGGCGCCGGCCGCGCCGTGGATCCATCTGTATGCGATCACGCTCGGGCTGTTCGTCGTGTTGCCGCGGCTGTTGCTCGCGCTGGCGAGCGGCTGGCGCGCCGCACGCCTCGCGCGACGCTTTCCGCTGCAGCTCGACGCTGGCTATGTGCAGGCGTTGCGACGGCAGCAGGGGGGAGACGTGCCGCAGCACGTGCGCCTGCTGCCGCATGGCCAAGCCCCGTCAGGCGCCGCGGTGCTGGCACTGCGTGCAGCGCTGGCTCCGGTGCTCGGCGACAAGGTGCAGGTCGAGTTGCTCCCCGCCGTGGACTTCGGCAACGAGGACGAGGCGAACCTCGATCGCCTGGTCGCAGGCGGCGGCTGGGCGGCGTTGCTGTTCGACCTGACCGCCACGCCGGAGTCGGAGCACCACGGCACGCTGATCGAGCGGCTGGTGTCGAGGATCGCCGGGCAGGATGGCCCGGCGCGGCCGATGCCGATCGTGCTGCTCGACGAGTCGGCTTTCGTGCGCCGGTTCGGCGCCGACTCGCCGCGCCGCAAGGAGCGCCGCGAGGCCTGGCGTCAGATGTGCGAGCGTTTCAGCCTGCGCCCGCTTTTCGCCGAACTGGAATCTGCACAGGCAGGCAACGCCGAGCGCGCGGTGGCGCGCTGGTTCGAACTCGAGGCCGCTCCCGCGGCGTCGCGATGAGCGCGACGATCGACAGCAAGCTGCCGGCGATCGCGCTGAGCCTGGTGTCGCACACCAATGCCGGCAAGACCACGCTGGCGCGCACGCTGCTCGGCCGCGATGTGGGCACGATCCGCGACGAGCCACATGTCACCGAGTACGCCGACGTCTACGAAATGGTGCGCACCGAGAACGGCGACGTGCTGCTGTTATGGGACACGCCGGGTTTCGGCGACAGCGTGCGGCTGGCGCGACGGCTTCGCCAGGCCGAACAACCGATCGGCTGGTTCCTCACGCAGGTGTGGGATCGCTTCCGCGACCGGCCGCTGTGGTCGACCCAGCAGGCCGTGCGCAACGTCCGCGATGAAGCCGACGTGGTGCTCTATCTCGTCAACGCGGCCGAGTCACCGCAGGCGGCTACCTACGTCGTGCCGGAGATGGAAGTGCTGGCGTGGATCGGCAAGCCGGTGGTGGTGCTGCTCAACCAGCTCGGCCCGCCGGGCGATGCAGCGGCCGAGGCCGCCGATGTCGAGCGCTGGCGTGCGCACCTAGCCGGTCATCGCCAGGTTCATGCGGTGCTGCCGCTGGACGCGTTTGCGCGCTGCTGGGTGCAGGAGCTGACGCTGATGCGCGTCATCGAGGAGGCGTTGCAGGGTGAAGCGCGTGCGCGCATGGTGCGGCTCGCGCAGGCCTGGCGCGCGCGGCGCGAGGCCGTTTTCGACGCTGCGGCATCGGCGCTGGCAGGCAGTCTCGCGCGCACGGCTGCGGCACGCGTGGCGTTGCCCGAGGCTGCAACGATCAGCGAACGCCTGAAGCGCCTCGGCACGTCGATCGGCGCGCTGGCCGGCGGCAAGCCCGCACCGGCCGCTGAGGCGGCGGCGCAGGAGCTGGCCCGTCAGTGGGACGACGAGGTGCGCCAGAGCACGGCCGAGCTGATCGCTTTGCACGGATTGGCCGGCGAGGCGCAGGGCGAAATACTGCAGCAGCTGGCGGGTGGCACCGAGCTGCGCCTGCGCGTCGACGAGGGTCGCGCCGCGTTGTGGGGCGGCGTCGTGACCGGCGCGCTCGCCGGTCTGAAAGCTGACCTCGCCAGCGGCGGGCTCACGCTGGGCGGCGGGATGCTGGCCGGCGGGCTGCTCGGTGCACTGGGGGCCGCAGGGGTGGCGCGTGGCGTCAACCTGGTACGCGGTACGCGGCAGTCGTGGGCGAGTTGGAACGTCGATGCCCTGCGTCAGATGCTGCAAGCCGCAATGCTGCGTTATCTCGCGGTCGCGCATTTCGGACGCGGGCGCGGTGACTGGCATCCCACCGAGACGCCGGCGAGCTGGCGCGAGGCGGTGGCGGCCGTTGCCGTCGAGCACGCGCCGTCGCTCGACCCGCTGTGGACATTGCGCTCCGGTGGGCGAACTGCCAGCTCCGATGGCAGCGTCGCGGACGCGATCCAGGCGCTGCAGGTCGCGCTGCAACCGCCCCTGCGCGCGATGCTGCGCGCCGTGCTCGAGCGGTTGTACCCGCAGACATCGGACTGAGGACGGCCGCGCTGGCACCTTCGGCTAAGCTGTTGCGCCATGAACATCCTGATTCTCGGTGCCGGGCGGGTCGGTGAAAGCGTGGCCGAGAGCCTGGTGACCGAGAAGAACGACATCACGGTCATCGACACCGATCCCATGCGCCTGCGCAGCCTCCAGGAACGGCTCGACCTGCGGGGCGTAGCCGGCAACGGCGTCCAGCCCTCGGTGCTCGAAGCGGCCGGTGCGAAGGATGCCGACATGCTGATCGCGTGCGCGCCGCTCGATGAGACCAACCTGGTCGCGTGCAAGATCGCGCACGACGTCTTCAACATTCCGACCACGATCGCGCGCGTGCGCTCGCCCGAGTTCCAGGATGGCGGCGCGCTGATGGAAAGAAGCGGCTTCGCCGTGGATCAGGTGATCTGCCCCGAGCAGTCGCTGACCAACTACATCCGCAAGCTGATCGAGTACCCGGAGGCCTTGCAGGTGCTCGAGTTCGCCGGCGGCGAGGTGAGCCTGATCGCGGTGCGCGCGGTCACTGGCGGGCCGATGGTGCGCCATGTGATCTCCGAGCTGCCGCAACTCGTGCCGGGCATCGAGATGCGTTTCGTCGCGATCTACCGCACCGACGAGCTCGGTATCGACCATCAGGTGCACTGCGACGGCACGACACGCATCGAGCCCGGCGACGAGGTCTTCGTGCTGGCGGCGACCAGGAACATCCGCCGCGTACTGGACGCGCTGCGCCGCCGCGACGAGCCCGTGAAGCGCGTGATGATCGTCGGCGGCGGCAAGGTCGGGCTGCGGTTGGCGCGCCAGATCAAGGACGACTGCCGGATCAAGCTGATCGAATCGGACCCGCTGCGCTGCGAATACCTCACCACCCAGTTGCCCGCCGACACCCTGATCCTGCAGGGCAACGCGACCGACTCCGATCTGCTCGATGACGAGAACGTGCGGGACTGCGACATGTTCCTCGCGCTGACGAGCGACGACGAGGACAACATCATGGCCTGTCTGCTCGCCAAACGCATGGGGACCAAGCGGGTGCTTGCGCTGATCAACCGCCGCGCGTATGCCGACCTCGTGCAGGGCACGCAAATCGACATCGCGGTGTCCCCGGCGCAGACGGTGATCGGCGAACTGCTCGCGTACGTTCGGCGCGGCGACGTCGAGGCTGTCTACAGCCTGCGGCGCGGCGCAGCCGAAGCGCTCGAGGCGGTGGCCCGCGGCGACCGCAAGAGCTCGAAGGTGGTCGGCCGGCGCATCGAGGAGATCGCGTTGCCCCAGGGCGCGCAGATCGGCGCGATCGTGCGCACAGACCCCGCCAACGAGAACGCGCGCAGGGTGATCATCCCGCACCATGACACGGTGGTCGAGACCGACGATCACGTGATCGTGTTCGTGCCGCGCAAGCGCATGGTCCGCGAGGTCGAGAAGCTGTTCCAGGTCAGCGCGACGTTCCTGTTCTGATGGCCTCCCCGCTCGCCGTCATCGCGCTGGTCGGCCGCATAGTGATGCTGTTCGCGCTGCTGATGGTGGTGCCGCTGGCGTTCGCGCTGTCCAAGCACGACCCGGCGGAGAACGCCTTCGTCATCGGGATCGTGCTCACGGCAGGCTCCGGCTTCATCATGAGCCTGGCCACCCGGCGCTTTCGGCGCGAGCTGCAGCTACGCGACGGTTTCGTGCTGGTGTTTCTTACCTGGATCACGCTGCCGGCGTTCGGCTCGTTGCCTTTGCTGCTGGCGGTGCCCGGCCTGTCGGGCACCGATGCGTACTTCGAAGCGATGTCGGCATTCACGGCGACGGGCGCGACGGTGGTGACGGGTCTGGACCAGCTTCCGTTGTCGGTCAACGTCTGGCGCTGCTTCATGAGCTACGTCGGCGGGCTCGGCATCATTGTGCTGGCGGTGGCGATCCTGCCGCTGCTGGGTGTTGGCGGCGCGCAGCTGTTCAAGGCCGAGACGGCTGGCCCGATCAAGGACCAGAAGCTTACGCCGCGCATGGCCGAGACCGCGCGCGGCCTGTGGGTCGTGTACTTCGTGCTGTCGCTTGCCTGCGCGCTGTCGTATTACGCGGCGGGGATGAGCGCGGTCGACGCGTTCATGCACATGTGCACGACGATGAGCCTGGGCGGCTTCTCGTCGCACGACTTGAGCTTCGGGTACTGGAACTCGCCGGTGATCGAAGCGGTGGCCGTCGTCTTCATGCTGCTGGCGGGGGTCAATTTCGCGCTGTACTTCGTGGCGTGGAAGCGGCGCTCGGTCGCGTTCCTCTGGCGCGACGTCGAGGTGCGAAGCTTCTACCTCGCGCTGTTTGGCTCGGTCGCGCTGATCTCAGGCTATCTGGCGGCCCACGGCACGTATCCGACATACCAGGAGGCGCTGCGGCACACCGTCTTCCACGTCGTCTCGGTGGCCACGACCACCGGCTATTCCGCGTACGACTATGCGCAGTGGCCGCTGTTTGCGCCGCTGCTGATGATCCTGCTGGGCTGCTTCGCGACCTGCGCGGGATCGACCGGCGGGGGCATCAAGATGGTTCGCATGCTGCTTCTGCTGCGGCAGGCGTACCGCGAACTGGTCCGCATCGTCCATCCGAAGGTCGTCAACCCGGTGGTCCTCGGTGGCGCCGTGGTCAGCCCGCGCGTGATGCAGAGCGTGATCGCATACATGATGACCTATGGTGCGACGCTCGTGTCGTTGACCATGCTGCTGCTATTCTCGGGCCTCGATGTGGTGACCGCGTTCACCGCCGTGGTCGCCTGCGTCAACAACATCGGCCCCGGTCTCGGCGAGGTGGGACCTGCAGTGAACTACCAGACCCTGACCGACTACCAGACCTGGGTGTGCACGTTCGGCATGTTGCTCGGCCGGCTCGAACTGCTGTCGGTCGTGGTGCTGTTCACGCCACAGTTCTGGCGCAAGTAGCTCGCGCCGCGCTTCACGGGCGCGTGCGGTACGGCTCCTCGAAGGGCAGGAAGTCGTGCTCGGCGAGCGCGCCCTCGATCCACGCGGCGACGCCGGGCGAGCGCAGGACACGATCGACGTAGCCAGCCACCGTGTCGGGCACGGGCAGGGCGTAGGTGCGGATGCGCGTGCACACGGGCGCGTACGTTGCATCGGCGATGCCGAAGCCGCCAAACAGGAACGGTCCGCCCGAGGCGGCGAGCTGCTGCGTCCACATCATCACGATGCGATCGACGTCGGCGCGAGCGTCGGGCTGTTCGGCGAGTACGCGCGGACCGACGTCGGGCAGCGCGGCCTCGATGTTCATTGGAAAGAGATTGCGCAGCGCCGCGAAGCCGGCGTGCATCTCCGCGCACAGGCTGCGGGCACGCGCGCGTGCCGCCGCGTCGCGTGGCCACAGCGCATGCTGCGGGAACTGCTCGGCCAGCGTCTCGGCGATGGCCATCGTGTCCCACACCGCCAGCCCGTTTTCGAGCACGAGGACCGGCACGCACCCCGCCGGCGAGACCGTCGTGATCTGCCGCTTGAAAGCCGACTGTCCCTCGAACGAGTCGAAGCGAACCATGACCTCGTCGAAGGCGATGCCGAAGTGCTTCATCAGCACCCACGACCGCATCGACCACGACGAGTAGTTCTTGTTGCCGATATACAGCTGCATGCCCGGATATTAGGGCCTGCCGGTGCCAGGCGGACGGTTGCGACGCTGTCGGCGGCGAGGGCAAAGCGCGCAGGCGACGACAGGCGGTCGCGGCCCGTCCAGAGCCTCCAACACCGCGGGTGGTGTCCCACTGCGCGCGCATCGCATCGATGCGCGCAGACGCGGTCAGCGTCGGGCGTGCGCGCGCCAGACGTTGAAGCGGCCGCAACCCCTCGCCGGCCCGAGGTAGGTGGGCGCGATGGCCTCCAACGGGGCCGGGTGGATTCCCAGCTCGGCGAGGCCCGGTAGCTTGCCCGTTGCGACGTTGGGCACGCGCATCGACTCGAGGTTGTCGCGTGACATCAGCGGCTGGCCAGGCGCAAGTTCCATCACCGCGGCTTGCAGGCGGCCGATCGCGTCTGGCAGCGCGAACACCGGCCGCTCATGGCCACTGCAGCGGCCAGCCAGCTTGACCAGTTCCGCCAGCGTGTACTCGCGCGGCCCGGCACATTCGTACGTCTGCCCGACCGTCGATGCATCGTCGAGACAGCGCACGATGGCGCGCGCGACGTCCATCACCCATACCGGCTGGAAACGCGCCTGCGCGCCGGCCAACGGCACCACCGGGAGCAGCGACTGCATCAGTGCAAACAGGCTGAGGAAACGATCGTTCGAGCCAAAGATCACCGAAGGACGCAGCACCGTGAGGTCGAGACCGGCTTCGGTCAAGACCTGCTCGCCCGCGGTCTTGGTGCGCAGGTAGTTCGACGGCGCATCCGGCCCGACGCCCAGCGCGCTGACGTGTACGAGTCGGCGCACGCCGGTGGCCTTCATCGCCGCCGCAAGGCGTCGCGGCAGCTCGACGTGCACGCGCTCGAACGCGGACGGGGTGCCATTGAGAATCGCCACGAG
>CP070653.1:1613687-1624021 GCA_020354665.1 Burkholderiales bacterium
CGCATCGGCGGCAATGCGTTGGCTGAAACCATTGGTCACGCTCTGTTACGCGAGGAGGGTCCGGGTGATCACCGTCGAGCTGCACAGCAAGGGAACGTCGATCGACTCCGAATCTCAAGGCTGCTTCAGGGCATGAACTAAACTCCTGAGCGCCGCCCGCCTGTCGATCGACACCGCCCTCCCCGGTTGACCTGCCCATCGCGCCACCGGGCCCACGGTCTGCATCGTCCCCGCCCCTGCATCACCATGATCCGAGTATTCATTGGCTTCGATCCACGCGAAACCGTCGCGTGGCACGTGCTGACGCACAGCATCCTTGCGCGGTCGTCGCAGCCAGTCAGCTTCGTGCCGCTGGCGCTGAACAACCTGGAGGGCCTGCTGTGGCGCGAGCGCAATGCGCTGCAATCGACCGAGTTCAGCTTCTCTCGGTTCCTCGCACCGTACCTCAGCGACTACCAGGGATGGTCGCTCTTCATGGACTGCGACATGCTGATGCTCGACGACATCGCCAAACTGTGGGCGCTGCGGGATGAGCGCTACGCGGTGATGTGCGTCAAGCATGACCACCGACCCGTCGAGACCGTCAAGTTCCTTGACCAGCCGCAGACGGCCTATCAGAAGAAGAACTGGTCGAGCGTGGTGCTGTTCAACAACAGCCGCTGCACGGCGCTGACGCCCGAGTACGTCAACACCGCCTTGGGTCTCGAGCTGCACCAGTTCAAGTGGCTCGAAAGCGACGAACTGATCGGCGAGATCCCCGCCGCCTGGAACCATCTGGTCGGCTACAGCGCGCCGCGGCCCGATGCGGCCAATGTGCACTACACGATCGGCGGGCCGTATTTCGACGAGTACGCGCAATGCGAATACGGCGCGCAATGGTTCGCCGAGCGCGAACGGATGCTGCGCGTGGACCAGCGCGGCACGGCGAAGGCGCCGTAACCTGCCGCATGACGTCGCGCCGCGGCCTCAGGCTGCTCGAGGAGGTCCCTGTCGCGCCGCGTGTCGGAGAACGGCGTGGCGAGGCGCCCAACCTGTTCGTCGTGCGCAGTCTGGTCCAGATGGGCAACGCGATCGAGGCCGCCGAGAGTTACGGCCTGCGCGACCGGGAGAATTGGCTGCTGCTGGCGTTCCGCAACGATGCACAGATGGCGATGCACCGCGCGATTTTGGCCACGTGGCCACATTTCTCGCGCATCGTCTGGCACCGGGGCCGGCAGTTGCCTGCCTTCATCCGGGTGTTCAGCCGCGTTCGGCGTTTCGACTGGCTGGTGATCGGCGACTGGACCCAGCTTTTCAATCTCTTCCTCAATCGCGTCGCGAGCATTCGCCACACGATCGTGGTCGACGACGGCGTCGCCTCCCTGCATCGGCTGGAGCAGATGGCCGCCGGGCGCCTGCCCCCGTCCAACCGCAGGACGCTGACCGAACGACGCTGGCTCGCGCGCCTGCAGCGCTGGGTGGGACTCTGCCCGTCGTATGTCGAAAACGCCCAGCTGTTCATCCAGTACGAGGTGCCCGAGGCACTGCGGCCGCGCCACCGCCTCAACGACTACCCGCACCTGCGCTCGCTGCTGGCCGAGATGCCGGTCGGCGACGAACGCTGGTTCATCGGCAACGCCTACCGCTACCACGCGCTGCGCGAGCCGGCTTCGCAGCTCGCACTGATGGCCCGCGTCGACACGCACCGGTCGCTGAAGGGGGTTGTCTATGTACCTCATCCGAAGGAGGAATCGGCCGTCACGAACGAGCTTTGCGAGACCTTCGGGATGCGCCCGTGGCGCCCGGTCGCGCCGATTGAGTTCGAGCTGCTGCGCCGCGACCGACGGCCCACGGCGGTGATGTCATTCGGAAGCAGTGCCGTCGAGGCGCTGGCCCGATTGTGCGGCGTCCCGGTGACGATCTACAGAATTCCCGACGCGCTGCTCTTCGAGGCCGCGACACGCCGCACCACACCGATGTACGAGAGGTACGCCGAGCTGGACTACGAGATCGTCAGTTTGGACGCGCCGAGCCCCTCGGCCGGCCGCGAAGCCCATGTCACGCAAGCCTAGAAGCAAACCCCTACCGAAGGCTCCGCTTCGCTTCACCGACCGCGCGGCGGTCACGCGCGACTTGATGGTACCGCTGCTGCACCCCGGCGTGCGCATCCTTGACTGCGGCTCGCGAGACGGCGCTCTGCTGAAGTACGCCGCAGCGGCTACCGATGCGGGTCGACTCGTGGCGATCGACTTCCACAACCGCGTTGAGGAAGGAAGAGTCGAGTTCATCGCGCATGATCTCGAGCAGCTGCTACCGTTCGGTGACGACAGCTTCGACATCGTGAACTGCAATGACGTGCTCGAGCATGTCGAGCACAAGCGCCAACTGATGCGCGAACTGCTGCGCGTCACTGCGCACCACGCCATCATTTCACTGCCGAACACGCAGTACTACAAGTACGTGCTGAACCTGATCCGCGGCGACATGTCCAAGCAGTACAAGTTCCTCGTCGAGGACGGCGTTGACCGCCACCGCTGGGTGACCTATTACTGGGCCAATGAGGTCTTCATCGCTTCGCAGCCGGGGGTCGAGGTCATCGCGAACGTCGATGTCAGCCCGGGTCCGCGCACGTTCAAGCGCTCGCTGTACGCTTGGCTGCCGCGCAAGTTCATCGTCTTCAACCAGGTCTTTCTACTGCGCAAGACCTGACATGTACCGCGGTGCATGTCCACGCCGCGCCACGTCGGCCGGGGTGAATGCGGTGGCCGCAACAAAAAAAGAACGCCGCACGTGGCGGCGCTATGACTTGTCATGGAGCGGGTGAAGGGAATCGAACCCTCGTATGAAGCTTGGGAAGCTGCCGTTCTGCCATTGAACTACACCCGCTTCGCGAACTTATTCTATCGTCACGGGCCCCATGATCCACCGGGTAACCCCGCCACGGCATGCCGATAGTCCCGCCCGCGAAGAACCCAGCCGTCGATGCGACTCGGACCGGCACGAACGGTCCCCCAAGCCGGGGCGTCCGCAGCTTCGTCAGGCGCGGCGGCCGCATCGGGCCCGGCCAGCGGCGCGCGCTCGCGCAGCTTGCGCCGCGCTTCGTGCTGCCCTTCGCTGCACGATTTCTCGACTTGGCAGCGGTCTTTGGCCGCACGGCGCCCACGATCGTCGAGATCGGCTTCGGCATGGGCGCGGCCACCGCGCAGATCGCCGCAGCGCGGCCGGACATCGACTTCATCGGCATCGAGGTCCACGAAGCCGGCGTCGGCGCGCTGCTCAAGCTGATCGGGGAGCAGAAGCTCGCCAACCTGCGCATCGTGCAGGACGATGCGATCGAAGTGCTGCAACGGATGATCGCCCCCGACTCGCTGGCCGGTCTCCACATCTTCTTCCCCGATCCGTGGCCGAAGAAACGGCACCACAAGCGCCGGCTCGTTCAACCGTCGTTCGTCGCGCTCGTCGCCTCGCGCCTCGCAGCCGGCGGCTATCTGCACTGCGCAACCGATTGGCAGCCCTATGCCGAGCAGATGCTCGAAGTGCTGGCGGCCGAGCCGCTGCTCGTCAACACCGCCGCGGACTACGCGCAGCGGCCTGCCTGGCGGCCCCCGACCAAGTTCGAGGCGCGCGGCCGCGCGCTCGGCCATGGCGTGTGGGATCTGCTGTTTCGCAAGCGCTGATACGACCGCTCACGCGGTCCACTGCACCCAGCCTTGCCAGGCAGTGAGCAGCACGATGCCGCCGAACACGATGCGGTACCAGGCAAACGGCACGAAGTCGTGCGTCGAGACGTAGCGGATCAGCCAGCGGATGCACAACAGCGCAGCGATGAACGACACGACCGTGCCCACTGCAAACAGCGGCACGTCCTCCCAGCGCAGCAGTTCGCGCTGCTTCCACACCGAGTACGCGCCCGCGCCCATCAGCGTCGGGATGCCGAGATAGAAGCTGAACTCGGTCGCTGCCTTGCGCGAGAAGCCGAGCACGAGCGCGCCGATGATCGTCGCGCCCGAGCGGCTCGTCCCCGGGACCAACGCGAGGCACTGCAGCAGGCCGACCTTGAGCGCGTCGGCAGGCGTCATGTCATCGACCGTCTCGACGCGCGCATGGCGCTTGCCGGCCAGGTCGAGCTCGCCGTAGCGCCGATGGTGCCGGCGCTCGACCCAGAGGATGACGAGCCCGCCGACGATGAACGCGACCGCCACCGGCACCGGATAAAAGAGGTGCTGCTTGATCGCGCTGCCCAGCAGCAAGCCGAAAATGACCGCGGGCACGAACGCGATCAGCACGTTCAACGCGAACCGCTGCGCGACGGTGTCTCGCGTGATGCCCACGACGGTGCGCGACAGACGCTCGCGGTATTCCCAGACCACCGACAGCATCGCACCGGTCTGGATCGCGATCTCGAACACCTTCGCGGTCTCGCCGGTGAAGTCGAGCAGCGATGCCGTCAGGATCAGGTGCCCGGTCGACGAGATCGGCAGGAACTCGGTGAGCCCCTCGACCACCCCCATCAGGGCGGCCTTGGCGAGCATGATCCAGTCCACGTCGGCTCCGCGCTACAAAACAGCGGGCGATCATAACGAGCGAAATCGACCCGACCGCGGAACGACTGCGCGGTGTCGGCGATTCGTGTTCAGCTCGCCTCCAGCGGCACCAGCGTCATCTGCACGCCCTTTGGCGTGACGCGGATCGCATCGGGGCGCAGGCCGTGACCCGCCGCGCTGGTCAGCTGCTGTTGCGTGAAGCGGTGGATCGCCATGCCCTCCAGCAGCCGCTCGGCGAGCGGCGCGCCGAGTTGCAGCACCACCGACGCGACGTTTTCGGGCAGGCCGGTCACGCCGAGGCGCCGGACTTTCACGTCCGACAGCACGACGGCGCCGCTGCCCGCCTCGTAGCGCAACGCGCTGTCGAGCCCGATCTGCAGCGGAAACGAACGCCGCGACAGCCGCTCGCGGATCTCGACTCCCATGTCTACCGCGACCCGGTTGGTGTCCGGTCGCAGCACGACACGCGGCGTCTCCAGCCGCAGGTCGATCCAGTCGAGCAGCCGGCGATCGACCGGGAAGCGCTGCGCGAGGTGGCGCGTCAGTTCTTCCTCGCTGATCGTCACGCTGCGCGGACCCAGCACCCCTGCGCAGCCGGGCAAGAGGCCTCCGGCGAGCGCGAGCGCGACCACCTGAACGGATGCACGCCGTCTATTCATAGCGCAACGCCTGGATCGGCAACAGCGAGGCGGCGCGCCGCGCCGGGTAGAAGCCGAAAAACACGCCAACCGCGGCGGCAAATCCGGCTGCCAGCAGCACGGCGCCAGTCGACAGCGCCACCTGCCAGCCGGCGAACGACGCGACCGCCCAAGTGGCCAGCGCACCCAGCACGACACCGATCGCGCCGCCGACGAGGCTCAGCGTCACGGCCTCGATCAGGAACTGCAGCAGGATGTCGCGCCCGCGCGCGCCCACCGCCATGCGCAAGCCGATTTCGCGCGTGCGCTCCGTCACGCTCACCAGCATGATGTTCATGATGCCGATGCCACCGACGACCAGGCTCACGCCAGCCACCGCGCCGAGCAGCAGCGTCATGATGCGGCTCGACTCCTCCTGTACCTGCATCATCTCGGTCAGGTTGCGGATCGTAAAGTCGTCGGCTGCATCGGACTGCAGACGATGGCGCTGGCGCAGCAGGCCGCGCACGCCCTGCTCCGCCACCGCCATGCTCTGGCCCTCTCGGACCTTGACCATGATCGCGCTCACGCGTTTGACGCGTCCGCCTCCCCAGCCCTGCACGCGATAGCGGAAGGTGGAGATCGGCATGATCACCGTGTCGTCCTGGTCCTGACCCATCGCGTTCTGGCCCTTCCGCGAGAGCACACCGATCACCACCGCCGGCACGCTGCGCACGCGGATTACCTGGTCGACGGGGTCGGCATCGCCGAACAGTTCACGCGCGACCGTCTGGCCGATCAACGCCACCTTGGCCGAGCCGTTGACCTCGGTCTGGTCGAACAGCCGGCCGCTCTCGATCGGCCAGTCGCGCACCTCGAAATACTCGGGCGTCGTGCCGTAGACGCTGGTCGCCCAATTCGCGTTGGCCGCCACCACCTGCACGCCGGTGCGCAACGACGGCGCGGCCGCCTGCACCTCGGGTACCTCGAGCATGATCGCCTTGGCGTCATCCTCGCTGATGCCTTGCCCGGTCTGCGCGCCCAGCCGCACGCCGCCGCTCGTCCGTGCGCCGGGCAGCACGAGGATGATGTTCGAGCCGAGCGCCTTGATCTGCTGCTCGACGCGCTGCTGCGCGCCGCTGCCGATCGCGATCATCGTGATCACCGCGGCCACGCCGATGATGATGCCGAGCATCGTCAGCAGGCTGCGCAGCGTGTTGCTGGCCAGCGCCCGCCACGCCGAGCGCAACGCCGTGCCGACGTTCACGCGCCGGCCTCCGCCGCGTTGGCGAGCGTGCGCGATGGCGCGGGCCGCTGCGGCCGGTCCTCGACGATGTGGCCGTCGCGGAACGTGATGCTGCGACGCGCCCAGGCGGCGATGTCCTGCTCATGGGTCACGAGGATCACCGTCATGCCCTGCGCGTTGAGCTCGGCGAGCAGCCGCATGATGTCCTGCGACGTCGTGGTGTCGAGCGCTCCGGTCGGCTCGTCGGCGAGGATCAACTGCGGCGAGTTGACGAGCGCGCGCGCGATGGCGACGCGCTGCTGCTGCCCGCCTGACAGTTCGGCGGGCGTGTGGTGGGCGCGGTCGCCCAGGCCGACCCGCTCGAGGGCCGCCTGCGCGCGTCGGTGCCTCTCGGCCGGTTTCACGCCGGCGTAGATCATCGGCAGCTCGACGTTCTCGAGCGCGGTGGTGCGCGGCAGCAGGTTGAACTGCTGGAACACGAAGCCGATGCGCCGGTTGCGGATCGACGCAAGCTGGTCGGCACTGAGCGCCTCCACCGCTTCGCCGGCCAGCCGCAGGGCGCCGGTCGTCGGCTGGTCCAGGCAGCCCAGGATGTTCATCAGCGTGCTCTTGCCTGAGCCGGACGCGCCCATGATCGCGACGAACTCGCCCGCCTGCACCTCCAGCGAAACGCCGCGTAGCGCGTGCACCGTCTGCTCGCCGGCGCGATAGATCTTGGTCAGGTCGCGGGCCTCGATCAGCGGCATGTCCGCGAACCGCCTAGAACCCGAAACGCATGCGCGGCATGCCGCTGTTGGCGCGCTGCGCACCGAGCACGGCGGTGATCACCTCGGCGCCCTCCTTGAGCAACGCCGCCGCGGGCGAGCCGGCAGGCACGACGATTTCGGTGGTCGTGCCGTCGGTGATACCCAGCCGCACGTCGACGGCCTTCGGCCTGCCGCCTTCGTCGACCAGATACAGCCTGCCACGCGTCGTCTGGCGGCCACCCAGCTCGGCCAACAGCGCCTGGTAGTGGGAGCGTTGTTCAGGCGTGAGCTGCTCGCCGATCTGCGCGCGCAGATTCGCCAGCATGCGCTCTCGCGCCTTGGGCCGCTCGTCCTCCGGCAGGTTGCGCAACTGGGCAAGGCGCGCCCGGTTGGCGGCAAACACCGCCTCGATCTGCTCGGTCTGCGCGGCTGACAGCTGCAGTTCGGCGAGGAGCCGGTTGCGTAACTCGGCCATCGCGCCGCCACGCCCGCCAGCGCCGCCCGGTGCTGTACCCGGCGGCACGTCAGCCGGCGGCGGCGTGAGCGGGGCGCTCGCCGCCGGCGGTGGCTCGACACCCGCGATGCGCACGCGCAGCGCAGCGTTGGGCACCTTCAGCACGCTGTCCCGCGTATCCGTGATGATGCGCACGTTGGCGGTCATTCCCGGCAGCAGCAGCGACCCCGGATTGGCGAATCCGACCACCACGGTGTAGGTCACGACGTTCTGCGTCGATGTCGCCGCCTTGCGCACCTGCCGCACGCTGCCGTCGAAGGTGCGTCCCGGGAACGCGTCGATCGTGAATGGCACCGCCTGCCCCACGCGCACCCGGGAGATGTCGGCTTCGTCGATCGCCGCCTCGACCTGCATGTCCTGCAGGTTGCGGGCGATCACGAACAGTTCTGGAGCCTGCAGGCTGGCGGCCACGGTCTGGCCGATCTCGATGCTGCGCTTGATCACGATGCCGTCGACCGGCGAGCGGATGTCGGTGCGTCCGAGGTCGACGCGTGCCTGCGACAGCTGGGCCTGCCGCTGGCGCACGGTTGCCTCGGCGTTGCCCGCCTGCGCGCGTGCGACCGCCACCTGCGCGTCGGCCGCCTTGGTCGCCTCGGTCAGCGCGTCCACCTTCGACCGTGCGGTGTCGATCTCGGCCGGCGAGATGAAGTTCCTCGCCAGCAGGTCCTGCTTGCGGTCGAGATCGCGCTGCGCGTCGGCCAGGTCTACGCGGGCGCGACTGAGCTGCGCGAGCGCACTTTGAACGTTGGCCTGTGCGGTCAGCACCGACGCGCGGGAGGCCTCGACGTCGGCCTCCGCCTGTCGCACGCGGTATTCGAAAGTCTGCGGGTCGAGCTGTGCGATCAGCTGGCCCTGCTTGACTTCACTGTTGAAGTCGACGAACAGGTCGCGGATCTGGCCCGACACCTGCGAGCTGACCTGCACCTGCGCCACGGGTGTGACCGTGCCGGTCGCGGACACCGCAGCCTGCAACGCGCCACGCACGATCTTGGCAGTACGGTAGATGCTGGCCGACGCGTCGCTGCGCTGCAGCCACCACCAGCCGGCAACCGACGCGAGCACGAGCAGCGCCGCGATGATCCAGGCCGTGCGCGAGAGCTTCATGCAGCGATTCTAGGCAGCGCCCCTCGCGCCGGCGCGACCCCACAGAGATTCACCTATCTTTACGCAGTCGCTCGCCCAACGTCGCCGCCGGTCAGCGTCGGGCGCGGCCCCACACGGCGAGCACCGGGTCCGACGTCACCGTCTGGCGGATGTGCGGATCGTCCGCCGGACGTGGCCAGCCGCGAATCGTTTCGGTGTGCAGGTCGTCG
Source organism: Burkholderiales bacterium (assembly GCA_020354665.1). Lineage (GTDB taxonomy): Bacteria > Pseudomonadota > Gammaproteobacteria > Burkholderiales > Burkholderiaceae_C. The sequence goes on from CP070653.1 coordinate 1,622,647, forward strand.
AACACACCAGAGCTGGCGTACAGGTCGTGCACATAGCCGAGCCGCTCGAAGCGGTGCAGGTCGGACCAGGCTTCGATCTCCTTGCCGGGAAACCAGCGGTCCGAGAACGTGGTGACAAAGATGCCGCCGGGCTTGAGCACGCGCGCGACCTCGGACATCACCTCGCGCGGGCGCGTCAGGTACTCGATCGAAGCGGTGCAGACCGCGGCTTCGAACTGGCCATGGTCGAACGGCAGCGAGGGCTTCAGGTTCAGGTCGTGCACCACCCATCTGGCCAATCGGTCGTTGGCCCGCAGCTCCTGCTCGTTCATGCCGAGGCCAGTGACCGTGCAACTGTGCAGAGCAGTCGGCAGGTGTGAGGCCCAGCTGCTCATCAGGTCGAGCACCCGCGTGCCCGGCGCAAGCAGCCGGCCATAAAGCGACGTCACATGAGCGATGGCCGTCGCATCGAGGTGCGCAACCATGCGTGGCAAGCGGTAGTAATCGGCGTCGCCGGCGTCGTCTTGCCGCGGCAGCGGATATGGCGTGTAGAAGTCGGTGGGTACGTCCGGGTACGCGATCTGCATGCCGGGCCCGCTGTTCGTGACCGCCTCGGCGATGTGATTGCAGGTGCCGCCGCGCTCCTCGATCGGCCCCAGCTTCTCGACGTACGTGGCCGCTAGCGTCAACGGAAAGCGGGCAAGGGGGTGGTTGGTGTCGGCGACCATCACGCCCTCGTCCAGACCCACCAGCCGAAACGGCGTGTAGTCGCCCCGGAAGCAGCCCAGCGCCGACCATGCGAACCCCTGAGGATAGAAGCGCCCGAGCCGCGGGGTGAGGCTTCTGCCGCCTTGCACGCGATCGAACTGCGCTTCCTTGAAGCGAATGATCTTTCGATCCTCGTGCGCGGGCACGAGAACGCCAGCGTCGAATGTCTCGGTGGCGGACTGCCCTGGCTGCAACGCGGCGGTGACGGCGCCGAGTTCGCCCGGGAAGATGTCGCGCCAGAAATCGACCGTTGGCACGTACAGGCGCTCGCAGTGGCGCGCCCGCCCGCTCTGCCAGGTCAGCGAAAACTCGATCGATGCGCGGTTGGCTCGTTGCATGACTTCGTCCCCTTGCAGCTTCGGAGCGACCGCCCGAGGCAGGCGCAGGCCACAGCGCGAGAGTGCGGTCACCCCTCCAACGCAGGAGGCGTTGCGCGCCGCGCAGGCGACGGGCCGTGCGTGCTCCGGACCTCGAAGCCATTCTGAACGATGTCTGCCAAAACCTTCATCGGCGCGGTCATTGCCAAGGTCTTGCGTTGACCTGAACGCGGCGCATCACTTATAGGACTGACCCGTCAGTCAGTAATCGAACATGATCGCCTCCCACCCTCGCCAGCGCCGCAAGGAAG
>CP070653.1:1624121-1627108 GCA_020354665.1 Burkholderiales bacterium
ATCGAGCAGCGGGAAGTACTTCTGGTTGGCCTTCATCGTCAGGATCAGGCATTCCTGCGGCACGTCGAGGAACTCGCGCTCGAACTGGCAGACCAGCACGTTGGGACGCTCGACCAGTGCCGTCACCTCATCGAGCAGGTCGTCGTCGCGGATCGGCTCGAGCCCCTCCCTGCCGGCCGCCTCGGCGATTTGGCGTTCGATCTCGTGCCGCCGCGCCTCAAAGCTCGGGATCACCGCACCCTCGTTGGCGAGCTGTGCGGCGTAGTGATCGGCGCTGCGCAGCACAACCGAGCGGTTGTTGGCCTCGAACCGGTGGCCGAACGTCTCACGCCCCGCCTCGAGCCCGAGCGCGCGCACGTGCACGACCTGGCCGCCGTGCATCGCAACCAGCGCATGCGCGGGACGCACGAAGTGCACCGTCGTCCAGCCGGGCTTGAATCCGGGCCCGCCGCCGCTGTGGAGCTGGTAGCTCATCACCTTCGGTATCGGCAGGTTGCCGAGCGCATTGTCGAGCGCAACCTGCAGCCCGTCGGCGAGCTTGACGCCGGGCACCTGGCTGTCCAGGTAGAGCATCTCGACGTTGCCTTCGGTGCGCCGCTCGAGCAGCGGCATCGCATCCGGATCGACGCCCAGGCTCGCCAGCTTCTTGCGCAACGCCGGCGTGGCCCGGCCTTGCGCATCGAGGCCGACCGTCACCGGCATCAGCTTGTGTTGCACACGGCGGTCGTCGGCACGGTCGAGCACCTGCGAAACCAGCGCGCCCAGGCGGCGCGGCGATGCGAACGCGATCACGCCGCCATCGCCGGTCGCCAGCCCCTGTGCCCTCAGCCCCTCGGCGATCGACTCGGCGAATGCCTCGCCGAGCCGCTTCAATGCCTTGGGCGGCAGCTCTTCGACCAACAACTCGACGAGCAGATTCTTCAGCGAGCTCACTGCGGCGATGCCCTCGTGCTTTGCCCGGCCCCGGTGACCTTCAGGCCGCTTTCTTCTCGAGCTGCGCCATCGCCTCGGCAGCCCAATCACGCGGGGCGAGCGGAAATCCCAGCCGCGCCCGGCTGGCCAGGTAGGCCTGCGCGACGCTGCGTGCGAGGTTGCGGATCCGGCCGATATAGCCAGCGCGTTCGGTCACGCTGATTGCACCGCGTGCGTCGAGCAGGTTGAAGGTATGGGCCGCCTTGAGTACCTGCTCGTACCCCGGCAGCGCGAGTTGCGCCTGCATCAACTCGCCGGCCTTCTTTTCGTGGGCAGCGAACGCGGCGAGCAGGAACTCGACGTCGCTGTGCTCGAAGTTGTAGGCGCTCTGCTCGACCTCGTTCTGGTGGTAGACATCGCGGTACGACAAGCCGTCCGTCCACTCGATGTCGAACACGTTTTCCTTGCCCTGCAGATACATCGCGAGACGCTCGAGACCGTAGGTGATCTCTCCGGTGATCGGCCGGCAGTCAATGCCGCCGACTTGCTGGAAGTAGGTGAACTGCGTGACCTCCATGCCGTTCAGCCAGACCTCCCAGCCCAGCCCCCACGCGCCAAGCGTCGGGTTCTCCCAGTCATCCTCGACGAACCGGATGTCGTTGGCCCGCAGGTCGAAGCCAAGCGCCTCGAGCGAACCCAGGTATTGCGCCAGGATGTCGCTGGGTGCCGGCTTGAGCACGACCTGGTATTGGTAATAGTGCTGCAGTCGGTTCGGGTTCTGGCCGTAGCGGCCGTCCTTGGGTCGCCGGCTGGGCTGCACGTAGGCGGCGCGCCAGGGCTCGGGGCCCAGCGCACGCAGGAACGTCGCCGTGTGGCTGGTACCCGCCCCGACTTCCATGTCGTAAGGTTGCAGCAGCGCGCAGCCGCGCTCGCCCCAGTAGTTTTGGAGGCGAAGGATGATTTGCTGGAAGCTCAGCATGCGAGCGCTCGGCTGGTGACGGTTGCGGCCTCGCGGCCGGCGCAGAACGACCGGTGATTCTACGGGGCGGCGTTGTTGCGCCGGCGCGACCGCAGGGCGGCGCTGGCCGTGACGACTGCCGCCATCGCGATCAACGGCCAGAGACCGAACGTCGCCGCCCAGCGAGCGAACGGTGTTGCGCCGCTGCGCCCCTGGACTTCGCTTTCGAGCACGCCGCGCGTAAACGGAGGCAGCGATGCCGCGGCGCGGCCGCGGTGATCGATCACCGCCGTTGCACCGGTGTTGGTGGCCCGCAGCATCGGTCGCTCGAACTCCAGCGCACGCATGCGCGAGATGTTCAGGTGCTGGGCCACCGCAATGGTGTCTCCGAACCAGCCGATGTTCGACACATTGGCCAGCACGGTCGGCGCCGAAGCGGCGTCCGCAAACCGCACCGCGAGCTCTTCGCCGAAAAGGTCCTCGTAGCAGATATTGGGCGCGATGCGCTGCAGCGTGCCCTCCGTCTGGCGCATTTCGAACGACGGTGCCGCCAGCGGGCCGCGGCTGAAATCGCCCAGCGGGATATTCATCATGTCGACGAACCAGCGAAACCCGTACGGGACAAACTCGCCAAACGGAACCAGGTGCTGTTTGTCGTAGCGGTAGAAACCGCCGGGCAGCGCGGCCGATTCGAGCGTAAGGCCCGCCACCGAGTTGGTATATCCCGCCTCGTAGCTGCCCAGCGGCAAGCCGATCAGCGCGGCGCGCCGCCCGTCGCGAAACGGGCTGGCAACGCGCTGCCAGTATGCCGGGTCCAGCTGCGCGGGTAGCAGCGGGATCGCGGTTTCGGGCGCGATGGTGAGTTCGCCGCGCGTCTGCTGCAGCGCCTGGGCGAGCCATTCCATGGCCTGCGGCAGGTGCAGGGTGGAGAACTTTTCGTCCTGCGCAACATCAGTCTGGATCAGCGAAACCGTCATGCGCCCGGCCGGCGCCGAGAACGGCCCGCCGAGCGCGGCAGCACCCACAAGCGCCGCCGTGCCAGCCAGCGCGACGACGGCCTGCAACCGCTCGCCCGACGCGGCACGCGCCAGCTGGGCCGCCAGCGCCGCAAGCCAGG
>CP070653.1:1627208-1635968 GCA_020354665.1 Burkholderiales bacterium
CTGGCGTCGGGGCCGCCGTCCCGCGCGGCGCGCACGTACAGCACCGCGGTGATGAACTTCACTTCCTCGAGATTGCGGTCACGGGGGAACAAGCGCACGAAGCGCTCGCCGAGGTCGAGCTGCGTGCGCAGCAGCGCCGCGTCGCGCGTGAGCGGTTGCAGCGGGTCGTCGCGGAAGCCGTCGTAGAACGTTCCGTAGAGGTAACCGTAGATCGCTTCGTTGGCGAGCCTGCCGTTTGGATCGAGCTCAAGCGCGGCCTGGTAGTAGCCGACCGGCGCCGCATAGCGGCCCAGCGAATCCGACCAGGGCAGCGGCGCGCCGACCGCCTTGAGCCTCGCGATCAGCAGGTTCGACGGCAGCCCCTGCACCTTGCCGTGGCTCGCAATGTCGCGATTGAGCAGTTCGCGGACCTCGTCGAGGTCACGCCCGAGGGCGACGTTGGCCGCCGCGCGCCGGGGCGCAGGGTCGCGCGACGCGATGATCGCGACGTTTTGCTGGGCCTGCGCCACGTAGCGCTCGGCCGCCTCGGGCGTGATCAGATCGTGGCCGAGCGCGGCGGAAGCGGCCAGCAACGCACCCGCGGCAAGCGCGCCGGCCCAGCAAGACCGCCGAAACGCGCGCACCGACCTACCGTGTCTGCGCGCTTTGCAGATCCAGTGGCTGGCCCCGGGCAAAGGCGAGCGCACCCGGATGCGGTGGAATGTCCGCCGGGCCGAGCGTTTCAAGGCGCGGCACCAGCAGGCCGAGACCCTGGCCGCTTTCGGCGAGCGCCTCCGCGACGAGGAATGCGTGCTGCGGCAGGAAGTCGTCGCGGCAGACCAGTTGGTGCGTCTCGTTCTGCACGAGGACGCGCAGCGGAATGGCGCCGTACTCGCCGAACGGCGCCTCACCCCGATACATCGCGCGGGCGTTGGGCCTGGAAACAACGCCGACATCGGCCTGGTGACTGGCGATCAGGCTCGCGATGCGCTGCACGTGCGGCCCGCGCCCGACGGTGGCCTTGCTGTCGGGCAAGGCCTCGCGCATGACCCTGCCAATGCGCTCGCCGAGTTCGTCGCCGGCGAGATCGTCGCGGCTGGTGATGATCATCAGATGGGCCTGGCGATACACCATCCACTGCCGGTAGGGTGCGTGCCCCGAGAGCAGCACCCAGCCGGCCGTGGCGGCCGAGACGCACAGAAACTGGCGGCGTTTCATGATGTCGCTCTGTCGGTGCCTGGCCGGGAAGATGCCGCTACTTGCGGATGTTCTCCAGCGGGCAGATCGTGGTGACCGCGTAGTTCGGTACGTCCACGACGTTGCTGATGCGCAGGTCGCACGCCACGCTGGTGTAGACGTAGGCCTGCACCGGCGACCAGCTGTAGGTCTTGGACAGCCAGTCGATCATCTCGTTGAGCGAGGCGCGCGCCGCGCTCGTGAGGTCCTCCGAGAGATTGGTCAGCGGCGCGATCTTGTCGCCGTTCAGGTACTTGTGCTGGGGCGGCACTTCGCCTGCCTTCTTGAGCGGATAGGCGACCGTCGCGTGGAACACGTCGGGCTCGAGCTTCTTCAGCTGCGAACCGCCCTCGAAGTGAGGTCCGGCCTTCATCATCGAGGCCATGCCCTTGCGGACCTCGGTACGCACCGTCACCTTCGCGCCCATCTCGATCGCGGTGCCGGCCACTTCGCCGTCGCCCTGCGCGTAGTGCACGTCGCCGATGAACAGACCGCAGCCGTCGACGAAGCAGGGCAGCAGCAGGGTCGTGCCCACCACCATGTGCTTGACGTCCATGTTGCCGCCGTTCTCGCGCGGCGGAATGGTGCGCAGGCACTTGTCCTTGTTGCTGCCGTTGGGGCCGCACACGGCGGCCGGCAGGGCGCCCGTCGGTTGCGGCGGCAGCGCGACGCCGCCGGCCTTGGCGAGTTGCGCCTCACGCGCCTCCCACGCGTCGACCTCGGCGGCGCCGGGCAGCACGCCCACCGTGCCCATGAAGCCGTTGAACGGGATGCGTACGCCCGGGAGTTGATCGGATGTCGCGTCGACCCGGGTCAGCTTCCAGTTGGCGACGAACGGGTCCGGAAAGCGGTCGCGCAGGAAGCCGAAGCCGGGAACCACGGTCGTGTAGCCGTACTCGTCGGGCTCGATGTCGATCAGCGTCACCGCGAGAACGTCGCCGCGCACGGCACCCTCGATGCTGACCGGGCCGGTGAGGGGGTGGACGAGGTTGAGGTCGATCGCGAGGACGTCCTTCGGCACCGAGTCGATCTTGAGATCGGAGTCGAGTGCGTCGCGCGTCTCGAAGGTGATGAGCTGCCCGGGCTTGGCGCTCAGCACCGGCTTGATCGCGGGGTGATAGCGGTTGAAGCAGTTGGCGTCGTTCGCGCAGTGGGCCCCCATCTTCTTGACGACCGCCCGCGACTGGGTCTTGACGTCGGTCGTGTCGGCCGAGGCGGAAAACGCCGCGATGGCGAGCGGCAGGGCCGCGAGGACAGCAAAGCGCTTCATGTGGAATGTCTCCGTTGATTTATACGATCTATACGTCGTGCGCAGAGCGCACTGTGCCTGCCAGAGGCAGCGGGCAAATATCTGCAATGCCGCGCGGGCTGTCAATTAGAGAATCGCTGTACGTCGTGAATAACCACTTTCAGATGTCGGCGAGCGCCGCCGGCAGACGCTGAATGAGCCAGACGAAGCCCAACACGCCGACGATCGCCGACACGGGGTACGCGACGCGCCGGTCGGGAATCTCGACGACGCCGGCTCGTCGCTCGGCGCGGTCGATCGCGAGCAGCACCGCAAGCGCCGCCGCGACGATGACGAGTTGGCCCGCCTCGACCCCGATGTTGAAGGACGCGAGCGCGGGCACCAGCGCCTCGCGCGGGATGCCGTAATTCTTCAGGACTCCGGCGAAGCCGAAGCCGTGCACCAGCCCGAACGCGAAGGTGAGAGGCCAGCGGTGGTTCACGCTGCGCACGAAGAAGTTCTCGACGGCCATGTACACGATGCTCGCCGCGATCAGCACTTCGACGATGGCGCCGGGCGGGTCGAACACGTCCAGCGCAGCGAGCGACAGCGTCAGGGAATGCGCCACCGTGAAGGCGGTGATGATCTTCACCAGCGGCCAGAATCGACGGCCCCAGACGATGGTGGCGATCAGGAACGCGACGTGGTCGAAGCCGATCGCGATGTGCTCCGCCCCCGCGACGAAGTAGTGCCACGCCACTTCCCACGGGCTCGCCTTGACTCGCGCGAGATCGATCGCCGGCGTGGCGACGGACAGCAGGCCGAAGCGCTTCGCGTCGCCGGTCACCGTGACCATGTGCCGGGCGCGCGGATCGATCTCGTGAAACAGCGAGACCCGATAGTGCAGCGTTCCGGTGAACGGGGGGCAGTCGAACCGCAGCTGCGCCCGCACGTGCTCCGCACGCGGCTCGAGGGTGCCGATCTGCGCAGCGCAGCGGACCGTCTCGGTGCCGAGGCGCAGATGCGCATCCAGGTAGCCGCGCAGCCGCTCGCCGACAGCGTCGAGGGCCCCGGCACTCACCGTGCCGTCCGGTGCGAGCACCGTCTCGCCCAAGGCGACCTGCACGTCGAGACCGTTCATCTCGACGCTGGCGACGGCCGTGCGGCCGGTGAGCTCGAGCTTCGAGCTGGAGAGCTGCGTGTTGTGCGCGGCCGCGTCGCGGGCCGTCCAGAGGCAGGCGAGCACCGCCAGCAAGACACAGAGGCGCAAGTGGTCCACCAGAGTCAAGGTTCCCCCAGGCGTCCGCCTGAAAGCGGACCTCAGGGTACTACCTGATCGAACGGACCGCGCAGGTCGGGATCAGCCGCAGCCCCCACCTGACTTGTCACGTCTGAGCTGCAGGACGATCCGGGGCTCGAAGGCGAGCTTCTCGTGTTCGATCGGGCTTGGGGCGCACGACTTGTAGCGGTCGCCCAGCGCCAGCGGGAATGCGTAGCGCAAGTGGTCGTCCGCGCCGGCGGTCGCCAGCGGCTTGAGCGACGGATCTTCCGCGCCGAACGTGGCGATCCAGTGGTTGATGCCGCCCTCCAGGATGTAGACGTTCTGCACCCCGGCAGCCACCAGCAGCTTCCAAGCCTTCACCGCTGCAGCCTCGTCGTTGCTGATGGTGATGAACACGGTGTTGGCGGGCGGCTCGCTCAGCAAGTCGAAGACGATCTTGTCGAGTCGCGCCAGCGGCACGTTGATCGAGTCGGCCAGGTGATAGAGGTTGTAGTCGCCCTCGTGGCGCACGTCGAGATAGACCGGCTTGATCGCTTGCAGGTAGCGGGCTTTGAAGGTCTCCTCGGGCGACACGAATACCAGGCGCTTGGCCAGCATCTCGTCGGCGTTGTAGACACGGGTCACCGTCTGCGGCTTGGCATCGGCCTGCGACTTGGCATCGGCCTGTTTGACCGCTTCAGTGCGCTTGAAGCTGAGTCGCTGATAGCGATCATCCAGAGAAGGGCTGCCGATCACCAGCACGACCAGCGCGGCAGCCGCCAGCCCCGCCGCGCCGAACTTGCGCAACCTCGGTTCGCGACTCAGATCCTTGCGGGCGAGGGCTCGCTCCAGCCGTTCGCTGCCCCAGAACATGAACAGCGCCATCAGCACGATGATCAGCACGATCGCCGGTGCCGAGATGCCGAACACCTGGTCGAGCGTGAGGCGCCCGTAGTAGCCGGCGTTGTTGTACCAATGGTCGAAGTAGCGCTCGGTCTCGCCGAAGAGGAACGCGCCGACGAATCCGCCGAGCATGAACAGCATGCCGTCGATCCGGCCGGTGGATGCCGAGGCGAGCGAGGTCGTCGGGCAAAAGCCGCCGATGATGAACCCCACACCCATGATCAGTCCGCCCACCAGCCCCGAGGCCAGATAGGTCGGGTTGACCCAGACGTGGCCGTAGTGGATCACCCCGAGGCCCACCGCGCCAAACAGCAAGGTCATGGCCACGGCGATGGCGGTGAACATCACCTTGAGTACGGTCAGTTCCTTGAAATAGAACTGCGCCGCGAGCTTTCGCGAGTCGCCGAACCCCGCCATTTCCAGCGTGTAGCCGAACGCAAAGCCGATGAGTCCGAACACGACGTAAGTCCACGGGTTCGCCGCGCTCACCGTCGTAAAGGCTTCCAGAGGGAAGTTCATGTGCTGCTCCTCAGAGGGGCTCGCAAGGCACAGTCAACGTCGACCGCGCCGATCTCATAGCCACAGCTTTCTCACGAAGTAGGCCAGCAGGTAGGCACTGGCAAAGATGGCGAGCATGACCACCCACGACCCGGCTGCGAGCGTGGCGCCACCGGACAGCGCCTGCCCCGACGTGCAGCCGCGCGCCATGCGCGCCCCGTAGAGAAAGATCACGCCGCCGATGAACGACATCAGCCAGCGCGTTGGATTGGAGATGTTCGGGCCCTTGGTTGTCGTCAGTTTCAGCCGGCCATTACGGGCGCCCGAGGTGAAGCCGCCGAGCAAGGCGCCGAAGAACACCGGCACGATCCAGTCGTCCAGCGGGTTCTTGTCGCCGCCGGCCATCTTCAGCAGGTACGGCGTGTTGTCGACGTGCTGCGGCGCCACGATGTCGACCAGCGCGGCATCGATGCGGCTGGTCGCCCCCGACGATCCGAGCCCGTTGCCCGTCAGCAGGAACGCGACGAACAGCACCACGCCCAGTACGGCGCCGGCAAGGTAGGGATGCGCGTACGGCTTTTCCGGCCGGTTGAGGATCGATCCAAGTCGCATGGCGATTTCCTTTCTTCTCGTCAAGTCGCCGCGGCCGGCGCCTTGGTGTCGTCTGCTGCGGCCGGACCATGGGTCTCGACCTCTTCGTAGCCCGTGACCATGCCGCGAATGGCCTCCAGCGGCGTCGCTCCAGTCGTCGTCAGATAGACGTGCATCAGGATGAACGCGGCAAACAGCCAGGCCACCAGCGAGTGGAACGGGCCGAGCAGCGGCAGGCCGCCGAGGGCGCCGGCCACTTCGGGCCACTTCTGGGCGCCCCACATCAACGCGCCGGTCACGATCTGCAGCGGCAGCAGCACGTTGAGGATGCCGAAGTACGTCACCTTCTGCAGCGGATTCATCCGGTCGTCCGGGCGCTTCTCGAACGGGTGCGGCTCGCCCTTGAAGATGCCCGACACGTAGTACTTGGTCTGCCGGATGGCGTCGTCGAAGAAGCCGTAGGGCCGCGGGATGTATTCCTTCATGCGCTCGGTCGCCAGGTGATAGAACAGTGACAGCGCAGCATTGATCACCAGCAGCGCCGCCAGGATGTTGTGCAGCGACACCACGCTGCGGAACGAGATCGCGCCAAACAGATCCGGTCGATGAATGATCAGGCCGGTCAACAGCAGCGTCACGATGCTGATCGCCTGCAGCCAGTGCCAGAAGCGCCGGTAGGCGTCGTACATGCGCACGCGCCGGGTCGGTTCATGGCCAGGGGGCCGCTTCCTGAACGCGAGGTAGCGCAACGTGCCGTGTCCGACGACACCGAACAGCGTGCCGACGACGGCCAGCGCGCCGAGCGCGTCGACCCAGCCGAGCCGGCTGACGCCGAACACGTAGACGCCGTCGCGCGCCGGGGCCGGCTGATAGAACAAGGCGCCGTCGCTCTGTTTGATCAGGTCGCCGCTGCCGGTGACGTTGTTGTTCGCGTCGAAGGTCGGCAGCACGGGAGCGAAGCCCGCCAGTTGCATCCCCGCGGTGAGGCGCGAGCCGGCCCTGTGGCAGGCCTGGCAATCGTTGAGGGCAAATGCACCGCGCGCGACGTTGTGATTGATGCTGAAGGGTTGCACCTGACCTTCCATGCGCACGTTCTGTAGCCCCAGCTGCTCGAGCCGCGCCTTCACGGCCGCTTCCTTCTGCGGCGCGTCGATGCGCAATTCCGCGGGTCCAACGACACCGTCGCGATCGCCATCGAATGCGGCGACGATGTCGGGCGCATGCCTGCCGCCGTCCAGATACGCGGCCTGCAGGTCGGCCAGACGCACCGGCCGCTTGTTGCCCTTGGCGTCGTCGTAGACCCAGTAGAAGGTGGTGATCAGGTTGTACGGCGCCATCAGCGAGGCGCCGTCGACGTTGGTGCGCTTCAGCAGCGCGGGTTCGAAGCCCGTCACCAGTGAGCGGACGTCGTCGGGCGGGCCGTCCACGCCGCGGCAGCTCTGCGCCGGTGTGCCGTCGGCCTTGAGCACGGTCCAGTCGTAGGACTGGATCGCCGGCGCGTGCATCTTCGGAATGTGGCAGCTCTCGCAGGCGAGCCGGGCCATGTGCGTCTCGACGTAAGGCAGCCAGTTGCCGTGACTCGTCTGCGCGTCATGACAGTTCTCGCAGCGACGCATCGTGCCTCTGTATTCGGGCGCCACGTTGAACTGCGCGCTCTGACCGCGCGCGAAGTTGTGGTCGGGCCGCTGCAGGTACTTGTTGATCTCGAGCGAGCGCGGGTCGTAGCGCAGGTGCGCCGGCTTGCTGCCCTGTCGATGGTTGACGTGCGCCGGGTTGTTCAGCGCGTGGTGGCAGTCCGTGCACTGCAGCTGGCGCTCGGCGTGGACGTCCCACGATCGGCGCAGTTCGGACTTGCCGGCCAGGTTGACGCCCGACGCGTTGATCCGCTGCGATGCCACCACCTGACCGGTCGTCGCCGTTTGCGGAAAGTCCAGATCACAGGCATTGATCTGCAGCGGTGTGGTGCTGGCCGGATGCACCTCGCCGTGGCAGGCGGCGCAATTGGCGTTGGTCGGGTCCTGAATGCCCAGCTTCTCGCTGCTGACGAGACCCTCGGCGGTGAAGGCAGCGCGATTCCACGCCCAGCCCTTCGCGCCGGCCTCGACGATGTTCAGTCCGGTGAGGGTGGCGGTGTTGGCACCGGAGAACCGGCCGGCGCGAATTGCCGCCGTCCGCGCGTCCAGATTGGGGCTCTCGAGATGGCACAGGAAGCAGTTCGTTTCCATCGTCCCGGAAGCGGACCAGTTCCACGTGGTGCGAGTGCCATCGGCGTTCAACAACGATGTTTCCGGATCGTCGGCGCGCGGTTTCAGCGCGGCGAGCGGTTGTCCGGCGCGCGACGTCGTGGCCGGGCCGCCACCGACCACGCGCTCGCCGTTGAACATCAGCCATCCGGCGGTGGACAGATCGAGACGCTCGTCACCGGCTTGCGTCAAGAAGCGATAGCGCAGCGGATCCCATTGACCGAACAGGCCCGGGCTCGAGTGGAAGCTCTGCTTCGACGACGCGAACGAGCTCAGGCCCAGGTCCACGTGAAAGCCATGCGACGCGATGAAATCGGTGTCGTGGCACTGGCCGCAGCTCCTCATCGTCGACACGGCCTTGCCGCTGGCCAGCACGTTCACGCCGCTGGCATCGACCAGGGCGAAGTTGGGGTGCAGCGTCTTGGTCGGGGCCTGCGGCGCGGGCCGGGCGACGGCAGCTACCGCATTGACGCCGGCCAGCGCAGCCGCACTCGCCAACACGCCGATTGCGAGCGTGCGTAACCTGGCGTTCATGGCAACTTCCTCCCGCCCCACTTGATCGGATCCCCGGGATAGCCCAAGGCCGTCCAGTCCAGTCGGCCCGGTTGGCCGGTGGCGGAATGGCAGGCTTCGCACTGCAGGGCGGCATCGGCGCCCTGCACCATGTGCGTGCTGGCCCAGTACATGCGCGTTTCCGTGAAGCCGTATTGGCCGCTGTAGGCCAGGCCCGTGATCGGCACGGCCAGTTCGAAGGCCTGGTTCCAGTCGAAATTGGTCCAGTAGCCGTTCTTGCCCGAGGTCACCGGTTGCAGCAGGTAGCC
>CP070653.1:1636068-1651905 GCA_020354665.1 Burkholderiales bacterium
AGCGTATCGAAGCCGTCGGTGGCGAGCGCGTACTGCAGCATGTCGGCGATGCCGGGCTCGTCTTCGACGATCAGGATCAGCGGCTTCATCGCGGTGTCGGTGGGGTCGCACCGCCGGCGCCTCGACGGGGCCAGCGCTGCGCGATCGGCCGCGTCATTCTGCCGGCAGAAAGGGCTCGATCGACAGCTGGCGTTCGCCGGTGCCGTCGTTGAAGCCGGGCACGCTGGCGCGGCTGGTGCGGTGGCGGCCACGATAATGCCGTCATGGTTGCCCCCTTGGTCAACGACAGTTTTCTGCGCGCCTGCCTGCGCGAACCGACCGACCACACACCGATCTGGCTGATGCGCCAGGCGGGCCGCTACCTGCCCGAGTACAACGCGACGCGCGCGCGCGCGGGCAGCTTCATGGCGCTGGCGACCAACCCCGACTTTGCCACCGAGGTGACGCTGCAGCCACTCGAGCGCTATGCGCTCGATGCGGCGATCCTCTTCTCCGACATTCTCACCGTGCCCGATGCGATGGGCCTCGGCCTGAGCTTCGCGCAAGGCGAGGGCCCGCGCTTCGCGGATCCGGTGCGCGACGAAGCGGCGGTGGCGCGGCTCGCGGTGCCCGACCTCGACAGGCTGCGCTACGTGTTCGACGCGGTGGCATCGATTCGCCAGGCACTGGCCGGGCGCGTGCCGCTGATCGGCTTCGCGGGCAGCCCGTGGACGCTGGCGTGCTACATGGTGGAAGGCGGGAGCAGCGACGATTACCGCCTGGTCAAGACAATGCTCTATGCGCGGCCCGACCTGATGCACCGCGTGCTTGCGGTCAATGCCGACGCGGTTGCCCTGTATCTCAACGCCCAGATCGACGCCGGCGCGCAGGCGGTGATGGTGTTCGACAGCTGGGGTGGCGTGCTCGCCGACGGCGCATTTCAGGCCTTCAGCCTCGCTTACACGCAGCGCGTGCTGGCAAGGCTGAAGCGCGAGCACGAGGGTCGTCGCGTCCCGGCGATCGTGTTCACCCGAGGGGGCGGGCAGTGGCTCGAACAGATCGCGGCAAGCGGCGCCGATGTCGTCGGGCTCGACTGGACGACCGGCATCGGGGCGGCGCGCGAGCGCGTCGGTGAGCGTGTCGCGCTGCAGGGCAACCTCGATCCGAGCGTGCTGTTCGCGCCGGCCGCGGCCATCGAAGCCGAGACGAAGAAGGTGCTCGATGAATTCGGGGCGCACCCGGGCCATGTCTTCAACCTCGGGCACGGCATCAGTCAGTACACGCCACCAGACGCGGTCAGAGTGCTGGTCGAGACCGTGCATGATCATTCGCGGCGGCGGCGAAAGGCCTAGCACGATGGCACCGATGCTGCAAGGGGCGCGACTGCCTTCTTTTCGATTCGAAATGGCCGCCAAGGCTTGACTTATCCCCATTGGCCGGGCAGCGAATGGCACCGCCTTCCGCGCTTGCTGCGCTTCGTGCACCTTTCGGCCGGCCTGCGGCAAGTCCTTGATTCGATTGACTTCGATGCGGTGCCCGCAAACTAGGCAAGAGCAACCTATGCAAAGCGCAACAAAGGCTTAGCAGCGGTCTTTGCAGCTTGCCCACAAAGTTGTCCACATGGCCCGTGGACAGGTTTCGAAGTGCATAGAAATCAACAACTTGCGCCACTTAGATGAGGGGGAAGCGGTTTCCGGATGTAACGGCGTCAGCGCCAACCGCGAGCGGTCTGGTGCGCGTAAGGATTGCGGTCGAAACGCCGCAGCACAGCGGCTTGGGCGACCCGCTGGACTACTTGAGTGAGCAGTTGCTGACGCCCGGAACATTGGCACGTGTGCCTTTGGGCCGTCGAGAGGTCACCGGCATCGTTTGGGACGACGCACCGGCCACTGCCGCCGCACGGCCCGCCCCCGGCGACTTGAGATCCGTCGCGGAGGTCTTCCGCGATCTGCCACCGCTGCCAAGCGCCTGGCGCGAACTGGTGAGTTTCGCAGCAGGCTATTACCAGCGGGGCGTTGGCGAACTCGCAGTGTCGGTGCTGCCGGCCGAGCTGCGGCGCATCGACGCTGCCACGCTGGCCCGGCGCGTCGCGACACTGCGCAAGAACGCGCGTGACCCGGGCAGTGGCGCCGCCGCGCCGCCGCGACTACCCGAACTTGCCCCGGCGCAGGAGGCCGCGCTGCAAGCCATCGCGCAGGCCCGCACCGACGAGGCTGCTCCGGTCGTGCTGTTGCACGGCGTGACCGGCAGCGGCAAGACCGAGGTCTACCTGCGCGAGGCCGAGCGTGTGCTTGCCAGTGGCCGCCAGGTGCTGGTGCTCGTGCCCGAGATCAACCTGACGCCGCAGCTCGAGGCGCGACTGGCCGAACGGTTCGCCGGCCGGCGGCTGGTGGCGATGCACAGCGGCCTGACGCCGGCGCAGCGCCTGCGCCACTGGCTGCTCGCGCATCTGGGCGAGGCGAACCTCGTGCTCGGCACGCGGCTCGCGGTGTTCGCGCCGCTGCCGCGACTCGGCCTGGTCGTCGTCGACGAGGAGCACGACGCGTCGTACAAGCAGCAGGAGGGCGCACGCTATTCGGCACGCGATCTGGCCGTCTATCGCGGTCGGCTCGAGAAGGTGCCGGTGCTGCTCGGCTCGGCGACACCCTCGCTCGAGAGCTGGCAGCGCGCGCTCAAGGGACGCTACCGGCACGTCTCGCTGCCCGGGCGCATCGGCGGCGGCGTGCTACCCCGCGTGCGCTTCGTCGACATGCGCGCGCTGCCGCGCGTCAAGGGCAGCGGCGGGGCACTGGCGCCGCAGCTGGTGGCCGCGATACACGAGCGCATCGCGCGCGGCGAGCAGAGCCTGCTGCTGCTGAATCGCCGCGGCTACGCGCCGGTGCTGCACTGTATGGATTGCGACTGGAAGAGCGACTGCCCGCATTGCAGCGCGTGGCGCGTGTTCCACAAGGCCGACCGCACGCTGCGATGCCACCACTGCGGATTCACGCAACGCGTGCCGCGCGCCTGCCCCGCCTGCGGCAATCCCGACATCCAGCCGGTCGGCCGCGGCACGGAACAGCTCGAGGAGCAGATCGGCGAATTGCTCGGCGACGTCAACGGGCGGCCGGCGCGCGTTGCGCGCATCGATGCCGACAGCGCGCGCGCCAAGGGCGCGCTCGAGGCACTACTGGCGAGCGTGCATGCGGGCGAGGTCGACGTGCTCGTGGGTACGCAGATGATCGCCAAGGGGCACGACTTTCGCGGCATTACGCTGGTCGCCGCGGTGAATCCGGATGCTGCGCTGTTTGCGAGCGACTTCCGCGCGCCGGAGCGCCTGTTTTCGCTGCTGATGCAGGCTGCCGGACGCGCCGGGCGTGATGCAGCGCAGGCGGCCGGCAGCGAGATGTGGGTGCAGACCTGGCATCCGCGCCATCCGCTGTACGAGGCGCTGCGCAGGCACGATTACGAAGCCTTTGCGGCGTCGCAGCTGACGGAGCGCGAGGTCGCCGGGCTACCTCCGTTCACGCACCTCGCGCTACTGCGCGCCGACGCGCGCAACGCCGACGACGCACCCGCCTTCCTGCGCGCCGCGGCGCAGGCGGCCGGCGCACTCGACGGTGCGGACGCCGTGAAGATCTACCCGCCGGTGCCGGCCGCGGTGGCACGCGTGGCCAACGTCTGGCGCATGCAGATGCTGATCGAGTCGCCATCGCGCGCAGCGCTGCAGCGTGTGCTCGCGGGGCTGCGCGCACCGCTGCTCGAACTGCGCGCCGCGCACCGCGGCGTGCTGCGCTGGGCGGTCGACGTCGATCCGCTCGCGATCTGAGGCTGTGCGCAGCTGCCGGACGCTGCCAGGTCCGGCGATCGACAGTGCTTCCCGCCAGGACGGCTGGCCGCGGCAAGCGGCGCGATACGAGGCAGCGGTTGGCACCTTTGCGTCATGCTCCGCGCGCGACGGCCTGTGCACAGGCGATCGCCGCGGCGACATAGCCGCCGTCGAACAGCACGACGTGGTTGAGCAGGTGGTAAAGCTGGTACGCGGGGCGCCGTCGCGCATAACCGCCATGCAGGCCAGCCCGCTGGCGGTAGGCGTCCCAGAAGCCCGCTGGCGGCACCCCGAACAACTCCATCATCGCGAGCTCGGCTTCGGCGTCGGAGCACGACACGGCCGGATCGAACACCACCGGCGTGCCGTCGGCCAGCATGCCCCAATTGCCGCTCCACAGATCGCCGTGGATCAGGCCCGGATGCGGCGCGTGGCCGTCGTCGAACAATCCGGGCAGGGCATCGATCGCCGCAGCGACGGCTGCGTGCAGCGGCTGCAGCCGCGCTGTGCGCGGCAGTCGCGCACGCATCGCGCCGAGCCGCTGCCGAGCGAAGAAGTCGATCCAGTCGGCCGTTGTCGCCGCCGCGGTTGGCTGGTTGGTCTGTACTGTCGCGCCGATGCGGTTGTCGCGCCTCCAGCCATAGCGCGGCGGCCGCATCGGGCAGGGCGAGCAATGCAGCGCCGCGAGCGCATCGCCCAGCCGCTCGCCGAAGCCGGCATCGGCCAGCGCGAAGTCGAGCCACTCGATTGCCAGCACGTCCAAGGTACCGTCGTCGCTGCGCCACGGACCGCCGACCGCTGGCACCCGTACAGTCGCGGTGGTGGCCAACGCGGCGAGGCCGTCCGCTTCGGCCGCCAGCAGATCGGCCGACGCGGCGGGCGCGGACTTGACGAACCACCGCGCTGCACCGGCCTCGGCGCGCCAGGTGGCGCAGAAGCCGCTCGCGCCGAGCGCACGCAGCGCCACGGCGCCCCGGTGTTCGCGCCGCAGCACTTCGGCCACCACGGCTTCGCTGCTACTGGGCAGTGTCATGGCTGCAATTGCCGGCGCGTCAACCCGTCGTCCGTACGCCCAGCAGCCACATCAGCAGCGTGAAGCTGAAGAACGCAAGCACCGTCGAAGCCATGATGATGCGCGTGACCCGGCCGTTGTCGGCCCGATAGCGTTCGGCCAGCAGCGACACGTTGCTCGCGCTGGGCAATGCCGCGACCAGCGTCAGCACGAGCACCTGGAAGTTCGTGATCGGCGCGCCGAGCGCGCGCGCCGCACCGGTCAGCGCGAATACGAGCAGCGGATGCAACAGCAGCTTGATGAGAGCGACCGGCAGATACAACGCGACCGGCGTGCGCGTGTGGACTTGCTGGCCGGCCCGCCAGAGCACCGAGCCGATCGTGAACAGCGCCACCGGCGTCGCTGCGTCGCCGAGCATCCTGACGACGGCATGGATCGGCCCAGGCAGCTGCAGGCCGGTGACCGAGGCGAGCGCACCCAGCGCGATCGCCCACGGCAACGGGTTGGTCACGACGCCCCATAGCGAGCGCAGCACGGCACTGCGCGCGCCGGACTCGGTGGGCGCGTCTTGATCGCGATGCGACATCGCGAGCGCGATGCACAACGACGTCGTCACCAGCATGTCCACGAGCATGCTGGTGATCGCCACACCGGCCGCTGCGGCACCGAGCAACGTGGTCAGCAGCGGCACGCCCATGAAGCCGCTGTTCGGAAACGCCGCCACCAGCGCACCGAACGCAGCGTCCTTGATGCGCACGCGCTCGCTGAGCGTCACCGCAATCGTGAAGGTCACGACCGCCAGCTGGGCTAGCGCGTAGACGCCGAGCACCACCGGGTCGAGCAGCTCGCCGACCGGCATCCCCGCGCCGAAGCGGAACAGCATGCACGGCAGCGCGAAGTACAGCACGAAGCCGTTCAGCCCAGGGATCGCCGATTCGGGCAGCAACCGGTAGCGTGCCGCGAGGTACCCGCAAAGCACGAGTGCGAAGAATGGAATCGTGACGGCGAGGATCTCGCTCATGGCCGCGGCCAGAGTATCCCAGCCCGCCGCCCCCGGGCGCGCCGGCTGCACCGGATCGGGCCGCGGGACTTGCTTGTTTGTGCCGCCCGCTCAGGCGCCGACGCGCTCGCGCATGCGTTCGCAATAGGCGACCAGCGCTTCTTGCTGCTGCAGATGGCGGCGCGGCAGGGTGTCGATCGGCGGCCACAGCGCGTTGGCGAGGAAGGCGTAGGTGGTGGCGTCGATCGCGCCGGGCTCGCTGCCGCCGAAGTAAGGCGCCTCGCCGAGCAACACCGACAGCGCATCGAGATCGGCACAGGCACGCATCGCTATCGCTGAAGCATCGTGCCGGCCGATGCCCTGGCCGACCAGGTCGCGCCGCATCTTGCGGCGCACGATCGCCGGCACCAGCGTGCGCAGGGCCGGGGGCATGCCGCCGAAGAACGCCGGACGGGTGTTTGCATAGCCCGCGTCGTCGATCCAGCGCAGCCACAGCATCGCGAAATACGTGTGCTCTTCGAGCATGCGGCGGATCGCGTGGGCGGCACCGGTGATCGGCACACGCATCGTCGCCGGCATCGCGTCGCCGTGGCGCTGCTGCAGCCAAGCGAGGATCGCTTCGGAGTCGGCGATGGTCTGACCATTGACGCGCAGCACCGGCAGCTTGCCCTTGGGCATGCGCATCGGCATTGCGCCGTTGATGGCACGGTAGGGCAGCCCCGCCAAGCGCAGGAAGACCTCCACCTTCATGCAGAACGGGCTGGCGTTCATCAGGCCGAACGCGGGTGTGAACTGGACGAGTTCGATCATGGCGTAGCCCTTGAATCGTTGCTGCCGCGCGCGCTGAATGCGTCGCGGCGCGGATCGGGTTCATTGTCTGGCACGTCCACGAAGAAAGGGCCGCGCCGTGCCGGCGCAGGCGTACCGGACGATCGAATGCCCCGACGGGGGCCGCGTGCGTGTGGTCGGTGCGCAGCGCCGCGCAGCCCGAATCCGAGCCAGGGCCGGATTGCCGGCGGGTCGCTGCCGCTTAGCCGGTTCGCCGCTCGCGCTGGTCGCGGTCGAACAGACCCGCCAGCGCGCCGATCAGGACGAGGCTGGCGATCCAGCCGAAGACGACCTCGAACCACGCGGCCGCTCGTGTGGCCAGCTGCCAGATCGGCGTCGCCGCGCCGGCCTGACTGTGAATGAGGGGCGCCCAGCGGCTTTCCTGCTGCAGGTCAACGATCGGCAGCAGCAGATCGAGCGAAAGCACGAACGGCCGCACCGGCGGTGCAACTTGCGCCGCTATGCCGGCGGGCGACAGTGCGCCCGCCTGCGTTGCCGCGACGTACAGCGCGCCACAGCCGAGCCACACGGCTGCCATCGCGCCGACGACGCGCGCCGGCCGGTAGCCATAGCCGGCAAGCGCACCGAGCAGGCCGTGTGCCAGCCTCGAAAGGCCGCGCTCGGCCGCAGAGGCGCCCCCGGCGACGCGGCCGATGCGACTCAGGTGCCGTTCGCGCGCGACCGCCACCTCGCGCGCCGACTCGTGGTGGCCCATGCGGCGCAGCACGGCAATCAACTCGCGCCATGGGCCCGGACGGAAGTCAAGGTCCAGATGGCTGGGCTCCTGCAGCGCGAGCCACTGCAGGCGCGTCGCAGCCGTGGTGGGCGCACCTGGCGCGAATTGGCGGAAGCGAAATCCATCGAGCACCAGGCGGTCGCCCCAGCTGCTCGCATCGTCGAGCAGCGAACCGGCGCGCGTGCCGAGCAACGAGGCGCCCGCCAGCGGGTTATTCAGGTTTGCCACGGCGAGCGTGCCGCCAACGCGGGCCCGGTCGAGCAGCAACGCGCGTGCACCGGAGAAGGCCGCTTCGCCATAGACGTCGAAGTCGGCGCCGCTGCACCGCAGGTCACCGTCGATCTGCATGCCGGTCAGGTCCACGGTTCCGGCGGCGGCAAAGCCGGCGTCTAGCGCGACGCTGCCGGCGACGTAACTGCGCTCGAGCGTCAGCGCCACGCCGCGCACACCGGACGCGTCGAGCTGGCCCGATAGGCGCGCGCCATCGGCACGCAGGCTGCCACCGATGCGTGCGCCGGCGAAACTGACTTCGCCGTCGGCTTCAAAGCCTCCGCCGAGCATCACATTGCCGCCGATGCGCGCGGCGTCTGCCGTCACGCGGCGCCGCCAGGTTACCGGCGATCGCTCCGCGCTGCGCAGGCGCGCGCGGCTCAGGTCGAGGTGTCGCCCGATCAGCGCGCGTGCCAGCCGCACCTCATTGCGAACCGTGGTCCCCGAATTCAGCGCGAAGTCATCCGCAACCTTGCTGTCTTCGGCGCGCAGTCCTGGCATGAGGCAATCCGAGAAGGTGGCGCTGCCGTGCACACGGGCGCCATCGAGCCGCGGCGTGGCGTCGAACACGCAGCGGTAGAACCAGATGCTCTCGGCGACCGTTGCGTCGTGCAGATCGACGCGTCCCTCGATCCACGCGCCCATGATCTGCAGGCTGCGGCCCGCCTCGAGGTCGCCGGTGCCGCCGCGCGCGAGAAAGCTGACGAACGCTCCGCGAAGGCTCGTCGCGATCGACGGAACGAGTGGCCGGCGCAGCCCGACACGGGCGACATCGCCCTCGCGCAATGCGAGCAGCACGATCTCTTCGGCGCGGCGCAGCGGGTAAAAGCGCTGCAGTGCGGCAGCACCAGCGGGCGCGTCGTCCTGACTGCTGTTCATACCCAACGACCCTTCTGAGGCCCCGTCTCCGAGTGAGCGTCGATGTCCAGGTTGCGGTCCCTGTGCATCGCGCGCCGTTACTCGGCGGCGGGCTTTTTTGTGTGTGGCGCGAGGTTGCCGGTGTGTCGCCTGATGCGCCATCCCGTGAGCACGGGCGCGTCGATCAGGTGCATTGCGTGAGTACCGCGCGACTCGTGTCGTGCGTCACGAAAGGATGGCAGCTGGGCGCACTGCGCCTACCTACCCGCGGGGGCGTCCTTGCGCGATGGGCGTTGCGGTCGATACCCCCGCGTTTCCGTGCCGCGGCGGTGGTGGATGGCCCCGCCGCGCGTGCAGCACGGCCGGGCAGAGGCGTCAGAAGATGCCCTGCGTGAGCAGCAGCACGACCAGGGCGATCGCAAAAGCGAGCTGGACGAAGCGTTGCTGTGTCATCGAGCCGACCCCTGCTGTTGTTGGTGTTACCGCAGAGCGTAGCCTTCGTGCGCTGCGTCGCCATACCCCGATCGTGGGGTTTGCGCTGCGCGCAGAGAGTCGTCGGCCCGGTGCGAGCGCACAAGCGCGGTGCATGGTGCGCAGACGCCGCCAGCGCCCTGCCGCGGCGCGTTCAGTCGTTGCGGTGGTGGCGCGACGCGCGCGGCGACAGTGCGTTCGGAAAATACAACGCCGTCAGGCTCTGGCTGTGCACCGGCGTGAAGCCGGCGTCGCCCGGCGTGCGCATCTCGTCGTCGGCATGGCGGCGCCAGTCGCGCAGCCAGTAGATGTCATCGCAGGTGTCGAGCAGGCCCATCGTCTCGCGGTCGCCAATCAGGATGCCCTGGACGCGCAGCGCGAGTTCGTCGCGCGCGCGGTCCAGCTGGGCGAGCGTCTGCGGTGTGCAGCCGAATTCGCCGTCGCTGACGATCAGCAGGTCGGCGCGCGACCACTGCGCTTCGTGCACCCGCGCGATCGCGCGCTCGATCGGTGCCTGCAGGTCGGTGCCGCCTTCGAACGATTGCCCCATGACCGCCATCAACGCGCCGAGCCCATCGGCGGTCAGCGCGAGTTCGTGTTCGACCAACTCGCCCGCGCCGCCGAAGGCGAGCAGCCGGCAGCCGCGCCGCTCGGCGTGGGCGGTGCGCAACACCTGCAGCACGATGGACCTGGCCACGTTGCCGGGTGCACCTTTCATCGAGCCCGACGTGTCCAGCGCGACCAGCATCGGTCCGCGTTCACTGCTTTCGCGCTCGAGCTCGGGCTGTGCGGCGTGGCTGCGGCCGGTTGTGTCGACGACGCGCTCGACCAGCACCGCCTCGCTGTCGTAGCAGAGCAGCCGGCGCTCGGCGCGCCTGGCCCGCCACAGCTTGTGCAGCACGCGGTGACGGATCAGCATCGCTTCGCTGCCGAGCATTCGCTCGAGCCGGTCGTCGTGGTGAATGCCCCTGAGTTCGCCGGGCGCATCGGCGAGCCGCGTCTCGCGCCAGCGCGTGGGCAAGCGCTGCGGCGGGCGCGGTGCCGGCAGCTGTTGTCGTCTCGGTGCGGCGGCGCGTTCGGCGCGTCCGAGGCGGCGGATCAGTTCGACCAGCGGCTGCAACTGCGCCAGCCGCCGCGCGGCCCGCTGCGCCTCGCGCCAGGCATGTGAGTGCAGGTGGCCCTGCAGCTGATCCCAACGCAGGTCACCGAGGTCGCCCAGATCCTGCAGCAGTGCGCGCAGCTCTTCCCAGCCCGCCTTCTCCAGTGACCAGGCAGAGCGAAACTCCTCGGCGACGCGATCGATCGCTTGTGGGCGCGTCAGCCGGGGCTGATAGTCGACGATGCGGTCGAGGTGCCACAACAGCGAGCGCATCACCTGGTCGGCCAGCGGCGGCGTGCCGCGGCACAGGGCGGGCAGGCCGAGTTCGCCGGCCGCTTCACGCAACGGCGCCATCGCAGCGGCGTCGCCGAAGTCGCACTCCGAAGCAGGCAGGGTGCCGGCGAGCAGCGCCTCGCGCCACACCGCGACGTCGGCGAGCCGACGCTCCGGTGTACCTGCCGAGGTGACCACCGTGCCGAGCCAAAGAGCACGGGGCAGCGCCTGCAGCCGATCGAAAGGCGTGTCCAGATCGCGCATCGGCGGTCGGGTCAGAGCTCTGTTGCGGCCTCAGGCGGGCAGTGCGACCGGCGGCGGTGCCGTTTCGCGGCTGGTGACGTCGACCGGCAGGCCCGCGAAGCCGTCGCGCACGGCGGCAAGCCGCTGCTCGAAAGAATCGAGCACGCTCAAGGTGTGCCGCTGCGCGGCAGTGAACGATGCGGCCAGCTCCGGCGGCAGCCACAGCCGACCTTGCACGGCGCCTGCCGTGCACTTGGCGGCGGCCTCGATCGGCGCACGGTGGGCGCTCACGCGCTGGGCCAGGTCGTCGAGCTGCGCAAGCCGCGCCTCGACGTGCGCCGGGCTGTAGCGGCGGCGCAGCTTCTCCTCGAGCCTGGCCGAGACGATGCGCAACATCCCCTCACTGCCGGACGCGCGTGCGGCATCGCCCTCACGCCGGCCGATCGCCTGCGCCAGCGCGAGCTTGCCGGCCTCGTCGTCGCCGTCCTCGGGCGGTGCCTGCTGCTCGATCTGCAGCTGCTGCTCGAATGCTTCTACTGCGCGCGCAAGCCACGGTGCTTCCTGCGGTGCGGCCTGCGCGACCTCGTCGGCGAACCACTGTGCGAGCAGCGGCACCTGCGCCGGATCCGCCGGCAGCGCATACGGCACCAGCCACAGGTCGTAGCCGTCGACCGCGTCGCGACCCTCGGTCACCGCCTGGGTCCGCAGCAGGCCGGCAAACAGGCGCCAGCGCCGATCCGAAACCACGATGCCCCGCTCGTGCAGGAAGCCGCGCAGTGCTGTCAGGTGCGCAAGCACGTCTGTCGGCAGCAGCACGCGGTCGCGCGCCGCCCGGACGGCCGTGAGTTCGGCGCTGTCAAGCCCCGCGACGGCCTCGGCGGGCGCCGGCGCGGGCTCGAGCAGCGCCGCGAACGACGCCTCACCGACCGCGGCGACGGGCACGCGCAGCAGGAAGCGGTCATGGAACGCGAGCAGCGACTCGTCGGCCGGCGGTTCGTTCGTTGCGCCGATCACGCAGATCAGCGGCACCGGCGCACGCCCGCGTCCGTTGTCGAACTCGCGCTCGTTGAGCAGCGTCAGCAGCGCGTTGAGGATCGCCGAGTTGGCCTTGAAGACTTCGTCGAGGAACGCAATGCTCGCCGTCGGCAGGTAGCCGTCGACCAGTCGCTCGTAGCGATCGTCCTCGAGCGCCTTCAGCGACAGCGGGCCGAACAGTTCCTCGGGCGTCGAGAAGCGCGTCAGCAGCCGCTCGAAATACCGGCCACCTTCAAAGCAATGGTGCAGCCGGCGCGCCAGCTCGCTCTTGGCCGTGCCCGGCGGGCCGACCAGCAGCACGTGTTCGCCGGCGAGCGCGGCGAGCAGCGCCAGTCGCACCGCGGTGCCGCGTTCGAGCAATCCGCATTCCAGAGTGGCAATCAGCGCACGCAAGCGTGCGGGCGAGGGCAGCATCGTCATCCGTGGCATTGTGGGCGGCGGTGGCGTGCGGGGTCAACGCGGCGGGTCAAGCGTCGTACACCACCCCGTCGTGAAGCACGAGGGCGCCGCTGTCCGTCATCTCGCCGACCAGCGACTGCACCCACGCGTCGATCGTCCGCTCGGGGCGGTCAAGCTTGCGCCAGATCGCCTGCGCCAGCGGTGTCTGCTGCATCCACTGCATCAGCTCGGGCAACGGCTGCTGTCGTTCCTCGAGCAGGTGGTACTTGATCAGCACCTTTGCGGCGTGTCGCGTATGGCGCTTCGGCTCGGCACGAAAACTGGCGAGCTTCACGCGGGCACGCTCGATCGCGCCCGCGGCGTCGGTGAACGGCCCGCCGTGCCCGGGGATCACCACGCGCACCGGCAGCCGCTCGATCAGGTCGAGCACCGCCGCGACGTCGTCAAATCCCTGCTCGCCCTCGAGCTCGGGGAACACGATCCCGAAGCCGTTTTCCCACAGCGCATCGGCCGAGATCAGCACCCCGCGGTCGTCGTCGAACAGCATCAGCGAATCCGGATCGTGCCCTGGCGCGGCGAGCACCTGCCAGCGGCGCGGCCCGGTGGCGAGCACGTCGCCGGGGGCAAGCGCCGCCTGCGCACAGAAGCGCTCGCAACGCTGACCGCTCGCGCGGTAGGTCAGCGCGTCTTCGTCCCAGCGCTGCACGGCGTCCCACGATGCCCGCGGCACGTACAGCGGCGCATCGAACGCGCGCTGCAGCGCGGCGTTGCCGCCGCAGTGATCCGAGTGCAGATGGGTGTTGACGATGCGCGCCAGGCGTTCGCCGCTGCCGGCGCGCTCCAGCGCGCGGCGCACCAATTCCACGGTCAACGCGCCGTGCAGGCAATGGCTCGTATCGATCAGCGTTGCGCCGGCACCGTCGCCGTGCACGAGCACGTTGTTCGACGACAGCCAGCCGCGCTCGAGGATGCCGAGTCCCGTCAAGGCGGGGTGAATCGGCAGCGGCGGAGCGTTGATGGCAGTTGGCACGCTGCCACTGTAGGCCAACGAGCGTTGCGGCGCCCTGAAGGTCCCTTGCAGGCGCCCCAAGCGGATCAGCACCCGAGGATGCCGCGCAGCACGTCGATCGACTTGGGCATTGCGCGGCCGGGCGGGCGGAGCTCGCCGCCGGCATCCGCAGTTGTAACTTCGCCTGCCCGGCAGCGGCGACCGGACGAAGTACCTGCCGAGCGGCGGCAGGTGGCGCGAACAGCGAAGCCTGTTGACGCCGCGGCTCGCACCGCTCGCGGCCGGGGGCCGCCATGAGAATCACGACACTCCCTTGATCCCGCGCAAATAGCGCCATTGTGTTGATGCGACGGGTCGCGCAAGCTATTGGCAACATCGGGACGCCGCAATGCGAGCGGCTAGGGGGTGAGGTGGCGATAGCTGATTCGCGCGCCAGTTCTTGGCGGCGCGCTGGTTCTGCTGTGGCGTGCATGTGCGCCGCTGGACTCGCGTCCGGCCAGACTCCAGCGGTCACAACGGCCACGAACGCCGTCGATGATTGCCTGCGAGGCGACTTCACGGCAATGAACGAATGGCTCGCCGTGGTGGGCAAGGCCGTCGACGAGGGCACGCCCGAGATCGCCGCCGAGGCTCAGCAGCGGATTCGCCGCTGCATGAAGTTCCAAGTGAGCTTTCGGTCGACCGTCACGATCAAGAGCGGTGGCCCATCGAGCATCCAAGCGGCCTCCCCCATCCGGTCGGTCGGCGCTGCCGCTGCAGCTGCCGGGGCCGATGCGGCGGCCTCTGCTGCGGCTGCGGCGACCGATGCGGCGGCCTCCGCTGCAGCTGCCGCGACCGATGCGGCG
The DNA here is from genome assembly GCA_020354665.1 of Burkholderiales bacterium. Lineage (GTDB taxonomy): Bacteria > Pseudomonadota > Gammaproteobacteria > Burkholderiales > Burkholderiaceae_C. The sequence goes on from CP070653.1 coordinate 1,649,934, forward strand.
GTCTCGGCGGTGGCGTTAGCCGCCGGAGCAGGTGCCGCGCCGTCCTTGGCCAACGCCGTCCCCGCAATTCGTCCAGCTGACTACCTGAAGCAGACCGTCACGGGGATGGGCATGGTGACGCTGGAATTGAGCCCGGGCATGCTCCAGGACGCGGGCTACGATTTCGCGTCGCACCCGGAAATGATCCGCGCGCCGATCGTGTGGTCGAATGCATCGATCACCGGAGGTGCCTGCTCGGACTACCGGATCGTGCCATCGCCACCGACCAAGTTCTCGTTCTGGCTGGGCGTCGATACGCGCGCGCAGCCCAAGGCGGCACTGGTCGTCGCGCATGACGGTGCCGAGACTCACCTGGTCGAGGCCAAGTGCCAAGGCCACTGGGGTTGGCCGACGCCGATGCCGATCTTTTCGCCCGGCTGGATCGCGCTTTATTCGCGCGATCCGGGCAGCGATGACGAGTTCTCCAAGATCGAAATGCCCGGCGCGAGCGGGCGCGCGATCTTCGCTCAAGGGGTGATACGGCGAACCGTGCAGCTGCCGAACAAGCAAGGCAGTGTCGACGAGAGCACGGAGATCGTGATAACGCATGCGCCATCGGCGCGCTGATGCCGCCTGCTCGGGATTCGCGGCGATTTCAGAGGAGCCTGACCATGAAGAAAGCGTTTTGCTTCGCATTGTCTTCACTGACTCTGGCGTGGTCGGGGCAGGCCGCCGCGCAGGCCGTGCCATCGATCGACCCTGCCCTGCTGGAGCAATCGCGTCGGATGATGGAAGGGCCGGGCGATCAGCGCCCCGGCGACGACAAGCTCACCTGCGCACAGATCAACGCCGAGATGGGTGCCTTGTGGGGGACGATGGACAAGGAGGTTGGCACGCTCGGCAAGACCGCCAAGAATGCCCAGGACGAGCAGAAGAGACTTCAGGCGGAACCGGAGAAGAACGCCGCGCGGCGTGCGGCACCGACAGTCGCCAGTGAGGCGCGCGTCGCGGCGCAGGAGACGTTCAACCCGATCGCCGCCAAGGCGGCGCAACGGCGCGAGGAGGCCGAGATGAAGGCCCAGGCCGAGCGGGATCTGCAGCGCAGTCAGCCGGCGCGCAACGCGATGAACGAACATGCCGCCGCCTCGGGCGAATTGCTGCGCACCGGCATGCAGGGGGGGCAGTTCGAACGGATGCATGCGCTCCAGCAATTGGCGGAACGAAAGAAGTGCCCCGCACCGCATGGACTTGACAAGAAGGACGACGAAGACGACAGGCCATCCGAGGCCGAAGGCGCCAAGAGTCCCGGCATGGGCGACATGCTGCGCGGTTTGCTGGGGCGCTGATCACGCGGACGCGGTCCATGCCTGCATCGGTGGTCGCGCGACCGGTTGATGCGCGACTCGCCGCGTCACGCTACTGGCTGGGCTCGGCGTCCGAAGGTTGCTGCCGGACCCCTTCGACCTGAACCTTCAGGCGCACGACGTCCTTGACGAACGGCAGCCCGAAGTCGATGCCGAACTCGCTGCGGCGCAGCTCGCCGTCGAAGTCGCCGCCGCACACCTCGCGCAGCACCAGCACCGGGCTGGGATAGCAGGAAAAGCGCGACGCGCGAAGCACCAGCGGCTTGGTCGTGCCGCGCAGTGTCAGCGCGCCGTGGACCTCGCGCAGCGACAACCGCTCGAAGACGAATCGCTCGGCGACGAAACGCGCCTGCGGGTGCTCGTCGCTGGCCAGCAGGTCGGGTTCGCGCAGCCGGGCGTCGAAGGGGGCAACGCCGCTGTTTGCGCTTGCGGTCTCAAGCGCGATATCGATGCGTCCGGAGTCGGCGAAGCGGTCGAGCTGCACCTCGCCGCGCACGGGGCCGAAACGGATGCGGATCGTCGACGTGCCGAAATGATCGACCTCGGCGTAACCGAAGCTGTGCGTCGGATCGAGGCGATACGTCACCGGCTCGGCATTGGTGCCGCCGGCCAGGCACAGCAGCAACAGC
>CP070653.1:1652005-1656326 GCA_020354665.1 Burkholderiales bacterium
TGCCGCAACCGGATTCGCCGACAATCGCCAGCGTGGTTCCGGACTGAACCGAGAAGCTGATCCCATCGACGGCAGCCACCTCACCGTCTTCGGTTGCAAAGACGGTGCGCAGATCGGCGACTTCGAGCAGGGCCAATTCAGGTTCCCGTCTGCCTCTGAGCGTGAAATCGCTCGATAAACGCCTCGATGCGGCCGCGGTCAAGCTCGCCCACCGGATCACGGCGACGAGGCAAGCACGCGACGAAGGGCTGGAACCGCTGCAAGCTCACTTCGTACAGCCGTTGCAGCTCGACCAGCGGCGCGCTGTGGTCGTCCACGCGCAGGTCAAGCTCCGGATAGTCGTTGTCGCCGTGGATGCGAAGTGCTGCCGACTGCTTGCCCCGCTTGTCACCGCCCTCTGCCTCGCCGGCTGCCATCGCAGCCAGCAGACGCTCGGCGAGCGGTTGGCCGGTGCGACTGGCAAAGGCATCGGCCGTCGCCTCGATGACGCGCGGCCCGGCGAGCATGTTGCCGGCAACGCTGAAACCCTCGCCCACGACATGCCCGCACCAGTCGATGCAGGCGGCGCCGGTGTGCGCCGCCGCCGGCCCTTGTCCGCCAAGCACGTGCAACTGCCGCTGCGCGTGCCCCGGGTCGGTGGCCGTGAGCGCGGCGATCACCGCGGCGGGGGTGTGGCCCTGGGCGAGCAGCATCATTCCTGCGGGGCCATACAGCGGATTCATCAGGGCTTGCGTCGACAACGCCCCGACGCCGCGCTGCGTGTGCACGCACAACGCGCCCACAGCGAAGAAGCGGCTGGCAATTGCCACGCCGAAGCGGCCCTCGCTATCGCGCGCAAGAATCGACCATGTCACGGGGCGCCCTCCTCACTCACTTTGCTGGTGTGGCGCAGCGACGCCGATGCCCATCGCGCCGCCAGCGTCCACGCGACTCCGCCGTCAGCGCCACGCTATCATTGCACAAGCACATCACGTGGATGTGGCTGGCTCGCGCGACTTCGCCCGCGACAGTTGACGGCTGTCGCATCAACATCCGAGGAGACAAGAGATGGCACGCATTCCGGGGGCCTGGCTGGCCGCTGCTGCATTGGCGCTCGGCTTGGTGGGCTGCGCCGGCATGGGTACCGACACATCGTCGGCAGGCACGGCCAAGGGCGCGGGCGCGAAGCCCGGCGTCGTGATCCAGGTCAGCGACGGCGACCCGAAGACGTGGACCCAGGCGCTCAATGTCGTTCGCAACGTGCAGAACGCGTACGGGATGGACAAGGTCGACATCGAGTTTGTCGTGTTCGGCAACGGCATCGGGCTGCTCGAGAAGGATTCGCCGCAGGCGTCGCGGATCAGCGAGACGACACTGACCGGTGCCAAGGTGCTGATGTGCGAGAACACGATGGCCGGGCGCAAGAAGACCAAGGCAGACATGCTGCCCGACATCGGTTACGTGAAGGCCGGTGTGATCGAAATCATCGAGAAGTCACAGCAAGGCTGGGCGGTCGTCCGGCCGTAGCGACTGCCGCCCGCGGCTGACCGGGCAGTCTCGCAGCTTGGCCGGGCGCGGCCCATCGCCCGCGCGTCCAGTCGCGAGCGCCCTGCGCTTGCGGATCAGCCGGCGCGCCGCCCCTGCGCGCCCCAGCGTTCGGCCAGTCGACGCAGGTTCGCGCTGGCCGTGATGACGACCACTTCGTCGTCCTTGGCGATGCGCATCTCGTCGTCGGGCAGCAGGAACTTGTTGCCACGATAGACGCAGATCACGCGCGTTTCGCGGGGCAGCTCGAGGTCGCGCAGGTTGCCCTCTTCGTCCTCCTTCACGACGAAAGAGAACATGCGCGCATCACCGCGAATCTTCGCCGAGATCTCCCATGGGTCGTGGCCTTCGAACATCTCGGCCAGGTGGCGCCCGATGGTCTGCGCCGGGATGATCACGCCCTCCAGCCCGAGTTCGACGCACAAGTGAACCAGTTCGGAGTCCTGGATCTTGCACACCACGCGCTTGAAGCCCAGCGTACGCCCGACCAGGCTTGCGAGGATGTTGGCCTGATCGTCGCCGGTCAGGCAGAACAGGAACTCCGTGCCCTCGGGATCGGCTTCGCGCAGCACCGCGGGGCGGCTGCCGTCACCGTGCAGCAGGCCGCAGTCGAGTTCGTCCTCGATCGCCTCGATGCGCTCCTTGTCCTTCTCGATCAGCACCACCTCGTGCCCGCCCTTCAGCAGCATCCGCGCCGTGGCGAGAGTCGTGGCGCCCGCACCGACGAATACGGCCCTCATGTCGATCTCCGGCGTCCGAACCACGTACGAGGGTACAGCATCACCAGCATCGCGATGAATTCGACGCGGCCCATCAGCATGTCGACGCACAACACGGCCTTCAGCCCGTCCGGAAGCCCAGGTCCCGTCACACCCGCCGACAACCCGACCGTACCGACGGCCGACACCACCTCGAACAGCGAGCGCAGCGGGTCGTATCCCGCGGCGAGGAAAGGCAGCCAGGACAGGACCACCGTCGCTACGAACAGCAGCACGACAAACAGTGCGCCGGTCAGGTCCTCCATCGAGACCCGGTTGCCGCGCAGCCGCAGCGGGGTCACCGCGTGCTGGGGCATCGCGGTGCGACGCACGATCAAGCGCGCCACGCGCAGCAGCAGCACCATGCGCAGCAGCTTGATGCCGCCGGCCGTCGAGCCCACGCTGCCGCCGACCGCCATCGCGACGATCAGCACCAGCATGGCGGCGTGGCCGAGGTCGACCGGCGCCACCACCGCAAACCCGCTGGTTGTCTGCGCCGAGAGCGCCATGATCGCCGCACGAGCGGCGTGCTCGAGCGACCACTCACCGTCACGGTATGCCATCAGCAGCGCGAGCAGCACCGTCATGGCCATTCCGAGCAGCGCCAGCAGCCGCAGTTCGGGATCCCTGAACAGCGTCTTCCATTGCCTGCGCAACGCCGAGTGGTACAGCAACAGCGGCAGTGCGCCCACCAAAGCCACCACGATTACCGCCCATCGAGCGGACCACAGCGGCGAGGCCGCCAGGCTGACATCGTGCGGCGCGAACCCGCCGGTGGAAATCGCGGCAAGTGCGAGCAACACCGCGTCGACGGCAGGCCAGCCGGCCAGCCACAGCAGGGCGATCGCACCCAATGTCAGGCTCACGTAGACGAAGAAACTTCGCCGGGCGTAGGTCCGCGTGCTCGTGTCCAGTGTTTCCGGACTCACCGGCGACTCGACGAGGCGGCGCGACGCCAGCTCGCTGCCCGATAGCAGCGCCACCGACAGCACGACGATGCCGAGGCCACCCAGCCATTGCAGCCACGCACGCTCGAAGAGAAACGAGACCGGCATGCCTTCGACGGTCCCGAGCGTCGAGAGGCCGGTCGTCGTGATGCCGGAAATGCATTCGAACAACGCATCGCCGAACCCGATTCCCGAAGCCATCAGCGGCCAGGTCATCGCCAGCGGCGTGGCGATGAATGCGAGCATGCCGATCACCATCGCTTCGTTCACCTGCACCGTGTCCGGCGCCTCGCGGCGCGCCAGCCACGCGCCCGCGAGCGCCAGCGCAATGGCGACGACGACATAGCGCATCGCCGACGAATACTCGCCGGCGACCAACGCGACCGGCACCGGCACCAGGCTCAAACCCGCGAGCAGCACCGCGAGCTGTCCGGCGTGCCGCGCCACCACGGCCGGCCGCGCTGCGTAGAGCAGTGTGTCCGAGGCGTTGCCGATCATCCTGTTGCCGAGCCGTGTCGTTGCGCCCAGTCAACGTGCCGCTCGGCGTCGAGGCAGCACGCGCATCGTTCGGGCGGGCCAGCGGCTGTTCTCGGCTGGGTGGGCACCATGTCGAGCGTGGCCGAAACAGCCCGTGCAGGTTCGACGACGCTCAGCGCACGCGCAGCCGTCGCACGCCGAACACGAGCGCCGAGGCGGCGGTGAACATCGCCACCACGCCGAGGATCGAGGCCAGCCGCAACCACGGCTGCCCGAACGCGATGCGCTGCTGGGCGAGCGCGAAGGCGGTCCACGCCCACTCCAGCGAGCCGGCCAGCAGGCATGCCTGCATCAGCCGCGGCACCCAAGCGCGGCGCACCAGCAGCAAAGGCAGCAACACGACGCAGGCGAGCAGCAGCGGCCATTGCCCCGCGCGGAAGAAGTGCGCGCCGAGCAGCACGAAGGACACGGCCGGCGCGAGCAGCCACAGGAGATTCATGCCCCAAGTATCGACTGCAATGCGCGCAGGTTAGCGGGCGGCGCAAGCCGGTCGCATTGACACAGCGCAGACTCTTGCGCTGGACTGGCGCCCACGGCATGCGGCTTGTGGCGTAA
>CP070653.1:1656426-1688722 GCA_020354665.1 Burkholderiales bacterium
CGCCGAGCGGCGCCACGGGCGGCTGGCTGGGGTTGTTCACGGCGCGCGAGTCGCTGTAATTGATGCGCTGGTAGTCGAGTGCGACCGTCCAGCGCGGCGCCGGCGTGATCGCGACGCCGAGGCTGTAGTTCGACGGGATGTCGAAGTTGCCTTGTTCGGCGAACAGCCCCTTGTACTTGTCGAACTTGCTCATGTCGATCTTCGGCGAGTACGCCGCGCCGATCGTCACCATGTCGGACAGCCGTCCCATATAGCCGATGCGCAGCCCCACGCCGGTGGAGTCGTCGTAGCCGGTGTTGGTGACGCTGCCCGGCGCTCCGGTGAAATCGGGAAATGGCGGGCCCGGGTTGTCGAAGGCTTGCAGGCCCGTCGCCTTGAACCGCTGGTAGGCGAGCAGCAGCGATGCGCCGACCGAGTGCTGCGGGTTGATCTTGTAGGCGACCGTCGGCGCAATCACCAGCTGCATCAGGTCCACGCCGACTTCGCCAGAGCCGCAAAGGATGTTGGCCGGCCCGACGCCACAGTTGAAGTTGCCCTGCGGATACGTCGTGTTCATGCCGCCGTTGCCGTAGACCGTAAGGCCGACCGACAGGTTGTCGCGCATCATGCGGTTGTAGCCGAACTCGGGCACCGGAAACATCGTCTTGTCGCTGTCGACCTTGCCGTTGAGCGACGGAACTCCAGCGTCCGTGCGCTCGGAATCGCGGTGCGGACTGAACAGAACCAGGCCAAGGTCCGCGCGCGAGCCGACCCAGACCATCTTGGCCGGGTTGGTCGCGCCGCCAAGGCTGTCTTCGGCCATCGCCGTCGCGGCACCGCCCATGCCCGTGGCCTTGATGCCGTAACCGTGCGGGAAGTAGCCGTTGGTCGCCATTGCCGGGACGGCGCAGGCGCACGCGGCGGCAATCGCGCTGTAGCGCAGAACGTGCTTGAAGGATCTCATTGGGTCGTCTCCTGTGTCGTCGTCAAACCAAAAATGAAACCGCCCGCCGACGTATCGAGTGGCTCCCTCCAATCCATTGCCTTTCACCAGCGCGCGAGCAGCCGGCCCTTGTCGACCTTGCACTCCCACTGCCGCAGCGGGCTGGTGCCCTTCTTGATGCAGTCGCCGGTGCGGATGTCGAACACCCACTGGTGCTTCGGGCAGGTCAGCGTGGTGCCTTCGAGCGCGAGGTGCGGGATGTTGGTGGTCTGGTGCGGGCAGCGGCTGTCGTAGACGCGAAAGCCCTTCGCGTGACGGTAGACGAACAGCCCGCGGCCGTCGCATTCGACACGCTCGACGGCGCCGACCTTGATGTCCTTGGTCGCCATCACGTCGTGCCACTCGCCCTTTCCGCCAAGCGCGGCGGGCTGGAATTCGGGCAGATCCATCGCGAGGATGATGTCCACCGCCCAGACGATCTTCGCCAGCCCGAGCGTCGGGAACGCCATGAGCAGCGCATCGAGCACCTCGAGCGGCGTGCAGCCCTCGCGCAGCGCGCGGCCGAGGTACTGGCGAAAGCCGCGCTCGGTCTGCGCGTCGACCTTGGTGATCACGCTGATCAGGTCGCGCGTCTTCGGGTCCAGGTGCTTGCCGCACTCCTTGAGGAACTTGAAGTAGTGCCCGATCGCGTCGGGCCGGGCCTTGACGAGGTAATTGAGGGCGTCGCTCATGGTCGGGTCTCGATGGGCAGTGCGGATTCTGTCAGGCCGGCAGCGTCGTCCGGCGCGGCCGCCCGCGGCTTCCCGTTGGGCAGCGTCTGCTGGCACTCCTCGAACACGCGCAGAGTGCAGACCTTGCAGACTTCGCTGTCGAGCAGTGGGTAGACCTTGCGCAGGGCATCGCCCTTGTGCGCGATCAACCGGTCGATGCCAATGCTGGTGATGCCTTCAGTGCGCACCAGCATCGCCTCTACCGACGGATGAGCACAGACAACCATCAACCCGCCGCCAACTGCGCGCCGCCGGCGCGCCTCGGCGGCGAGCATCTGCGCGCCGGCCAGGTCGACGAAATTGATGCCCTGCGCGACGACCATCAGCCACTTGCGCCGCGGGTCGGCCTCGTCGACCTCGTGGAAGCGTTCCTGCACGTGCTCGACCGCGCCGAAGTAAATCGAGCCGCGCACGCGCAGCATCGCGAGCTGGGGGCACACCGGCGCGTCGACGCTGGCTTCGACCATCTTGCGGCGCGGGTTGCCGAGTTCCGCGCGCGGTGGCGCCCGCTCGTCGATCTTCGGCCGCGAGGTGCGGTACAGGTAAAACAGCAGCGAGACCACCACGCCGATGAACAGCCCCTTTTCGAGGTCGATCAGCACGCCGGCCCAGGTCACCAGCAACACGATCCGCTCGCGCGGATGGCGGCGCAGGATCTGCCCGATGCCGTGCCAATCGATCAGGCCCCACGCGACGATGAACAGGATCGCGGCCATCGCCGCCACCGGCAGATAGGCGACCAACGGCGCCGCCGCGACCGCGATCACGAGCAGGAACGGCGCCGAAAGTGCCGCGGCAAGCGGCGTCTGCGCGCCAGAAGCGAAATTCACGCCGCTGCGGTTGAACGACCCGCTGGAGGGGTAGGCCGAGAAAAAGCTGCCCGCGACGTTCGCCAGGCCCTGACCAATGAACTCCTGGTCGCTGTCCAAGCGCTGGCCCGAACGCGTGGCGACCGAGCGCGCGATCGCGACCGCTTCGGTCAGCGCGATCACCGCGACCACAGCAGCCGGAAAGAGCAGCGCGCGCAGCGTGCCCGGCGACAGGTCGGGCAGCGATGGCAGCGGATACGTACCCTGCAGTGCGCCGACCGTGGCAATACCTGTGCGCGACACGCCGAGTTGCTGATTGACGATGGCCGCGAACACGCTGCCGGCGAGCATGGCCATGATCATGTAGGGCAGCTTCGGCACGTAGCGCTGCGCCACGAAACCGGCAAGGAGGGTCACGAGTCCGACCAGCGTGACCCACAGATTCGCCTCGCCCAGGTGCTCGGCCGCGAAGAGCAAGGTTTCGTGGAACTCGGCCCCGCGGGGCACGGCGAGGCCGAAGAAGTGCTTGATCTGCGAGGCCGCGATCAGACAGGCGGCGCCGGCCGTGAACGCGACGATGACGGTGTGCGAGATGAAATTGACGATGGCACCGAGCTTGGCCAGACCTAATCCGAGTTGCATCAGGCCGACGAGCAGGCTCAACGTGAAGGCCATCGCGACGTAGGGCTCGCTACCTGGCTCCGCGAGTGGCGCCAGTGTCGCCAACACCAACACCGAGATCGCCGTCGTCGGCCCCGACACCAGGTGCCGGCTGGAGCCCCACAGCGCGGCGACGACCGCCGGGACCATCGCGGCGTAGAGCCCGTACTGCGGCGGCAGGCCGGCGATCGTCGCGAACGCCACCGCCTGCGGCAGCACGACCACGGCGCCGGTGAGAGCAGCGACGGCGTCACTGCGCAGCGTATCGCGCGTCAGCGACGGCCACCAGGCGAGAAACGGCAGCCAGGTTCGGCTCAGCGCGGCCGCGTTCATGTCGCCCGCTCCGATCTGGGGGACGGGCCGGGCAGCAATTCGCCGTGGCCGTCGCGCCCCAGCCGGCGATAGATCGCTGCGAGCGCCTGCTCGTCGCTCGGTAGCAGATGCTCGGCGCCGATCAGCGTGTCCAGCCCGGTGCGCTGCATGACATCGAGCACCTGCTTCTTCAGCCCGCTGAACATCACCTCGACACCGCTGTCGCGCATCCGTTCGACCAGCCGGCGCACCACTTCCTCGCCCGATGCGTCCATCCGATTGATGCTCGCGCCCGAGATCAACAGCACCTTGATGCCCGGTTTGGCCGCGACTTCATCGAGCACGTGCTGCTCGAAAAACGCGGCGTTGGCGAAGTACAGCCCCGCGTCGAACCGCAACGCCAGCACGTCCGGACTCGTCGGCAGGCCGGGGTGGGCATGGGTATCGCGTAACGCGCCGTCGCGATGACGACCCAGCACCGCGACGCGCGGCCGCATCGTCTGCAGCAGGTACAGCAGCACGGCCAGCGTGGCGCCGATCAGGATGCCGCGGTCCAGATGCGGCGCCGCGAGCAGCGTGACGACGAATGTCGCGGCTGCGACCATGCCATCGGCGCGGCTGGCTCGCCAGGTGTGCTTGAGTGCCTGCACGGTGACCAGGCTCGCCACGGCCAGCAGGATGATCACGCCCAACGTTGCCTTCGGCAGGTGGTACAGGTACGGCGTCAGCACGAGCAACGTCGCGACCACGAACAGGCCGTTGAACACCATCGCAAGGCCGGTCCTGGCGCCAGCCTGCAGGTTGATCGCCGAACCGGTAAACGAGCCGCAGGCCGGGTACGACTGGAAGAACGCGCCGCCCAGGTTGGCCATGCCCTGCCCAATCAACTCCTGGTCGGGGTCCAGCCGCTGGCGCGTCTTGGCCGCGAGAGCCTTGGCCATCGCGATCGCTTCCATGAAACCCACCAGCGCAATGACAAGCGCTGCTGACAACAGCGACAGCACGGCGTCCAAGGTGATCTTCGGCGCACGCAGCGCCGGCAGGCCGCGCGGAATGTCACCGACGACCTCGCCCCCGCCGCTGAGGTGCAGTTCGTTGCCGTCGACTTTCTTCAGCCGCCAGGTGCCGTCGTCGCCGCGCTGGCCGGGCGGCAGCTGCCCCGCCAAGTGCAGGCTCGCCCCCTCGCCGCCAGCCGATTCGCTGCGTTCGAAGGCGACGCGCAGCAATCTTGCCCAGCGATCCTTGTTTTCGACGGTGAGATCGGCAGCGTCGAGCTGGGTCAGGTGCAGCTCGTGGCGCATGGCCGCGATGGCGCGCCGATCGCCTCCTGCAGTTTCGAGACGCCGCAGCCGCATGGCCTGCTCGGCCGCACGCGCTTCCAGCGCTTTGATGCGCTCGGCGGTGTCTGCATAGCGCACGACGCGGTCGCGCACCTCAGCGTCGGCAATCTGATCGACGGCGGCGCGCGCGTTGCGCTCGTACCCGACAACCACGCTGACGACCGTGGTCACGACGACGGCGACCAGCACGTTGAGTCTGGCCACCGCCGGGACACGCTTGAGCAACACCATCAGCAGTAGCGCGAACGCGGACATTGCCAGCGTCGGCCAGTGCGTCTGCGGCAGGTGCGTCAGCATCTGCCAGATGTCACCCAGGAACGATGCGCTGCGCCCCTTGGGAACGCCCAGCAATAGGTCGAGCTGCGACAGCGCGATGATGATCGCTGCCGCGTTCATGAAGCCGAGGATCACCGGGTGCGAGATGAAGTTGACGATCGCTCCCAGCTTGAACGCGCCCAGCGCGAACTGGATCACGCCGACCATCAGGGTCAGCAGCAACGCCAGCTCGATGTAGTCAGCCGAGAACGGTACGGCCAGTGGGGTCAGCGCCGCGGCGGTCATCAGCGAGACGATCGCCACCGGCCCCGTCGACAGCTGGCGCGACGAGCCCCACAACGCGCCGAGGATCGCTGGCACAAAAGCCACGTAAAGACCGAAATGCACGGGCAGCCCTGACAGCTGCGCGTAGGCCATCGCCTTGGGCACCAACACCAGAGCGCCGGTGACGCCAGCAATCAGGTCGCCACGCACCACGGCCGAGCTGACCGGGAACCAGGCGAGGAAAGGGAACCCGCGCACGAGCCAGGCGGCGGGGCCGGCACGTGGGGACATCGGGGCCTGGTTCACGCCGCCGCCTGGTAATACAGATTCTGCGGATGCTGCGCCTGCGCGAAGAAGAACCAGCGCTCGGCAAGCAGCCCCACATATTGCAGCGCGAACGCCAGCGCGAGCAACGCCGGTGAACCCTCGCCGCGCCCCGCGGCCAGCAGCAGAACCGGCGCGACGAACGCGAGCACGATGAACGCCGGCTTGACCAAACGCAAGACGCCAGGCGTGGCACGATGGAAGAACTCACGCGTATTGAACGCCCCGCCCATGAAGCCCTGCGACTTCTGCACCACCTGTGGATGCTTGACGCCGATCGCGGTCTGGATCGTCGAGCGCGGCTGAAGCCGCGCGTTGCGCCACAGCGAGGCGAAGCGGCCGAGCGCAGCCAGCACGGTGAGCACGATCGCCCAACCGGCCAGAAATCCGACCCGCTGCGGTGCGGCGAGCGCGGCCAGGGCAGCGGCCAGCGTGAAGCCGGAGGCGCCGCCGAGCAGCGTGTAGTTGATCGGTGTCAGCGGCGTGTGCCATTCGGCGAGAAAACGCACCGCTGCGTAGATCATGCCGGTGCAGACGAACAGCGCGAACGCGAGCACCGTGCCAGCCATCCCGACCACGAAGCTCGGTTCGATTGCCCGCCCCGACGGCAGGCTCACGAGTGCGGGTGACCACTCGAGCGCGTGCAGCAGACCGTACAGCGCGACGCTCGCCATGAACGCCGGCAGCACGATGACCTCGCGCGACAGCCACGAGGTGCGCCACTGCGCCGCCGAGCGCCAGGCGCGCTCGGGGCGGCCGAGGTGGAAGAACGACGCGACGAGGCCGGCGCCGAGCAATGCGAGCGCGATCACCGAGCCGGCGACATGCATGTCCCCGTCGGGCAGCGCAGGAAGCAGCCCGACCAGCGCATAGCACTGCACGGTGAACAGCGCGAGGAACAGCCCCTGCCCCGCGCCGATCAGCGTGGTGAGGAAGATCACGGAGAACGCGGGGTGCATATCTCAAGTGGTCTGCGGTTCCCAGCGGCACGCGCCATGCACGTGTTCGATGCAGCCAAGCGGCCGCCGCGGAACCGGCTTCGCCGGGCCGCTGGCGGCGCCCCCTGGGGGGAGGCGCCGAAGGCGCTGCGGGGGGGTCGTCATCACCAGCTCGCGTCGTCGAGCGTGGCCGCACCGGGCGCGGGTTTGGGCAGGTGGCCCTCGACGCGCAGCGGGTTGTCCGCGCGCACCAGCTCGTCGGCGTGGATGCGGATGCGCGTGGTGCGCCGGGGCAGGTAGTGGTTGGCCGGCTGGGTGCCCCATTCGGGCATCAGCGCGTAGCCGCCGTTCTCGCGAATCGCCCTCGACGCCTCGGAGTGCGGATCGTGGATGTCGCCGAAGATGCGCGCCGACGTCGGACACGCCATCACGCAGGCGGGCTTGCGATCGATCTCGGGCAGCGCGGTGTCGTAGATGCGGTCCACGCACAGCGTGCACTTCTTCATCACGCGCTGCTGCTCGTCGAGCTCGCGCGCACCGTACGGACAGGCCCAGCTGCAGTACTTGCAGCCAATGCACTTGTCGTAGTCGACGAGCACGATGCCGTCTTCCTCCCGCTTGTACGACGCACCGGTCGGGCAGACCGGCACGCACGGCGGCTCCTCGCAATGCAGGCAGGATTTCGGGAAGTGCACCGTCTCGGTGTGCGGGAACTCGCCGACCTCGAACGTCTGCACGCGGTTGAAGAAGGTGCCGCTCGGGTCGGCGCCGTAGGGGTTCTGGTCGGTCATCGGGCCGGCGGCGCCCGCGCCGTTCCACTCCTTGCAGCTGGTCACGCAGGCGTGGCAACCGACGCAGACATTGAGGTCGATCACCAGGGCGAGCTGCTTGCGGCTCATGCGCGCCCCCTCAGTGCCGCTCGCCGTCCGCCGATCGGGGAGACGCCGCTTGCAGGATGGGCTCGCAGGTTCATCGCTTTGCCTCGGCCACGGCGGCCGCCGTTTCGAACGAGTCCAGCTCGGCCGGGCGCTCGGACATGCCGGGATAGCGGCGCATCGGCGCGAACTGCGGCTCGGTGCGCGCCGGCTCGTCGGCCGCCGCCTTGACCACGCGCACCCGCACGTCGTACCAGGCAGCCTGGCCGGTGACCGGGTCGGAGTTGGAGATGCGCGCGTCGCTGCCGCGCACTGGCAGCTCTTCCGAGATCACGTGGTTGAGCAGGAAGCCGTCGCGCGACTCGTTGGCGTCGGGCGCGAGGTTCCAGGCCCCGGCGGCCTTGCCGATCGCGTTCCAGGTCCACACCGTGCCGGGCTCGACCGCCTGCGAGCGGCTCGCCTTGCAGCGCACGCGACCCCACTGCGACTCGACCCACACCCAGTCGCCCTCATTGATGCCGGCCGCGCGCGCGGTTTGCGTATTGATGAACAGCACGTTGTAGGTGTGGATCTGGCGCAGCCAGGCGTTCTGCGAATCCCACGAGTGGTACATCGCCATCGGCCGCTGCGTGACCGCGGCGAGCGGGTACTTCTGCTTGTCGGTGACGTGCGCCTCGAGCGGCTCGTAAAAGAACGGCAAGGGGTCGAAGTAGGTCTGGACGCGTTGCCGCAGGTGCGCGGGTGGCTGGCGCGTCAGGCCCTTGCCTTGCGCCGCCGCGCGGAAGCGCTGCAGAACCTCCGAGTACAGGTGGATCAGGATCGGCTCGGCGTAGCGCGTGATGCGGTTGGCGCGCGACCACTCGAGGTAGCCCTGGTTCCAGTTGCGCATGTACTGGTAGCTGCGCGGCAGCTCGTAGTGGAAGACGCAGTTGTGCTGCTCGTACATCTCCCACTGCCGCGGATTGGGCTCGCCGATCAGCGACTTCTCGCCACCCTTGCCGCGCCAGCCGGCCAGGAAACCGATGCCGGAGCCGGCTTCAGTCTCGTAGTTGACGATGAAGTCCGGGTAGTCACGGAACTTGCGCTTGCCGTCCTTCGTCACGAAGGCCGGCAGCTTGAGCCTTGTCGCGAGCTCGATCAGCACCTCCTGGAACGGCTTGCAGTCGCCGGTGGGCGGCACGACGGGGATGCGCACCGCGTCGACCGGGCCGTCGAACTCCGAGATCGGCCGATCGAGCATCGACATCACGTCGTGCCGCTCGAGGTAGGTGGTGTCGGGCAGGACCAGGTCGGCGAACGCCGTCATCTCCGAGTGGAACGCGTCGGCGACGACCAGAAACGGAATCTTGTACTCGCCCTGCTCGTCGCGGTCGTTGAGCATCTTGCGCACTTCGGCCGTGTTCATCGTCGAGTTCCACGACATGTTGGCCATGAAGACGAGCAGGGTGTCGATGCGGTACGGGTCGCCGCGCCAGGCGTTGGTCACGACGTTGTGCATCAGCCCGTGCACCGACAGCGGGTACTCCCACGAAAAGGCCTTGTCGATGCGCACCGGCGAACCGTCGTCGTTGACGAACAGGTCGTCCGGGTCCGACGGCCAGCCGAGCGGCATGCCGTCCAGCGGGTGGTTCGGCTTGACCGCACGCTCGTCGTTGGGCGTGCGCGCACACGGCGGGATCGGGCGCGGAAACGGCGCCTTGTGCCGAAAGCCACCCGGGCGGTCGATCGTGCCGAGCAGCGACATCAGGATGCCGAGCGCGCGGATCGTGTGGAAGCCGTTGGAGTGCGCCGCCAGCCCGCGCATCGCATGGAACGCGACCGGATTGCCGGTCACCGTGTCGTGCTCGTTGCCCAAGGCGTCGGTCCAGGCGATGGGCAGCTCGATGCGCTGGTCGCGCGCGGTCACGCCCATCTCGTGCGCGAGGCGACGGATCGTCTCGGCCGGGATGCCGGTGATCTGCGACGCCCATTCGGGCGTGTAGTCCTTGACGCGGTCCTGCAGCAACTGGAACGCCGGCTTGACCGGCGTGCCGTCGGACAGATTGAAGTCGCCGAGCAGGAACGGGTCGGCGCCCGCCTGGTGGCTCAGCACTGCCTTGTTCGTGTGCCGGTCCCACCAGAGCTTGTTCTGCGGGTCGTAGCACGCCTCCTCCTGCGGCACCTCGGTGCGCACGAACATGCCGAACTCGTCGCTGGCAGGATCCTGATTGACGAGCTCGCCGCCGTTCGTGCAGCCCACGACGAAGTCGCGGTCGTACAGCCCCTTGGCGATGATCTCGTGGATCACCGCGAGCAGGAACGCACCGTCGGTGCCCGGCCGGATCGGCACCCATTCGTCGGCGATCGCCGAATAGCCGGTGCGCACCGGGTTGATCGAGATAAAGCGGCCGCCGTCGCGCTTGAACTTGCTGATCGCGATCTTCAGCGGGTTGCTGTGGTGGTCCTCGGCGGTGCCGAGCATGACGAACAGCCGGGCGCGGTCGAGGTCGGGGCCGCCGAACTCCCAGAACGACCCGCCGATCGTGTAGATCAATCCGGCGGCCATGTTGACCGAGCAGAAACCGCCGTGCGCCGCGTAGTTGGGCGTGCCGAACTGGCGCGAGAACAGGCCGGTGAGCGCCTGCATCTGGTCGCGCCCGGTGAAGAGCGCGAACTTCTTCGGGTCGGTCGCGCGGATGCGGCCGAGGCGTTCGGCCAGCGTCGCGAACGCCTCCTCCCACTCGATCTCGACAAAATCGCCGGCGCCGCGCTCGGCGCCCTCGCGCCGCTTGAGCGGCCGGGTCAGCCGCGCCGGCGAGTACTGCTTCATGATGCCCGACGAGCCCTTGGCGCAGATCACGCCTTGGTTCAGCGGATGGTCGGGATTGCCGTCGATGTAGCGCACCTTGCCGTCGCGCAAGTGCACCCGGATGCCGCACCGGCAAGCGCACATGTAGCAGGTGGTGTTGCGCGTCTCGCGGGCCGACCGGCTGTGCGGGTCGGCCTGCGGGTCGTGCAAGGGGGTCCGTGCCATGTCTCGATGCTGCAGTGCCGGCCGGACATCGTCCGCGCGGAAAAGCATGGCTCTACCCTGGCCTGGCCTGCGATTAGGCCCAAGCGCGTCGAACAGCGTCTACTACCTCGATGGGGTAGTGCCGATTACCCACAAGGGTGATTCGCTCTACACTGGCCTGTGGTCAAGTCGTATGGATGAGCAAGACGCGCGCGTCCTGATCAAGCGGCTTGCGCGGTGAAGATCTGCATCGTTTCCGACAGCCATGATCGTGCCGATCCGTTGCTCGCCGCGGCCCGGGCCGCGCAGCAGGAAGGCGCCGGCGCCGTCGTCCACTGTGGCGACGTCATCGGCGCCCACACGTTGCGGCCGCTGCTGACGGCGGGCCTTCCAGTACATGTCGTGCATGGCAACAATCTCGGTGACGCGTTGGCGATGTCGCGAATCTGCGCGACATCGGGCGGGCTGCTCACCTATCACGGCGCCGATGCCGACCTGCTGCTCGCCGGGCGCCGCCTCTACGTCACGCATTACCCCGACATCGCGAGGGGGATGGCATGCACCGGCGACTTCGATGTGGTCTGCTGCGGCCATTCGCATGTCGCGAGCACGGTTCAACAACAGAACATCCGAGGAGGTCAGACATGGCTTGTGAACCCGGGCACGGTGGCCGGAATCGGCGCGCCGGCATGCTGGATTCTGGGCGACCTGGAACGGTTGACCTTCGAGGTGCGAAGGGTCTAGTCGCCGGGGCCGCTCGACGCGATCGACACCAACCGCGTGGAGGTGCGCAATGAGCGCTCAGCAAACGGGTAGTCCCGTCGTGCTCGTCGTCGGCGGCGGCATCAGCGGCATGACCGCCGCGCTCGAGGCCGCCGAATGCGGCCGCCAAGTGATCCTGGTCGAGCGCTCGCCGACGCTCGGCGGGCGCACCGCGCTGCTGTACCGCTATTTCCCGAAGATGTGCCATCCGACCTGCGGGCTGGAGATCAACCTGCGGCGGCTGCGCGCCAACCGCAACGTGCGCGTGCTGACGATGGCCGAGGTCACTGCCGTCAAGGGCAGCGCCGGCCACTACGAGGTGACGCTGAAGCAGCACCCACGCTACGTGAACGAGAAATGCACCGCCTGCGGCGATTGCGCGCGGGCGGTGAGCGCAAAGATCCGCAACCCGTTCAACTACGGTCTCGACGAGATCGGTGCGGCTTACCTGCCGCACGCGATGGCCTATCCACCGCGCTACGTGATCGACCCGTCGGTCATCGGCACGCCCGACGCGCAGAAAGCCAAGGATGCCTGCTAGGTGGGCGCGGTCGACCTCGAGATGACCGAGCAAACGCTCACGCTCAACGTCGCCGCGGTGATCTGGGCTACCGGCTGGAAGCCCTACGACGCCGCACGCATTCAGCCATACGGCTACGGGCGCTTCAAGAACGTCATCACCAGCGTCGAATTCGAGCGGATCGCCGACGCGGCCGGCCCGACCGGCGTCCGGCTGCTGCGGCCGTCGGACGGCCAGCCTGCGAAGAACATCGCCTTCATCCAGTGCGCCGGATCGCGCGACGAAAATCACCTGCGCCACTGCTCGCGCATCTGCTGCATGGCCACGCTCAAGCAAACCCAGTACGTGCGCGAGGCCTACCCCGACGGCGGCGCGAAGTCGACCATCTACTACATCGACATCCGCGCGATCGACCGGCTCGAGGACTTCAACGCGATGGTGCACGCCGACCCGAACGTGGCGTTCGTCAAGAGCAAGGTCGCGCGCATCGCGCTCAACGAGGCCAGCGGCAACCCGGTGCTGCACGGCGTCGACACCGAGGGCTACCACCGCTACGCGACCGAGCACAACCTGGTCGTACTCGCGATCGGCATGCAGCCCGAGACCGATGGCATCGAGCTGCCCGACGACATCGTGCGTGACTCCAGCGGCTTCATCGAGGGCAGCACGAGCGGCGGGCAGTTCGGCGCCGGTGCTGCGTCGAGTCCCTTGGACGTCAACCGCGCGGTGCAAAGCGCGACTGCGGCCGCGCTGCGCGGCATCCAGGTGATCCACCGCGCGGCGGGGGCCGAACGTGCGGAGGCGTCCCATGGCTGAGATGAAAACCGCCGCCTATATCTGCACCGGTTGCGGCCTCGGTGACAAGCTCGACGCGAAGCAGCTCGCCAAGGTTGCGCAGCGCGAAGGCAAGATGGCGCTGGTGCGCGAGCACGCGTTTCTATGCAGCGAAGACGGCGTAGCGACGATTCGCAAGGACATCGCCGACGAAGCCGTCACGCACGTGATGCTGGCCGCCTGCTCGCGCCGCATGAAGGCCGAGGCATTCCACTTCCCCGATGTCGCGGTGGCGCGCGCCAACCTGCGCGAGGGCGTGCTGTGGATCGTCGCCGAAGGCGAAGCTCACGACGAGGTACGCCAGGAGATGGCCGACGACTACGTTCGCATGGGCTGCGCCGAGCTGAAGCGGCTCAAGGTGCCGGCAGGCAATCCCAACCGCGCCGATTCGCGCCGCGTGCTCGTGGTCGGCGGCGGCGTCTCGGGCATGACCGCGGCGCTGGAGGCGGCCGAAGCCGGCTACGACGTGCTGCTGGTCGAGCGCGCGGCGGCGCTCGGCGGCTGGGCCGGCCGGCTGTGGAAGCGCACGCCGTCGAAGGCGCCGTACGCCGAGCCGCAGGACACCGGCATTGCCGAACTGGCGGCCAAGGTGTCGAGCCATCCGCGCATCAGCGTGCGGCTGTCGTCGACGGTCGCCGAGACCAGTGGCGCGCCGGGCCGCTTCAAGGTGCAGATCGCGCCGCTGGATGGGGCGGCGGCTGAGGAGACGGTCGGCGCGATCGTACAGGCGAGCGGCTTCGCGGCCTACGACCTCGCGAAGCTGCCTGAACTCGGCGGCGGTACCAACCCGCATGTCGTCGACCAGGCGGGGCTCGAGGCGCTCGCCCGCGCGGCGGGCGGCGGGCCCCTCAAGCGCGCAGATGGCAAGACGGTGCGCAGCGTGGCATTCATCCAGTGCGCCGGCCAGCGCGACGACAGCGGCAAGCACCTGCCGTACTGCTCGGGGCACTGCTGCGCCACGAGCATCAAGCAGGCGATGTATTTCAAGAACGCCGACCCCGACGTCGACACGGTCGTGCTCTACACCGATCTCCGCGTGCCCGGCATGGGCGAGGACTTCTACCGCAGCGCGCAGAACAAGGGCGTGACGTTCACCAAGGGCAAGGCGAGCGCGGTGGAAGCCAGTGACCGCGGCGCGAGCGTCAAGTTTCGCGACCTGATCCTCGACGAGGACGCTGTCGTCGACGTCGATCTGGTCGTGCTCGCCACCGGCCAGGTCGCCAACGCGGGCGTCAACCTCGACGAGTGGACCGCGACCGTCACCGAAGCCGAAAAGGGCGACGAGGCCGCGCGCAAGAAGAAGGACGAGCTGCAGAAGATCTCGGTGCTCAACATGAGCTACCGCCAGGGGCCCGACCTGCCGCAGCTCAAGCACGGCTTCGCCGACTCGCACTTCATCTGTTTTCCGTACGAGACGCGGCGCACCGGCATCTACGCGGCCGGCCCGACGCGCCGGCCGATGGACATCGCGCAGGCCGTCGAAGATGCGACCGGCGCCGCGCTCAAGGCCGTTCAGGCGGTGGAAAACGCGGCGCAGGGCCGCGCCGCGCATCCGCGCGTGGGCGACCTGTCGTATCCGATCGTCCGGCTGGAAGGCTGTACCCAGTGCAAGCGCTGCACGGTGGAGTGCCCGTTTGGCGCCATCGACGAGGACGAAAAGCGATTCCCGGTCTTCAACGAGAGCCGCTGCCGCCGCTGCGGCACCTGCATGGGCGCCTGCCCGGTACGCGTGATCTCGTTCGAGAACTATTCGGTGGACACGGTGGGTGCGCAGATCAAGGCGGTGGACATGCCCGACGAGTTCTCCGAGAAGCCGCGCATGCTGCTGCTGGCCTGCGAGAACGATGCCTATCCGGCGCTGGACATGGCGGCATTGCAGCGACGCACCTACTCGGCGTTCGTGCGGGTGATTCCGGTGCGCTGCCTGGGCTCCGTCAACACGATCTGGATCACCGACGCGCTCAACGGCGGCTGGGACGGCGTGATGATGCTCGGCTGCAAGAAGGGCGACGACTACCAGTGCCACTTCGTCAAGGGATCGGAAATGGCGCACTACCGCCTGAGCAAGGTCGACGACACGCTCAAGCAACTCGGGCTGGAGACCGAGCGGGTAGTGACCCACGAGGTGGCGATTACCGACATCGAACGGCTGCCCAAGCTGATCGACGAGTACGCCGCGAAGATCAATGAAATCGGCATGAGCCCGATGAAGGGATTCGCGTGAAGGCGGCGCCCGCGGAGGCGGCCTGCCGTCGCCTTCCGTCCGGGCGCATCACGGACCGGCCGTGCCGGAGCCCCGGCGATCGCCGGGCTTCGTTGCCAGCGTCCCCGCTAGCGCTTGCCGGAGCGGGGCCCGCACAGAAGAGGAGAGCGCAATGAATGCGGTGGTGGAGACTGAGAACCGGCCTTACGAGGGCAACTTCCTGCGTGAGGTCGAACGCGAGGTCGAAGGCGGCGACTGGGTCAAGATGTGCATGCAGTGCGGCGTATGCGCCGGCTCTTGCCCCTTCGGTCCGCACTGGGAACACACGCCACAGAAGATCTTCATGATGATCCGCGCCGGCAAGCGCCAGGAGGTCCTGGCGTCCGACGCGATGTGGATGTGCACCAGCTGCTACAACTGCGTCGTACGCTGCCCGCGCAAGCTGCCGATCACGACCATCATGCACGGGCTGGCGAGCTACTCGAACCGGCTCGGGCTGGCGCCGAAGATGCAGCCGACGCGCGACTTTTCGCTGCAGTTCTTCAACAATTTCAAGCGTACCGGGCGGGTCAACGAGCTGAAGCTGACGATCGGCCTGTACTTCAAGGACGGGCTGGTGGCCGGGATCAAGAAGGGCTGGGAGATGCGGCACGTGGCTCTGAGCCTGCTCAAGGCCGGCAGGCTGAATCCGTTCGAGCTGTTCGGCGGGCACAAATGCAAGGACCAGAAGGGCATCGAGGCGATGTTCGCCAAGGTGGACGAGATCGAGGCGGCCGAGAAGGCCGGGAAGTGAAGGACGACGGAGACCGACGATGGCAAAGAAGGAATACGCGTTCTACCCCGGCTGCTCGTCGCAGCTGAAGGCCTCGGCGTCGAACTACCTCACGTCGACCCAGTCGATGTGCAAGACGCTGGACATCAAGCTCACCGAGATTCCGGACTGGAACTGCTGCAGCGCTTCGATCAGCTACACCGGTGCGAGCGAGCTCAAGCGCCACGTGCTCAACGCGCGCAACTTCGCGCTCGCCGAGAAGCACCTGCCCGGCCAGGACGTCGTGGCCACCTGCGCCGCCTGCTGGCTCAACGCGCGCGAGAGCAAGGAGAAGCTCGACGTCGACCACGAGTTCCTCGCGAAGGCCAACACGGCACTCAAGGCGGCCGGCCTCGAATACCAGGGCAAGGCCGCGATCAAGCACATGGTCGAGGTGCTGATCGAGGACTTCGGCTACCAGCAGCTCGGGCAGCCCGTGGTCAAGCCGCTCGAGGGCGTGAAGTTCGCCGGTTATGTGGGTTGCCAGACCAACCGGCCGTTCGGCATCGCGGGCGAGTCCTACGAGAATCCGCTGTACCTCGACAAGCTGGTCGAGACCGTCGGCGCCGAGCCGATCAAGGAATACGACCAGAAGGTCGCCTGCTGCGGCGGCGCGCTCGCGTTCTCCGAACCCGAGAAGAGCCAGAAGCAGATCCGCAACATCATCGAGTCCGCCTACGACCACGGTGCCGACATGATCGTGACGCCGTGCCCGCTGTGCCAGGCCAACGTCGAGGTCTACCAGTCCGAGATCAACCGCAAGCAGGGCACCAACTTCAACATGCCGGTGACCTACTACAGCCAGCTGATGACGGTGGCCTACGGCGGATCGGTCAAGGAGGCCGGCCTCGACGGCCACGTCATCGAGCCGACCAAGCTGATCGAGATCGCAAAGAAGGGCTAGCCGCCGTCCGAACGAGACCGCAGCCCACAAACCTCGCCGCCGTGAGCGCGGCTGTGCGTGCTGGGTACGGGTCGCCGGCCCTGCCGGTCCACCGGCGTCGCGCCAAGGCCGCAGGCTCCCACAGCACTGCCCGAGGGCCGATCCACGGTTCGACCCAAGACAGATAAAGCGAGCGCTTGCTCTCCTGCATAGCGCCGTTCAACTTGGATACTCGAAGGCGATCGGCTGGCGTCTGCCGAGCCTCTTCGATGCCTTTGGGGGCGCGCCAAATTGCTTATTTCAGCGCGGCATACAGATATGAAAACGCATTGCTTTGCCGGCTGCCAGGCGCTGTGCAGAATCCGCACGACGCGGAGCACACGATGGACCACCTGCACCCCAAGAATGCCTTCGAGATCATCCAGGAATCGCCGAACACGCTGCTGATCGACTGTCGTACCTCGGTCGAGTTCTTCTACGTCGGCCATCCCACCGATGCGATCAACATCGAATGGAACACGGCGCCCGACTTCGAGGTCAACCCGCACTTCGCTGACGAGGTGCTGCGCATGGCCGGTCGCAAGGACCGGCCGATCATCCTGATTTGCCGCAGCGGGAAACGATCGGTCGACGCCGGCCTGGAGCTCGAGAAACACGGCTTCACGAACGTGAGCAACGTCCTCGAGGGATTCGAGGGGGAACTCGACACCGATCACCACCGCGGCAACCTGGGCGGCTGGCGCAAGCACGGCCTGCCTTGGCGGCAGGTCTGACACCGCGCCCGGTGACGGCATCTCGCCCACAGCCGACGAGCGACTTGCGTCGGCAGCCGGCGCGTCGCAGAGGAAGCCACCCGCGGTAACCGGCCTGCCGGCTGCCGTGGCCGATGGGGCCACGCGCGCCACCGCAGGACTGTGTATTCGACGCCAGGCCGACCCGCTCATCGCGCCGAACCGGTCGGCCTCGCTGCGGCCAAGCGTCGTGCCCCGACGCCTGTTGTGCGCCACTCAGCGCCACCCGCTCGAGCATGCCCGCTGGCCGCGCTGTGCGCGTCGTCGATGCGCGATCCGATGCGAAATATCGGCGAGAATTCTCTTCAGCTGCCGAGGCGCGACAGGCCCGCCGCGGGCGTCGCACGATGCCGGCGGCAGCGACACGCATCGCGTTTCAACGCAGACAACAGATCATCTTCAGGGACTCGCTGGCCAGCCAGCCTTTCAGCCATGACACTGCTCGATCTCCTGCGCGTCGGCGCCGACGACGACATCGCGATTACGGCTCCGGGCCGCCCCGCGCTCGACTACCGCGGACTGCGCGCGCTGATCGCGGACACCACCGCTGCGCTCAACGCGGCCGGCATCGGACGCAACGATCGCGTCGCGATCGTGCTGCCGAACGGTCCCGAGATGGCGACCTGCTTCCTCGCCTGCGCGTCGGCGGTGACCAGCGCGCCGCTGAACCCCGCGTACCGTGTCGACGAGTTCGAGTTCTACCTGACCGACCTGCAGGCCAAGGCCTTGATCGTCGAGCGCGGCAGCAAGTCGCCGGCGATCGAAGCCGCGCGCTCGCTCGGCGTGCGAATCATCGAACTGACGGTGGCCGACGGTGCGCGGGCCGGCCAGTTCACGCTCGACGCGGGTGCGGCGGCTGCGTGCGCAAACGGCGGACCGTCGGAAGCCGACGACGTCGCGATGGTGCTGCACACGTCGGGCACGACATCGAAGCCGAAGCGGGTGCCGCTCTCGGTCGCGAACCTGTGTGCGTCGGCCCGCCATATCGGCGCCACGTTGCAGTTCACGCCCCACGACGTCGGCCTGAACATCATGCCGCTGTTCCACATCCACGGGCTGATCGCCGGCATCCTGGCGCCGCTCGCGGCCGGCTCGCGCGTGTTCTGCACGCCGGGATTCAACGCGCTGCGCTTCTTCGCGTGGATGGACGAGTCGAAACCGACCTGGTACACCGCAGTGCCGACGATGCACCTGGCGATCGCGACGCGCGGCAAACACAATGCGGCCGTCCTCGCGCGCCACCAGCTGCGCTTCGTGCGCTCGTCGTCGTCGGCGCTGCCGCCGCAACTGATCGACCAGCTCGAGACGATGTTCAGGGCGCCGCTGATCGAGTCCTACGGCATGACCGAGGCAACGCATCAGATGGCGTCGAACCCGCTGCCGCCGCTGCCGCGCAAGCGCGGCACGGTCGGCCCCGCCGCGGGGCCGCAGGTGCGCATCCGCGGCGACGACGGCAGCTTCCTCGGCCCCGGCGAGCCCGGCGAGATCGTGATCCGCGGACCCAACGTGACCCGCGGCTACGAGAGCAACCCGAAGGCGAACGCCGAGGCGTTCGTCGACGGCTGGTTCCGCACCGGCGACCAGGGCGTGATGGACGCCGACGGCTACGTGAGCATCACCGGGAGGTTGAAGGAGATCATCAACCGCGGTGGCGAGAAGGTGAGCCCGCGCGAAATCGACGAGATCCTGCTCGACCACGTCTCGGTGCACCAGGTCGTGGTCTTCGGCGCGCCGCACAAGCGCCTCGGCGAGGAGGTGGCCGCGATGGTCGTGCTGCACGAAGGCCACGAGTGCACCGAGCGCGAGCTGCAGCAGTTCGTCGCGCAGCGCGTGGCCTCGTTCAAGGTACCGAAGAAGATCCTGTTCGTCGACGAGCTGCCGAAAGGCGCGACCGGCAAGCTGCAGCGCATCGGTCTGGCGCAACGGATCGGCCTGGGCTTCGGCTCGTACGTCGCCGGCGAATTCTGACGATGAAATACGCCATCGTCGGCGCCGGCGCGATCGGTGGCTACCTCGGTGCGAAGCTGGCGCTCGCCGGCGAGGACGTCACTTTCATCGCGCGACGCAAGAATCTCGCCGCGATCAACGCCCGCGGCTTCCGGCTCGTGCTGCCCGACGGCAGCGAGCAGCATGCGCGTAGCGTGCGCGCGGTGCAGGACATGGCCGAGGCCGGACCGCAGGACGCGGTGCTGCTGACCACCAAGGCGCACCAGGTGCGCGAGCTGCTGCCGGGCCTGCGCGCGCTGTTCGGCCCGGCCACGATGGTCGTCACGATGATCAACGGCGTGCCATGGTGGTACTTCCAGAAGCTCGGCGGACCGTACGACGGCCGCACGCTGTCGAGCGTCGACCCCGACGGCGCGCTTGCCGCGGGCATCGAGACCGAGCGCATCATCGGCAGCATCGTCTACCCGGCGTCGGAGTTGGTCGAGCCCGGCCTCGTCAAGGTCATCGAGGGCAACCGCTTTACGCTCGGCGAGCTCGACGGCCAGCGTACGCCGCGCATCGAAGCACTGAGCAAGTCGATGATGGCCGCCGGGTTCAAGGCACCGGTGTCGCGCGACATCCGCTCCGAGATCTGGGTCAAGCTGTGGGGCAACCTCAGCTTCAACCCGATCAGCGCGCTGACGCACGCGACGCTCGAGGACATCTGCCGCTTCCCGCCGAGCCGCGAGCTGGCGGCGCGGATGATGACCGAGGCGAAGGCGGTGGGCGAAAGGCTCGGCGTCGAGTTCAAGGTCTCGCTCGAGCAGCGCATCGCGGGCGCCGAGGCGGTGGGAGCGCACAAGACGTCGATGCTGCAGGACGTCGAGCACGGCCGCACGCTCGAACTGCAGGCGCTGGTGGGCAGCGTCGTCGAGTTGGCGCGCATCACCGATACGCCGACGCCGACGATCGATGCGATCCATGCGGCCACCGCGCTGCTGGCCAAGACGCTGGCCGATCGAGGCGGGCGCCTCGAGGTGCAACCGGTCTGAGGGCGGCAGTGCCGGCGGCGAGGGCCGGGGTCGCCCGGTTGCTTCAGCCGTAGCGGTTCGCGAGGATGCCGAGGCCGTCGATCTCGACCTCGACCTCGCTGCCGGGGCGCATCGGCAGGCTGCCGACCGAAGTGCCGCAGAGGATCACGTCACCCGGCTCGAGCGTCATGTCGTGAGACAGCTGCGACAGCAGTTCGGGCGGCGCAAAGATCATGTCGGCCAGCGGGTAGTTCTGCCGCTCGCGGCCGTTGACCCGGGTGTGCACCGACGCGCTGGTCCAGTTGAAGTCGGTGTCGATCCACGGACCGAGCGCGCCGAAGGTGTCGAAGCTCTTCGCGCGCGACCACTGCGCGAAGCTCGGGTCGCGCGTGATCAGCTCCATCGCGGTGACGTCGTTGGCAATCGTGCAGCCGAGCAGGTGGGCACGTGCGTCGGCCGCGGCCACCGCACGCATCGTGCGGCCGATGACGAGCGCGAGCTCGCCCTCGTAGAACACCGCGCCGTCGTAGCTGGCCGGCTTCAGCACCGGCTGCCGGTGCGCCGACAGGCTACTCGGCGCGCGCAGGGCGTAGAGCGGCTCGGCGGGAACGGTCTGCTGCTGCTTGGCCGCGAGCGCGTGAAAATTCTTCCACAGCGCGATCACCTTCGACGGCTGCACCGGCGGCAACCAGTCGACCGCATCGAGTGCGACGGGCTCACCGTGATCGCGCCACTCGCCGAACGGCGACCCGTCGACCGGCCGCGCCGCGTCACCGTCGACGCGGGCGTAGCGGGGGCGACCGTCGCGGTCGCGCATGCGCAGCCATCGCATGGGCCGATCCTACGCGCTCCAGCAACGGCCGGCGGCGCCGCGCCGCCGCACGCTGGTCGCTACCGCTCGCGCTGCTTGCGCGCGCTGCCGCGCACCTGCTCCACCGGGTAGCGCTGCGCGTTGGCGCGCAGCTTCGTCGCCACCGCCTCATCGAGATCGACGTCAAGCACGGCCGCCAGCCGCACGAGGTAGATCAGCACGTCGGCCAGTTCATCGCGCACCGCGCGCGCGGTCGCCGGGTCCCTTGCCACGGCGTGCGATGCTTCCTCGGTCAACCACTGGAAGATCTCGCTCAACTCACCCGCCTCGCCGGTGAGCGCCATCACGAGGTTCTTGGGCGAATGGAACTGGTCCCAGTCGCGCGCGCGCACGAAGCGCTCGACCGCAGACTGCAACCCCGACACGTCGACCAACAGCTGGGCGGCCCGATCGGCGCCGCCCGACCCGGCGCTAGATGTCGACATAAGCGCCGCCTTCGTCGTCCTCACTCGCCAGCCGCTCCGCGGCCTCGCGTTCCAGGCGAGCACGCTGTTCATGGACTCGCGCGCGGCGCTGCTCGACGCTGTCGCTGCGCATCGGGATCGACACTTCGCCAAACAGCACCTGGCGCAGGAACCGGTAGCCGAACTGCAGCAGCGCATAGTCATCGACCAACGTATCGCGCAACTCCTCATCCGGCAGCTCGAACATCTGGCCGAACGATTCGCTGGCGACGAACGAGCGGAAACGGTCGACGTCATAGCAGGTCATGAAGAACAGCTCGAGGCTGCGCTTGGAGGGCTTGCCGATCGTCGGCCCGGAACTCTTCTTCTTCAGGATCAGCTGGCGCCAGCCGCGCGCCAGGTCGTCATACGCAACGACTCCCTGCTCGGCACGGTATTCATCGATGGTCTGCGTGCGCGGCTCCTGGTGTCCCAGGCAATGGTCCTCGCGCACGATCGCGTAGTACTGGCGGTCGACCACCTCGTCCTGCCTGCGCATCGACAGCAGTGCGACGGGGTAGTAGCGGCAAGCGGTGGGGCGGTCTTCGTAGACGCTGCACCCCTCGGGGTTCATGAAGCGGCACGCGGTGCCGCCTTCGACGGGCTTGAGCTTGACGCCGGCGATGCCGTCCTTCTCCATCTCGTAGGGCACCGTGTAGTCGCGCAGGAACTCCCATGAGGCCACCCCGAGCCGCTGCTTCAGGCGCACGATGTCCACCGGCGTCAGCGCGATGTCGATGTTGCTGCAGCAGGCGTTCCAGCAGGCGATGCCCTTGCGGCACTGGAATTGCAGCCTGGCGTCGCCTTCGAGTGACTCCGGCGTCACGGGACTTTGCGGAAAGGGCGATGAATCGATCGGTAGCTCGCTCATGGCGCGTTTGGATTCGCGAAGTAAAGAAGATGCCCGACGCTCGCTTGCAGCTGGAGCGCCCTCACCATACCGCGGCAACGACATCGATGCATGCCGCCTCGGCAGAAACCTTCAGGCTGCTCATTGGCGGGCAGGTGGTCCTTTCGGCGTGTGCCTCGAGCCGGGACGTGCGACAGCGATCCGCGGCGCGCCGCGGCTCTGCCGCGAGCGCAGAGCCAGGCACCGCTCGAAGGCAGCGCCGTTGCCCCTCGAAGGGCTCCGGCGCCCGGTCTCACGTCGACATTTCGGTCAGGATGTTATTGATCCAGCTCTTCGCGTAGACCGCCTCGGCCTCGGACAGGTCCGGCGACACGCCACCGCTGTTGGGCACGGAGACGATCGCCCCATCCTTGATCGTGTACACCGCCGCCACGCTGACGGCTTCCGTGGGAGAGATCTGGCTGTAGCAGGTGTTCAGGCCCGACAGCTGGATCGTCTCCCGGCCGTTCATCAGCGCAACGATGTTGGTAGCGCAGACTTTCGCCTCCGAATTGGCCGAGAAGCCCGATTTGGGCATCGCCCCGGCAATGCAGGCATCACCGATCACGTGCACGTCCTTCGCCAGCGTCGACTCGAAGGTCGTGGTGTCGACGGGACACCAGCGCTTGTCGGGTCCGATCAGTCCGGCGTTGCGCGCGATGTCGCCGGCACGCTGCGGCGGGATGACGTTGATGACGTCGCCCTTCACATCCTCCAAACCCTCGACCGAAACCGTCATGTTTCTCGCATTCACGGCCGTCACTCGCTTGGCGCCTTGGTACTCGATCAGGCCAGCGTAATGCTTGGCCCAGCCCTTGCGGAACAGGCCGCCCTTGGAGGCGATGTCCGGGTTGGCGTCGAGCACGATCACCTTGGAGCGCGGCTTGTGCTGCTTCAGGTACATCGCGATCATCGTCGCGCGCTCGTAAGGTCCGGGCGGACAACGGAACGGCATCTGCGGGACGGCGATGACGACGACGCCACCGTCACGCATGTTCTCGAGCTGCTTGCGCAGCAGCATCGTCTGCGGGCCGGCTTTCCAAGAATGCGGCATCACCTGCGGCGTCGTCGCGGGGTCGTAGCCGGCGATCTCCTCGAACCGGAAGTCGATGCCCGGCGACAGCACCAGGCGGTCGTAATTGAAGCTGCCGCCGCCGACGGTCACTGTCTTCTTGGTCGCGTCGATCGCGGTGACGGTGTCATGCACCACCTTGACGCCGTGGTTGGCCGCCAGCTTGTCGTAGCCGATGGTCAGGCTCGACAGGTTGGGCAGCAGCCCGCCAAGGTAGAGGTTGCTGTACGGACACGACACGAACTGCCGCTCGCGCTCGACGAGCACGACCTCGATGCTCGGGTCGAGCATGCGGACGTACTTCGCAGCGATCGTGCCGCCGTATCCGCCACCGACCACGACCACACGCCTGCCGCTGCTCTTGGCCGTCGGCAGGCTGCTGCCGCCCATCGGCAAGGCACCGCATCCGGCCAGCGTCGCGCCCGAAGCCGCCGACAGGACCTTGAGGAAACTCCTACGATCGAATGTCATGGCAATGTCTCCTTCACTTGACGCTTGCGTAAAAATGCATCAGCGAATCGATATCGGTGGCCGACAACGCTTTGACCTGCTGCGCCATCGGCTCGGGCATCTTGCGCGTGCCGGCGACGAACATCTGCATCTGCATCTGCAAGTAGGGCAGCCACTGCCCGGCCAGCGCCGGTACTTCCCCGAAGCTCCGCCGTCCTGAATCGGGATGACAGCCCGCGCAGCTCGCGCCCTCGATGGCCGCGCCTCGGGCGACTTTGGCTGAGTCGAGCGATTGCTTCGGCGTGTGCGGCTTCTGCTTTGAGTAATAGTCGCCCATCGCAGCGAATTCGGCATCGGTGTAGCCCTTGGCGAGACGACCCATCAAGGTGGACGGGCGCTCCCCACTCTTGAACTTCTTCATCGCTTCGACGATTGCCTCCTTGGAATGCCCGGCCAGATTCGGCATCGATGGCCCTGCGCTGGCGCCGCCGATGCCGTGGCAGCCGGCGCAGCTGTTGGTCAGCATCGCCGGCGTCGGCGGGGCAGCCGATGCGAATCCGCAGGCCAATGCGGCAAGGGCGAAGAGGGCATATCGGTGATGCATCGTGGTCTCCTCTGTGTGGAAGGGTTGCCGGCTGACGGCATTGCTCTGGTCTTTGATCTCCTCCGGTCCCTTTGCGGGTCCGAGCCTACGCCAGGCCATCCATGCTGCAAAGCGTGGATCACCTACTGGTCCGGCCGGTTTGCCTCCTACGCAACCGACGCCGGCACCACGACGCTAAGTGATTTCTCGCGCATCGGCAATCGGGTCGGACGCAGTGAACGCACCGGGCCGTCTGAGCGAGCCGCCCTGCCGGTGGCATGACGCTTCCTCGCCCGGTCCGGCGCCAGCAGGCACCGATCCGGCGCACAGCAGACGCGGACGCGCCGTTCGGAAAAGCAAACGGGCGCCCGGGTAGCCCGGACGCCCGCAACGATCTGCCGCTCAGTGACCTAGTGCGCGGCCGGCTTGAACAGCTTGCTCTTGTCGATCAGGTCGACGTGCTTGCGCTTGAAGCAGGTCCACTCGTGGGTCTTCTTGTCGTACACCGAGTTGACGAAGCAATGCCAGTTCTTCTCGTCGACGAAGTTCTTGTCGGTGCGGTAGTAGAAGCCCGGGTAGCGTGATTCCTCGCGGAACTGGATGTGCTTCATGTGCGCTTCGGCGGTCAGGATGCGGTGGTAATTCTCCCAGGCCCGCAACAGCTCGTGCAGGTCCTTGGCGCGCATCTTGGCCGCGTCTTCCTTCAACAGTTCGAGCTTCTCTTCGGCCACCTTGAGGAGCACGCCGTTGGTGTTGTAGTAGGTGGCGACGCCGGCGACGTACTCGTCCATGATCTTCTGCAGCCGGAACTGCAGCATCTTGGGCGTGATGTAGTGCGGGTTGATGTCGATCGCGGTCGTGTAGTCCTTGTGCTGCAGGAAGGTGCGCACCGGCTTGTAGATCGTCTCCGCGATCTGCTCGGTCGTCTCGTCGAACTCGGGCTTGAAGTCCTTGTTGTCGAGCGCGAACCTGACCATCGACTTGGCGCAGATGCGCCCCTCGGCGTGCGAGCCCGAGCTGAACTTGTGGCCCGATGCGCCGACGCCGTCGCCGGCGGTGAACAGGCCCTTGACCGTGGTCATCGAACGGTAGCCCCAGTTCCAGCCGCGCGGCAGGTGCGCCGGCACGCCGTCGAGCTCGCCGTCGGCGGCAGTCGGGGCACCGAGGTCGGTCGGGCCCGACACCCAGATGCCGCAGCAGCCCGAGTGCGAGCCGAGCAGGTACGGCTCGGTGGGCATCAGCTCGCTCATCTTCTTTTCGGGCTCGATGTTCTCGCCGACCCAGATGCCGCACTGGCCAATGCACATGTCGAGAAAGTCCTCCCAAGCCTCGGCCTCCAGGTGCTTGACCTCCTTGGGCGACAGCGTCTCGCGCAGCTTGCCCAGCGCGGTCACGGTGTCCATGTAGATCGGGCCGCGCCCGTTCTTCATCTCCTCGAGCATCAGGTGGTTGCGCAGGCACGCGGCCGGCACCGCCGCCTGGCCGTAGGGCGGATACTGGTCGAGCAACGCCTTGTTCTTGATCATGTAGTCTTCGCCGTAGGCGTTGACGGCCTTGGCCTTGAACAGCAGGAACCACGCGCCCACCGGACCGTAGCCGTCCTTGAAACGCGCCGGCACGAAGCGGTTCTCCATCATCGTGAGCTCGGCACCGGCCTCGGCGGCCATCGCGTAGGTCGAGCCGGCGTTCCACACCGGATACCAGGCGCGGCCCGTACCCTCGCCGACCGAGCGCGGGCGGAACAGGTTCACGCAGCCGCCGGCGGCCAGCAGGATCGCCTTGGCCTTGTAGATGTAAATCGTGTTCTCGCGCACCGAGAAACCGGCGGCGCCGGCGATGCGGCCGGGGTCGTTCTTGTCGTTGATCAGGTGCACGATGAAGACGCGCTCCTGGATGCGGTCCAAGCCCAGCGCCTTCTTCGCGGCTTCGGCGACGATCCACTTGTAGGACTCGCCGTTGATCATGATCTGCCACTTGCCCGAGCGCACCGGCTTGCCGCCGTCCCTCAGCGCGGGCAAGCCCTCCTTCTGCGACTCGGCGCCGTCGTGGCGCACGCCATCGGCGTCGGTCTTCCAGATCGGCAGACCCCATTCCTCGAACAGGTGCACCGACTCGTCGACGTGGCGGCCGAGGTCGTAGGCCAGGTCATCGCGCGTGATACCCATCAGGTCGTTGCTGACCATGCGCGCATAGTCGGCGGGGTCCTGCTCCGCTCCGATGTAGGTGTTGATCGCCGACAGGCCCTGCGCGACCGCGCCCGAGCGGTCCAGCGCCGCCTTGTCGACGAGCTTGATCTTCAGGTCGATGCCCTTCTCGGCTTTCACCGCCTCGGCCCAACGCATCACCTCGTAGGCTGCTCCGCAGCTGGCCATGCCGCCGCCGATCAGCAGGATGTCCAGGTCCTCCTGGACGATTTCGGGTTTCTCGAACGTTCCCATTTCGCTCACCAATTCCTGTAGGTCACTCGGTTCCGGCGGTTTGATCGGTGCACCAGCGTCCGATCGAACGAGCCGGGCTGAGACGTCGCCTGAGGCGTCCGGCCTCGCGTCACTTCACGCGCAAGAGCTCGCCGTCGCGCCCCTTGCGGTAGCCGCCGCTCGCGGTGAAAAAGCCGGGTTTCTCGATGTCGGCCAGCTGGGGCATTTCCTTGCCGCCGTAGGGATCGATCGAGCCCTCCTCGGTCGTACGGATGGGAAACTTGAAGCGCTTCAGCGTGCCATTGCGGAACTTGATCGTCCACATGATCGAGTCCGAACCGCGCAGCGGCTGCACCGAGCCGCCCAGCGGCACGATGTCGGCGTAGTGGCGCACCTCGATCGCGTTCTGCGGACAGATCTTCACGCACGAGTAGCACTCCCAGCACTGCTCGGGCTCCTGGTTGAACGCCTTCATCGCATGGCCGGTCTGCGAGCCGTCCTTGTCGAGCAACATCAGGTCATGCGGGCAGATGTACATGCAAGCGGTCTTGTCCTGGCCCTTGCAGCCATCGCAGTTGTCGGTTCTCACGTAGGTCGGCATCGTTTTGCTCCTTTGGTTTGACTGGTGGGCACCCGGTTGCCGGCATGCCACTACATCGCGGCTCAGCGTGCTGGTTGTTTCGCGGGGTTCGGGTTGGCGGGCTGCGACTCGGCCAGCCCGGCGTAGTACTCGCGAAGGATCTCGAGCACCTCAGGGCGGCTGAATTCAGCTGGAACGGGTTCGCCGGTGGACAGCGACTTGCGCAACTGCGTGCCCGAGACCTGCAGGCGGTCGGCATCGCCGTGCGGGCAGGTTCGGCCCGAGGCCATGCCACCGCACCGATAGCACCAGAACGACACGTCGATCTTCAGCGGCTGGGTCTGCAGCGAGCCAGCGGGAATCTCGTCGAAGATGTGGTGCGCATCGAACGGCCCGTAGTAGCTGCCCACGCCCGCGTGGTCACGCCCGACGATCTGGTGCGAGCAGCCATAGTTCTGGCGGAACAGCGCATGCAGCAGCGCCTCGCGCGGGCCGGCGTAGCGCATGTCGAGCGGATAGCCGGCCTGCACGATCGTCGACGGCACGAAGTAGTGCTCCGCCAGCGCGCTGATCGCGCGCGTTCGCACCTCGGCGGGGATGTCGCCCGCCTTCAGCGCGCCCAGCAGCGAGTGCACCAGCACGCCGTCGCAGGTCTCGATCGCAACCTTCGCGAGATATTCGTGCGAGCGATGCATCGGGTTGCGCGTCTGGAACGCGGCGATGCGCCACCAGCCGAGCGACTCGAACAGCCTGCGCGTCTGCGCCGGCGTCTTGAACAGGTCGCCGTACTTTTCCGGAAAGCCGCCTTGCGAGAGCACCTTGAGTGGCCCCGCAAGGTTCACGTCCCCCTGCTCCATCACCATCTTGACGCCGGGATGCTGGAGATCGGCTGTCTTGAAGATGGTGACGCACTCGTGGGCCTTGTTGATCGAGTACTTCTCGGTGACCTTCATCGTCCCGAGCACGTGGCCGTCGTCCGGATCGACGAGGGCAATGTCCTGGCCCGTGTGGAACGTCGCTGCAGTCGCGGAATCCGTCGACAACGTGATCGGGATCGGCCAGAACAGGCCGCTCGCAAGGCGCATGCCGTCACACACCCCGCGCCAGTCCGCCTCGGACATGAATCCTTCCAGCGGCGTGAAGCCGCCGATGCCCAGCATGATGATGTCGCCACGCTCGCGCGAACTCACCCTGATCTTGGGCAGACCGAGCGCGCGCTGACGCTCGGCTTCAAGCGCCGCACCCTCGAGCAACAACGGCCGCAGGTGCGAACTGCCGTGGGGGCTGACGAGGTCACCCATGGCTCACACTCCCCAATGCGCCCGCCGACTCAGACCGGGGCCGGCTGCGGGCTGCCAGCTGTAGACGGAACGCTTCGCACGAGTCATAAAAGGATCCCCCGACGAGAAAGCGGTCATCCGGGGCGTGCACCCGGCGTTTGGCCCCAAGGTCAACAGGGCGATCGTAGGTATCATCGCTCAAAAGGAAAAACGGACAATTCTGTTCATCGTGTCCGCAAAAACCGATCAGCAGCCCAGTGCCCACCAACCCCCGCGGTTGCGGTTGAGCCTGCGCCAGCTGGAGGTCTTCGTGGCCACCGCGCGCGTGGGCTCGACAAGGGGTGCCGCCGACCGCGTGGCACGCTCGCAGTCGGCGGCCAGCGCGGCGCTGGCCGACTTGGAAAGCAGCCTGGGCGTCCTGCTGTTTGACCGCGTCGGCCGCCGGCTGCTGCTCAACGAGAACGGACGCGCCCTTTTACCCAAGGCCGCGTCGCTGATTGACCAAGCGGTCGAGCTGGAGCACCTGTTCTCCGGTGCCCACGCCGCGCCGCTGCGGCTCGCCGCGAGCCTGACGATCGGCGAATACCTGCTGCCGGGACTGTTGGCAAGCTGGAAGCTCGCCTACCCGACCCACACGGTGCAACTCATGATCGGCAACACCGCCGAGGTGATCGACGCCGTGGTCGGCTTCGATGCGGATCTCGGTTTCATCGAGGGAACGCAGACCCATCCGCGGCTGATCGTGCGGCCGTGGCTCACCGACGAGTTGGTGATCGTTGCCGCCGCCGCGCACATGCTGGCGGGCCGCGCCGTCAGCATGCGTCAGCTGCGCGAGGCGACCTGGGCCCTTCGTGAACCGGGCTCGGGCACGCGGGAGGCCTCCGATCTGTGGCTGCTTGAGCGCGTCGGTCCGCTCAAGGTGGAGTTCGAATTGACGAGCCCGGAAGCGATCAAGCGGCTCGTCGCAGCGGGTGCCGCGCTCGGCTGCCTTGCGCGCGAAGTCGTCGCGCAGGAGCTGGCGCAGGGCACGCTGGTCGAACTCGAGACCAGCCTGCCGCGCGCGACCCGGCGGCTGTCGATCGTGATCAATCGAGACAAGCACGTCGGACGCGACATTGCGCGTTTCATGCGCCACTGCACACAACTGCATTCCCCCGCGCGCGGGTAGGCGCTTGCGCCCCATGGGCAAGCGACATCGGCCGCAACTGCCACACACGGCTGCCAAGGCTGCCTGCGATGCGACGAGACGGTCGCAGTTCGCCGTCGTGGAGGTGCCCGGCAGGCGGACTGGCTCGACGCCCGGCAGCATGGCCGCTCGAAGTCGCCGGAAGACGTCCGGCCAGAGTGCGCCCGTCCTCGGGGATTACCCGCACAACAAGCGATGGCACGATACGTCGCGGCAGGTTCCAATTTCGACACCGTCGCCAGCGCCGGATTGGCTGGCGCGCGACAATTTCTCAATGGCCGCTTTTGTCCCCCCGATCAGTCCGCCGCGAACGTCAGCGGCCGCCGCGACGGCGAGCACGGTCTCGGGCATCCTGGCCGAGATCACGGCCGGCCTCGCAGCTGGCAACGACCTGCACGATCTGCTCGGTCGCTTTCTTGATCCGATCATGCAGATCGCCGGTGCGCAGGCCGGCGCCGTGCGCATCATCGATGAGCGCGACAGGCGCATGCACCTGGCCGGTGACCTCGGCCTGCCGCATGGCGTCCGCGACGCAGAGCGGTCGGTCGAGGACGACTGCGGGGCTTGCGGGGCGGCGCTGCTGGCTGACCGGCCCGTCTGGGCGGACGACCTGGCGCCGTGCGCGCGCCGCAGCGACGGCGAGTTCTTCGGCAGCGGCTGCCAGCGCGTGCTGGCGGTACCGCTGCACCACCGCGGCCGCGTGCTGGGCGTCTACACGCTGTTCTACGAAGGTCACGCCGAACCCGGCCCAGAAATCTTCGCGCTGCTCAAGTCGATCGGCGACCTGCTCGGGCTGGCGCTGGACAACGCCCGACTCGAGCGCGAGAACCTGCGGGCGACGGTGGCCAACGAGCGCCAGATGATGGCCGCCGAGGTGCACGATTCGGTGGCGCAGGCGCTGACCTACTTGAAGATGCGCCTGCCGCTGCTGCACGATGCGATGCTCGCGCACGATGACGCCCGGTCGCTCAAGTACTACGGCGACATCCGGCAAGCGGTTGGCGATGCACACAGCAGCCTGCGCCAGATCCTCGCCGACTTCCGCGCCCCCATCGACCCCGAAGGCCTCATGCACGCGTTGCGTCGCGTCGCGGCCAGCTTCAAGAAGCGAACCGGCATCGAGTTCGAGTTGGTCGACCAGCTGGGCGAATTGCCGCTGGCAGCCGACGCGCAGGCGCAGGTGTTCCACGTCGTGCAGGAGGCGCTGGCCAACGTCGAACGCCACTCGCTGGCTCGGCATGCGTGGGTGAAGGTTGCGCTTGCCGATGGCCACGTGCAGGTGCGGGTCGAGGACGATGGCACCGGCGTCGACGTCGGTTCGCGTGAGGCGGCCACGTCGCATTACGGCATCGACATCATGAAGGCACGGGCCAGGCGCCTGGGCGGGTCGCTCGAACTGCGCTCGCGGCGGGGTGGCGGCACCTGCGTGCACCTGAGCTTCCCGCTGGAACCGCCCCAGCGACGCCCGCGCGGACAGGTCCAAGGCCCATGACGAGTGACGCCGCCGCGCCGCCGGGCCTGCGCATCGTGATGGTCGACGACCATGCGCTGTGCCGCAACGGCCTGACCGACCTGATCGCCCATCGAAGCCCGATGCGCATCGTGGCCTCCACCGGCGACCCCGACGAGGCGATCGCGCTGGTGCGCGAGCACCGGCCCGATCTGCTGATCCTGGACTTGCGCATGCCTGCGACCGACGGCATGTCGCTGTTGCGGCGGATGCGCGCCGAAGGCATCGACACGCCCGCTGTGATCCTGACGATGAGCGACACACAGGCCGACCTGGCAGCGGCGTTGCGCGCCGGCGTGCGGGGCTACCTGCTCAAGGACATGGACCCCGAGGAAGTGCTGAACGCCATCGCGCGTGCCGGTCGCGGCGAACTCGTCGTCGCGCCTGCGCTCACGCTCAAGCTCGCGCAGATGCTGCAGTCGGGCCCGAGTGCCCCCGAAAAGCGTGACCTGATCGCATCGCTGACCGAACGCGAACGGCAGATCCTCGACCATCTGTCGCGCGGCGAGAGCAACAAGGCGATTGCCCGTGCGCTGGAGATCAGCCACGACACGG
Source organism: Burkholderiales bacterium (assembly GCA_020354665.1). Classification (GTDB taxonomy): domain Bacteria; phylum Pseudomonadota; class Gammaproteobacteria; order Burkholderiales; family Burkholderiaceae_C. The sequence continues at coordinate 1,688,506 of CP070653.1, forward strand.
TCAAGCTGCACGTGCGACACATCCGGGCCAAGCTCAACCTGAGCTCGCGCGTCGAGGCGGCCGTGTTTGCCGTGGAGTACCGGACGTCTTCCGAGGGGTCGTCGCTGTCTCAGCCGCTGCGCCAGGCGGGGCGCTGACCGTTCACGCCGCGGCGCGGCACGGCGTCACCGCCAGGCCACCGATCTCGCCGAACCAGGCGAGCCGGTCGCGCAGCCGG
>CP070653.1:1688822-1724093 GCA_020354665.1 Burkholderiales bacterium
GCTGCGCAGCCACGGAAAGATCGCGATATCGGCAATGCTGTACTCGTTGCCGCCGATGTAGCGGCTTGCGCCGAGCCGCTGGTTCATCACCGCGTACAAACGCTTGGCCTCGTTGGTGTAGCGATTGACCGCGTAGGGGATCTTCTCGGGCGCATAGATGCGGAAATGATGCGTCTGGCCCAGCATCGGGCCCACACTGCTCACCTGGAACATCAGCCACTGCAGCACTTCGTACTTGCCGCGCACGTCGGCCGGCAGGAACTGGCCGGTCTTCGCCGCGAGGTACAGCAGGATGGCGCCCGATTCGAACAGGGAGATCGGCCGGCCGTCGGGCCCGTCAGGGTCGACGATTGCCGGGACCTTGTTGTTGGGGCTGATCGCCAGGAACTCGGATTTGAACTGGTCGCCCGCACCGATGTTGACCGGGTGAACGCGGTACGGCAGACCGCACTCTTCGAGCATGATGTGAACCTTGTGGCCATTCGAGGTGGCCCAGGAATACACTTCGATCATTGCGGCGCGCTCCTGCCTGCAGCCATTGTCCTTTGCGCCCACTCTAGACGATTCCTCGGTGGCCATGCTCGACAAGATCCGGCAATTGATGAGTCAGGGCGCGCGGCGCGGTGCGGATTGGGATGGCGTGGCAGCCTGGGCCGAGGCCGCGTCGCTCGTCTTCAAGCGCGCGCGCGGCGGCGACGGGTTCGCCGTCGAGGGGAGCCTCGGCGAAGATTACGTGCCGTGGCGGCTCGAATGGGGGCCGTCCAAACGGTTCTACTTCGACAGCAATGAGCTGCGCATCCGGGCCGAACTCGGCCTGCCCGACGAGCTTCAGATGCTCGTGATGTCGCGCGCGCTGATGCGCCGGCTCGAGTCCGAGACGTTCCACACGCTGACCGACTCGCTGAAGACCTACGCCGACGACTCTGCACCGGAGGAGATGCGCTGGATGGCGATGTTCCATCACCTCGAGCCGGCTGCCCTCGGGCCGCTGCGGACGCATTTCGGGGCACTGGCGGCGGTGCCGTCAAGCGTCGCCGCATGGCTCAAAGGGCCGTTGGGCGAGCAACTGCTGCGCTACGTGGCCGGCGGCCCGATCGGGCCAAACGAACCGCTGGAGCTGATGGTCAATCGTGGCCGTCTCACGCTGCGCACGGCGCTGGCCGAGCCGGTGCCGGCCGTGCTCGATGCGTGGCTCGCGATGTTCGCAGCCGGCGTGCAGGGCCTGCCGCAGGCGATCAAGGCGCTCTCGGCACCGTCACGCGGCGCGTGAGGCTGCCCGCGGCGGGTCTTGCTCAGGCCGCGTGGCGGCCGAGCTCGATCTTCGCGATCGCGTTGCGGTGCACCTCGTCCGGGCCGTCGGCAAAGCGCAGCGTGCGCACGTGTGCGTAGTACTGCGCGAGCGGGAAGTCCTGGCAAAGGCCACCGCCGCCATGCGCCTGGATCGCCCAGTCGATCACCTGGCACGCCATCGTCGGGGCGATCACCTTGATCATCGCGATCTCGGCCTTGGCCGCCTTGTTGCCTACGGTGTCCATCATCCAGGCCGCTTTCAGCGTCAGCAGTCGCGCCTGGTCGATCAGGCATCGGGCCTCGGCGATGCGCTCCTGTGTCACCGTCTGCTGTGCGATCGGCCGGCCGAACGCGACGCGGTTCGACGCACGCCGGCACATCAACTCGAGTGAGCGTTCGGCCAGCCCGATCGTGCGCATGCAGTGGTGGATGCGTCCCGGGCCGAGCCGCCCCTGCGCGATCTCGAAGCCGCGCCCTTCACCGAGCAGCAGGTCCGATGCGCTGACGCGGACGTGATCAAAGTCGACCTCCATGTGGCCGTGCGGTGCATCGTCGAAACCGAATACCGACAGCGGCCGCAACACCTTCACCCCCGGTGTCCGTGCCGGCACGAGGATCATCGACTGCTGCTGATGGCGCGGCGCCGAAGGGTCGGTCTTGCCCATGAAGATGTAGACGCTGCAACGCGGGTCGCCGGCGCCGCTGATCCACCACTTGCGGCCGTTGACCCGGTACGCGTCGCCGCTGCGCTCGATGCGTGCCTCGATGTTCGTTGCGTCCGACGAGGCCACTGCGGGCTCGGTCATCGCGAAGGCGCTGCGGATCTCGCCGGCCAGCAGCGGCTCGAGCCATTGCTTCTTCTGCGCCGCAGTGCCGTAGCGCACGAGCACCTCCATGTTGCCGGTATCGGGCGCCGAGCAGTTGAAGACTTCGCTCGCCCACGGCACGCGGCCCATGATCTCGGCCAGCGGCGCGTACTCCTGGTTGGTCAGGCCTGCGCCGTACTCGCTGTCCGGCAGGAACAGGTTCCACAGCCCGGCCGCGCGCGCCTTGGGCTTGAGCTCCTCGATCAGCGCGAGCGGGGTCCAGCGTCTGCCGGCGCGCGTGTTGGCCTCGATCTCGTCCCAGTAGCGCTGCTCGTTCGGGTAGACATGGGCATTCATGAAGTCAGTCAGCAGCGCCTGCAGCTGTCGCGTACGCGCCGAGTAAGCGAAGTCCATCGGGTTCTCCTGTTGCTGCGTCAGCCGCCCCGCCGTGCGGCCTCGGCGAATTGCCAGCCGAGTTCGGCCAGCGGTCGCGCGCCGGCCCCGGCGCGCCGCGCCTGTTCGCTCGACGCAGTGCCGTCGACGACGCGCCGCGCAATGCCCTGCAGGATGCCGGCCATGCGGAACAAGTTGTAGGCGAGGTAGAAGTTCCAGTCGGCCATCACCGCGTCGACGTCGTGGCGGCCGGTGCGTGCGCAGTAACGCCGCACGTAGTCGCGCTCGCTCGGAATGCCAAGCGCCTGCAGGTCGAGGCCGCCGATGCCGCGGAACGCGCCGGGCGGGATGTGCCATGACATGCAGTGATAGCTGAAATCGGCCAGCGGATGACCGAGCGTCGAGAGCTCCCAGTCGAGCACCGCCAGCACGTGCGTCTCGTGCGGGTGGAAGATCAGGTTGTCGAGGCGGAAATCGCCGTGCACCACGCTCACCTCGCGTTCGTCACGAGCGCCCGCCGGGATGTTCAGCGGCAGCCAGTCGATCAGGCGCTCCATGGCCTCGATCGGCGCGGGGCCCGCCGGCGAGGTCGAAGCCTGGTACTGCTTGGACCAACGCGCAATCTGCCGCTCGAAGTAGTTGCCGGGGCGGCCGTAATCGGCCAGCCCGGCGGCCTGCACGTCAACTTGATGCAGGGCCGCGATGACGCGGTTCATTTCGTCGTACACGGCTGCGCGCCCGGCCGGTGCGAGCCCGGGTAGCGACTGGTCCCAAAACACCCGGCCGTCGACGAATTCCATCACGTAGAACGCGCGGCCGATCACCGATTCGTCCTCGCACAGCAGGTGCATCCGCGCTACCGGCACCGCGCTGCCAGTCAGCGCACGCATGACGCGGAACTCACGCTCGACCGCATGCGCCGACGGCAGCAGCCGGGCAGCCGGTCCCGGCTTGGCCCGCATCACGTAGACCATAGCCGGCGTGATCAGCTTGAACGTCGGGTTCGACTGTCCGCCCCTGAACTGCTCGACACGCAGCGGGCCACTGAACCCTTCGAGGTGTTCCCTCAGGTACGCCTCGAGCGCGCCGACATCGAACTGGTGTGGCGCGGCGATCGGGCGGGTGCCGGTGTGACTGTCCATCACCATCTGTCCTCAGCGTTCGCGCATTGTGCCCAATGCGGATTCGACCGCGGAACGGCATCGCGCTCGGCAGGGGACAGTCACGCAGCGCCGCCGCTGCGACTCGACGCCCGGTCAGACGATGTCAGCCCCTCGACTCTTCTCGACGTCGAGGTGGTGGGTCAGCGTGTTCCCGAGCGACGCGTCGACCAGTTCCTTCACTGCGACCGACGCCGCGAACGGTACAGCGGCCAGTCGCTCGCCCAGCCGCAACGCCTCGTCGAGCGCACTGCCTTGCCGTGTGAGCGCGGCGGCCAGGCCGAACGCCTTCATCGTCTGCGCCTCGACCGTTGCGCCCAGCCACAACCATTGCAGGGCCAGCGCGCGCGGCAGCCGCTGGCCTAGATGCCAGCTCAAACCGGCCAGCGGCATGCGACCGCTCGCCGCGCCCGTAATGACGAAGCGTGCATCCTCGGCGGCGACCACGACGTCGCAGGCCAGTGCCAGGGCCAGTCCGGCGTCCGCAGCGACGCCCTCGACCGCTGCGACGACCGGCTTGGGAAACGCACGCAACCCATCGATCCATGCATGCAACGCATCAATCGCCGCGGCGCCGGAATCGGCTGCCAGACCTGGCGCCGCGGTGCGGCTGGGCAGCGCTTCGCCGGCACTGAAGTTGCCGGCGTCGCCATGGACGACGACCAGCGAGACCGCTTCGTCGGCTTCGGCGACCGCGAGCGCCTCGATGCCCGCCGCGCAGATCTGCGGCGTCAGGGCATTGCTGGTGGCCGCATCGCTGATCGTCAGCACCAGCGTCGAGGCACGTCGTGCAGAGCGCAGTTCGGAGGTCATCGGTAAAGCGTTCGCATGCGTAGCCTCGGGCGCGCCGATTTTGGCACGCACAACGCTGCGCGCTGCGGCCTGCGCATTTCGCCCGCTTGTGACGGGATTTCCGATGTGTAACTCATGTTAGAGTCGCCCGTCTTTCCAGTCCAAAAAGAGGCATGCTGCGGCGCGCGAAGACCCTTCCCCTCGCGATCGGCGCGGGGCTCCTGGTGGCCTCGGCGGGTGTCCATGCTCTGGGGTTCGGGCAGTCCAGCACGGTAGCGACGCTCGGGCAGCGGTTGAACATCACCGTTGGCTTGCGGCAGGACGAATCCGAATTCGTCGACGTCGAATGCGTCTCGGCCGAGGTGCGCACGGGTGACAACCGTGTACAGCCGCAGAACGTGCGGGTGACGATCGAGGGCGCGCCCGGCGATGCGCGCCGCTTGATCCGCGTGAGCACGACGACCGTCATCGACGAGCCGATCGTGACCATCAAGCTCGCGGTGGGCTGTCCTCCTTCGGTGTCGCGGGAATTCGTCGCGCTGGCGGATCCGCCGGTGGTGCAGTTGGCCGCACAGGCGCCCGAGCCGACTCCCCCCGCGGCGGCGGCGCCGGCCGCGCCCCCACAGCGCGCCGAGGCCGAGGGAGTGACGACGGCGCGCGCACCGGCGGTCGCGGCTCCGAAACCTGCGGCGCCGGCCACGCCCCGTCGGCGTGCGCCGCGCCCGAGCAGCGCAACGGTGCGGGCACCGTCGCTGCAAGTCGCGCGACCGGCCGGGGCGGCCGGGCCCGCAGTGGCCGCGCCGGTGCAGCGAGGACCTGCGCCGGAGGTCCGGGATCGGCTGCGTCTGGACGCGGCGCGGCTGCCGGCCCGGCCGACGCAGCCGGCATCGGCCCCGCCGCCGGGTGTCGTCGAAGCGGCGGCCGCCGACCAGGCGGCATCGGCGGCCGCGGTGGCGGCAGCAGCCGCATCGGCGGCAAGCGCTGCTGAGGCCGCGCGCGCAGCCGATGTCGAGCGGTTGCGGGCGCTCGAGGAAAGCCTGGCCAAGCTGCGTGAAGAGATGCGCGGCAGTACCCAGGAACTCACCGCACTGCAGGCGCGCGTGCAGCGTGCCGAAGCCGAGCGCTACGCCAATCCGGTCGTCTACGCGTTGGCTGGCCTGAGCGCGGTGCTCGCGATGGCGCTCGGTGCCGCGCTGTTCAGGCGATCGCGCGAACGCGAGGCACGGTGGTGGGCCCACTCCCAGCCGGCGCGACTCGACGAGGCGGGGCGGCCGTCGAGGATCCGCAATGACTCGCCGGCCGAGAGCGTGCCGTCGTCGGTGCTCGAGCCCGTATCGGGCGTGGAGGTCGACGAGATCACGTCGCAAGCGCCGATGCCGACCGTGTCGCCGGCCACCCGACCGGCCGTGTCCGAGGCGCGCCGCGAGGTCACGGTCGAGGAACTGATCGACCTTGAACAGCAGGCGGAGTTCTTCATCGTACTGGGCCAGGACGAGTCGGCGATCGATCTGTTGATGAACCACCTGCGCAATACCGGTGGCATCAGCCCGCTGCCGTATCTGAAGCTGCTCGAGATCTATCGGCGGCGTGGCGAGCGCAGCCCTTACGAACGCCTGCGTGAGCGTTTCAACCGGCGCTTCAACGCTTACGCGCCGGACTGGGAGGCCGACCCGGCCGCCGGTCGGTCGCTCGAGGACTACCCCGAAGTGATCGTGCGGCTGCAGGCGGCGTGGTCGCAACCGCAGCGGGCGATGGAAGAACTCGAATCGATGCTGTTCCGCCGGGACGAAGGGGAGACGTTCGACGTTCCGGCCTACGGCGAAGTGCTGTTCCTGTACTCGCTCGCGCGTGACCTGCTCGATCATCCGGGCCGCGAAACGGTCCCTGGCAAGGACGTCGATCTGTTGTTGCCGCTGGGAGGCGGCGACGCGTCAAGCCCAGCGGCGGTGTCACCGATGGTGTCCACGATGTCGATGGAGCCCAGTCCGATGGTCGAGAAGCCGATTTCGCTCGACCTCGACGTGTCGATGCCCGCACCGCTCGACGCATTGGGCGAACCGCGACCCGCGCGCACCGATCGCGTCGCTGGAACAGGCGGTTCGGGCGTCCAGGCAGGCAAGCCCGTGCCTGGCGGCAAGAAGACCTCGTAATTCTCGGCGCTCGCGCCGGGCTACAACCTGGCCAAACGCTCGATCGCGAGGTCGAGCGTTTCTTCCTTCTTGGCGAAGCAGAATCGCACGATGCGCTGGTCGAAGCCGTCGGCGTAGAACGCGCAGAGCGGGATGGCCGCGACGCCGACCTCGCGCGTGAGCCACTCGCACATCGCGGTCTCGTCGAGATCGGGCCGCACGCCGCGATAGTCGACGCACTGGAAGAAGCTGCCTTCGCTGGGCAGCAGCACGAAGCGCGAATGGGCCAAGCCGGCCCGGAACCGGTCGCGCTTGCGCTGATAGAACGCGGGCAGCGCGAGGTAATGCTCCGGGACTGCCAGATAGCTCGCCAGGCCGTGCTGTACCGGTGTATTGACCGTGAACACGTTGAACTGGTGCACCTTGCGCAGCTCGGCCGTCATGCTCGCCGGTGCAGCGACATAGCCGACCTTCCAGCCGGTCACGTGATACGTCTTGCCGAAGCTCGATACCACGAATGCGCGCGCGGCCAGCTCGGGATGACGCGAGGCGCTTTCGTGCCGCCGGCCGTCGAAGACCATGTGTTCGTAGACTTCGTCGCTGATCAGCAGGACGTCGGTCGGACGCAGCAGGGCGGCGAGCCGATGCATGTCCTCGGCGCTCCACACGGTGGCGCTCGGGTTGTGCGGTGAGTTCACGATGATCGCGCGCGTACGCGGCGACAGCGCCGCGGCGATGCGGTCGAAATTCGGCCGGAAGGTGCCGGGATCCAGCGGCACCCGGACGATGCGGCCGCCGGCCAGTTCGATGTTGGGGCCGTAGCTGTCGTAGCACGGCTCGAGCACGATCACCTCGTCGCCCGGATGCACCACCGCCAGGATCGCGGTCAGGATCGCCTGCGTGGCGCCGGCGGTGATCGTGATCTCGGTGTCCGGGTCGTAACGCTGCCGGTAAACGGCTTCGATCTTGGCGGCGACGGCCTGGCGCAGGGCGGGCACGCCGGCCATCGGCGGGTACTGGTTGAGGCCGCGCCGCATCGCGTCGCACACGGCGTCGATCAGCCGCGGATCGCAATCGAAGTCCGGGAATCCCTGGCCGAGGTTGACCGCGCCGCACTGCTGCGCGAGTGCCGACATCACGGTGAAGATCGTCGTGCCGACATTCGGCAGGCGGCTGTGCAGGGGCGGCGTGCGGTGCGGCATCACAAGGCGTAGTCCGGTCCGGCGTCGCCCGTCATCGCCCGGGCGATCAGTTGGCGATTGAGGCGATCGCTGAGCAGTTCGGCGAAAGCGTAGACGAAGCTGCGCAGCACCACGCCGCGCTTGAACGCGACGCGCGCGATGTTCTGGCCGAACAGGTGTCCCACCGGACGCCAGACGAGATCGCCGTCGCGCGGTTCGTCGCGCACCGCCATCTCGGCCACGAGGCCAACGCCGAGGCCGCCGCGCACGTAGGTCTTGATGACGTCGGCGTCGATCGCCTCGAGCACGAACTCGGGCGCCATGTGCTGTGCCGCGAAGGCGCGGTCGATGCGCGAGCGGCCGGTGAACGACGGGTGGTACGAAATCAGCGGTTCGCGCACCAGATCGTCAAGTGTCAGCCGTTCGGTGCGCGCCAATGGATGCGCTGAAGGCAGCACGGCCACGTGCTGCCATTCGTACCAGGGTACCGAAACGAGGTCCTCGAACTCCGCCAGCGTCTCGGTGGCCAAACCAATGTCGGCCACCTCCTCGAGCAGCATCTGCGCCACCTGCGCGGGACTGCCCTGGTGCAGCGAGACGGCGACGCGCGGGAACCGCTGACGCAGTGCCGCCACCGGGGCAGGGAGCACGTAGCGCGCCTGGGTATGCGTGGTCGCGATCGACAGTCGCCCTGCGTCCTGCTTGGAGAACTCCTCGCCGATGCGCCTGAGGTTGCCGACCTCGCGCAGGATGATGTCGATCGACCGCAGTACCTCGCGACCCGGCTCGGTGATGCGGCGCAAGCGCTTGCCGTGGCGCTCGAAGATGTCGACGCCGAGTTCCTCCTCGAGCTCGAGGATTGCTTTGCTCACGCCGGGCTGCGACGTGAACAGCGCCTTGGCCGTCTCGGTCAGGTTCAGGTTGCGGCGCGCGGCTTCCTGCGCAAAGCGGAACTGGTGCAGGTTCATCGCTGGGCTCCATCGGACGCAAGATCGTCGAGCGTTGACGCGGCCAGCCTGGCCATTGCGTCGATTACGACGTCGGTCTCGCCGGCGGCCGCATGCAGCGTCAGCCTGGCGCCCGGGCGACTCGCCTCGATCTCGCCGACCAGTTTCGGCAGGTCATTGCGCACGTGACCGCCCGTGCCGAGGAACAGCGGCAGCACATCGATCCGCATGCAGCCGCCGTCAATCATCGCGAGGGCCGCCTCGCGCAGGCTGGGCGTCATCAACTCCAGAAAGGCCAGCGTCACGGGTCGCCCCGGCTGCAATTCGCGCGTGCGACGTGCGACCGCCTCGAACGGCCGGGCCCAGCGCGGATCGCGCGCGCCGTGGGCAAACAGGATCAGTCCCCGGGTCGGTGGCGACATGGCGTCAACGGTAGCGCACGAGCCAGCTGAAGGCAGCCAGCGACAGCAACAAGTACAGCGCGCTCGGCGTGGCCGCGACGATCCACGGCGTCCAGTTGCGCAGCAGCCCCAGGTGCCCGGCCACGTTGTTGAGCAGCACGAAACTGATCCCCAGCATGATGCCGCCGAACACCTTCAGGCTGATGCCCCCGCCGCGGCCATGCATGTAGGCAAATGGCAATGCCAGAGCGACCATCACGAGGCATGCGAACGGGTACAGCGCGCGCTTCCAGAACTGGATTTCATAGCGCTGCGCCGCCTGCTCGTTGGACGCGAGGTGCGAGGTATAGCGCCACAGCTCGATCGTCGACATCGAGCTCAGCGGCAGCACGGCAGCAGCCACGACCGCGGATGTCAGCGTGCTCGGCCAGTTGAGCGCCGCCAGCCGCTCGGTCTGCACCGCCTCGGCGACGCCGGAGTGGGACCAGCGCGTGCGCTCGACACCGGTGAGGTGCCAGGTGCCGTCATCGCCGACCTTGGCGTGATCAGCGGCCAGGCGGGTGAGCAGGCGCCCGTCGGCGTCGAATTCGAAAATGCGCAGGCCACGCAGCAAGCCCTGGGCGGCTGTGCCCGCCACATTGATCGAGTAGCTGCGCTCGCCGTCGGCAGTCGTCCGGCGTTCCTTCAGCCAGGCACCCGAGCGTCCCAGTCGCAGGCCGCCGCGCGCGACTTGCTTGACCGCCACCGCCTTGCGCTCGCTCGCGGGTGTCACGTAGTCGCCGATGAAGAACGTCACCAGCGCGAACGCCACGCCGAGCACCGCCAGCAGCGACAGCGCACGCCAGGGGCCGAGTCCGGCGGTGCGCAGGATCGTGTATTCCGATGACTGCGCGAGCCGCGCCATCGAGAAGATCGTGCCGATCAGCACCGCGATCGGGAACAGTTCGTAGAAATGGCCGGGCTGCTCGAGCAGCGCATAGGTCAGCGCCACGCCGAGCGTGTACTGGCCTCGGCCGATGTTCTCGAGCTCGTCCACCAGGTCGATGAAGAAGAACAGCGAAAGGAACGCGATGGCGGCGAACAGAACCGCCGACACGATGTCGCGGTAGAGCAGGCGGCGTACCGTCTTCATGCGACCTGACGCCGTCGCAGCGAGAAGGTCGCGGCATGAGAGCGCCACCACAGCAGGGCAAGACCGATCAGGAACGCGCTGCCATGCACCAAAGCCAGTGCGGTACCCATGTCCAGTCGGCCCCCTGCGACCCACGCCTGCGACAGGTTGATCAGGTTCAAATACACGACGAACGCAAGCAGCGCCAACACCAGGTTCCAGTTCGTCGCACGGCGCGGGTTGGTGGCCGACAGGCCGATCCCGAGCAGCAGCAGGTTCGCGCCGGCCAGCACCAAGCCCATCCGCCACACCAGCTCGGCGAGATTTTTCGGCGTCGGGACGAGCAGCAGATCGACGCTCGTGCGCGCGCTGGGCGGCAGGTCTTCGACGCCGTGCACCGCCTTCTCGCCGATCAGCACGCTGTAGTTCTCGAAGCGGGCCAGCGTCTTCTCGCCGGTTTCCACGTCCTGTTCGTTGCGCTGACCGCGCTCGAGCACGAGGAAGCGGTCCTCGCCTTGCGTCTCGACGCGCCCGCTGCGCGCCGAGGTCACCGACTCGCGCTTGCCGTCTTGCGTGAGGATGAACACGTTGCGGCCGGTGCGGCCATCGGCGCTGTCGCGTTCGATGAAGAACACGCGCGTACCATCGCTGCTGGCCTGGAACTGTCCCGGCGCGACGCGCGAGAGGTCCGAGCGTTGTGCGTAGCGTTCACGCAGCTCGACGCTGTTGCGATTGCCCCAGGGCCAGACGAACAATGCGAGCGTCGCGATGACGAGCAGCACCGGCCAGGCCATGCGCAGCACCGGACGGACGAAACGCACCAGACCGACGCCGCTGGCAAACCAGATCGTCATCTCGCTGTCGCGATACATGCGACCCAGCGTGGCAACGACGGCGACGAACAGCGACAGATTGAGAATCGTCGGCAGATGGCCGAGCGCGATATAGCCCAGCAGCAGCACGACGTCCTGTGGTGCGACCACGCCGCCGGCCGCCAGTCCCAGCGTGCGGATCAGCATCATGGTCAGCACGATCGTCAGGATCACGACCAGCGTCGCGCCGAAGGTGCGCGCCAAGTCTCGGCGCAACGTCGAATCGAATAACATCGCCGGGTTTCAAAGACTGCGGTAATTATGGACTTTCGACTCCTGCACGCTCCGCCCTCCGGGCTTTCCAACGTGGTCGCTGATGCGCTGGTGGTTGTCTTGTGCGGCGAACATGCGGCAACGGCGCTGCCCAAGGCGCTCGCCGCGGCACTGGACGATGCGGTAAAGCACGGCGACTTGCAGCTGAAGGCCGGCAAGTCGCTCTACCTGCACCGGCCCGCTGACGTGAAGGCGTCGCGTGTGGTCTTCACGGTGGCCAAGGACGCAGGGGCCGCGGCAGTGCGCAGCGCAGCCGCTGCGGCGTTCGGGCAGGTCAGGGTGCTCGGCGCCAAGCACGCGGCCGTCGCGCTGGCCGGGGGCGCGTGGCGCGAGGCATCGGCCGAAGCGGTGGTGGCCGCCGCCGCCGACGCCGCCTACCTCTACCGCTACACCAAGCCGAGCGCGCCGGCGGCGCCTGCGCTGGCCAGGGTCAGTCTGGTGGCCGACAAGGCGCACGTCGCGGCTGTGCAGCATGGCATCACGCTGGGGCGGGCGATTGCTTCGGGCGTTGCCGTCGCGCGCGAGTGCGCCAACCGTCCCGCCAATCATGCAACGCCGAGTTTCCTCGCGTCGCAGGCGCGCCAGCTCGGACGCGATCTCGGACTGAAAGTCGACGTGCTCGACCGCCGGGCGGTCGAGAAGCTCGGCATGGGCGCGTTCCTGGCGGTGGCGCAGGGGTCGCACGAGCCGCTGCGCTTCATCGTCGTGCGCTACGAAGGGGCGCCGAAGTCGAAGCCGCCGGTCGTGCTGGTCGGCAAGGGCATCACCTTCGACACCGGGGGGATCTCGATCAAGCCGGCTGCCGAGATGGACGAGATGAAGTTCGACATGGGCGGCGCGGCCAGCGTGCTTGGCACGCTGCGCGCGATCGCACAACTGCAGGCCAAGGTCAACCTGGTCGGTCTGATTCCGGCCACCGAAAACATGCCCGGCGGCCGTGCCATCAAGCCGGGCGACGTCGTCAAGTCGATGTCGGGCCAGACGATCGAGGTCCTGAACACCGACGCCGAGGGGCGGCTGATCCTGTGCGATGCGCTGACCTACGCCGAGCGCTTCAGGCCGGCGGCGGTGGTCGACATCGCCACGCTCACCGGCGCCTGCGTGATCGCGCTGGGCCACCATCGCTCGGGGCTGTTCAGTCCGGACGACGCATTGGCTGGCGAACTGCAAAAGGCGGGTGAGGCGGCGCTCGACCCGTGCTGGCGGATGCCGTTGGACGACGAATACGATGAGGCGCTGAAGAGCAACTTCGCCGACATGGCCAACGTCGGTGGTCGCCCCGGCGGGTCGATCACCGCGGCGATGTTCCTGAAGAAATTCACCGGCAAGTACCGGTGGGCGCACCTCGACATCGCCGGTACCGCCTGGAAGCGGGGCGCCGCCAAGGGGGCCACCGGGCGCCCGGTGCCGCTGCTCGTGCACTTCGTGCTGCAGCACGGCGCGTGAGCGAAATCGAGTTCCACACCGGAGTGGCCGACAAGCTCGGCTTCGTCTGCCGGCTGCTGCGCAAGGCGGTCGCGCGCCAGGCGCGCCTGGTCGTGCACGGCGATGCGCCGGACCTGCAGCGCCTGGATCAGCTGCTGTGGACCTTCGATTCGCTCGGGTTCGTTCCGCACGCCGTCTGCCGCCCCGGCCTGGGCGACGGCGCCCTGCTGCGCCATACCCCGGTGTGGCTTTGCAGCGAGCCGGCGCAAGCACCCCACCACGACGTGTTGGTCAGCCTGGGGCCGGCGACGGCGCCCGGATTCGAGGCCTTTGCGCGCGTCATCGAGGTGATCTCGACGTCGCCCGAAGACGTGCAGGCGGGGCGCTCGCGCTGGAAGTACTACGCCGCACGCGGGTATTCGATCCGCCACCACGAGGGCGGGCAATGACATCGGACGGGCGGCTGGCGGGTGCACCCTGTCATCGAGCGCCCGACACCTTGCGTTGTGGCCTCGCATGGTCGTGACGCGCGCGGGCGGTTCGACCCGAGGATTTCCCGGGCGTCTCGGGACCGCTTTTTCGGGTATCGTCACGCCCTGTTGTTCATCACATCAACCCGGGTCTTCCCAAACATCCCAAAAGGAGTGCAGGCAATGCAAGTCAAGCTCAATGCCATCGTGGGCGCCGTGGCCGCTCTGGCCGCCGGTACCGTCTTCGCGCAAGAGGTGGTCGTGCGCATCGGCCACGTCGGCCCGGTTTCGGGTGCGCAGGCTCACTACGGCAAGGACAACGAGAACGGTGCGCGCATGGCGGTCGAGGAGATCAACGCCAAGGGCGTGACGATCGGCGGCAAGAAGGTCAAGCTCGAGCTTGTCGCCGAGGACGACGCGGCCGACCCGAAGCAGGGCACGGCCGCCGCGCAGAAGCTCTGCGATGCCAAGGTCAACGCCGTCGTCGGGCACCTGAACTCGGGCACGACGATTCCGGCGTCGAGGATCTACAACGACTGCGGCATCCCGCAGATCACCCCGTCGGCGACCAACCCGAAGTACACGCAGCAAGGCTACAAGTACGCGTTCCGCCTGCTCGCCAGCGACAACGCGCTCGGCGCTGGGCTGGCGCTGTATGCCGCCGACACGCTCAAGCTGAAGAAGATGGCGATCATCGACGACCGGACCGCGTACGGCCAGGGCGTGGCCGAGGTGTTCAAGAAGACGGCGGCGCAGAAGGGCATCCAGATCGTCGACGAGCAGTTCACGACTGACAAGGCCACCGATTTCATGGCGATCCTGACCGCCATCAAGGCGAAGGCGCCGGACGGCGTGTTCTTCGGCGGCATGGATCCGCAGGCCGGTCCGATGCTGCGCCAGCTCGAGCAGCTCGGGATGGGCAACGTCAAGTACTTCGGCGGCGACGGCATCTGCACCGCGAAGCTGATCGAACTGTCGGGCGGCGCGAAGACGCTCAACAATGTCGTTTGCGCCGAGGGTGGCGCCTCGCTCGACAAGATGCCCGGCGGCAAGGCATGGAGGGCGCGCTACGACGCCAAGTATCCGGGCCAGTTCCAGATCTACGCGCCCTACACCTACGACGCGGTCCATGTATTCGTCGATGCGATGACGCGCGCTGGCTCGACGGACCCGAAGGTTTTCTCGCCCAAGCTTGCCGAGGCCAACTATCAAGGGGTCACGACCAAGGTGCAGTTCGAGAAAGACGGCGAGCTGAAGAATCCGGCGATGACGCTGTACACCTACAAGGACGGCAAGAAGGTCGCGCTGAACTGAGAACGAGCGTTTCTGCGCTCTGAAGAGGCCGCCCGCTGGGCGGCCTTTTTCGTTCCCCGGGAGCGGCGCTTACAGGCGGCGGGCCGGCGTGGCGCCGCCGCCGGGCTACTTGAGCGGTGTGCCGTCGCGCCGGTAGAGCCGCGTCAGCTCGGCCAGGCGCTCGCCGTGCCACGACTTCAGGTCGTGCCATTCGAAGCGCCATTCCCAGCAACCGTCGCTCTGGCTCGGGAGGTTCATGCGGGCCTCGCTGCCCAGCCCCAGCACGTCCTGCATCGGCACGATTGCGGTGTCGGCCACCGAGGCGAGCGCCGCGCGGATCAGCGTCCACGTGATGTCGTGGCCGTCGGTGGCGAGGTAGCGGCGGGCGTGGTCCTTCTCGTGATCGTTGGCGGTGGCCCACCAGCCGATCGCGGTGTCGTTGTCGTGCGTGCCGGGATAGACGACGGTATCCGGTTCGTAGTTGTGTGGCAGGAACGGATTGGCGCAGTCGTCACCGAATGCGAACTGCAGCACCCGCATGCCGGGGAACGCGAGTTGCCGTCGCAACGCATGGACCTCAGCCGTCACTTCGCCGAGGTCCTCGGCGATGATCGGCAGGGGTCCGAGCGCGCCGGCGATCGCACGAAACAGCCCCTCGCCGGGGCCCGGTAGCCAGCGGCCGTGGATCGCGGTCGGCTCGTCGACAGGGACCTCCCAGTAGGCCGCGAAGCCGCGGAAGTGATCGATGCGCACGATGTCGACGAGATCGAACAAGTGCCGCACGCGATCGATCCACCATGCGTAGCCGTCGTCGGCATGGGTCGGCCAGCGATACAGCGGATTGCCCCAGCGCTGCCCCGTCGGGCTGAAGTAGTCGGGCGGCACGCCCGCGACGACGGTCGGCTGGCCCGACTCGTCGAGATGGAACAGTTCCTGGCGCGACCAGACGTCGGCACTGTGGTACGAGACGAAGATCGGGATGTCGCCAACGATGCGCACGCCGTGCGACCAGGCGTGCGCGCGCAACGCGTGCCATTGCCGGAAGAAGCACCACTGCGCAAACTTCCAGAACCCGATGCGCGCGGCGTGTGTGGTCCGCGCCAGCGCGAGGGCGGCCGGGTCGCGCTGCGCCAGCCCCGCAGGCCAGTCGCACCACTGCATGCCCGGATGGGCATCGGCGAGCGCCATGAATAGCGCGTAGTCGTCGAGCCAGCCCGCATGGCGATGACAGAAGTCGGCGAACTCGTTGCGTTCGGTCGAGGAGCCCTTGGCTGCGAAATGCCGGGCCGCCCGGTCGAGCCGCGACAGGCGCCACGGTATGACGGCGGGGTAGTTGATACGCTGTGCGCTGAAATCGGCATCGGGCGTCAGCTCCGCAGCGTCGAGCCAGCCGCGCTGCCGCAGCTCAGCCGGATCGACGAGCAGCACGTTGCCGGCGAATGCCGAACTGCTCGTATAGGGCGAATTGCCAGCGCCGATGCCGCCAAGCGGCAGCACCTGCCAGAGCTGTTGCCGCGTCGCGGCCAACCAGTCGACGAACCGGCGCGCGTCAGCGCCGAGGTCGCCCGATCCGTAGGGACCCGGCAACGAGGTCGGGTGCAGCAGCAGACCACAGGCTCGGGGAAATCTCACGGCGGCTTATTCCTCCTGGGTCATCAGCGTGAGGCTTCGCGATGGCGCAGTCCATAGCGCACCGCCAATGACCAATGGCCCATTGTCCTTGCTGACAAAGCCTTCTGCCGAATCGACCACCAGTCGCCAAGCTCCAGGAGGCAGGCGCAACGGCCGATCCGTCTCGTCGGCGTTGACGAGCAGCAGCAGCGGGCACGGCGCCCGGCCGGACCTGCCGATGCGCGCGCCGAATGCTCGCTGGCCTGGGTCACGCCACGCATCGGCATCGAGCGCAAGCCCCTGCACGTCGAACCATTGCAGATCCGCCATGCCGTCGCCGTCGGTGCGGCCGTCGTACCAATGCCCTTCGAGCGGCAGCCACGCAGCGCGCAGCGCAGTCAACCTCGACACGAACTGTGTCAGCGCCTGGTCGGCGTTGACCCAGTCGATCCAGCTCGTCTCGTTGTCCTGGCAATAGGGATTGTTGTTGCCACCCTGTGTGTGGCCGAGCTCGTCACCCGCGGCGAGCATCGGCGTGCCCTGTGCGAGCAGCAGCGTGGCCAGCAGCGCGCGCTTCAGCCGCTGCCGTGTTTGCACCACCTGTGGATCCGAGGTGGGTCCCTCGACACCGCAGTTCCAGCTCAGGTTGTGCCCGGGTCCATCGAGATTGTCCTCGCCGTTGGCGAGGTTGTGCCGTTGGTTGTAGCTCACCAGGTCGTTGAGCGTGAAGCCGTCGTGGGAGACGACGTAGTTGACCGAACAGAAGGGCGCCCGACCGGTGGGCTGGAAAACGTCGGAGGAAGCACAAAGGCGCTGCGCGAACTCGCCGCGGCTGCTCGGTCCGCCGAGCCAGAACGCACGCGCGCCGTCGCGGAAGCGGTCGTTCCACTCGAGCCAGCCAGGCGGGAACTTTCCAAGCTGATAGCCGCCGGGGCCCAGGTCCCACGGCTCGGCAATGAGCCGGATGCCGGCGAGCACCGGGTCCTGCGCGACCGCGTGGAAGAACGGGTGGTCGCGCTCGAAGCCCAGCGCGCCGCGCGCCAGCACGGGCGCGAGGTCGAAGCGAAAACCGTCGACGTGCATCTCGGTGACCCAGTAGCGCAGGCAGTCGAGCACGAACTGCAGCACCCGCGGTTGTCGCAGGTCGAGCGTGTTGCCGCAACCGGTGTGGTTTTCGTAGAGGGACCGGTCGTTCGCATCGAGGCGGTACCAGCCGGCGTTGTCAAGTCCACGCCAGCTGATGGTGGGGCCGAGATGGTCGGTCTCGGCCGTGTGATTGAAGACGACGTCCAGAATCACTTCGATGCCCGCCGCGTGCACCGCGCGCACCATCTGGCGGAACTCGTCGCGCGGGTTGCCGCTCGCGGCATAGCGCCGCTCCGGCGCGAAGAAGCCCACGGTGTTGTAGCCCCAGTAGTTGGTCAGGCCGCGCGCGACCAGGCGCTGCTCGTCGATGTGCTCTTGCACCGGCAGCAGGCACACCGCGTTGATGCCGAGTCGTCGCAGGTGCTCGAGCGCCGCCTCGCTCGCCAGCCCGGCGAACGTGCCGCGCAGTCGCTGCGGCACTTGCGGATGCTGCGCGGTGAATCCCTTGACGTGCAGCTCGAGCAGTCTCAACTCGGATCGCGGTACGCGCGGCGGCACGTCGCTCGCCCAGTCGAACCGGTCGCTGACGACACGCGCCTTCAGCGTGTGGGCCGCGTTGTCGCGCAGGTCCGGTCGGTCCGGATGATCCGGGTCGAAGGCGAAGTTCTCGCCGCGCCATTCGAACCGTCCGACCAGCTCGCGTGCCCAGGGGTCGAGCAACAGTTTGTGCGGATTGAAGCGGTCGCCGGACGCGGGAAGCCATGGCCCGTGGGCGCGCAGCCCATAGGTCAGTCCGGGGCCGGCCTGAGGCAGGTAGCCGTGCCAGACATCGTCGGTCAGCGCCGGCAACGCCAGCCGCTGCAGTTCGCGCTCGCCGCGCTCGTCGAAGACGCACAGGTCCAGCGCCTGCGCGTGGGCCTAACACACCGCGAAATTGACACCGTTGCCGTCCCACGTCGCGCCCAGCGGCCACGGCCGTCCGGGATCGAGGCGTCGCGGCGAAACCGGATGCAGGGCTGCCGCGGGGGCCGCGCGCCGTGTGACCGTCATGCCCCCCCGGCGCGAGGCTCGACGCCCCAGATCTCGGTGGCGTACTCGCGGATCGTGCGATCCGAAGAAAACGCCCCCATGCCGGCAACGTTGGCGATCGCCTTGGTCGTCCACGCGTCGGGGTCGCGGAACAGCGCGTCGACACGCTGCTGTGCCTCGACGTAGCTCGCGAAGTCGGCCAGCAGCAGGTAGTGATCGCCGCCCCAGAGCAGCGAGTCGACCAGCCCGCGATAGCGGTCGGGTTCGCCGACCGAGAAGCTGCCATGCGCAATGGCGTCGAGCGCCGCGCGGATGCGCTGGTCGGATTCGTAGTGCTGCATGGGCTGGTAGCCGCTCGCGCGCAGTCGGTTCACCTCGGGCGCGCGCAATCCGAAGATGAAGATGTTGGCGTCACCGACATGCTCGCGGATCTCGATGTTGGCCCCGTCGTCGGTGCCGATCGTCAGCGCGCCGTTGAGGGCCAGCTTCATGTTGCCGGTGCCCGAAGCTTCGGTGCCGGCGGTGGAGATCTGCTCCGACAGGTCCGCGCCAGGCATGATCACTTCGGCGAGCGAGACGCCATAGTTCGGCAGGAACACCACCTTCAACCGGTCGCCCACGCGCTTGTCGCTGTTCACCACCTGGCCGACATCGTGCACGAGGCGGATGATCTGCTTGGCCATGTGATACGACGATGCGGCCTTGCCGGCGAAGATCACCGTACGCGGCACCCACTCGGCATGCGGCGCGGCGACGATCGCCTGGTAGCGCGCGATCACCTGCAGCAGGTTGAGCAGCTGCCGCTTGTACTCGTGGATGCGCTTGACCTGCACGTCGAACAGGCTGGTCGGATCGACCTTCACGCCGGCAAGGCGCTCGATCATCGCGGCAAGCCGTTGCTTGTTGGCCCGCTTTGCCGCAGCGAAGGCATCGCGAAAGACGCGCCGCGACGCATGCGCGCGCAGCTCAGCCAGACGATCGAGGTCCACCCGCCACGCGCTGCTCAGCGTGTCGTCGAGCAGCCGGGCAAGGGGAGGGTTGGCCTGCGCCAGCCAGCGGCGCGGCGTCACGCCGTTGGTCTTGTTGGTGAAGCGGTTTGGCCAGAGCTGCGCGAAGTCCGCAAAGATCGTCTGCCTCAGCAGGTCCGAATGCAGCGCCGAAACGCCGTTGACCTTGTGGCTGCCGACCACCGACAGATGGGCCATGCGCACCCGTCGCTCGCCGTTCTCGTCGATCAGCGAAATGCGTCGCATCAGTTCAAAGTCGCCCGGCCGCCGAGCGGATGCGAAGTCGATCAGCTCCTGGTTGATGCGGAAGATGATCTCCATGTGCCGCGGCAAGACATGCTGGATCAGGCCGACGCTCCACGTTTCGAGCGCCTCGGGCATCAGCGTGTGGTTGGTGTAGCTGAACACGCGCTGCGTCAGCGCCCACGCTTCGGCCCAGGGCATGCCCTGCTCGTCGTGCAGCACCCGCATCAGCTCGGCGACGCCGATCGCCGGATGGGTGTCGTTGAGGTGGATTGCCACCTTGTCGGCCAGGTTGGCGAAGGTGCCGTGCTCCTCCATGTGGCGCGCGAGGATGTCCTGGATCGACGCGCTGGTGAAGAAGTACTCCTGCCGCAAGCGAAGCTCTCGTCCTGCGGGCGTGCTGTCGTTCGGGTAGAGCACCCACGAGATGTTCTCGAACGCATTCTTCACCTCGGCCGCACGCGCATAGTCGCCCGCGTTGAACGCGTGCAGGTCGATGTGCGAGGGTGCAGCCGCCCGCCACAAGCGAAGCGTGCTCACCTTTTCGGTGCCGTGGCCCGGCACGACCATGTCGCACGCCTTTGCGTTGACCGCTCCGGCCGGCCGCCAGACCGCCCTTTCACCGTGGTGCTCGACCCAGCCGCCGAAGTGCACCGGGTAGTGCACCGCCTCGCGCGGGAACTCCCAGGGCGTCCCGTTCTCGAGCCAGGGATCGGGGAACTCGACCTGGCGGCCGTTGACGATCACCTGCTCGAACATGCCGTATTCGTAGCGGATGCCATAGCCGAACGACGGGATGCCCAATGTGGCCATGGAATCGAGGAAGCACGCCGCCAGCCGGCCGAGGCCGCCGTTGCCGAGCGCAGCATCGCGCTCGTGTTCCTCGATTTCCTCGAGCCGCCGCGCGTGTGCAGCGGCAGCGTCGACGGCTGGGCTGCGCAGCTCGAGCGCGGCCAGCGCGTTGCCCAGCGTGCGTCCGATCAGGAACTCCATCGACAGGTAGTACACACGACGCCGGCCGCGCTCGGCGGCCTGCGCTGCCACCCAGCGCCGCGCCAGCCGCTCGCGTGCGAGCAACGCGATCGCCCGCATCAACTCGGACGAACTGGCCGCCGCGGGCTCGACGCCCACGGTGTCCATCAGACGGCGGTCGACGGCCGCGCGTGTCTTGTCGCTTTCGATCACTCTGGTATCCAACGATGACTTCGTCGATCGGCGGTAGTCTGAAGGGCCCTGTCCGTACGCAGGCGCACGAGCATCGATCCCCGGGGGGCTCGAAGGTAGTAACTCTACGCTGCCGGCCGGGGGGCGGGCGTGAGATCATGCCGCAACGGGGTGCGACAAGAGGTCGCATCGGCATTGCAGCGAGGACGAAGGAGTGGCAGTCATCATGGACCCGAAAGACCTTGCACAGAGTCTGGACCTGCCCAAGCGCGCCGCCGCGCTGGTGCTGGCCGGAGGGCGCGGCAGCCGATTGAAGAACCTGACCGACCGCCGCGCGAAGCCGGCCGTGTACTTCGGCGGCAAGTTCCGCATCATCGACTTCACGTTGTCGAACTGCCTGAACTCGGGCATCCGCCGCATCGGCGTGATTACGCAGTACAAGAGCCACAGCCTGCTGCGCCACCTGCAGCGGGGCTGGGCGTTCCTGAAGGGCGAGATGAATGAATTCGTCGACCTGCTGCCCGCGCAGCAGCGCATCGACGAGGAGAGCTGGTACCGCGGCACCGCCGACGCGGTGTATCAGAACGTCGACATCGTGCAGGGCTACCGTGCCGACTACATCGTGGTGCTGGCCGGCGACCATGTCTACAAGATGAACTACGCGCTGATGCTCGCCGACCATGTATTGCACGGCCGCGAGTGCACGGTGGGCTGCATCGAGGTGCAGACGAGCGAGGCGACCGCTTTTGGCGTGATGGCGGTCGACGAGCAGCGCCTGATCACCGACTTTGTCGAAAAACCCCCGGTGCCGCCGACGATGCCGGGCCGCCCGGACACGTCGCTCGCGAGCATGGGGATCTATGTCTTCAACGCGGACTACTTGTACGGCGCGCTCGAGCGCGACATCGCCGACCCGGCGTCGAATCACGACTTCGGCAAGGACATCATTCCGCGAGCAGTCAAGGAGCGGTGCGCGGTGGCGCATCCGTTCGGCATGAGCTGCGTCGGTACCAAGCCCGGACAGGAGGCCTATTGGCGCGACGTCGGCACGATCGACGCGTACTGGGACGCCAACATCGACCTCACGGCGACCGACCCACTGCTCAACCTCTATGACCGCAACTGGCCGATCTGGACCTACCAGCCGCAACTGCCGCCGGCGAAGTTCGTGCACAACCTCGACGACCGGCGCGGGATGGCGATCGAATCGCTGGTCTCGGGCGGGTGCATCATCTCGGGGAAGGTCTGGCGTTCCCTGCTGTTCTCGAGCGCGCGGGTCCACTCGTACGCTCACGTGGACTGGTCGGTGCTGCTGCCGGGCGTCGAAGTGGGGCGGCATGCGCGGCTGAACCGCGTCGTCGTCGATCGTGGTTGCGTCATTCCGGACGGCATGGTGATCGGCCACGACGCCGAAGAGGACGCGCGACGCTTCTATCGCACCGAGGGAGGCATCACGCTGGTCACACGCGAGATGCTGCGCGGCCTCACCGGCGCATGAAAGTCCTCCACGTCGGCGCCGAGATTTTCCCGCTGATCAAGACCGGCGGGCTCGCTGACGTGCTGGGTGCGCTGCCGCAGGAGCTTCGCCACGCCGGCGCCGACGTGCGCTTGCTGCTGCCTGGCATGCCGGCGATTGCCGATGCGATGCTGCACGGCAAGCGCGTGTGCGATATCGGTGCCCTTTTCGGGGCGGCCCGCGTCCGGCTGATGCGCGGCCAGATGCCATACAGCCACGTGCCGGCGTACGTGATCGACGCGCCCTACCTGTACCGTCGCGACGGCGGGCCCTACCAGTCGAGCGATGGCCGTGAGTGGCCCGACAACCTGCAGCGCTTCGCGCTGCTCGGCTGGGTGGCCGCGCACCTCGCGTCGGGCGAACTTGACCCCGCCTGGCAGCCTGCGATCGTGCACGCACACGACTGGCATGCCGGGATGGCGTGTCCCTACATGAGCCAGCACCCGGCGGTGCCGGCGGCGTCCGTCTTCACCGTGCACAACCTGGCGTATCAGGGGTTGTTCGCGCAAGCCGACTTTCCGTTGCTCGGTTTGCCACAGCGTTTCATGTCGGCCCAGGGGCTCGAGTTCCACGGGCAGCTCTCGTTCATGAAGGCCGGCCTCACATTCACGCAGCGCATCACGACGGTGAGTCCGACCTACGCACAGGAGATCGCGCGGGCCGAGTTCGGTTTCGGTCTCGACGGTGTGATCCGCGCGCGCGGCAGCGACGTGTTGGGCATCCTGAACGGCGTCGACCGCACGATCTGGGACCCGGCGCTCGATACCGCATTGGCTGCGCGCTACGACGCCGATGCGCTGCAGGGCAAGGCGCTGTGCAAGGCGGACCTGCAGCGCACCTTCGGCCTCGAGCCGAACCCCGATGCACCGCTGTTCGCCGCGGTCAGCCGGTTGGACCAGCAGAAGGGTCTGGACCTGATGCTCGCCGCGTTGCCGACCCTGCTCGAGCAGGGAGCGCAGTTCGTGCTACAGGGCACCGGCGATCCTGCGCTGCAGGCTGCGTTCCGGCAGGCGGCGGCGCAGCGACCGTCGCAGGTCTCGGTCTACATCGGCTACGAGGAGGCGCAGGCGCACCGCGTCGTTGCCGGAGCCGACGTGATCGTCGTGCCGTCGCGTTTCGAGCCCTGCGGCCTGACGCAGCTGTACGGCCTGCGCTACGGGACCTTGCCGCTGGTGCGCCGCACCGGCGGGCTCGCCGATACGGTCGTCGACGCCAACGACCTCACGCTCGAGGACGGCACGGCGACGGGTTATGCCTTCGACGCGGCGAGTCACTACGCGCTCGAGCAGGCGATCCGACGTGCGATCGCGCACTATCGTCAGCCCGAGGTCTGGCGCAAATTGATGCGCCGGGCGATGGCGCAGAAGTTCTCCTGGGAGGCTTCCGCCGCCCGCTACATGGATCTGTACCGCAGCCTGGCCCATGGTGCAAGTCCTCATGCGTAACGGTTTGAGAGGCTCCATCGCGGGTCTGGTCGGTTCGCATGCGAAGGGGGGCGAGGGCGGCAGCGTGCGCCGATCAGCGTGCGGGTCGCCGCATCGTTGGCCGAGAGAAACAGCGTGACCCGTGCGACAGAGCCGAATGTGCCGCCGCCGTCCGATCGACGAGCGGCCGGAGATGATTTCGAGTTCACGTCGGCCGTGGACGGCAGCCTGCGAACGACGGTGGAGTCGCTGTTCTTCTTCAATCCCGCGCAGCCGGCACTGATCGAGTCGATTCGAAAGAGCGTCGAGGAGTTCGGCGTGCCGCAGATCGTCGAGCGCGGCGACCGCATCTGCCTCGGAATTCCCGCGCGCGACGCGCAGTGCCTGTTCGCCTGCGATCGCGCGCAGCAGCCGCCCGGGCCTGTCGGCGTTGTGCTCTACCTGCGCACCACGCCGCACCTGCTGCGCATCCTGCACCTGGCGGTCAGCCCGGCGTATGCGGACGATGGACCCCTCTTTGACCGTGGGCTGGCGCTGCGTCTGGTCGACGAGGTTCGTGCACTCGGGCGCCGGATCTCCGGAGTCAGGCGGATCCAGCTGCCGTACCGCGCCAGGGCATTTCTTTCAGTCGTCGAGCGTGGAGAAGCGCCGCGCGGTCGCTGACTCGGCTACTGGCTCAGGCGAGGCATCCCCGGCGGCGGGCGATCGAGGCTGCCGTATCGATGACGCCGCCGTGCCGCCAGGTGCCGCCCCGCGGCAACGCACGCCGCACGCAACACAGCGCACGCCTTGGGGCGCACTCAGAACACGCGGGTGGCGGCGTCCGGACTGCGCGCGAGGCAGCGCTGATGCCTTTCGTCGACGCGCCGGGCGAACCACTCGGTCGTCAGCTTGCGTGTGATCTTCGGGCTCTTCAACTCGATCTTCGGCACGACGGCGCGCGGCAGGTGGCGACCTGACTGCTGCTCGGCCAGCGCGAACACCTTGGCTTGCAGCGGACTGCGATCGAAGTCTGCGCTGTCGCCGCGCTGCAACTCGCGTCGGATCGCGGCCACGCTCATGGCAAGGGCGGGCGCGAGTGAGAGCACCGCGGCCTCGGTTTCACCGGGTGGCGCATGGGGGTTGGACGCGTTGAGCAGCAGGTCGCCGTCGAGGTCCAGCGCCTTGCCCGATGCGACGCTCACCGCCTGCTGGAACGCGGCATTTCGGCTCGCGTAGTGTCCGGCGTTGAAGTCGGCGAAGCGGTAGATCATCTGGCCGTAGGCGGCCGGATAGTCGAGCAGGTGCGCGATGCCGAAATACAGGCCGCCGCGCCGCGTGAACACCTCGTGGCGGATCGTGTCGTCGGTTTCGTACGGGTAGCCCCGCTCGCGGGCGAACTGTTCGGCGAACGCAATGCTGACCTGCATCGGCCCGCCGGTGCGCACCGGGTTGTAGTCGGCCAGCAGTCTCTGACCCAGCGGCACGATGCCGGTGAAGTCCTCGAAGATCAGGCTCAGCTCGCGCTCGGTGCGCACCGCGTCGAGCCGCTCGTCGTAGGTCTTGCCGGTAGGCGACTGCAGCTGCAACGCCATGCGCACTGCAAGCTGGGGGACGCCAGCACGCTCGGCGCGCCGGAAGATCTCGGCACGGGCCAGCGCGGGCAGGTTGGGCACGCTCGGGTCGGCGCGAAAGCTCGATTCCTGCTCGGTGATCGCGAGCACGGCACAGACGTTGGCCGGGGTGGCGTCGAGCCTGAGCGCGGTGAACGCCCGCTGGATGTCCTGCGCCCAGCCGGCGCGGTCGGCCACGCTTGAGGGCAACAGTGCGGTGATCTCGGTGCGGATCGCCTGGGGGCTGCCCGGCGCTTCGCGAAACGTTCCGTCGACCGCGCACCCGCTCACCACGACCGCCAGCGCCAGTGTCGCGGGCTGGCAGCGCCGGCGACGGGCGCGACGACCTGGCCGAGCTAAGGCAAAGAAGACAGTCCTGCAATCGCGCATCACAACTGGCGCGCGAGGGCAGTGCCGTTGGCCAGGAAGAGGTGGCAGTGCCCGCCCGGCACACCGACGGCCACGGCTTCACGCGCTCGAATCCTCGCGTCGCCGGCGCTGCGTACCGTGATGCGCAGTCTTCCCGGCAGCTCCACGTGCAGCAGGTGGCTCTCGCCCAATTGCTCGACCACGGTGCAACGGCCTTCGAGCAGGGTGCCGTCCGGCGGCGCGCGACCTGCGAGCAGGTGCTCGGGGCGAACGCCGAGCGTGACCGCGTCGCCTGCACGCACGCCGTCGGCGGCAACCGCAGCCTGCAGCGTCTGGCCACCGGGCAGCCGGACGCGCACGCCCTGTGCGTCGGCAGCCTCGACGGCGCAATCCACGAAATTCATCTGCGGCGAGCCGATGAAACCGGCGACGAACCGGTTGGCGGGCTGGTGGTACAGATCGAGTGGCGCGCCGACCTGCTCGACCCGGCCGTCACGCAGCACGACGATCCGGTCGGCGAGCGTCATCGCTTCGACCTGGTCGTGCGTCACGTAGACCATCGTGGCACCGATCTCGTCGTGAAGCTTGGCGATCTCGATGCGCATCTGCACGCGCAGCGCGGCGTCCAGGTTGGACAGTGGTTCGTCGAACAGAAAGACCTTCGGTTCGCGCACGATCGCGCGGCCGATCGCGACGCGCTGGCGCTGGCCGCCCGACAGCTCCCTGGGCAGGCGCGCGAGCAGCGGCACGAGCTCGAGCGTTTCGGCGGCGCGCCGCACCCGCTGGTCGATCTCGGCGCGCGAACGCCTCGACAGCTCGAGCCCGAACGCCATGTTCTCGTAGACGTTCATGTGCGGATACAGCGCATAACTCTGAAACACCATCGCAATGCCGCGCTCCTTCGGCCTGCGGTCGTTGACGACCTCGCCGTCGATCAGGATTTCGCCACGGCTCACATCCTCGAGCCCGGCGATCAGCCGCAGCAGGGTCGACTTGCCGCAGCCCGACGGGCCGACGAACACGACGAACTCCTTGTCGCGCAGCTGCAGGTCGACGTGACGGACCACCTCGACCTTGCCGAATGACTTGCAGACGTCTTTCAGGATGAGTTCGGCCATCGTCGGTCGCCGGATGCTATTTCGGTGCTGCCACGACAGCGCGTCGCGCAGTACCGCGCAGGCGCAACGCGACGGCGCTGATCGCGAAGCCGGCCACGATCAACGAGGCGAGCGCGGTACGTAGCCCGAACAGCTCGGACAGTCCGCCGATCAGCGCCGGGCCGAACAGGAAACCGCTGTAACCGACCATCGTGATCAGCGAGCTGGCCTCGCCGCCGCGTCCGCCGGCGTGGTCGCCGGCAATCGAAAAGGCCTGCGGCGCAATCGCCGCGAGCGCCAGCCCGGCGACGAGCCACCCGCAGAGTGTCAACGCGACTGAATCGCTGGCCAAGGCCAGCGCGATGCCGAGCGCGCACAGTGCGCCCGCCGCGCGCAGCGTGGTGTAGGGGCCGGTGCGCGCGACGACGGCCGCCGACGCGAGCCGGCCGACGAACATCGCCGCATGGAACACCGCTGGCCCCGCGGCGGCAACGATCACCGCCGCGCCGAAATGCTCGCGCAGATAGAGCGCCGACCAGGTTTCGACTGCGCCTTCGCCGAAGAAGCACAGGCCCGTGATCGCGGCGAGCCACCACACCGTCGGGGAATGGAACGCCCGCCTGCCGCGGCCGCGATCCGGCAGGCCGGACTTCAGCAATTCGACGTCGGCGAACAGGTTGCGCTGCAGATGAACCGCCAGCGCGACGACGACGGCCACGCCGGCCGCCAGCGCGAACACGGCCCGAAACGCGACGCCCAGCTGCAGCAGCAGCCCCGCCGCGACCGCGCCGAGCACAGCACCGCCGCTGTAGCCCGCGTGCAGCACCGGCATGACGCGGCGGCCCTGCCGCTGCTCGAAGTGCATGCCAGCGGTGTTGATCGCGACATCGTAGGCGCCGGCCAGCGCAAAGAAAGCCAGCAGCATGCCGGTGAACGCCGCGCCGTTGCGCGCAACGCCGAGCAGCCCGAACCCCAGCGCGGCGAGCGTGCCGGCGGCCGCGATCAACGCGGCTGCACCGTAGCGGTCGACGAGTCGTCCACCGAAGAACAGCGCCGGGTAGGCACCGGCCGTGCCGATCGCGATCGCCCCGCCGAGTTGTCCGTCCGACAGGCCGAGCGCAAGCTTCTGTTCGACGACCAGCACCTGCCAGCTGCCGAACATCATGCCCAAGGCAACGAACGCGGCGATCACGAGAACAAGCTCCCGGCTCGCTCGCCCGTCGATCGGCTGCGGTGGCATCGGTCAACCCTTGATCGCGCCGGCGGTCAGCCCGGCGATGATCCTGCGCTGGAACACCAGCACCAGCGCAATCAACGGCACGGTGACGATCACGCTTGCGGCCATCAGTCGGCCCCACGGCAGCTCGCGGGCGCTGGCGCCGGTGATCAGCGCAATCGCCACCGGCACCGTGCGCTGCTCGTTGGTCAGCGTGAACGTGAGCGCAAACAGGAATTCGTTCCACGCTGCGATGAAGGCAAGCAGGCCGGTGGTGACCAGCGCAGGCCCGAGCAGCGGCAGGAACACGCGACGCACGATCACCCAGTCGCCGGCACCGTCGACGATTGCCGCTTCTTCGAGTTCCTTCGGAAGCTCGCGCATGAACGTGGTCAGCACCCACACGGTGAAGGGCAGCGTCAGAATCATGTTCGACAGCATCAGCGCCGGCAACGAGTTGTAGAGGCCGAGCCAGCGGACCAGCTCGAACATGCCGGAAAGCACCGCCACCTGCGGGAACATCGACACCGACAGGATCGTCAGCAACAGCAGGCCGCGGCCGCGGAAACTCACACGCGCGAGCGCGTACGCGGCCGTCGTCGCGAGGAACAGCGACGCCAGCACGACCACGCTCGACACCACCACCGAGTTGGCGATGTTGCGCGCGAAGGGCTGCTCGGCGAAGGTCGCGGCGTAGTTGTCCAGGCCGACCGCCGACGGCACGATCGACGTTGAGAAGATCGCACTGCCGGAGCGCAGCGACGTGATGACGGCGTAGTAGAACGGGAACACCGAGTACATCACGATCACGCCGACGAGGAGGTACAAGCCGGCCCGCCGTAACAGCTGGTAGGCCTTCATCTCACCGGCCTCGAGGTCAGGTCGACGCGGCCGGCCGTCAACACGACGATCGTGAGCAGCGCAATCACGAGGAACAGCAGCGTCGAGGCCGCCGAGCCGATGCCGACCTCCTGGAAGTCGACCAGCTGCTGGCGCGCATAGACCGACATCGACATCGTCGTGCGCGAGTTCGAGGTGATCACGTAGATCAGATCGAACACGCGCAGCGCGTCGAGCCCGCGGAAGACCACGGCCACGATCAGTGCAGGGCGCAGCAGCGGCAGCGTGATCTTCAAAAAGACGCGCAGCGGGCCGACGCCATCGATGCGCGCCGCCTCGTAGCAGTCGCGCGGGATCATCTGCAGGCCGGCCAGCAGCAGCAGTGCCATGAACGGCGTGGTCTTCCAGACGTCGACCGCGACCACCGCCCACATCGCGGTGGCAGGGTCGGCGGTCCAGGCGACCGGTGCGTCGACGAGTCCGACCGCAAGCAGCATCGCGTTGATCACGCCAAACTGGTCGTTGAGCATCCAGCTCCACATCTTGGCCGAGACGATGGTCGGAATGGCCCACGGAATCAGCACGGCGGCGCGCACGAGTCCGCGACCGCTGAACGGCGTATGCAGCACCAGCGCGACGATCATGCCGAACACCGTCTCGAGCGCGACCGAGACGAAGGTGAACCACAGCGTGTTGGTGACGGCGTTCCACCAGTGAGGGTCGGCCAGCAGACCGAACCATTCGTTATCGTAGCGAGCCAGGTAGTTGTCCAGGCCGATAAACCGCCATTGGCCGAGCGCCGACAGGTTCGCGTCGGTGAACCCGAACCAGATCGTGCGCAGCAGCGGCCAGGCAGCCACCACGGCGAGCACGAGCAGCATTGGCGAAAGGAACAGCCACGCGGTGCGAACGCGCTCGCGCTTCAGTCTCGAGCCGCGCGCGTCGATGGCTACCATCCGGCGCGCTTGATCCGCTTCAGATTGCGCTCGAGCCGGGCCAGCGCATCGGGGGCGCTCGCCCGTTGGCTCAGCACCGCGTGGGTGGTCTCCCAGAACTCGGTCGAGACCTTGTTGTAGTTCGTGCCCGTCACCTGCGAGGGACGTGCGACCGCGCTGGTGAACGTCTCGTACAGGCTGCCGAAGAACGGCACGGCCTTGAGCACCTCCGGGTCCTTGTACAGCGCGGCGATCGTCGGGTTGTACGAGGCGGTGATCGCGCGTCGCTTCTGCTCGTTGCGCGAGGTCAGGAACATCACCAGGTCGGCGGCCTGGGCCTGATTTTTCGAGTACTTGCTGACGGCGAGCTGCCAGCCACCCAGCGTGCCGGTGTGCTTGCCGCCCGTGCCACCGCGGGGCAGGGCGGCGACGCCGATCCGGCCCTTGACCGGGCTGTCGTCGCTGTGGCCAAGCGCCCAGGCGTACGGCCAGTTGCGCATGAATACGGCGTTGCCCGACTGAAACACGCCACGCGCTTCCTCCTCGCCGTAATTGAGCACGCCGTCGGGCGAGATCGTGCCGACCCAGCCGGCTGCAAGCGTCAGCGCCGCGGCTGCCTTGGCATTGTTGACGGTGATGTCGCCGCGGCCGTTGACGATCGCGCCGCCACCGAACGAATCGATCCACTCGAGCGCGTTGCAGGTCAGCCCCTCGTAGGCCTTGCCCTGCCAGACGAAACCCCACATCTTTTCGTTGCCCGCCTGCCGCTCGGCGTCCATCACCTTCTTCGCGATGCTCGTCAGTTCCTGCCAGGTGGCCGGCGGTTTCAGCCCGTACTTCTCGAGCAGATCCTTGCGGTAGTAGAGCAGGCCGGCGTCGGTGAACCAGGGTATCGCGACCAGCTTGCCGCCGATCGTGTTGTTGGCGACGATGGCCGGGAAATGCGCGGTCTCGGCGCCCTTCGCGTAGCGCTTCAGGTCGATGAAATGCGAGCCGAGGATGCCCGGCCAGATCACATCGATCTGGAACACGTCGATGTCGTCGGCGCCTGCGGCAAGCAGCTGCTGATACAGCGCGAGGCGATCCGACGTCGAGTTCGGCGTCGAGACGATCCTGACCTTCACGCCGGTCTGCTTCGACCACTGTTCGGCGCCTTCCTTGCAGACCTGCAATTCCTGCCCGACCGCGCCGCACGAAATCGCGATCTCGACGGCCACCGCGCTGGCCAGCGGAGCGAGCATCATCGCGGCGCCCGCAAAGACGCACTGAAGCGCAGACCACAGGCGCGCCGGTTGGCAATGCGGCATCGGTGTCTCCTCGGGTATCGGTTGCCAGTCACCGCGGCCGGTCGAACGGCCGCAGCAGATGCGAGGGTAACCGCGCGCTGCGATTCGTTCCAGCGTCGTTGCGAAAGCGTGCGCCCGCCGTGCTCTTCGACCGGCCAGGAACCGCTGTGGTCGTGCGGCTATCATCGTCAGCGGGTGGACCGGCGTGACCGCTGCGCCGAGCACCGGGCCGGGGCCTCGTTGTGGCCGCGGCGAACGTGCGAGGTCCCCAACGCTCGATGGGTTGCAGCAGATGTCGGAACACGATCACGAAGACCACAGCGAACTCGGCGCGATGGACGTGCGCGTGCGTGCGTTGCAAAGCGTGCTCGCCGAGAAGGGCTACATCGACCCCGCCGCGCTCGACGTCCTGATCGACACCTACCAGACCAAGGTCGGGCCGCGCAATGGCGCGCGGGTCATTGCGCGCGCGTGGACGGACCCCGCCTTCCGCGAGTGGCTGCTGCGGGATGCGACGGCGGCAATCGAATCGCTGGGCTATAGCGGCCGGCAGGGCGAGCACATGGTCGCGCTCGAGAACACGCCGAGCTGCCACAACATGGTGGTGTGCACGTTGTGCAGCTGCTACCCGTGGCCGGTGCTCGGACTGCCGCCGACTTGGTACAAGAGCGCGCCGTACCGCTCGCGCGCGGTGCGCGATCCGCGCGGCGTCCTCGCGGATTTCGGGGTCACGCTGCCGGAGGACACCGAGATTCGCGTCTGGGACTCGACCTCCGAGGTGCGCTACCTCGTCGTGCCGATGCGACCACCGGGCACCGACGGGCTCGACGAGGACGCGCTCGCTGCGCTGGTGACGCGCGATTCGATGATCGGCACCGGCCTGCCGCTCGAGCCGCCGGCGCGCGCCAGATGAGCCACGTGCCTCGCCGTTCCATGCGAACCACCGCGCGACGGGAGCTTCAGTGCGTCGGAGGTCACCGGTGAGTTATGCGACGCACGCGGACCTTGGCGGCCGGCTCGGCTTCGGCCGCGTCGTCCCCGAGCCCGAGGGCGAGCTGTTCCATGCGTCGTGGGAGCCGGGGGTCCTCGCGCTCGTGTTGGCGATGGGCGCGACCGGCGCGTGGAACATCGACATGAGCCGCGCCGCGCGCGAGACGCTGCCCGACTACGACCGGCTGACGTATTACGAGATCTGGTTCGCCGCGTTGGTCAAGCTGCTCGCCGAGCGCCACCTGGTCGAGGCGGACGAGGCCGCGTCCGGTCGCGCGCTGCATGCAGCGCCGCCGCTCGATCGCCGGCTGGCCGCCGCTGACGTGGCCAGGGTGCTGGCCAAGGGCTCGCCGACTCTGCGCCCGGTGGCCCAGCGGGCGCGATACAAGGTCGGCGACCGCGTGCGCATGTATGCAGATGTGGTGCCGCACCACACGCGGCTGCCGGGCTACGTGCGTGGCAAGCGGGGCGTGGTCGAGCGCGTGCACGGCGTGCACGTCTTCGCCGACGCCCATGCGCTGGGCCTCGGCGAGCAGCCGCATTGGCTCTATGGCGTGGTCTTCGACGGCCGCGACCTGTGGCCCGGCGACGCATCGGCCACCCGGCTCAAGGTCGGCGTCGATGCCTGGGAACCGTACCTGGAGCCGGCATGACAACCGACGGGCCGGCGATCGATCCGCGCAGCGGCGACGCACCGACGTTTCGCGAGCCGTGGGAGGCGCAGGCGTTCGCGATCGTCGTCAAGCTCCATGAGCGCGGCCTCTTCACGTGGCGCGAATGGGCCGACGCGCTGGCCACGCAGATCGCGCGCGCGCAAGCCGAGGGCGACGCCGACCGCGGCGACACGTATTACCACCACTGGCTCGCGGCGCTCGAATCGATCGTCGCGGCCAAGGGTGCGAGCTCGGCCCACGAATTGGCGCGCTACGCACAGGCGTGGGAGCACGCTGCCGAGCGCACGCCGCACGGCGAGCCGATCGAGCTGCAGCCGCACGACTTCGGGCGCTGAGGGCAGCGCCCGCGTCGTGCCGCTTACTTCTTGCCTGCGCCCCAGTCCTTGCGCATCTGCTTGCCGATGGAAAGCAGGAAGCGCAGCGTGTCCTGCGTTTCGGGGTCGCGCATCATGTGCCAGAGCCCGCCCAGACCACCGCTCGTCGGCGGCGCCTCGCGGCTCGCCGCCGCCGCCGCGTCGATCGACTGCAGCACATCCTGAACCGTTGTCAGCCGGTCGACGAGTTGGGGCAGCAGCGTGGCGATGCGCTCGAGGGCGCCGCTTTCCTGCATCCCTTCGAGCATGCTGACCACGTGCTCCGCGCCGCCGCGACTGAACCGGTCGAGCAGCGACAGGCCGTTGCCGGCGGTTTCGGCCAGGCGACCGACCATTTCGTCGGTCAGCGCGTCCTCGGCCGACGCGTAGACCCGGGCCAGCCGCGAGATCCGGTTCAGGTCGCCGTTGTTGACCAGCTCGGCGATGGCCGGGATCGCGCGTTCGAGCCCTGCGCGATTGACCTGGTCGAGCAGCGACAGGCCCTGGCCGATGGTGTCGGTCATGCGGCCGACCATTTCGTCGGTCAGCGCGTCCTCGGCCGAGGCGTAGACGCGGGCCAGCCGTGCGACCCGGTTCAAGTCGCCGTTGTTGACCATTTCGGCGATCGCCGGGATTGCACGTGCCAAGCCGGCCCGGTTGACCTGGTCCATCAGGTCGATCGCTTCACCAGCCGTCGTCGCGAGCCGCGACACCATCTCGTCGGTGAGCGCAGCCCGCGCGGCCGCGACCACCTGCTGGACCTCGGCCTCGATCATCCTGCGTTCGTCCGTGGGTGCGTCCATAGCCGCCTCCTTCCGGTCAGAGCAGTCCGCGTGCCGAGATCCAGTACAGCTTGTTGTATGCCGTCTTGAACCAGTGCACGGCCTTGGTCGGCGGCTTGGGATCGGGCGGGTTCAGGTAGTCGAAGCTGGCGTAGGTCGCGCGGTCCTTGCCGGCCTCGATGAAGCAGAACACCTTGCCGTCGTAGTCGCGCACCGGCGAGCCGAGCTTGACCATCGCGGCGATGTTTTCGCCAAGCGCCTCGGCCTCGAAGTGCGCGGTCGACCCCGCCTTGCTGATCGGCAGGTTGGTCGTGTCGCCGAGCACGAACACGTTCTTGCGCCCCTCCATGTTGAGCTGGTGGCGGTGTGTCGGGATCCAGCCGCCCGCGCCGAGCTTGTTCTTCTCGATCACCTCCATGCCACGGTGCATGGGGATCGTGATCAGCAGGTCGTACGGCGTCTCGCCGCCTTCCTCGCTGCGCACGACCTTGGCCTTGCCGTCGATCTCCTTCATGTTGAACAGCGTCTCGTAGCTGATGCCCAGGCGCTCGAACTCCGGGGTTGCCCACTTCGCGACGTTCTCGAGCGTGTGCACGCGGCCGATCGGGTAGGTGTAGTGCAGCTGCACCTTGTCGCGCATGCCGCGGTCGGCGAAGTAGTCGTGCAGCATGAAGATGATCTCGAGCGGCGCCATCGGGCACTTGTGCGGCACGCCCATCGCGATGACGACGCGCCCGCCCTGGAACGCCTGCAGCGCGCGAAACATCTTCACCGCCGACTCCTCGGTGTAGAACATGTGCGCGTTCTCGGCGAGTCCGGGGGTCAATTCGGGCGCCGGGCGCGAGCCGGTCGCGATCGCCATGACGTCGTAGTCGAAGGTCTTGCCGCTCTTGGTCTTGACGCGGTTGTTGTCGAGCATGAATTCCTCGACCGGATCGACGAAGAACGAGATGCCCGGCTCGAGCAGCGAGGCCTGATCCTTGTACAGCTCGTCGGGCGTCGCGCGCCCGATCGCCAGGTACAGCAGTCCCGGCTGGTACATGTGCTTGTCGGACGCGGACAGCATCGTCATCTTGACCTTGCCGGACCGCAGCTCGGAGGACAGGCGGCGCGCGAGGTTGTTTGCGAGGATCGTTCCGCCCATGCCGCCACCGACGATCAGAATCTTCATGTCTCAGCTCCTTTCGTGTTTATGCATGGACCCCTGACTCGTCACTTCTTCTTCTTGACCGTGATGTGCCACACCCCGGCTTCTTCACGCGTGCCGATGAGTTCGTGTCCGACCTTGTTGACCCATTCGGGAACATCATGAGCCGAACCCTTGTCGGACGAAAGCAGTTCCAATTCGTCGCCGACCTCGGCCAGCTTGATCCAGCTGATCAACTCCATCAACGGCCCGGGACAGAAGCTGCCTCGGGCATCGATCACTTTCTTTTCCGGCATTGCATGCTCCTGCTAGGGTCTATTGACATATGAATCACGCCCGCGCCGGGGTGGCCAAGGGTTCAGGGGTC
>CP070653.1:1724193-1742987 GCA_020354665.1 Burkholderiales bacterium
CATACAACCAGCCGCAGACGGTGATCCAGTATCGCCCCGGCCACGAGCAAGCCGCGATGCAGATCGCGCAAGCGCTGCCCGCGGCGACGGCACAGACGTCCGAACGCAGCGACCTGAGCTTGCGCACCGACGTGCGCGTGCTGATCGGCCGCGACTGGGTTCAGATGGCTTCGTGCCTGAACGACAAGACCGTCTGCTCACCGCACGGCACCGCGCTGGCGCAAGCTGACCTCAAGCGCTGACAGCGCACTTCTAAACGCAACCCGCGTCCGCGCGACCTGGCGGGCGCGGGTTCTTCTCTCTGCTCAGCGTGCGTGCCGCCGGCGGACAGCTTCATAGAGACACACCGCCGCCGCACTCGCGACGTTGAGCGACTCCTCGCCGCCCGGCTGCGGGATGCGCACGGTTAGAGCACAACGTTGCAGCAGCGCAGGCTCGATGCCCTGCCCTTCGTGTCCGAACACCCAGGCACATGGCTCGGGCAGCTCGGCCTGCTGCAGCGCGATCGTGGCGTGCGAACTGGTCGCGACCAGCGATACGCCGAGGGCGTGGAGGTCCGCCGCGGCGATACCCTCGACCAGGTGCAGCGCAAAGTGCGCCCCCATCGCGGCGCGCAGCACTTTGGGCGACCAGAGCGCCGCGGTGCCCTTCAGCGCGATGACCTGCCGCACGCCGAAGGCGGCCGCGCTGCGCAGTATCGAGCCGACGTTGCCAGCATCCTGCAGGCGATCGAGCACGACGCTTGCGATGCCGGCCTGCAATTCAGCGGGCGCGGCTGCAGGGAGCACAAATCCGATCCGGCCCGGTGATTCGAGTGTGCCAAGCCCCTTGAACAGCGGCTCCGGCACGCGCGCGACGCGGGGTGCCGCCATCGCAAGTGCTCGCAGCGTCTCATCGTCCCATGCTGATTCGCTGATCAGCGCGTGCAGTGGACGCCGCCCCTGCGCGAGCGCCGCGCGACATAGGTGGTCGCCCTCGAGCCACATCGCATTGAGCTTGCGGTAGGCGACGGGGTCGCGCGAGAGCTTGCGCACCCGCACCAGCAGCGCGTTGTCTCGCGATGCGATCTTCGTGACGTTGGCGCCGCCGTTCACCTCAGCCGGTCCAGCGCGCGCACGGGAGCAAAGCTGTGCCGGTGCGCGGGGCACGCGCCGTGCTCGCGCAGCGCGGCGAGATGCGCTTCCGTTGGATAGCCCTTGTGTTCGGCAAATCCGTACTGGGGATGTGCCTCGTGCAGCGTCAGGCACAACCGGTCGCGGTGCACCTTG
Organism: Burkholderiales bacterium; assembly: GCA_020354665.1. GTDB lineage: Bacteria > Pseudomonadota > Gammaproteobacteria > Burkholderiales > Burkholderiaceae_C. The sequence continues at coordinate 1,725,462 of CP070653.1, forward strand.
GCGAGGATCGACGCCGCGGAAATTGCCGCCACTTTGGCATCGCCCCTGACGATCGCCTCGGCAGGCACGCCGAGCTGCGGCAGGCGATTGCCGTCGACCAGAACGCGCGCCGGTCGCAGTCGAAGGCCTTCGACGGCACGGTGCATCGCGAGCAGCGTAGCCTGCAGAATGTTCAGGCGGTCGATTTCGTCGACGCTCGCCTCGGCGATGCAGAAACACAATGCCGTGGCACGAATCTCGTCGAACAGCCGCTCGCGCGTGCGCTTGCCAACTGCCTTCGAGTCGCGCAGGCCGCGCAACGGGTGCAGGTCGTCGAGGATCACGGCCGCGGCGACGACGGGGCCAGCCAACGGCCCGCGGCCGGCTTCGTCGACGCCCGCCACCAGCCCGGTGACGTGGTGCGCGATCCCGGTCCGCCGTAGCGGTGCGCGGCGGCTCCGCGGCCCGGCATGCACGGCAGCACCCGTAGGGCCGGCAGCGGGCACCTCTGGCAAACACTGCTGTTCAGGCTTCGATGACTTGGGCGATCGCATCGGTAGCGGTGCGCGCGGTATCGCGCCTCAACAGGTGGTGCAGGTCCGTGAAGCGCTGCTGCAGCGCACGCGCGCGCTCGGGCGCATCGAGCCAGGCACGCACTTCGCGCGCCAGCGCCTGCGGGGTCGCATCGTCCTGGAACAACTCGGGCACGACGAAATCCTCGCACAGGATGTTGGGCAGGCCGCCCCACGGTTGGTAGGCCATGCGCCTCATCACATGCCATGAGATCGGATTCATGCGGTAGGCAATCACCATCGGCCGTTTGAACAGCGCCGCCTCGAGCGTTGCGGTGCCACTGGCAATCAGCGTCACGTCGCACGCCGCGAGCGCTTCGTGCGATCGGCCGTCAAGGCACGCGATCGGCACCCCAGGCGCATACCGATCGAGCAGCGGCGCGACGAGCCCGCCCAACCCGGCGACCACGGGCAGCACGAAGCGCCGCGCCGGCTGTTCGCGATGCAGCAGCGCGGCGGCTTGAAGGAAGCGCGGCGCGATGTGCTCGATCTCGCTGACGCGGCTGCCCGGTAGCAAGGCGACGACGGCCTCGTCCTCGCGCAAGCCGAGCGCGGCGCGGCTTTGCGCGCGGGGCGGCTCGAGCGGGATCACGTCGGCCAGGGGATGGCCGACGTAGGTTGCGGCGATGCCGTGACGCTGCAGCAGCGCGGGCTCGAACGGAAACAGGCACAGCACGTGGTCGGCGCTCGCCTTGATCCTGCCGATCCGCCCCCCGCGCCACGCCCAGATCGACGGGCAGACGAACTGCACCGTGCAGATGCCCGCCGCGCGCAGCTGCGACTCCAGGCCGAGGTTGAAGTCCGGCGCATCGACACCGATGAAGGCGTCAGGCCGCTGCGCAAGCAATCGCCGCGCAAGCGCCTTGCGGATGCCGGCGATCTCCAGGTAGTGGCGCAACACCTCGACGTAGCCACGCACCGCGAGCTTGTCATGCGGCCACCAGGCTTCAAAACCCTGCGCCGCCATCTTCGGCCCGCCGATGCCGCACGCGCGCAGGTGCGGCCACCGTTGCCGCATCCCGCCGAGCAGCAGGCCTGCCAGCAGGTCGCCGGAGGGCTCGCCCGCGACCAGGGCCAGACGCGGTGCGCTCGCCTCGCCCATCGCCGGGCGCGCCTCTAGCGGGCGATGCCGCGCTTGGCAGCGGCCAGGAAGCGCAGCATCACGTCGATGTCAGCCACGGCTTCAGGGACGGCTGCGCGCAGTCCTTCGATCTCGGCCACTGCCGTCTCGAGCGCAAGACCCTTGCGGTAGAGCAGGCGATGCATCTCCTTGACCGCGCCGATGCGCTCGAGCGAAAACCCGCGCCGGCGCAGCCCTTCGATGTTGAAGCCCCGCACTGCAAGTGGATTACCGTCGACCATCATGTACGGCGGCACGTCCTGCGAGACGGCGCTGGCGAATCCGAGCATCGCGTGCGCGCCGATCTTGCAGAACTGGTGGATGCCGGTGAGCCCGCCGACGATCACCCAGTCGCCGATCTGCACGTGACCGGCCAGCGTCGCGTTGTTCGCGAAAATCGTCTGGTTGCCGACCTGGCAGTCGTGCGCGATGTGCACGTACGCCATCACCCAGTTGTCGTTGCCCAACCGCGTGACCCCTGTGTCCTGCACCGTGCCGGTGTTGAAAGTGCAGAACTCGCGAACCGTGTTGCGGTGGCCGATCACCAGCTCGGTGGGTTCGCCGCCGTACTTCTTGTCCTGCGGCGCAGCGCCGAGCGAACAGAACTGCCAGATACGGTTGTCCTCGCCAATCGTCGTGCGGCCCTCGATGACGCAGTGCGCGCCAATGGTCGTGCGCTCGCCAACGATCACGTCGGGGCCGATCACGGCGTAGGGGCCAACCGTCACCGAGCGCGCCAGCCGGGCTTTCGGATCGACGATCGCGGTCGCGTGGATCCGTGACACGCCGCCGGACCTCAGTTGATCTTGCGCACGGTGCACATCAGCTGGGCCTCGACGGCGGTGTCGCCGTCGACGCTCGCGCGCACCTTGTACTTGTAGATGCCGGCCTTCGCTCGCTCCATCCAAGCCTCGAGCACGAGCTGGTCACCCGGCTCGACCGGCCGCTTGAAGCGCGCGCCGTCGATACCGACGAAATAGACCACCGCGTCGTCATCGAGCTGCTCACCCAGCGACTCGAACGACAGCAGCGCCGCCGCCTGCGCCAGCGCCTCGATCATGAGCACGCCGGGCATGACCGGCCTGCGCGGGAAGTGGCCGCTGAAGAACGGCTCGTTGATCGTCACGTTCTTGATCGCCTTGATGCGCTTGCCCTTGTCGAGTTCGACCACACGGTCGATCAGCAAGAACGGGTAGCGATGCGGCAGCTTCTTCAGGATGCGGTGGATGTCCAGGATCGTCATGCTTGTCGCTTCTCGAGGGCCCGCAGCCGCTCGCGCAGCGCGTGCAGCTGCCGCAGCGTGGCTGCGTTCTTCTCCCACGATGCATTGTCATCGAACGGAAACAAGCCGCTGTACAGGCCCGGCTTGGCGATGCTGCGCGTCACGATGGTCCCTGCCGAGATCTGCACGTTGTCGGCAATCTCGATGTGGCCGACGATCCCCGCGGCACCACCGATCATGCAGTGTGCGCCGATCACCGCGCTGCCGGCCACGCCGACGCAGCCAGCCATCGCGGTATGTGCGCCGACACGCACGTTGTGGCCGATCTGGATCAGGTTGTCCAGCTTGACGCCGTCGCCAATCACGGTGTCGTCGAGCGCACCGCGGTCGATGCAGGTGTTGGCCCCGATCTCGACATCGTCGCCAATGCGCACCGCGCCGAGCTGGTCGATCTTTTCCCAGCGGCCCTCGGTGGGTGCAAAGCCGAACCCGTCGGCCCCGATGACAACGCCGCTGTGCACGATGCAGCGCGCGCCGAGCACGCAGTCGAAACCGACCGTCACGTGCGGTGCAAGCCGCGTCGATTCACCGATGTGCGCGCCACGGCCAACGAAGCACTGCGCCCCGATCACCGCGCGCTCGCCGATCACCGCGCCAGCCTCGATCACGGCGAGAGCGCCGACCGAGACGCCGCGGCTCAGCTCGGCGGCCGGATCGATCACCGCGCTCGGGTGGACACCCTGCGTTGCGGCAGGCCGGGTGCGGCGCGCCCACCACTGGGTCAGCCGTGCGAAGTAAAGATAGGGATCGGGGGTGACGATCACGGCGCCGCGCACCACCGCGGCCGAGTGCATCGACGGAGCAACGATGACGCAGGCTGCGCGCGTGGTCGCGAGCTGGGCCTGGTACTTGGCCTGCGAAAGGAACGACAGCGTCGAAGGCGTCGCCGATTCGAGCGTGCCGATGCGGTCGATGACGAGTTGCGGATCTCCGCTCAGCTCGCCGCCGAGCGCTGTCACCACGTCGGCAAGCCGGACGCTCTGCACCGTTCAGTCCGCTGTGGTCCGACTTTGAGCCGGCGTAGCCCCGTAGAGCAGGTCGACGCTGGCGGGGACGCTCATCTCGGGACCCGAGCGCGTGTGCCGCCGGTTCACTTGCCGCTGTTGAGCGCGTCGATCACCTTCTTGGTTATGTCGACGCGCGGGCCAGCAAAGACAACATCCTGCAGGATCAGGTCGTACTTTTCCTGCTCGAAGATCTGACGGATCACTTTGTTGGCTCGCTCGATCACCGCGGCGAGCTCCTCGTTCTTGCGCTGGTTCAGGTCTTCCTGGAACTCACGCCGCCGGCGCTGGAATTCGCGGTCCTGCTCGACGAGTTCGCGCTGGCGACGCGTCCGCTCGGACTCCGACAGGGTCGGACCATCCTTTTCGAGCTTGTCTGACGACGCTTTGAGCCGGCTACCCATCTCGGCGAGCTCCTTCTCGCGCTTGCCGAACTCGGCCTCGAGTTTGCTCTGCGCCGTCTTGGCCGGAGCGGCCTCGCGCAGGACACGATCGCTGTTCACGTAGCCGATCTTGAGCTCCTGCGCAGGCGCCGCGAGCGCCGCGATGGCCAGCCCTGAGGCAATGAAGAAGGACTTGAGGGAATTGAGTTTCATCAGAAGGCCGTACCGATCTGGAACTGAAGCCGTTGAATTTTATCCGTTGGCTGCTTGCGCACCGGCGTACCCCAGCTGAACTTGAGCGGACCCACCGGCGAGACCCAGCTCAGGCCGATGCCGACCGAAGCCCGCAGCGACGAGAGCTCGACGCTCTCGTTCTCGCCCCAGACGTTGCCGGCGTCGGTATAGGCGAACAGGCGCAGCGTGCGGTCGTTGCCGGCACCCGGAAACGGCACGTAGAACTCTGCGTTCAGGTTCATCCGCCGGTTGCCCCCAATGTAGGCGCCCGTCACGTCGATCGGGCCCAGCGAGCCCTGGTCGAACGCACGCACCGTTCCCAGGCCGCCGCCGAAGTAGTTCTTGAAGATCGGATAGGCACGGCCGCCGAGTCCCTTGCCCCACCCGAACTCGGCGTTGGTGCCGAGCGTGAAGCGGGTGCCGAGCGGGAACCAATGCTGGTACTGCAGATTGGTCCGCACGTACCTTGTATCACCGCCCGCACCCCACTCGACGTTGACCCGCTGGTAGCGTCCGCGGCTCGGCACCAGCGCGCTGTCGCGCTCGTCGCGAGCCCAGCCGATCGTTAGCGGGATCGACGTGCTGGTATCGCCGTACGCCTCTCTATACAGAAAGTAGTTGTTGGGTAGCGATCGCGTGCCCTCGATCGTGGTGCTCTCCACACCGGCACCGAAGAACACGGTGTCCACCTCGGAGAACGGCACGCCGAAGCGGATCGCCGCGCCGGGCGTCACGAGCTTGTACGACTCGCCCTGGCTATTGATCGGCTTGGTGGTGCGATAAAAGACGTCAATCGCTCGCGACACGCCGTCGATCGTGAAGTACGGGTTGACCGAGCTGATGACGAGCACGCGGTTCGATTGGCTGGTATTGAACTCGATGCCCAGGTAGTTGCCCGAGCCGAACACGTTCTCCTGCTTGACCGAGGCGGTCAGCGAGAGCTTGTCGGCGCTCGAGAATCCGGCGCCGACCAGCAAGTTGCCGGTCGGACGTTCCTCGACGTTGAAAACCAGATCGACCTGGTCGGGTGCTCCAGGCACCTCGTTGGTCTCGACCTCGACGCTCTTGAAGTATCCCAGCCGGTCGACGCGGTCACGGGATAGCTTGATGCGCTGACCGTCGTACCACGCGGCCTCGAACTGACGGAACTCGCGCCGCACCACCTCGTCGCGCGTGCGCGTGTTGCCCGACACATTGACGCGCCGAACGTAGACGCGCCGCTGCGGATCAGCGACCAGCGTCACCGCCACCTGGCCCGTCGCACGATCGATATCGCTACGCGGCTCGGTGCGGGCGAACGCATAACCGTAGGCGCCGAAACGGTCGGCGAATGCGCGCACGGTCTGCGCGACGTCCTCGGCCCGGTAGGGCTCGCCAGGCCGAATCTCGACCAGGCTCTTGAACTCGTCGATGCGGCCGAGATACTCGCCTTCGAGCTTGACGTCGGTGACGGTGTAGCGCTGGCCTTCGTTGACGTTGATCGTGATCGAGATGCTCTGCTTGTCCGGCGAGATCGTCACCTGTGTGCTCTGGACCGCGAACTCCAGGTAGCCACGGTTGAGGTAGTAGGCACGCAGCGCCTCCAGGTCAGCGTTGAGCTTGCTGCGCGAGTAGCGGTCACTCTTGGTGTACCAGGACAGCCAGTTGGTCGGGGCCTGCTCGAACAGGCCGAACAGGGTGCCTTCGCGGACAGCCTCGTTGCCCACAATGCGGATCTCGCTGATGCGAGCCGCATCACCCTCGTTCATCGTGAACGTCACGTTGACGCGGTTGCGCTCGGCCGGCGTGATCGTCGTCACCACCTCTGCGCCGTACAGGCTGCGTGACAGGTACTGACGCTTGATTTCCTGCTCGGCACGGTCGACCAGCGCCTTGTCGAACGGCAACCCTTCGCCGATGCCGGCGTCCTTGAGCGACTTGACGAGGGTGTCGCGATCGAACTCCTTCAGGCCAACGAAGGTCACGCTCGCAATCACCGGCCGCTCCTCGACCACCACCACGACCACGTCGCCGTCGATATCGATGCGCACGTCCTTGAACAACCCGGTGGCAAACAGCGCGCGCAGCGCGGCCGCGCCCTTCTCGTCGTCGTAAGTGTCGCCGACGCGGAACGGCAGCGCGGCAAAGACCGTGCCGGCGTCGCCCCGCTGCAGGCCCTCGACGCGGATGTCCTTCAGCGTGAACGGCTCGACCGCGTAGGCCGGCGCGCCCTGCAGCATGGCGACCGCGACAAGAGCGAGGATCGCGGTGCGCAGCGGCGGCAGGGCTCTGGAGTGCGGCGGCGAAGGCATGCGTTCAGTGCAGGCCCAGCAGCCGGGCCACGTCGTTGTACAGGGCCACGGACATCATCAGCAGCAGGATCGCGATCCCACCGCGTTGAAGCCGTTCGAGCCACACCGTCGAGACCGGTCGCCCGGTCACTCCCTCGAAAACATAATACATGAGGTGTCCGCCATCGAGCATCGGCAGCGGCAACAGGTTCAGTACGCCCAGGCTCACGCTGACCAGGGCGAGGAAGCCGAGGTAGTAGGCGAGGCCGAGCTGCACCGACTGACCCGCGTAATCGGCGATCGTCAGCGGTCCGGAAAGATTCTTCAGTGAAGCTTCGCCGACCAGCATGCGCCCGAGCATGCGCAGCGTCAGCACCGACACCTCCCAGGTACGGGTTGCAGCCTGCGACAGCCCCTCGACAGGACCGTACCTCACGGTGACCAGTTCGGGCGGGTTGCCGACGAATGCTTCGATTCGCCCGATGCGCTGCTGGCCCTCCTGGACGACGGCGGGCACCACCTCCACCTCGATCACGCGCCCGGCGCGCTCGAGCTTCCAGAGCTGCGCGACCGCGTGGCCCTCGCCATCGACCGCGCTGCGGATCCACTGCCTGAGCTGCGCCGCGTCGCCAACCGTGCGGCCATCGACCGAGAGCACTCGGTCGCCAGCGCGCAGTCCGGCCGCCGCTCCGGCGCCATCGGCGTGCACCTCGCCCAGCACGGGCTCGCTGAACAGCCCGCCGAGGCCGACCGCGCTCATCAGTCTGGCATCGACACGGCTGGCACCCAACTGCTGCAGGTCGAGCCGCATCGAACGCTGCTGGTGGCCCACGCTGTCGCTGACCAGCAGCCATAGCGGCTGTTCGGCCAGCGTGCCCTGCGTCACCTGCCAGCGCAGATCGTTGATCGAGCGGACTTCGGTCCACTCCATACCATCGGTGGAAACTGCCCGCACCCAGTCGCCCGCGCGCAGACCGGCTTGTTCCGCAACGCTGCCCGCCGCCGGTGCCCCGAGCACGGCCTTGGGCTCTTCAACACCAATCCAGTTGGCCGCTGCATAGAGCACGACCGCGAGCACGAGATTGGCTGCCGGACCGGCCGCCACGATTGCCACACGATGCCGCAGCGGCTTGTTGTTGAACGCGCGGTCGCGCTCGTGCGGGGCGACCTCTCCCTCGCGCTCGTCGAGCATCCGCACGTAGCCGCCCAGCGGCAGTGCCGCCACCACGAACTCGGTCTCCCCCCGCTGCTTGCGCAAGAGCGTCCGGCCGAACCCCACCGAGAAGCGCAGCACCTTGACGCCACAGGCAACGGCGGCGCGATAGTGACCGTACTCGTGGACGACGATCAGCACCCCCAGGGTGACGATGAAGGCAATGATGGTGATCACTTGGAGAATCCCTTGACGATGGCTGCAGCGTGTCGTCGCGCGCGGGCATCGAGTGCGAGCAGCGCGTCGATGCTGGCCGCATCGCCCGTTTCGGGCACGACGCGCTGCAGTGTCTCGGCATTGACGCCGTGAATCCTGTCGAAGCCAATCGTTCCGGCGAGGAACGCCGCCACCGCCTCCTCGTTTGCCGCGTTCAACACGGCCGCGCTGCCCGGCGTGCCACGCAGCGTCTGCCACGCGAGGTGCAAGCCAGGATAGCGGCAGGCATCGGCCTCTTCGAAGGTGAGCGAAGACAGCGCAGCGAAGTCCAGCGCTTCGGCGCCCGACACGATGCGTTCGGGGAAAGCGAGCCCGTAGGCGATCGGCACGCGCATGTCGGGCGTGCCGAGTTGCGCGAGCACCGAGTGGTCGCGGCAGACGACCATCGAATGGATGATGCTCTGCGGATGGACCACGACGCGGATGTCCTCGGGCGGCAGGTCGAACAGCCAGTGCGCCTCAATGACCTCGAGCGCCTTGTTCATCATCGTCGCCGAATCGACCGAGATCTTGCGGCCCATCACCCAGTTGGGGTGCGCGCAGGCCTCCTCGGGCGTGACGTCGCCGAGCGTGGACGGGTCGCGCATGCGGAACGGCCCGCCCGAAGCGGTGAGCACGATGTGGTCGATGCGCTGGCGCCAGCTGCGCGGGTCGTCAGGCAGGCACTGGAAGATCGCCGAATGTTCGCTGTCGATCGGCAGCAGCGTCGCTCCACCCTCGCCGACGGCGCGCATCAGCAGGCCACCCCCCACCACGAGGGCTTCCTTGTTGGCGAGCAACAGCCGCTTGCCGGCGCGCGCGGCCGCGAGGCAGGGACGCAGGCCCGCCGCGCCGACGATGGCGGCCATCACCACGTCGACCTCGGGATGCGCCGCGATCTCGGCGAGCGCGCCGGCCGTCTCGAGCACTTCGGTGTGTGCGTCACCGAGCAGGCTGCGAAGCGCGACGGCGCGCGCTGCGTCGGGCACCACCGCGAAGCGTGGCTGCCATTCGCGGCACTGCGCCGCCAGATCGTCGATCCGGTTCATCGCCGACAGCGCGAACACCTCGAAGCGTCCACGGTGACGCGACAGCACGTCGAGCGTGCTCACGCCGATCGAGCCGGTCGACCCGAGTACACAGACACGCTGCACGTCGCCAGCCAACGTTTGCCTCCTCAGACGCTCGCCAGCGCCAGCGCAAGCGGGAACACGGGCAGCAGCGCATCGACCCGATCGAGCACGCCGCCATGGCCAGGAAGCAGCCCGCTACTGTCCTTCGCGCCGGCCGCCCGCTTGACGAGCGACTCGAACAGATCGCCGACCACACTCATCGCAGCAAGGAACGCAACGCCAGCGGCGAGCCCGAGCACGCCGACGCGCTCCAGCAGGTGCGTGTACAGACTGGACGAATCGACCGTCCGACGGTGCTCAACGGCGACCCACACGCCGGCAAGCAATGCAACGCCGGCCATCCCGCTGAAGACCCCCTCCCAACTCTTGCCCGGGCTGATCGCGGGCGCGAGCTTGCGCCGGCCCAACGCCCGCCCTCCGAAGTAGGCGGCGATGTCCGCGACCCACACCAGCGAAAATACCGACAGCAGGAAGTTGACGCCATGCGACTTGGCCTCGGCCAGCGCGAGCCAGGCAACCGCCAGCGCCGCCACGCCGATCAGCCAGCGCAGCGGCCGTGCGAGTGCAGGCCAGCCACTCACGCCTTTGCGTAGCGCGTAGGCACCGCCGAGCACCCACGTGGCCAAAGCACACCACCACAGCAGCGCTGGCAAAGCAGGCATTCCGGCCGCGGCAAGCCAGGCGACACCCAGCGCCGCGAGCAAGACGCCGGTGGCCACCGCCAGCGGCGCATCGCAGCCGTTCAGACGCGCCCACTCCCAGCCGGCCGCACCGATCAACAGCAGGGTCACGGCGGCGAACGGCCACACGACCGGCGCGAACAGCGTCGGCAGCAGCACCGCCAGCAGCACCACCGCAGTGACAACGCGTTGCCCCAGTATCGTCACGGGCCGCGCGCGGCCGCGAGTTCGGGGGACGGTGGAACAGCGGCGTCGGTCTTGACGCCACCGAAGCGTCGGTCGCGCCCGCTGAATGCGGCGATCGCCGCGTCGAGGTCGGCCTCGCCAAAATCCGGCCAGAGGACGTCGGAGAACACCAGTTCGGCGTAGGCCACCTGCCAGAGCAGGAAGTTGCTGATGCGGACCTCGCCGCCGGTGCGGATGAACAGGTCGGGGTCCGGCGCATAAGACATGGCCATGAAACGCGCGAGCGTCGCCTCGTCGAGCGCATCGGCGGCAACGCCCGAGCGGATCGCCTGCTGGCAGGCCTGCACGATGTCCCACCGCCCGCCGTAATTGAACGCCACCGAGAGCGTGATCCGGGTATTGTGCGCGGTGGCTGCTTCGGCGTGCTGCCACGCGGCGCGCACCTTGTCCGACACCGCGCCGCGATCGCCGACGATGCGGATCCGCACGCCTTCGCCGGCGAGCTTGCTCAGGTACTTGGAGACGGCCACCAGCACCAGCCCCATCAGGCCGGAGACCTCATCGCTCGGGCGCTTCCAGTTCTCCGACGAGAACGCGAACACCGTCAGGTACTTGATCCCACGGTCGGCACATGCCTGCACCGTACGCACCAGCGCGTCGACCCCGCGCTTGTGCCCGAAGAAGCGGGGCATGCCCCGCCGCCGCGCCCAGCGGCCGTTCCCGTCCATCACGATCGCAACGTGTTGCGGGATCGATCGTTGCTGGTTCACGGCGTTTCGAACGTGCGGGGGCGAACGGGAGACCGGCAGCCGCGCCGTCAGACGGCGAGGATCTCCTGCTCCTTGGCGTGGACCACCTGGTCGATCTGCGCGATCGTGCGATCGGTCAGCTTCTGCACGTCGTCCTGCGCGCGGCGTTCCTCGTCCTCGGTGGCAAGCTTGTCCTTGAAAAGCTTCTTCAGGTGCTCGTTGGCGTCGCGACGCAGGTTGCGCACCGCGATCTTCGCCTCCTCGCCGGCATGCCTGACGACCTTGGTGAGTTCCTTGCGGCGTTCTTCGGTAAGCGGCGGCATCGGCACGCGCAGCAAATCCCCTTGCGCCGCGGGATTGAGCCCCAGGTCGCTGTCGCGGATCGCCCTTTCGATCTTGGCGCCCATGCCCTTGTCCCAGGGCTGCACGCTGATCGTGCGCGCGTCCAGAAGGCTGACGTTGGCCACCTGGCTGATCGGCACCATCGAACCGTAGTAGTCCACATGCACCTGGTCGAGCAGGCCGGGATGAGCGCGGCCGGTGCGGATCTTCTGCAATTCACCCTTCAGCGCCTCGACCGACTTGGCCATCTTGGTCTCGGCGGTCTTCTTGATGTCGGCAATCGTCATCGGGCCATCTCCCGTTCAGACATGGACCAGGGTGCCTTCGTCCTCGCCGAGCACCACGCGCCTGAGCGCGCCCGGCTTGAAGATCGAGAAGACCTTGATCGGAAGCTTCTGGTCGCGACACAGCGCAAAGGCCGTCGCATCCATTACCTGAAGGTTCTTGATGATCGCCTCGTCAAAGCTCACCCGTGTGTAGCGGCTGGCCGACGGATCCTTGCGCGGGTCGGCCGTGTAGACGCCATCGACCTTGGTTGCCTTGAGCACGATCTGGGCACCGATCTCGGCGCCCCTGAGCGCTGCGGCGGTGTCGGTGGTGAAGAAGGGATTGCCGGTGCCCGCTGCGAACACCACCACCTTGCCCTCCTCCAGGTACTGCAACGCCTTCGGCCGCACGTAGGGCTCAACCACCTGTTCGATCGCAATCGCGCTCATCACCCGCGCGGTGACGCCCTCGAGCCGCATCGTGTCGGCCAGCGCGAGCGCGTTCATGACAGTGGCCAACATGCCCATGTAGTCGGCTGTGGCTCGGTCCATCCCGACCGAGCCGCCGGCCACGCCGCGGAAGATGTTGCCGCCGCCGATCACCACGGCCACCTCGACGCCCAGCGCAGTCACATCCTGCACCTCGCGCACGATGCGCACGATCGTGGCGCGATTGATGCCGTAGGCATCGTCGCCCATCAGGGCCTCGCCGGAGAGCTTCAGGAGAATACGCTTGTACTCGGGCATGCAATCCGCTGCGTGCAGTCGGTCGGGCTTTCGCGTGCGAAGTGTACGGGCAAGCGCGCGGTGCCGGTCCCCTTCAGGTCCCCTTGGCGGCGGCCACCTGAGCCGCGACCTCGGCGGCGAAGTCGTCGGCCTTCCTTTCGATGCCCTCCCCGACCACGTAGAGCGTAAAGCCCTTGACAGACGTCTTGCGCTCCTTGAGCATCTGCTCGACGGTTTGCTTGTCGTTCTTCACGAAAGGCTGGTTGAGGAGCGAAACCTCCTTCAGGAACTTCTGCACCGAGCCTTCGACCATCTTCGCCACGATCTCGGCCGGCTTGCCCGAATCCGCGGCTTTCTCGTTGGCGATGCGGCGCTCGCGATCGACCAGGTCCCGAGGCACCTCGCCGGACGACAGCGCCACCGGCTTCATCGCCGCGACATGCATCGCGACATCCTTGGCCGCCACCGCGTCACCTTCGTACGCCACCAGCACGCCGATGCGGGTGCCGTGCAGGTAGGACGCGAGACTGCCACCCCCGGCATAGCGCTTGAAGCGGCGAATCGTCATGTTCTCGCCGATCTTGCCGACGAGGCCCTTGCGTACGTCCTCCACCGTCGGGCCGAACCCGTCCAGCGACAGCGGCAGCGCCGACAGCGCGGCGACGTCGGCCGGCGCGCTGCGTGCGACGAGGTCGGCACAGGCCTTTGCAAAGCCGAGGAATGAATCGTTCTTCGCGACGAAGTCGGTCTCGCAGTTGACCTCGATCAGCGCGCCCGTCGAACCGTCGACTGCGGCAGCGACCACGCCCTCGGCGGTAATCCGCGAAGCAGCCTTGCCGGCCTTGGTACCGAGCCGCACACGCAGAATCTCCTCTGCCTTCTCCAGGTTGCCGTCGGCCTCGGTCAACGCCTTCTTGCACTCCATCATCGGCGCGTCGGTCTTGGCGCGCAGTTCGGCCACCATGCTTGCGGTGATTGCGGACATCATCAGTTCTCCGTTGGGATTGCGACGCGCGGACGACCGGCCGCGTCGCAGAAAATCAGACGGCGGGCGCCGGGCCTCGCGCCGCGACGAGGCCCCATCGCCCCGCCACCCGATCGCGCCGCGGCATCCCGCACGCGGTCAGCTGCCTTCGCTGACCTCGACGAACTCGTCCGCGCCGGCGGCCGCTTGGGTGACCTCGGTGGTCGCGTTGGCCTTGCCCTCGAGCACGGCATCGGCGATCGCCCGCCCATAGAGGGCGACCGCCTTGGCTGAATCGTCATTGCCGGGAATCACGTAGTCGATGCCCAGTGGCGAGTGGTTGCTGTCGACGACCCCGACCAAGGGGATTCCCAGCTTCTGAGCTTCGGCCACTGCAATCCGGTGATAGCCGACGTCGATCACGAACAGCGCGTCGGGCAGCGCGGTCATGTCGGCGATGCCGCCAATGTCACGCTCGAGCTTGGCGATCTCGCGCTGGAACATGAGCGCCTCTTTCTTGATCGATGGCTGGCTGCCCGACTCCACCTGGGCCTGCATCTCCTTGAGTTTCTTCAGCGAACCCTTGACGGTCTTGAAGTTCGTCAGCACGCCACCGAGCCAGCGCTGGTCGATGTACGGCATGCCGCAGCGCCGTGCTTCCTGCGCGATCACTTCACGCGCTTGTCGCTTGGTGCCGACCATCAGCACTGTGCCGCGCCGCGCCGCCAACTGGCGAACGAACTTCGTCGCCTCCTCGAACAGCGGCAGCGTCTTCTCGAGGTTGATGATGTGGATCTTGTTGCGATGGCCGTAGATGTAGGGGGCCATCCTGGGATTCCAGAAGCGCGTCTGGTGTCCGAAGTGGACTCCCGCTTCCAGCATCTCACGCATGGTGACGGACATGGGGGCTCCAAAGGTTGGTTCTAGAATCCGGCCCAAATCACCTGCGCGCCGAGCCACGGCCAATGCGTGGATCTGTGGTGCGAAGAGGCGACACCTTGTGGCGGCCGGAATCGCGATTTGTTCACCCAAACGTCGTCGCTGCACAAGCGCAGCCATCGTCCCGCGGGTAAACCTGTGAAGTATACCAACAGCGTCCGATGACTCCTGACCTGAGCGATGCCGCAGCCCGACTGGCGGCGGGTCGCGCATCGGCCGTCGATCTGCTCGAGCACTCCTTGGCGATGGCCGACGCCGAGGCCAATCGCTACACGTTCGTGCGGCGTTTCGACGACGGCGCGCGCGCGGCGGCGCGTCAGGCTGATGAAGCACGTCGGGCTGGCGCCCGGCAGCCGCTCGCCGGACTGGCCATCACCGTGAAGGACCTGTTCGATGTGGCGGGAGCGCCGACTACCGCGGCGTCCCGCGTGCTCGCTGACGCGCCGGCAGCCACGCAAGATGCGACGGCGGTGGCGCGGCTGCGCGCCGCGGGCGCGACGATCCTCGGCCACACCAACATGACCGAGTTCGCATTCTCGGGCGTGGGCATCAACCCTCACTACGGCACGCCGCCGAACCCGGTAACCGCGTCGCTCGACCCCACGCCCCGTATCCCGGGCGGATCGACCTCGGGCGGCGCGGTCAGCGTAGCCACTGATGCCGCGTGGGCTGCGCTGGGCTCCGACACCGGCGGATCGGTGCGCATACCCTCGGCGCTGCAGGGCCTGGTAGGCTTCAAGAACACGCAGCGCCTGACCCCGCTCGACGGCACGGTGCCGCTTTCGACCACGCTCGACACGACCTGCGCGATCACGCGCACGGTGCGCGACGCGATCCTCGTGCACGAGATCCTCGCGCAACGCCGTGTCACGTTGTCGCACACGCCGCTGGCAGCACGCCGGCTGGCGCTGCCGTCGACGGCGATGATTGACGCGCTCGAGCCGGCGGTGGCGCAGGCCTTCGAGCGCACCGTTGGACGGCTGCGCGCGGCCGGCGCGGCCGTCGTCGAGATGCCATGCGCACCGCTCGAACAGCTCTCGACGCTGCAGGCGGGGGGTGGTTTTGCTGCAGCCGAGGCGTGGGCATGGCACCGGCGCATGATGTCTGCGCGCGAAGGCGACTACGATCCACGCGTCGCCGTGCGGATCCGGCGCGGCGCTTCGATGAGCGCAGCCGACTACCTCGATCTGGTCCGTGCGCGGCGCGCCTGGATCGACGCAATGGGGCAATGGCTGCATGGCTTCGACGCCGCGATCAGCCCGACTCTGCCGGTCGTCGCGCCGCCGCTGCAGCCGCTCATCGAAGACGACGAGCGCTTCTTCGCCACCAACGCGCTGTTGCTGCGCAACCCGTCGGTGGTGAACCTGCTCGACGGTTGCGCGGTGTCGCTGCCGTGCCACCGGACCGGCGACTGGCCGGTCGGCCTGATGGTCTGGGCGCCGGCATTGCAGGACGACGCCGTGCTCGATATCGCGCTGCAGATCGAGGACTGCCTCGCCGCGGATGCGGCGTGAAGACTGGCGCGTGAGAGTCGGCCTGCTCGGAGGCGCGATCGTCGACGTCACCACCGCCTGGGAACTCGCCGCCGATGGTCACGAGGTGACCGGTTTCGAGCGGATCGCTGCAGCCTGAGTGGGCGCGCCGCAGCTGGCGGGTTCACAATGCTCGGGTTGCCGCAGCCGTGCCGCACCATGCAGCGCATCCTGGTCTCTACCCACCGTGCACCGTTGTTTGGCTCTGCTGCAAGCCGGGCCATCGAGCAACAAGCGCAGGCCGGCTTGCCTGCCCACACGCTGATGCGCCGGGCCGGACGCGCGGTGGCGCGGCTGGCACTCGCCGCGATGCCACAAGCGCTTCGCATCTGGATCGTCGCCGGCCCCGGCAACAACGGAGGCGACGGGCTCGATGCAGCCATGCACCTGCAGGCGGCGGGCCGTCACGTCGATGTGACGTTGCTCGCTGACGCAGCACGGCTGCCTGACGACGCCCGCGACGCCCTGCAACGAGCACGCGAGGCCGGCGTGGCGATCCATACCCATCTGCCGCCGACCACGCCGGTGGTCGACCTGGCGATCGACGGGCTGCTCGGGCTTGGCGCCACGCGTTCACCGGCCGGCGAACTTGCGCGCGCGGTGGCGTTTGTCAACGAGGTGCCTGCGCCGCGTCTGGCCATCGACCTGCCCTCGGGCCTCCATGCCGACACCGGTCAGCCACTTGGCACGGCCTGCGTGCGCGCAACCCACACGCTTGCGCTGCTCACGCTCAAGCCGGGGCTGTTCACCGCGGCGGGTCGCGAGCTTGCCGGCGAGATCTGGTTCGACGACCTCGATGTCGCGCCCGATGCGAGTCTCGCGCCGGCAGCCTGGCTGACGGGAGCGGACGAGGCGCGCGCGAGCGCGGTGCTCCGCCACCACGCCCAGCACAAGGGGAGCTTCGGCGACGTCATGGTCATCGGTGGCGCCCCGGGCATGTCAGGTGCCGCATCGTTGGCGGCCCGCGCCGCGCTGGCCGCGGGCGCTGGACGCGTCTACCTGAGCGCGTTGGACTCGCGCAGCGCGCCGATCGATCTGCAGCGGCCCGAACTGATGTTGCGCGAAGCGATGTGGGAGTCGATCGAGGCGCTGTCGTCGAGCACGGTTGTGTGTGGCTGCGGCGGTGGTTCGGCGGTGGCCGACGTGCTGCCTGTCGCGCTGCATCGCGCGGCACGCCTCGTGCTTGACGCCGATGCGCTGAATGCCATCGCTGCCGATCCGGCTCTGCACCGCGCGCTGCAGGCGCGCGGTGCGCGCCTCGCACCGACGGTGCTCACGCCCCAGCCCCTCGAGGCCGGCCGCTTGCTCGATCGCGATGCGCGCGCCGTACAGGCCGACCGACTGGGCGCCGCCGACCAACTCGCGCGGCTGTTCTCGGCGGTCGTCGTGCTCAAGGGCTCCGGCACCATCATCGCCGCACCGACCCGCGTGTCCTGGATCAACCCGACCGGCAACGCGTCGCTCGCCACCGCCGGGACCGGCGACGTGCTCGCCGGCTGGATCGGCGGACAGTGGGCGGCACACGCTGCTGCGACGACCGCCCAACCGTCGTCGCTCGGGCCGCTGCAGCGCGTTGCAGCGTCTGCCGTCTGGCGCCACGGCGCGGCCGCCGACCGCGCAGTGGCCGAAGGCTCGTCCGGCCCGCTGCTCGCCGCGGATCTGATCGAGGCGATGCGCCGCGCAGCTTGAGGGCCGGACAGCCGCCGTGGCGAGGCGCAAGGGCGCTGCTGACGGCGATCGCCGTCAGACAGGTCCGG
>CP070653.1:1743087-1754564 GCA_020354665.1 Burkholderiales bacterium
CGCCGGCCAACGGCACCACCGGGAGCAGCGACTGCATCAGTGCAAACAGGCTGAGGAAACGATCGTTCGAGCCAAAGATCACCGAAGGACGCAGCACCGTGAGGTCGAGGCCGGCTTCGGTCAAGACCTGCTCGCCCGCGGTCTTGGTGCGCAGGTAGTTCGACGGCGCATCCGGCCCGACGCCCAGCGCGCTGACGTGCACGAGTCGGCGCACGCCGGTGGCCTTCATCGCCGCCGCAAGGCGTCGCGGCAGCTCGACGTGCACGCGCTCGAACGCGGACGGGGTGCCATTGAGAATCGCCACGAGATTCACGACGGCGTCGCGGCCGGTCAGCAGCCGCGCCAGTTGCGCGTCGTCGTGGATGTTGGCCTCGACGACCTCGACGGTGGGCAGGAACTGCACGTTCTTGCCGTGGGCCAACTGGCGCGTGGGGACGGCGATTCGCATTCCGGCGCCGCCGGAGCGCTCGACCAGCGCTTCGCAAAGCGCCTGGCCCACGAAGCCGGTACCGCCCAGGATGAGGACGTTTCGGAACATGGCAGAACGGCGACGTCGGTTGGCTAGGGAAGGTCCTCGTTCACGTCCGGCGTGGCCGGGTCACGCGGTCCGATCGCACGGCCGAGCCGCGCGCGCAGCGACGGGACCTCGCCGCTCATCAACGCGGCGTAGTAGGTGGTGTTGGACAGCACCTTCTTGACGTAATCGCGGGTCTCGCTGAACGGGATGTTCTCCGCCCAGATCGCTGCATCGACCTCCGGGCCCGAGCGCCAGCGCCGCGAACGCGTCGGGCCGGCGTTGTAGGCCGCGGCGGCCAGCGCCTGCGAGCCTTCGAACGAGTCGAGCACGAGCTTGAGGTAGCTGGTACCGAGCTTCAGGTTGACATCGCGGTCGGAGATCATGGCCGGAGAATACGCGAGCCCGATCTTGCGTGCCGTCCAGCGTGCGGTGGAAGGCATGATCTGCATCAAACCCGAGGCACCGGCATACGAGCGTGCGTCCATGATGAAGCGCGACTCCTGACGGATCAGGCCATAAACGTAGGCCGGATCAACACCGATCGCGCGCGCGTTCCGTACCACGTCGTCCCGCATCGGCATCGGGAAGCGCTGCGCCATGTCGACCTCGCTTCGCGTGCGGTCGCTGGTGTTGATGCAACGATCCCACACCTCGTGCTGGCAGGCCAGATCGGCCGCCGCGAGAAGCTCGCGGTCATTCATGCCGCGCAGCGTGAAGTTCCACTCGCGCACACCCTCGTCGCGGAGGTCGATTGCGATCAGGTGCAGCGCGCGCGAGAGGCCCGGATTGCGCTGTGCCGCGTCACGCTCGAATGCGCTCAGCGACGCCGGCGCCGGCGGCAGCAGGATCGGCTCGCCGAGGTCTTCGGCGGCGAGCTTGCCGTAGAAGTGCATCTGGCCGTGGCTGAGCCCGTCCGAGAGCTCCATCAGCAGCGCATGTCCTGCGGCGCGCTGCTCGCTGCCTGCGATGCCGTCGGCGGCGCCTGCCTTGAGCGCGTATGCCTTCCAATACATCCACGTCGTGTCACGCTGCTCGGCGTCGGTCATCGTGCCGATGGCCTCCAGCACCTGGGGCCAGCGATTGGTCTCGGCGCGCAGAGCGGCACGGACCGACCAGGCGCGCATGTCCTCGCTCCAGTCGTGGCTCGATTCACCGGCGAAGCGGCGCGCATTCGCGAAGTACTGTGATGCCAGCGGGTCTTGCTTGAACGCGGCCTGCCGGCCGAGGCTCGCCCACGCCCAACCCACCAGGTCTGGCGGCAGGGCCCGCTGCCAGCGCGGGTCGAGCATGGCCGCCGCCGCATCGACGTCGTTGGACGCCATGCGCATCAGGGCGAGGGTGGCGAGCTCGGCCTGTGTGCGACCGGCTGCCGACGCCCGATGCGCCAGGTAGCGCGCGGGATTCTTCAGCACCTCTTCGAACGCCTTGACCACCCGCGTGTCGAACAATTCGACCGCCTGACGCGCGGCCCGCGTGCGACCGGCGTCGATCGCCTGACGCGCCCTGCGCCAGACGTCGGCACGCTTGAGTACCCCGGCCTCGAACAAGGTGCGCGACATCAGCGCGCAGCCGTCGTCCGCGTCACGCTGCGCGAGCCAGGCGTTGAGCGCGGCTTCCGCCACTGCTCGGCCGGCCAGATGCTCGGTGAGCATCGCGTAGCACGTCACCTCGCGGTCGTCGTTCATGCGAAACCGCGGGAACTCACGCGTGAAGTTGACCCAATCGCCTCGCTTGCCGAGTTCGAGCAGCCAGTCGTTGCGCAGCCGGTCCTCGACGTAGGTGCCGGGCCAACGGGCGTAGAAGGCGTCGAGCTCGGCCTGCTGCGCGTCGGCCAGCCGGTTGCCGAGCTCCCAGTACTCGACCCACATGGCCAGCGGATGGCGCTCGTCGGCCGGCACTGCCATCACCGCGGCCCGCGCGGCGGCCAGGCGCCCCTTGTCCTTCGCGCGCAGCGCATCGCGCGCCTGCACGATCGTGTCGTCGCCCCGCATCGCGTGGCCAGCGACCGGCAACAAACTGATCAACACGAGGGTGGCCCACAACGCGAGCCGCCGTCCACAAGACCGAGGCTCCGAGCCTACCGGCGCCCATCCAAACATTACCCAGCCCCCACAATCGACAACCGCTCGGCACCACGCCGCGCCGCGCCATGAACCAGCCTAATCTATCGCATCGGATCGGCCCTCACGAGCCGAGGGTTCCACGGTGTTGCCCGATGCGTACATTGCTTCGCACAGATCGCGCGCACCGCCGTCGGCTGGTTCGGGCCCGCGGCGCTCACTCCAGCGCGAGGCGAGCCCACGCATGCGGCGGTGCGACGGATTCCACAGCCGCCAGCGGTGGCCACGAGACGTGGCTGCTTCAGCGTGTCGCCCTTGAGCTTGAGGCGGCGGGCGGCGCTTCACACAACGAATGACCCGTCTGCATCAAGGCCCCGGCCGCCGCTGATGCCGCGACAGCTTCTGGGCACAATGCCGGCCATGACGAATTGGTCCGATCCGCTGCAGCCGTCACGCGACAAGAAGCTGCTGCGCAAGCAGCTGCAAGCCGAGCGACAGGCGCTGCCGGACCGCCTGCGGCGGGCCGCGCACCTGCAGGAGGTACTGCGCGTCTGGCTCGTGGCGCGGCGCGAGACGATGATCGGCGGCTACTGGCCGATCAAGGGCGAGTTCGACCCGCTGCCGGCGCTCTATCGGTGGAGCGAGGTCGACGCCAATCGGCGCATCGGCCTGCCGGTGATCGACCGGCACAGCAAGCAGCTGCACTTTCACGTCTGGTACCCGGGCTGTCCGATGGAGGACGATGCCTACGGCATACCGAAGCCCAAGGACACCGCGCAGTTCGAACCGCAGCTGTTGCTCGTGCCGTGCGTGGGCTACGGTCCGAACGGCTTCAGGCTCGGGTACGGCGGCGGTTTCTACGACCGCACGCTCGCGGCGCTCAAGCCGCGGCCGTATGCGGTTGGCGTTGGCTACGCACACGGCTTCATCCCCTGGCTCAAGCCCGAACCGCATGACGTGCCGCTCGATGCGATCCTCAACGAGGAGGGCGTGGCCTGGCAGCGGCACAGCTGAGACGGCTTCGCCTCGCCAGGTGAAGAGAAGGACCCCCCGCAAATGCGGGGGGATCGGGCGCGCAGCGGCGCCGCAAGCGATGGGCCGTCAGGCGAGGCCGAGACGTCGGCAGATCTCGAGCGTCGGGCCAGATTTGTTCATCGTATAGAAATGCATCTCCGGGACGCCGGCGCTGCGCAGCTTGTCGCACAGGCCAGTGATCACGTCGAGGCCGAAGGCCCGGATGCTGGCGACGTCGTCGCCGAACGCCTGCAACCGCAGGCGCACCCAGCGCGGGATCTCGGCGCCGCAGGCGTCTGCGAAACGGATCAGCCCGCTGGCGTTGGTGATCGGCATGATCCCGGGGGCCACCGGGATGTCGATGCCCAGCGCACGCGCCTCGTCGACGAAACGGAAGTACGCGTCGCTGTTGAAGAACATCTGCGTGATCGCCGAATCGGCGCCCGCGCGCACCTTGGTGGCAAAGGCCTCGAGATCGGCGCGTGGCGAGCGGGCCTGCGGGTGCATCTCCGGGTACGCGGCCACTTCGATGTGGAAATAGCGCCCGGTTGCGGCGCGGATGAACGCCACCAGGTCGCTTGCGTAGCGGAACTCGCCGAACCCGCCGTAGCCGCTGGGCAGATCACCGCGCAGCGCGACGACGCGCCGGATCCCGCAGGCCTTCAAGTGCTCCAGCTTGGCCCGGATCGATTCTCGGGTAGCGCCGATGCAACTGAAGTGGGGTGCCGCCTCGACGCCCTCGGAGAGGATCGCCTGCACGGCCTGCACCGTGCCCTCCTGTGTCGATCCGCCGGCGCCGTAGGTGACCGAGCAGTACCGCGGTTTCAACGCGTACAGCTCGCGCCGCGCAGCGGCGAACTTGGCTTCACCTTCGGGCGATTTCGGGGGGAAGAATTCCAGGCTGATCAGCGGCGTGGTCATGTCGGATCCTTTGCTGCGGATGCGTGTCTGGCATGCACGAAGAATTCGCGGGTGCCGTCGCCGCCGGCCACCGCGCTTTCGAAGAAGCCAACCACGACGAGTCCAGCGTCGGTGCACGCTGCACGCAGACGCGCCTCGACAAGGGTGTGCGCGCGAGCGTCCTTGACCTGTCCCGTCCGGCCGATGTGCACGGGCTGGAGTTCGAACTGGGGCTTGACGAGCACCAGCAGGTTGCCGCCCGATGCCAGCAAGGCCACCAGCGCGGGCAGCACGAGTGTGGCCGAGATGAACGACAGGTCGCCGACGATGAGGTCGAAGCCGCCCACGGGCCATGCCGTGCCGAGGTCGGACGGCTTCAGGTGACGCGCGTTGATGCCCTCGATCGCGGTGACGCGGCGGTCGGACCGAAGGCGCGGGTGTAACTGGCCGTGGCCGACGTCGACGCCCACAACATGCGCCGCGCCGCGTGCCAGCAGTACATCGGTGAAACCGCCGGTGCTCTGGCCGACATCGAGGCAATGGCGGCCGGCAACGTCGAGCTGCGCGTGGGCCAGCGCAGCGTCGAGCTTGAGTCCGCCGCGCGAGACCCAACGCAGCTCCGCGTCGTCGGTGATCTCGATCGTGCAGGCGTCGGGCAGCTCGTCGGCCTTGCGGGGCTGCCGCCACGCCGTGCCGGTTGTCGTGCGCCAGCGCACCGCGCCGCGCTCGATCAGGCGTTGCGCGGCCGAGCGCGTCGGCGCGAGGCCCCGCTGGACCAGCAGCTGGTCCGCGCGCATCGCCTTCACGGCCGCGGCAACCTGTCGGCCGAGTAGGGGCCGAGTGCCGCAGCGATGACCCGGTTGACCGGCGCGGCCAGCCCGCGCGCCGCCGCCAGCCGCACGACGGCCCCGGATAGCCACGGCAACTCGAGCGGGCGGCCGGCTTCGAGGTCATGCAGCATCGATGCCTTCTGGCCGGCCGGCAGGGTGTCGACGAAAGCCATCTGACGCGCGACGAAGTCGTCCGGCAGCGGTGCGCCACTCGCGCGCGCGAGCGCGGCCACTTCGTCCATCGACTCGGCGAGCAGCGCGCGCAGTGCGGGATCGGTTCGTACGACGCCAATCGGCTGGCGCGCGAGCGTCGTCAGTCCGCTCAACGCGACGAGGAAGACGAACTTCTCCCACGCGAGGCGGCCGATGTCGTCGATCATCTTCGCGTCGATCCGCGCGCTGTTGCACGTGTCGAGGAACCGCTGCAGCGCCGGTACTTGGTGCGGCTGCAGCGCGCCGAAGCGCAGTCGCGCGAGCTCGCCGACGTGGCGGATCACGCCGGGCGCGGCGATCGTCGCGCCGATGAACGCGACGCCAAGCGCGACGGGCGCAGGCCCGAGCTTGGCGGCGAGCAGGTCGCTGACCTCGATGCCGTTTTGCAGCGGCAGCACCACCGTCTGCGGGCCCACGAGCAAAGGCAACGCGTCGATCGCCGCGGCGACATCGGGCAACTTGACCGCGAACAGCACCACGTCGGCCGGCGCCAGCGTTGCCGGATCGTCGCTCGCGGCGGCGGGATGAACCAGCGCATCACCGATCGCGCTCTCGATGCGCAGCCCCTGAGAACGGATCGCCTCCAGGTGCGCTCCGCGTGCGACGAACGAGACGTGCGCGCCGCCGCCGAGCAGGCGCGCCCCGAAATAGCCGCCCACTCCACCGGCTCCGTAGACGACGACGTGCATGCGCGTGGCTCCGTTGATCGCGAGGCGCGCCGCGGGGCGTCCGATCGACCCGCGGCGCGTCACTCAGTAGCGGTAGGTGTCGGGTTTGTACGGGCCTTGCTTGGGCACGCCGATGTAGGTCGCCTGCTCGTCGGTGAGCTCGGTCAGCTGAGCGTTCAGCATCTTGAGCTGCAGCCGAGCGACCTTCTCGTCCAGGTGTTTGGGCAGCACGTACACCTTGCCCTGCTCGTAGTAGTCGGCGTGGGTGAACAGCTCGATCTGGGCAATCGTCTGGTTGGCGAACGAGCTCGACATCACGTAACTCGGGTGACCGGTGGCGCAGCCCAGGTTCACCAGCCGTCCCTTGGCCAGCAGGATGATGCGCTTGCCGTCCGGGAAGATCACCTGGTCGACCTGCGGCTTGACCTCCTCCCACGGGTACTGCTCGAGCGCAGCGACCTGGATCTCGTTGTCGAAGTGACCGATGTTGCAGACGATGGCGTTGTGCTTCATCGCCTTCATGTGCGCGTGGGTGATGACGTCGCGGTTGCCGGTCGCGGTCACGAAGATGTCGGCCTTGTCGGCCGCGTAGTCCATCGTCACGACGCGGTAGCCCTCCATCGCCGCCTGCAGCGCGTTGATCGGGTCGATCTCGGTGACCCACACCTGCGCCGAGAGCGACCGCAGGGCCTGCGCCGATCCCTTGCCGACGTCACCGTAGCCGCAGACGAGCGCGATCTTGCCGGCGATCATCACGTCGGTGGCGCGCTTGATGCCGTCGACCAGCGACTCGCGGCAGCCGTACAGGTTGTCGAACTTGCTCTTGGTGACCGAGTCGTTGACGTTGATTGCGCGGAACATCAGCGTGCCCTTGGCGCTCATCTCCTTGAGCCGGTGCACGCCGGTGGTCGTCTCCTCGGTGACGCCGATGATGCCGGCGCTCTTGCGGCTGTACCAGGTCGGGTCGGCCGCGAGCCTGGCGCGGATCGCGGCAAACAGTTCGCGCTCCTCTTCGCTCCCGGGGTCGGCGATCACCGCGGGATCCTTCTCGGCGCGCTTGCCCAGGTGCATCAGCAGTGTCGCGTCTCCGCCGTCGTCGAGGATCATGTTCGGGCCCTCGGCCTCGCTGCCCTGCGGGCCGAATTCGAAGATGCGGTGCGTGTAGTCCCAGTAATCGCGCAGCGACTCGCCCTTGTACGCAAATACCGGCGTGCCATGGGCGACCAGCGCGGCGGCCGCATGGTCCTGCGTGCTGAAGATGTTGCAGGAGGCCCAGCGCACGGAGGCGCCGAGCGCCTGCAGGGTCTCGACCAGCACCGCGGTCTGGATCGTCATGTGCAGGCTGCCGCTGATGCGTGCGCTCTTCAGCGGCTGACTCGCGGCGTACTCGTCGCGGATCGCCATCAGCGCGGGCATCTCGCTTTCGGCGATCTTGATTTCCTTGCGCCCCCATTCGGCGAGCGCGGGGTCGGCAATGGCGTGTTCGGCTGCGGGCAGCGGCTTGAGGATGGCATTCATCGTCGGGCTCCGTTCGGTGAGGGAGACCCACCCGGCGCCGACGTGGGAAAGCCGGAACTCACCCACGAAGATCGCCGTGCGGGTGAGCGCGGTTGCATGAAGGTTCCGAGCCTGGCCCCCGCTCGGAATGGCAGAGGTTGCAACGCTCCTCGGAATGGTTCGATTTTAGCGGACCGGCCGCCTTTGCGTGCCCCCTGGGCGGGGTCCCCGCAAAGGCCCGGCCGGGAGGCGCCGTTGGGCACACCTCCCGCGCGGCATACGCTTCAGCTGCGCACGATCACGGCTTCCAGATACTCGCTCCGGATCACCAGTGAGGTCGCGCCGCCCCGGTTCAACCGCGTGAGCAGCGCGAGAATTTCGGCTGCTAGCGCGGCCTGGCCTTCGGCGTCGAGAGCGGCGAAGGCGCGATAGGTCGGCCCGTAGTAGTCGCGGAAGATCTGCAGCCAGTGCGCCGGCGATTTGTAGCGGAACACGTACTCACGCCGTGCGCAGCGGATGTCCGCGGCCGCCGGCCCGAACAGGTCAACCAGGTAGCTCTCGGTACCCCACGGCAACGGCGACGCTGCGCCAGCCGGCGGCGGCACGTGGCGCGTCACCGTGCGCAGCAGTTCGCCGACGAAGCTGGTCGGCGTCCAGCTAGCCAGCGCGATGCGCCCGCCCGGGCGCACGACGCGCAGCATCTCGGCGGCTGCGGCGCGATGGTCAGCCGTGAACATCACGCCGAAGGTCGACAGCGCGACATCGAAGCTGGCGTCGGCAAATGGCAGCGCCTCCGCGTCGGCGACGCGGAAGTCGATCGCGTGACCCTCGGCCCTTGCGCGCGCGGCGCCGCACTCCAGCAGCTGCAGCACGTAGTCGGTGGAGGTGACCTCGGCAAAGCGGCGCGCGGCCGCGAGCGTGGCATTGCCGTTGCCGGCGGCAATGTCGATCACGCGCTCGCCGCCACGGATGTCGGCGGCTTCGGCCAGCGACTCGCCGACGATTTGTAGCGTCGTGCCGATCACGGCGTAGTCGCCGCTGGCCCAGGTGGCCTGCTGGCGTTGCTTGACGGTCGACCAGTGACGTTGGTCGGGGCGGGTATCCAGAACGGTGGTCATGGCGGGCTGTCCTTGGTGAAGTGGTTGGGTGGCCGGCCTCTGCGAAGATCGCTGGGTCGGTGGCGGCATTCTTCGGGAGCAAGGGCGATTGACGCTTTCCCGCGCGTCGTGCAGATTTGCTCGAGCGTCCGCCAACCTGCGGCGCCACTGACCGGCAATGGTGCAAGACCCTCTTTCCGACGTGCTGCGCAGCGTGCGCCTTCGCGGTGCGGTCTACTACTACGTGAGCTGCCGTGAACAGTGGGCGGCCGAGACGCCGGGCTCGCGCACGCTGGCACAGGCGCTGATGCCCGGCGCCGAGCACGTGCTGGCGTATCACCTGATCGCGCGTGGCGAAGCGTGGGCAGCCACCGACGGGCAGCCACCGGCGCGCCTGGCACGTGGTGACATTGTGATGTTCCCACGCGGCGACCCCCACGTGATCTCGAGCGCCCCCGGTCTGCGTGCCTTGCCGGACGACAGTGACTGGCAGTTCGCAACGCGCGATGCGCCCAAGCCGATCGCGGTGGCCTACCACCATGGCGTGCTGCGCCCTGGCGAACCGTTCCCGGTCGAGGAGGCCAGCACGGTGCTGGTGTGCGGCTTCGTTGCCTGCGACCTGAAACCGTTCAATCCGCTGATCGAGGCGTTGCCGCGGCTGCTGCATCTGGGCGCCGGCGGTCTCGGCGCTTGGGTGGCGCCGATGCTCGACCAGGCGGTGGCTGAGTCGCGGCGCAGCGGCGCTGGCAGCGCGGCGGTGCTCGAGCGGGTCAGCGAGATGGTGTTCGTCGACGCCGCCCGGCGCTATCTCGACCAATTGCCGGAGGATGCGTCGGGCTGGCTGGCCGGGCTGCGCGACCGTCAGGTTGGCCGGGCGCTCTCGCTGCTGCACGCGCGTGCGGCCGACCCGTGGACGCTCGACGGGCTGGGGCGCGAGGTGGGTCTGTCGCGCTCTGCACTGCACGAGCGCTTCGTGCGCTTTGTCGGGCTGCCGCCGATGCAATATCTCGCGAACTGGCGCATGCAACTCGGCGCCGGGCTGCTGCGCAGCGGGCACGCGACCGTGGCCACGATCGCGCAGGAAGTGGGCTACGAATCTGAGGCAGCGTTCGCGCGCGCGTTCAAGCGCGCCACCGGGCTGCCGCCGGCGACGTGGCGACGCAACCTCAGCGCTCGCTGAGCGGGGCGACGAACTCCTCGGCGCGCCCGCTGACCAGCGCGGCGCGGCCCACCAGCAGCGGGTCGACGGTGCCGATCGCCGCCGGATCCTTGTTCTTGTACGGCAGCCGGTGCAGCAGGTAACGCATCGCGTTCAGCCGCGCGCGCTTCTTGCAATCGCTCTTGACCACCGTCCACGGCGCGTCCGAGGTATCGGTGTGCAGGAACATCTGTTCCTTGGCGATCGTGTAGTCGTCCCACTTGTCCAGGCTTGCCATGTCGACCAGGGAAAGCTTCCACTGCTTGAGCGGGTGCGCTTTGCGCTCCTTGAAGCGGCGGCGCTGTTCCGCGCGGCTGACCGAGAACCAGAACTTGAACAGATGCACTCCGCTGCGCACGAGGTGGCGCTCGAATTCGGGGCACTGGCGCATGAACTCGTCGTACTCGGACTGCGTGCAGAAGTCCATCACGCGCTCGACGCCGGCGCGGTTGTACCAGCTGCGGTCGAACATCACGATCTCGCCGCGCGTGGGCAGGTGCTCGACGTAGCGCTGGAAGTACCACTGCCCACGCTCGACGTCGCTCGGCTTCTCGAGCGCCACGACGCGCGCGCCGCGCGGGTTCAAGTGCTCCATGAAGCGCTTGATCGTGCCGCCCTTGCCGGCCGCGTCGCGGCCCTCGAACAGGACCACGACGCGCTGGCCGGTGTCCTTGACCCACGCCTGCAGCTTGAGCAGTTCGACCTGTAGCCGGTACTTCTGCTTCTCGTAGCTGCGGCGGTTCATCAGGTTCTTGTACGGGTAGCCGCCCTCGCGCCAGCCGGGCGCGAGCTCGAGGTCCGGGTCGACGCCCTGCGCGTCGCCGCCGCTGCGATCGAACAGCAGGCGGCGCAGCGCCTTCACCTCGTCGGGCGACGCGCCTTCGATCAGCGCATGCACCTGGCGCAACCACTCGCCGGGTGGGTCCTCGCCGAAGCCGTCACCTGCCGCATGGCGCGCGAGGACGTCGCCGAGCGCGAGCGCCGAGACGGTCTGGGCGCGCGTGGTCGCGCGCTCGACGCGGTCGCGCTCGAGCGCCGGGCCGGTGAAGCGCGCGGCCGTGTCGCCGGCGTGTACGCTCCGCGCGCGGGCGCGCGGCACTCGCCCCGGTGCACGTGCCGCTCCCGTCGCGGGGTCAGCGTTCTTGCGGGGAGCTGCGGCAGAATCTTTGGCCATGGGTACGGCAGGCTCACTGGTGGACGATAGGGCGATCTTGGCATGATTGGCCCGCGCTCGGAGCTCGTGACCGGCGCCTTGGCGCCGAGCGGCCGCGGCTCGGGGACGCGCCCGGGTCCGTGGGCCAAGGTAGCGGCGGCGGCGTTGGGCCCGGTGCGCGGCGTGATGACCGACATCGACGACACGCTGACGCGCGACGGCGA
This sequence comes from Burkholderiales bacterium, assembly GCA_020354665.1. Taxonomy (GTDB): domain Bacteria; phylum Pseudomonadota; class Gammaproteobacteria; order Burkholderiales; family Burkholderiaceae_C. The sequence continues at coordinate 1,754,459 of CP070653.1, forward strand.
GCTGCAGCCGGCCGCACGGGACGCGCTGGCGCGACTCAGCACTGCCGGCGTGCCCGTGGTGGCGATCACCGGCCGGCCGATGGGCTGGAGCGAGCGGTTCGTGCAG
>CP070653.1:1754664-1779203 GCA_020354665.1 Burkholderiales bacterium
CCAGCTGCAGGGCCTGCAGGTAGTTCGCTTCGACATCGGTCACCGCGTGCCCACTGACGGCCATCAGGGCCGGGCCGAGCGCCATGCGGATGCCGAGCGCCTCGCCCGCCATGCTCGCGTCGTCGGGCAAGACTTCGAGCAACTTCTGCCCGTGCTTCAGGAACTCGATCGCTTCCCGGTACGCCGAGCTTTCGAGCGCGCGGACGCCGGCGATCCGCAGGTAGCGCACCGCCTTTTCGTTGAGCCCGGCGCGCACCGCATGGTGTGCGAGCCGCTCGGCCTGTTCGGTCAAGCGGTCCGCGTGGAGCGACTCGATTGCCGCGACGATTCGCGAGTGCAGTTCGCGACGTTGCTCCTGCAGCAGGCTGCCGTAAGCCACTTCGTGGGTCAGCGCGTGCTTGAACGTGTATTCGAGGTCCGGGAACAACTGCGTCTCGTAGATGAATTCAGCGGCTTGCAGGCGTGCGAGATCGCGGCGCAGCTCTTCCTCGGATGCATCGGCAATTCTTTCCAGCACGGCGAACGCAACATCCTTGCCGACGGCGGACGCCGCCTGCAATAGCCGCTTCTCCTCCTCGGGCAGACGGTCGATGCGCGCAGCGAGCACCGCCTGCACGCTCGCCGGGACATCGATCGTCTCGAGCGGGCGGGTCAGATGGCGAGCCCCCGGCTCGCCGCCGAGCAGACCGGTCTCGGCCAGCGTGCGCACGCTCTCCTCGAGAAAGAACGGATTGCCGCCGGTGCGCTCGAGCAGCAGGGCTTTCAGAGAAGCCAGCGCCGCATCACCGCCGAGCAGCGCGGCAAGCAGGTCACTGGTGCTCTGCGGCGGCAGCGTGTCCAGATGCACTTGCGTGTAGTAGGTCTTGCTGCCCCAGCCGTGCTGGTACTCCGGACGGTAGTTCACCAGCAGCAGGATGCGCGCCGCGGGCAGCGCCTCGACAAGACTGTCGAGCACCGCCTGGGTCTCGGCGTCGACCCAGTGCAGGTCTTCGAAGACGACAACGAGCGGCTGTACCCGACTCTCGCGCAGCAGCAGGCGCTTGATCGAATCGACAGTGCGGTTGCGCCGCTGCTTGGGATCGAGTGCTGTCCAGCCGGGATCGTCGATCGGTGCGCCGAGCAAAGCGAGAAATGGCGGTGCCAGCGATTCGAGCGCTCGATCCAGCGCGCAGAGCCTGGTGGTCAGCTTCTCGCGGATCTCGCGGTGATCGTCGCGGTCCTGGATCTCGAAGTAGTTCTTCAGCAGGTCGGTGACCGGTCCATACACGCTCGCCTTCCCGTAAGAGACCGAACTGCCCTGTAGGCACAGCCACCCATTGGCGCAATGCGAACGCGTGAACTCAAGGAACAGGCGCGATTTGCCGACACCGGCCTCTCCCGGCGCAGCAACGACCTGCCCCCGTCCGGCGCTGGCGAGCTGCGCGGCGCGGCCAAGCTGTTCCATCTCGGCGCTGCGGCCGACGAACTGCGTGAGCCCGCGCGTCGCCGCCGCCTGCAGGCGGGTACGGGCTGGCCCCGCGCCGCTCAGTTCGTGCATATCGACCGGCTCGGCGAGACCCTTCACCGGCATGCGGCCGAGCGACTTGGCCTCGATGTAGCCTTGCGCCAGCCGCAGCGTGTCTGAGGAGACGAGGATCGAGCCGGGCGCGGCGGCACCCTCGAGGCGCGCCGCCAGGTGGGTGGTCGAACCGACGGCGCTGTAGTCGGTGCGCAGGTCGCTGCCGACAGACCGAACGACCACCTCGCCGGAGTTGACGCCGACGCGAATCGAAATCGGCACGCCCTTGGTGCGGAGGACTTCTTCGCTGTAGCGCTTGATCGCTGCCTGCATGCGCAGCGCCGCAAAACAGGCGCGCACCGCGTGGTCTTCGTTCGCGATCGGTGCACCGAACAAGGCCATGATGCCGTCGCCCATCACCTGGTTGACGGTGCCCTCGTAGTGGTGCACCGCCTCCATCATCCGCTCGAGCACAGGATCGAGGACGGCGCGCGCCTCCTCCGGATCGCGCCCCGCGAGCAGCTCGAGCGATCCCTTGAGGTCGGCGAACAGCACCGTCACCTGCTTGCGCTCGCCCTCCACAGCGCTCTTCGAGTTGAGGATGCGCTCGGCGAGGTGTCGAGGGGTGTAATCCTGCGGCGAGCGAGCAGGCGGTCGCTCTGACGGCGCGGCCGCACTGGCGACGGGTGCACCGCACTCCGGGCAGAACTTCGATGCCGACGTCAGCTCGGCTCCGCAGCGAGCGCACGCGGCAGCCATCGGCACACCGCAGTTCTCGCAGAACTTCGCGCCGGCTCGATTCGCGTGCTGACAGCGCTGGCAGTCCATGTCCCCTGCTGGGGTCGACGGGATGGATGCGCGAGGCTAATTCCGCGCTGTCGGTGGGTCAAGCGGGCGTTGTGCTGCAGTGCAGCGGCCGGAATTCAACGCGCTGAGCTCTTCGACGCGTTGCCAGCTCAGCGCCTGCACTGCCGCGCCGCCGGCGTGACGGCGAGCATCTTCGGCTACGACGCGCGCGCGCGCTGCGTCGCGTGGCGCTCCGAGACAAGCTGCGCGACGATCACCACCATCGCCAGCCCGGCCCCCGCCAGGTCGGTGGTCCAGCCGGGCTTGATCAGCAGCACCGCGGCGGCAACGAGCAGCGCGCGCTGCCACATCGAGGCCGGCCGCAGCAGGTACCCGAACAATCCGGCCGACAGCAGCACGACGCCGACCAGCGCCGACAGGGTCGCAAACAGCGTCACCCTCCAGTCACCGATCGTCAGCAGCGCCGGCTCGTAAATGAACATGAACGGCACGATGTAGGCCGGCGCGCCGGCGCGCATCGCCGCCCAGCCGGTGCTCCAGATATCCGCCTTCGCCAGCCCCGCGGCGGCGAACACCGCGAGCGCCACCGGTGGCGTGATCGCCGAGAGGATCGCGAAGTACAGCGCGAACATGTGCGCCGCCGGCGTCACCGCGCCGAGCTTGATCACCGCCGGCACGAGCAGCGCGACCATCACGATGTAGGCGGGCGTGGTGGGCATCCCCATGCCCAGCACGATGCCCGCCACCGCGGTCAGCAGCAGCGCGAGGACGAGCGAGTCCTGCGCCAATGCGATGACGACCTGCGTAAAGGTGATGCCCAGCCCGGTGATCGTGACGCAGCCGATCACGATGCCTGCGCACGCGCATGCCATCGCGACCGCGAGCGTATTGCGCGCGCCGTCCTGTAACGCGCCGAGCACCGAGCGCCAGCTGATGCCACCGCGCGTGGTCGAGCGCAGCAGCGCGACCGGCACGCACGCCAGCGCGGCGACCAGGGCCGCGAGCGGCGCCGAATAGCCGAGCATCAGGCCCGCCAGCACGATCAGAATCGGCGTGAACAGGTGTCCGCGCTGCGCCATCACGGTGAGGAACCTCGGCAGCTCGGCCTTCGGCACGCCCGCGAGACCGTAGCGCTTGGACTCGAAATGCACGGCGAAGAAGACCGCACCGTAATACAGAAGCGCCGGGATCGCCGCCCACAGCGCGACCTGGGCATACGGCACGGCGAGGAATTCGGCCATCACGAACGCCGCGGCGCCCATCACCGGCGGCATCAGCTGCCCGCCGGTCGACGCGACCGCCTCCACCGCCGCGGCGAACGGCGGCCGAAAGCCAGTGCGCTTCATCAACGGGATCGTGATCGGGCCGTCGACCATCACGTTGGCCACCGCGCTGCCCGAGACGGTGCCGAACAGCGACGAGCTGACCACGGCAACCTTGCCGGGGCCGCCGGCGCTGCTGCCAGTGATCGACATCGCGAAGTCCATGAACAGCTGCCCGGTGCCGCTGCGCTCCATGAAGGCGCCGAAGATCACGAACAGCATCACGTACGACGCCGACACGCCGAGCGTCGAGCCGAAGATGCCCTCGGTCGAGAGGTAGAGCTGCTCCATCAACACCGGCATCTTCACCTGGGTGAACACCGCGGCGTAGACGAGAAACGCGATCGCGGTGACGGGCAGCGCCCAGCCGATCACCCGGCGCGTCGCCTCGAGCACGATCAGCACCGCGACAACGGCGAAGAACTGGTCGGCTACGGTCAGGTCGTCGATGTAGATGATTCGGTTGGTGTAGTACTCGAAGTTCAGGAAGATGTGCAGCACGAAACCCCACGACAGCACGAGCAGCAGCGCGTCGAACGCGCGCCAGCCGAGCGCACCGCGGCGAACCAGCGGAAACAGCAGAAAGACGAGCGTCAGCGCGAACAGCAGGTGGGTGCCGCGAAAGATCATCGCCTGCGGCGGCCCAAAGCCGGCCACATACATGTGATACAGCGACATCGCGACCGCGACGACGCTCACCACTGCGTCCAGCAGCCGTGAGCTGCTGCCGCTCGCGTGGTGTTCGTCCGCTCGCATGCCTCGTCCGGCGGTGTGCGGGCCCGCGTCGTCGCCCACTCGGCTTCGACGAAAGAAGGGGCGGCAGTGCCGCCCCGCTCGATCGATGCCGCGCGTGGCGATGCGCGCCCGGCTATATCGCGCCGACTTCCTTGTAGTACTTCAGCGCGCCCTTGTGGAACGGCACGCCGATGTCGAGCGCCATGTCTTTCGGCGTCAGGCCGGTGATCGACTTGACGATCGCGGCGAGGTCCGGCACGTTGTCCGCCATCGTCTTGGCCATCGTGTAGACGGTGTCCTCGGGCAGATCGCAGGCCACCACCACGTGCGTGGAGTAGCCGATCACCGGCACGTCCTTGTCCTGCTTCGGGTAGGTACCCGCCTTGATGAAGAGCTTGTTGTAGCCGGCGTTCATCTTCTTCAGCTCGCCCATCGTCTTGTCGTCGACCGGAACGAGCTGGACGTCGCGCGCCGCGGCGAGATCCATCACCGCCGACGCCGGGGCCGTCGTGCCCAGCGTGAAGACCTGCGCGTGACCGTCCTTCATCAGCGAGACCGCGTCGGTGTAGCCGGCCTGAAAGTTCACTTTCGCGAGCGACTCGTAGCTCATGCCGTTGAGCTTGAGCACCGTCCCAGTCAGGATCTCGCCGGTATTGCCCTTGGGCTGGGTGACGAGCGTCTTGCCCTTGAGGTCGGCAAACGAGCGCACGTTGGCGTCCGCATTTGCAACGACCTGGAAGTACTGTGGATAGAGGTTCGCGAGCTGGCAGACCTTGGTGACCTTGCGCGGGTACGGCGCGTTGCCGGCGATGCCGTCGACCGTCGAGCTCGAATTGCCGAAGCCGATCTGCGCCTTGCCCTCGTCAACCCCGCGCACGTTGGCGATGCCGGCGCCCGGCGTCTGCTGGATCTGCAGGCCCGGCACCGCCTTCTCCCACAGCCCCTTGAGCGCGCCGCCGAGCGGGATCCACGACCCGCCCTGCGGGCCGGTCATGAACGTGACCTGCTGCGCTGCGACGGACGGCGCAAAGGCCGCGGCGCATGCGGCGACCGCAGCGGTGATGGCAAACGAGCGTGCGTGCTTCATCGGTTGACCTCCATCAGGTTGGCTGCCGCGGGTCGTGAATGCCCCGCCCCTTGTGCCCGAAAAGTCTATGCGACGCGAGCGGCATCCGAGTCACGGCAAACCCTGAGGTTGGGACCACCCATGCGCCCCCAGCCGCCGTCACCGGGGCGCGAGCGGGCCCTCCCCTAAGATCACCGCTTCGATGAACGAATTGACCGTCACACCGCCGCCCGTGCAGCGCGACCTCGCGGCGCACACGCCGATGATGCAGCAGTACCTGCGCATCAAGGCGGAGTTTCCCGACACGCTCGTGTTCTACCGCATGGGCGACTTCTACGAGCTGTTCTACGACGACGCGCGCAAGGCGCATCGCCTGCTCGACATCACGCTGACCTCGCGGGGTGTCTCGGCCGGAGAGCCGGTGGTGATGGCCGGCGTGCCGGTGCACGCGGTCGAAACCTATCTCGCACGCCTGATCAAGCTCGGCGAGGCGGTGGCGATCGCCGAGCAGGTCGGCGACGTCGCCACCGCCAAGGGGCCGGTCGAGCGCAAGGTCGTGCGCGTCGTCACGCCGGGCACGCTGACCGACGCCGAACTGCTCGACGAGCGCGCCGACGCGCTGCTGCTGGCCCTCTACAAGCAGCGCGCCACCTGGGGCCTCGCCTGGCTCGGGCTGGCCAGTGGCCGGCTCGGCCTGACCGAATGCGGCGACGCCGAACTCGCGAGCTGGCTGGCTCGGCTGGCACCGGCTGAAATCCTGTTCGACGGCGACGCGCTGCCGTCCGACGTGCTGCAGTGGCCGGCCGCCCGCACCGCGCGGCCGGCGTGGCAGTTCGACGCGGCGCTCGGTGCGCGCAAGCTGTGCGAGCAACTGCACGTCGCGCACCTCGCGGGCTTCAATGCGCAGGATCTGCACGCGGCGCACGCCGCCGCCGGCGCGCTGCTCGCGTTTGCCGAGCACACGCAAGGCCGCGCGCTCGCGCACGTCGACACCCTCGACGTCGAGCGCGCCAGCGAGTTGCTCGATTTGCCGCCGGCGACCCAGCGCAACCTCGAGCTCACGCAAACGTTGCGCGGCGAGCGCGCGCCGACACTGCTCTCGCTGCTCGACAGCTGCCGCAGCGGCATGGGCAGCCGCATGCTCAGGCACTGGCTCACCCACCCGCCGCGCGAGCGCGCCGCGGCCAGCGAGCGTCACGACGCGATCGCCGCACTGATCGAGCACGGTTTCGGGGCCGTACGCGAGGCGTTGCGCCACGTCAGCGACGTCGAGCGCATCACCGCGCGCATCGCGCTGCGCCAGGTGCGGCCGCGCGAGCTCGCGGGCCTGCGCGCGACACTCGCCGCGCTGCCGGCGTTGCGTGAGCACACGCCCGGCGACGGCACGCTGCTGCCGCGTCTGCACGACGCGCTGGCACCGCCGCCGGCCGCCGCCGAGTGGCTTGGCCGCGCGATCGCCGAAGAGCCGGCCGCGGTGCTGCGCGACGGCGGCGTGATCGCGCCGGGATTCGACGCCGAGCTCGACGAACTGCGCAGCATCGGCGCGCGCGGCGACGCCTTCCTGCTCGACCTCGAGGCGCGCGAACGCGAGCGCACCGGCATCGCGAACCTGCGCGTGCAGTTCAACCGCGTGCACGGCTTCTTCATCGAGGTCACCAGTTCCAATCTGGAGCGCGTGCCCGCCAACTACCAGCGGCGCCAGACGATGAAGAACGCCGAGCGGTTCATCACGCCGGAGCTCAAGGCCTTCGAGGACAAGGCGCTGTCGGCGCAGGAGCGCGCACTGGCCCGCGAGACGCTGCTCTACGAGCAACTGCTCGAGTCACTCGACCCGCAGCTCGCCGCGCTCGGCGCCGTCGGACGCGCGCTGGCGACACTCGACGCGCTGGCCGCACTCGCCGAGCGGGCCGCCACGCTGGGGTGGTGCCGCCCCGAGTTCGTCGCCCATCCGTGCATCGACATCGATCGCGGCCGCCATCCGGTGGTCGAGGCGCGGCTGGCCGAGACCGGTGGCGGCGCGTTCATCGCCAACGACACCCGGCTCGACGCGCGTCGGCGCATGCAGATCATCACCGGCCCGAACATGGGCGGCAAGAGCACCTACATGCGGCAGGTGGCGCTGATCGCGCTCCTCGCGGCGATCGGATCGTACGTGCCGGCAGTCGCCTGCCGGCTCGGGCCGCTCGATGCGATCCATACCCGCATCGGCGCGGCCGATGACGTGGCCAACGCGCAGTCGACCTTCATGCTCGAGATGACCGAGGCCGCGGCGATCGTGCACGCCGCCACCGAGCAGTCGCTGGTACTGGTCGACGAGATCGGTCGCGGCACCTCGACCTTCGACGGGCTTGCGCTGGCGAGTGCGATCGCGAGCCACTTGCACGACCGCAACCATGCCTTCACGCTGTTCGCGACGCACTACTTCGAATTGACCGCGTTTCCCGAGAAGCACGACCGCGCGGTCAACGTGCACGTCAGCGCGGTCGAGTCCGGTCCGCACGACGTCGTGTTCCTGCACGAGATCGAGGCCGGTCCGGCGAGCCGCAGCTACGGCGTGCAGGTCGCCCGGCTGGCCGGCATGCCCGCCTCGCTGATTCGCCAGGCGCGCGCGACGCTCGAGGCGCTCGAAGCGCAATCGCGCGCCGGCCACGCGCAGGTCGACCTGTTCGCGCCGCCGCCGGCCGGGCCGGCGGCCGAGCCGTCGGACATCGACCGCGCGCTCGCCGCGATCGAGCCTGATACGCTTTCTCCCCGCGAAGCGCTCGATGCGCTGTACCGCCTCAAGGCTCTGCAGGAAAAAGCCCGATGACCTACTGCATTGGCATCCGCCTGGACGCCGGCATGGTGTTCCTGTCCGACTCGCGCACCAATGCGGGGATGGATCAGTTCAGCACGTTCCGCAAGATGATCGTCTACGAGCAGGCTGGCGAGCGCTTCATGGTGCTGCTGTCGGCCGGCAACCTGTCCATCTCGCAGTCGGTGCGTGAGATCCTGCAGGTCGAGAAGATCGAAGGCGGCGCGGAGCAGCCACCGATCACGATCTGGAACGCGAGCAGCATGTTCGACGCGGCGCGCGTGCTCGGCGCGACCGTACGGCGCGTCTACGACCAGGACGGCGCTTCGCTCAAGGAGGCGGGCGTCGATTTCAACGCGTCGTTCATCCTCGGCGGCCAGATCCGCGGCGAGGCGATGCGCATGTTTCAAGTCTACGCGCCGGGCAACTTCATCGAGTCGACGCGCGAGACGCCGTACTTCCAGATCGGCGAGAGCAAGTACGGCAAGCCGATCCTCGACCGCGTGATCACGCCACGCGCCGGCCTCGACGAGGCCGCCAAGTGCGCGCTCGTGTCGATGGACTCGACGTTGAAGTCCAACCTGTCGGTCGGGCTGCCGCTGGACCTGCTCGTCTATCGCGAGGGCGAATTCCAGAGCGAACGCATGGTTTGCATCGACGAGCACAACCCGTATTTGCACATGAGTCGCGCCACTTGGGGACAGCGGCTGAAGCAGGTGTTCGAGGGCATCGACGACCCGCACTGGGGGGGCGGCGAGGTTCACCATCCGCTGCTGGCCGTCTCGGACCGCTATCCGCCGATGCGAAAGATCACGCACCCCGGCGAGAAGATCGTCTGAGAACGTCCGCTTGAGCCGCCGGTCCGGTGACGCGCCGCGCGAGGCCGCCTCGACGATCGTCTTCTCGCACGGCAACGGGTTTCCGGCCGGCACCTACAACGTGCTGTTCGATGCCTGGCGGGCCAGCGGCTGGCGCGTCGAAGCGATCGAGGCGTTCGGGCACGACCCGCTCTACCCCGTCACCGGAAACTGGCCGCACCTGCGCGACCAGCTGGTCGCTTTCGTGCGAGCGCAGGGGCGGCCGTGCATGCTGGTCGGCCATTCGCTCGGCGGCTACTTGAGCCTGATGGCCGCCTGCCACGCGCCGCAGTGGGCAGCGGGCGTCGTGATGATGGACTCGCCGCTCGTCGCCGGCTGGCGCGCACACGGCCTTTACGTAGCCAAGCGCACCGGCCTGATCGAGCGCATCTCGCCGGGTCGCGTCTCGCGCCAACGCCGCCACCGCTGGCCGAGTCGCGACGCCGCGCGCGAACATTTCGCAGCGAAGGCCGCGTTCGCGACCTGGGATCCGGCGGTGCTCGACGATTACGTTCGCGCTGGCTTGACCGACGCCGGCGACCACGTCGAGCTGCGCTTTCAGCGCGCGATCGAAACAATCATTTACAACACGCTGCCGCACCAGATGATGCCGCTGCTGCGGCGCCATCCGCCGCAGGCGCCGGTGGCGTTCATCGGTGGCACGCAATCGGCCGAGGTCCGGCAGGTCGGTCTCGCCGCGACGCGCGCCGTCACGCGCGGGCGGATCTCGTGGATCGAGGGCTCGCACCTGTTCCCGATGCAGCACCCGCTGCAGGCCGCGCGCGAGGTACTGCGCTGGATCAATTCGTTCGGCGCCACGCACTTGCAGCGCGTCTGAGCGTGCGGCCCCGTCGGTATACTCGGGCTTTACCACCACGGCACTCGCGCGCAGCGCATGCGAGCGGCGAATGCCGAACGACATGACCAAGTACGTCTTCGTCACCGGTGGCGTGGTGTCCTCCCTCGGCAAGGGCATCGCGTCGGCCTCGCTCGCGGCGATCCTCGAGTCGCGCGGCCTCAAAGTCACCCTGATCAAGCTCGACCCTTACATCAACGTCGACCCGGGCACGATGTCGCCGTTCCAGCACGGCGAGGTGTTCGTTACCGACGACGGCGCCGAGACCGACCTGGACCTCGGGCACTACGAGCGCTTCATCACGACGCGGATGAAGCGCACCAACAACTTCACGACCGGCCAGATCTACAAGAGCGTGCTCGAGAAAGAGCGGCGCGGCGATTACCTCGGCAAGACGGTGCAGGTGATTCCGCACGTCACGAACGAAATCCAGGAGTTCATCCGGCGCGGCGCCGGCGTCGGCACGTCCGACGAGGTCGAGGTCGCGATCGTCGAGATCGGCGGCACGGTGGGCGACATCGAATCGCTGCCCTTCCTCGAGGCGGTGCGGCAGATGAGCCTGAAGCTCGGGCCGACCAACACCGCGTTCGTGCACCTGACCTACGTGCCGTGGATCGCGGCGGCCGGCGAGCTCAAGACCAAGCCGACGCAGCACACCGTGCAGAAGCTGCGCGAGATCGGCATCCAGCCCGATGCGCTGCTCTGCCGCGCCGACCGACGCATCCCCGACGACGAGCGCGAGAAGATCTCGCTGTTCACCAACGTGCGCGAGCTCGGCGTGATCTCGATGTGGGACGTCAACACGATCTACAAAGTGCCGCGCATGCTGCACGAGCAGCGCCTCGACGAGCTGATCTGCATGAAGCTGCAGCTGCTCACCCGCGCCGCCGACCTGTCGCGCTGGGACCGCCTGGTCTACGAGCTCGAGCATCCGCAGGGCGAGGTCACGATCGCGATGTGCGGGAAGTACGTCGACCTGTCGGACTCCTACAAGTCGCTCAACGAGGCGCTGCGCCATGCCGGCATCCACAACCACGTGCGGGTCAACATCGAGTACGTCGACTCCGAGACGCTCGCGCCGGGCAGCGTCGCGCAGCTCGGCCGCTTCGACGCGATCCTCGTCCCGGGTGGCTTCGGCAAGCGTGGCATCGAGGGCAAGATCCTCGCGGCGCAGTACGCGCGTGAACAGCACATTCCTTACCTGGGCATCTGCCTGGGCATGCAGGTGGCGACGATCGAGTTCGCGCGCCACCAGGCCGGCCTCGAAGGCGCCAACAGCACCGAATTCGACCCGGACACGAAGTACCCGGTGATCGCGCTGATCGACGAGTGGCAGGACCGCGACGGCTCGATCCAGACACGCGACGCGCAATCGGATCTCGGCGGCACGATGCGGCTGGGCGCGCAGAGCTCCGACGTCAGGCCCGGCACGCTCGCCCACGAGATCTACGGGCCGGTGCTCACCGAGCGCCACCGCCACCGCTACGAGGCCAACGAGCACTTCCTCGATCGGCTCGAGCAGGCGGGGCTGGTCATCTCGGCGATCACGCAGCGAGAGAAGCTCACCGAGGTGATCGAGCTGCCGCGCAGCGTGCACCCGTGGTTCATCGGCGTGCAGTTCCACCCGGAGTTCAAGAGCACGCCGTGGGACGGGCATCCGCTGTTCACGAACTTCGTGAAGGCGGCGCTCGCGCACCAGGCACAGCGTCGCGGGCCGGCCGTCAAGGCGGTGGCATGAGGCTCTGCGGTTTCGACGTGATCGGCGTAGGGCGGGAGAGGCAGCGCCGGAGCGCGGTGGCTCGGTACGTGCAGCGCGCAGGCGCTGCAATGTTTCGGCTACGCTGTGCAGCTGCGCAAGCACGGCCGCTACGCCGAAACCCCGCCAGCGGGGATCGCAGCCCGCAGCCGATCGAGCCCACGTCGCTCGCGGTGCCGGCATGAGACTTTGCGGGTTCGACGTGGGCCTCGACCGGCCCCTGTTCCTGATCGCGGGTCCCTGTGTCGTCGAGAGCGAAGCGCTGCAGATGGAGGTGGCCGGCCGGCTCAAGGAGATCACCTCGGCGCTGGGCATCGCGCTCATCTTCAAGTCGAGCTACGACAAGGCCAACCGCTCCAGCGGGCAGTCGTTCCGCGGCCTCGGCATCGACGAGGGGCTGGAGATCCTGGCGAAGGTGCGGCGCGAGATCGGCGTGCCGGTGCTGACGGACGTGCACACCGAGACCGAGATCCCGACGGCCGCCGCGGCGGTCGACGTACTGCAGACGCCGGCGTTTCTGTGTCGGCAGACCGACTTCATTCGCGCTGCGGCGCAGTCGGGCAAGCCGGTGAACATCAAGAAGGGCCAGTTCCTCGCGCCGCACGACATGAAGAACGTGATCGACAAGGCCCGTGCCGCGGCGCGCGAGAAGGGCCTGCCCGAGGACAACTTCATGGCCTGCGAACGCGGTGCGAGCTTCGGCTACAACAACCTCGTCTCCGACATGCGCAGCCTGGCGATCATGCGCGAGACGCGCGCCCCGGTGGTATTCGATGCGACGCATAGCGTGCAGCTGCCCGGCGGTCAGGGCACGAGCAGTGGCGGCCAGCGCGAATTCGTGCCAGTGCTCGCGCGCGCCGCAGTCGCCGTGGGCATCGCGGGGCTGTTCATGGAGACGCACCCCGACCCCGCCAAGGCGCTGTCGGATGGGCCGAACGCGGTGCCGCTGAAGCACATGCGCGCGCTGCTCGAGCAGCTGGTCGCGCTCGACCGCCTGGTCAAGCAGCAGCCGCTGCTGGAAAATGACTTCTGACAAACCGAGCCCCGGAGGCCCGCGATGCCGAGCGCTTATGTGATCGTCGAAATGAAAGTCTCGGACCCGCAGCGCTACCAGGAGTACATGGCCGCGGCGCCGGCCTCGATCAAGGCAGCCGGCGGCGAGTACGTGATCCGCGGCGGACGCCACGAGTCACTCGAGGGCGACTGGCAGCCGCACCGCGTCGCGTTGCTGCGTTTTCCGAGCTACGAGCAGGCCAAGGCCTGGTACGACGGCGAGAAGTATCGTGAGGCACGCGCCAAGCGCGCCGGCGCCACCGAGTTCTTCAACATGATCCTGGCCGAAGGCGTCGAGACACAGCCCTGACCGCTCCGAGACGAGAAAGGACACATCCGCATGAGCGCCATCGTCGACATCGTCGGCCGCGAAATCCTCGACAGCCGCGGCAACCCCACCGTCGAGTGCGACGTGCTGCTCGAAAGCGGCACGATGGGACGCGCGGCGGTGCCGTCGGGGGCGTCGACCGGCTCGCGCGAGGCGATCGAGCTGCGCGACGGCGACAAGAGCCGCTATCTCGGCAAGGGTGTGCTGAAGGCCGTCGAGCATATCAACACCGAGATCAGCGAGGCGGTGCTCGGCCTGGATGCGAGCGAGCAGGCGTTTCTCGACAAGACGCTGATTGATCTCGACGGCACCGAGAACAAGAGTCGCCTGGGCGCCAACGCGATGCTCGCCGTAAGCCTGGCGGTGGCGCGTGGCGCGGCCGAGGAATCCGGGCTGCCGCTGTACCGGTACCTGGGCGGCATGGGCGGCATGCAGCTGCCGGTACCGATGATGAACGTCATCAACGGCGGCGCGCACGCCAACAACAGCCTCGACCTGCAGGAGCTGATGATCGTCCCGGTGGGCGCGCCGAGCTTTCGCGAAGCGGTGCGCTGGGGCGCCGAGACCTTCCACGCGCTGAAGAAGATCATCAACGACAAGGGCATGAGCACCGCGGTCGGCGACGAAGGGGGCTTCGCGCCGAGCGTCGAGAGCCATGAGGCGGCGATCCAGCTGATCCTGCAGGCGATCGACAAGGCCGGTTACACCGCAGGCGCGCAGATCGCGATCGGGCTCGACTGCGCGTCGAGCGAGTTCTTCAAGGATGGCCACTACGTGCTCGCCGGCGAAGGCGGCCTGAAGCTCAGCGCTGCGCAGTGGACCGACATGCTCGAGGCGTGGTGCGACAAGTACCCGATCCTCAGCATCGAGGACGGCATGGCCGAGGGCGACTGGGACGGCTGGCGGCTGCTCACCGACCGTCTGGGCAAGAAGGTGCAGCTCGTGGGCGACGACCTGTTCGTCACCAACACCAAGATCCTCAAGGAAGGCATCGACAAAGGCATCGCCAACTCGATCCTGATCAAGATCAACCAGATCGGCACGCTCAGCGAGACCTTCGCGGCGATCGAGATGGCCAAGCGCGCTGGCTACACCGCGGTGGTCAGCCACCGCTCGGGCGAGACCGAGGACTCGACGATTGCCGACATCGCGGTGGGCACCAACGCCGGCCAGATCAAGACGGGGTCGATGAGCCGAAGCGACCGCATCGCCAAGTACAACCAGCTGCTGCGCATCGAGGAGGACCTCGGCGACGTGGCGGTCTACCCGGGCCGCAGCGCGTTCTACAACCTGCGCTGAGCATTCGCGAGCTTCCCGCTACCTGGCATGACCCGCAGCGTCACCCTCGTACTCGCCGCCTTGCTTGCGCTGGTGCAGGCCGACCTGTGGTTCGGCAAGGGCGGGCTGCCGCGCGTGGTACAGCTGCAGACCCAGTTGAATGCGCAGCGCGCGGCCAACGACGCCGCGCGCGAGCGCAACACACGCATCGCCGCCGAGGTGCGCGACCTCAAGGAGGGCCTCGAGATGGTCGAGGAGCGTGCGCGCACGGATCTGGGCATGGTGCGGCCCGACGAGATCCTGGTGCAGATCTCCGCGACGCGCCGCTGAACGGCGCCGATGAACGCGCTGCTGCAGGCCATGCAGCCGCTGCTGGCCGAGGCCTTCAGCGTCTGGGGCAGTCCGATCACCTGGCTCGAGATCGTCGCCTTCGCGCTCGCGGTGGCGATGGTCGTCTTCAATATCCGCGTCAACCCGATTGCGTGGCCGCTGGCGATCGCCAGCTCGCTGATGTACTTCGTGCTGTTCTGGAACGGCCGGCTGTACGGCGAGGCCAGCTTGCAGATCGTGTTTGCGAGCGTGTCGGTCTGGGGCTGGTGGCAGTGGCTGCGCGGCACCGGCGACGACGGCCAACCGCTGCGCGTTCGTCTGTTGTCGCCGCGAGGCCGCGTGGCGGTCGCCGGCCTGGCGCTGCTTGCCTGGCCGCTGCTGGGTCTGTTCCTCGACCACGCGACGGACACCGACGTGCCGTACTGGGACGCCTTCCCGACCGCCGGTAGCCTGGCCGGGCAATGGCTGCTCGGCCGCAAGTACGTCGAGAACTGGCCGACCTGGATCGTCGTCGATGCGGTCAGCATGAGCCTGTTCGCGTGGAAGGGCTTCTGGCTGACCGTCGTGCTGTACGGCCTGTTCACGTTGATGGCGGTGGCGGGCTGGCGTGCCTGGGCAGCGCTGGCGGCAGCACCGCGTGCGGCGCGCGGTTGAAGCGCCGCGCACCGGCCTCAACTGAATATCCATGAGTCGTGCATTCGTGATCGCGATCGTCGGCGCCGAGAGCACCGGGAAGACCTGGCTTGCGCAGGCGCTACGCGGCGCGCTTGCCGACGCGCAGACCGCGGTGGCCACGGTCGACGAACACTTGCGCGAGTTCTGCGACGCGCACGGGCGCACGCCAACCGCCGGCGAGCAGGCAGCGATCGCCGCCGAGCAGACGCGGCGCATCGAGGGGGCCTCGAGCGCCCACCAGATCGTCGTGGCCGACACCACTGCGCTGATGACCGCCATCTACAGCGAGCTCGTGTTCGGCGATCGCGGCCTCTACGCGCGCGCCGTGCAGGAGCACCGGCGCTGCGACCTCACGCTGCTCACCGCGCTCGACCTGCCGTGGCAGGCCGACGGTCTGCAACGTGACGGCCCACACGTGCGCGAGCCGGTCGATGCGCTGCTGCGCCGCACGCTCACGCAGGCCGGCATCGGCTACACAGTGGTCGGCGGCCTCGGCCAGGCGCGGCTCGATGCCGCGCTCGCCGCGTTGCACGCGGCGCGCCGGCTGCGCGTCGGCTGACCGGCAGCCGGTCGGTCGGCCTTTCGCGCGAGGATCAGAAACCCAGCGCGAGCAGGTTCCAGCCGACGACGAGCGTCAGCAACAGCGCCGCGCCGTAAAACAGGCTCTTCGCGGCCAAGCCCTTGTGGATGCCGAAGTCGTGCAACGTGCACAGCAACCGGTGCGCGGCGTGCCACGCGAACAGCGAGATCACTGCAAAGAGCAGCAGCTTGCCGATGCCGTTCTGCGCGAACGCGAGCATGCGCGGGTAGGCCAGCGCGTCGCCCGGCAGCAGCCAGCCCAGCGGCACCGCGACGCCGGTGACAAATACCAGCGCGATACCGAGCAGCGCGGCGTGCATGCCGCCGGCACCGAACAGCAGCCAGAAAATCGGAGCGTGCGAGCGTCTCATCGCTAGGCCCCCCACGCCAGGACGAGCACGACGACTGTGGCCACCGCCGTCGCGGCCCAACCGGCCCTGGTGATCGTCGATGCCTCGACCCGCTTGCCGCCCATCTGCAGCGCCGGCATCGTCTTGGGCATGATTTCGAACCAGCTCTTCGCGTGCACCACCATCGCTGCGAGCAGCACCAGGTGCAGCAGCACCGACAGCGGCGACTTCAACGCGGCCAGCCAGCCGTTCCACGCCGCCTCGCCCTGCGCGAGGCGGACCACCCCGACGGCGAGCACGACGGCGTAGAGCGCCACGGCCAGCGCGGTCGTCTCGCGCCACATGTAGCTGATGAAGTACGGGTCGCGCTTCCACCACCCCTGCATCGGGCGCACGTAAGGACGCTTGGCACTCATCGTCGGTCTCCTTTGGCGGTCAGCCAGCCCAGGAAGTAGTGCTTGGCGCTGTTGACCTTGTTCTGGTTCACCGCGTTGGCCGGGTCGACACCTTTCGGGCAGACCTCCGAGCAATAAGCCACCGCAGTGCAGCTCCACACGCCCTCGGCGGCACCGAGCATCGGCGCGCGCTCGGCCTGTCCGCCGTCGCGCGAGTCGGCGTTGTAGCGGTGCAGCAGCGCGAGCACGCCAGGGCCCAGAAATTCCGGATCGAGCCCGAACTGCGGGCAGGCCGCATAGCACAGCATGCAGTTGATGCACGAGCTGAACTGCTCGTAGGCGTCACGCTGCGCCGGCGTCTGCAGGTACTCGCCCTCCTCCAGCTTGCGCGGCTCCTTCGGGATGATGTAGGGCTTGACGCTGCGCAGCTTTTCGACGAAGGGGTCGACGCTGACCACGAGGTCGCGCTCGATCGGCAGGTGGGCCAGTGCCTCGACGCGCACCGGCCCCGGCATCAGGTCGCGCAGGAACGTCTTGCACGAGAGTTTCGGCCTGCCGTTGATCATCATCCCGCACGAGCCGCAGATCGCCATGCGGCACGACCAGCGGAAGCTGAGCGTGCCGTCGAGCTCGTCCTTGATGTACTGCACGCCCTGCAGCACCGACATGTCGTCGGTAAACGGAACCTGGTAGCTCTGCCAGAGCGGCTCGGTGTCCTGCTCGGGCCGGTAGCGCAGCACCTCGATCGTGATCGTCTTGCTGGTCGTGGCCTCAGACATGGCCTGCCCCCTGTTGTTGTGCCTTCTGCTGGGCCTTGCGCTCGGCCTCGGCCTTCTCGCCTGCCGCGCCGTAGGCGCGCGTGCCCGGCGGCGATCGGGTGATCTTCACCGGCCCGTACGAGATGCTGGGTGCGTCGTCGCCCTTGTAGGTAGCCAGCGAGTGCTTGAGGAAGTTGGCGTCGTCGCGCTGCTCGTAGCCGTCCAGGCGCTGGTGCGACCCCCGCGACTCCTTGCGATTGATTGCCGAGTGCACCATCGCCTGCGCGACGTCGAGCTGGTAGCCGAGCTCCAGCGCGAGCAGGAACTCGGTGTTCCAGGCTTTGCTGCGGTCCTCGATGCGCAGGTTCTTCGCGCGCTGCTTGAGCTCGGCGAGCTTGTCGCAGGTGGCCTGCATCTCGGTGCCGGTGCGGTAGATGCCGCAGCCCGCTTCCATGCTCTGCGCCATTTCCTTGCGCAGCGTGGCCAGCCGTTCGGTGCCGTTGCTGTTGGCGGCCACCGCGGTCGCGCGCTGCCGCGCGGCTTCGGCCTGCTTGTGCAGCGTCGCGGTGTTCGCGGCGGCATGGCTCTTCGCGAACTGCGCCGCCTCGTCGCCCGCGACCTTGCCGAACACGAGCAGCTCGGTCAGCGAGTTCGACCCCAGGCGGTTGGCACCGTGGATGCCTACGCTCGAGCACTCGCCGGCCGAATACAGTCCGGCCAGCGGCGCCGCGGTGCGCCCGTCGGCGACGATGCCACCCATCGTGTAGTGCACCGCCGGCAGGACCGGAATGCATTCCTTCGCCGGGTCGACGCCGAGGTACTCCTCGGCCAGTTCATAGATCTGCGGCAGACGCTCGCGCAGATAGGCCTCACCGAGGTGACGCAGATCCAGGTGCACGCACTCGCCATGCGGGCCCATGATCGTGCGGCCCTTCTGCTTCTCGTGCCAGTACGCCTGGCTCAGCCGGTCGCGCGGCCCGAGCTCCATGAACTTGTTGCGCGGCTTGTCTTCCGCCGGACCCAGGCCATAGTCCTGCAGGTAGCGGTAGCCGTCCTTGTTGAGCAGGAAGCCACCCTCGCCGCGGCACGCCTCGGTGAACAGCAGCCCCGTGCCCGGCATGCACGTCGGGTGGTACTGCACGAATTCCATGTCGCGCAGCGGCACCCCGTGGCGGTACGCGAGGGCCATGCCGTCGCCGGTGACGATGCCGCCGTTGGTGTTCTCGCGGAACACGCGCCCGGCGCCCCCGGTGGCGATGATGATTGCCTTCGCCTGGATCAGGCGGAACTCGCCGGTGGCGACCTCGATCGCGAGCACGCCCTGCGCGCGCCCGTCCTCGACGACCAGGTCGGCCGCGAAGTGCTCGTCGAAGCGCCTGATCGACGGATACTTCATCGACGTCTGGAACAGCGTGTGCAGCATGTGGAAGCCCGTCTTGTCGGCGGCGAACCACGTGCGCTCGATCTTCATGCCGCCGAACGCGCGGACGTTGACATGGCCGTCGGTGCGGCGGCTCCAGGGGCAGCCCCAGTGCTCCATCTGCACCAGCTCGCGATGCGCCTGGCCGACGAAGTCGTCCACCACGTCCTGCTCGCAGAGCCAGTCGCCGCCCGAGACGGTGTCGTTGAAGTGGGCCTCCAGGCTGTCGTGGGCCTGCGTCACCGCGGCCGACCCGCCCTCGGCCGCCACGGTGTGGCTGCGCATCGGGTAGACCTTCGAGATCAGCGCCACCTGCAGCGAGGGGTCGGATTCGGCCACCGCGATGGCCGCGCGCAATCCGGCGCCACCGGCACCGACGATCGCCACATCAGCTTTGAATGTTTCCATAGGGCAGCAGCGGGCTCAGCGGCTGAACGCGAGCATCTGGTAATGGCCTGCGAACCACGTCGACGCGCGCGGCGATGTGGGGTGGACCGGCGGCGGCAAGGCTCGAATGCCCTTGCAGCGGGAATGAACTGCTTCGCGCCCGGTGAACGCGGGCGCAGCCGCACGTCTGCTGCGCGCCGCGCGAACGACCCGCGGCATGCCCGACCCCAGCCAACGCGACAGCGCCAGCGCGCACAGCAGTCGTCATCGCCAGGGGTCTCCTGTTCACCTCTGCGCCTTGTCGCGTCGACGTCCGCCCCGCGGGCCCGGCGCCGCGCATGCGCTACACCCGAGATGCAGTGCGCCGCTCGACCGGTCCGGCGTGGAACGCGGACTCGAAACTCCTCCGTCGCGCCTAATGTAGGGGCACGCGCCGCACCGCGAATTGACGAACCTCATGCCGGCGTGCCGTCGCACAAGGGCAGCACGGCGCGCGAATCAGCGAAGAATCCTCCAGCGCCCCTCAGCCGCCCGGTGGTGCACGCCCGAAGCGCCTAGGCGGCGCTTTCGACGTCAGGAAGCTTGCCGTGCTTGGCAACGAGCCAGTCCCTGATCACCATCACCTCGCCAAACACCATCTTGCGCTTCTGCGCCTCGACGGCGCCGCGGTACTCCTGTACCAGCGGATACTCGGCGGCCAGCTTCTCGAGGCCGCAGCAACTGTCGTCCACCGGCCGCAGCGTGTCGAGCCTGTGCTCCACCTGCTCGGCCCGCGCGTAATTCTTGAACAGCCGATAGACGACGACGCCGATGATCGCCGCGGTGGTCACGAAGAAGAGCTGCCCGGGGATGTCGGTGATGCTGGCGCCGGCCAGCAACACGGCGGCAAAGACCCCCAACGGGAACGAGAACGCCGCCGCGACATACCACGCCATCATGCGGATGCGCAGCTTCTTCAACTGCAGGAAGGCGCTTCTGCGCGCATGCTCGATGGCTTGCTCGGTGGGTGGACTGTGCGCGATGTTGAAGTTCATGATCGTGTCACTCGTCGACAGCAAGACGACCGATGGCACGCTTCGGCACCGCTGCCACGTCAACGCGTGGCGGGCCTCGGCCGTCGCGCCGGCCAACCGGTCCGATGACCCAGCATGGCCTTCTGCGCGCCGGTGGTCAGCAAAGACTTGGTGACTCGCCTTTGCGCAATCGAGACCTGCGCTGGGATCCGCGCTGACTATACTGCAACGGCCTCATCGGCTCGGCATGTGCGGCGGGCCTCGCGAAGTTGACCTGGCGAATGGTCGGTGTGTCGGGCGGCAGGGTGCGGTGTCGTGACGTTGTGTGCGCGGTACCGTGCCCGAGTCCCGTGCCCGGGATCTGACAAAGAACGACACGAAATCGCTTATCCTGCACGGTCGGGTCGCTGCTGTCGTGTTGGGTGTTGGCGCCGCGACCGCCGAACTGCTCGTCGCTCGAATACGAACGCAACGTTTGCCATGAGGCCCGCAAGCTCAAGGAGGGGTCAAGCGGGGACGACATCGCCGAGAAGGGCATCGCGCTCTCGTCGGCTGCTGCAGTGTCGATGCAGCGTGGCTCGTGTCCCGTCCTCCTGGCCAACGCTCCGGTGCGCTTCAAAGCAAGACGCGCCGAGGCACACACCGCTTCACGAATCCGCCGCCAGATCTTTCTGGCGGCTTTTTTTTGGTCGCACGCTTTGCAAGCCCCCCGTCCTATGGGATCAGACTGGACCGTCATGAAGATCGCCCGTATCGCAGCGTCGAAATCTGCGGCTGCACTGTTCGCGCTATTGACCTTTGTCGCCCTGCAACCCGACGCGAACGCCATCCAGCCGGCGCTCGGCGTCGGCGCGACGCCGATCCAGCCGTCGACCGAACCCGCCGAGGCGCTCCCCAACGAGGCCTGTCTCGGGTGTCACGGCAACGAGGGCTTCTCGGCCCCGCGCGAAGACGGCACCGAGCGCCGGCTCGACATTTCGGAAGAGAAATTCACCAGCAGCGCGCACGGCAAGCGCCAGTGCACCGAGTGCCACGCCGACATCAAGGAGGTGCCGCACACCAACGTCGGCAGGCACATGGTCAGCTGCGTGCAGTGCCATCAGGCGCTGTGGTCGAAGGCGCAGAGCGAAGGCAAGCCCGCCGAGAACGCCAGCCTCGGGATGGTCGTCGAACGGATCGACCATTTCATGAACTCGATCCATGCCCGGCCGAGCATCGCCGACCAGTCGCGGACCAATGCGACCTGCTACAACTGCCACAACCCCCATTACGTCTATCCGATCGGGACCCCCGGGCACGCGGAATGGCGTCGCAATCTGCCCAACACGTGCGGGAAGTGCCACGTCAAGCCACGCGAGGAGTACCTGACCTCGGTACACGCGAAGGAGGCCGTCGAGGGCAACAACCCGGGTGCGCCGGTGTGCTCGGATTGCCATACGGCACACGACGTCGAGAACCCGGTGTTCGACTCGACCAAGCTGGTCATCACGCAGAACTGCGGCAACTGCCACCAGGATCAGTTGAGCACCTACACCCAGACCTACCACGGCCAGGTCAACCAGCTCGGCTTTGCCTACACCGCGAAGTGCTTCGATTGCCACGGCAACCACGGCATCCTGAGGGTCTCCGACCCGCAGTCGATGGTCAATCCGGCCAACCGCGTGAAGACGTGCCAGCAGTGCCATGCGGATGCCCCGGCCAACTTCATGTCGTTCCAGCCGCACGGCGACCCGAACGATCGCGCGAACTACCCGCTGCTGTTTTGGGTAAAGAAGTTCATGGAAGCGTTGCTGGCCGGCGTGTTCCTCTTCTTCTGGACCCACGTCGCGCTGTGGTTCTACCGTGAGTACAAGGACCGCCTGGAGCGCCGTGCCCGGCCACACATCCTCACCGAGGGCCTGATTCGCGAATCCGAGAGCAAGCACGTGAGGCGCTTTGCAATCGGCTGGCGGATCGCTCACCTGATGCTGATCCTGAGCGTGATGCTGCTGGTGCTGACCGGCATGTCGTCGTTGTTCGCCGGCAGTGACTGGGCGCCGCTGGTCGTCAAGCAGCTCGGAAGCCCGAAGGTGACGGCGCTGCTGCACCGCATTGCCGCTGCGATGTTCATCGTGATCTTCCTCGGCCACCTCGTCTACGCCCTCTTGCGCATCGTCGGCAGCGGCAAGGCGTTCAACTTCTTCGGTCCGACCTCGATGGTGCCCAACTTGCAGGACATCAAGGACATCGGGCTGATGTTCAAGTGGTTCTTCGGCAAGGGACCGCGCCCGACCTTCGAACGCTGGACCTATTGGGAGAAGTTCGACTACTGGGCGGTGTTCTGGGGTATCGGCGTGATCGGCGGCAGCGGACTGATGCTGTGGTCGCCAACCGTGACCGCACAGTTCCTGCCAGGCTGGATGTTCAACGTGGCGACCATCTTCCACGGCGAGGAAGCCATCCTTGCCGCGGTGTTCCTCTTCACGGTGCACTTCTTCAACAACCACTTCAGGCCCGACAAGTTCCCGCTCGACGTGGTCATGTTCACCGGATCGATGCCGCTGGAGGAGTTCAGGCGCGAGCTCACCCGCGAGTACGACCGTCTGGTCAAGAGCGGCGAGCTCTCGAAACGCCTGGTCGATGCGCCGTCGCGGCCGATGACGACCGGATCGCGGATCCTGGGCTTCTCGCTGCTGGCGATCGGCCTGATGTTGCTCGTGCTGGTGGGCCTCGGCATCTTCGGCACCAGCGCCTGACCCGCAACGACGCCGGATGGACACCAGCGACAGGCCGCGGCCGCCTGTCGCTGGCTGGCCGCCGCCGCGCGTGCCGTGCTCACGCGCACAGGGTCGCGTGCGCAGATGCGCGGCGGACGCGGGTGCGCCCCGCCGGCGATTTCAATTGACTGACGGCGAACCCGGGTGCCGCACGGCAGGCGCCGTGAACAGCCCGCCGACGTCGACGGCGTCGAAGTGGTACTTGACGCCGCAGAACTCGCAGCCCACCTCGACCCGTCCCTGCTCGGCCAGGATGCCCTGCACTTCGTCATGGCCGAGCCCCTCGAGCATGCCGCTGACCCGCTCGCGCGAGCACGCGCAAGAGAATCGCGGCTGCAGCGGTTCGAAGTGGCGCAGCTTCTCCTGCCAGAACAGGCGGTGCAGGAGCGTCGCCACATCCAGCCCGAGCAGCTCGGCGCGCGTCAGCGTGGCGGCCAGCTGGGCGATGCGGTTGTAGTCCTCGTCCAGCCCGATGCGCTCCTCGCGCCCGGCACGATAGCCTTCGCCCGCCACTGGCAGACGCTGGATCAACAGCCCGCAGGCCACGTCGTCGTCGGCGGCGAGCACGAGCTTGGTGTCCAGCTGTTCGGACTGCAGCATGTAGTGCTCCAGCACCTGCGACAGCGCCTGCAGCGGCTCGCGGCGATCGCCGTGCAGCGGCACGATGCCCTGATACGGCTGCTGCCCGGGCAAGCGCTGCCTGGGATCGAGCGTGATCGCACAGCGGCCTTTTCCCTGCACGTTGACGAGCGACTCGAGCCGACCGTCGCCAACGACGTTGCCGACCACCTTCGCGGTGACGCGAAAGCCGAGGTCGGGCTGCGCCTCGGCGACCGCGAGCTTCACCGGTCCGTCGCCGAGAACCTGCAGCACCAGTGCACCGTTGAACTTGATGTTGGCCTGCATCAACGTGGCCGCCGCGGCCATCTCGCCGAGCAGTTCGCGCACCGCCGGCGGCGTCGCGCCCGCCAGCGCGCGCCGGCGCAACACCTCGCGCCAGCTGTCGGTCAGCCGCACCAGCATGCCGCGCACCGGCAGCCCGTCGAACAGAAATTTGCGCAGTTCGCTCATCGTCTCTCGGCGCCAGGCTGGCGCCGCAGCAAGCGCGAAGGGTAACCCGAACCGCCGAGCACACTGCAGTGCGGGGGCTTGGCAGCCGGGCAGTTTTCGACGCACCGGCTCCGACATTCCCGTGCGTCGCCGTCAGGCCCGACCGGCAGCGCTGTGCGACCCTGCGCGGCAGACCGGTCCGAGGCACACGGCTGCGCAATCCAGCCGCCGTGACCGGACACCGCGCAGGCTTCTTGCTTCTTACGCGAAGTCGCGCGGAAAGTTGCGCGCCCACACGGCGCGAAACCGCGGGTCCTCGTCACCACGCCGCGCGATCGCGGCCAGCGCTGGCGTGTGTTCTTCGAACCAGCGCCGGCCCGGGCGCCAATGCGTCATCGTGGCCACGTAGATGTCGAGCGCGGAGAAGCGATCGCCCAGGAACCACTTCGCGCCGGCCGCCGCCTCGGCGATGCGCC
>CP070653.1:1779303-1824104 GCA_020354665.1 Burkholderiales bacterium
GGGTGGCGTCGGTGTCCATGTAGGTCTTGTAGAGCTTCTTGAACACATCCACCGCCTGCGCCTGGCTGGCCGCGGGCACGCCGATGCCGGTGGCCAACTGGCGCGCCTGCTCGTCGGTGATATCCACGAGCGGATCGACGAAGACCTTGATGATCTTCTCCGGCGTCCGGCGCGCAACCTCCTCGATATCCATGCCGCCCTCAGAGCTGGCCATCATCGCGACCTTCTGGGTCGCGCGGTCGGTAAGCGCGGCAGCGTAATACTCCTTCTTGATGTCGGCGCCGTCCTCGATCAGCAGGCGCCGCACTTTCTGGCCTGCCGGGCCGGTCTGGTGCGTCTTCAATTGCATGCCCAGGATCTGGCTGGCCAGCGTCTGCACTTCACCGATCGAGCGTGCCACTTTCACCCCGCCGCCCTTGCCACGACCGCCGGCATGGATCTGCGCCTTGACGACCCAAACCGGTCCGCCCAGCTTTTGCGCGGCTTCGATTGCCTCCTGTACGGTAAACGCCGGGTAGCCTCGCGGCACCGGCACGCCAAAGCTGCGCAGGATCTCCTTGCCCTGGTATTCGTGGATCTTCATCGTCGAGCTCTGTGGGGGGTGTCCAAGTCAGCGCCGCGCGTTCGAAGGCAAGGAACCGCCACGGCACGCACCACGATCATGACAAGCAGATGCAGCCGGCGCGGCACTTCGGAACGACCCGGCCGGCCGAATGCGCGGCCAATGTAGCATGCTGCGCCGCATCAGGAACTTGCATCGCCTGGGCCGGCGACGCGCTCGCGTCGGCGAGCTGGCGTACCGTGGCGCGCAGCGCCCCGTCAGTCTTCGTCGCGCGGCTTTCGCCTGTCCAGCAGTTGGCGGATAACGTCGGCAGAGAAGCCACGCCCGGCCAGAAATCGTGCCTGCCGGACGCGTCCGGCTGCATCAGCCGCCGGTTCGCCGAAGCGGCGGGCCCACACCACTTTCGCGCGCTGCAGTTCCGTCTGGCGCAGACGCTCGGCATCCGCAGCATCGAGCGCGAGGCCATGCTCGGCGAGCTCACGGCGGATGCGCAGGTTGCCGAATCGTTGCTGCCGCGCGAGGACCCGGGACTCGACGAAGCGCTCTTCGCTCAGATACTTGCGTGCGGCAAGCCAATCGAGGAGTGCATCGACCCGGGACTCAAGCGCCGCCGGGACGGCGCTCTCGACGAAGCCGGTTGCTGCCGCCGGATCTTCCTGCGCATCTGCTTCGACGCCATGCCGGGCAGTGACGAGCAGCTTGCGTCGCAGCTCGCTGCGGCTGTATTCGCGTTGCGCAAGCCAGCGCAGCGCACGCGCCTTCAGCGAGCGGGGCGGCGATCCAACGGTCATCGGCGACTCGACCAGCGACAAGCGGCGCGCCCGCGGCCCACCAGGCTCGCCGTATTCATCCGCCAGCGTTCATCCGCCAGCGGCAGCGGGGGCCGCGAGCAGCGGAATGCCCATCGCCTCGCGAACCTTGTTCTCGACCTCGCGCGCGAGCTCGGGGTTCTCGCGCAGGAATTCGCGCGCGTTGTCCTTGCCCTGGCCGATCTTCTCGCCGTTGTAGGCGTACCAGGCGCCGCTCTTGTCGAGCACCTTCGCGGCCACGCCCATGTCGATGATCTCGCCTTCGCGGCTGATGCCCTCGCCGTAGAGGATGTCGAACTCCGCGGTCTTGAACGGCGGCGAGACCTTGTTCTTGACGACCTTGACCTTCGTTTCGCTGCCGATGACCTCTTCGCCCTTCTTGATGTTGCCGATCCGGCGGATGTCCAGGCGCACCGAGGCGTAGAACTTCAAGGCATTGCCGCCGGTGGTGGTCTCGGGGTTGCCGAACATCACGCCGATCTTCATGCGGATCTGGTTGATGAAGATGACCATCGTGTTGGTCTTCTTGATGGTGGCGGTGAGCTTGCGCAGCGCCTGGCTCATCAGCCGCGCCTGCAGGCCGGGCAACGAGTCGCCCATCTCGCCTTCGAGCTCCGCCTTGGGAGTCAGCGCAGCCACCGAGTCGATGACGATCAGATCCACCGAGCCCGAGCGCACCAGTGCATCGACGATTTCGAGCGCCTGCTCGCCGGTGTCGGGCTGGCTGATCAGCAGCTCCTGAAGGTTGATGCCGAGCTTTTGCGCGTATTGCACGTCCAGCGCATGCTCCGCGTCGATGAACGCGCAGGTCCCGCCTTGCTTCTGCATTTCGGCGATGACTTGCAGCGTCAAGGTTGTCTTGCCCGACGACTCGGGGCCATAGATCTCGATCACGCGGCCGCGCGGCAGCCCGCCGACGCCGAGCGCGATGTCCAGGCCGAGCGAGCCGGTGGATACCACCTCGATGTCGTCGATCACCTCGCCTTCGCCCAGCCGCATGATCGAGCCGCGGCCGAACTGCTTTTCGATTTGGGCAAGGGCGGCCTGCAGGGCCTTGGCTTTTTCGGTGTTGAGCGCCTTGACGGGTGCGTCCATGGGGTTCTCCAAGGGCTGGATGAGGAAGGGGGATGACGTTCTGGGCTGGATATTCGTACAGTATTGTAGTGCCGTCAAGTCCGAAGCCGCACCGACTCCCTAGAATGAATCCCAGCCCCGCGCCGCGCGGGCGCCCGCGCGAGGAGAGAGACCGTGCGCATCCTGATTGCAGAAGACGACCAGGTGCTCGCTGACGGCTTGCTGAGGTCGCTGCGCCGCTCCGGCTACGCGGTGGACCACGTCAGCTCAGGCAGCGAGGCCGACGCCGCACTGCTGGCGCATCAGTTCGATCTCGTGATCCTCGACCTCGGTCTGCCCCGGGTCCACGGGCTCGACGTGCTGCGCAACCTGCGCGGCCGCGGCAACACGACCCCGGTATTGATCCTGACTGCGGCCGACAGCGTCGAGCAGCGCGTCAAGGGGCTCGACCTCGGCGCCGACGATTACATGGCCAAACCGTTCTCGCTGCAGGAGCTCGAGGCGCGCGTGCGGGCGTTGACGCGCCGCGGGCTGGGCACCGCGTCGAACGTGATCAAGCACGGCCCGCTTTCATTTGATGCGACCGGCCGTGTCGCCTACATCAACGACCAGATGATCGAGCTTTCCGCGCGCGAGCTGTCATTGCTCGAGGTCCTGCTGCAGCGCGCGGGCCGGCTGGTCAGCAAGGACCAGCTCGTCGAGCGGCTTTGCGAGTGGGGCGAGGAAGTCAGCAACAACGCCATCGAGGTCTACGTCCACCGCCTACGCAAGAAGATCGAACAGGGTCCGATCCGCATCGCGACGGTGCGCGGACTCGGCTACTGTCTTGAAAAGATCCCCAGCTGACGTGAAGACGGCAAGGTCGCTGCACCGCTTCTTCTGGCTCCCCGCGGCGCAGGAGCTTTCAGGCGCAGCGGTTTCGGCGGCTACCGCACCACGTCGCCTCGATTGAGGCGACCGCAACCGCTACATGCCGGCCAAGCGACGCGAGCAACGCTCCCTCTTCGGCGAGCTCATCGACTGGCTGCTGGCGCCGCTGCTGCTGCTCTGGCCAATGAGCGTAGCGTTGACCTGGGTGGTGGCGCAGGGCATCGCCAACCGGCCGTTCGATCGCGTGCTGGGCGACCGCGCGTTGGCGATCGCCAAGCACGTGGTGGTGGAAAGACACGCCGCTTCACCGACCGAGGCACGGCTCGCGCTTGGCCCCGAATCCGCCGAGCTGTTGCTCTCCGACGCGACGGACGCGGTGTACTACCAGGTGCTCGGGCTGCGTGGCGAGTACCTGAGCGGCGACCGCATCCTGCCGGTTCCACCCAGCGACGGCCCCGCTTCGGCGAGCACAGTGCAGTTCCGCGATGACAGCGTCGGCAATGTGCCGGTGCGGGTCGCCTATGTCGCGGTAGGTGCGCCAGCGAACGGCGGGGCTCAGCCGGTCGTGCAGGTGGCCGAAACGCTGAACAAGCGATCGCAACTCGCCACCGAGATCATCAAGGGTGTGATCGTGCCGCAGTTCGTGATCCTGCCGCTGGCGGTAGCGTTGATCTGGTTTGCGCTGTCGCGCGGTATCGCACCGCTGGACGACCTGCAGCGGCGCATCCGTTCGCGCGAAAGCCACGACCTGTCGCCGATCGACGAGCGCGAAGCGCCGGAGGAGGTGGCGCCGCTGGTGACGGCCATCAACGATCTGCTGGCCCGGCTGGACCGGTCGATCAGCACGCAGAAGCACTTCCTCGCCGACGCGGCGCACCAGCTCAAGACGCCCCTTGCCGGGTTGCGCACGCAGGCTGAGTTCGCGCAGCGCGAGATCGACGCCGGCGGCGCTGATCCGCAAGCGGTCAGCCGTTCATTGCAGCAGATCGCCCGCTCAAGCCAGCGCGCAGCGCACATGGTCAACCAGCTGTTGTCGATGGCCCGCGCTGAGGATGAGGAGGGGGCCAAACGCGCCGTGGAAGTCAACGTCGCGCGGCTGGCGATCGAAACGGTTCGCGACTTCGTGCCCAGGGCGATGGACAAGCGCCTCGACCTTGGCTACGAGGGCCCCGAAGCCTCCGCTCCGGGCCATCGCGTGCTCGGTCAGCCCCTGCTCGTGCGCGAGCTGATCCGCAATCTCGTGGACAACGCGCTGCAGTACACGCCCGCGGGCGGAACGGTCACGGTGCGCGTGCTCGACGATCCTTTCGGCCAGGTGACGGTGCTTCAGGTCGAGGACAACGGACCGGGCATCGTGGCGGCCGAGCGCGACCAAGTGTTCCAGCCCTTTTACCGTGTGCTGGGTACAGGCGTGGACGGCTCGGGGCTGGGGCTGGCGATCGTGCGCGAGATTGCCACGCACCACGGCGCGCAAGTCGACATCGAAGACACCTTCCCGCGCCAGCGCGGCCCAGACGGCCAAAGACCCTCCAGAGCCGGCCCCGGCGCACGGTTCACGGTGCGGTTTCCGGCACAGCCGCGCCCTCTCTCGAACGCCTGAAGCCACGTGGCGGGCCGGCGGTCACGATTGCATCAGGCGCCGGCTCTTGGCGATCGACATCAGCATGCCCAGCCCCAACCCCAGCGTGACCATCGCCGTCCCGCCGTAGCTCACGAAGGGAAGCGGCACGCCCACGACCGGCAGGATGCCGCTGACCATGCCCATGTTGACCATGGCGTAGGTGAAGAACGACAACGTGATCGAGCCTGCCAACAGCCGCGCGAACAGAGTCGGGGCTTCCGCGGCGATCCACAGGCCGCGGTAGATGAGGAACAGAAAACCCACCAGCAGGGCGATGCCGCCGGCCAAGCCGAATTCCTCCGCGAACGCGGCAAAGACGAAGTCGGTCGTGCGTTCGGGAATGAACTCCAGGTGGGTCTGCGTCCCCTTCATGAAGCCCTTGCCGGTGATGCCACCCGATCCGATCGCGATCATCGCCTGGATGATGTGGAAGCCGCGGCCCAGCGGATCGGTGCTCGGGTCCAGCAGCGTGCAGACACGGTGCTTCTGGTAGTCGCGCAGCAGTGGCCAGGCGACGTCAGGCTGACAGATGCGGTCCTGTGCCAGGACCAGCGCGGCAATACCCACGGTGAAGGCGATCAAAACGGGGGCGATCAACTTCCAAGAGAGCCCAGCGAAGAAGATCACATAAACGCCCGCCGAAAGCACCAGCAGGGCGGTGCCAAGATCCGGCTGCTTGACGATCAGTCCGACCGGTATCGCCAACAACGCTATCGCAACGAGGAAGTCGGGTATGCGCAGCGCACCCTCGCGCTTCTGGAACCACCACGCGAGCATCAGCGGTGTGGCGATCTTGAGCACCTCGCTCGGCTGAATCACCACACCCACGTTGAGCCAGCGCGTCGCCCCCTTCTTGGTAATCCCGAACAAGGCGGTGGCGACCAGCAGCGCGACACCCACCGCGTAAAGCGGCACGGCCAATTCCATCAGCCGCTGCGGCGGGATCTGCGCGACCACGACCATGATCGCCGCGGCGAGCAGCATGTTGCGGCCGTGGTCGACGAAGCGCGTCCCGTGGTCGAAGCCCGCCGAGTACATCGTGACCAGTCCGGCGGCGGCCAGGAGCAGGATCGCCAGCACCAGCATGGCGTCGTAGCCGAACAGCAACGGGCGCGCGCGCTGCCAAAGCGTGGGCTGCTCGAAGATTGCGCTCATGGGCGATGTGTCTCGTCGCCGCGCGCGGGGCCGCGCGCTACGCGCAACTCTCGGGCCGCAGGCTCGGGCTGTGCTCCCGCAGCGCTGTCGGGCCCCTGCGGCACCGGTCCCATCACACCCGGCAACGGGATCGCGGAGGCCGGCCGGGGCTTGCCGACGGGAGCACTCGACTTGCCCTGGCGTGTCAGCGCGACGTCCTCGACGCTCGGATACAAGCCGAGCACCGCGTAGTCAAATACGCGCCGTGCGATCGGCGCGGCCGCCTCGCTGCCAAACCCCGCGTTCTCAACCACCACCGCCAGCGCAATCGAGGGCGCTTCGAGCGGCGCGAACGCGATGTAGAGCGAATGGTCGCGCTTGTGTTCTTCGAGCTTGCGGGCGTCGTACTTCTCGTTCTGCCAGATGCCCACCGCCTGCGCGGTGCCGGTCTTCCCGCCGCTCTTGTAGCTCGCGCCCTGAAAGACACGCGCCGACGTACCCTCCTGCGTGACGCCGTAGAGGGCATGGTGAACAAGCGCTACATGCTCGGGACTGAGCCCCAGCGACGGCAGCGCGTCGCGCGAGATCGTTTGCTTCTCGTGCGTCACCACGTCCTCGATCTCGCGCACCAGGCTCGGCTTGAAGCGCTGCCCCCCAGAGGCGAGCGTGGCCAACGCGCTGGCCATCTGCAGCATCGTGAAGTTGTTGTATCCCTGCCCAATACCCAGCGAGATGGTTTCGCCCGCATACCACTTCTGTTGCTCCGGCCGTCGGTAGGTCTTGCGCTTCCACGCGGTGGAGGGCAGCACACCGGTCACCTCGCCCTCGAGGTCGATGCCTGTCTTGCGACCGAAGCCGAACGGCGAGAGCTGCTCGTACATCAGATCGACACCCATCTCGTTGGCCAGCGAGTAGTAATAGACGTTGCTCGACTTGACGATCGAGCGGTACATGTCGACCGGCCCCAGGCCATGGTCACCGTGGCTGCGGAACGTGTGATTGCCAAACTGGAAGGTGCCGCCGTCAAAGATGATGGTGTGCGGGTCGCGCTTGCCGGTCTGCAGCGCTGCCATGGCCATGAATGGCTTGAAGGTCGACCCCGGCGGGTAGGTGCCGCGCAGCGCGCGGTTGAGCAGCGGCTTATCGATCGATTCGTTGAGCTCGCGCCAGCTGTCGGCATCGATACCGTCGACGAACAGATTGGGATCGAATGTGGGTTTGCTCACGAACGCCAGCACCTCACCCGACCGGGGATCGATCGCCACCAGTGCACCGCGGCGGTCACCGAACAGTTCCTCGATCATCGCCTGCAGACGGATATCGATCGACAGCGTGATCTTGTGTCCGGGCACCGGCGGATTGCTGCGCAACCGGCGCACCGCCCGGCCGCCAGCGCTGATTTCGACCTCTTCGAAGCCCGTGATGCCGTGTAGCTCGGCCTCGTAGCGTTGCTCGATGCCGAGCTTGCCGATGTAGTCGGTGCCGCGGTAATTGGCGGCGTTGTCGGATTCATCCAGCGCCTCCTTCTCGGCGGTGTTGATGCGCCCGATGTAGCCCAGCACGTGCGCACCGATCTCGCCCAGCGGGTAATTGCGGAACAGCCGTGCTTTGATCTCGACGCCGGGGAACAGGAAACGCCGCGCCGTGAAGCGCGCGACCTCTTCGTCGCTCAGCTTCGTACGGATCGGCAAAGACTCGAAGCTCTTGCCCTCTTCGAGCAGCCGCTTGAACCGCCGCCGGTCACGCGTGCCGATTTCGACCACCGTGGACAGCCGCTCGATCGTTGCTTCGAGGTCGTCGACGACCGCTGGATTGATCTCCAAGGTATACGCAGAGAAATTGTTGGCCAGCACGATGCCATTGCGGTCGACGACCAGTCCCCGGTTGGGAACGATCGGCAGCACCGCGATGCGATTGGCCTCCGCGCGGGTAGCCAGTTCCTCGTACTTGTAGACCTGCAGCCAGACCAGCCGGGCGGCGACCAGTGAAAAGCCAATCAGAACGAACAACGCGGCTGCGAGCAATCGCCCGCGGAAGCGGCCGAGTTCCGCCTCCAGGTTCTTGAGCTCTGTCACGCCAGCCATGCGACACCTCTAGAGGGGGCGATTTTCGTCCGGGTCGGGCGGCCGGCGCTGCGGCGCGAGCAGCAGCCAGGTGGCAACCGGCCACAAAATAGCCTCGAACAGCGGCGCCAGCAGGAATTGCCAGCCCGGGAACATGCCGCCGGCGATCATGCGCACCACCAGCGAAACAAGGTGGGCGACGACGAACAGCGGCAGGATCTGCACCGCCTGCGAGGGCAGCGTGAACCAGAGCAGGCGGCGATGGACCATCGTGGCAAGAAACGCGAGCAGCGTGTAGGCGAGCGCGTGCTGGCCGAGCAGCGCGCCCTGATGCACGTCCATCGCCAGACCGAACGCGAAGGCCACCCCGATGCCCACGCGCTGCGGCTGGTGCACGCACCAGAACACCAGCACGAGGGACACCAGGTCGGGCACAGCCGGAGCCCGGCCCACTGGCAACAGGTTCAGTGCAAAGGCCGCGACCAGCGAAGCGGCGATGAAGACAGGGCTGGCCGGCAACAGCAATTGATCGGCCGCGCGCGGCATGATCATCGGGCGTGTTGCCCGGTCGCCAGCTTGATCACGTTGCATGTGCGCCCTTGATCGGCACGACGGCTCAGGGAGCGCTTCGTGGGCGGCGACCTGCCGCCTGAACTGGGCCGGGGCGTGCTTGCGCCTCGCCATCGAGGGACTCCGGTGGCACGGGCAGCTGCCGCACCAGTGGCTCGAGCACGAGGACGTGCCGAACGCCGTCGATCGACGCAACGGGCAGCAGATCGATGCGCGCGAAGCCCGCCTCGCCGCGGCGCTCGATACCGGCGACCCGCGCCACCGGCAGAGCCGGCGGGTAGATGCCATCCAGCCCCGAAGTAACCAGCAGATCGTCGACCTGCACGTCCGCGTTGGCAGCCATGAAGCGCAGCTCCATTCGTCCCGTGCCGGCATCACCGAAGGCGACGCTGCGCTGCTGCGTCCGCGGATTGAGCACCGGAATTGCAGCCTGGCGATCGGTCAACAGCGTGACCTCGGCGGTCAGCGGATACAGCCGTGTCACCTGACCGAGCACGCCCTCGTCATTGACCACCGGCGAGGCCAGCGCGATACCGTGAGTCGCGCCGCGATCCAGGACGACGCGCCGCGAAAAGGGGTCGCTCGCCTCGTACAGCACTTCCGCCGCTTGCGAATGCACTGCGATGCGAGGCTGCAGCCCGAGCAGGGTGCGCAACCGGGTGTTCTCGGCCTCGAGAGGCCCGACGCGCGCGATGAACTCGGCCTGTGATGCCAGGCGCCGCTGTGCCTGCTCGAGCTGCTCGGTCGCATGGGTAAGTCCCTTCGCATACTCGACCGCCAGCTCGCCCACCTCTACCGGTACCAGCATCGCCTGCTGAACGGGATGTAGCGCCGTCGCAATCGTCGCACGCAGCAGCGTCACGACCTCGAACCGCGTGTCGGCGGCCATCAGGAACACCGCCAGCGCCGCGCCGAAGATCAGCTTGGTCAGCGCTGACGGACCTTGCCGGAAGAACGGCGGCGGGTTGCGGTCGAGCGTCCCCAGCGACATGGGGTTCAGCGCGATGCGCTGCTCACTCGGACGTGAAGATGCTGCCCAGCCGCTCCATGCGCTCCAGCGCCATGCCGCAGCCGCGCACCACGCACGTCAGCGGGTCCTCCGCCACCAGCACGGGCAGGCCGGTTTCCTCGGCCAACAAGCGGTCGAGGTCGCGCAGCAGTGCGCCGCCGCCGGTCAGCATCATGCCTCGCTCGGCAATGTCGGCGCCAAGCTCCGGCGGCGTCTGCTCGAGCGCGTTCTTGACGCTGGAGACGACCTGGTTGAGGGGGTCGGTCAACGCCTCGAGGATCTCGTTGCTAGAGATCGTGAAGCTGCGGGGCACGCCCTCGGAAAGGTTGCGCCCCTTGACTTCCATCTCCCTGACCTCGGAGCCCGGAAACGCGCTGCCGATCTCCTTCTTGATCGCCTCGGCGGTGGGCTCGCCGATGAGCATGCCGTAGTTGCGGCGGATGTAATTGATGATGGCTTCATCGCACTTGTCGCCGCCCACGCGCACGCTGCCCTTGTAGACCATGCCCCCCAGCGAGATGACGCCGACTTCGGTCGTGCCGCCGCCGATGTCGACCACCATCGACCCCGAGGCTTCGCTGACCGGCAGGCCCGCACCGATCGCCGCCGCCATCGGCTCCTCGATCAGGTAGACCTCGCTGGCCCCCGCACCCAGCGCTGACTCGCGGATTGCGCGGCGCTCGACCTGCGTCGATCCGCAGGGCACGCAGATGATGATGCGCGGGCTCGGCCGAATGATCGAGCGCGGGTGCACCATCTTGATGAACTGCTTGAGCATCTGCTCGGTGACGGTGAAGTCGGCGATGACGCCGTCCTTCATCGGTCGGATCGCCTCGATGTTGCCCGGAACCTTGCCGAGCATCGCCTTGGCCTCTGCGCCAACCGCCTGGATCGTCTTCTTGCCGCTCGGTCCGCCCTCATGCCGGATCGCGACCACCGACGGCTCGTCGAGCACGATGCCCTTGCCGCGAACGTAGATCAGCGTATTCGCGGTGCCCAGGTCGATGGCGAGATCGGTCGAGAAGTAGCGGCGCAGGAATTCGAACATGTTAGAGAGTCGTCCGGCCCCAGGAACCGTGATGCATCGCGAGACCGCCGGACGAAGCGTTGCGCTCGTTGTGTTGTGGGAGCGGGCAGCGGCAAGGCTTCATGCGCGACCTCTGCCTTTTCGTTTCTCCTGCCCTGGCGGTGGGCGAACGGCTTCTTTCACGCGCGAGGGGGTATGCGAATGGGCAGAGATAATACCCGATCGATCCCCCTCTGTAGCTTCGCCCCGAGCGGGCGACGCAGACGCCGCGCACTCTTACCGCCACAAACTGCTGTGTCACTGACTCTGCAAGACGTCGAGCGTATCGCCCAGCTGGCGAGGCTCGATCTGCCGCTGGACCAACGGCATGAACTGCTCAACCAGCTCAACGGGTTCTTTCGCATCGTCGAGCAGATGGAGGCGGTCGATACGCGGGGCGTCGAGCCGCTGTACACGCCGCTTTCTGCGGTCCAGGCAGTGAGCTTGCGGCTGCGCGAGGACGCTGT
Source organism: Burkholderiales bacterium (assembly GCA_020354665.1). Classification (GTDB taxonomy): domain Bacteria; phylum Pseudomonadota; class Gammaproteobacteria; order Burkholderiales; family Burkholderiaceae_C. The sequence goes on from CP070653.1 coordinate 1,790,549, forward strand.
CACCGAGCCCAATCAGCGCGAAGCCAACCAGGCCAGTGCACCGGAAGTGCAGGACGGGCTGTTTCTCGTGCCTCGCGTGATCGAGTGAAGGGTCGATGAGCGTGCTGCATGACCTCGGCGTCGCCGAACTCGGGCGCCTGCTCGCCGGCGGCGGCGCTTCGAGCGCCGAGATCACGAAACATTTGCTTGCAAGAATCGCCGCGCACCAGCACCTCGGCGCCTTTCTTTGCGTCGACGAGGGCCTGGCGATGCGCGCCGCGCATGCCGCCGACGCGCGCCGTGCGCACGGCGAGGCGTCGGCCCTGCTGGGAGTCCCGATCGCGCACAAGGACATCTTCGTGACCCGCGATCTGCCTACCAGCGCCGGCTCGCGCATGCTCGCCAGCTACCGCAGCCCGTTCGACGCCACCGTGGTCGCACGACTGGGCGCGGACGGGGCCGGCATGGTGACGCTCGGCAAGCTCAACTGCGACGAGTTTGCGATGGGGTCGTCCAACGAGAACTCCGCCTTCGGCCCGGTGCACAACCCATGGGATACGACGCGCGTGCCGGGCGGCTCGTCAGGCGGGTCGGCGGCGGCCGTCGCGGCGCGGCTGTTGCCCGCAGCCACGGGCACTGATACCGGCGGCTCGATCCGCCAGCCGGCGTGCTTCTCGGGCGTCACAGGCATCAAACCGACCTACGGCACCTGCTCGCGCTGGGGCATGGTGGCATTCGCCTCGAGCCTCGACCAGGCCGGTCCGATCGCCCGCTCGGCGGAGGACTGCGCGTTGCTGCTCGGTGCAATGAGCGGGTTCGACGAGCGCGACTCGACGAGTGCGCCGCGCGAGGCTCAGGACTTCCATGCACAGATGCTCACGGCGAGGTCGGGGGCCAGCGTGTCGCGCCCGCTGGCCGGGTTGCGCATCGGGCTGCCACGGGAGTTCTTCCCCAAGGCGCTGGCGGGGGACGTCGAGAACGCCGTACGCGCGGCGCTTGCCGAGCTCGAGAAACTCGGCGCGACGCTGCTTGAGGTCAGCCTACCACGCACCGAACTCGCGATCCCCGTCTACTACATCATCGCGCCCGCCGAGGCGAGTTCGAACTTAAGCCGATTTGACGGGGTGCGCTACGGGCGCCGCGCTTCACGCTATGCCGACCTGCTCGACATGTACATGAAAAGCCGCAGCGAGGGGTTCGGCCTGGAGGTCAAGCGGCGCATCATGATTGGCACCTATGTGCTGTCGCATGGCTACTACGACGCCTATTACCTGCAAGCGCAAAAGTTGCGCCGCATGATCGCCGAGGACTTCCAGCGATGCTTCGGCTCGTGCGACGTGATCGCGGGCCCGGTGGCGCCGACGGTGGCGTGGCGAATCGGCGAGCAGGGAGACGATCCGGTCAAGGCGTATCTCGCCGACGTTTTCACGCTGCCGGCGAGCCTGGCTGGCCTGCCGGGGATGAGCGTGCCCGCGGGGTTCGGCGATCGCGGCATGCCCGTGGGCCTGCAGTTGATCGGCAACTACTGGCAGGAAAGCGTCCTCTTGCACGCGGCGCACGCGCTCCAGCAGGCAACCGACTGGCACCGCCGCGCACCGGCCGGGGTGTGAGATGAGTGCGCAGTCCAGCCTGGTTCGGGGTTACGAAGTCGTGATCGGCATCGAGACGCACGCCCAGCTGTCGACCGCGAGCAAGATCTTCAGCGGCGCAGCAACCGCATTCGGCGCCGCGCCGAACACGCAGGCGTGTGCGATCGACCTCGCACTGCCCGGCACGCTGCCGGTGCTCAACCGCGGCGCGGTCGAGCGCGCAATCCGCTTCGGCCTCGCTGTGGGCGCCACCATCGCGCCGCTGTCGATCTTCGCACGCAAGAACTACTTCTATCCCGACCTGCCCAAGGGCTACCAGATCAGCCAATACGAAACGCCCGTTGTGCAGGGTGGGCAACTCGCGATCGGAGCGACCGGCGACCAGAAGATCGTCCACCTGACGCGCGCCCACCTTGAAGAAGATGCCGGCAAGAGCCTGCACGAGGACTATCACGGCATGACGGGCATCGATCTCAATCGCGCCGGCACGCCGCTGTTGGAAATCGTCACCGAGCCGGACCTGCGCAGCAGCAACGAGGCGGTCGACTATGCGCGCACGCTGCACGCGCTGGTGGTCTGGCTCGACATCTGTGACGGCAACATGCAGGAGGGCAGTTTTCGCTGCGATGCCAACGTTTCGGTGCGCCGGCCCGGGCAGCCGCTGGGTACGCGTCGCGAGATCAAGAACCTCAACAGCTTCCGCTTCCTGCAGCAGGCGATCGACTTCGAGGTACGCTGGCAGATCGACCGTCTCGAGGACGGCCTGCCGATCGAGCAGGCCACTGTCCTGTTCGATCCGACGAGTGGCGAGACGCGTGCGATGCGCAGCAAGGAAGAAGCGCACGACTACCGTTATTTCCCCGATCCCGACCTCCCGCCGCTGGCGATTGCGCGTGAGTGGATCGACTCCGTCCGTGCCGCGTTGCCCGAGCTGCCGGGGACGATGGCCGAGCGCTTCGTGCGCGACGATGGTCTGCCGGCTTACGACGCGCGGATGATGACGCAGAGCCTGGCGTTCGCACGCTTCTACGAAGCCGCGCGCGATGCCTGCGGCCAACCCAAGCTGGTCGCCAACTGGCTGATGAGCGAGGTGTCGCGCCGCCTCAACGCCGAAGAACGCGAAATCGAGGCGGCCCCGATGTCCGCGAAGCAGCTTGCCGCGATGATTGCGCGCATCGCCGACGGAACGATTTCCAGCAGCGGCGCCAAGCGGGTGTTTGACCGCCTGTGGACAGGGGCAGGCTCGGACGTCGATGCCATCATCGAGGCCGAAGGCCTGCGGCAGCTCAGCGATGCCGCTGCGCTCGAAGCACTGATCGACGAGGTGATTGCGGCCAACGCCAGGTCCGTCGAGGAGTACCGTGCGGGCAAGGAAAAAGCGTTCAACGCGCTCGTTGGCCAAGCGATGAAGGCGAGCCGCGGCAAGGCCAACCCGGCGCAGGTCAACGCGCTGCTGAAGCGGAAGTTATCCAGTTAGCGGTGTGCCGCGGTGTGGCGTCCGCTACGCGGTCGTGCTACTTCTTGCTCGTTCCCGACACGACCGTCTGGTCCGCGGACGCCTCAGCGACCGCTGGCATCGGCCCAAGCGAGCCGGGCGCTGCGCCGGCCCAGAGTTTGCGCAGGCGGGCCAGCTCGGTGTCGTAGAAGTTGTTGATCCGCACCTGCTCGGCCTGCGCATTCGCGATCAGCGCGCGCTGGGCCTGCACCGCCGCATCGTTGGCATCGAACTGCTGCTTGAGCTTGGCTGGCAACGCCTTGCCCTTGTAGAACTCGGCCTCGTCTTCCAGGGGCTTGCGCTCGGCGGCCAGCTCGGCCAGCCGACGGTTCGATACGTTGAGCGACTGGCCCGCCCGATCGAGCGCGGCCTCGCGCGCGTTCCCGTGCGCGGCCTCGTCCGGATACCGCTGCATCAGGTTGCGGTCGGCGCGCTCGACCTCGCGCTGCGCCGCTTGCTCAGCCGCCCGCCGACGCGCCTCGAGCTCGCGGGCGGCACGCTCGTCGGCGGTCAAGGTCGGTGGAATGATGCGCTGCAGGGATCCATCGCGGTTGAGCACGCGCTGCTCGCGGTCGGTGCATTGCGCGATCGGTCGATCCGACGTCAGGCGCCGGCCTGTGGCATCGACGCAGGTGTAGATGCTGGACTTCGCCTGCGCCAGCGCCGGGATCGCAACGGCCGCCGCGCCGACGGCTGCGCACCCGTAAAGGACGCAAACGATCCGCCGCCGCCAAACGATCAACCGTTCACGCTCCATACAGCTCCTGGTAACGTTCGACTGCCGCCTCATGCCCGGCCAGCGCCCCATCGCGATGGCAGCGCAGATAGTGGAGCAGGTCCGACAGTGTCGCAATCGCCCGCACCGGCAGGTGCAGCCGCGTCGTGACGTATTGCACCGCCGACCAGGCAACGTCGACACCATTCTCGACCGCCTTTTCCTGTCGGTCCAGTGCAACCGCCACGCCGCAGGGCGTTGCGCCTGCGCCCTCGATCATCGCAATCGACTCACGCACCGACGTCCCCGCCGAAATCACATCATCAATGATGAGAACGCGTCCGGCCACCGGAGCGCCGACCAGCGTACCCCCCTCGCCGTGGTCCTTGGCCTCCTTACGGTTGTAAGCAAATGCGACGTTGCGGCCCCGCCGCGCCAGTTCAATGGCCAGCGCGGCGGCAAGCGTGATGCCCTTGTAGGCCGGCCCAAACACCATGTCGAACTGCAAGCCGGATGCAACGAGGCGGCGTGCATAAAATTCAGCGAGGCGTCCCAGCTTGGCGCCATCGTCAAATGCACCGGCGTTGAAGAAGTAAGGGCTCAGCCGACCCGCCTTGGTGCGGAACTCCCCGAACGTTAGCGCCTTGGCGTCGATCGCGAACTGGACGAACTCCTGGGCGATGTGGTCGGACCGTTCAGCAGCAGCCATGGAGGAGCATTTCTTTGCGTGTGGTGACACTGAACCTGAACGGCATACGCTCGGCGGCGACCAAAGGCTGGGTGCACTGGCTCGAAACGGTGCAGGCGGATTTTATGGGCGTACAGGAAGTCAAGGCGCAGGCTGCCGACGTCGCAGGACGCTTCGATGCGCTGGCCGGGATGCGCGGATACTTCCACTTCGCTCAAAAGAAGGGCTACTCGGGCGTGGGGCTGTACAGCCGGCACGTACCGAGCGACGTACGCATCGGGTTCGGCTCACGCGAATTCGACGCGGAGGGGCGCTGGGTCGAGCTTCGTTACGATACGGTGTCGTCTTTGAGGCGGCGGCCGTTTCGCAAACTCAGCATCGTCAGCTGCTACTTCCCGAGCGGCAGCAGCGGCGAGGACCGTCAGGCGGCCAAGTTCCGATTTCTGGCACGCCTGTATCCGCACCTCGTCAAGCTCAAAGCTGAGCGTGACTTGCTCCTGGTCGGTGACGTCAACATCGCGCACCGCGAGATCGACCTCAAGAATTGGCGCAGCAACCAAAAGAACAGCGGCTTCCTGCCTGAAGAACGGGCCTGGCTGACCAAGCTATTTGGCCGCGGCGGACTGGTCGACGTGTTCCGGACGCTCAACCCGCATCCTGAGCAGTACACCTGGTGGAGCAACCGCGGTCAGGCCTGGGCGAAGAACGTGGGTTGGCGACTCGACTACCACGTCGCGACACCGGCCATGGCGGCAACCGCCCGACGCGAGCACATCTACCTCGCCCAGCGCTTCTCCGACCACGCGCCGCTCTCGATCGACTACGACTTCGCGGTCTGATCTGAACCAGCCTGAAAGCAATCCCGGCCCCCTCTGTCCATTCACGGCAAAGCCGCGAGCGCAGCAGCCAAACCGGATCCGTATCGGCTGCGCGGATGCGGGGGCGGCTACGATCACGATCCATGCTTCGTTACGTCACCGTTCCCGTCACCGCCTTCGCGCAGAACTGCTCAATCGTCTGGTGCGACCATTCGGGCAAGGCCACCGTGATCGACCCCGGCGGTGACCTGCCGCGCCTGCGTGCCGAGATCGCACGCCTCGGAGTGCGACTCGATGCGATCTGGCTGACGCACGCGCACATCGACCATGCCGGCGGCACGGGCACGTTAGCGCGCGAGGAATGCGTGCCGATCGTCGGCCCGCATCCTGGCGACCAGTTCTGGATCGATGCGCTGCCGCAGCAGAGCGCGATGTTTGGGCTCCCGATGGCCGAGCCGTTCACGCCCACGCGTTGGCTGCACGACGGCGACACAGTGGTGATCGGCGAATCGACGCTGCGCGTGCGCCACTGCCCCGGTCACACGCCGGGGCACGTCGTCTTTCATTCACCGGAGGCGAAGCGCTGCTTCGTCGGCGACGTGCTCTTTGCCGGTAGCATTGGCCGCACCGACTTCCCCGGCGGCGACTTCGACACGCTCGTTTCGAGCATCACCGAGCGCCTCTGGCCGATGGGCGACGACACCGTCTTCATCCCCGGCCACGGGCCGGAGAGCACCTTCGGTGAAGAGCGCCGCAGCAATCCGTTCGTGGGCGGAACCTGACTCGTGGGTCTGCGACTTGGTGCCGCGCGGAACGATCAGGCCTTCGGTGGGGAAAACCGCTGCGTCGGCTTGGCCGCACGCTGGTACTCGGGCTCGATGCGCGGCAGGCGAGCCTCGATGTCGTTGATGCGGGTGGCACCCGACGGGTGGGTCGACAGCCACTGCGGTGGCGCACCCTTGTTGGCCGAGAGCATCTTCTGCCACAGCGTGATGCCGGCGCGCGGGTTGTAGCCTGCGCGCGCGGCGAGGCGCAGGCCAAGCGCGTCGGCCTCCGATTCGTCCTCGCGGCTGAACTTCAGTGTCAGCAGGTCCGCGCTGCCGCGGACCACCGCGTCGCCGAGCGCGCCCAGCCCGAGCAGCGCTGACAGCGCCGACGCACCCACTTGGGTAACGGTCGTCTTGCCGACGCGCTCTCGCGCGTGCTCCAGCAAGGCGTGCCCGATCTCGTGGCCCATGATCATCGCCACCTCGTCGTCGTCGAGCTGCAGCTGCGCGAGGATGCCGTAGTAGAAGGCGATCTTGCCGCCGGGCATGCAGAACGCGTTGAGCTGCTTCGAGCCGATCAGATTGACCTCCCATCGCCAGTCGCGCGCGCGCGGATTGCAGCCCTCGGTGAACGGGACGATGCGCGCGGCGATTGCGCGCAGCCGCACGACCTGGGGATGGTCGCTCGGAGCGACCGCGCCCTTGCCTGAGGCCTGTTGCAGCATCTGCCGATACTGCTGGCCGGCGCTCTGCTCGATCTGCTCGGCAGAGATGACTTTGGTGAAACCCGAGCGCTTGCATTCGGCCATCGGCTCGAGCGTCTGCGCGCGCACCAGGGGCACGCCACCGATTCCCAGCACGCCGGCGCCCAGCAGGGCTGCGAACCCGCGCCGCGCGTGCAGCGCACAGCGGCAGCCGTGGCCATGGGCAAGCGCGGGCTCGGCAATTCGGGCGTCTGTGTTGAACGGTGCCGTCATGGCTCGGTTGGATGCTGGGCCGAGCGCCGCAGTTCCTGCTTCGTTACCCGCCGCGATGCGGGCGTTGGTCGCGTCGCGCCAATCGCTGGTCTTCCGCACCGGCCGTCTCGCTGGGATCGACTTCGAGCGCTCGCACCGCCCCCCGCAACCGCCACAGCATCCACAACGCCGGCAGCGCCGCCGCGGTCGACACGATGAAGAAGTCCGGCCAGCCGATCGACTCGGCCAGCACACCGGCCAGCGGCCCGACCCAGACGCGCCCGACCGCCGCAAATGCCGACAGCAACGCGTACTGGGTCGCGGTAAATCGATGGTTGCACAAGCTCATCAGGAATGCGACGAACGCCGCTGTGCCCATGCCGCCTGACAGGTTCTCGAAAGCGATCACCATCAACAGCCCACCATCCACAGGCGTAGGCTGCGCGAGCTGAACGAAACCCCTGTCGAAGGCGGGGATCACCAGCCCCGGCAGCAGCCCCTTGCCGCTTACCGCGAGCCACCAGAAGCCGAGGTTGCTCGCCATCTGCAGCACGCCGAACACCAGCAGTGCGCGCCATAGGCCAAGTCTGAGCATCAGCGCGCCACCGACCAAAGCTCCGCCGATCGTCAGCCACAGGCCGATGATCTTGTTGACCACGCCGACCTCAGCCGCGCTGAAGGCCATCGCCTTGAGCAAGAACGGCGTCATCAGCGCACCAGCGAAAGCGTCGCCGAGCTTGTAGAGGATGATGAAGAGCAGGAACGCTGCAGCCCCCGGCTGAGCGAAGTAGCTGCGCAAGCCCCCCAATAGCGTTTCGAACTTCGCGGCGCGCGCCGCCCAACCCGCCAGCGGCAGGGTGAGGGCCACCCCCAGCATCAGCGCGAGCAGATCGGTCCACTTGTCCTGGAGAGCGGCTGCCGAGCCGCCGCCGAACAGCGGCTGCAGCAACGCACGCGCCAGCGGCACGCCGAACCGGTCGGTCAGCATGACTCCGACCGCAACCGCAGCGAGCACCGCGAGGAATCCCAGCACATCGTTGCGCGCGACGGTCTGGCGCGTGCCGGCCGGTACGGACACGCGCGGCAGCACCAGCGCCGACAGTGCCGCAGCAGCCACCATCAGCAACGCCATGAAGTGGTACACCTCCGGCCAGCTCCAGCCACCGGCCTGGTTGACGTCGGTCCAGATGAAGGCGATGCCGCCCGACAAAATCATCGCCAGTCGGTAGCCCATCACATTGAGTGATGCACCGAGGCCGCGCTCTGCGGCGGGCAGCAGATCGGTGCGATAGGCGTCGATCACGACGTCCTGCGACGCCGAGAGAAATGCCACCGTCACCGCGAGTAGCGCAAACGCACGGATGGCGCCAGTGGGTGAGGTCGCTGCCATCGCCGCGAGCACGGCAGCGAGCAACAGCTGCGTGAGCACGAGCCACCCGCGTCGCCTCCCGAGCCACGGCAGGTCGAAGCGGTCCATCAGCGGCGCCCAAAGGAACTTGAACGTGTAGGGCAGCCCCACCAGGCTCAGAAATCCGATGGTGGCTATGTCGAGCCCTTCCATCGTGAGCCAGGCCTGCATCGCCTGGCCCGTCAGCGCGAGCGGCAGTCCCGACGAAAAGCCGAGCAGCGTAACGACGACGAGGCGATGAAGGGCTGCGGCACGCGCGGCGGACATCGGCCGATTCTAGAGAGCCGCCTCGCGGCGGCGTGCCGACTCAGCGCGGTGATTCCGCCGGAATCGTCGGTTGTTGCGCGTAGATCGACTGTGCCAGCGCCAGCAGGCGCTCGCGCGGCAGCGCGCCGGCGAGTGCATATCCCGCACGCCCTTCAACCCAGTAGAACAGGCCGACGTCACCCTGCCGCTCGAAGCGGAAGGCCGCCGGCACCGACTCGGCAGCACGGCGCAGCGTGACAGTGACCCGCGCGCCGCCCGGCTGCTCGTACATCAGCAGCGCGCTCACGCCGTTGGGCCCGTCGGGTAGCAACCGGCCGCCAACGAGCGTGAATCCTTCGGCGCGCAGGTCGAACAGCTTGACCGGCAGGTCGACTCGGCGCGTCAGCCACTGCTGAAGGTGCGCCTCCTGTTCAGAACGCTGCGTCTCCGCGGTCGTTGCCAGATTGACTTCGACCGGATGACGTTGCTCGGCGGCGTAAACACGATGCGCCAGAGCGGCGCGCTGCACCCAACCGGCCGGTGAGGCTGCCCGTGCGAACGCGTTCGCACTGTCGTACTGACCGCGCCACTGCCATCCGCCGAAGCTGCCGGCCACGCCGCCGATCACGAACGCGGCAACGGCCGCCGCTAGCGGCCAGACCGGCCCCGCCAGATACCCTTGGCGTGCCCACACGCTTCGCGCGAGCGGTTGCGGCACCGGTTCGTCGACCACGGAGGCAAAGCGTGCGCGCAGCGCATCGCGGTCGGCTGACCACAGGCGCACGCGCGCCGCGGCCTCGGGGTGCTGTTGCAGCCAAGCTTCGACTTCGGCCCGGCGTGCCGGCTCAAGCTCGCCGTCGAGCCAGGCGCTCAGCACGTTGTCCTCGATAACGGAGGGAGTGTTCATGGTCGGTCAGATCACGCGGCGCAGGGCGCGCGCTGGCGGCGCGCACTCGCTGCCGTCGAGCAGCGCGCGCAGCGCAGTGCGCGCGCGCGAGATGCGCGACATCACAGTGCCGATTGGGATTCCGAGCGCCTGCGCGCACTCGGCGTAACTGAACTGCTCAATGCTCACCATCAGCAGCGGTTCGCGCTGCTCGGGTGGCAGGCGCGCGAGCGCGGCGGCAAGGTCCATTCGCAAGGCGATGTCTGGAGCCGGCTCGTAGCGTTGCAGGTCGCTCTCGGCCAGCACCTCGGCGGGATCAACCACGCGCACCCGGCGCTCGCGCCGGCGGTCGTCGATGAATGCGTGGTGTGTGATCCCGACAAGCCAGACGACGATGTCTCGGCGCTGGTCGAACTGGTGCCAGTGCGTCAGCGCGCGCTCGAGTGCCGTCTGCACCAGGTCGTCGGCGGCAGCAGCGTCGAACACCAAGCCGCGCGCATAGCGCCGCAACCGCGGAATCGCGGCGAGCAACTGCCGGCGAAAGGCATCGGGGGCTTGCACCTTCGGTCTACGCGCCACGGCCCCACTGTATTCCGCCGTTTGCCCCGACCCGGCGCTTGGAGCATGACCCAGGGGGGGCCGAGGCCCCGCCTTTGTCCTAGGATCACTGCATGTCCCCGCTGTTGCGCGCGCATCCGCCGAGCTTTTCGAGCCTCGAATTCCGGGCGGCCCTCGCGATGTTCGCCACCGGGGTGACGATCGTCACCGCCCGCGACCCAGACGGCCAGTGCATCGGACTCACCGCGAACTCGTTCAATTCGGTCTCACTCGATCCGCCGCTCGTGCTGTGGAGTCTGTCGCGGGCGGCGGCATCGCTGACCGCGTTCACGCGCGGCTCGCACTACGCGATCAACATCCTCGCCGCCGACCAGCGCACGCTGGCCGACCGCTTCGCGTCCCGCGCGGGCGACCGCTTCGCGGGCATCGCCTTCCGCGAAGGGGCCGGTGGCGCGCCGGTGCTGGAGGGCGTCGCTGCGGCGTTCGAGTGCTTCAACCGCAGCCGCTACGAAGAGGGCGACCATGTCATCTTCGTCGGTGAAGTCGAGCACTGCGAGCGGCAGGAGGGTGCCTCGCCGCTGATCTTCCACGGCGGGCGCTACTACACCGAGCTGCCGCTCGATCGTTCGGCAAACTCTTGAAACACGCGCTTGACGCGTGACGTCAGAGCTGTAACCACGGTCTTACCGGCGCGTCGTTTTGCGCCCTCGGTCAACCGCCGCGCCAAGTCGCGCTCGCCAACTAATCCCGCTGCCACGGCTTGCGCCCCGTCGGGCCTTGCTGGCACGAAAACTGCGCAGTTTCCACTGCGATTGCCGCGCGTCGGCCGCGCTGAAGACGAACTACCAATCGCCGATCCCAACAACAATTCCGCTCAGAGAGGCCCACCGATGAGTCACGCCCCTTCGCAGCGCCGCAGCCCGCGTCGCACCCGCCCCGTCGGCCCGACCTGCCGGGGCGGCGCGTCGTCGGTGTTGCGCCTCTCGCAACCGTCTCTGCCGCGGATGCCCGCAGGTGCCGACGTTGAGGCCTGGCTCGAGCGCACGCTCGGATTGATGGCGCTCTCCGACACCGACTGGGCGCCCGACGAGCAGGGCGCAAGCATGATCACCCGTCTTCAGCCCAGCCGTGAAATGCACGCTCGCTGACGACCGCGGCCGGTTGTCGACGCAATTCCGTCGCTGGATGACCGACCAGACGACGCCGATTTCAGGACTGGTTGACGTCCAAAGGGGGTGGGCAAGCGGGGGCACTTGAGAGCGAGCCCCTGGCGCGTTGTCCCGCCCCCTTCCTTTTTGTCGTGAAGCGCCGCACGTTGCTCGGCGACGGGTCAACGCGTCGTGCACGCCATGGCGATGAAGACACACGGGCATGAAGCCCCCGCCATGGCCCGCGCGCAACCCGACGCGCCGATCGCGCGCGCGAATCCGTGAAGAGGCAAGAAAAAGGCGCCGGGATCACCGGCGCCCTTGAGTTTCGACGTTTGACGGCCCGGTCGAGGTCGCGTCGAGCGTCTTCTCAATCCGACTTGTGCTTCAGTCCGTCTCCTCGATCCCCCAGCCGGAGCGGGCGGCGCGCACTGCGCCGGCTCGCTGCGAGTGCACGCACTGTAGGCGCGGCATCCGCCGCATGCACTTGGGGTTTATGCGGGAAAACACCCGCGAGGGTGTCAGATCCGGTCGATAAGTTGGTACTTGCTGCGCTTTGCGCCGCCACTCAACGCCGCTCGCGTATCCATTGCGCCGCACGCTCCGCAATCATCAGCGTGGGCGAATTGGTATTCCCACTGGTAATTGTCGGCATCACGCTCGCGTCCACCACACGCAGCCCCGCGACGCCGCGCACGCGCAGCTGCGAGTCCACGACGGCCGACGCGTCCTCCGGACGTCCCATCCGACAGGTGCCCACGGGGTGGAAGATCGTCGTCGCGATGTCCCCCGCCAGGCGCGCCAATTCGTCGTCGGTCTGGTACTGCACTCCGGGGCGGTATTCCTCGGGTCGATAGCGTGCCAGGGCGGGTTGCGACACCACCCGGCGCGTCAGACGCAAAGACTGCGCGGCAACGCTGCGGTCGGCAGCGGTGCTGAGGTAGTTCGGCGCGATCGCCGGCGCGTCCTCCGGACGCGCTGAGACGATTCGTACATGACCGCGGCTGGTCGGGTTGAGGTTGCACACGCTGGCAGTGAAAGCGTCGAATCGGTGCAATGGCTCACCGAATGCGTCGAGCGAGAGGGGCTGGACGTGGAATTCCAGATTGGGCCACTCTCGACCCGCGTCGCTGTAGGTGAACGCGCCGAGCTGCGACGGCGACATGCTCATCGGGCCCGACCTCTTGAGGAGGTATTCGAGGCCAATGCGCACTTTGCCCAACCACGATGCGGCAAGCGTGTTGAGCGTCGGCACGCCGTGCACTTTGAATACCGCACGGATCTGGAGGTGGTCCTGCAGGTTCTCGCCGACGCCCGGCAGATCGTGCCTGACGGCAATCCCGTGACGCTGCAGCAGCGCGCCGGGGCCGATGCCCGAAAGCTGCAGGATCTGCGGTGTTCCGATGCTGCCCGCGGCGAGCACGACCTCGCGCCTGGCGCGCACTGCGTGCACCCCCGCGGCAGTCTGCACTTGCGCGCCGGTGCAGCGCAAGACGCCATCGACGCCGCGCTCGAAGTCGAGCAGCCGCACGTGCGCATGGGTCCAAGTGACCAGATTCGCGCGCTGTTTGCACGGGTGCAGGAACGCCTGGGCGGCGTTCAAGCGCCAGCCGCGCCTCTGATTGACCTCGAAGTAGCCGACACCTTCGTTGTGGCCCCGGTTGAAGTCATCGGTCGCTGGGATGCCCGCCTGCTGCGCCGCCCGCGCAAAGTCGTCGAGGATGTCCCAGCGCAAGCGCTGGCGCTCGACACGCCATGCGCCCCCGCGGCCGTGGTAGGCGTGGAATTCGTCGCCCGCATCACGGCTGTCACCGCGCCAGTGGTCTTCGTGACGTTTGAAGTATGGCAGGCAGGCGTCCCACGACCACGCGTCGTCGCCCGTCAATGCGGCCCAGCCGTCGTAGTCACGCGGCTGGCCGCGCATGTAGATCATGCCGTTGATGCTCGAGCTGCCGCCGAGCACCTTGCCGCGCGGATAGCGCAGTTTGCGGCCATTGAGCCCGGGGTCGGATTCGGTGAAGTAGAGCCAGTCCGTGCGCGGATTGCCGATGCAGTAGAGATAGCCAACCGGAATGTGGATCCAGTGATAGTTGTCGCGGCCACCGGCTTCGATCAACAGCACGCGCTGGTCGGCATCGGCACTCAGCCGATTTGCGAGCAGGCAGCCGGCAGTGCCGGCGCCAACGACAACATAGTCGAACGTCAGGCTCTCGCTCATCGTCACACCCTTTCAGCGCTGCATCGGTGCGGACAGCACCGGAAACAGCTGCGTGAGGCCCTCCGCCATGATCTCGACCGCCAGTGCTGCCAGAATCAATCCCATCAGTCGTGTCATCACGTCGATGCCCGTCTTGCCCAGCAGGCGCGCGATGCGGACGGCCGCACCGAACGCGAGGTACGTGGCCACGCCAACCACCACGCCGTAGCCCACCAGCACTGCCAGCTGCCACCAATGGCGGCTGTGCTGAGCGTAGATCACCATCGTCGAGATCGTCGCCGGTCCGGTCAGCAGCGGGATCGTCAGCGGCACCACCGCGATGCTGGCACCTGCGTGCGCGCGCTCGTTGCCTTCGGCCACGTCGCCAGGCTTGCTTTCTGCCGGCTGTGCGTTGAGCATCTGCAACGCGCTGATCAGCAGCAGGGTGCCCCCGCCGACCTGGAAGCTGGCGATGCTGATACCGAAGAACTCGATGATCTTTAATCCCGCGAGCGCGCTCAGCGCAACGACGAGGAAGGCCGTGAAAGCGCTGACGCGGATCGTCCGCAGCCGCTGCTCCGGTGTGAACCCCTGCGTGAACGAGATGAAGAAGGGCAGCACGCCGATCGGGTTGACGATCGCAAGCAAAGCGATCAGGGGCTTGAGCAGGTCCATGCGGTCATTGTGCGGCTTGGGCGAGCGCGCCCAGGTAGCGCAGGCCTGCGACCGCTCGGACGCCGGACTACGACAGCAGCACGCGCCGAGCGGGCCGGCCCTCGGCACAAAACTCATGGATGGCCGAGTAGCGCCGCGTGCAGCGCGTATGCCCCTTCCGTCATTCCTGGCAGGTCGCCGAACTCTCCCCGAAGCTGATCGATCAGCGCCAGGTTGTCGGCCGGCGCGCATGGGTGGGTCACCACGATGCGCGGCACGAACTCGCGCAACGACTTGACGGCGTCGCGCCGGTTCTCGTCCACATTGAGCAGAACGTGCGTTGGCTGGCGCTCGCGCAGCCCGGCGAGGTCGACGTTCTTCGTTTTACCGACCGGTGGCACCTCACGAACCGGATCGCGAGACGCGATGCAAAAGCGCGAGCGTGCGAACAGGCAGGGCTTCAGTTCGGGCACGACAATCGCCTCGGTCAGGCTCGGCACCCGACTCGCGATACGCCCAGCCGTGGCCGATCGGCTCAAGTCACGCCACCGGCCCGCGTAGCTGCGCAGAACTGCAGATCGAAAGACGTTGTGCGTTGCGAGAGCCCCCATCGGACCTGGACTCGAAACTCGTCCGTTCAGCGCCATGAAGCAAGGCCGCCCTCGCTGCAGGCACTCCGCTGGCTGCTGCGGCGGATCCCGCCGTGCGGCCGGGGCCCCTAGGGTTAGCACGGACATCCCAGACGCAACAAAGCCCTGCGCCGGCTTTGCGCTGTTCAGCAGGTTTCATCAATAATATTTGTGACCTGTGTCTGCTAGGCGCACCTTCGCTTGAATGGTTCACGATGGGTTGAAGCTCCGCATGGCATCCGGTGATTGAAAGGGGCTCGCCCAATGGGAAACAAACTCTACGTCGGCAACCTGGCCTACAGCGTGCGCGACGACACGCTGCAGCAGGCGTTTGCGCAGTTCGGCACCGTCACGTCGGCGAAGGTCATGATGGATCGCGACACGGGTCGCTCGAAAGGCTTCGGCTTCGTCGAAATGAGCTCAGACGCCGAGGCGCAGGCGGCCATCAACGGCATGAACGGGCAGGCCCTTGAAGGCCGTGCCGTCGTTGTGAATGAAGCACGCCCGCGCGAGGACCGCGGTTTCGGCGGCGGCGGCCGCAGCCCGTATGGCGGCGGCCGCGGCGGCTACGGCGGCGGTGGCGGCGGTGGGGGGGGGAGTTACGGCGGCGGCGGTGGCCGCGGCGGCTATGGCGGTGGCGGCGGCCGCGGCGGCTATGGCGGTGGCAATCGCGGCGGCGGTACCGGAGGCGGCGCCTGACGCTTGGACTTGACTGATGGCTCGTCTAGGGGGCGCACGGTGTGCGCCCTTTGGCATTGTGGCCGCCCCTCCTTCTGGTACGACGCGCCGGAGCCCGGTCGAACAGCGGCGGGCTCGGCGCGTTGGTCAAGGGGCTCGCCAGCGTCGCCCGGCATCAAGCTCGGTCGCGAACTCGCTACGAATCCACAGCACTTCGTCGAAGGGGAGTGTCTGCGCGTGTAGGTGACCGCCGCCGCGCCGCTGCTACAAGCCGGGCACGAAGACCTGCACAAGCAGCCCGGAGCACGGTGCGCGGGTCGCTGCTGGTGGCTTCGGGGCGCTACGGAGCGGGGTCGTCGGCGCTCGCTCGGGCGGTCTATTCGACACGGCGTCGTTTGCGGGGGCGCCCGGCCAGCAGCCGGTCGAAAACCAGGTTCGGCAGCGCGCGCAACAACTTCGCGACAACTCCCATCTGCCACGGGATCACACGGTAACTGTCGCCCGCCGCAATGGCCCGGAAGGCCCGGTCCGCAAATACGTCGGCCGGCATCAGAAAAGGCATCGCATAGCGATTGCCACGCGTCAAGGGCGTGTCGATGTACCCGGGCAGCAGCGTGACCACACGCATTCCGTACTCGCGGCATTCGCCGCGCAGGCTCTCGCAGTAACTCACGACCGCGGCCTTGCTCGAGCAATACGCCGCATGACCCGGCAGGCCGCGTATTGCCGCGACGCTGGCAATGCCCACCAGCGTGCCCGAACGGCGGTCGCGCATCGGCGCGATGAATGGCTGGAATGTGGCAGCCATTCCGATGTTGTTCGTTTCGTAGGTGGCGCGCATCACTTCGAGGTCGTTGTAGATCGCGCTGTCGATTCCGATGCTGATCCCCGCATTGGCGATCACGACGTCGGGCACACCTTGTGCCGCGAGGCATGCGCGCCCGGCGCTGACGATCCGGGCCACGTCGCGCACATCGGCGGCATGGACCGCAGCGCGCGTGTCGTCGATTCCCTGTGCACGCAGCCAGGAATGCATCTCGTCGGCGCGACGCGCCACCAGCGCCAGTCGCCAGCCGGCGGCTGCGTAGCGCGCCGCTAGCGCCTGGCCGATACCGCTCGAGGCGCCCGTGATGAAGACCAGTCGTGCCTTGCTCACCGCCGGCCCGTCGTGTTCGGGGAGCGGCGCGCGGGTGGCGCGAAAGTGGCGCTGATGCGGCCCTTTAGCTGCGCTGATCTGGAAGCATGGTCGTACTCGAAGCTGTCGGCGCGCAGCTCGTCGGCGCCGCTGCGCACCACCACCGGCAGGTGGGAGCGAACGCGTTCGGTGTCGAGGAACGCCTCGAGGAATTCCCCTCGCATCTCCAGCGCCGGCTCGCGCGGCGTCGCCAGCCGCAGCACCTGCGCCCCGCCCTGCAACTGCACCTCGGTAGCCGCGCTGTTGGTAACGGCGAGCCGTGCGTTGGCCACCGTGACACGGTCGTCGGTCCCAACTGCGCGAATGCGCACTTCGTCGATCTCGATCGTGTCGGTATCGGGGTAGTGACGCAGCTGCGCCCCTTCGATGTGCAAGCGCAACTTGCCGTCGCGCGCGAACCGCTGAACTGAGAAATCGTTCATCGCATAGTCAGGCTCATGTCGCGGCGGGATCGGCCGGCGCTCCGTCACGGGTCCGGGCGTGACCTTTACCAACCACCAAGTACCCAGCGCGAGCGCGCCCATCAGCAGGATTGGCAGCCAGGCAGAAATGGCCTCGCGCAGGCGCCAGGACCACGCCATCTTGGGTCGCACCGCCGGCGCTGGCGCGACCGAACCCGCATCAGCTTCGGGTGCGCTCATCGGCCGGCGTCGAGCGAGATCAAGTGACCCGCGAACAGTCCAGCATAGCGGCCGGCAGCCATCAACAGCAAATCGCAGAACTCGCGCGCCGCGCCAAAGCCGCCGCCGGCGCGCGTCACGTAGTGCACCGCAGCACGGACCTCGGCATGGGCATGGGCTGGTGCCGCTGAGAAGGCGCAGGCGCGCAGCACGGGCAGGTCGGGCCAGTCGTCTCCGATCGCAGCCACCTCGTCCCATTGCAGCCCCAGGCGGGCCAACGACGTTTGCGCGGCCGCGCGCTTGTCTGTGGCCCCGTACACCGCCTGCACCACGCCCAGTTCGGCCATGCGGCGGCGCACCGCGGGCGAATCGCGGCCGGTCACCATGATCGGCGTGATGCCACCCAGCGCGAGCAGTTTCAGGCCATGTCCGTCGAGCGTCGAAAAAGCCTTGAAGCCTTCGCCCGACTCACCGACGTAGATACGCCCGTCGGTGAGGACGCCATCAACATCGAAGATCGCCGCCTTCAGACCGATGTCAGGGCCGCGCCCTTGCGCGGCGAGAAGCACCTCAGGGGGGAAGCGCAGCGCCGGCGTCATCAGATCACCTTCGCACGCATCAGATCGTTGCTGTTGAGGGCGCCGACCAGGCGGCCACCGGCATCGACCACCAACACGCTGGTGATGCGGTGGCGCTCCATCAGTTCGGCCGCCTCAGCGGCGAGCGCGTCCTCGCGGATGAGCTTGGGGCCGGAGGTCATCACCGACCGCGCGGTCAGCGAGCGAAGCTCGATGCCGCGCTCGATCAATCGCCGCAGGTCGCCGTCGGTAAAGATACCGAGCACGCGGTCCTCGGCGTCGACAACCGCCGTCGCCCCGAGACCCTTGCGCGTCATTTCTCGCATCATGTCGGTGAAGGCGCTGTCGGGCGCCACGCGCGGCACCGCCTCGCCAGTGCGCATCACGTCGCGCACGTGCGTAAGCAGCTTGCGTCCGAGCGCGCCACCGGGGTGCGAGCGCGCAAAATCCTGCTCGCGAAAGCCGCGTGCATCGAGCAGCGCCACGGCGAGCGCGTCCCCCAACGCCATCTGCGCGGTTGTGCTCGCGGTGGGCGCCAGGTTCAGAGGGCAGGCTTCCTGGTCGACCTCACAACTGATGACGATGTCTGCATGCCGCGCGAGCAGCGAAGCGGCGCGCCCCGTCATCGCCACCAACGTGACTCCCACGCGCTTGAGCGCCGGCAGGAGGGCCGTCAGCTCCTCGCTTTCCCCGCTGTTGCTGATGGCGAGCACCACGTCGCCGGGTGTCACCATGCCCAGGTCGCCATGGCTGGCCTCGGCCGGGTGCACGAACATCGCTGGCGTGCCGGTGGAAGCAAGCGTGGCGGCAATCTTTCGTCCGACATGGCCGCTCTTGCCCATACCCATCACCACCACCCGACCGCGGCATCCCAGCATCGCATGCACCGCGCGCGCGAAACCGTCGCTCTGACGTGCCGCGAGCCGCTGCAGCGCACGCGCCTCGATGTCGAAGGTCTGCGCGGCCAGTTCAAGAGCGCGCGCGGGATCAAACGGCTTGACAGCAGAAGCGTCCATTACGATCGAGCATTCTAGGTCGCGCGGCCCACGGCGGCCGCGGTTCCTCGCGCTTCGTTCATGGCTACCACGCTCGACCTTGTCTTGCTGTACCTGATCGCCGCCGTGTTCGGCGTGGTGGTCTTCCGCTCGCTGCGCTTGCCACCCATGCTGGGCTACCTCGTGGTGGGCGTGCTGATCGGCCCCAATGCGCTCGCGCTCGCCAAAGATTCTGCCGGGGTCGGCCACCTGGCCGAGTTCGGCGTCGTGTTCCTGATGTTCGTGATCGGCCTGGAGTTCAATCTGCCCAAGCTGCGCAGCATGCGCACGCTCGTGTTTGGGCTGGGGTTCTCGCAGGTGGTCCTGACGATCGCCGGCGCCTTGCTCGGCCACTGGATGCTGGCGTATACGTTCTCGTTCACGGCGGTGGTGTGGGACCTGTCGTGGCAAGGCGCCGTCGTGCTCGGAAGCGCGTTCGCGATGTCGAGCACCGCAATCGTCGTCAAGCTGATGGCCGACCGACTGGAGCTGGAGTCCGAACACGGTCGGCGCGTGCTTGGTGTACTGCTGTTCCAGGACCTGGCTGTCGTACCGCTGCTGGTGCTGATCCCGGCTCTGCAATCCAGCGGCGGTGCGCTCACGGTCTCGATCGCCCTGGCGATCGCCAAGGCCGCCGCGCTGGTGATCCTCTTGCTCACCGGTGGGCAGAAGGTGATGCGCTGGTGGCTCACGCTGGTCGCACGCCGCAAGAGCGACGAACTGTTCGTGCTGAACCTGCTGCTGATCACGCTCGGCCTGGCATGGCTCACCGAGCATGCCGGTCTGTCGCTTGCGTTGGGAGCGTTCGTCGCCGGCATGCTCGTGGCCGAGACGGAATACAAGCACCAGGTCGAAACCGACATCCGACCCTTCCACGACGTGTTGCTAGGCCTCTTCTTCATCACCGTCGGCATGAAGCTCGATTGGCGGCCGGTGATCGACCTGTGGTATCTGGTGCTGTTGTTGACGACGCTCCCGATCTTCGCCAAGTTCGCGATCGTTGCCGGGCTGGCGCGCGTATTTCGCGCCGCACCGGGTGTGGCCCTGCGTACGGGCCTGTATCTCGCGCAGGCCGGCGAGTTCGGCTTCGTGCTGTTGTCGCTGGGGTCGGATTACCAGCTCATCGACGCCAAATGGCTGAGCCCGGTGCTTGCGTCGATGGTGCTTTCGATGCTGGCCACGCCCTTCATTGTGATGTACAGCAATCGCATCGTCGCGCGCGTGTCGTCTACCGATTGGATGATGCAGTCGGTGCAACTAACGTCGATCGCCAAGAAGGCGATTCGCACCGAGGCGCACGTCATCATCTGCGGCTTTGGCCGCAGCGGCCAGAACCTGGCGCGCCTGCTCGAGGCGGAGCGCATCCCGTACATGGCGCTGGACCTCGACCCCGACCGCATCAGGCAGGCCGCGGCGGCCGGCCAGAGCGTGGTCTTCGGCGATGCGGCCCGACTGCCGAGCCTGATGGCAGCCGGCCTGGCGCGCGCCAGCGCGGTAGTCGTGACGTATCACGACACTCCGTCAGCGCTGAAAGTGTTGCGGCTGGTGCGTGAGCACACACCGAAGGTGCCGGTGATCGTGCGCACGATCGACGATACCGACCTGGAGAAGCTCCGCGCGGCCGGAGCGACCGAGGTCGTGCCCGAGGCGATTGAGGGTTCGCTGATGCTGGCCAGTCACGCGCTGGCATTGGTCGGTGTGCCGATGCGCCGTGTCATTCGCCTGACACGCGATGCGCGCGACGCGCGCTACAGTCTGTTGCGGGGCTACTTCCACGGTGCCGACGACGACACCGCGGTCGAGCTCGACCAGAGCCGCCTGCTCAGCGTGACCCTGCCGCCGGCGGCCGGCAGCCTGGGCAAGACGCTCGCCGACTTGGCCCTGCACGCGGTCGGCGTCACCGTGGTTTCGGTGCGCCGCGGGACCGGCGCCGTCACTCACCCCGACGACAACCTTCGCTTGGACAGCGGCGACACCCTGGTCTTGTCAGGAAAGCCCGACGCGCTGGCGCTCGCCGAAGCCAAGCTGCTTGGCGGCGGATGACCGTGCTCGGCGCAACCAGCGCCGCGCCATCAGGTCATCGGTGTCTGCCGGGCCAAGTTGGCACGCATACGCGCGGCCATCACTCCTCCGGCGGCGCGCAGTAACTCCAGCGCGATCAGCGGAACGCGCTGCGCCAACTCCTCGAAGCGCGGCCCGCGCAGCGCCCACACGATGCAATTCGTCATCGCCTCGACGTTGGCCATACGCGGCGAATCATTGAACAGGCCGGGCTCGCCGATCACTGCACCGGACCTCATGATCGCGATGCGGCTGGCGCCCGGCGGGCCGCCGGTCGCAAACACCTGCAGCGAACTCTGCTCGACCAAGTACATCGTGCGGTCGCTGTCACCCTGTTTGACCAGCAGGTCGCCGGCACGAATCTCATGCCGGGTCAGGTATTGTGAAAGGACGCGCCATTGGTCCAGGCTCAGCCGTGTGCGCAGTGCGTCGTCTGCGTTGAGCGATTGCACTGACTGCACCAGCTCCTTGATCTCCATCGATCCCTCAGGGTAGGACACCCGCCAGGACCGACTCGCTCCGCTGGGGGTGAATTGCGTTGATTACACGAAATTATCGGCAGCCTGCGCCCGACCGCAACCCGCTCACGCGGGATCGACACCGCTCGATCACGGATGGCGCGCGTACTTACTTCCCGATGCAGAAGCGTCCGAAGATCTCGCCAAGCAGATCGTCCGCAGTGAAAGAACCGGTGATCTCGCCGAGTGCCTGATGCGCCATCCGCAGCTCCTCGGCCAGCAGTTCGAGTGGCGCCTGCGCGCTGCCCGCCAGTCGCTGCGCCTCCTCCAGACGGTCTGCGCATCGGCTGAGCGCCTGCACATGCCGTGTACGCGCGATGAACACGCCTTCGGGCGAGGCGTGCCAGCCGGCGCGGCGCAGCAACTCCTCGCGCAGCGCGGCAAGGCCCTGTCCCGTCAGCGCCGAGACGGCGAGCGCATCGGGCGGCGCCGCAGCGATGTCGGTCTTGTTGTAGACGTGCAGGATACGACCGACCTCACGAGCGCGCGGCGCGAGTTCGCGATCGAGCCGCGTTTCGGCCTGGTCGTACGCGGGTTCGCCGGCACGCGATGCATCGTGCAGCAAGACAATCGCATCCGCCTGCTCGATCGCCTGCCAGGTGCGCTCGATGCCGATGCGCTCGACCTCGTCGAATGTCTGGTCCGGATGACGCAGGCCGGCCGTGTCGACCACGTGCACGGGCACGCCCTCGATCTGGATCGTCTGACTGACCTTGTCGCGCGTCGTACCTGGTATCGGCGTGACGATGGCGAGTTCGGCGCCGGCCAATGCGTTGAGCAGCGAGCTCTTGCCGACGTTGGGCTGGCCCGCCAGCACGACATGCATGCCCTCGCGCAGAAGCATTCCCTGGCGCGTGCGCTCAAGCAGTGCCGCCAGGTCGGACCGCAGCCGCTCGATCTGGCGGCGCGCGTCGGCCTGTTGGACAAAGTCGATATCCTCTTCCGGAAAGTCCAGCGTCGCTTCGACCAGCGTGCGCAACGCGACGATTCGCTCAGCCAGGGCATTGACCGCTGCGGAGAGCGCGCCCGTAAGTGCACGACCGGCCGAGCGGGCCGCCGCCTCCGTGCTCGCGTCGATCATGTCTGCCACCGCTTCGGCCTGCGCGAGGTCGAGCTTTCCGTTGAGGAAAGCGCGCTCGGTGAACTCCCCGGGCTGCGCGAGGCGCAAATTCGGCAGCCGGGCGCGACCCGCCGCGGCGTCGAGCTGCGCCGCGGCCTCCAGACACCGCGCGACGATCAGCTGCAGGACCACCGGGCCGCCGTGCGCTTGCAGTTCGAGCACGTCCTCACCGGTGTACGAATGCGGTGCTGGGAAGTACACCGCCAGGCCCCGATCGATCGGCTCGCCGCCCGCATCGAGAAACGGCAGCAGCATGGCGCGCCGCGGTTCCAGTGGCCTGCGAAACAAGTCGTCGATCAGCCCATCGAGCTGCCGTGCAGAGATGCGCACGATGCCTACCGCAGCGCGTCCAGGCGCAGTCGCTACTGCGATGATGGGGTCTTCGTGTCTAGGCAACACGGGCCCATTCTCGGGCAGCGCCGCAACCGCGCCGCTGCCCGCTCTCGCAAGGAAGCCCGCCGGTATCGCTACCGGCGGGCCTCAGGCGTTGGCGCGGGGGGAAGCGCCGGCCGGATCGGACGTGTCCGGCCGAGTCACCCTCCCGAGCCAGCGACGAGCCTTGCGCCGTCGCTGGGTCTTCCCCGCATGGAATGGTGGTGCGTTTTCACCGAGGCGCCACTGTGTCTCGAGAATGCCCGTGACACAAGGAGCTCGACGACAGGATCGGCCCCTGGCGGTGGAAATTCACCCCCCTCGCCAGGTGGTGACCCCGCAGCTGTGGGGCCTTTGCTCGTAAACGCCATTGGCAAATGCCCCAGCGCGGAGCGGCGCGAGCGCTCCGTCACTTTCCGACGCCGAGGGAACGGTTGATCGTCCACTGTTGAGCGATCGACAACAGGTTGTTGGTCAACCAGTAGAGGACGAGGCCGGCCGGGAAGATGAAGAACATCACCGAAAACACCAGCGGCATGATCCACATCATGCGCGCCTGCACGGGGTCCGGCGGGGTCGGATTGAGCCAGGTCTGCAGCAGCGTCGAGGCGGTCATCAGCAGCGGCAGGATGTAATAAGGATCCTTGGCCGACAGATCGGTGATCCAGCCGATCCACGGCGCCTGTCGCATTTCGACGCTCGACAGCAGCACCCAGTAAAGCGCAATGAAGAACGGGATCTGCACCAAGATCGGCAGGCAGCCGCCGAGCGGATTGACCTTCTCCTCGCGGTAGATGCGCATCATCTCCTGCTGCATCTGCTGCGGGTTGTCCTTGTGCCGCTCGCGCATCTCCATCACGCGCGGGTTGACCGCCTTCATCTTGGCCATCGAGCGGTAGGCACTGGCGTTGAGCCAATAGAACGCGATCTTGAGCAGCACGACCAGCGCGACGATCGACCAGCCCCAATTGCCGAGTACCTTGTGCACCTTATCGAGCAGCCAGAACAGCGGCTTGGCCAGGATCGTGACCCAGCCGTAGTCCTTGACCAGTTCGAGGCCGGGCGCCAGCGCTT
Organism: Burkholderiales bacterium; assembly: GCA_020354665.1. GTDB lineage: Bacteria > Pseudomonadota > Gammaproteobacteria > Burkholderiales > Burkholderiaceae_C. Next base: position 1,814,532 of record CP070653.1, read on the forward strand.
CGAGCTTCTTCTCCTCCTGGGGCCCGACGAACAGGACGTGGTCGAGCGAGCGGGTCGCACCCGGCTCAACGGTGCCGACCGGAAACAGCATGCCCACCGAATACAGATTGGCGTCGACCTTGCGCGTGTAGAACTCCCGCGGCCCCGGCGCGGTGTGCAGCCAGGCACTCGCGAAGTAATGCTGCACCATCGCGACCCATCCGTCGTTGGCGCTCCTGTCGTACGCCGTGTCGCCCTTCTCGATGTCGCCGAATGCAACCTTCTTGAACTTCGAGGCGTCGTTGTAGATCGCCGGTCCGGTGAAGGTGAAGTAGAAGCTCGATTCCCCCGCCGGCGCATTGCCGTCGCGCACCAGCTGCACGTACAGCTGCGGCGCGACAGGGGTGGTACCTTCGTTGACGACTTCGTGCTTGACGCCGATCGTGTAATCGCCACGTTTGAGGCTGAACGTCTTGACAAGCTTGATGCCGCCGGCCTCCGCTGACTCGAAGCGAACGCTCAACGTGTCGTGGCCGGCCTGCAGCGACCGATCCCCCGGCGCTACCGAAAACCGGCTCAGGTGCGTCGGGGCGCCGGTAACACCGACGAGTCCCGACTGCGCCACGTACTGGCGCTGCGCCGAGCGGTCGAAAACCACCACGTTCTGCCGTGGGTCGAGTTGATCGCGGTACTTGAGCAATTCGACCTTCACGATGCTGGCACCCGCGGTGTCGAAACTCACGCGCGCCAAATCGGTGGTGACCGCGACCACCTCACCGGCCGTCGGCGTCGGGATCGGCAGCGCCGCGGGCGGCGCCGAGCCGGTGGTCGGGACCGGCGCCCCTGAAGGCGAAGGTGCGGGCACCCCGCTCGCGGCCGATCCCGGCGCCGCCGACGGCTGCGAGGTACTGGCCGAGCCGAACAACGACGGCTGGCCGGTGTGCTTGTTCCATGCGTCCCACAGCAGCACCAGCGACATCGTGAAGACCACCCAGAGTAGGGTGCGGCGGATATCGGTCATGCGGAGGGTCCAGGACGGCTGGTCGGTTGGTCGTGCCGCGCGTGCGAAAAGCGCCCGAGCCACCGCGGCCGATCATGCGGGACAGGATCGATGCCGCCGGCGCACCAGGGGTGACATCGCACAACGCGGCGTAGCGCGAGGTAGCTGCCCATTCCCGCACCGTGCCGCTCGATCGATTCGATCGCGTAGACCGAGCATGTCGGCTCGAACCGGCACTGGCTGCCGAGCCAGGGACTGAACAGCAGCCGGTAGCCGCGCAAGATCGTGGTGAGCAGACGCTGGATCATGCGCGGCACTTCATCGATCAAACCGCGCTGCGCGCCTCAGCACAGAGTCGACCTCGGCGCGCACCGCATGACGTAGCGCCACAGACGCCGCGCTCGGGCACGGCAGCCCCTCGAACGGCGCGCGCAGGCGAACCACCCAGATCCCGGGCGGCAGGATCGGGGCAGACCGTTCGAACCCCGCACGGATCTCGCGCCGGATCAAGTTGCGCGTCACTGAGCGTCCTGCGCATCGCTTCGGAACGACCATGCCAAGCCAAAAGCCCTGAACAGCCGCTTGAGAAGCGGCACATACGAGCCGCCCCGAACCCGTGCGCGTCGCTCCATCCACAGGCATTGACCGCGCCGATACCTCGCCTGTTGACAAGTGCCTCGATCCAAGATAAGCGGAGAGTCCGGCCGGCCGGCCCGCGGCGCGCGCGAGATGATGGACCGAGAAATGCTGGGCGCTGGCCCGGCTGCGGGTCGCCAGTGCGTCCTCGAAGTCCTTCGAGCGGGTAATCCGGCGGATCTTGGCCAAGACACGGCCCGCAGGGTAGTCCGAGACACGCCGCGCGACGGGATAGCTCGCCGGGATCGTTCACCTGCTCAAACGGACAGCCGCTTGCGCCCTTTCGCCCGACGCGCATTGACCACGGCGCGGCCGCCGCGCGTCTTCATGCGCACGAGGAAGCCGTGCGTTCGAGCGCGACGGATTTTGGAGGGTTGGTAGGTGCGTTTCATCGAGATGTCCTCGGGGCTGGGGGTGCTCGGTTTCTGGGTGCTGGCCCGGCGACGGCGCAAGGCCTGCCTGAACGGCACGACACCCTGCGTTCAGCCCGGTCAGGTTGCCACCAAGCGTCCTGCTGCGCCGCAGAGCGCCTGGCGATTGCGGAAAACCTGTGATTACAGCAAAAACTGGCCGTTACCGTCAAACTTTGATGAGTTCGGACTGCATCGGAAGCGCCGGCTAGCCTGATCGGGCCGGATCTGTGGATAACCTGCCCGGCACGCTTGGATGCGGCTACAATCTGCGCCTCACAAGAACGAGTTCTCCACAGAAATGGGCGCCGACCTATGGCAGCGGGGCTGCGAACGCCTCGCGATCGAGTTGCCTGAGCAGCAGTTCAACACCTGGATCCGACCATTGCCTCCGGCGGAAATTGCCGAGGGCGCGGGCGACTGCGTCGTGGCATCGGTGCGCGTACCCAACCGATTCAAGCTCGACTGGATTCGGAATCAATACGCCACGCGGATCGAAACGGTGTTGTCCGAATTGGCTGGCAAGCCGGTGCGACTCGAGCTCACGCTCGCGCTGCGCGACGGCCGCACCGCAACCCCTGCCAGCGAAACCCAACCCATGCAGCGCCCCATCGGCATCGCCAGCGTGCTGCCGATCCAGCAGGCCAATGGCTACGACGCGCCGTCCGTGCCGATGGCGGTCGCTCACGTGAACGCCACGACCAGGCACCGCCTGAATCCGGCACTGACCTTCGAAAACCTGGTGCCGGGCCGCGCCAATCAGATGGCTCGCACCGCTGCGTTGCATGTGGCCGGCGCGCCGGGGCAGATGTACAACCCCTTGTTCATCTATGGCGGCGTCGGACTGGGCAAGACGCACTTGATCCACGCCGTGGGCAACGCACTGCTGAAGGACCGCCCGGAGGCGCGTGTGCTGTACCTGCACGCCGAGCAGTTCATCTCCGACGTGGTGAAGAACTACCAGCGCAAGACATTCGACGAACTGAAGGCGAAGTACCACTCGCTGGACCTGTTGCTGATCGACGATGTCCAGTTCTTCGCCGGTAAGGAACGCACGCAGGAAGAATTCTTCAATGCCTTCGAGGCACTACTGGCCAAGAAGGCCCACATCATCATGACCAGCGATACCTATCCCAAGGGGCTGGTCGACATCGACGAGCGGTTGACTTCGCGCTTCGACGCCGGACTGACCGTGGCGATCGAGCCTCCCGAGCTTGAGATGCGGGTCGCGATCCTGATGAAGAAGGCCGAGATCGAGGGTGCCGTGATGCCCGAGGACGTCGCCTTCTTCGTGGCCAAGAATGTGCGCGCGAATGTGCGCGAGCTCGAGGGTGCACTGCGGAAGATTCTTGCCTATTCGCGCTTCAGCCAGAAAGACATCAACATCCAACTCGCCCGCGAAGCCCTGAAGGACCTGCTATCGATCCAGAACCGTCAGATCGGCGTCGAGAACATCCAGAAGACGGTCGCTGACTTCTACAAGATCAAGGTTGCCGACATGTACAGCAAGAAGCGGCCCGCGAGCATCGCGCGGCCGCGGCAAATCGCGATGTACTTGGCCAAGGAAATGACCCAAAAGAGCCTGCCCGAAATCGGTGAACTCTTCGGCGGGCGCGACCACACAACGGTATTGCATGCGGTGCGTAAGATCGGCGGCGAGCGACAGAAGAACAGCGAACTCAACCAGCAGCTCCACGTGCTGGAGCAAACCCTGAAAGGATGACGCGCCTGCTTGAACCGAGCGGCGCTGTCGCATGGCAAGCCTGGGGACAACCGCCGAACAACCCTCCAGCTATCCACAGTGTGCGTGCGAACGGCGAAGTTATTGATCTGCAGGCCGTGCGCATATCAGGACCCCGCCCACAACCTTGCCCCTGCTCCAAATCCTTGACCTCACGAGCGAAAATGACGTTCTCCACAGACTGGGCCCGACCCTATTAGAACGACCACACGAGGAGAAGAAATGATTGTTCTGAAAGCAGGCCAGGAAAAGGTGCTGAGTGCTTTGCAGTCGGTCGCGGGCATTGTCGAACGTCGGCACACCCTGCCGATCTTGGCCAACGTGCTGATCCGCAAGCGTGGCAGCAGCGTCGAGTTCACGACCAGCGACCTGGAGATTCAGGTGCGCACCCAGTCCGAACTCGGGGGTGATAGCGGCGAATACGCGACAACACTGGCCGCACGCAAGCTGATCGACATCCTGCGTTCGATGCCGAATGACCAGACAGTGTCGCTGTCCTCCAACCAGAGCAAGCTCACGCTGCAGGGAGGCAAGAGCCGCTTCACGCTGCAGACGCTGCCGGCGGAGGATTTCCCGCTGGTGCAGGAAGCGGCGGACTTCGGGCCCTCGTTCAGCGTGCCGCAGAAGACGCTGAAGTCGCTGATCAACCAAGTGCACTTCGCGATGGCGGTGCACGACATCCGCTACTACCTCAATGGCATCTTGTTTGTCGCTGAGGGCAAGACGCTGACGCTGGTGGCGACCGACGGCCACCGGCTGGCACTGGCGCAGGCCACGCTGGCCGGCGAGATCCCCAAGCAGGAGGTGATCCTGCCGCGCAAGACGGTGCTCGAGTTGCTGCGGTTGCTCAAGGACGAGGAGGCGCCAATCGATATCCGCTTTGCGGGCAACCAGGCCAAGTTCGAGTTTTCCGGGATGGAGTTCGTTACCAAGCTGGTCGAGGGCAAGTTCCCCGACTACAACCGCGTGATCCCGAAGGGTCACAAGAACCACGTGACGCTCGGCCGTATCGCGCTGCTGTCAAGCCTGCAGCGCGCCGAGATCCTGACCAGCGAGAAATTCAAGGGCGTGCGCCTGAACTTCGAGCCCGGCCTGCTACGCATCACGTCGAGCAACGCCGAGCAGGAAGAAGCCAAGGAGGAACTCGAGATCGACTACGAGGGTGACCCGATCGAGATCGGTTTCAACGTGACCTACCTGCGCGAGGCGCTCGCGAACATGGGGCAGGAGATGGTCACGGTATCGCTGCAGGACGCCAACAGTTCGGCGCTGATCACGATCCCGGAGCAGGCCGGGTTCAAGTACGTCGTGATGCCAATGCGCATCTGAGCGGCTCGCCGGTTGCCGCGGAGGGGCCAAGCACCCGCTTCGGCGCTGCAGATTTTCAGGTCCCGGCTGAACCGGACGACGAAAGAAGTTCATGAGCAAGCAGATCACCACGCCGCAGGAGGCATCGCAGGCCTACGGCGAAGCCAGCATCCAGATCCTCGAGGGCCTCGAGGCGGTGCGCAAGCGGCCGGGCATGTACATCGGAGACACGTCCGATGGCACAGGACTCCATCACCTTGTCTTCGAGGTGGTCGACAACTCGATCGACGAAGCGCTGGCCGGGCACTGCGACGACATCGTCGTGACGATTCACACCGACAACTCGATTTCGGTGATCGACAACGGGCGGGGCATCCCGACCGGCGTGAAGATGGACGACCGGCACGATCCCAAGCGCACGGCCGCTGAGATCGCGCTGACCGAGCTGCATGCTGGCGGCAAGTTCAACCAGAACAGCTACAAGGTTTCGGGCGGTCTGCACGGCGTGGGTGTCAGCTGCGTCAATGCGCTGTCGAAGTGGCTCCGTCTGACCGTGCGGCGCGACGGCAAAGTGCACCTGATGGAGTTCCGCAAGGGCGTGCCGCAGGATCGCGTGATCGAGCAGCGCGATGGATTCCCGATCAGCCCGATGAAGATTCTGGGTGAGACCGACAAGCGCGGCACCGAGGTGCACTTCCTGCCCGACGACGAGATCTTCTCGAACATCGATTTCCACTACGACGTGCTGGCCAAGCGGCTGCGCGAGCTCTCGTTCCTCAACAACGGCGTCGGGATCAAGCTCGTCGACGAGCGCAACGCCAAGGAGGACAACTTCGCGTTCGCCGGTGGTGTACGGGGCTTTGTCGAGTTCATCAACCAAGGCAAGAAGGTTCTGCACCCGAACATCTTCCATGCCTTCGGCGAGAAGCTCAGCGAGCACGGAACGCCAGTCGGCGTCGAGGTGTCGATGCAGTGGAACGACGGGTACAACGAGTCGGTGCTGTGCTTCACCAACAACATCCCGCAGCGCGACGGCGGCACCCATCTGACCGGCCTGCGAGCGGCAATGACGCGGGTGATCAACAAGTACATCGAAGACAACGAGCTGGCCAAGAAGGCCAAGGTCGAGATCGCCGGCGACGACATGCGCGAGGGGCTGGCGTGTGTGATGAGCGTGAAGGTTCCTGAGCCCAAGTTCTCCAGCCAGACCAAGGACAAGCTGGTGTCCAGCGAAGTGCGCGGGCCGGTCGAGGAGATCGTCGCCACGAAGCTCAACGACTGGCTGCTCGAGAACCCGGTCGATGCCAAGATCATCTGCGGCAAGATCGTCGAGGCGGCCAGGGCGCGCGAGGCGGCGCGCAAGGCACGCGAGATGACGCGACGCAAGGGCGTGCTCGACGGTGTCGGTCTGCCCGGCAAGCTGGCCGATTGCCAGGAGAAAGACCCGGCGCGGTGCGAGATCTACATCGTCGAGGGGGACTCCGCCGGCGGCAGCGCCAAGCAGGGGCGAGACCGCAAGTTCCAGGCGATCCTGCCGCTGCGCGGCAAGATCCTCAACGTCGAACGGGCGCGCTATGAAAAGCTGCTGTCCAGCGAGGCGATACTCACGCTGATCACTGCGCTGGGCACGGGCATTGGCAGCGAGGACTTCGACATCGCCAAGCTGCGCTACCACCGCATCATCGTGATGACCGATGCCGACGTCGACGGCGCGCACATCCGCACGCTCCTGCTGACCTTCTTCTACCGGCAGATGCCCGAACTGGTCGAGCGCGGCCACATCTACATCGCGCAGCCGCCGCTTTACAAAGTCAAGCTCGGCAAGTCAGAGCAGTACCTCAAGGACGACAGCGAACTGCACGTCTACATGCTGAAGGTGGCGCTCGAGGGTGCGGCGGTCGATCCCGGCAATGGCAAGACGCCGATCACCGGCAGCGCGCTCGAGGAGCTGGCGCGCCAGTATCTGGTGGCCGAAAGCGTGATCGAGCGGCTGGCCAACTGGATGGATGTCGAGGCACTGCGTGCGATCGCCGACGGGCTGGTGGTCGAGCTCGACACGCCCGAGCAGGCGCAGGCGTCGGCCAGTGCGCTTGTGGCGGTGCTGCACGATGCGCAGGTCAGCGCCGAGGTGGACCCGCGAACCGACAAGCAGCAGCTGCGCATCACTCGCCGCCACCACGGCAACACGAAGACCAGCGTGATCACGGCGGATTTCGTGCACGGCGCCGATTACGAAGCGCTCAGCCGCGCCGGCTTGACGTTCAAGGGTCTGCTCGGCCCGGATGCGGTGGTTCGGCGCGGCGAGGGCGACAAGCAGAAGGAATGCCGCGTCGGTGACTTCCGCGCTGGGATGGCCTGGCTGATGCAACAGGCCGACAACGCCGTGACGCGCCAGCGCTACAAAGGGCTGGGCGAAATGAACCCCGGGCAGCTGTGGGAGACGACGATGGATCCGGACGTGCGTCGGCTGCTGAAGGTGCAGATCGAGGACGCGATCGAGGCCGACAAGGTGTTCATGATGCTGATGGGCGACGAGGTCGAGCCGCGCCGCGACTTCATCGAGAGCAACGCGCTGCGGGCGGCCAATATCGACGTGTGATCGTCCAAGGCTGGGCTTGCGTTCCGGCCGGACGCGGCTGCGTCGACGGTTCGGGGGGGCGCCGGCGTCAGGCGGGATCGAGCCAGCGCACGAGGTAGTACAGCCGCACGCCCTCCGACGAGCGGGACGGGCCCATCACTTCGGCGGCATGCCGATGGCTCGCTGGGTCGGCGTGCGCGAGCGCGGCTTCGGCGCTGGGCATCGGCTCGACGCAGGTCTCGGGGAAGCGCTTGCGGCTGCCGCGCTTGACGTTGACCACCGCCCACTGCCGCGTGACGAGGTGCGCCGCCTCGGGGTCGATATAAACGCCGCCCTTCATTTCAGACCCCGCAGCACCCGCAGGTGGTGCAGCAGCGGCTGCAGCACGGGCGCGAGGTGGCGCCGCATCAGCGGTCCGACCGCGGTGGTACGGGCGAGGATCGGCTCCGCGGCTGCACGGCCGGTCGCGGCCAGCGCGTGCGCCGCAGCGAGCGTGTCCGGCGCGACGCCCTGCAGCTCGCCTTGCGACGGCGAGCGCGCGTCGGCGAACCAGGCCGCGATCACGTCGAGCACGCCAAACACCGCATCGTGCGTCGGCGGTTTCTCGAGCGCCAGCGCGAGCGCGCGCAGTACGCCCTGGCCTGGCGCCGAGGCGCAGCGCACGAGCAGCGCGGCCTCCGCGTGACCGGCCTCGGCGGCGGCAGCCACGCCGGGATCCAGAGCAATCTGCGAGCCGACAGGCAACGTGTGCGGCTCATACTCAAGCCAGCCGAGCAGGTAATGCGGCCGGTTCTGCGCCGCGCGCCACAACCGCTCGCGCCAACGCGCATCAAGTTGCCCGGCGGCCGCGATGGCACGCACCGAGGCGATTGCGGCGTCAGGATCCTCTTCGAATGGCAGGTGCTCGAGCAGGTGCTGCGCGAGCACCGGGCCCATCGAGCCGCGGCGTACCGACTCGTGAGCGAGCATGCTGCGCGCTGTCTCATTGTCCGGCTGCGCCCACCAGACACGGCGCGCGAGTTCGTCGGTCAGGTTGGCCGACAGCGAAACCGCCGTCACCGCTTCCGGCTCGCCCAAACGCAGCAGGGCCTCCAGGTTCTTCGGGCTCGCGTGGCCGCTGCGCGTCCAGCGACGCAGATGCACCGGGTAGCCGCCAGGGAAGCCCATCGCGTGTCCGGCGAGCACTTCGCGCACGCGCATCAGGTAGCGCTCGGCGCGCGTGTCGGGGTGCAGCGCCACGCGCGCCTCGCCGCGCGGCGTGAGTGCGTACAGGGTCAACGCGCCGTCGTCGATGCGCACCGCATGCACCTCGCCGGCCAGCAGGACGGCCAGCCGCAGGGCATCTTCGGAGACGAGTTCGTTCAGCGACACGGCAGCAGCAAACGTCTGCGGCGATGATCGCACCCATCGTGGGCCAGCGAGCTGCCCTGTGGAGCTACCCGCGAAGGGAGGCTGCCCTCGCCTGCGGTCGCTCAGGCGAGCGCGATCCGTCGTCCCCACGGCACCGGCGCGCGGCCCTTGACCAGCCACAGCACGGGGTAGTCCGGCGGCCGCGCCGGGAAGGCGCCGTCGGCGTCGGTGAAGTACACCAGTGCGTCGGGCCGCCGGCCCTCGTGCTCGATCCAGTCGAACACCGGCGCGAAGTCGGTGCCGCCGCCACCGGCAAGTTGCTTCGGCAGCAGCAGCGGCTCCCAGGGCTCGGCGATCCAGGGGCCGTCGGTCGCCAGCGCGCTGTCGCATGCCAGCAGCGTGGTGCGCACCGCGAGCGTGCCCTTCAGCGCATTGATCTCGGCGATGAACTCGGCCAAATCGCGTTCGCTGACCGAGCCCGAGGTATCGATCGCGATCACGATGTCGCCGGCATGGCTGCGCAGGCTGGGCAGCATCGCGTCGCCCTCCCGCCGCGACGGCCGCAGCCACG